>NZ_JAJJZG010000001.1 GCF_021028995.1 Halobacterium sp. KA-4 | reverse complement strand
AGCGACGCGCGGATGGCCGAAGCGGACGAGGTGAAGGAGGCGACGGGCTGGAGCATCGGCGGCGTGCCTCCTATCTGCCACGCGACGGACGTTTCCGTCCTGCTGGACGACACGCTCCTCGACCACGACGAGGTGTGGGCGGCGGCCGGCACGCCGACTGCGGTCTGGCCCATCGAGCCCGAGCGCTTGCGCGACCTCGCGGACGCCGAGGCCGTCGACATCGCGGAGTGAGCGCTGCCGGCAGCCCGACCTTTTTGCTGTCGTCACGCGACTGTCACGTATGGACGAGATGCATCCGGAGGCGCGGGCGGCGATGGAGCGCCGCGAGCGCCTCGGATTGACGTCGTTGCGCTCGCTGGGCGTGCGGCCGTTGCGGCTGCTGGAACGCGCGACGAGCTGGTGGCAGAACCGCAATCCCCCGGAAGTGGGTCGCGTCGTCGACCGCACGATTCCCGGGCCCGCCGGCGACCTCCCGGTACGGCTCTACCGCCCCGAGGGCGACGGCCCGTTCCCGACGGTCGTGTTCTACCACGGGGGCGGGTTCGTGATGGGGAGTCTGGAGACGCACGACCTGTTCTGCCGGCACCTCACGCGCGAGAGCGACTGCGTCGTGATGGCCGTCGATTACCGACTCGCGCCCGATCACCCGTTCCCGGCGGCCGTCGAGGACGCGTACGCTGCGCTCACGTGGGCAGCGGACAACCCGGACGCGCTCGCCGGCACGGGCGACCTCGCAGTCGTCGGGGATTCTGCGGGCGGGAACCTCGCGGCCGTCGCGGCGCTGATGGCCGCCGAGCGCGACGGCCCCAAAGTCGATTACCAGTACCTGCTGTACCCGGGCGTCGGCATCGAGGAGGACCAGGAATCCGTCCGCGAGCACGCCGGGAAGGTGCTCAGCGAGGACGACCTCCGGTGGTTCCGGGAGTGCTACTACGGCTCCGAGATTCACGAGCGCAACCCCTACGGCGACCCGACGAACGCCTGCGACCTATCGGGAGTCGCGCCCGCGACCGTACTCACGGCGGGCTTCGATCCGCTCCGGGACGGCGGCCGGCGGTACGCCGACCAGCTCGTCGCGGACGGCGTGCCGACGCGTCACGTCGAGTACGAGGACGTGATTCACGGGTTCGCGACGATGCTGTCCTCGCCAGACCTCGACCGCGCACACGAGGCAGTCGCGGACGTCGCCGACGACCTCCGCGAGGCGTTCGACGGCGCGTAGTCACTCGTTTTCGAGCGCGTCGAGGACGCAGGCGGCGGCGACGACCGCCTCTTTGGGCACGTCGCTGGCGTCGTCGATGGTGACAGCGTAGGCGTCCCGCAACGAGAACTTCCCGCGCACGTTCCCGACGTGGTCGCCGTCGGCGTCGAATATCTCGTAGCGATTCGGTATCAGGTTCGCGAGGCCGACGAGGTGCCGGAGCGCCGAGAGGAGTTTGCTCTTCGAGCGAATCGTCGCCAGCGCCTCGCCCGTCTCGGGGTCCCGGACCGTCCAGTTCTCCACGAACAGCGAGAAGTCCTCGTCGAGCACGACGACCTCCTCGCCGGTGCCGGCGTCGGTGATGGCGTAGTTGCCCGCGACGTCCACGATGCCGCCGGCCTTCACGGTGAACGCGTCCTCGCCGTCGCCGGTGACGAACGGGAACTCCTCTTTCATCCTGAACATCTTCTGCTTGCCGCGCAGGACGACGCTGCCGCCGCTGTCGCGGACGGCGTACTTGTTCCGAATCAGGGACTGGCGGACTTCGTAGCGGTCGTCGTCGAGGTCGACCGTGGAGATGTCGTACGTGGAGGGCATCGGTGTGCGTTCGGGTGCGTCGCGCGCCAGTAAAAGGGTTCGCACGGTGACCGCGACCGACAGACCTTCACTGGCTCGTGCGGTAATAGACGCCTAATGAGCGATGACTACATCGAGGTCCGAGGGGCCGAGGAGAACAACCTCGACGACCTCGACGTACAGATTCCACGCGAGGCGCTGAACGTGGTGACCGGCCTCTCCGGGTCCGGGAAGTCGTCGCTGGCTTTCCAGACTATCTACGCGGAGGGCCAGCGCCGCTACATCGAGAGCCTGTCTGCGTACGCCCGGAACTTCCTCGGGCAGATGGACAAGCCACAGGTCGAGTCCGTCGAGGGCCTCTCGCCCGCCATCAGCATCGACCAGAAGAACGCCGCGAACAACCCCCGGTCGACGGTCGGCACCGTCACGGAACTCCACGACTATCTGCGCCTGCTATACGCCCGCGTCGGCGTCCCGCACTGCCCGGAGTGTGGCCGCGAGGTCGGTGAGCAGTCCGCCCAGCAGATGGTCCGCCGCATCCTCGAACTCCCCGAGGGAACGAAGGCGAAAATCGCAGCGCCCGTCGTCCGCGACCAGAAGGGCGCCTTCGAGGACCGCTTCGACGACCTCGTCAGCGAGGGCTACTCCCGGGTGGAGGTCGACGGCGAGAGCTACGACCTCGCGTACGACCGCCCCGACCTCGACGAGAACTACGACCACACCGTCGACGTCGTCGTCGACCGCGTCGCGGTCAGCGAGGACGCCCGCTCGCGCATCAACGACAGCGTCGAGACCGCCCTCGACGAAGCGGACGGCGTCCTGAAGGTCATCGTCCCCGACGCCGACGAGGACCTCGAACTCGGCGGTGCCACCGCGCGCAGCACGGGAGACCTCGCGGACGAAGACGACGAGGACCGCTTCGTTGTGGAGTTCAGCGAGGAGCTCGCGTGCACGCACTGCGGCATCGACATCAGCGAAATCGAGACGCGCTCGTTCTCCTTCAACAGCCCGCACGGCGCGTGCCCGGAGTGTGAGGGCATCGGGAACACGAAGGAGGTCAGCGAGGGCCTCGTCGTCGTCGACGAGAGCAAGCCCGTCAAGCACGTCTTCGAGGCCTGGAGTTACAACCGCTCGTACTACCAGACGCGGCTGGACTCGGTCGCCGAGCACTTCGGCATCAGCCTCGACACGCCGTTCGAGGACCTCGACGAGGACGTCCAGCAGGCGTTCCTCTACGGCACCACCGAGGACGTCGTCTTCAAGCGCAACACGAAGAACGGCGTGCGACGCAAGGAGAAGCCCTTCGAGGGCGTCATCCCGAATCTCGAGCGCCGCTACGTCGAGACCGACTCCGAGAGCACCCGCGACCACATCGAGGAGTACATGTCCGTCACGACGTGCCCGGCGTGTGACGGCACGCGCCTCAAGCCTGAATCCCGCGCGGTGCTCGTCGACGGTACGCCCATCACGGAAGTCAACCGGATGAGCATCGGCGACGCCCTCGCCCACTTCGAGGGGATGGAGGCGCGCTTCGACGACCGCGACCGCAAAATCGCCGAGGAGATTCTCAAGGAGATTCGCGCGCGCCTCGGCTTCATGACCGAGGTCGGCCTGGAGTACCTCACGCTCGACCGCGAGGCCTCCACGCTCTCCGGCGGGGAGAGCCAGCGCATCCGCCTCGCCACCCAGATTGGCTCGGGGCTCGTGGGCGTCCTCTATGTCCTCGACGAGCCCTCGATTGGGCTCCATCAGCGCGACAACGACCGCCTCCTCAACACGCTCGAGGAACTCCGCGACCTCGGGAACACGCTCGTCGTCGTCGAGCACGACGAGGAGACGATGCGGCGCGCGGACAACGTCGTGGACATGGGTCCCGGGCCGGGCCGCCACGGCGGCGACGTCGTCGCGAACGGCGACGTCGAGGACCTCATGGCCGCCGAGGACTCCATCACTGGAGATTACCTCGCGGGCCGCAAGCAGATTCCCGTCCCCGACGAGCGCCGCGACTGGGAGGACACGCTCACCATCGAGGGGGCGCGCCAGCACAACCTCCGCGACCTCGACGTCGACCTCCCCATCGGCGCGTTCACCGCGATTACGGGTGTCTCGGGCTCCGGGAAGTCGACGCTGATGCACGACATCCTCTACAAGGGCCTCGCCCGCGAGATGAACGACAACACCAGCGTCGACCCCGGCGAGCACGACGCCATCGAGGGCGTCGACAACGTCGAGACGGTGCGGCTCATCGACCAGTCGCCCATCGGCCGCACGCCCCGCTCCAACCCCGCGACGTACACGGGCATCTTCGACTACATCCGCGAGAAGTTCGCCGAGACGAAGCTCGCCAAGCAGCGCGGCTACGAGAAGGGGCGCTTCTCGTTCAACGTCAAAGGTGGGCGCTGTGAGGCCTGCGGCGGGCAGGGCACCCAGAAGATCGAGATGAACTTCCTCTCGGACGTCCACGTCCCCTGCGAGGAGTGCGGTGGCGCGCGCTACAACGACGAGACGCTGGACGTCACGTTCAAGGACGCGACCATCGCGGACGTCCTCGACATGAGCGTCGAGGAGGCCTACGACTTCTTCGAGGCGGACAGCCGCCTGGGCCGCCGCCTCAAACTCTTGATGGACGTCGGCCTCGACTACATGAAACTCGGCCAGCCGTCGACCACTCTGTCGGGCGGGGAGGCACAGCGCGTCAAGCTCGCCGAGGAACTCGGGAAGAAGGACTCCGGCGACACCCTCTACCTGCTGGACGAGCCCACGACGGGCCTCCACAGCGCCGACGAGCGCAAACTCGTCGAGGTGCTCCAGCGCCTCACGGACCGCGGCAATACCGTCGTCGTCATCGAGCACGAACTCGACCTCGTGAAGAACGCCGACCACGTCGTCGACCTCGGTCCCGAGGGCGGCGAGCACGGCGGCGACCTCGTGGCCGCCGGCACTCCGGAGGACGTCGCGCGCAACGACGACAGCCACACCGGGCGCTACCTCCGCGACAAACTCCCGGGCGTCGACCTCGAAGGACCGCGCAGCGACCGTAAGAAGCCTGCAAAAGAAGAACAGGCAGCGCCGACTGTTGACGACTAACTGCGGCGGTAGCGCGGCGCGAACCCGGTGACGCCGGGGTTACTCGTTTGGGCGCGACTCGCCGGGGACCGCACGTTCTTTCCCGCGAAGCCACACTGCTCGTACGTGAGCCAACAGAAGGCAGACTACGTCGACGACATCGACGTGGACGACGACTGGGACAGCCACCCGACAGCCGACGAACTCGCGGAAGCCGTCGAGAACCTCGAAGCCCACGGTTTCGACGTCGAAGTCGTCGAGGACGCCGAGGCAGCCCTCGACGTGCTCGTCGACGAGATTCCCGCGGGCGCGTCCGTGATGAACGGCCACTCGACGACGCTCGAAGAAGTCGGGTTCACGGAGTACCTCGACGAGGGCGACCACGACTGGGAGGACCTCGCTTCGGAAATCTGGAGCATCGACGACGACGAGGAGCGCGACGCCGCGCGCCGCGACGCTCAGACTGCGGACTACTTCCTCGGCGGCGTGAACGGCGTCGCCCAGACGGGCGCGCTCGTCGCCGCGGACCTCTCCGGGAGCCGCGTCGGCGCGTACCCGTTCGCCGCGAAGAACCTCCTGCTCGTCGCCGGCGTCAACAAGGTCGTCGAGGACGTCGAGGCCGCCCGCGAGCGCCTCCACGAGTACGCCTACGAATTCGAGAACCAGCGCGCCCAGGACGCCTACGGCGTCGAGAGCGCGCCCTCGAAGGAACTCATCTACCGGCAGGAAGGCACCGAGGGCCGCACGACCGTCGTGCTGGTCGAGGAGACGCTCGGCTACTAAGCGAAGCCTCTTTTCGCTCTCGCGACGTACGCGACGGTAATGTACGACTTCGCGGTCGTCGGCGTCGGACCCGCGGGTGCGCGGTTCGCGCGCCGCGCGGCCGAACGCGGCTACGACGTGGTCGCCTTCGAGCAGGGCGAACTCGGGAAGCCGCTGGCGTGCTCGGGCCACGTCAGCCTCGACGTCTGGGACTACGTCCCCGAAGATGCCCGCGAGGACCTCTTCCAGAACGAGATTCGGGGCGCGCGCTTCCACCTCGGCGGCGCCGACTCCGAGGCGTACCCGTTCTACAAGGACGAAGCCATCTCGAACGCCGTCGACCGCGTGCAGTTGGACAAGGTGCTCGCCGACGCCGCCCGGGACGCGGGTGCTGACGTCCGCGAGCAACACACTGTCACGGAGGTCTCCGAATTCAACGACCGCGTGGAACTCACCGTGCGCGGGCCCGACGAGACGTTCGACGTGACCGCGAAGATGGTCGCCGGGAGCGACGGTCCGCGTTCTCGCGTGCGGGACGCGCTCGGGCTCCCGGAGCCCGACGAATTCCTGCACGGCGCGCTCGCGTTCGACCCCGAACCCGACCACGAGAGTTTCGTGGACGTCCACCTCACCGTCCCGGAGTTCTTCGCGTGGCGCATCCCCCGCGGCGAGGGCGGCGTCGAGTACGGGCTCGCGGCCGCGCCCGGCGAGGACGTCCCCGCGCTGTTCGACGCGTTCGTCGAGGACTACGGCGTCGAAATCGAGCACCGCTGCTCGGGCGTCATCCCCATCGGCCCCCCGGATACCGTCACGAGCACGCGCGGGTTCCTGCTCGGGGACGCCGCGGGGCAGACGAAGCCGTTCACGGGCGGCGGCATCCTCTACGGGATGACGGCCGCGGACTGCGCCGCGCGCGAAATCGACCCCGACCGCCCCACGACGCTCACCGCCTACGAGGACGCGTGGCGCGACGAACTCGGGCGCGACATCCAACTGGGCCACCTCGTCCGCAAGGGGTACTCCGCCCCCCAGCCGATTCAGCGCGCGGGGATGCGGCTGTTCGAGGGCGAAATCGGCGTCCACATGGACCAGCCGACGAGCCTCTTCTCCGCAGAACAGTTGCGCGCGCTACTCCGCTGACTCGCCGTCGTAGACAGGGATTCGCGCCGAGCGCCCCGTGCACTCCACGAACGGCAGGTCCGTAATTTCCGCAGCGACGTCGCCGTCGTCGGTTTCGACGGTCACGCTGCCGCCGTCGACGTCGTAGTTCACTTCGGCGAACGCGATTGGTTCCTCGCGCAGTGGACTGACGACTGCGCGCGTGACTTCGCCGATGTCGTCGCCGTCCTGCGCGACAGTTGCGCCAGCGTCGGGGAGGTCCTCGGCGACGAGCCCGACCAGTCGGCTGCTCGGTCGGCCGCGGTTCTTCACCTTCGAAACGACCTCCTGGCCGACGAAACAGCCCTTCTCGTAGTCGACGGCGTTGTCGAGGCCGAGCACGTTCGGGACTCGGTCTTGGAGTTCGGTCTCGTACAGCGGCGTCCCGGCTTCTAGCGTGAGCGTCTCCCACGTCCGCCGGCCGAACGGCGTGGCGTTCAGCCCACGGATGACCAGTGTCTCGAAGACGGGGTCGGCGTCGGCGGCCGCGCAGACGACGAGGTAGCCCTCCTCGCCCGCGAGGTCGTCGTCGCGGATGACCGTCACGCCCTCCTCCATCGCGCCGCGCACGAACGTCAGCGGCTCCTCGGGCGGGCTCGCGCCGCCGAGCACGCTCGCGATTTTCTCCGTGGCCTTCGGGCCGTGCGCGCCGAAGACGCCGAAACGGTCGGTCGCGTGCTCGATATCCACGTCCTGAACGAACGTCCGCTCGCTCCACTCCTCGGCGATGGCCTCGCCCTCGCCGGCCGGGAAGAACACGAGCAGGCTGTCGCCGGTCGCGAACGCGTAACAGTCCACGCGAATCCGGCCCTGCGGGTCCAGCAGGAGCGCGTACGCTCCCTCGCCGTCCTCGGTGGGGACGTGGTTGGTGACGGTGTCGTCGACGAATTCGTGGCGGTCCTCGCCCGTGACGACGACCACGTCGAAGGCGTGCTCGGTGACGCCGACGACGTTGCGCACCGCGCGGTGCGTGCGCTCGGGGCGGCCGTACTCCTCGGGGAGCGCGCGACCCGCGACGTCGCGGAACGACGCACCGTGGTCCTCGTGGAGGTCCCTGACGACTGTCATTACCCGAAGAGTCGGCGCTCGCGCGGGTAAACCCACCGGGTTCCGGTGCTCGCCGCTACAACCCGATGCGCCGCCGGAGTTCGTCCAGAATCGACGGCTCGGTCTGCTCGTCGCCGTCGGGGAAGACGCGGTCGTCGGCGGTGAACACCGTCCGGCCGTCGGTCTCTTCGGCGTCGATGAGGTCGTCGGCCTTCAGCGCGCCGAGCGCGTCCTCGAGGTCGTCGATGCTCGCGTCGACGTGCGAGCGCAACTCGAACAGCGTCATCCCCTCGCTCGGCCGGTCGACGAGCGCGTCGAGCACCGCCACTTCCGTCTCCGGGCGGTCGCGGTACTCGGGTTTGACGTGCATACGCCGACCGACGGCTGCCGGCGCCTTAGCAGTATCCCCGAGCGGTAGTCTTTTGCCGCTGGCTCGGATACTGCCGTCCTAATGGGTCTCAGGTGCTCCCTGCTCGGACACGACTACGGCGAGGCGTTCGTCGAGCGGGACCGCGAGGAGCGCGGCGACGAAGTGGTCGTGACTGAACGCGAGCTCAAGGAGTGCGCGCGGTGTGGCTCGGAGAAGGTCACTGCGGAGAACACGGAAGTTCGGTCCCTCCAGTCCGAGCGACGCGAGCGCGCCGACGCGTCCCCGGAGCCCGAACAGCCGACGACCGAGGAACCGGGCAGCGAACCCGCGACGGCCGCCGACGAGAGTGGCTCCGCGAGCGGCGCGTTCACGTCGGCGACCGACGCCATCGAACAGGCCGAGGCCGGGATGGAGACCGACGACGCGCTGGCGGGCGAGCCCGAGGAGGACGACGCGGTCATCCTCGACGACGACGGCGGCGACGAGCCGGGGAGCGACCAGTGGGAGGAGCCGGCCGAACCGGAGGCCGACCCCGAACCCGAGCCGGAGCCCGTCGAGGACGACGCGGAAGTCGTCGACGCGGGGCCGGCCAGCGAGCCCGAATCGTCGGGTACGCAGACCGAGTACGTCGAGCAGTCGCAGTCCCAGTCGGAGCCGGAGCCGGAGTCCACGGACCTCGACCGCGAGCGCGGCGCGTGGCCGGACGCCGAGGGCGAGGACGAGGGCTTCGACGCGACCGAGACTGCCGACGTCGACGCGGAAGTGAGCGCCACCGAGACCGACGACTCGACGTTCGAATTCGGTGCTGAGGAGGGCGTCGTCGAAGCCGACACCGGGTTCACGAGCGCGGGCCCGCTGGACAACGACGAGCCCGCCGACGAACTCGACTTCGCGCTGTACTGTCCGGAGTGTGGCTTCGAGCGCTACGCCGCCGGCTCCAGCCTGCGCGCCGGCGACATCTGCCCGGAGTGCCAGCGCGGCTACCTGGCCGAAGACCGGTGACGAAGCCGTTAAACCCCTCGCTGTCCTTCTCGCGTTCATGAAGGAGTACAAGATGCGACGTGGCGAGTACCTCGAAGAGCGGATGCCCGACCTCAAGTCGGAAATCGAGGACTACTTCGGCGAAATCACGGACACGGAGGAGTTCAAGGGCAGCGACCTCTACGTCGTCGAAGACCCCGACAACCCGGTCTTCGAGCGCATCACCGCCGGCGCCGTCGAGTACTCGGGGAAGAAGGACAAGCTCGCAGTCGACTTCGAGGAGCGCCCCGCCGAGGAAGTCATCGCCGAGGGCGAAGCCGAGGCCGCTGCGGACGCCGTCGACGCGAAAAACGACTTCCTCCTCGAAGCGACCGGCCGTGACGCCAAGTCCCGCCGCGACTCGATGAAGCGCTCCGTCGAAGACGACGCCGACACTCCCGACGACGTCTCGTAACCCGGATTCAGAGAACAGTACTGTCGTTCTTCTCGCGGACGATGCTCTCGATAGCGGCCCGCTTACTGCCGATTTAGTTTCGTCCGGCTGATGGCGAGCCCGTTCGGCACGACGATGAGCTGGTCGTCGCCCTTCTGGACGATGTCGCCGCCGACCTCCTGGGCGACCTGCCGGAGTTCGTCGACGATGTGTTCGACCGTGCGGTCCTCCGTGCGGAGGCGCGTGATGTCCGCGATGACCACGTCACCGTCGTAGACGGCGTCCTTGATGGCGATGACGTCCTCTTGCCCGTCGATTTCTGCGATGTGGACGGTGACGCTCGCTTCGCCGCCGTTCGTGTCGAAGTCATCGACGTCTAGTTCCACGTAATCCTCGGTGGAACTCCCGCTCCCGCCGAGAATCTTGTCCATGAAGCCCATGGCGGAAAGAGGGGGTCGCCGCGTGCATAGTTCTTGCGTCAGACGGCCCGGTTCGCGTACCGTTTTGCCGCTGCGGCCGCACTCTTCGGGTGTGACCTTCAGCATCTGCGTTCGGGAACCCTACGAGGACGACGACGGCGACCAGCAGTACCGCTTCGGCATCGCCATCACGACCCGGCTGCCCGCGGTCGGAGTGCCGTGCCCGCACGTCAACGAGCACGGCGCTGTCGCCACGCAGAGCGTCACGAACGAGCGACTCGGGTCGAAAGGCATCGAGTACCTCGCGGACGGCCTCGGCATCGAGGACGCCTTACAGGCGCTGTTGAATGCCGACGACAGCAGCCCGAGCCGCCAACTACACGGCGTCTCCCGGGACGGCGCGTTCACGTTCTCCGGCGACGAGTGCAACGGCTGGTACGGCCACACGAGCGGCGAGAACTACACCGCCGCGGGCAACCTCCTCACTGGAGAAGCGGTCGTCGAGCGCACCGCGGAGAAGTACGAGGACGTCGCGTTCGGCGACGAACCGCTCGCCAAGCGCCTCGTCGACGCGCTCGGCGCGGGGCAGGCCGCGGGCGGCGACAAGCGCGAGGACCTCACGATTCAGAGCGCGGCCGTCACAGTCGTCGACACCGGGGCGGACGAGCGCCCGTACTACGACGACCTCCGCGTGGACGCCAGCGAGGACCCAATCGTCGACCTCCGGGAGACCTACCGGCTCGCCAAGCAGGGCTACGAGGACGCGCTCGAACGCTACGAAGAGAGCGACGCGTAGCTAGACGGTGAATTCGTAGAGTTCGTCGCCGACGTGGTGGAGATTCTCCACGACCTTCCCGGAGTCCCCGACCATGTCGTCGCCGCTCGTGAGCGCGCGACCGACCGCCAGCGCCTTCCCGTGGTTCTCCTCCTCGACGACGACGAGGTCGCCCGCTTCGATGCCCTCGTCGGCCTCGGTGATGCCGGGGCGCATGATGTCGGCGCCGTCGCTGACGAACGAAATAGCTCCCGAGTCCACGGTGACGACGCCCGTCGACGGGTCGAACTCGTTGGCGCCCTGCACGGTGACGAACGGCTCGCCCTCCGGGTACCACACCAGCGGGTCGCCGTCGACGAGCACGACGTCGAAGTCCTCGTCGGCGATTTCCACGAGTTCGAACGAGTCCGCGTCCAGTTCGACGCTCAGCCCCTCCCGGAGCGCGTCGGCAATCTCGCGCACGGCGTCGCTCCGCAGGTGGTGACGAGAGGACACTTCCATACCGTGGGTTCGGGCGGCTCCACGCTTAAAACCGCCGCTCCGTCACGGCTCGCGGCGGCCAAACCGCTAAGTGCGCGCGCTGGCAACCATCGCGTATGCTGGGCTCCGGGGACGACCCCGTCTCCTGCATCGCCTGCGGGGCGTCCGTGCCCCGCGAGGACGCCCGCGAGTACGACAAGCACGGCGACCGCTGGGACCGCGACGGCAAGCGCTTCGAACACCTCTGCAAGCCGTGTTTCCGCGACCTCGCCAAGCAGCCCCGGCGCGGCCTCGAAGCCACGCTCGAAGCCGCGGGCGCAGGACGCGTCGACGACGCGGAGTTCGTCGCGCGATTCCTCGACGCCGCCGGCGAGGAACAGCCGGGTCGGGAGTAACCACGGCGACACGCCTAACTGCGGGTGCCGGCTACACTGTAGTATGTCAAACGACGCAGAGGCGGCGCAGGGGTCCATCGAGGACCAGGGGCCCGTGGAGATTTCCCCGGAGCTCGACCGCCAAATCGAGAACAAGCGCGACGACCTCCTGGAGAAGTTCGAACTCCACGACGGTTTCGCGCCCGAGGTCATCGAGGAGGCGGAGGAGCGCATTGAGGACGTGCAGGCCGAGATTCAGGACGAGGTCGACGAGCGCGCGGACATGCGCCCGCTGCCCACGTGGACGACCGACCCCGTGGACGCACAGGACTTCGACGACGCGGTCAGCGTCCTCGAACGCGACGAGGAGTACGTCGTCTGGGTGCACATCGCCGACGTCACTCACTACGTCCACCCCGGCTCGAAGATGTGGGACGCCGCGATGGACCGCGGGAACACCATCTACCTCCCCGGCTACACGATTCACATGCTCCCGCCGGTGCTCGCGGAGACGGTCTGCTCGCTGGTCCCCAACGAGGACCGCCTCGCGCACACCGTCGAGATGCACCTCGACAAGGAGGACCTCTCCTACCGCAACATCGAGATTTACAAGTCCGTCATCCACAGCGACGAGCGCCTGACGTACAAGGAGACGGAGGCGCGCCTCGACGACGAGGACGCGCCGCTGCACGACGAAATCTCGCTCGTCTTCGAGCTCGCCGACCAGATGCACGAACAGCGCAAGGAGGAGGGCAGCCTCGTGCTGAACCCGCGCCGGGACCGCGCGCACACCATCATCGAGGAGTGCATGCTGAAGGCGAACAAGGCTGTCACGCACGAACTCATGTGGGACCGCGGCGTCGAAGCCGTCTACCGCGTCCACCCGCAGCCGTCGCCCGACGAGTGGGACGACGCGCTCCGCGAGATTCAGGAACTCGACGGCGTCTCCATCCCCGGCGACTCCTGGGACGACCCCCGGAAGGCGGTCAACGCCACCTTAGAGCAGGCGCCCGAGCGCCAACTCGGGAAGATTCAGTGGGCGGTGATGAAGGTGATGCCCCGCGCCCGCTACATGAACGACCCGTTCGGCGGCCACCACGCGCTCAACTTCGAAATCTACGGCCACTTCACCAGCCCCATCCGCCGGATGAGCGACCTCGTCAACCACTGGATCGTCTACCAGAACGACGTCCCCGAGAACCTCGTGGAACTGTGCGACCACGCCAGCGACCAGCAGAAAGCCGGCGAGTCCGCGGAACGCGAGTACCGCAACTTCCTCGAGGAGATTGGTCTCGACCCCGACGCGGTGAACAACCGCGGCGTCGAGGTCGTCGAACCGGACGAGTAGGCCGGTTCGACTGCACGTCAATCTTCGATTGACGGCGTTGTTGAGGAAGACGACGAAGTCGACGAGTAACTCCTTCTCTCCCACTCACCACGTGCCCGCTGGCGGGTGCTCGTTCGTCCGGAACGGCCCCGGCACGCCGTTCGTCCACAGCGACTTGCCCAGCCAGTAGCCCGCGTGCCAGCCGGCGCGGTCGTGGCCGTCGGGCGCGACGGTGACGCGGACGTCCGTGTAGTACTCCGGAACCCCGTCGTCGTCGACGTCCGGGCCGTCCCAGTGTGCGCACGAGGAGTCGACGCCGAGGACGTCACAGTCGACGGACTCCTCGAGCGCCACGACGACGTCCGCGTTCTCGGGGTCGTCGACCACCTCGAACTCCGGCGGGAGCGCGACGGTGCCGTCCGCGCCGCGCTCGTAGTATCCGACGGCTTCCCGGACTCGTTCCCGTGCCGCGTCCGTCGTCGTCGTGTCCGAGACGACGGCGACCTGTAGCGTGTCCGACGCCCACGAGTACGTCCGCGCGGCCGCGTCTGCGACGTCGCTGTCCACGCGTGACGAGAGGTTCGGTGCCATCACGTCACCCGGTCCCTCGCCGTGGCGGAAGCCGAGCACGTGGCCGAATTCGTGTTTCAGGATGGTGCGCATCGTCGCCGGCGTGTGCCCAGCGCGCACCTGCACGGTCACCTCGTCGGTCACCGTCGCGTTCGTCGGGACGACCGGCGCGCATCCGAGCGCGACATCGTCCTCGTGGACGCTACACCGCTCGATTGCGGCCTCGATTGCTACGCGGACGTCCGCCGACTCGTTCCCCTCGACCAGTTCGAACTCCGGCCGGTAGCGGTTGCCCGGGTAGACCGCGTTCTCCCAGAACGTCAGCGTCTCCCGGACGGCCGGCCGAACGTCGCGGGTCGCGCCCGTGTGGTCGTCCACGACGACCGTAATCGGCCCCGGCCCCCACGGGTTCGTCGTCCGGTCGACCGTCCGGTCGGGCACCGTGAACGGCGCGTCTGCCGTCGGTTCCGTCGGGCTGTCCGGCCCGACGGCTGCTGGCTCCGCCGTCAGACAGCCCGCCGCGACGACGAGCGCGAGCACCGCGAGTACCGGCAGGACGCGCGCCATCGTCTCGAACCTGTCGCGTGCCCCGCATTAACGTACCGCTCGTGTGCACGCCGCGCAGCCGGAACACAGGAGAATGGCCGCTACGCGGGGAGGATCTCCTTGGCGATAGCTTCGGCGACCGGGCGCCCGAGCAGCGGCGGCACCGCGTTCCCCGTCATCTGGTGCTGTTTCGCGATGGGGCCGACGAACAGATGGTCGTCGAGGAACGACTGCAGGCGTGCGCTCTTGTCCTGCCATTCGTTCCGGAACTGGCCAGGACTTCTGCTGTCGCTCGGTGATAGCACGGAGAAGTATTGGTACTCGCCGGTACGTGTAGAATTAAAAATTGGACACTCCACCCCAGCCGTATGGGTCTTCTCGACGTGGTGCTCGGTCACCGGTCGATGCAGGAAGTCCGCGTGAGCAACTTCAGGGCGTGCGTCGCGGCGTCGTCCGGGACCACGCTCGTCGACGAGGCGAACGGCCACCTCAAGGTTCGGGTCCACTCGGAGACGGCGGTCAGCGACGACCTTACGCGACTGCTGAACGCCTCGCACGTCTCGATCACCGAACTCCGAACCGAGGCTGGTGACGCGTATTTGACCGTCGCCGTCACCTGACTCCGCTTCGGAATAGTCAACTAGCCAAAATGTCGTACCGAGCGGCCACGGTCGACGACCGACGACGAGCGCTCGCTAGGTTTCGACGGGAAGCAACAGAGACGTCGCTTGGTGGTCGAGGTTCAGAGAAGTGGACTCGCTGTGACTGAGCGAAACCACGGTATCGCTCAGGTCGGCAGACTCGCGATGCGAGTCTGCGGGATTTGAACCCAAAGCCAGACGTTCCTGCTCGCTGGCGCTGCACGGGCTGCGACTGGCAGGGCTTCAATCCCAGCTTCGTCAACGTTCACGCAGTGCCACGACGAGCGACATAGACGTCACTCGTCGGTGGCGTATTGAGAGAAGTGGACTCGCTGGGATTTGAACCCAGGGCCTCTTCCTTGCGAAGGAAGCGATCTACCACTGATCTACGAGCCCGCACCCAATCGAAGTCGACCGACGTATTTCAGACTTCTGTTTCGTGGGTCTGCCGTGAATCACTCACGCACGCCGTGGTCCTCGTAGAGCCCGCGCTACGCGGCTGAATAAGGAGAGGAAAGGCGCGTGTGACAGCCCGCGGTCAGTCTTCGAGAACGATCTCGATGCTGACTTCGTTGGGCACCTGAATCCGCATCAGCTGGCGGAGCGCGCGTTCGTCCGCATCGATGTCGATGAGACGCTTGTGGACGCGCATCTCCCAGTGCTCCCACGTGGCCGTCCCTTCGCCGTCGGGGGACTTTCGCGAGGGGACTTCGAGGGTCTTCGTCGGGAGCGGGACCGGCCCACTGAGCTTCACGCCGGTCTTGTCCGCGATTTCCCTGACGTCGTCGCAGATGTTGTCGAGATCGTCGGGATTGACGCCGGCGAGACGAACGCGTGCCTGCTGCATGGATTAGGCTTCGTTGACGTCCAGGACTTTGCCGGCGGCGATGGTCTGACCCATGTCGCGGACGGCGAACGAGCCGAGCTCCGGAATCTCGGAGGACGGCTCGATGCTGAGGGGCTTTTGCGGGCGCACGGTGACGACCGCTGCGTCGCCCGACTGGATGAAGTCCGGGTTCTCCTCCTGGGTCTCGCCCGAGGAGGGGTCCATCTTCTTGTCGATGGATTCGATGGTACACGCGACCTGCGCGGTGTGCGCGTGGAAGACCGGCGTGTAACCCGCCGTAATCACGGACGGGTGCTGCATCACGACGATCTGGGCCGTGAACGTCTCGGCGACGCTCGGCGGGTCGTCGGCCGGACCACAGACGTCACCGCGACGGATGTCGTCCTTGCCGATGCCGCGCACGTTGAACCCGACGTTGTCACCGGGTTCGGCCTTGGGCACCTCTTCGTGGTGCATCTCGATGGTCTTGACCTCGCCACCGACGTCAGACGGCTGGAAGCTGACGTTGTCGCCCGTGTTCATGACACCGGTCTCGATACGTCCGACGGGGACGGTACCGATACCGGAGATGGTGTAGACGTCCTGGATGGGGAGACGGAGGTCGGTGTCCGTCGGCGGGGACGGCGCGGGGAGGTCGTTGAGGGCCTCCAGCAGGGTCGGGCCGTCGTACCAGGGAGTGTTCTCGGAGTGCTCGGCGACGTTGTCGCCCTCGAAGGCGGACGTCGCGATGAACGAGGCGTCCTCGGTCGCGAAGCCGACCTGACCGAACAGGTCCTTGACGTCGGAGACGACCTGGTTGTACTTGGACTCGTCGTAGTCGACGATGTCCATCTTGTTGACAGCGACGATGAGTTCGTCGATGCCGAGCGTCCGCGAGAGGAACACGTGCTCGCGGGTCTGGGGCGCGACACCGTCGTCGGCGGCGACGACGAGGACGGCGTTGTCCGCCTGGGACGCACCCGTAATCATGTTCTTCACGAAGTCGCGGTGGCCAGGACAGTCGACGATAGTGAATTCGTACTCGTCGGTGCTGAATTCCTGGTGGGCGATGTCGATGGTGACCCCGCGCTCACGCTCTTCGGCGAGGTTGTCCATGACGTAGGCGAACTCGAAGCCGCCCTTGCCCTTCTCCTCGGCTTCTTCTTTGTGCTGTTCGATGACGTGCTCGGGAACGCTCCCCGTTTCGTAGAGGAGGCGCCCGACCATCGTGCTCTTGCCGTGGTCGACGTGGCCAATAACGGCCAGGTTCTGGTGTCGTTCGTCGCTCATTGTCTAGTATCGCGCGAAAGGCGCGCTCTGTGGGAATCATTCGTCAGTTCGCACTAAAACCATTTCGGTACGCACTCAGCACGACCCCGCCGCCTTCCCGGGGTTTGTGAGAACACGCCACACGAATCGTGGCGCGGCGCTCACTCCAGCCGGTTCACGTCGCCCAGCACCGCGGTCGCCGTCTCGGGGCCGCCGGCGCCCCGCCCGGAGAGGTTCAGGCGGCCGGCGTGCTCGGTCTCCAGCTGGACGATGTTCATCGTCCCGGACACCGCGAGCGTGTGGTTCTCGGGGACGAGCCGCGGCCCCACGCGGGCGCCGTCCTCGGTTACTTCGCCGATGAGCCGCACCGTCCGGCCGTCCTCGGCAGCGAGCTCCAGCGCCGATGGCGGGACGTCCGTGATGCCCTCGACGTCGACGTCGGCCAGCGAGTAGCCGCCGCCGTGGATGACGTTCGCGAGAATCGCGCACTTCAGCGCCGCGTCGGTCCCCTCCACGTCGAAGGTCGGGTCGGCTTCCGCGACGCCGAGATCCTGGGCTTCCGCGAGCACGTGCTCGTAGTCGAGGCCGTCGGTCGCCATCCGCGTCAGGATGAAGTTCGCCGTGCCGTTGAGCACGCCGCGCGCGGCCGTCACGCGTTCGGCCCCGATGCCGTCGATGGTCGAGAGTGCGGGGATTGCGCCCGCAACGGTCGCCTCGAACCGAATCGACCCCGCGCTGTCCGCTTCCAGCGCGCGGAGGTCGTCGTAGCGCTCGGCGACCGGTCCCTTGTTCGCGAGGACGACGTGGCGGTCGGTCTCCAGCGCCGCCCGCACGTGCTCGAAGCCCGGGTGGGCGTCGCCGAGCGTCGTCGGCGTCGCCTCGACGAGCGCGTCGTACTCGGCGCCGAGCGCGTCCGCAGGGTCGCCTTCGCCGACTCTGCCGACGCTGTCTTTGTGCTTGAGGGCTGCGTCGACGTCGATGCCGTCGGGGTCGACGACGGCGCTCGTCGAGTCCGCGAACGCCGACACCGTGTGGCCGTACTCGTCGGCGAGGTCGACGACTGCGCGGCCGACGTCGCCCGCGCCCATCACTGCCAGTTTCATAGTTCCCCCACGAGCGGCTCGACGACAGAGAGGTCTTTCTGCGCGGCGACGTCCCGGACCTGTTCGAGCGCGCGCTCCGTGCTCCCGGCCTCGATGGCCAGCCGGACGCGAGCGCTGGAGACGCCCTCCGTCCCCTTCTCCGTGGTCAGCGAAAAGTCTGCGACCGTCGCGCTCCCACACCCTTCGAGTTCGGCGAGCGTGTCCGAGAGGTCGGTGTCGACGAGGTCGCCGACCAGCAGGACGCTGAGCGCTTCGCCGTACCGCTCGGAGTCCGCCTGGATGATGGTGACGCCGGCGTCCCGGAGCGCGTCGACGATGTGCTCGAAGCGCTCGGGCGAACACTCAAGGTCGACCTCCACGGGGATGTGGCCGCGCGGCGTCAGCGACCCGCGCTCGTGGAATATCGAGAGGAGGTTGCCGCCGTTGTCCGCGATGGGGGAGAGCGCGCGCAACAGCTCGCCGGGCTCGTCGACGAGCTCCAGGCGGAGCGTGTGCGCGCGGTCGTCGGCCTCACTCATCGTCTCCCCCCGCTGGCGACGCCCCGGCTGTTGTTGTCGGCTGCGAGCGCGAGTGCTGTCGCTCCGTGCCGATACGACGCCGGGCGCGTCTGCCTGCGTGCATACACTCTCACTCGGGGACGTTCGGTGTATAAGCCTTCGGCCCGCACAAATCCTACCGATGGTTGGCGGCAGTGCTGGTCGTCGATGGTGTGCGCAGAGAGAACCGCGAGATGCCGCAGCCGGTTGCGGCTTTTTCGCGTAGATTTTTGCGGGGCGAGCGTCGCTCGCCCCGCAAAAAGGTCCGACTTTAGAAGTAGTCGAGCTGCGCGGGCAGTTCGGTCTTCATGCCCTTGCGCTCTCGAATCTGCTTGATGATCTCGGGCTGGAGGTTGTCGGCCATGACGCGGAAGCCGGCGTTCTCGGTGTTCCAGGACGCGCGGCCTTCGGTGGCCGAGCGGATGTCGCTGGAGAAGCCGATCATCTCCTCGACGGGCGCGATGCCCTCGACGACCATCATGCCGCCTTCCTGGTACATGTCGTCGACGCGGCCACGGCGACCCTGAATCTCGCCGGACGCAGCGCCCATGTGCTCGGAGGGAACGTCGATGCGGACATCTTGAATCGGCTCGAGCAGGCGAATCTCGGCGTCCATGAGGCCGCGGTGGACGGCGTCGCGGACGGCCGGGATGACCTGTGCGGGACCACGGTGGATGGCGTCCTCGTGGAGGCGAGCGTCGTGGAGGCGGATGAGTGCGCCTTCGACGGGCTCGGCGGCGAGCGGACCGTCTCCGAGGGCTTCCTCGAGGCCCTCGACGACGAGTTCCATCGTCTCGTTGAGGTGCTGGATACCCTTCGTGTCGTCGATGAAGACGTTCTTCCCGATGATGTTCTCGACGTTCTGCGAGGTGTCCTTGTCCATGCCGGCGTCCTGAAGCGCTTCGCGGCGCTCCTGTTCGGGCATGTCCATCGTGACGTTGCCGAGGCGGAGCTGCTCGAGAACGTCGTCGTCGAGCTGCTCGATGGTGATGTAGAACTTGTTGTGGCGGTTCGGGGAGACCCCCTCGACCTCGCGGGAGTCGCTGGTCGGGGACTCGCGGAAGACGACGATGGGCTCCCCAGTGTTGACGGGGATGCCCTGGTTGCGCTCGATGCGCTGGGTGATGACTTCGAGGTGGAGTTCACCCTGCCCGGAGATGAGGTGCTCGCCGGTGTCCTCGTTAATCTCGATCTGGATGGTCGGGTCTTCCTTGGCGACTTGCTGGAGCGTCTCGATGAGCTTCGGCAGGTCGTCCATGTTCTGCGCCTCGACGGACTTCGTGATGACCGGCTCCGAGATGTGCTCGATGGACTCGAACGGCGTCATCTCGATGCTGGACACCGTCGACCCCGCGATGGCGTCCTTGAGTCCGGTGACGGCGGCGATGTTCCCTGCGGGAACTTCGTCCACTTCCTCGCGCTCGCCACCCATGTAGATGCCGACGCTCTGGATGCGGTTCTTGCCCGCGGTCCCGGAGACGTACAGCTCCTGGCCCTTCTCCAGCGTGCCAGAGAAGACGCGACCCGCGGCGATTTCGCCGGCGTGCGGGTCGATACCGATGTCGGTGACCATCAGGACGACTTCGCCGTCCTCGTTGACCATCCGCATCGTGTCCGCGATTTCGGATTCGGGGTCGCCCCGCCAGATGCGCGGGATGCGGTGGGGCTGGGCGTCGATGGGGTCCGGGAAGTGCTCACAGACCATGTCGAGGACGACGTCCGACAGCGGCGTGCGCTCGTGGAGCTCCTGGCGCTTGTCGGCGCGCTCGAGGTCCATGATGTCGCCGAAGTCCATGCCCGTGCGCTGCATCGAGGGCATCGAGACGCCCCACTTGTAGAGCGCGGAACCGAAGCCGACGGTGCCGCCTTCGACGGAGACCGTCCAGTCCTCGGTGATGTCGTCCATCTCCTCGGTCATCCCGCGGATGAGCTCGTTGACCTCGCGGATGACGCTCAGGAGTCGCTCCTGCATCTCCTCGGGCCCCTCCTGGAGCTCGGAGATGAGGCGGTCGACCTTGTTGATGAACAGCGTCGGCTTGACGCCCTCGCGGAGCGCCTGCCGGAGCACCGTCTCCGTCTGGGGCATCGCGCCCTCGACGGCGTCCACAACGACGAGCGCGCCGTCGACGGCGCGCATTGCCCGCGTCACGTCGCCGCCGAAGTCGACGTGGCCGGGCGTGTCGATGAGGTTGATGAGGTGGTCTTCGCCCTCGTACTCGTGGGTCATGGAGACGTTCGCGGCGTCGATGGTGATGCCGCGTTCCTGTTCGTCCTCCTCGGTGTCCATCGCGAGCTGCTCGCCGGCGGTGTCCTCGGAAATCATGCCGGCGCCGGCCAGCAGGTTGTCGGTCAGCGTGGTTTTACCGTGGTCGACGTGCGCGGCGATGGCGATGTTCCGGATCTGCTCCGGATTGTCCATCAGCCGTTCGCACTTCTCGACAATCTTCTTGCGTCGGCCCATTAGGGATTCATACTGCTAGCGGGTTCAAAAGGATAGTGTTTTGCCGGGAGTACGGCACGCCGGAACACGAGGTGTAGCCGCCGACTCGTCTGGTTCGTCCCGGCGGCCGCGGTGGCTACCGCGGGCGAAAGAGTCTTTGCCGCGAGCGGCGTGTGAATAGATACCATGCAGTTGCGCGTGACGGGTGGGGGCCCCGCCGCACCGTTTCTCGGGGCCCGCGACGTCTTCGAGACCGAACACGACCTCGAACAGCCGGTCGAGGTGCACGTTCGCGAGAACCCCGACGAGCGAACGTGGGCCGGCCACTACGACGACCACCACGTCCTCAACATCTCCCAGCAGGCCGCCACCTCCGCGATGGCCCGCGAACTCGCCCTCCACGAGTTCGCCCACATGCACCGCCACGAACACGACCATCCGAGCCACGTCCTCTCGATGGACGAAGTCCTATTCTTGGCGTTGACTGGCCGCAGCGTCGAGCGCCGCGTGCTCACGCACTGCTACCAGATTGCCAACCACGTCAAGGACATCTACGCCGACGACATCACGCTCTCGGTCGGCCCGACGGACAAACTCGTTGCGTTCCTCGAATCCGAGCTCGCGGCCGCCGTCGCCGACCAGCCGGTTGTCGGCCCGTCGGTCGGCCAGCGGCTCACCGCGGGTGCGGACCCCTCGATGACCGCCGTCAACGCCGCGTTCGCGCTCGCCCTCCTCGAACGCCACGACGCCGTCCCCGACGACCACCGCATCTACGACCTCGCGCACGCCGCCGCCGAGGACGCCCCCGAAATCGATGTCGAAGCGTTTCGGGAGCGCTTCGCGGAACTCGCCGACGACCCCGACGAGAGCGAGTGCCGCCGCGGCCTCGTCGACGCCATCCGCACGTACGTCGACGCACAGGAGACCACGACCGGCCCTGCCGCAGACTGATTAGGCCGGCGTGATGCGGACGAGGCGGTCGTCGCCCTCTCGCGGGAACTGGTCGCCCTGCGCGCGGCCGTCACGGTTCGACGTCACCGCGTACAGCGTGCCGTTGGGTCCCTGCTCGACGTGCCGGATGCGCCCGAGTTCGTCCTCCAGCGCCGTGTGGTGGACCGCGCTGTACTCGGAGTTCATCCAGTCCGCATCGAAGCGCTGGCCGCCGTTGGCCGCGGACGCCGGCTCGCCGTCCGTCGGGTAGATGGTGACGAGGTTGATGCGCTGGGAGACGAGCCCGCCGATGACGAGGCGGTTCTGCCACGACGGCACCGCGTCCGCCGTGTAGAACACCGACCCCGGCGGCGCCCACGTATCGTCGGTGTTCACGACCGGCCGCGCGTAGTCGGTGCCGCGGTACGTCTCCGCCGTGCGCGCCCGCTCGCCCTCGGGCCCCCACCCGTAGTTTCCCCCAGCTTCCAGCACGTTCACCTCGTCGTGGGCGGACGGCCCGTGTTCGTTCTCCACCGGTGTCGCGTCCGGCAGGAACGTAATGCCCTGCGGGTTCCGGTGGCCGTACGTAAACACGCGCGGGTCGCCGCCGTCGATGTCGGGGTTGCCCGCGGGCGCGCCGCCGTCCGGCTCGACCCGGAGCACCTTCCCCGCGAGTGAGGAGGGGTCCTGGGGGAGCGGCTGGTTGGTCCCGAGCTCCGGGTTGACCGAAGCGGCGTCGCCCGTGGTCACCCACAGGTAGTTCTCCGGGCCGAAGGCGAGGCGTGCGCCGTTGTGGATGATTTCATTGCCGGGGATGTCGTCGATCACGACCGTCTCGGCCTCGCTGGGGTCGTCCGCGGAGACGTCGAAGTACGAGAGGCGATTGACGAAGGGGTCGCCGCCGGAGACGGCGGGTTCGTCTTCCCGAGTGTAGATGGCGTACACGAGCGGGACGTCCGGATAGTTCGGGTGGGCTGCGATTCCCATCAGGCCGCCCTCGCTGCCTGCCTCCCACCAGCCACCCTCTTCGCCCGGAGCGATTGCGTCGGCGTGGTCGATTACGTTGGGGGTCGCGACGGTCTCCAGTTCGTCGGAGTCGTACCGCGATATCCGCCCCACGCGCTCGCTGATGAAGAGGTCGCCGTTCGGCGCAAAGGAGAGGTCCCACGGAATCTTCAGGCCCTCGATGACGGTTTCGGTCGTCACGTCGAGGTTCGGCGCGTCCACGGGATGCGACCAGTCAGGGTCGTACTCGCCCCAGTTCTCGACGTCGTGGGTCACACCGAGGTCGTAGGCGGGGTCGTCGACGGTCGTGACGGGCGGCGATTCGGTGGAGGTCGTCGTGTCGCTGGGCTCGTCCGGCGACGTACAGCCGGCGAGTCCGGCGACACCGGTCAAGCCGAGGGAAGCGAGGAACGAACGGCGGTTGTATCGCATACCCGGTGCTTGCGGAATCCAGGGTTAACTGCTTTCAGGTATCGTATCCGCGTCGGCGAAACGCCGCCGCTCGAAACTGAAGAAAGAACCGCAGAACCGAACCGAGTGGAACCGCGTTAGCGGGCCGCGGCCGCGACGCGTTCCTTCTCTTCTTTCTGCCCGACCGCGTACGTCTGCACGTCGTAGTCGGCGGCGCCGATGAGCTGGTTCGCCAGCGCTTCGGCGGCGTCGACGGGCGTCTTGAACGACGACGAGTGAGCGCCGTCGGCGATGAATTTCAGCGCCTGGTCGACGCGGCGCTGGGGCGCGACGTCGACGGCCTTCGGGACGGAGATGCCACCGTACTTCAGGCGGACGGTCTCCTCGCGGGGCGCGGAGTTCTCGACGGCACGCACGAGCACCTGAATCGGGTTCTCCTCGGTGCGCTCGTGGATGATGTCGAAGGCGTCGCGGACGATGCCCAGCGACTGCTGCTTCTTGCCCGCGTTCGCGCCGGTCTTCATCAGACGGTTCGCGAGCCGCTCGACGATGCTGATCTCGCTCTTCTTGAACTGCTTCTGCGCGTGGCGACCCATCGTGTGTGCGACGGGTGTCACGGACAGGTAGCGGCGCGTGCTCGGGTCACGGTACTGGATGTCCGTGACGTCCCACTTGCCGAAGAGCTTCGCGTTGACGTCTTCCTCGTCGGTGCCAGCGGGCGCCTCGGGTTCGGGGGCTTCTTCCTCACTCATGATTATCGCACCGGCTTCTCAGCGTTCCCGCGAACCAGTTCGATGAGGCTCACGCCGTTGACCTTCTCGACCTTGTAATTCACGCCCGAGAGGTCGCCCATCGCACGACCCTTCGCACCGCCGATACCGGCGATGGTGACTTCGTCGTGCTCGTCGATGAACGAGATAGCGCCGTCACCGGGACAGAACGCGGTGACCTGCTTTCCGTTCTTGATGAGCTGAACTCGCACGCACTTCCGAATCGCGGAGTTCGGCTGTTTTGCTTCGATACCTACCTTCTCGAGGACGATCCCGCGACCCTGCGGTGCACCCTCGAGGGGGTCGGACTCTTTGCCGAGCCCCCGTTCTCGCCGCGCGTACTCCGAGTCGGACCACCGGTGCTTCTGGCGGTCCTTCTTCAGTTTCCGAGCGGCGTACTTGCCGTTCGACATACAGTCGTTTACCCATCGGAGGCACTTAAACTCGGCCTTTCGCTTCGACCGTTCGCTCTGCACTCGGCGGCTTCGCCGCCTCGCTCGGCAAAAACGCCGTCCAATCCCCTATCGCAAGTCCTCGACGCCCCCACTCCTTGCGGCCACAGCGCAAACCGGGACCCTACTGAGCCTACCGTCCCGCTCGGTTCCCAGATGCTTGACACTGATCGAAGCAGGGTAAAGCGCATCAGCGAGCAGTAGCGACCCCCGCAGCGCAAAAAGTGCGCCTCAGGTGAGCTGGATGTCGTCGATGTCGAAGTGCCGTTTCGCGAGTTGTTTGGCGGCTTCGATGTTCTTCCCGCCGGTACCGATGGCGACGCCCTTGTCTTCGTGGGCGACTTCAGCGTACGCGACCGTGGTGTCGTTCTCGCTGATGGTGACGTTGTAGACGGCCGCCGGGGAGAGCGCGTTCGCAACGAAGCCCTCCGGCGTCGGTGCGTCCTCGACGAGCATCACGTCGCGGCCGAGTTTCTCTTCGAGCTCTTCGACGCGGCTGCCGCCGGGGCCGATGGCCGACCCCATCTCGCCGGCGGCAACGACGAAGATGACGCGGTCCTCCTCGTCGTCGACGACGCAGTCGACGGCGTCGGCGTCGGTCTCGTCCTCGAACGCGGCGATGAGGCGGCGCGCCTCGTCGGAGAGCCTGACTGTCATCAGTCGGACTTGCTGGCGCCCATCCGGAGGTCAACGTCGCCGGTGCCGAGCTGGACGGGCTTCCCGACGATGACGTTCTCGATGACGCCGTCGAGGTCGTCAGCCTCGCCGTAGATGGCGGCGTCCAGGAGGTGACTGACGGTGACCTCGAACGCTGCGCGGGCGAGCACGGAGTCCTTGTTCCCGGAGATGCCGTGCCGGCCGATGGACTGGATGGTGCCGTCGTTGGTCATGATGTCCGCGACCAGCATCAGGTGGCGGATGTTCACGTCGTCGAGACCCTGCTCTTCGAGCGTGGTCATCGTCTCCTCGATGATGGCCTCGCGGGCGGCCTCGATGCCGAGGGTCTTGTGGACCTCGTGGATGTTGTTACACGACGTGCGGGAGGCGTCGACGCCCTCGATGCTGAGCGCCTTCTTGAACGCCGACCCCTCCGTGTAGAGGACGAACTCCTCGCCGCGCTCGGTCTCCTCGCGGCGAATGACGACGCGGGAGACGTCCTCGATGCCCTTGAACACGATGTCGCGGAGCTGTTCGACGAGCTGGAGGAGTTCGCGGTACGACGGCTCGCTCGGGCCGAACTCCAGGACGGTCCCCTGCTGGGTGACCTGGACGCCGAGGCTGCCTTCGATGGTCTCGGCGATTTCGCCCGCGATTTCGTTCGTGGAGTCCTTGAGCGGCCACCGCTCCTGGAGCGTGTCCTCGTTGAGGTCGATCTGGACGACCATGTCGGCGACGTTCGTGGAGATGTCACCGAGCGCGAGAATCTTCGTCGCCTCGATGCTCCACACGACCTCGTGGGCGCGTTCGCGCTCCTCGGCGTACTCGTCTTCGAGGTACACCGTCATGATGGGCGTGTCCGGGGTCTTTCGGGCGTCCACGAGCTCGATGAGCCGTGGCAGGCCCTGCGTCACGTCCATCTCCGCGACGCCAGCGTAGTGGAACGTGTTCATCGTCATCTGCGTCCCCGGCTCCCCGATGGACTGCGCGGAGACGGTCCCCACGGGTTCGAGGGGGTCGACGCGCGTGTCGATGTACTGGGACTCGACTGCGGTCGCGATGTCTTTGGCTTCCGGGATGGTGACGTCTTCGCGGTCCTCGATGGTGTCGTAGACGCGTTCCTTGAGGCGTCGCGGGAGTTCCGATGCTTCGACGTGGTCGCGAATCGCGGGTGTGATTTCAGTCATCGGATTCCACCTCCCAGGACGCGCCGTGCTCGGAGAGGTTCGTCGGCGGCTCCTGGACGCCGAGGAACTCCTCTTTCTCCTCGGTGCTCTCGAATTCGGATTCGATGATGCGGTCGGCGATGTGTTCGACGTCGACGTCGACCTCCTCGCTGGAGGACACCTCGACGGGCGACGTGCCGTCCTCGCCGAATTCGAACTGGACGATGGTGTCGCTGGTGTCGCGGACCGTCCCGTCGTACTGGGTCTCCAGCTCGGAGAGTGCGTTGATGAGGCGGCGCTGGAGGTAGCCGGACTTCGACGTCCGGACTGCCGTGTCCACCAGGCCCTCGCGGCCACCCATCGCGTGGAAGAAGAACTCTTTCGGGGTGAGGCCGCTCGTGTAGGAGTTCTCCACGAAGCCGTGGGCTTCACTGGAGAGGTCGTTCGGCTCGAAGTGGCTGAGCGTGCGGTCCTCGTAGCCGCGGTTGATGCGCTCGCCACGGACTGCCTGCTGGCCGACACAGCCGGCCATCTGCGTGAGGTTCAGCATCGACCCACGCGCGCCGGAGTCGGCCATGACGACGGCGGGGTTGTCCGCGTCGAAGTTCTCCGCGGCGACGTCGCCGGCGGAGTCACGGGCCTTCCCGAGCGTCTGCATGATTTTCATCTCGAGGGTCTCGTCGACGGTGCGGCCGGGCAGGGATTCGAGGTCGCCGTTCTCGTAGGTCTCGATGAGTTCCTGCACGCGGTCGTACGCCGACCCGATGGCCTCGTCGATGCGTTCGCGGGCTTCCGTGGAGACGGTCTCGTCGTCGATGCCGATGGAGAACCCGAAGTGCATAATCGAGCGCATCGCCAGCGAGGCGACCTCGTTGATGAAGATGCGCGCGCGGGTCTTCCCGTGGACTTTCGCGATGGTGTCGACGATTTCGCCGCCGAACCCACCGATTTCGTTCTCGGCGATGGTACCCTCGAGGAGCTGGCCGTTCTCGATGACGACCGGCTCGCCGACGGTCCCCGTGAAGTCGAGGTTGAGGTCGTCGGGCAGCAGTTCGCTGAAAATCTGTCGTCCCTCCCAGTAGGGCTCGCCGTCCTCGGTGCCGGCGGGCTCGGGGAGCTCGTCGATGCTGGTCTGGCGCAGCAGGTCGGAGGCCTGCGTCTCGTTGAACCGCGGGTTGTCGTGCGTGAGCAGGTACGTCCCGCTGATGTGGTCCTGAATCGCGCCGATGATGTTCTCACCGAAGCGCGGCGAGAGAATCTGCTCCTGGACGCGCATCAGCACGCGCGCCTCGGCACGCGCCTCCTCGTTCTGGAGGGCGTGCATGTTCATCTCGTCGCCGTCGAAGTCGGCGTTGTACGGCGGACAGACGACGGTGTTCAGGCGGAACGTCTTGTACGGCATCACCACGACCTCGTGGGCCATGATGGACATCCGGTGCAGCGACGGCTGTCGGTTGAAGATGATGATGTCGCCGTCGATGAGGTGGCGCTGGACCTCCCAGCCGGGCTCGACGCGCTCGGCGAGCTCCTCGCAGACCTTCTCAGTGACGCGGACGCGGCGGCCGTCGGGTCGCGTGACGTAGTTCGCGCCCGGGTGGCCTTCCGGGCCGTTGCGGACGTACGTGCGGGCGCGTTCGACGTTCTGGTCGTTGACGACCATCGTCTGGGTCATCTCGGTCGCCACGCGGTCGGGCACACCGACCTCGTTCAGCGACAGCGTCGGGTCCGGCGAAATGACGGTCCGCGCGGAGAAGTTCACGCGCTTTCCGGACAGCGAGCCACGGAACCGGCCCTCCTTACCCTTCAGGCGCTGGCTGAGCGTCTTCAGCGGGCGGCCCGAACGGTGGCGAGCGGGCGGCGTTCCCGAAATCTCGTTGTCCATGAACGTCGTGACGTGGTACTGCAGCAGCTCCCAGAGGTCCTCGATGATGAGCTGGGGCGCACCCGCCTCGCGGTTCTCCATGAACCGCTGGTTGATGCGGATGATGTCCACGAGCTTGTGCGTGAGGTCGTCCTCGCTGCGCTGGCCGTTGTCGAGCGTAATCGACGGCCGCGCGGTCACCGGCGGCACCGGGAGGACGGTCAGAATCATCCACTCGGGCCGGCTCTTCTCGGGGTCAATGCCGAGCACGGCGAGGTCCTCGCCGGGGATGTCCTCGAACCAGTCGCGAATGTCCGAGGGCATCAGCTTGTTCATGTCCTCGGTGGTGAGGTCCGCGCCGATGGCGGCCTCGATGGCCTCGCGGTCCTCGCGGCGCGGCCGGAACTCCCCGGAGAGGATGTCGTTGATGCGGCTAATCTCGATGTCCGTCTGCTCGGCGAGCTCCTGCGGGCTGATACCCGAGTCGTCCTCGTCGGGGTCGGGCTGCATCGCGGCGGCGATGCGCTCGCTGTAGTCGCTCGCGAGGACCTGCTGGACTTCGTAGTACGTCGTCGGCTTCTCGTGTTTGACGTCGTACTGGACTTCCCCGCAGTGCGGGCAGTGGTCCTTCTTGCGGGCCTCCCGGATGGCGGCCTTCGTGACGTCGGAGACGTCCTCGCGGAGGCTGCGCGTGCGGTCGAGGTCTTCGCGGTACTCCTCTTTCTCCTCCTCGGTGAGCAGGAGGCGCGCGCAGTCCCGGCACGTCCCGCGCAGCAGCCGGCGGATGAGCTTCGCGAACCCGACGTGGATGACGGGCGCGGCGAGCTCGATGTGGCCGAAGTGGCCGTTACAGCTCCCGGAGCGCTGGCCGCACGTCTTGCACTCCAGCCCGGGGTCGATGACGCCCAGGCGCGGGTCCATCAGGCCCATGTCGATGGGGAAGCCGTCGTCGTCGTAGGTGTCCGCGGTGATGACTTTCGTCGCGGACATGTCGCGGTACTCCTCCGGGTCCATCAGCCCGAAGCTGATTTCGCCGATCTCCATAGGTGATTGTCCTGTGCTCATACTGCGTCCTCCAGTTCGAGTCGCGGCGCGATGCCGAGCGCTTTCATCTCGTCGAGCAGGAGTTTGAACGCGTAACTCATCTCGAGGCTGTGCACGTCCGTCTCCTCCTCACAGTTCGGACAGTAGACGCGGCGCTGCTCGTAGTTCTCCACGGCCGTCATGCCGCAGTTGCCACAGACGTGAATCTCCTCGCGGTCCGAGGAGTCAAGCAGGCGCTCTTTGAGCACCATCGCGGCGCCGTGGCCGATGACGGTGTCGCGCTCCATCTCCCCGACGCGGAGGCCACCCTCGCGGGCGCGCCCCTCCGTCGGCTGCCGCGTGAGGACCTGGACCGGCCCCTTCGAGCGGGCGTGGAGCTTGTTCGACACCATGTGGTAGAGCTTGTGGTAGAAAATCGTGCCGACGAAAATCTCGGCCTCGATTTTCTCCCCCGAAACGCCAGAGTACAGCACTTCCTTGCCGGAGGACTTGAAGCCGCGGTCCTCCAGCGTCGAGCGTAGCTCGTCCTCGTCCTCGCCGGTGAACGCCGTCCCGTCGACGGAGCGCCCGTCGAGGGAGCCGGCTTTCCCGCCGAGCATCTCCAGCACGTGGCCGACCGTCATCCGGGACGGCAGCGCGTGCGGGTTCAGCACGAGGTCGGGCACGACGCCCTCCTGTGTGAACGGCATGTCTTCGTGGGGTGCGAGGTGGCCGACGACGCCCTTCTGGCCGTGGCGGGACGCGAATTTGTCCCCGAGCTCGGGGATTCGTTCGTCCCGTACGGAGACCTTCGCGAGCTTCGAGCCGTCCTCGCCCTCCATGAGGGTGACTGTGTCCACGACGCCGTCTTCGCCCGAGCGCATCGTCACGCTCGTCTCGCGGCGCTTCTGCGGGCTGAGCCCGCCCATGTCCTCGGGTTCTTCGAGGAACCGCGGCGGACTCGTCTTCCCCAACAGGACGGAAGAGTCGTCGACCTGGGTCTCGGGGTTGACGAGGCCGTCGTCGTCGAGGTGCGTGTACGCGTCCTCGCCGCGACCGCCGCGCACGTCGTCGGAGGGAATCTCGAAGCGGTCCTCCTGGCCGCCGGGGTAGCGGCGCTCCTCGCCTTCGTACGTACGGAAGAAGTGCGAGCGCGAGAGCGCGCGGTCCACTGAGCCCTGGTTCATGACGAGAGCGTCCTCGATGTTGAAGCCCTCGTAGGACATGACGGCGACGACGAAGTTCTGGCCGGCCGGCCGGTCGTCGTAGCCAATCTGTTCGGTGGTCTGGGTGTTCACCATCGCCTTCTGCGGGTAGTGCAGGAGGTGCTGGCGGGTGTCCGGCCGGATGCGGTAGTTCGCCGCCGGCAGGCCCAGACTCTGTTTCATCATCCCCGCGCCCATCGTAATTCGTGGGCTCGCGTTGTGCTCGGGGTACGGAATCATCCCGGCGCCGATGCCGAAGATGAGCTGCGGGTCGATTTCGAGGTGGGTGTGGTTGTCCGTGAGTTCGTCCTGGTCGACGCCGACGAGGACGTCCTCCTCTTCCTCGGCGTCGATGAACTCCACTTTCCCCGCGCGAACGAGGTCCTCGAAGTCGATGTCGCCGTTCTCGACGGCGTCCATCTCCTCGTCGGTGACGAGGGGCTCGCCGTCCTCGACGACGAGCAGCGGGCGGCGGGCCCGGCCCGCGTCCGCGTTGACGATGACTTCGTTCGTGCGGTCCTTCACGGAGACGTTCACCATCTCGGAGACCTCTCCCCGTCGGCGCGCCTCCCGGATCTGTGCTGCCAGCTCCTCGGGGTCCTCGTGGGTCCCGACGAGACTGCCGTTGACGTAGACTTTCGCTTCTCGTTCCGTGCTCATGTTAGTCGTCCGCTGGTGTCGTCGCTTCTGTACTGATTCCGGGGATGCCCTCGACGCCCATCGACGAGAGTTCGCGTTTCAACTCGCGCTCGTCTTCGACGTTCTGGGAGAGCTCCATCGCTTGCGCGAAGTTCTTCACCAGGCCACAGTTCGGCCCCTCGGGGGTCTCGGAGGGACAGATGCGCCCCCACTGGGTGGCGTGCAGGTCACGCGCTTCGAAATGCGGCTGGGAGCGGCTCAGCGGGCTGCGCAGCCGGCGCAGGTGGCTGAGCACGCCCATGAAGTCCGTCCGGTCCACGAGCTGGCTGACGCCGGAGCGCCCGCCTACCCAGTTCCCGGTCGCGATTGGGTGTTCGAGGCGCTCGGTCAGCACGTCGGAGCGAACCACCGTGTTCACGGTGAGTTCGCGGTTGCGCATGTTCGCGCGTTCGAGCTGGTACTTCACGTCGCGTGCCAGCTTGTTCAGCGCCGTCCGGAACAGGTCCTTCATCAGGTCGCCGGAGACCTTGAGGCGCTTGTTCGCGTAGTGGTCCTTGTCGTCGGATTCGCGGCGGTCGAGCGCGAGCTCGAAACACGCCTCAGCCATCCGACAGAGGTAGTAGGACTTGTTGATGCGCGTCTCCTCGTCCTCGATGCCCTCCTCGTGGAGGTGCGGGAGGAGATAGCGGTCGATGACGTAGTTCGCGCGCTTCAGCTGGTAGTTCTTCCCCTGGCCGGAGGCGACGCGCTGCCCGAGCTCCTCGATGGCCTCCTCCTGGGTCTGGACGTCCGCCTCCTCCAGGTTCTCCAGCATGAACTTCACAATCTCGGGGTCCTCGCTGACCCGGTGGACGATCTCCTCGTCGGATTCGAGGCCGAGCGCCCGCACCAGCGTCACGAAGTTGATCGAGCCCGAGACCGAGGGGAACGACACTTCCAGTAGCCCCTCGCGGTTGCGCTCGACGAGTACCAGCGCGCGGTAGCCCCGGCGCTGGCTGAACGTCTTCGCGACCTGAATCTCGTCGCCGTACTTGGAGTCGTACTCCGCGAGGATCTTGTTCGGCGCGAGGTCCTCGCTAGTCATCAGCACGCGCTCGCTGCCGTTCACGATGAAGTACCCACCGGGGTCGGCGGGGTCCTCACCGATTTCGATGAGCTCCTCCTCGGAGAAGCCCGCGATGTTGCACTTGTCGGAGCCGACCATGATCGGCATCCGGCCGACCTTCGTCTCCGTCGTGTCCAGCACGCGCTCTTCTTCCTCTTCGCCGCCGCGAACGATGCTCATCTCCATGAACACCGGCGCAGAGTACGTGATGTTGCGCAGTCGCGCTTCCTGTGGGTACAGCAGCTCCTCGGAGCCGTCCGCCTCCCGCACGCGCGGGGTCGTGATGCGGACGTCGCCGAGTTCGACCCACACCGGCTCCTCGTCTTCTTTGTCACCGATGTCCGTCTCGATGCGCTCCTTCTCGGTGACGACGTCCTGCATGCCGCGCTTCAGGAACGAGTTGAACGACCTGAAGTGGTGTTCCGCGAGTCGTTCTTTCGAGAAATACGCCCTCGACAGTTCACGTCGGTCTTCGATTTGCATTTATTCGATCACCAGTCGGTACACGATGGCTTTGTCCGTGGTCCGCGAGTCCCGCACGATTTTGACGACGTCGCCGACCTCCGCGTCGTCCGGCAGGGCAGGGTCCTTCCGTTTAATCTTCGGCAGGTCCGTCCGGTCGATGTCGTAGTCCACGAGCACGTCCTCAAGTTCGTCTTCGTCGAGAACTGTGTGCTCGGGGACGAGTTCGTGTTGGCTTACGTCTACCATGGGTGTGCCTGGATGGGGGGAGAACTACCTCTCACGAGATACTACAGGCCAATTCACCCGCAGCGCACTTAGGTCTTGTCAACTACGATTCCGGTCGAGGCCCGCGCCACCACGACGCACACGTCCCACCGTTTGGAAAGTCTTAAGAATACAAGCCGGCTATGAATGAGTGCAGCAAGCCCGGATGGTGTAGTGGCCCATCATACAACCCTGTCACGGTTGTGACGCGGGTTCAAATCCCGCTCCGGGCGCTTTCTCAGCGAACTCACGTCGACTAGCGGTTCGTATCGTCGTTTTCCGTTCTCGGTGTGCCCTCGTAGTCGTTACCTCCTCGAAAGCCCCGAGGCTGTAGACTCGGTGCGCTCGCTGTGCTCCTCGGCCTTCGGCCTGCGGTGCTTGCGTCGGGCCCCTTCGTCTTCAGTCTCGCCCCTTTCTGTCCACCCGGTACCGGCTGGCCGGCTGGCTGTTACCTGCAGCTGTCGACTTGGCTGTACGGGGAAGCAATCAGTTCTCGGAACGCTCGGAATCTCGCGGAGTGCTCTCCGGGACAACGCAGAGCCGCAAGCGTCAACGCGACGAGCGCAGCGTTCGTCTCATCACTCACTTGTTGCGGTGTACTCGTGGAGCTCACGGATGGCCGCATGGACGATTTCGTCCGAGAGTGCGCCTTGCTGGTCGTCGAAGTCGCGGTGCTTCATCGTGGCGACGTACCACGGTGAGACGTAGGCAGATTTCTGTGAGCCGCCGCGAACCCACGCGTCGTCCGGAATCGAAATGCCCCGCGGATGCTTCTGGGTCGTCAATGCCACGCAGATGCGCTCGTTTCGCGCGAACGGATGTGATTCGTCGCTGACGACGAGCTACGGCCGATACGACGGATTGGACTTGTGTGGCGCAGGTCCCCACCAGACGTCACCCTGTTCGACCGGCATCTATTCGCTCTCGCTGCTGTCGTCAACGCCTGGCCCCCACTCGTCTGGGTCTTCGGCACCGAGCCGTTCGGTTGCGGCTCGCGCCGTCGCCATCGAGCTGAGCGTCACGTCGACGTCCTCAACGTCACCGATAGCCCAGTAGTCGCCGCGATGGCGAACGAGGCCACGGTCTTCCAGTCGAGAGAGGACGACGCCGACGCTGCCGCGTGCGACGGTCGTCCCCTCGTGAATTTCGCTCGGCGTGAAAGCCTGGTCCGGTGACGCGGCGAGGAACGCGAGCACCTCCTCGGCGTTCGTTCGACCGCCCGCTCGGAGGTCGGCTTCGTCGCCCTCCTCGAAAGACTGGATGTCGATGGGCACACATAACTGTATGTAATCCGATGTAATAGATGTAACGGCAATCGCGATTGGGAACCTCGTTACAAACCATCTATCGAGCCAGTAATTTGGACGGCGTTACTCCGCGAATCGCCGCGTAATCTCGTACTCGTTGCCGGTCGCGATGTACGCAACGTCCTCGACGACGCCGCCGAGCTCCGGGACGATGCGGAGCAGTGCGAACGTCAGCACGACGAGCGCGACGACCGACGCGGACTGCGCGAGCACGCGGTCGGCGAACAGGTACGACACCATGTTGCCGTCGTTCGTCGGGAACAGCACGAACACGAGCGACTCGTAGATGCCGCCGCGGAACCACTGCTTGCCGTGCGCGACGGCGATGAACACCACGCGAATCACGTTCAACCCGTAGATGACGGGGAGCGCGACAGCGAGCGCCTGCATGCGGCGCTTCATCGGGGCTTTCACGGCGAGCGCGAGCCCGCCGACGATGGACATGCTCCCGATGCCCGTGCACGCCATCAGAACGGTCGTCGTGTACCGGTGGCCGGACTCGCCGGTGACGGACTCGCCGGTGAACACGAACTTCGCCAGGTAGCCGTGGTCGCCCTCCACGACCGGCGGGTAGTAGCCGAACTGCGCCATCAGCCACTCGGCCTGCTGGGCGACCGCCTCGATAGCGAACTGGCGAGCCGGCTCGATGGTCTGGAACGGCAGGAACAACAGCCCCATAATCGCAATCGAGCGCGTCAGCGTCACCAGTTGGCGCTTCCCCGTCCCGACGAGGTACGCGGTGTACAGACACGCGGGTACAGCGACCGCGCTCAGCACGCCCTCGATGAGGCTCAAGTGCTCGAAGAAGTAGTACGGCACGAGAAGCCCCCAGAACGCCGCGAACAGCGTCCACGCCGCGACAGCCGCGTACCGGCTGTACTGGCGGTGGTTGGTCTGGAGGATTGCGCTCGTTCCGAACGCCGCGATGACGACCCACGCGAGCGTGTCGGTCAACGCGGATACCATTACCAGACGGGACGGGCGTCCCGAGTATAGGCGTGTTGGTAGTCGGTCGGGTTCACTTGATGCGGCTTCGGTAGCGCTGCCGCTGTCAGGTTTGGTTCGTGAAAGAAAGTGTGGGGTACCGCGTAGTGTGACCGCTTACGAGCGGTCAGTCGTTATTCGTTAGTTCTGGCGGAGAGCCAGCAGGGCAGCACCGAGGACGGCGATGAGCGCGATACCCATGCCGAAGCCGGGGATGCCGCCGCCGGACTCGCCGGACGGTTCCGTAGCCGTAGCGGTCTCGGTGGCCGTAGCGGTGACGGTTGCCGTTGCGGTCTGGGTGGCTTCGACGACAACACCGTCAGCGCTGACGGTGTCACCGAAGCTGCCGCCGGTGAGTCGTGCGGTGAACGTGTCGTTCACGTTGCGCTCGCTGAAGTCGAAGCCGTGGGCGAAGGTGCCGTCAGCCTGGACGGTCACCGTCGGGCCCGTGGTGAAGCGAGACTGGGTGTCGCCGGACGAGCGGACGCGGAGCGTCAGCTCGGTGCCGGGTGCGATTGAGGTTTCACCGGAGATGGTCTGGCCGGATGCGGCTTCGACAGTGATCTAGTCACCATCGTAGGTGAAGCTCTCTTCACGCGTGACCGTCTCGCACTCGTCAGAGACGGACTGAACGTCCTCGCTCTTCTGGAGGAGACGCTGCTCGTTGAGGTTGAACGTCGCGTTATAGACGTCACCGTCAGCGAGGCTGCGGTTGTTCTCCAGACTGTAGCTGCTGGTGTCGGTGACGCTGGAGGTGCTGGCGGCGAGTTCGTAGTCGCCGGCGGCCAACAGCTGCGAGATGTTCGTTTCGCTGTCAGCCCCGTCGATAAGGGACGCGGAGTCCTCGTCACCAGCGGCGGTGACGACGCTGTAGTTTTCGGCGTCAGCGTTGCCGGCCTGGTAGCTGTTGAAGAGGACGCTAATCTGGCCGTCGTCGTTACCGTCGTTGAAGGGGACATTAGTCTAGTAGCCGGCGTCTGCTTCGTTACCGATGACGACCGTGCCGCCGGTTGCGGCTTCGCTGAGGTCGAGAGTGATGTTGACGACGGCCGTATCAAGTCGACCATCTTCGACCCGTAGTAGCGTTTGACGCGCTCGCCGGCGGTGAGCGTGAGGTCGAGCGAACAGAGGAGGATGTTCACGCGGTTGATATCGTCGCCAAGACATGTACCTGCCCGGATTGGGAGTATCGCACACCCGAGGGTGGTTGCAAGCATCTGTGGCGCGTTGACGTCGAAATCAAACCCGATCGTGTTTTGCGGCCGTATGGGTAACTCCCGGAACGGACTTACACGAAGCTTAACTAACAGAACTCCCCGCAAGCTGGTTTCTATTGGATAAAATGAACTTTCCATGCCAGAGCCATCAACCTCTCCGACAGCACTGCCCGGCGAGACCGTTGATTCGCTCGACGGGTGTTCGCCTGCACAGTTACGGCAAGTCGCCAGAAACGCCGAGGACTTCGCCACGTATCGAGACAAAGGATCCGCGGAGACAGCTGCGGAACCCAAAGTTGACAACCGACCGGATGAGGCCCCTGCAAAAGCAACAATCACGGTCAAGGAGATCAACAACCGCTACTACTACTGGCAGTGGCAGGACGGCGAGCACGTCAGCTCAGCGTACAAAGGACCCGTTAATCCGGGCGACTGAAGCCTGATCGCTTACCCGAGATGTTTATTCTACTTGCTCTTCCAGGTCGACGTACTGCTGTTCCCACTCGCGGCGGCCGCGGCTGGTGAGCGTGTGGTAGCTGATGCGCTGGTCGAGTTGGCCTTTATCGATGAGCCCTTGTCGACGAGTGTGTCGAGGTTGGGGTAGAGCCGGCCACGGCTCATCGCTTCCGTTTCCGCCTTGGAGAGCGGCACTGTTGATTCTCGGAACGTGTCGACGGTTTCATCTGTCTCCTCGTAGGCGTCGTCGATGAGCTCTCCGAGGTATCTCCTGCTGCGTGACTGGCCCCTCGTCCCGGCGCGAATCTCGTCTCGGAGTTCTTCGAGCCGGGACTTTGTATCTTCGTCAACCGTCACCTCCCCGGATATACGCTGTTATTGGCTTCTATCCCGCGTAAACGTTTCCACGGCTAGCCGTTCTCTTCACTCGGCCACGCGACTCCCACCCCCGTGTTCCGTCCATCGCTCCCGAATGCGAACCGCACACATCGTCTCGGTCGCGTCGTCGACGACCAGCGCGTCCCCGGTCCTCGACGGCAACTTCGCACCGACCCCTCCCGAGAGGTACGTCGGCCGCATCGCCGCCAACGCGTCAACGTCCCGCTGCGACGTGAGTCGATGCACGACCACCAAATCCGACTGCGAAATCACGGTCTCCGGCAGCGCGCTCGGGCGCTGGGTCGCGAGCACGACGCTCGCGCCGGGTGCACGGCCGCGCGTATACAACGTATCAACAGCAGCTGCGGCCGCGCCGCTCGCGCACGCGTGCGATTCGTCTATCAGTAGCCACGGTAGGTTCCCCGCTCGGTCAACCGCTGCCCGATACCGCCCCGCCGCGACGACCGCCTGCAACGCAGTCGTCTCCAAGCCCGTCCCGTCGAGCACCGCACCGTCCGCGAGCAAGTCCATCGGGGTCGGCGCGTCTGGCGCGAAACACCCCCACGAGTCGGCGAGCTCGAGGTGGTTTGCGGCCGCCCGCCGCGCAGCAGCCGTAGCATCTGCGTCCGCGACCCACGCCCGCATCGCGTCCAGCGTCTCCGCTTCCGTCGCAGCCCGCCAGACGAGCGTCCCCGCGGAACCCGCCGGGTCGAGGTCAAGTAACTCGCACCACGCTCGCGGAGGCAGCGCGCTCGCCCGGACGCGCGGCTCGACGACGGGGACGCCAGCCGCTGCGAGCCCGCCGAACGCGCCCATCGGGTCGACGACCACGGGCGCGACGCCAGTTGTTTCCGCCAATCCTTCGGCGAGCACGCCCAGCGTATACGACTTCCCACTCCCGCGCTTGCCCACGACGATGCCGGCGTGCGGCCCCGCGAAGTCCACGCCGACACGTGCACCGAGGCTCTGGTCCGCGGCGAGATACCGACCGAAGCGCCCGTGCACCCCATCGCCGTCCTCCCCGCTATCGCGTCCAAGCACGTCCATGGCTGCTGTTGCCCGCGGTTTCCCGGATGAACTCCCGTGCGAGGGTTCAAGTGCGGAGGCGCGGCCAACCCGTGGCGTGTTCGACTCCAACCCGCTCCGGCTCGACCAGTTCGCGCGCGACGAGCGCGCCATTGAGGGGCTGCCCGTCCGGCTCGTCATCGCGTTCGTCGTCGGCGTCGCGACACTCAGCGTGATGCTCAGCATGGTCTCGGGCGTCGACACGCTCTCTGTGAGCGAACTCGACGCCAGCCCCGAACCCGACGTCGTCACGCCCGGCGACCAGTCCGTCGACGTGACCGCGGTCGACGCGGACGGCAATCCGGTCGCGGGTGCAACGGTCGTGATAAAAGCAGGGACCGCGGACCTCGACGGTGTCGCGACCGCAACCACGGGTAACGACGGAACCGCGACGCTGGACGTCGACCCGTAGCTCGGCCCGAACCAGGCCGACGGCACGCTCGAAATCTCCGTGAAGCCGCCGTCGGGGTCGGACTACGCCGACCGCCGGAAGAACACCGAGATACTCGTCGTCCGCCACTAGTCCCAGTCGATCCAATCCTGCTCCCAGCCCTTCCGGGATTGGGCTTCCTTGGCCGCGCGCTCGCGGTCCTCGCGGACGGTTCGATTGCGCTCGATGGCGCTTGTCTGCTCGCCGTCGACGAGCAGCGGCGCGAACGCAACGGGGCCGTGGACCGAGACCGTCTCCCGGTCCTCTATCGAGACGAGTCGCTGGTCCGTCGTCCCCTCCGGGTAGACGAGCCGGCCTTCGGTAGCGAGTTGGTCGAGCAACGCCGCGGGCGGGTCGACAGCTGCCGCCTCGACGAGCACGCGGTCGAACGGCGCATACTCGGGGAGGCCGCGCGCGCCGTCCCGGCAGTCCACGAGCACGTTACTGTAGCCGGCGTCTGCGAGGTTCGAGCGCGCATCGTAGACGACGCGGCGGTCGATGTCGACGGCGTGAACGCGCTCCGGACCGACGATTTCCGCGAGCACGGCCGCCGTGTACCCGACGCCCGCACCGACAACGAGCACGTCGTCGCCCTCCTCAGGCGCGAGTGCGTCCACGAGTCGGCCCACGGTAGAGGGCGCGAGCACGCGCGTGCCCTGATGCTCCAGCGACTGGTCGGTGTACGCGCGCCGCCCGCCGTCCACGAACTCGTGGCGGGGCACCTCGCGCATCGCTTGCGCGGTCGATTTCGCCTGGACGGCAGCCTTCGTGTCGTGCTCGAGGCTGTCGACCATCTCCGCCCGGAACGCCGCGAACTCCATACTCGAGAATTGCCGCCCAGCTTATTGAGTGGCGCGCCTGCGGCCGGCGACGAACCGGTAGTCGGTGCCGGGAACGTCGCCCGCGCGGACGTCCGCGAACCCGGCGTCCGCGAACCACTCGCCGACCGCGCCCTCCTCGTAGCAGCCGCCGTGCTCGGTCGTCGCGAGCAACTCCGCAGCAACCGCGGCGTCCGGCGTCCCATTCCGGAACGTGTCGACGTGAATCGCGAGCGCGTTCTCCGCGGCGGCGTCGCTGGCCGCGGACAGCAGCCGGCGGTTGTCGTCCGGGCCGTACTCACGGGCCACGCCCGCGTGGAAGACGATGTCGAACTCGCCGTCCACACCCTCCACGCCCTCTAGCGGGTCGCCGGCGACGAGGTCCACGCGCTCGCGCTCCAGCAGCGGGTCGACGGCGTCCACGACCGCTTGCGTGTCGAGTAGCGTCGCGTCGAACCCACGGCGCGCGAACTCCACCGCGTGCTGGCCCGGGCCGTCCGCGACCACGAGCACGTCGTCCGCATCGGGATGCTCACGCACGGCCGCGGTGACGGCTGCGCGGACGCTGGCATCGTCTTCGCCGGCCCGTGCGCCGAGGCGGTTCCGCGTCCAGTTCCCCGGTCGCTCCGGCACCGCTCCAGTCTGCATCGTCTCCGGGAGGTCGACCAGCGCCTCCACAGTATCGAGTTCGTGTGGCAGCCGCCCGATGGAGCGCACGTCGGTCTTCGTGACGAACCCCAGCATTCGATTCGTCGGCTCCACGCCCTCCTCGACGTCCTCCAGCAAGCCCATGTCGAGGAGGGCGTCCACGGTCACGCGCGCAGCGCGCTCGGTCACGCCCGCCTCGCGTGCGACGTCATCTACTGTGTACGCGTTCGAGACGAGCGCGTCAAGTACGCCCGTCTCCCGGGCCGCCCGCAATAGCAACAGCTCGCGGTAATCCATACTCGGCGTCTCGGCGCCCGCCGGGATAAATTCATTTGCCGGCTTCTCGCCCAACTGCTGTTCGGGTGGACTGAAAGGGGCGGCGCGGTCGCTCGCCGAGGCGACGTAAGCACTGCACCGAACGAGCGTAGCGAGAGAGGGAAGCGCGCAGTGAGCCGCAGGCAGCGAGCGCGTCGGGGCTTTCGAGGTGGCCACAACTACATTTCCTCAAGAATAGCGGTCGGAGCGCCCTACTCGCCGCCCTGCATCCGCACGAACCGCACGGGACCTTCGTCCGACTCAACGAGCCCCCCGTCTTTGTTCTTCTCGGCGCGGACGAGGCGCTGGCTGACGTCGCCAATCGGGCCGACCAGCCGACCGCCATCCCGTACCTGTTCGACGACCGCGTCCGGGAACTCGGACGCAGCACACGTCAGGTACGCAGCGTCGTAGGGCGCGTGCTCGGGCCAGCCGTCGTGCCCGTCACCCTGCCGGACCGACACGCCGCCGGTGCCCGCGCGCTCGAGGTTCTCCCGCGCTTTCTCGGCGAGGTCTTCGAGGTACTCGACGGAGAAAACGTGCTCTGCGCCGACGAGTTCGGCGGTGACCGCAGCGTGGTAGCCACACCCCGTCCCGATTTCGAGGACGCGGTCGCCCTCCCGAAGGTCGAGTTCGCTCGCGATGATCGCGACCACGTGGGGCGCGCTGACCGTTTGGCCCTCCCCGATTGGGAGCGGGCGGTCGTCGTAGGCGGCGTCGCGGTGCTCTACGGGCACGAACTCGTGGCGTGGCACCGCGCGAATCGCGTCCGTGACGCGCTCGGTGACGTTCGGACGCGTGGCGAGCGCGTCCGCGAGTTTGTCGCGTTCGCTCTCGAAGTCATTCCCGGACTCGCCACCAGTCTCGAACTCCTCGTCGGTGTCGGGTTCGTCCTCGGTCATGGGTCCGAATTCAGTGGGTTACCAGGGGGACCAGGCGCCGCTGGTCTCGTCATCGCCGTAGACGCGCTTGACGTCCTTCGCGAACACCATGTCGCCCTCGTCGCCGAGCTTCGGGAATTTGTAACTGTCAATCGCGTTCTCGCGAACGTGGATGCCCGTGATGGTGAACGCTTCCTCGCCGAACTCCTCGGTCTCGCCGACCGTGAATTCGTAGTCCCCGGGGACGTGGACTTCGATGCTCCGGCTACCCTCCTCGCTGTCCTCCTTGGGGTTGATGGTGATGTCGACGCTGACGTTGCCGACCTCTCGCGTCCACACGGTGTCGATGTCGGCGGCGTCGGCGCGCGTCGTGCGGTCCTCCGGCCCGGCTTCGATGCTCGTCACGCGCACCTGCGCGATGACTGCCTCGGTCTCCACGACGAACTCGTCGCCCTCGTAGATGGTCTCCTCCGGGTCGAACTCCGCGGTCCCCGTGAAGGATTCGCCGTCCTGGGAGACGATGACGTCGACGCTGACGGTGGTCTCCTCCTCGACGGGTTCCTTGTGGACGTGGCCGCAGTCGGTACACTTCACGGTCGCGTTCCCGCCACCAGTGGTGAGTACCTCGTGGACGGTTTCGAGGTCCGGCGAACACGACGGACACTCGAAGGGGACGTGCTCCCCGACGTTTTCGCTCATGGTGGCGTATAGCGGCCCCGTACGTAAAAGACCGCGGAGTTAGGGTTTTGAAACTACGGCTAGTTTCCCCCTCCTCGTCAGCCTCGACGACGCTTCCTCGAAAGCCCCGGCGATTGATCACTCGAGGACTATGGACTCGGCAGGTCGACTTCGTCCCCGTCCGCGTAGACCGTGGGCTCCCGGATGATGCCGTCGAGGTGCAGCGGCGCGTCGGTGTCGCCGCCGATGCCGGCGTCGTCGCCGATGGCGATGTGGACCGTCCCCGCGGCCTTCTCGTCGAGGAGGACGCTCCCCACGAGTTCGGTGACGGCGACGTTCGTGCCGATGCCGAGTTCCGCGAGGTTGTAGGCGTCCTGGCCGACTTGCTCGCTGGCGGCCTCGACCTGCTCGCGGACGCCGCGGTCGGAAATCTCCGTCACGAAGCCGTCCTCGACCTCGAAGCGGAGTTGTTCGTCCGCGTCCAGTTTCCCGTGGGGCATCATCGTGCCGTCCACGACGTACGTCCCGTTCGCATTTTCGGGGGAGACGAACACTTCGCCCGCGGGGAGGTTCGAGAAGTTGCCGGGCTCGTGGACGATGCCGGTGTCGTCGCGCCACTCGCGGTCGCCCGGCTCGAACGTGATGTCCGTGCCCGCGGGCGTGGTGACGCGGAGTTCGTCTGCACCCTCCACTTGCGCGAGCACGTCCTCGCAGTGCTGGCGGATGTTCTCGTAGTCGGCGTCGAGGCCGGTCGTGAACACGTCCTCCGTGATGCCGGGGAGGGTCGCGCCGCGAGCGCCGGCGTCGTTGGCGGCCCCGCGAGCGCGCGTGTGACTCAGGCTCTTCGTCGTTGGTGCGAGGAACACGTCCGCGTCCAGCATCGCCGCGGCAACGGGGCTAGGTGGCTCCTCGCCGTGCTGGTCGCCCGGCGGATAGCGGAGGAGCGTCGCGTCCGTAATCTCGCTGGCGACGTCGTACAGTGCTTCGCCAATCGGCTGGCGCTTGTCGTCCGTCACGATGACGCAGGACTCGTCGGCTTCGAGGCCGAGGCACTGTTCGACGGCAGTCTCGGCGGCCGCTCGCAGGTCAGTCATACCGGGTCGTTCTCGCGGCGTCGCGTTAGGTCTTGTTGCTTCGCCGCCGCAGGTGGATTCACTCGCGTCCCGGTAAATCGGTGCTGCGAAACGGTTAACCGCCGTCGCGTGACACTCCCGGGTATGATTCGCGTCGGCATCAACGGCTACGGCACCATCGGGAAGCGCGTCGCGGACGCGGTCCGCGACCAGCCCGACATGGACGTCGTCGGCGTCGCCAAGACCAGCCCGAACTACGAAGCCGAACAGGCAATCGAGCGCGGCTACGACCTCTACGCCGCCATCGAGGACCGCGCGCACAAATTCGCGGACGCCGGCATCGAGACCGCCGGCCTCGTCGACGACCTCGTCGCGCAGAGCGACGTCGTCGTGGACGCCACGCCTTCCGGCATCGGCGCGCAGAACCGCGCGCTCTACGAGGAGTACGACACGCTCGCCATCTACCAGGGCGGCGAGGACGCCGACGTCGCGGACGTCTCGTTCAACGCGCGCTCGAACTACGACGACGCCGTCGGCGCCGACCACGTGCGCGTCGTCTCCTGTAACACGACCGGGCTCTCCCGACTCCTCGCGCCGCTCCGTGAAGCGTACGGCGTCGAGAAGGTGCGCGCGACGCTCGTGCGCCGCGGCGGCGACCCCAGCCAGCCGAACCGCGGCCCCATCAACGACGCGCTCCCGGACCCCATCTCGATTCCGAGCCACCACGGCCCCGACGTCAACACCATCTTCCCCGACCTCGACATCGACACGCTCGGGCTGAAGGTGCCGACGACGCTGATGCACATGCACGCCATCAACGTCACGCTCGCCGCCGAACCCGACGCCGAGGAAGTCCGCGAGCTGCTCGGCGAGCAGTCCCGCATCACGGTCGTCGACGAACACCTCGGCATCGAGGGCACCGGCCAGCTCAAAGAGTGGGCGCTCGACCGCGGCCGCCCCCGCGGCGACCTCTGGGAGAACTGTCTCTGGGGCGAATCCGTCACGACGGAGGGCAGCGACTTCTATTGCTTCCAGGCCATCCACCAGGAGTCCGACGTCGTCCCCGAGAACGTCGACGCGATTCGCGCGGTCACCGACAGCGCCGACGCCGCCGAGTCCGTCGCCACCACCAACGACAGCCTCGGAATCTGAGACAGTCCGAACGCTTTTCCAGCACGCGGCCTAACCTCGGGGTATGAGACGCGACGACCGGGACGACCCATTCGACGACATCTTCCGCGAGATCGAGCGGATGATGGACGAGATGATGGACGGCACGAACGGGTTCGAGGGCGACCAGTCCGGCTTCTCGACGGACACCCACGTCGACGTCCACGAGACCGACGACGAGGTCCGCGTCATCGCCGACCTCCCGGGCGTCGAGAAGGAGGACATCTCCGTGCAGTGCGACGGCGAGCAGGTCACCATCAGCGCGAGCAGCGACCTGCGCGAGTACGACGAACGCATCGGCCTCCCCGGCCCCGTCGACCCGCGCTCGGGGACCGCGAGCTACAACAACGGCATCCTCGAAGTCACCTTCGAGCGCACCGGCGAGTCGACGAACATCGACGTCGAGTAGCTACCGTTCTGCCGTCCGTTCCACGAGCGCCGCCAATCGGTCGTAGAACCCGTCTTCGTACTTCTCCTCGTCGTCGATAGTCGGGCGCGCGTTCGTCTCGTTGACAACCGCACGATTCTCCGTCACGAGCAAATCGACACCGAGGAAGTCCACGTCCAGCGCGGCCGCCGCGTCTACTGCGAGTGCCCGGAGTTTCTCGGGTAATTTGACGCCTGCTGCGTCCGCGCCGCGGTGGACGTTGTGCTTCCAGCCGTCGGGCGCGGCGCGCTGGACGGCACCGACGACCGCACCATCCAAGACCATCACGCGGTAGTCCGCGGCGTCGTAGAGGAACTCCTGAATCAGGTAGGACTTGTCGCCGGTCGCGCGGTAGTCGTGGACCAGTTCGAGGTAGTCGGTCACGCCATCGAGGGAGTCCGCGTCGTGGACTTTCGTGACGCCAACACCGCGCGTCGTGGAGTTCGGCTTCACCACCACGGGCGCGTCGAAGGCCTCGAACGCCGCGCGAACCTCGTCCTCGTCGGCGGGATTCGAGACGTAGACGGTGTCGGGGACGGGCACGCCAGCATCCGCGAGCGTCGCGAGCGCGCCAGCCTTGTTCCGAGAGCGCAGCACGGCCGCGCGGTCGTTCACCCACGGCACGTCGAGGAACGCGTCCACGACGCCGCCCTCCATCAGCCGCCCCGGGAACACGAACCCCGCGTCGAACCGGGTCGGGTCGAACGGCGGGTCAGTGAGGTGGGTGACGTGCTCGCGGACGGAGACGTGTTCGGCGCGAATCCCGCGGTCCGCCAGTGGGTCGCGCATCCGCTCGAACGTCTCCGTGTCGTTGGCAACCGCCAGCCCGAGCATACGCTGGCGTCGTCGCTGTGGGACTAAAAGACGCCGGTCGGCATCGAGAAGCCGCCAGGAAAGCCGTCGCTACGCGTGGGAAAGTCGGAGAGAAGCGGCCGGATTACCGGACCAGCAGTTCTTCGCCGCGCTCGACGTTGATCTTGCACGGCGGCGTGATCTTGTTGTACGCGCGGCGGAACGCTTCCTTGACTTCTTCCGCCTGCTCGACGTCGCAGTACGCCGTCATCAGCTTGTCGCCGGGGTAGATGCGGGCCGCGGTGCCGACCGGGACGCCGAACGCCTGGCGCATCCCGTCGGAGACACGGTCCGCACCCGCGCCGGTCGCCTGCTTGTTCTCCCGGATGATCTGGTGGGGGAACTTGCGGAGCTGCATCTTGTAGTTGCCCTCGCCGAGTTCCTTGATGAGGTGGCGGTTCGCGGAGAGGCGCGCGGCCTCGAGCGAACCGTGGCGGAGCTGACACTCCTCCTCGGGGGCGAGGCTAATCTGGACGGGGTAGTCGTCTCCGTCCGCCTGCAGGTCGCCCATCTGGTGCTGTGCAATCTTCGAGCCCGGAATTCCCGTGACGTAGTCGCGACGGGTGTACGACGGCTTGTCGATTTTCCGGTACATGGAGGCCGGGTTGTCCGACATGGTTACTACTGGAGGCTCACGGCCAGCGCGCGAATAAAGGCTTCGAACCCGCTCCGTCGGCGTGGCCGGCAGTTCCGCCGCTGACGCCCACGAGAAGGCAGGATCGAACGGCCGCCGCTCCCGTATACCGGCGGACGAGGGCGGGAATCACGCCGCTTTAGCCCCAGCACCCACAACTCCGCCCATGGCCTTCCACGAGTTCGACGCCCTCCGCGACGCGCTCGCGGCCGCCGACTTCGACCGACCTCCAGCGTTCGTGGCGAACGCCCACGTCACGGGTGTCTCTGTCGCCCGCGCGCTCGACGCTCACGACGTGCCCGTCGTCGCCCTCGACCGCTCCGGGGACGGCGCTGCACCGCCCTCCAACGCCGTCGACTACTCGGGCCGCGTCATCTACCCGCTCGACGACGAAGCCGGCTTCCGCGAGGACGTCGAGGAACTCGCCGCGCAACTCGACCACGAGCCGGTCGCGTTCGGCTGCATGGACGAGTGGGCGCTCGCGTTCGCCGAAACCGAACCCGAGGGCGTTCGTTTGCCGTTCGCCGACAGCGAGACGATGGACGCCGTCCTCGACAAATCCTCGCTCTACGAGACCTGTGAGGACCTCGGCGTCCCCTACCCCGAGACCTACCGACTCTCGGAGGTCGACCCCGACGAGGTCGCCGCCGAACTCGGCTTCCCCTTAGTCATCAAGCCCGCGCGCAAGCGCGAGTTCGAGGAGGCCGTCGGCACGAACGTCATCGAGGTCGCGGACCGCGAGGAGTACCTGGACATCGTCGAGATGGCCCAGGAGACCGGCATCGAAATCATGGCCCAAGAGAAGGTCCCGGTCGCGCGCGGCGAGGACCACTCGCTGGCCTCCTACGTCCCCGAGAATGGTGACCCGCTCGCAGTCGTCGGGAACGCACGGGTCCGCGCGCCGCTCGGCTACGGCACCTCCTGTGTCGTCGAGCGTGTCGAACGCCCCGAAATACGGGAGCACGCGCTCGCCGTCATCGAGGACGCCGGCTACCACGGCATCAGCGAGGCCGAGTTCGTCTACGACCGCGACCGCGACGAGTTCGTGCTCCTCGACGTCAACACGCGCCCGTGGAAGTGGATTAGCATGCCCGTGCAGGCCGGCGCGAACCTCCCGATGGCCGCCTACGCTGACGTCACCGACGTCGACTACGAGCCCGACCCGACGAAGGACGCGCGCTGGCTCTCCCTGGAGGACTACCTCCCGCTGCTCGCCGGCGGCGACCTCGCGGACGTCCTCGCCACCGACGACTGGGAAGCGCTCGTCTCCGGGGACTTCGAGACCAGCGGCGACCTCACGACCGCCGTCTACCGGCCCAGCGACCCCGCGCCAATCGCGCACCGCCTCGACGTCGAATTCGGCGGCCGCGACTACTACTGCTCCTGCTAACGTTCAAGTACGAAGCCGGGACCAACCCGGTGCGTGTTCTGACCGCTGCCCGGCGTGGTTCCGCGGGAGTGCGACGCGCCGCGCCGGCACCGATTCGTCGCCTGCCAGCCCCGAACTCAGCGAGGGTTGCCGCCGTCAGTGACAACACCACGGGAGCGTCGTGACCGGCCGGCTTAAACGCCACATTCCCCTACGCGGGTGTAATGACCGACCGGATGCGGCTGAACCTCTTCACGATGAACTCCGTGGAGCACGTCTCCGTGGGGTCGTGGCGACTCCCCGGCGACCAGTCCCACCGCTACCACGACCGCGACTACTGGACCGACGTCGCGCGCACGGCCGAGCGCGGCGGCTTCGACGCCGTCTTCTTCGCCGACGTCCGCGGCATCTACGACATCTACGGCGATTCTCGGGAGACGGCCGTCGAGAAGGCCGTCCAGACGCCGTCGAACGACCCCGCGTACCTGATTCCCGCGATGGCCGAAGTCACCGACAACCTCGGGTTCGCCATCACGAAGTCGACGTCGTACAACCACCCCTACCAGCTCGCCCGCGAGTTCTCCACGCTCGACCACGTCACGGACGGCCGCGTCGCGTTCAACATCGTCACCTCCTACCTCGAATCCGCCGCGGACAACCTCGGCTACGACGACCGCATGGACCACGACGAGCGCTACGACCGCGCCGACGAGTTCATGGACGTGCTCTACGCGCTCTTCGAGGACTCCTGGGACGACGACGCGGTCGTCCACGACCGCGACAGCGGCGTCTACACGGACCCCGAGAAGGTCTCGGCTATCGACTACGAGGGCGACTACTTCGACGTGCCCGGCCCGCACGGTGCCGAGCCGTCCCCACAGCGCACGCCCGTCCTCTACCAGGCGGGCTCCTCGGACCGCGGCCGCGAGTTTGCCGCCGAACACGCCGAAGCTGTCTTCGTCAGCCAGCCATCCGTCGAAGCCGTCGAGGACTACGTCGCCGACCTCCGTGAGCGCGCGGCCTCCCACGGCCGCGACCCCGACAGCCTCGCGTTCTTCCCCGGCATCGTCCCCATCGTCGGCGAAACCGAGGCCGTCGCCGAGGCCAAGTACGACGCGTACACGGACGCCATCGACACCGAGGGCGTGCTCGCGCTGCTCTCCGGGTTCGTGGACATGGACCTCTCCGAGCTCGACCCCGACCAGCAGCTCGAACACATCGAGACCGAAGCCATCCAGGGCGTCGTGAACGCGTTCACGTCCAACGACGACCGCGACTGGACGGTCCGCGAGGTCGCGGAATTCGCCGGCCTCGGGACGACCTCGCCCGTGGTCGTCGGGACGCCCGAGCAGGTCGCCGACGAGTTCCAGTACTGGTTCGAGGACGTCGGCCTCGACGGCTTCAACGTCAAGGAGGTCGCCCGTCCCGACAGCCTCCGGGACTTCGTGGACCTCGTCGTCCCCGAGCTCCGTGAGCGTGGCCTGCTCCGCGACGAGTACGAAGGCGAGACGCTCCGCGAGACGACGTTCGGCCGGCGCGGCCTCCCCGACGGCCACCCCGGTAGTCGATAGTCCCGTTTCGAGGACAACGGTTTTCTCCCCGGCTCGTGTGACTTCCAGCGATGGCAGACACCGCAGCGGACGGCGACCAGCAGATTCACGTGGGGGAGACGGACGACGGCGACCGGCTGGAGTTTCCCATCGTGGAGATGCTCACCGGCCGCGGGTTCGTCACCGGGAAATCAGGGAGCGGGAAGTCGAACACGACGAGCGTCGTGGTCGAGGAACTCCTCGAAGCCGGCTACCCCGTGCTCATCGTGGACACGGACGGCGAGTACTACGGCCTCAAAGAGGAGTACGAACTCCTGCACGCGGGTGCCGACGAGGAGTGCGACATCCAGGTGAGCGTCGAGCACGCCGAGAAGCTCGCATACCTCGCCCTCGAGGAGAACGTCCCCATCATTCTGGACGTCTCCGGCTACCTCGACGACGAGGAGGCCGACGACCTGCTCCGGGAGACGGTGCGGCACCTCTTCGCGAAGGAGAAGAAGCTCAAGAAGCCGTTCCTGCTCGTCGTCGAGGAGTGCCACGAGTACATCCCGGAGGGCGGCGGCGTCGGCGAGACTGGGAACCTCCTCATCAAGGTGGGGAAGCGCGGCCGCAAGCACGGTCTCGGCGTCGTCGGCATCAGCCAGCGCCCCGCGGACGTGAAGAAGGACTTCATCACGCAGGCGAACTGGTTGGTGTGGCACCGGCTCACGTGGGAGAACGACACCAAGGTCGTGGGCCGTATCGTCGGCAGCGACTACGCCGACGATGTCGTTGACTTGGGGGACGGCGAGGCGTTCATCCAGACGGACTGGAGCGACGACATGGTCAAGCGCGTGCAGTTCAAGCGCAAGCGCACGTTCGACGCGGGCGCCACTCCGGGCCTCGACGACTTCGAGCGCCCCGACCTGAAGTCCGTCAGCGGGTCGCTGATGGAGGACCTCGGCGACATCACCGACCGCAAGGAACAGGAGCAGAACCGCGTCGCGGAGCTCGAATCGCAACTGGAGAACCGCGAGCAGCGCATCGCCGAATTGGAGTCCGAACTGGAGACCGCGCGCGACGTCTCCGCGGCGGCGCGGAAGATGGCGAACGCACTCGCGCACGGCGACGGCTCCCCGCCCGAGGGCTACCAGGCGACGCTCCAGACGAAGAACGAACAGATCGACCGTCTGGAGGAGCGCATCGACGAACTCGAAGCACGCTTCGAGGACGGCGTCCCAGCGGACCCCACAGAGGGAACCGACGACGAGACGGCGGATGCACCAGCCGAGACGTCGGCCAGCAGTGATACCGACGACGAGACGCGCGACGCGCTCGTGGACGCTGTGCAGGACCGGCTGCGTCGCCGCGGCGAGCGCAGCCAACTCCGCGACGGCAGCGAGGACGCGGACGCGACGCCGGACGAACCCGCAGGCCCGGCGGCCGAGACGGTCGTCGACCTCCTACAGGCACCCCCGGTCGTGACGCGCGTGAACGCGGCGCGCCGCGACTCGAAGTGCAACGACGACGCCGCGTGGCAAATCGTCTCCGCGCTCGCGACGAACCCCGGCGCGAGCGCGCACGACCTCGCAGCCGCAGCGGGCATCGACGTCGAACCCGCCCACACACTGTTACGCGAACTCCGGACCCGCGACCTCGTCGTGCGCGACGACCGCACATACGCGTTCAACGCCGACCGGATGCGCACGCTCGTCGAACACGACGACCCCTCGAAGCCGCGGACGGAACTGCGCGACCAGTGGGAGCCCTGACCGCCGGCACGCGACTCCGTTTCACCAACATCTAAGCGACGGGCTGCTGACCGCTCCCGTATGGCAGCCGAAAACGCGAGTGACACGTTCGACATCGGCGGCGAACTGACCGTCCACCGGCTCGGGTTCGGCGCGATGCGCATCACCGGCCCCGACGTCATCGGCTCCCCCGACGACGAGGCCAACGCCCACGACGTCCTCCAGCGCGCGGTCGACCTCGGCGTCGACTTCGTCGACACGGCGGACTCCTACGGCCCCGGCGTCAGCGAGCGCCTCATCCGCGAATCGGGCATCGCCGAGGACGCCGTCGTCGCGACGAAAGCCGGCCTCCTGCGGAACGCGACCGGCGACTGGATTCCCCACGGCGACCCCGACTACATCAAGAACCAGGCGCTGGCGTCCATCGACCGCCTCGGCGTCGACTCCATCGACCTCTACCAGTACCACCGCCCCGACCCCGACACGGACTTCGAAGCCGCCGTCCACGCGTTCGCCGAACTCAAAGACGACGGACTCGTCGACCACGTCGGCCTCAGCAACGTCACCGTCGAACAGCTGGAGACCGCCCGCGAGGTCGTCGACGTCGCCACCGTCCAGAACGCGTACAACGTCGTCGACCGCGAGTACGAGGACGTCCTCGAAGCCTGCGAGGACTACGACATCGGGTTCATTCCGTACTTCCCGATGGGCGGCGGGGACCTCGGCGAGAAGCGCACGGACCTCGAAGCCGTCGCCGCCGACCACGACGCCACCGTCCGGCAGGTCGCGCTCGCGTGGCTGCTCGACCACTCGCCCGTGACGCTCCCGATTCCCGGGACGTCCAGCGTCGACCACCTCGAAACGAACGTCGCTGCGAGCCACCTCGACCTCACGGCCGAGGACCGCGCGCGCCTGGAGTAGGCTCGCGACCGCTCACCGATACCGCGCCACTGCTGCGACCACCATTAGGAGTGCACCGGTCACGAACGTGCCGGGAATCGGCAGCACGAACAGGAACGCGCCGACCGCCAACGCGAGTGTGGACGTTCGCACGCGTCGCTAATCGGGCGTCGTACTGGTACACCTTGTGGCAGCAGAACGCGGTCGCTACGTCATTTGGGGAATAGTCGAAAAACGATTCGTCCTGCCCAGCGTCAGAGACGCTGGCCTTTCACCGAATTACAGCCGAGTGAGGTTCGTCGCGCGGGGGCCCTTGTCGGCCTCCTCGATGTCGAACTCGACTTCCTGACCTTCCTCCAGGTCCGGGCCGCCGATGTCTTCCATGTGGAAGAACACGTCCTCGTCCGCGTCGTCAGTCTCGATGAATCCGTAACCGCCAGTGTCGTTGAAGAAGTCAACCGTACCGGTTGCCATTGCAACCCGAGAGAAGCGCCGCTCGTTCATAACCTTTGCGGGTGATGCCGGCGGCGTTCGCCGGCAGAACGAGTGATTCTACGGGCTGGAGCGTGGCTCTACGACCGTTAGGGACTGCAGATGTCGTGGAGATCGTCGAGCCCGTCGATTTCCCACGTCGGCCAGACGTTCAGCTCCCAGTCGCGGCGGTGGGGCCGCCGGATGAACGCCGAGTCGATACCCGCGTTCTCCGCGGCGCGCACGTCAGACTCGTTGTCCCCGACGAACAGCGCGGAATCCGCGTCCAGGTCGGCGAGCGCGCGGTCGATGTAGTGGGAGTTCGGCTTCCGGCGATTCAGACTCTCGATAGTCGGCTCGCGCCCGTAGGCTGCGCCGAACAGGTCGTCGACGCCGAAGTGGTCGAGCACGAAGTCGACGGTCGCCTGCTGGTTCGAACTCACGATGCCCATCGAGACGTCCAGGTCGTGGAGCGTGTCGAGGTCGTCGTAGAGGGTCTTGCGGCCCTCCCGGACTTCCTCGTACTGGGCTTCCGCGGCGGTCTGGTCGCGCGTCGGCCAGAACTCCGCGGGCTTGAGCCCGTAGCGGCTACAGACGTCGCTGACGGTCTTCGGCGTCGCGCCGATAGTCATCTCCTCGATGTCGTCGGGGTCGGGGTCCGTAACCCCGAACTGCTCGAACGTGTCCTCGGTCGCCGCCTGCAGCACGTCGTACCGCGTGCGGCCCACGAGGACGCCGTCGTTGTCGAACACGACGGTGTCGTAAGTCATACACGTAGATTGGGGGTTCACACAGATAAGCGTTTCATCGTTCGGTACGCGGTTTCAGCGACTACCCCGAATCGAGAGAACGTCGCGTCGTCGCTGGCACGTATCGCCACCGGTTGGGCCCGTCTTCGACTCGCCTAGTTACGAATCGTTGCTACGGCTTCCCGCGATTCAATTTCCGCCGCAGGTCCTTCTCTTCCTCGGGGCTGTCGTTCGGTCCCGCTTCGTCTCGCTCCCCGTTCCGGTCTCGGACGATGTTCGTCATCTCGTCTCCGTCTACTGAGCGCACTCACTTATATCTATGTACTGACACGTGTGCGAGAGGGCGTATTACGCGTGCTACCGCGTAGATACGCGCGATGCGCTTACACGCGTATGCGCGAGTGGTGTGTAGTAGCACCCACGAGCGCTGAGTGAAGCGACTGCCCAGGAACGCTAGCGACCACACTATCGCTCTACGAGGACGGAGTCCGAGTCGAATCCAGCCGCGGGTGTTTCTCCCGCTCCCGGTTCGGTCGACGTCGTTTCCACGATACCTCGCTACCGCTCGTCGGTTAGAATCACAGAAATGCCGCCTCCCCGATTTGAACGGGGGACAGCTCGATCTTCAGTCGAGTGCTCTCCCAGTCTGAGCTAAGGCGGCGCGCAGTCGAGACGACGGCAGTTGTAGGAAAAAGCGTTTCGAATCGCTTCGGGGCGGTAGGACGCTCCCCGTCCGTCCCGCGGGCGACTGCTCGCTAGCCACAAGTGTAAAACAGCCGACGTTAGATGCGGCAGCCATGGAGCAACTGGCCGCACAGGTCCGCGACGCGCTACAGGCGGAACTCCCGGGTGGGCTCATCGGCGTCAGCTACTTCGACGAGAACGGCGTCGGCCACGTCTTCCGGAGCGAGTGGGCTGGGGAGAAGTACGACCCCGAGCAAGTCGACGAAGTTGTCCGCGACATCCAACTCGAAGCGCTCGGCTACGGCTCGCTGGAAGCCCGCCAAGACCAATCCCTGCACGCGACCGTCCGCGTCTACGAGGACATGCTCGATGTCGCGCTCCCCATCTCGCAGTCCAGCGGCATCGCGTTCGCGCTCGACCGCGACGCGAACTACGACCTCCGCGAAGCGATTCACGTCGCCGAGGGCGTCGTCGACGAATCGGCGTTCGAGCGGCCGGCAGTGGAGTAGTTCCGGGGTACACGGCCGGATTCGGCCAGCTTGCAGCCCGGCCAGTTTCTACGCTGCCGACGCGACGGATGCCTGGCGGGCGGGCGACGCTCGCGGAGAGGGTCGCGATTCGTTCGCTATCGTTCCGAGATAGTAGTGGAGTCGCGCGGGACCCTTGTCGTTCGCGTACCCGTTAGCGAGCATCAGGTATCGCCCATCGTCGAGCCGCAGGACGGACGGGTCGCCGACACCGTAGCCGTCGCTGGCGGTCGATTCGCCGTGCTGTGGAGCGACCGCTGGCGTGTCGAGCTGTGTGAACCCGGAGTAGGGGTCGTCGTTGACCCACACGGAGACGTTGTAGCGTGGATGGTGGGGGTCGTAGTCGCCGAACACGTACAGGCAGTCGCTGCGCTCGACGATGTCGAAGTCGCCGACGCCGTAGCCGTCGGGCGCCGTCCACACGGGCGGATAGACCGTCCAGTTAGAGACGCCGTTCGGGCTGACCGCGTGCCCGATCTTCTTTCCGGAGTAGCCGGCCGCACTCCCGTACTCGTAGTAGACGTGGACGAGCCCGCTCTCCTCGTCGTAGTACGCGCCGAGGTCGCGGAACCCGGTGTTGTCGTTGCGCACCGTCCAGTCGTCGGCCGCCATCGAGTGGGCCGTGTAGACGTTGCCGTTACCGTAGACGACGTACCGGTCGCCGATTTCGACGAGTGAGTCGAACTCGAAGCGGTCGGCGAGATAGTCGTCGTCGACCAGCCGCCAGCTACCAGGCTCTGTCGGGGTGTCGGACCGGTAGAGGTTCGGGTCGGAATCCGTGCCGACGACGAGGTAGCTCGTGCCGTTCGCCTCGGCGAGCATCGGGTCGTGGCTCTCGAACCCGAACACCTGATTGTCCGGTTCCGGGCGGCGGAAGTCAGCGTGGAGTCCCGCCGTCTCCGGCGGTAGCCCGTCGGCTCTCGCGGGCACGTCTTCCTGGGGGTGGTCGGCGGTGTTGAACAGCTGCTGGCCATACTCGACGACCGGTCGGGTGGCGGTGAGCTGGCCGCCGCCTGAAGCGAGCACGACGAGCAGACCCACTGCGAGCAGTGTTCCCCCTCCCAGCTTCGACGTTGAGAGCGGCATGAACGTACACGGCCGTATCGGCGACAGCCCGAAATGCGTTATGCCGGCACCTGCGCAGCGACGGCGTCGAACGCAGTGCTCGGGCGGATTCAAACCGAAGGAAGACTCGCTGCACGCGACTTCCAGGGTTCGAATCCTTCCTCACTGCACAAACTGAGCGACGCGAACGGCACGGAGGCCGTTCGCGGTCGCGTAGAATAGTGGGTTCGGGCGGATTCGAACCACCGACCTCGGCCTTGTAAAGGCCGCGTCATAACCAACTAGACCACGAACCCGCGTTTCGAGAGAGTCGCGCCGCGGCCTAAACGGTTTCCTTTCGGCGGAACGTCCAAACCGCGGGCGGTTGTACCTGTGGGCATGCTCGGACGTACGCTCGCGGTCGTCTGTCTGCTCGTCGTCGCCGGCTGCGCGGGGCTCCCCGGTGGCGGAGCGTCGACGCCGGGAGCCACTACTGCCGCACAGGACGCGACGCAGGTGTTCGTCGAGGACGAGAGCGGTGACCCGCTCGGGAACGTCACCGTCGAAGTCGCGGACACACAGAGCGAGCGTTACACGGGATTGAGCGAGCACGAGTCCCTCGGCCCGAACGAGGGGATGCTGTTCGTCTACGACAGCGAGGGCAGCCACACGTACGTGATGCGCTCGATGGACTTCCCCATCGACATCGTCTACATCGGGGCGAACGGCCGCATCACGTCGATTCACCACGCGGAAGTCGAGGACGACAACGAGGACCTCACGGGCTACGACGGCGTCGGGAAGTGGGTGCTGGAGGTGCCGTACAACTGGACGACCGAGCACGACGTCGAGGTCGGCGACCGCGTCCGCATCGAGGACTGAGCAGACCGCGGTCGTGAGCGCGCGAGCGGGTGTTTCGATTCGTAGGGAAGTGCTTTTGTTGGGTCGTCACTTCTGCCAACGAGAATGAGTACAGCGACAGAAGACGACGACCCCTTCGAGGAACAACGCGAAGAGGTCGACGACGCGATGTACCGCCTGTTCGACGAGTACGGGCGGGACAACTGGGTGACGGCGCTGGTCGGCGTCGTCGCCAGTATCTTCGCGCGCGTGCTCGACCTCGTCCCCGCCATCATGCTGGGGTACGCCGTCGACGCGTTGACCGAAGGGCAGTCGTTCCTCCCGTTCCTGCCGGCATCGATGCGGCCCGCGACGCGGACGCAGGAACTGTACACCGCGGTCGCGGCTATCGCGGGCGCGTTCCTCCTCGGCGCGGCGTTCCACTGGCTGCGCAACTGGGGCTGGAACTCCTTCTCCCAGCACATCCAGCACGCGGTCCGCACGGACACCTACGACAAGATGCAGCGCCTGAACATGGACTTCTTCGCCACCAAGCAGACCGGCGAGATGATGTCCATCCTCTCGAACGACGTCAACCGTCTCGAGCGGTTCCTCAACGACGGGATGAACTCCGTGTTCCGGCTCTCCGTGATGGTCGTCGCCATCGGCGTCGTCCTGTTCACGTACAACTGGCAGCTCGCACTCATCACGATGCTACCGGTGCCCATCATCGCGTGGTTCACCTACCGGTTCGTCAAGGCGATTCAGCCGAAGTACGCCGACGTGCGTTCCTCGGTCGGCCACCTGAACTCCCGGCTGGAGAACAACCTCGGCGGCATCCAGGTCATCAAGACGTCGAACACGGAGTCCTACGAGTCCGAGCGCGTCGAGGGCGTCTCCCAGGAGTACTTCGACGCGAACTGGGGCGCCATCACCATCCGCATCAAGTTCTTCCCGGCGCTGCGCATCATCTCCGGCACCGGCTTCGTGTTGACGTTCCTCGCGGGCGGCTATTGGGTGCTCGTCGGCCCGCCGCCGCTGATGTCCGGGTCGCTGTCGGCGGGTGAGTTCGTCGTGTTCATCCAGCTCAGCCAGCAGTTCGTCTGGCCGATGGCCCAATTCGGGCAGATCATCAACATGTACCAGCGCGCTCGCGCGTCCAGCGAGCGCATCTTCGGGCTGATGGACGAACCCGCGCGCATCGAGGAGAACCCCGACGCCGCCGAACTCGACGTCGGCGAGGGCGAGGTCGTCTACGACGACGTCACCTTCGGCTACGACGACGAACCCATCGTCCAGAACATCGACTTCGACGTCGAGGGCGGGAACACGCTCGCGCTCGTCGGCCCGACGGGCGCCGGCAAGTCCACCGTCCTCAAACTCCTGTTGCGGATGTACGACGTCGACGAGGGCGAAATCCGCATCGACGGCCAGGACATCTCCGAGGTGACGCTGCCGAGCCTGCGCCGCCACATCGGCTACGTCAGCCAGGACACGTTCCTGTTCTACGGCACCGTCATGGAGAACATCGAGTACGGCACCTTCGACGCCGACCGCGATGAGGTCGTGGAAGCCGCGAAGGCCGCGGAAGCCCACGAGTTCATCACGAACCTCCCCGAGGGCTACGACACGAAGGTCGGGGAGCGCGGCGTGAAACTCTCGGGCGGCCAACGCCAGCGCATCGACATCGCGCGTGCCATCCTCAAAGACCCCGAGATTCTGATTCTCGACGAGGCCACCAGCGACGTCGACACCGAGACGGAGATGCTGATTCAGCGCAGCCTCGACCGCCTCACCGAGGACCGCACCACGTTCTCCATCGCGCACCGCCTCTCCACCATCAAGGACGCCGACAAAATCGTCGTCCTCGAGGACGGCGAAATCGTCGAGCGCGGCACCCACGACGAACTGCTCGCCGAGGACGGCCTCTACGCGAACCTCTGGGGCGTGCAAGCCGGCGAAATCGATGAACTCCCCGACGAATTCGTCGAGCGCGCCGCCGAACGCACCGCCGACGTGGACGTCGACGAAACCGAGGACTGACGCCGCGGCTCTTCTCCGCCTCTTGCTATTTCCCTTCAGAAACTCTCTTGGTTCCCTTCGCCGGCGGACGCGCCGCGGTCCGTGTAGTCCCGGCGGCCGACGGCTTCGCCGCCGACGCCGTCCTTGATGGTCTCGACGAGGTCCGTGTGGCTCTCGAAGCGGTCGTCGTCGACGCGCCCGAGAGCATCCTCGACGGACTCCTCGCCGCCCGCCAGGTCGAGGTCGTAGTCGCCGTACGCCTCGACGACTGTCTCCCGGTCGAGCGGGTACTCTTCGTTCTGAAGTTCGGCTTCCAGTTCGCCGAGTCTGACCGTCTTTCCCATACGCCTGCCGTGGGCGGCCGCCGCCAAGCGCGTTGTGGCGGCCCCCGACTCGCTCGCCGGAGGGGCAGGCTACAAAACCGGGGCGCGCGTTTGGTCGCGTATGCGACTCGCGGACGCGACCTGGACGGATGCTGACGCACTCGACACGAACCTCGCCGTGCTCCCCGTCGGCAGCACGGAACAGCACGGCCCGCACGCGCCGCTCGGTACCGACCACGTCACTGCCGAAACTGTTGCCGAGACCGCGGCATCGAACTACGACCGCGAGGTCGTGGTCGCGCCACCCCTGACCGTCGGCGTCTCCGAGGAACACCGCCAATTCACGGGGACGCTGTGGGTTTCCCCGGAGACGTTTCGCGCGAACGTCCGCGAAGTGACTGAGAGCCTCGCGAGCCACGGCTGGGACCGCGTCGTCGTCGTGAACGGCCACGGCGGCAACGTCCCCGCGCTCGGCGAAGTCTGCCAGCGCGTCACCCGCGACGGGGACGCGTACGCGGTGCCGTTCACGTGGTTCGACGCCGTCGGCGACCACAGCGACGACATGGGTCACGCCGGCCCCCTGGAGACCGCGTTCCTCCGACACACCCACCCGAAGCTCGTTCGCGAGGACCGGCTGGACGACGCCCGCGGGGGCGCCAGCGACCATTGGGGGGACTGGCAGTCACACACGAACCTCGCCGTCGACAGCGCCGAGTTCAGCGAGAACGGCGTCGTCGGCGACCCTACCGAATGTGACGCCGACCGCGGGGAGGAACTGCTGTCGCTGGCTGCGAACGCGCTCTGTGACCTACTGGACGCGGTCGGGGACCGCGACCCGACACGGCCGCCTCACAAATAGCGCTACTCCTCGGCTTCCTCGTCGCTCTCCTCCTCGTCCGCATCCTCGTCGTCTTCGCTGCCTTCGTGAGCCTCTTCGAGCGCGGAGCGCAGCGCCGGCACCGTGGACGCGAGCTCGCCGACCTGCTCGCGTGCGGTCTCGATGTCGCCGAGCACGTCCTCGACGGCGTCGATTTCGGCCTTCAGGTCGTCGGCGTCCTCGAAGGCGTCCGCGCGCTCGCCCACGACGAACGCCTTCTTCGCGTCCCGGAGGTGGGATTCGACGTCTTCGACGTCCAGCGCGGAGCGCAGCGCGTTCAGCACGCCGAGCGTGTTGTCCGCCTCGACCTCCCAGACGTCGTCGGCCGCGGGCAGTTCCGCGCGAGCGGCGTCGAGCGCTTCCTCGACGTCCGCACGCATCTCCTCGGCGGCCTCGCCGAACAGCTCGTCGTCGTCCAGGGATGACTGACTCATGTCCCGTGATTCGCCCGCATCCGGTTTAAAAGCACGCCTCGTGGTGGACGTGAACGCGGCTCACTTGACGCTTGCGAGTTCCATCAGCGGGTAGCCGTCCTGCATCGCCATCTCCGCAATAACCTCGCGGCCCTCGTAGTCGACGACGATTTCGACTTCCATGTACTCGCCCGTGAGTTCCGTGTAGCCGTGGTCCGTGTCCAGTTTCTCCGTGAGGATGTCGACGGTCACGGACTCGCAGAACGGCTGGTTCTCGATGGACTCCTCGATGGCGGTCTCGAGGCTGCCCGCGCTGTCGGGGCTCACGGGCGTGCCCGCGAACTGGTGGTAGAGCGCGCCGAATTTGATGCCCGCCTCGAAACACGCCTGCTGGGCGTCGGATGCCATACCGGATGCTCGGCCGGCCGCGGCTAATCGTTGTCGCCTCGCTCGTGCTGTCGGGGATTCGACCACTTCGGCGGGCGAACCGCATCTTTCATTTCGGTGGTCGCCGAGACTCTCAATCGAATGGACGAGCCGGTTCTCCTCACGGGTGCCGCCGGGCGCGTCGGGCAGGCCATCCTCGACGGCATCGGCGACGACTACGACTGGCGGTTGTTCGACCGCGAACCCCCGACCGGGGACACCGACCACGAGGTCGTCGTCGGCGACGTCACCGACGAGGACGCCGTCCGCGAAGCCGTCGCTGGCGTCGGCGCTGTCATCCACCTCGCCGGCGACCCGCGCCCCGAAGCCCCCTGGGAGAGCGTCCTCCGGAACAACATCGACGGCGCGCAGACCATCCTCGAGGTCGCCGTCGAGGAGGACGTCGGGAAGTTCGTGTTCGCGTCCTCGAACCACGCCGTCGGCCACTACGAGACCGAGCGCAAGCCCGACCTCTACCGCGAGGACGACGACTTCCGGCTCGACGGCACGGAACTCCCGCGCCCCAGCAACCTCTACGGCGTCTCGAAGGCCGCCGGCGAGACGCTCGGCCGGTACTACCACGACGAACACGACCTCCCGTTCGTCGCCGTCCGCATCGGCAACCTCACCGAGGGCCACCCGCCAATCGACTACGAGCGCGGACAGGCGATGTGGCTCTCCCACCGCGACTGCGCGCACCTCTTCGACTGCTGTCTGTCCGCGGAGTACGACTACGAAATCGTCTACGGCATCTCGGACAACGACAGGAAGTACTACAGTCTGGAGCGCGCCCGTGAGGTTCTGGGGTACGACCCGCAGGACAACTCTGCGGAGTGGGATGGCGACGAGAAGGTCGCCTGACCCGTCCGTAGACGCGCACTCGCGACGAGGCTGCCACCGTAACCGCCCGAAAGCAGCCGATTCGGCGCGTGACACGTTGAGATGGATTTATACGTGTGAGTGAACAAATCTCCCGTATGCGACACATCGGCCTCAAAGTACGGATGGCCATCGTCGGCGCCATCCTCTTCGCGTTCTACTCGGTGGCAGTGGCTGCCGCGTGGTTCTTCTTCGGCCAGTCCACCACCATCCTCGGCATCGCCGTATTGGGCAGCGTCCTGCTCGTCGGCGTCCAGTACAAGATCGGAAAGTGGGCGGCACTCAGAAGCGTCGGCGCCGAAGACATGGACGAACGGGAGTACCAACAGATTCACCAGTTCGTCGAGAAGGTCTGCCGCGAGCGCAACCTGAAGAAGCCGAACCTGAAGGTTGCGAGCATGGGCGTACCGAACGCCTTCGCGGTCGGCCGCCGCGGCAACGGCACGGTCGTCGTCTCCCGCGAACTCATCCAGCTCCTCGACCGTGACGAACTCGAGGGCGTCATCGCCCACGAGCTCGCGCACATCGACAACCGCGACGTCGTCATGATGGTGCTCGGGCAGGGCATCGCCTCGGTCGTCGGGATTGTCGCCCAGTACATCGTGCTGTTCACGGGCGACAACGACCTCGCGGACTTCTTCCTCGCCATCGTCGTCGGCAACCTCGTGCAGTTCTTCGTGATGCTGTTCGTGCTCGCCATCTCCCGCTACCGCGAGTACGTCGCCGACGCTGATGCCAAGCGCATCATCAACGGCGGCGACCCGCTCGCACGCGCCCTCGAAAAGATTCAGCAGGGCAACAAGCGCTCCCAGGACTCGAAAATCGACGAAAACGTGAACGCGCTGTGCATCTTCGGCGAGGACCGCGGCCTCCTCCAGAAGCTCGTCTCCACGCACCCGCCGACCGAGAAGCGCATCCAGCGACTCCGCTCGTAGATGGCCGAATTTCGCGAACTCCTCGCGGTCGTGCTCGGTGCCGCGCTCGGACTCGCGATGATTCTCGCGCCACGGGCGGCGCTCCGCCTCTCCGTGTTCATGGGGCCGAACCGTCGCCGCCGCGGCGACTACGGTACTGACGAAGCCATCCCCGACTGGTGGGCGTGGCTGGTGCGCGCGCTCGGCGTCGTGTGCCTCGGCGTCGCTGCGCTCATCGCGTACCAGACGTACGCCTAGTCGAACAGTCCCGCCACGTCTTCTTCTCGGCGCTGGCGCCGCTGCACGTGCTGTCGCAGCCGCGTCGTCACGAGCGCGCGCTGCTCGCGCTCGGTGACGAAGTCACAGAGCAACACCCCGAACTCGTTCAACTCCCCCGCCGCCAGCCCCTCGCGAGCGTACTCCGCGCCCTTCTCCACGAAGTCCTCGTCGTAGCCAATGGCTTCCGCGAGCGCGACCGCGGCTTCTACGCCCGCCGGCGCGTCCAAGTCGTCCAGCGCGAGCGCTCGCCCCTCGTACGTCAGCGTCGGTGGTGCCGCGCGCTCGACGCGCTCCGGGTCGCTCCCGAGCGCGGCCACGTACGCTCGCACCGCGTCTACGTTCACGCCCCGGTAGTCCGCCGGGAGGTCCGCGAGGTACTCGCCCGCGCTCTCACACAGCCCGACCGCGCCCGTCCAGTTCCCGTCGCGAGCGTGGTGAATGGCCGCCGAGAACTGAATGAGGCCGTGGAGCAGTCGCTCGTCGGCTCCGTCGTCGAGCGCGAGCCACTCCGCCTCCCACGCGTCGTGGGCAGCGTGATAATGGCCCGCGTTGTGAATCGCGATTCCCGCGCGCAGCGCCGCGTCCATACCACGGTTTCGGCTGCCGGACGCAAACGCGTTTCGTCAGGCGCTGTCCATCGACGCCGGCCACGGACTCACGTACGGCAGGCGCTTCGTCAACAGGTACGCGCTCTTCCGCACCGCGCCCTTCGCGTACTGGCGCGTGCTCCGGTGAATCGGCGTCCGCTTCCCCCGGATGTCCGTCTCGCCCGCGCGCAGCGCCGCCAGCACGGTCTCGGTCGGAATCTCGCCTGCCGGCGTCTCCGGGTCGACGTCCGGCAGCGCGACGTCCGTGTACGCCCGCCCGACGTTCCGAATCGAGTGCGCGTCGCTCGCGCCGAACCGCGGGTAGTCGTGGCGACGCGCAAACGTCCGCGCGCGCCGATTCCGGTAGCCCGTGAACACCATCGAGTTGTACACCTCGATGCCGTCGCACTCCCCGAGATTCCGCCGCCGCACGCCGTGTCGACTCCGCTGGAACGGATGCGGAACGACTGCGACGCCGCCCTGCTCGCGGATTGCGCGCACGGTCGCCTCGAACGGCTGCCCGCGCTCCGGGCACTCCTCGACGCCGATGGCCAGCACGTGGCCGACGTCCGTCGACACCTCCGCGCCCGGAATCCCGACCAGCCCGTACTCCGGTGCTAACTCTGCCGCCCGCAGCGACTCCTCGATGCTGTCGTGGTCCGTTATCACGACCCCGTCAAGTTCGATGTCGCTGGCGTGCTCGAGGATGAGTTCCACGGGCTCGTTGCCGTCGTACGAACCCTCCGAGTGCACGTGCGGGTCTATCGACAGCACTGCCCGATCCTCGCTCATTACCCACCCGTACTCGGTCCACTGCTAAGAACTTCGTGCCCCAATTGACGGATTCACGAGCGACACGAGCGTCGCTCGCGGGCGTGGTGTGAAGAGAGAACGTCCGGACGGAGATTTGAACTCCGGTCCCTGGCTCCGCAAGCCAAGAGGATAGTCCACTACCCTACCCGGACTCACTCTTTCGTAGCCCGGACTTACGTAAAGCGGTTACGATTCGGGGTGCGCGCACGGTCCGTAGGTTCAAACTGGAGGTCGCGCCATCCCGCCGTGTGCCATCCACGACCCGCGGACGGAGACGGCGGAATTCCCCAAGGACAACGCTTATGCGCGGCTCGCGTCTGGAGTGAACTACGATTATGGGCGACGACATCGAGGACGTCTACGGGGACCTCGACACCGACGTGTCCCTCGAGGAGTTCCGGGACGCCGTCGAGTCGAAGGTCGAACAGATGGGCGGACTGGCCGACGAGGAAACGGCCGCCATGCTCATCGCCCACGAACTGGAGGACGGCGAGGTCAACGGCGTCGCGGACGTCGAACCCGAGATGGACGAAGTGAAGTTCATCGCGAAGGTGACGAGCGTCGGCGACGTGCGGACGTTCGAGCGCGACGACGACGAGGACCCGGAGGGCCGCGTGGTCAACGTCGACGTCGCCGACGAGACCGGCAGCGTCCGGCTATCGCTGTGGGACGAGCAGGCCGAGGGCGCCAAAGACCAACTGGAAGTCGGCGACGTGCTCCGCGTGAAGGGCCGACCGAAGGACGGCTACAACGGCATCGAGGTCAGCGCCGACCAGGTCGAGGTGGACAACGACGAGGAAATCGACGTGCCGGTGCAGGACGAGTACCGCGTCGAAGACCTCTCGCTGGGCATCTCGGACGTGAACCTCACGGGCGAAGTGCTCGGCACCGAGGAGGTGCGGACGTTCGACCGCGACGACGGCAGCGAAGGGAAGGTGTCGAACGTCGTGCTCGGCGACGAGACCGGGCGCGTGCGCGTCACGCTCTGGGACGACCAGGCCGAGACCGCGACCGAACTCTCGCAGGGCGAGGTCGTCGAAGTCGTGGACGGCTACGTCCGCGAGCGCGACGGCAGCCTCGAACTCCACGTCGGCGACCGCGGCGCGGTCGAACCCGTCGACGCGGACGTCGCGTTCGTGCCGGACACCACGGTCATCGAGGACCTCGAACTCGAGGACATCGCCGACATCTCGGGCGTCATTCGCTCCGCGGACCCCAAGCGCACGTTCGACCGCGACGACGGCAGCGAGGGCCAAGTCCGGAACGTGCGCGTGCAGGACGACACCGGCGACATCCGCGTGGCGCTGTGGGGCGACAAGGCCGACCTCGACATCGGGCCGGGCGACGAGGTCGCGTTCGTGGACGTCGAGATTCAGGACGGCTGGCAGGACGACATCGAAGCGTCCGCTGGCTGGCAGTCGTCGGTCATCCCGCTCGCCGACGGCGCGACGACCGGCGACGACGGTGACGACTCGGGCAGCGGCCCGACCGGACTGTCGGCGTTCGAGGACGGCAACGACCCGAGCAGCGCTGACGATAGCTCGTCGAGCGACGACGGCGACACCGACGACGGCGAAGAAGTCGAATTCACGGGCGTCGTCGTGCAGGCCCAGAACCCCGTGATTCTGGACGACGGCGAGGAGACCGTGAGCGTGGAGACCGACGCGGACGTCACGCTCGGGCAGGAAGTGACCGTCCGGGGACTCCTCCAGGACGGCCGCCTCCGCGCCGAGGAACTACACTAGTCCCACTCGGCGTCGTCCGGGTGGTTGTCCGCGTTCGTCGCCTCGCGGGCTTCCTGGTAACGTTCCTCGTCCTCGTGCTCGATTTCCTCTTTGATTTGTTCCTCCTGGTACTCCTCGTCGGCTTCGCGGCGCTCCTCGACGACTTCCTCGGCTTCCTCCTCGTTGGCGTCGACCTCCTGGTCGGCGATCTCTTCGGCGTTCGCCTGGTGGGGATTTTTCGCCATATTCGGTGGTTTGGGTGCAGTTCCCAAATGCGTGGTGGCGGATTCCGTTCCAACGGAAACAGTTAAGCGTGCGACAGCCACCCATTGACGCATGAGCGTCGAACTCCCGTTCGCGCCGGTCGACACCATCATCCGGCGGCACGCGGGTGACTTGCGGGTGAGCGCTGACGCGGCCGAGGAACTCGCACGGCGCATCCAGCGCCGCGGCGCATCGCTCGCGCAGGACGCCGCCGAACGCGCGGCCGCGGACGGCCGAAAGACCCTGATGGCGGCGGACTTCGGCGTCGACGAGGTGCCCGACGCCGACGAACTCACGCTGCCGGTCGCGCCGGTCGACCGCATCGCGCGCCTTGATCTCGACGACCGGTTCCGCGTCTCCAAGGACGCCCGGGTCGCGCTTGCGGACCTCTTGGAGTCGTTCGCCTCGGACGCCGCGGAGGGCGCCGCCGTACTCGCTGAGCACGCGGGCCGACGCACCGTACAGGCCGAGGACGTCCAGACGTACTTCGACCTCGTGGAATGAGATTCGGGTTCAGCGAGACGTGTCTCGCACACGACCCGGGCCCACGCCACCCCGAGAGCCCGGACCGACTGCGCGCCATCAAGCGCGGGCTCGCCAAGCGCCACAGCGTCACCTACGAGGGCGCCACGCCAGCCACCGAAGCCGACGTCGCGGCGGTCCACGACCCCGACTATGTCGACGAGATTCGCGACTTCTGCGAGTCCGGCGGCGGCGACTGGGACCCCGACACGACCGCCTCCGAGGAGACGTGGCCGGCCGCGCTCGCTAGCGCGGGCCTCGCGAAGGATGCCACGCGCGCAGCGGTGAACGGCGCCGACGGCCGGAACACGCCGTTCGCGCTCGGCCGGCCGCCGGGCCACCATGCGGTCTTCGACGACGCGATGGGCTTCTGTTTCCTGAACAACGCTGCCGTCGCCGCTCAGTACGCCCTTGACGACCTCGACGCGGACCGCGTCGCCATCTTCGACTGGGACGTCCACCACGGCAACGGCACGCAGGACATCTTCTACGACCGCAGCGACGTCTTCTACGCGTCCGTGCACGAGGACGGCCTCTACCCGGGGACTGGTGACGCCGACGAGTACGGCGAGGGCGACGGCGTCGGCTCGACGCTGAACGCGCCGTTCCCCGCGGGCTCCGGGGACGCCGACTTCTGTGCGGCGTTCGACGAACTGCTCGAACCCGCACTCGCCGAGTTCGACCCGGACGTCTTCCTCGTGAGCGCGGGCTTCGACGCCCACCGCCACGACCCAATCTCGCGGATGCACGTCACTACGGAAGGCTACGGCCTGCTCGCCGACCGCGTCCGGACGCTCGCCGACGCGACGGACGCGGCGCTGGCGTTCATTCTGGAAGGCGGCTACAGCCTCGACACGCTCGCGGACGGCATCGGCATGGTCCACGAGACGTTCGACGGCCGCGAACCCGTCGGTCCCGACGACGAGGTCAGCGATGCCGTCCGCGACTTGCTCGACGACATCCGCGCCTCCCACCCCGCGCTCTGACTCGAACGAAAAGCGACCTCAGACGGACGGTTCGAAGTACGCTGCGAGTTCCGTTCCGAAGCCGTCCGCGAGTTCCGAAACTTCCCTGCCAGCGAGCACTTCGTAGTCCCCGGCTTCCACGATGGACTCGACGTGCGCACCGAGTGCGACGTCTTCGAGTTGGGTCTCGACGAACCCCTCGGCGGTCCTGATGTCGCGTTCGCGCTCGACGACGTACCGGTCGCCGTCGAGGAACGGCCCGGCAGCGTCGCTGTCCGCGTATTTCTCGTAGAACCCCTGTGCGTGCCCGCCGACGTGGACGGGCGGTCCCTCGTGGCGCTCGACTGCTGGAAGTTCGCTCACGGTTAGCTCCGCGAACAGCACCGCGCGGTCGTCCGCCCACGTCGCCGCGCGCAGCACCTCAAACCCCTCGATTTCGAGTCCGCGCACGAGGCCGTCCCGAGAGCGATACAACTGCGGGTAGAGTTGGTCCTCCACGAGGCCCGGGGCCTCGAAGACGACTGCTAGTGGCGTCGTCCCGCGCTCTTCGACGTGCTTGCGGACCTCCTCCGCGCCGAGCGGGTCGGGCGTCGCCAGCTCGAAGACGCGCTCGTCGGGGTCGGCGAGGAACTCGCGGGCGTAGTGCTGGACGCGCGCGACGTTCTCCGCGGAGACGACCGCGGCGACGTTGCGCTCCGGGTCGGTCGGGTCGACGACCACCAGCGGGTCGTCGAACTCCGCTTCCGCGTGGTCCTCGGGATCGAGGACGACCGGCGGCTTCCAGTCCCGAATCGCGTCCAGCGTCTCCCGGAACCCGCCGTACTCCAGCACGAGCAGTTCCGTGAGGTAGCCCGAGAACCCCTGCGTTCGGAGGTCGCTGCCGTACGCTCCGATGCCCTTCAGGAACTGCTTGAACAGCCGTACGTCGCCGGCGTCCTCGTCGCTCAGTCGCTCCTCGAGGTACGCGTTGTGGAACGGCGTACGGTCGACCGCCGACTGGATGTCGGTCGCGGACTCCAGACGGTAGCACGGCACGAGGTCCACGTCGTACCCCTCAAACGTTCCCTTCACGTAGGGGTGTTCGGCGTACTCTTCGCGGCCCTCCGGAAGCACCTCGTTGCCAACTTCGAGCCCGTACTCCTGTAGCTCCTCGCGTGGGAGGTCAGGTGGGAATCGCACGAACAGGTCGATGTCGCGGTCGCCCGCGACCCACGTCCCGCGCGCCGTACTCCCGACCTGCATGACGTCCGCCTCGACGGGCAACTCCGCGATGGCGTCCCGCGCTCGGTCGGCCAGCCGCTCCGCGGCCTCGGCGAGCGCGCGCCGCTCGGCCGGCGTCGGGTCCACGCGCTCGCGGACGGCGTCGAGCACCGTCTCGAAGTCGCTCATGCGGCCGAATTCACGCGGCCGCGCCTAAGCCGTGTCGATGCCCGAGTCTGCTGGCGAAACGAAAGCCATTTCAAAACGCACCGGGTAGAAACGGGTGCGAGCCGCCATAGCTCAGTTGGTAGAGCACCTGGTTGTTACCCAGGTTGTCCCAGGTTCGAGCCCTGGTGGCGGCGTACTTTTACTACACTCACTCGCGCAGCCTCGGCTGCGCTGTCGTGGAATCCCGACAGGCTAAAGGTTCGGCCACGGGAAGCGGTGTGCGAGGGGCCTTAGCTTAGTCTGGTTCAAAGCCCCCGGCTCATATCGGCGTCCGTCACGGGGCGGGTGTCGTGGGACACCGGGTGAGCGGTGGTTCAAATCCGCCAGGCCCCACGTTTCTGTATCGATGTCGCGCAGCAACGCGTGGGTCGCTGCTCGGCTGTAACTAGGCAGGCTTTGAACTCTGAAAGTCGCGGCCAGCGAATGGAGTGAGCGAGCACGTCTTCCTCTGGGTTCACAAGTCCGCCAGCCTTACGCGCGCTGTGCGTCCGCTTCGACGAATTCGAAGCGTGCGCCGCCGCTCGCACTGTCGGCCACGACGACGTCCCAGTCGTGAGCGTGTGCGATCTCCGCGACGATGGCGAGCCCGAAGCCCGTTCCCTCAGGGGTCGTCGAGTAGCCCCGCTCGAAGACGGTCTGTCGTTCGTCCTCGGGAATCCCGGGGCCGTCGTCCTCGACGTAGAAGCCGTCGTCGAGGTCGCCGACGCGGACGGTGGGAGCGTCGCCGCCATGTTCTACCGCATTCCGGAAGACGTTCTCGAGGAGTTGCTGGAGGCGCGTTCGGTCGGCTTCGATGATCTGGTCGGTTTCGACCGCGAGCGCGGCACCCCCGGACGGGATGGTCTCCCAGCACTCGCGGCTGAACAACGCGAGGTCGACCGCTTCCGTCTCGCCGAGCGCCGTGTCGGAGCGCGCGAGCGTCAGGAGGTCGTCGATGAGGGTCTCCATGCGGTTGAGCGCGCGCCGAGCACGGTCCAGGTGCTTGACGTCGCCGGTCTCGTCCGCCAGTTCGAGGGAGCCTTCGACGACGTTCAGTGGGTTCCGGAGGTCGTGGGAGACGACCGACGCGAACTCCTCCAGGCGCTCGTTCTGGCGCTGCAGTCGCTCGTTTGCGCGGTCGCGCTGGAGTTCGTAGCTCACCCAGCGGCTCATGAGGTCGACGAGTGTGACCTCCCACTCCGAGAACTGGCCGTCGCGTGGCTCCGTGTCGTAGAAGCAGAACGTCCCGTATACGTCGTCGTCGACGAACACGGGCGCACCGATGTAACACGAGATTCCCCACTCCGTGTAGCCGGCGCGGTCGGTCTCCTTGGGAGCGTCCCGCGCGATGTCGCCGAGCACGAGGGTCTGTTCGTCGCTGGCGGCGCGCTCGCAGTTCGTCGCCGAGAGCGGGACGACGTCGCCCGCCTGGATGCTGTCGTCGTCGGCGTCCACGATTTCGAAGACGTAGTCCTCGCCGTCAATTTTCGAGAGCGTCCCGTACGCCGTCCCCAGTTCGTCGCGGCCCAGCGCGAGCAGCGCCTCGACTTTCTCCGTGAACGACCGCTGGCGGTTCGCGATGACTTCGTACATCTCGCGCAGGAACTGCTCGCGCGCCTCGATGCGTGCTCGTTGGTCGTGGCGCTCCGTCACGTCGCGACCGATGCCGGCGAAGGCGGCGGGGGAGTCGGCGGCGACGCGGTGGGCCTCGAAGTCGTAGGGGATGCGGTCGCCGTCGGCGGTCACGAGGTCGGCTTCGACGACCGCCGACCCGGTGTCGAACAGTTCGTCGACGACTTCCGTAGTCTGGACGTCGAAGAGGTCGCCGAGCGTCGCCGCCGCCAATTCGGCGTCGGTGTAGCCGGTCACGTTCTCGGCTGCTCGGTTCCACACCACGACGGCCCCGTCTTCGTCGAACCCCAGAAACACGTCGTCGAGCGCGTCCAGAAAGGGGAACTCCGGCGCGTCACTCATCGGCAATCACGTGTTCGGCACCGCGTCGCGCGTTCATCTATACGTCGCTACTGACGCCGCGGCCACCTGAACGCATCGGCCGAACTCGGTCCCGGGTGGGGACGGGCACCGAGACCAATATAGCACTCCTAGCAGTCTTCTATACGAGCGCTGTCGAAGCCACGGATATGCCACAGTCTGCCACTCGGGGGCACGGGACCGACGCGACCGCGGGCTTCGGGGAGTGGATTCCCGACGCGCGCCGCGCACTCCGCCGCGAACGACACATTCTCCAGACGGAAGCCGACGCTTTCACGCGGTTCTGCCGGCGCGTCCAGTCGGTCGACGTCGACGCCGAGTCCGCCGACTCGATGCCCGCTCGGTCGGCGACGACCACGCTTGCTACTCGACGCGACCACGCCGACAGCACCGCGAGTGTCGCGATTCGGGAGGCGTACGTCGAGACGGTCATGGACGCCCCGCACTACGCGGCCGAGTACGGCGACACCTACTGGGAGAGCGTGGCCTCGGAGTTCGGAGCGGAGTTGGCGGTGGCGCTCCGGCAGGCTGCTCGCGTGACGCCGCTCCTGCGCGACCAACTGCTCGCCGCGGCCCGCGAGTCCAAGCGCAGCCGCAAGCGACTCTGCTCGGACCTCTACGACGAGGCGAGCGCGCTCGACGCCGCCGAGCGGACGCTCCGCGCCGTCCACGAGGACCTCGTAGCGATTCGTTCGCGGCCGTTCTACGGCTGTCCGCCGCACGAACTCCGGCAGCTCCTCGCGGACCTCGACGCCCTCGAAGCCGACTGCCAGGACCTCGCCGTCCGCCGCCAGGCGGGCGACCTCGAACCGAAGACCGTCCACGTGCCGTCCGCGGAAGCCCGCCCGCTCAACGAGTACCTCTACCAGTCGCTGTCGTCGTCGCACCCGCTGTTGAGCGCGGTCGGGCGCGCCAGCGACGAGGTCGCCACCACGGCCCGGCGAATCCGTCGCGCGCTCCCCGCTGACTCAGAAACCGCCGAATACGGCGGCTAAGGGGCTCTATCGGGATTTAGTCCGTCCCTATCGGTCGCGATTCGACCTGACAAGACATTTACCGGGGGAGTCGGTATGAGCCACTGCCGGGTAGGGGTACCCGTAGTTCTTTCGTCGCTACACCCGCCAGCGACAGCTTCGTCGACGCGTGCTGCCGGACGGGAAACGCTTACCCGCGCCCACGCCGTCCCCACGGGTATGTCCGGGCTGAATCTCGACCCGGTGCAGCTCGACCGCTACTCGCGACACATCATCATGGACGACGTCGGCGCCGAGGGCCAGAAGCGCCTGCTCGACGGCGACGTGCTCGTGGTGGGTGCGGGCGGTCTGGGCGCGCCGGTCATCCAGTACCTCGCGGCCGCGGGCGTCGGCCGGCTCCGCATCGTCGACCACGACGACGTCGAGCGCTCGAACCTCCAGCGCCAAATCATCCACGCGGACGCCGACGTCGGCCGCCCGAAGGCCGAGAGCGCCCGCGAGTACGTCGAGGACCTCAACCCCGACGTGGACGTCGACGCGCACGTCACGCGCCTCGACCAGTCGAACGTCGGCGAGTTCCTCGACGGCGTCGACTACGTGGTGGACTGTTCGGACAACTTCGCGACGCGCTACCTCGTCAACGACGCCTGCGTGCTCCGCGAGATTCCGTTCAGCCACGCCGCCATCTACCGCTTCGAGGGCCAGGCAATCACGTACGAACCCGGAAACGCCTGCTACCGCTGCCTGTTCCCGGAAGCCCCACCAGAAGGAACGATTCCCGACTGCGCGACCGCGGGCGTGCTCGGCATCCTCCCCGGGACGATGGGCTGCATTCAGGCCACCGAGTGCGTGAAGGGCCTGCTCGACTACGGCGAGCGCCTCACCGGCCGCCTGCTGTTCTACGACGCCGGCGACATGTCCTTCGAGACGGTACCGGTCGCGAAGAATCCCGACTGCCCGGTCTGCGGCGACGACCCCGCCATCGACTCCGTCGCGGACGTCGAGTACGTCGAAGGCTGCACCGTCCCGTCGTAACGCCTACTCGCTACTTGCTCTCCTCGCGCCCGACTGCCCAGCCGAAGATGTCGCGTGCCTCCTCGACGATTGGCCGGAAGTGGCCGGCGTCCTCGTAGACCGTGAGGTCGGCGTTCGGCACCTCGCTGGCGACGCCTTCGCCCGCCGCGACCGGGACGTTGGCGTCGCTCTCCCCGTGGAATACGCGCGTCGGCACTGCGACGTCCGCGAGGTCGAAGTCCCACGCGCCGTAGAGCACGCTGTAGTCGGTCGCCAGCGGCGTCGTTCCCTGGCTCAGCCCCTCGCGAAAGTCCGCCAGTAGCACGCGCCCGCTCTCGCCGCGCCGCGGGTCCGCGAGGTCCGTGTCGGGTTCGCCGACGACGTCAGTGAACGAGTCCGCGCTCGCGACGGCGCGCGCCATCAGCCAGACGAGCGGCCGGCCGAACTGCGGCGACACCCGCGACGCGGACGCCAGCGCGCGCTCGAACCCGAGGTCGCCGCGCGCGGACCCCGGCGGCCCGACCCCCGAGACGACCGCGCAGCGAGTCACGCGCTCTGGATTGTGTGCGGCACACGCCAGCGCGTACGGCCCACCCCCGGAAAAGCCGACGACGGCGTACTCCTCGATGCCGAGTTCGTCCGCGAGTGCCGCCACGTCCGCGGCCCAATCCGCGAACGTCCTGCCGGGCTGGCGGTCGGACGCGCCGAAGCCCGGGCGGTCGGGTGCGATTACGCGCGCGCCGACCTCGGCTTTCGCGTCGCGGCCGAGCTGCCCGGAGATTCGGGACCCCGGCGTGCCGTGACAGAAGAACACGGGCGTGCCGTCGGGGTCGCCGTACTCCGCGTACGCCAGCGTGCGACCGTCGGGAAACTGTACCTCTTCGGTCGGGACGTCGTCGCGCAGGTCGGGGACCATCCCGTTCAGGTGGTTCTCGCCCGCCGAGAAAAACGTTGTCCGGCTCAGTACTCGTTCAGTTCCACGAGCCGGTCGGCGATGCGGTGGGCGCCGCGCGCGGCCGCCGTCGCCGGGTCGTCGGCGGTCGTCACCTCGACGTCGCGTTCGAGTTCCTCGCTCAGGCGTTCCTCGAATTCGGCGACGACGTCCGGGATACAGGCCATCCCGCCCGTGAGCACGACCGGGTTGTCGAGGGCCTGCTGGTAGATTTTCATGTAGTCGTTGGCGAGTTCCGGCATGAAGACGTTCGCGACCTCGTCGACCGCGTCGTCGACGTACTCGTCGACGGCGTCCATCACGCTGTGCTCGATGGTGAATTCGTAGGTGCCGCCGCCGGGCTGCTGGATGATGTCGCTGAACGGCTCGTAGTTCAGGAAGTCCGCGTGCTCCTCCTTGTACTCGCGGGCGGTCGTGAGGTCGATGTTCACGCGGCCCTGCGTCTCCTCCTCGACGTAGTTCGCGATGCGGCGGTCGACCTCGGTACCTGTGATGGCGCCCGTCGAGAACGGCGCGAGCTGCTCGCCGCGGCGGTACGCGCACGCTTCGAGGTTCGTCGAGCCCATGTTGACGGCGACGAACGTCTCCTCGATGGCTTCGAGGTCGTCGCCGAGCGCGGGCACCGCGCCGCACAGCGACTCGGGGTACGACCGGACCAGCCGCTCGCCGAGGGGGCCGTCCTCGATGATTTCGGAGAGGCGCTCCAGCCCGATCTCGTTGTCGATGGTGGGGATGGCGTACACCACGACCGAGTCCTCGGGGAGGCCGTTCGAGCGTGCGAACTCCTCGAGGAACGTCTTCGCGAGGTCTGTCGTCTCCTCGTCCTCGGGCAGCCCGGACCGGAGCATGTAGCGCACGCGGTCGGGGTACTCGGTCGCGGCTTCCTCGCCGTAGAGGACGTGCTCCTCGCCGGTGAGCGCGTCCTCGTAGGTGGCGAGACACGTCAGCGTGCGGAGAACGTTCGGGTCGTCGGCGTCGCCCGCGGAGACGACCGTGCGCGTGCTCCCGACTTTCACCCCGAGAGCGGCCGGTTGCTCGTCGAACTCGCCGTCGCTGCTCTCTGAGTCGGACATGTGACGCCGTTCCAACGGAGCGCGTATAACTCTTGTAGGCGGTGCTCCCGGTTCCCCGTAGCGCGCCCGTGGTTTTTTGCTGGCGCTCTCCGCAGGACCAGTATGGGAAACGATAGCAACCTCGACGAGGCGTTCGCGGACGAACTCGTCAGCGTCTGCCGGACCACCGTCGGCGACCGCCTCCGCAGCATCACGTACTTCGACACCACCAACGAGGAACAGATATACCTCCGCGACGACCTCGAACCCGGCGCGAACATCGTCGGGTTCGCCAACGAGGAGCGCAGCGGCTTCAAGTCCAAGCGCATCTACGAGGACACCGAACTCGGCGACTACCAATTCACCATCCGCGCGTTCGAGCACGGCTACCTCACGCGCGTCATCCACGGCTACCACGGCGCGTTCGTCACCACCGACCGCCTGCCGACGGACCGCTTCGAGGACCTCGCCAGCGCCGTCGACAGCGTGCTCGGCGAGTACGACACCGCGTGGCTGCGCCCCGACTAACTACAACTGCGCGGCGGTCTCGCGGAACAGCCCGTCCAGGATTTCGGGCGTCGTCGGATGGTACGCACGGTCCGGAAGTTCTCGGACGTCCATCTCTCCCTCTAGAATCACTTGCATCGTTTTCGCCATCGCGTCCGCGTCGTAGTGGAGGCCGTGGTAGCCGAGCACGGTGCCGTCGTCGGCATCGACGACTAATCGCGCCGTCCCACGCGACGCCACCTTCGCCTTGAACACGCCGTCGTCGCTGGCGTCGCGCTGCGCGGTCACGACCTCGTGGCCTTCCTCGCGCGCCTGCTCGGTCGTCAGCCCGAGCGACGCGAACGGGTAGACGCCCGCGCCCGAGAACATCACCTTGTGCGGGAGCGGGTCGTACTCCTCCAGCGGCTCGCTGGCCTCGCGGTGGACGACGTTCCGGCCCGCGAGGTAGCCCTCCTCTTTGGCCGTGTGTAGGAGCATGCGGTCGCCGACGGCGTCGCCGACGACGAACACGCGGTCGTCGTCCGCCGCCTGCATCGTGTCCCCGACCCAGCCCGGCTCCGGGGAGAGCGCGGTTCTCTCCATGTCGTCGGGGAACGAGGGCTCGCGGCCCGTGAACAGGAACAACTGGTCGCCCTCGGCGACGGAGCCGTCGTCGAGGTGGACGCGCGCGCCGCCGTCCGGCGTCGCCTCGACGCGCTCCTCGCGGACCTCCGTGCGAATCTCGACGCCGAACTCCTCGCGGTACATATCCAGTAGTTCCTCGCCGAACGACGGGTGGTAGTCGTCCAGCGGCCGGTCGTCGTGCTCGACGACGGTGATGTCCATCCCCGCGGCCTCCGTGAGGTACGGGACGAGTTCGAGGCCGACGTAGCCGAACCCCATCACCACCCCGGAGTCCGGAAACTCGGTCGCATCGAGCACGTCCCTGCTGCCCATCCAGTCCACGTCGTCGATGCCCGGGAGGTCTGGGACGTTCAGCGTCGACCCGGTCGCGAGCACGACGTAGTCAGCCTCGATGCGCTCGCCACCCACGTCCAGCGTGCGGTCGTCGACGAAGTCGGCGGTTTCGTGGTGGAAGGTGACGTTCTCGCGCTCCGCGAGGTCGTGGACCGCGCCCCGGCGGTGCTCGGCGTACCCGAGCACGTTGTCATCCTTTCGCTCGACCACTGCGCTCAGATCCACGTCGGGGACGTCCCCGACCAACCGGTCGTCGTCCCGGGCCTGATAGCGGTGCGCGGCTGCCGACAGCACCTCCTTCGAGGGCATGCAGCCGCGGAGGATGCAGAGCCCGCCGCCGGGTTCGCCGTCGTCGACGAGTGTCAGTTCCACGTCCGCCTCGGCCAACACTTCGGCGGCCGCGACGCCCGCGCTCCCGTACGCTCCGACGACGACTACGTGCGGTCGCGTCATAGCTAGGCCGACGTGCGCCCGCGAGAAATGGTTTCGGCCCGGAGCGACGCGCACCGGCGTCGGCCGCGCCGAGAGAACGTTCAAGAGTCGGCTGCAGTCGCTACTGCCGGAGCGCGTACAGCGCCGCACCGAGCACGGCGACCAGAGCGGTGCCGAGGCCGAACCCGGGCGCGCCGCCGCCGGTTTCGCCGCCGTCGCCACCGGACTCGGTGGTGTCTGCGGCCGTCGTCTCGGCGGTCGTCGTCTCACTCGTCGTGCCCTGCGTCGTCTCGGTGGTCTCGCTCCCCGTCATCTCGATGGTGCGCTTCGAGAAGTGGTTGAGCGCGACGTACACCTTCGCCTTCGACGACGCACTCGACGACTGCTTCACCATGTACCGCGAGGTGTCGCCGCCGATTGCGCCCTCAACTTCGCTGTAGGAGGACGCTTCGACGGCAGCCTCGCCGTCCACCGTCACGTCGATGTTCGAGACGGTCCCTACTGCGGCCTCACTGACGCTCGTGACGACGATTTTCCCGCGCTCGCGGGTGCGGTTGACCGTCACGCGAACGGTGTCCTCGGCAGCCTGCTCGGCTGCGATAGCCGTCTGCTGGCTGTACGTCACCGTGTCAGTCACCATCTCGCCGTCCTGCTGTTCGACGTACACCTCGCCGGTCGCCGTCCCGGACGCGATGTACTCCTCGGTCTGCTCGTCCTCGCTGGACTTCTCCTCGGGGTACGCGCGGAACACGAGCCGCGAGTCGCTTTCGAGCCGCGCGGAGACGTCGCCATCCTCGTTGACGGTCACGGAGCCGTTCCCGACGACCACGAACGTCCCCTGGGTGCCGTTCGCTGTCGTCACCTCGACCTGGCTGTCCGACTCGCTCTCGGCCGTGGCTCCCTCGGAGACGTTCGCCACGACCACCTGGTTGTTGCCGCCCGCTTCCACGACGAGGATGCCGTGGTCGTTGTCGTGGGCGGTCATCGACGCCGACCCTTCGGCGGCGATTTCGGCCTGGGCGTTCGCGCTCGTCTGCATCGAGAGCGCGCTCCCGGCGATGCTCGTCACCGCCGAGAGGTCGACACCGACGTCCACGCCGATGCCGCCGTCGGTGGCGGACTCGGACTGGACCTTCACGCTGTCGAGGGCGGTGTCCCCGCCGACGCGGTAGTTCGCCACGGCGTTCTGCCGGACGTCGAACTGCACGTGCGTTCCGGCGTACGCCGACCCACTCTGTGCCTCTGACACTGCGCCACTACCCTGCGTACTGGTCGCTGCTGCCGCGGCAGCCGTCGTTCCGGCGCTCGCGACGACCAACACCGTCAGCAGTGCAGCGGTCGCTGTTCGTTTCATCGCGTCCGAATCGGAGTGCAGTCGGACAAAAACGCCTTGGGGCCACGTGTTAGCCCGCCTACCCGACAAGCAGACAACCGTTTCCTCCGGCCAGCGTTCGAACCGCGTGCGTCAGCGGTTGATTGCCGCGCCCCCGCCCGCCAGCACGCCCTCGACCTCCTCGCGCGTGACCAGCGCGGTGTCGCCGGGCATCGTGCGCTTCAGCGCCGCGGTCGCAGCGCCCCACTCCAGGGCGTCACGCACGTCGCCGCCCTCGATGCGGCGCGCGAGGAACCCGCCAACGAACGCGTCGCCCGTGCCGACCGCGTCGTACGTGTCGGCCTCGAACGCCGGCTGCTCGTAGACATCCTCGTCGTGGACCGCGAGCGCGCCGTCCGCGCCCAGCGTCACGATGACCGTCTCGAAGCCGAACTCGTCTGCCAGCCCGCGCCCGATTTCGCCGGCGTTCCCCTCGTGGGCGAGCACGTGGCGTGCGTCGCGCTCCGCGGCGATGAGCACGTCCACGTCCGGGAACAGCGTCTCCAGCACCTCGCGGGCTTCCTCGGGTTCCCAGAGTTTCGCGCGGTAATTCACGTCCAGCGCCGTCGTCGTCTCCGAGGCCGTCGCGCGCTCAAGCAGCGCGGCGGTCGTCTCCGCGAGCGTCTCCGAGAGCGCGGGCGTGATGCCGCTCGTGTAGAAGTACTCTGCTGCGTCGACGCGCTCGGTCGCGAGTTCGTCGGGCGTCGCGGTCGTCACCGCGGCGTTCGCGCGGTCGTAGACGACGTTCGTCCCGCGGGGCTCGCCCGCCTGTTCGAGGTAGTACGTGCCCTGCCGCCCGGTCTCACTCCACGCCACGTCGGGCTCGGTGCCCTGCGCGCGCAGCGTCGCCGTCACCTTCCGGCCCAGCGGCGAGTCTGGGAGTTTCGACAGCCACGCGGTGTCCGCGCCGAGGCGGCCGGCGTTCACCGCGACGTTGCTCTCCGCGCCCGCTGCGCGGAACTCCAGTTCGGTCGCGCGCTCCAGTCGCTCCTGTCCGGGTGGCGAGAGCCGGAGCAGGGTCTCGCCGAACGTCACGAGGTCCATACCCCGCGGTACGGCGGCCGGGGTTTAGTTCCCGCCGTCTTCGCGGCGCCGCCCACCGTGCCCGGGGTAGTCGCGTTCGAAGCGCTCGGCGAGCTCGTCGGCGTCCACGCGAATCAGCGTCGGTCGGCCGTGCGGGCACGCGTACGGGTTCTCGCAGCCGTCCAGTCGCTCCAGTAGCGCCACCACCGACCCCTCCGTCAGCGACGTGTTCCCCGTCACCGCCGGCCGACACGCGAGGTCCGCGAGCAGGTCGTCCGCGGCGTCCGCGACCGGGTCACCGCCCGCGTCCGCCACGAAGTCCGCGAGCACGTCCCGCGCCAACTCGGGGTCGAGCACGTCTGCCAGCACTGCTGGCACCGCCGTCACGCGAGCCGTCCGCCCGGACAGCTCCGCGTCGAACCCGAGCGCGCGCAAGTCCTCGATTGCCGCGTCGAACACCGCCGCCTCCCCCGCCGTCAACTCCAGTTCGACCGGCGAGACGAGCGCCTGCGACGCGCCGCCGACCTGTTCCTGTAGGCGTTCGTAGTGGACGCGCTCGTCGGCCGCGTGCTGGTCGACGAGCACGAGGCCGTCGTCCGTCTCCGCGACGACGTACGTCTCCGCCAACTGGCCGAGCACGCGCAACTCCGGCAGCGAGTCGAAGTCGTCCGCCGCGTCCTCGTCGTCGGCCCCGCTCGTCGGCTCCGTGAGTCGCGCGTTCTCCGTCGGCGCGTCGAACGACGAACGAGTGTTCGCACGCTCGCTGGATTCGCTCTCGCTCGTCGTCGAGTCCCCCGTCAGCTCGCTCGTGCTCGGCTCCCGTTCAGTTCCGCTCGGCTTCCGCTCGGTCGACTCGGGTTCGCTGTTCGACAGCGAGTCCGTCACGCGGCTCTGGTGTTCCGCGCTCTCCACGGCGACGTCCGCCGCGCTGGACGTGTCGCTCTCGCGCGTCGTCCCTTCTGCCGAATGTTCGCTCTCGTCGCGCTCGCTCGCGGGCGAAATCGTCGCGTCTCCGGGCTTCGACGCGCCCCGCGGTGCCTGCGAGCGCACGATGCCGGCGTCCAGTAGTGCGTCACGCACCGCGTCCTCGACGGCTGTTTGCACGCGGTCCTCCTGCTCGAACCTGACTTCCATTTTCCGCGGGTGGACGTTGGCATCCACACCGTCCGTCTCCACGAACAGCACCGTGAACGGGTAGCGGTCTGCGGCGAGTTGGCCGCCGTAGGCGTCGAGGACGGCCTCGCGGAGCACCGAGTCGCGGACCGAGCGCCCGTTCACGTACGTCGCGAGGTACTCGCGGGTCGAGCGCGTCGTCTCCGGCTCCGAGACGTAGCCGTGGACGCGCTCGACCGGTCCCTCGGGTGTCGCGTCCACTGGGACGAGCGATTGGGCGACCTCGCGGCCGTACACCGACAGCGCCGCGTCCCGCACGTCCCCGCTGCCGGTCGTCGCGAACACCTCGCGGCCGTCGTGAGTCAGCGAGACGGCGACGTCCGGGTTCGCGAGCGCGTACCGCGTCACCGCGCGGTTGACGTGTGCGAATTCCGTCGCCGGCCGCTTCAGGTACTTGCGGCGCGCCGGCGTCTCCGCGAACAGGTCCGCGACCTCCACCGTGGTCCCGGCCGGCCGTCCAGCCGGCTGTAGGTCACCGATATCGCCGTGTTCGACGGTGAGCGTCGACCCGGAGTCGCCCGCGTCCCGGGCGCGCGTCGTCACCGTCATCCGCGAGACGGAACCGATGGTGTAGAGGGCTTCGCCCCGGAAGCCCAGCGTCGCGACTGCGTCCAGTTCGCTGGCGTCGCTGAGTTTGCTCGTCGTGTGCTGGTGGACCGCAGCCCGCAGGTCCTCCCGGGTCATCCCGTGGCCGTCGTCCGCGACGACGATTCGGTCGCGGCCGCCGCTCTCCACGGTGACGTCGATGCTCGCGGCGTCCGCGTCGAGGCTGTTCTCCACGAGCTCCTTCACCACGCTCGCGGGCCGCTCGACGACCTCGCCCGCCGCAATCTGGGCTACGGTCGCGTCGTCCAGCTCCCGGATGCGGTCGCCGTCAGTCATACTCGCCAGCAGGCGACCCGCGCGTATCAATCCCGCGCTGCTACTCGTCCAGCCGCCGCTGCCACTCCTGCACGCGCGAGAGCAGTTCCACGGGCGGCGTCTCGTTGACGTCGACGTCCCGGAGGTCGTCGAGCACCTCGCGCGCCTCGGGGTCCAGTTCCGCTGTCTCGCCGCCGTCCGCAGCGCTCTCGGTTTCGACTGACGGCTCCTCCGCGCTCCCCGCGTCGAACTCGCCGGAATCGAGGTCGAACACCGCTTGCACGGGTTCGCTCGCCGAACCCCGGGCTTCGACGGCCTTCTCCTCGCGGAGGCGGTCCAGCACCTCTCGCGAGCGGTCCACGACCGGGTCGGGGACGCCCGCGAGGTCCGCGACGTGGACGCCATACGAGCGGTCGGTCGCGCCGTCCCGGACCGTCCGCAGGAACGTCACGTCCCCGTCGCGCTCTTCGGCGGCGACGTGGACGTTCGCGACGTCGGCGAGGTGGTCCGCGAGCGCCGTGAGTTCGTGGTAGTGGGTCGCGAACAGGGTTTTTGCTCTGACCTCGTTGTGCAGATACTCTGTGGCTGCCCACGCGATGGAGATGCCGTCGTAGGTCGCGGTCCCGCGCCCGACCTCGTCCAGGATTACGAGCGAGCGCTCGGTCGCGGCGTGGAGGATGCGGCTGAGTTCCTGCATCTCCACCATGAACGTCGAGCGCCCCTGCGCGAGTTCGTCCAGCGCGCCGACCCGCGTGTAGATGCCGTCCACGAGGCCGATGCGGGCGGCGTCGGCGGGCACGTAACTGCCGACCTGCGCAAGCAGGACTATTAGGGCGACCTGCCGCATGTACGTCGACTTCCCGCTCATGTTCGGGCCTGTGACGACGAGGAATCGTCTCCCGTCGCCGAACCGCGCGTCGTTCGGCACGAATTCGGTAGTCTGCTCGACGACGGGGTGGCGGCCGCCCTCGATTGCGAGGTCGTCGCCGTCAACGAGTTCAGGCTGAATCCACCGGTTCGCGGCCGCGTGCTCGGCGAGGCTGGCGAGCGCGTCCAGTTCGGCGAGCGCGCGGCCGACGCGCTGGAGGGCTTCGGCGTGCCCGCCCACCCACTCGCGCAGGTCGTCGAACAACTCGTACTCGAGGTCGCCGCGCTCCTCCTCGACGAGCAGAATCCGCCGCTCCCGTTCTTCGAGTTCCTCGGTGGTGTACCGCGTGGAGTTCTTCAGGGACTTCACCTCGCGGTACGCCTCGGGTACTGCGTCGGTCTCGGACTTGCCGACCTGCACGTAGTAGCCGTCGGTTTTGTTCCGGTCGACCTGCAGGTGCGTGATTCCCAGCCGGTCCTTCTCGCGGGACGCCAGCCCGTCCAGCCACTCCTCGTGCTCGCGGGCTTCCTGGAGCAACTCGTCGAGTTCGTCGTCGTACCCTTCGCGAAGTAGGCCTCCCTCTCGGAGCGTCTTCGGCGGGTCCTCGGCGAGCGCGGCGTCCAGTTCGGCGCGCACCCCGGCGGCCGCCTCGCGGTCCACGCCCTCCAACACCTCCGTCACGGGCGAGTCCGCGAGGTCGGGGTCGGACTCGAGCGCGTCCACGGCCTCGGGTAGCGCCGCAAGCGTCTCCCGGATTCGGAGCAGGTCCGTCGCGTCGGCCCGCCCGCCAGCCGCCCGGCTCGCGAGGCGTTCGAGGTCGTAGACGTCGCCGAGCACGTCCCGGAGCCCGTCACGCGCGAGCGGTGCGTCCGCGAGCGCGCCCACGGCGGCCTGCCGGCGCGCCAGTTCCGCGCGGTCTCGGAGTGGGCGGGTCAACCACGCTTGCAGACGTCGACCGCCAGCAGCGGATACCGTGTGGTCGAGCGTGGCGAACAGCGACCCGTCGCCGTCGCCGCCCATCGTCGCCGTCAGTTCGAGGTTGCGCTGGGTCGTCGCGTCCAGTTCGACGTGGTCGTCCGCACGATAGGGCTGGAGGCGCGTCAGCGACGCCAGCACGCCCGCGTCCGTCGCCGCCACGTAGTCGATGGCTGCGCCCGCTGCTCGCGCTGCCGGGCTGTCGCTGTCGACGCCGAGGCTGTCGAGCGCGCCGTCGCCGAACTGCTTGCGCACGCTGTGGGCGGCCTTCCCGGGCGCGAACGCCGACGCCTCGTGCAGCGTCAGCGTCGCGTCCGCGCGCTCGCGGAGCGCGCCGAGGAAGTCGTCGTCGCCCCGCAACTCGGGGCCGGGCAGTACTTCCTCAGGGCTGAACCGGTGAAGTTCCGTCAGCACGTCCGTCTCCGTCTCGGCGTCCGCGACGTGGAACTGGCCCGTCGTCACGTCCACGAACGCCAACCCCCACGTCTCGTCGCGGACGACCGCCGCGAGGTAGCGGGCGTCCGCGCCAGTTACGTCCACGAACGTCCCGGGCGTGGCGACCCGGGTGATTTCGCGCTCGATGTCGTCGGCGCCGTCCTCGACTTGGTCGGCGATGGCGACGCGGTAGCCGCGCTCGACTAGCGTCGCGACGTACGGCGTCAGGTCGTCGACGGGCACGCCCGCCATCGGGTACGACGACCCGTGCGCGGACTTCTCGGAGACCTGCAGGTCGAGGACGTCCGCGACCGTGCGCGCGTCCTCCGCGAAGAACTCGTAGAAGTCCCCGACCTGCATCGCGAGCAGATCGGCGTCGGTCTCGTCTTTCAGGTCGAGGAACTCCTCGACTATGCCCATGGCTGGTTCCTCGCTCGCATCGTCGGAACGCTGGCCGCGCGTCGCAAAGAACCCTCCGGACGCCGCTCGCTCTCGGCCGCGTCACTCGCTCCCGAATCGCTCGCGCCCGGTCTCGTAGGCACCCCATAGCGGGTCGGATTCGGGTTCCGGGAGCGGGGAGCCGTCGACGGTGACGCGCTCGCCGTCCGGTGTTCTCTCCCCAACTGACCCGACTTCCGCGGCCGGAATACCCTCGCTTTCGAGCGCCGTCAGCACCGCGTCCACGTCCTCTGGTGCGACGGTCGCAACCACGGTCCCCTCGCTGGAGGTCGTCCACGGGTCGATGTCGAAGTACTCGCAGACCTCGCGCACGCCCGGGAGCACGGGGACGCGGTCGCGCTCGACTGACAGGGAGACGCCGCTGGCGGCCGCGAGCTCGTGGAACGCGTTCGCGAGCCCGCGCTCGGTCGCGTCGTGCATCGCCGTCACGTTACCGGCGGCCGCCGCGGTGAGCGCGTCCCGGACGGGGCTGACGTCGTCGAAGCGCTCGCGCGCAGCCTCGACCGCGGCTTTGCCGAGCGGGAGGTCGTCGCCGAACAGCACGCCGAGCACGCCCGTCGACTCGATTGCGGGGCCTTTCGTGACGACGACGCGGTCGCCCGGCCGCGCGCCAGTCGGCACCACGAGGTCGTCGGGGTGGCCAATCGAGAGCGCGGTCGCGCCGCCGACCGTCGGGAACGCGCAACCCTCGTAGGTGCCCGTGTGGCCGGTCGTCAGGCTCGCGCCCAGTTTCTCGGCTTCCCGGTCGAAGACCTCCCAGATGGCGTCGAACGTCTCCGTGCTCGTGCCCGGCGGGAGGTTGAAGTCCACCGCGAGGTGGGCCGGTGGGAGGCCCGAGAGCGCAGCGTCGCTGACGCAGATGTGGAACGCGAACCACGCCGCCCGCTCGAGGCCGAGGTCGCGGAGCACGAACACGGGGTCGGTCGCCATCGCGACGACGCGGTCGCCGACGTCCACGACGCCGAAGTCCGCGCCGTACGTCGGGCCGAGCCGGACGTCCTCGCGGTCCGCACCCGTCCGCCCGGCGACGTGCTCCTCGAAGAACCGACGGCTCGCCTTCCCGGAGTCCATACTCGTTTCTCGCCGCCCCGCCACAAGTACCCCGGCGGTTTTGCCGCTGCTCGGCACCCCCTGCCGAAAGTCAAAGCCCTTTACGTGAGCGCGGCTTACATTTGGTCAACGAAGACAATGCAGGGTCAGAACCAACAGCAGGCCTACGACCGCGGTATCACGATTTTCTCGCCGGACGGCCGCCTCTACCAGGTGGAGTACGCGCGGGAAGCGGTCAAACGAGGCACCGCGAGCATCGGCGTCCGCACCGAGGACGGCGTCGTCCTCGTCGTGGACAAGCGCACCCGTTCGCCGCTCCTCGAGGGCTCCAGCGTCGAGAAGCTCCACAAGGTCGACGACCACGTCGGCGCCGCCAGCGCCGGCCACGTCGCCGACGCCCGGAAACTCGTGGACTTCGCGCGCCAGCAGTCTCAGGTCGAGCGCGTGCGCTACGACGAACCAATCGGCGTCCGCACGCTGACGAAGGAAGTCACCGACCACATCCAGCAGTACACGCAGGTCGGTGGCGCACGCCCGTTCGGCGTCGCGCTCCTCGTCGCGGGCATCTCCGACGGCGAACCCCGCCTCTTCGAGACGGACCCATCCGGGACCTCCAACGAGTGGAAGGCCGTCGCCATCGGCTCGGACCGCTCGGTCATCCAGGAGTACCTCGAAGACGAGTACGAGACCGACCTCTCCCTCGACGAGGGCGTCGACCTCGCGCTCCGCGCGCTCAACGAGGGCCGCGACGACGAACTCTCCGCGGAGGGCGTCGGCGTCGCCACCGTGGACGCTGACTCCGAGCTGTTCCGCGAACTCCAGACCGAGGAGACCACGGAGTACCTCGAAGACCTCGAATAACCTGTTCCGTGGGCGCCGGCGGTACGCGCCCCCGCAGCAGTCCTTTTCCGCGCTCGCACCCTACATTTCTACATGAGCACGGAGTCACAACAGAACGTACAGAAACCGATTCGCGTCGCGGACGGCGACGAACTCGCCGACGTCCTCGCCACCCACGACCGCGTACTCGTGGACTTCTACACGAAGGGGTGCTCGCTCTGCCAGGCAATCGAGCCAGTCCTCGGCAATATAGCCAAAGCCACGGGCATCACGGTCGCGATGGTCAACCCCGGCAACGACATCTCGCTGGTCGACGAGTGGGACGTGCGGAGCGCGCCGACGCTCGTTCTCGTCGAAGACGGCAAAGAAGTCGCGCGGCTCGCCGAGGGATTCCAGGGCGGCGACGACATCGAGGAATTCCTCGACGAACACCTCGACTGACCTAGTCGTCGCTGGGCACTTCGTCGGGGACGTCGCGCTCGGTGACGTCCGGGAGGTGGGGGTCGCGGTTCGGGTTCCGGCCGAACGCCGGCAGCCCGTCGGGTAACTGTGCTTTGAGCACGCGACGCAGCCGGTTCAGGCTCGTCTTGTCGAGACCGTAGCGTTCCGCGAGCTCCGCGAACGCCGGCTCGTCGGTGATGTCGTGGCTGCGGTAGCGTTCGTAGAGGTCGTTCATGCGCTCCTGGGAGAGCTCGTTCGCGTCGAGGTCGTCGAGGCCGAAGTACTGGCGGCGGTCGACGTCGACGACGTGACGGATGACCACGAGCGCGACCTTCTCGATGGCGCGCTGGCTGCCGAACTCAGTGAGGTCGATGTCGCCCATCACGCCGAGCGCGACGTCGCGCTGCCACGGCGTCACGTCGATGGCGTTGCAGAGCGCTTGTGTCGTCCGCAGGCGGTCGAGGTGGTGGGTGCGGCGGCTGTGTCCCTCGGTCGCAGTGTGGCGCTCCTCGTGGAGCCGCCGGATGCTCTCCGAGAGGTCGGCTTCGGGGGATTCGGCGCGCCCGATGACGGTCGCGCTCGGGGAGACGACGCCCCACTTGCGGACCGTGGTGTCGCGCTGGGCTTCCGCCCGCGAGAGCGCGCCCGAGCCCGGTCGGTGTTCGACGCGGCGCTCGTCGCGCGTCTCCCAGCGAATCCGGTCGCCGCCGTCAGCACTCATTACCGGTACCTGTGGCCTCGCACGGTTTAAACTCTCGGCTGGCGGCGCTGTGGCTGTGGAACGTAACTCCCCGAGAAGTCCTTCGTATCTATCCCTTGTCGCCAGAGATACTTAAAGCGGAACCGCACTTCGAACGACGCTCGGCGGTTGCTCGCTATCGACAGCGCCGCGGCTACGAGACGTAACACGCTGAGAAGCTCTTCATATCTATCCCTTGTCGCCAGAGGCACTTAAAGAAAGTTGCGTGTCGGCCAGTCGCAGTCCGCCGAACCGCGCTTACGTCCCTTCGACGAGGCGGCGGAGCTGGGACGGCGGGACGGCGCCGCGCGCGCCGTAGCCGTCGTACGCGAACGTCGGGACGCCGGTGACGCCGTGCTCTTGGGCCTCGCGGAACTCCGCGCGGAGTTCGTCGTGGTACTGCTCGCTCTCGACGACCTCCCGAATCTCCTCGGGGTTGAGGCCGACGTCCTCGGCGATGTCGACCAGTACGTCGAGGTCGCCGATGTCGCGGCCCTCCTCCCAGAGCGCCTCGAAGATGGCGACGTCGAAGTCCAGCCACTGCTCGGGGTACTCGTCGCTGACGTACAGCGACGCGGCCTGGGCGTCCAGCGAGTCGACCTCGCGGGAGAAGTCCATCTGCATCTCGTCGGCGCCGTACTCCTCTTTGAGGCGCTGGACGTTCTCGCGGGCCTTCTCGAAGTACTCGTCGTCCTTGCCGTCGTCGACGTCGTGGTCGATTTCGCCGTCCGGCCCGCGCTTCTGCGCGCGCAGGTCGAAGGGCTGCCAGTCGATGTCGAGGGGTTCCTCGCGCTCTGCCTGGTACTCCGACAGCGACTGCCGCCCGAGGTAGCAGAACGGGCAGACGTAGTCGGAGTACACCGTGATTTCGTCGGCGTCGCTCATCGCTACTCGGTAGGACGCGCACGCCGAAAAGGTCCCTGCTGGCGGGGGTTCCCGCTGGAGCCACGACGACCGACGAGCCACCGGCTCTGCAGTCGGTGTCTCTGAGAAGTCCTTCGTATCTATCCCTTGTCGCCAGAAGCACTTAAAGAACATTCGCGTTCGTCACACCGACGACCGTTCACGCGAACGACGGCACCGTGGCTACGGAGCGTAGCACGCTGAGAAGTTCTTCGTATCTATCCCTTGTCGCCAGAGATACTTAAAGCGAGAGCGGGTCGTCGGCGTGCACTCCGCGGAGAAGATGTTCGGCGAAACGTCTTCTGTCGTCCGCCAGCACCGTCCACGTGCGAGGCTGGTGTCCCCTCGTAGCGGGTCGGCCGCGACGACCAGCCCGCAGTGGTCTGACGCAACCGATGGCGAGTGCTCCACGCTCGCTGCTGGCCGGGACCGCCGGCCAGCGTGGTTTTTCGATGCGTCCAGCCCAAGCACCCAAGTCGTCGCCGTCGGTAGCGCTTCTCGTGCCCGAACGCGCAGCGTTCCCCGGTCGCTTCCAGCCGTTCCACGTCGGCCACTACCGGACGGTCCGCCGATTCCTCCGCGAGTACGACCTCGTCGTCGCCATCGGCAGCCCGCAGAAAGCCCGGACGCCGCGAAATCCGCTCACTGCCGCCGAACGCGAACACGTCGTTCGCGAGTGCTTCCCGGACCTCGACCTCGTGCGCGTCTGCGACGAGGACCGTGGCGAAGCCGGCTACCCCGACTGGGGGCAGCGCCTCGTCGCGCGCACGGACGCGGACGTCGTCATCACGGGCAACGAGACGGTCGCCGACATCGTCCGCGAGTACACCGACGCGCGCGTCGAAGCCCAGCGTATGCACGAGCCCGGCCGCTACTCCGGCACCGAAATCCGCCGTCGCATCCGCGAGGGCGAGCCGTGGCGAGACCTCGTACCGGACTGCTGCGAGGACCGCGTCGCGACGTACGCGCCCGTCATCGTCGAGGCCGGTGAGAACGCCGAGTAGCCACGTGCTTTTTGCCGGTGGCGGCCGCGCGTTCGTCCGTGACTGACTTCGACCTCGACCTCGCGACCGCCGCCGACGAGATTCGGTCGTTCCTCGCGAGCTACCTCGACGCCACGCCCGCGGACGGCTACGTCGTCGGCGTCAGCGGCGGGCTCGACTCCGTGCTCGCCACGCACCTCCTCGCGGACGCCGTCGGCCCCGAGCGCGTTACCGGCCTCCTGCTGCCCGCGGACCCCAGCGACCCCGAGAACGTCGAGGACGCCCGGGCGGTCTGCGAGCGCCTGGGTGTGGACTACCGCGAGACCGACATCCAGCCCATCGTCGACGACGTCACCGCCGCCCGCGAGGACCTCTCGAAGACTACTGTGGGGAACGTTCAGGCGCGCGTCCGGATGGTCCTGCTCTACCAGGCCGCCAACGACGACGACGCGCTCGTCGTCGGCCCGAACAACCGCTCGGAACTCCTCCTGGGTTACTTCACGAAGTACGGTGACGGCGCTGCCGACGTCGCGCCGCTCGCGGACGTCTACAAGACCGAGGCCTACGACCTCGCTCAGGAGGTCGGCGTCAGCGAGGACATCGTCGCGAAGACGCCCACGGCGGAACTCTGGGAGGGACAGACCGACCCCGGCGAACTCGGCGAACCCTACGAGGTCATCGACCCGATTCTGCACGCGTACGTCGACGAGGACCGTACCATCGAGGAGACCGGCGAGGCCACCGGCGAGGCCCGCGAGACGGTCGCGGAGTTCGTCGAGCACTACGAGTCCTCCACGCACAAGCGCGAGCGCCCGCCCTCGCCCGGCATCCGGTAGCCCGCGGGTCGCCGCATCCGCGCGCTTTTTCCCGTCCACCGCGTACCCGGAGGCGTGACCCGCGCGCTCTCGACCCCCGACGCCGACCGCGCCGCTGCCTTCGCCGCGGACGCCCGCAGCGACGGCCTCGCAGTCTCGCTCGTCGGCGAGTGCGCGACCGAATTCGAGGGGCGCGCCGAGCGCAGCCTCTCCGCGGGTGTCCGGAGCGTCCTCTGCAAGCCCGACGACACCGTGCTCGTCCACGGCGCGACCGGCCGCGACCCCGACGCGTGGGCGACCGGCGGCAGCGTCGCCGTCGAAGCGAATCAGGGAACGCTCGAACTCCGCTGTGGCGACGGCGACGCCGCGGACGCGCTCACCGTCCAGTTCGACGCTGTCCACCACGCCGCGGCGTTCGACCCTGCGGACGCCGACGCAGAGGTCTCCGGCACCGAGTCCGACCTCAAGGAGCGCGTGCTCGCCAACCCCGACCTCGTCGAACCCGGCTTCCAGCCGCGCAGCACGGAACGCGAGACACCCGCCGGCCCCGTGGACGTCTACGGCCGCGGCCGCGACGGCGCCGTGGTCGTCGTCGAACTCAAGGCCCGCCGCGTCGGCCCGTCGGCGGCGTCGCAACTGGAGCGATACGTGAACGCGCTCCGCCGCGACCTCCACGCCGACGCCGACGTCCGCGGCGTGCTCGTCGCCCCAGAAATCACCGAGAAGACTCGTCGCCTGCTCGCGGAGAACGGGCTCTCCTTTTCGCTCGTCGAGTAGTCAGTCGAGGTCGCGCTTCAGGTCGTTCAGCACGTTCAACGCCTCCACGGGTGTGAGTTCCGCGACGTTCACGTCCCGGAGCGCGGCTTCGACGACCGACTCGTTGGTGTTCCCATTTACTCCTGTCGCACTCGACTCCGTCTGCTCCTCGCTCACGTCTGCCGCGTCGAGGAACTCGCGAGCGCGCTCGACGACCGTTTCCGGCACGCCCGCGGTCTGCGCGACCTCGATGCCGTACGAAGCGGTCGCCGGCCCCTCCCGCACTTCGTGCTGGAACGTCACCCCCTCCTCGCTCCGGGTCGCGCCGAAGTGGAGATTCACGGCGTCGGCGAGACGGTCGGCGTCCGCCGTGAGTTCGTGGTGGTGCGTCGCGAACAGCGTCGTCGCGCCGAGTTCGTCGTGGACGTACTCGGTGACGGCGCGCGCGATGGCGAGGCCGTCCGTGGTGGAGGTGCCGCGGCCGACCTCGTCCAGCAGGACCAGCGAGTCCTCGGTGGCCGCGCGCAGAATTGAGGCGAGTTCGGTCATCTCCACCATGAACGTCGAGCGCCCGCCCGCGATGTCGTCGCTGGCGCCAACGCGGGTGAAGATGCGGTCGACGACCCGGAGGCGTGCACGCTCCGCAGGGACGAAGCTCCCGGCCTGCGCGAGCAGCGAGATTAGCGCGACCTGGCGCATGTACGTCGACTTCCCGCTCATGTTCGGCCCCGTGATGACCGCGACCCGCCTCTCGGGCGTGAGATTTGTGTCGTTGGGCACGAACCCGGCCTCCGTGCGCTCCACGACTGGGTGACGGCCGCCCTCGACGTGGATGCCGTCGCCACCCATCTCGGGGCGCGCGTAGTCGTGGCTCGCAGCGACTGTCGCGAACGACGCCAGCGCGTCCACGGCCGCGACCGCCGCTGCCGTCGCCTGCACGCGCTCGGCCTCCTCCGCGACCCGGCTGCGGACCTCGCGGAACAGGTCGTATTCGAGGTCCTGGGAGCGCTGTTCGGCGCGCACGATGTCGTCCTCGCGCTCCTTCAATTCGGGCGTGACGAACCGCTCGGAGTTCTTCAGCGTCTGTCGGCGATGGTAATTGTCGGGGACGGCGTCGAGGTTCGGGTTCGTCACCTCGATGTAGTAGCCGTGGACCGCGTTGTGGCCGACCTTCAGCGAGTCGACGCCCGTACGCTCGCGCTCCTGTTGCTCCAACTCGTCTATCCAGCGCTTCCCCGAGCGCTCGGTCTCCCGGAGGTCGTCCAGCGTCTCGTCGTAGCCGTCCCGGATGACGCCGCCCTCCGTGAGTTCCTGGGGCGGGTCCGGGACGATGGCCCGCGAGAGCAGGTCCCGAATCTCCGGGAGGTCGTCGAGGCTCGCGCGCAACTCGCGGAGTTTCTCGCTATCTGCGTCCGCCAGCAGCCCCCGAATCTCGGGCACTACGTCGAGAGTGTCCTTCAGCGCGCGCAGGTCCCGGGCGTTCGCGCGCCCCCGAGACACGCGCGAAATCAGCCGTTCGACGTCGTAGACGTCCCGCAGGTGCTCGTGGAGTTCCTCGCGCGTCAGGGGGTCCGCGAGCAGTTCGCCCACGGCCTCGTGGCGCGCCTCGATGTCCTCGGGGTCCGTCAGCGGCCGGCGCAGCCAGTCCGTCAGCGTCCGCCGGCCGAGCGCGCACGCCGTCTCGTCGAGCACGTCCACGAGCGCGGTGCCTTCCGCGCCGTGGACACTGCGCTGCTCGAACACCTCCAGACTACGCAGCGCCACCGCGTCCATCTGCAAGTACTCGCGAGGGTCGTACCGCGTCAGGTGATTCAAGTAGTCCAATCGGTCGCCGTCCTCGCCACCGCGCGTGTACTCGGCGTAGTCGAGGAGCGCGCCACACGCCGCGACCTCGGCGTCGCCAGCGAGCGCGTCCACGCTCCCGAAGTACGCCTCCACGGTCCTGCTGGCGCGCTCGCCGTCGAACGCCGCGTCGTCGTACTCCGCGACGAACGTCCCGTCGTCGAAGCGGTCGGCCGCTACACCTGGTCCAGTGACGAGCTCGGCGGGCGCGAACCGTCCGAGTTCGTCCCGCACGCGCGCCGCGTTCGGGAGGCTCGTCGCGTAGAAGTCGCCGGTCGAAACGTCCAGCAGCGCGAGGCCGAACCCACCACTTTCTGCGGCTGCGACCGTCGCGACGAAGTTGTTGTCGTCGCCCGCGAGCAGTTCGTCCTCGGTCAGCGTCCCCGGCGTGACGACCCGCGTCACTGCCCGCTCGACGACCCCCGTGACCTCGTCGGGGTCCTCGACCTGGTCGGCGACCGCGACCCGGTAGCCCGCGTTCAGCAGGTCGTCGATGTACGGCTCCGCGTTGTCGATGGGTACGCCCGCCATCGGGTATTTTCCGGTCGAGTCCTCGCGTGCGGTCAGCGTAATCTCGCAGATGCGGGCGGCGGCCTCCGCCGCGTCGCAGAAGAGTTCGTAGAAGTCTCCGACCTGGAAGAGCACGAGCGCGTCCTCGTAGCGCCGCGTGAGCTCGAAGTACTGGCTCATCATCGGCGTGAGGTCGCTCTCGTTCTCGGCCATCTGGTCGGGTGGCCCGAGCGCCGCGTCCATGCACGAAGGCAACGGGGTGGCGGCTGTTATGCTCGTCGGTCAACGGCCCCTCGCGCGCCTCAGAGCAGGCCGGCGAGCACGAGGAGCGCGACGCTCACGACGGCCGCGGCACCGAACCACGGTTTCGCGTCGTCGGCCGCGGATTCGACGTCGTGGCCGGCGGTAAGGCGACTCGTCGCGACGTGTGCGAGTCCCGCCAGCACCAGCCAGAGGCCGGTCATCCCTACGACGAGGTGGCCGCGCGAGGAACCCGCGAGCGCCTCGAACGTGTAGAGGTTGCCGGCGAGGTGGCCGCCGGTCAACAGCATCGCGAGGACGCTGACGACGCTGAGTTTCGTGAAGCGGTCGGCAATCCACTCGACGGGCGCGGCGTCGAGCACGCCGCGGCGGGCGGCGGGGACGACGAACAGCGCGACGGCGAGCGTGCTCCCGGTCCACGCCGCGCCGAAGACGACGTGGACGACTCGGGCGGCGGTGATGTCGAAGCTCATCGCTTCCGGATTCGCAGACCGGCGGGAAATAACGCGTCGGTCTCCAGCCAGAACCGGCACTGCCCTCAAGCGTACTCGGCGAAGACTAAGTGCCGGTGGCGCGTCGACGGCGGTGTGCGTACCGACCGAATCCTCGTGGCCGGGGAGACGCTCGTCGACCTGTTCCCGTCCGGTCCCGGCGACCTCGCGACCGTCGACGGCTTCGTTTACCGCGCGGGCGGCGCGCCAGCGAACGTCGCCACCGGCCTCGCGCGCCTCGACAGCCCGCCCGAATTCTGGACGCGCCTCGGCGACGATGCGTTCGGCGCGTACCTTCGCGACGTGCTCGCCGACCACGGCCTCGACGGGGAGTTCGTCGTCACTGGCGACGCCGCAACCGCGCTCGCGGTCGTCAGCCCGACGCCCGACGGCGACCGCTCGTTCACCTTCTACGAAGCCGACACCGCCACGCTCGCGTTCGAGACTGGAACTGTCCCCGACAGCACACTCCCGCGCTTCGACTGCGTCCACGTCGGGGGCGTCGCGCTCACGAACGACGCGGGCCGCGACGCCACGCTCGACTTACTGGAACGCGCCCGCGACGCGAACTGTCTCGTCTCGCTCGACCCGAACACGCGGCCCGACCTCTGGGACGACCCGGAAGCCGCCGGAGACGCAATTCGTGATGCGCTCGCCCTCGTAGACCTCCTATTCTGTAGTCCCGACGACCTCCGGCCGCTCGGCCTCGGCGAGCGTGCCCGCAGCGACCCCGAAGCAGCCGCCGCTGAATTGCTCGACTACGGCCCGGAGACGGTATTCCTCACCCGCGGCGGCGACGGTGCGACCGTCGTCGCCGACCTGCTGGACGGCGAGCGCGTTACGCGCTCTGAACCCGCCTTCGACGTGGACGTCGTGGACACGACGGGCGCGGGCGACGCGTTCACGGCTGGCGCGCTCGCGGCGTACGAACCCGGAATGAACGCTGACGCGCTCGATGATGTGCTCCGCTACGCGAACGCGACGGCTGCGCTCACGACCACCGAGACTGGCGGGACGACTGCGCTCCCCGACGACGCCGCGGTCCGTGCGTTGCTCGCTGGGCGGGCGTCGGAATCCACGTAACGCTTTACCCACGTGGTCGCCCACTCGCAGGTATGCGATTAGAGGAGTACTGGGGGGTCGGCCCGAAGACCGCCGACAAACTGGAGACCGAACTCGGCGTCCCCGACGCCGTTGACGCCATCGAGTCCGCGAACGTCCGCGCGCTCGTCGACGCCGGCATCTCGCGGGGCCGCGCGACGCGCATCCTGCGGCGCGCGAACGGCGGCGAGGGGATGGACGCGCTCGCGACCGACGACGCCCGCGCCGTCTACAAGGAACTGGTCGCGCTCGCCGCCGACTACGCCGTCACGCCCGGCGCCGCGGACCGGATTCGCGTGCGGACGCCGCTGACCGACCGCGACGCGATGCGCGAGCGCCTCGACGACGTGGAGGCCGCTCGCGAGACGTGGGCGGGTCTCGACGGCGAGGCCAAGCAAGCCGTTCTCGACACGTTCGACGGCCACGACGACGCGGGCGACACGCAGCGCGCGGCGGTCGAGACTGCGCTCGCCCTGCAGAACGGCGTCAGCGACGACTCCGGCGTGTTCGCGGCGGTCACAACGCTCGACCGCGACGCGCTCGAAGACGCCGCGGAAGCGCTCCGCCACCTCACTGGTGACGGCGTTGCGGCCGGCGCGGACGCGAAACTCGACCGGCTCCACGAGCGCGCCAGCGACCTCGAACGCCTCGAACGCGACACCTTCGACGTGCTCGAAGACGTGCGCTCGCAGGGCGTCGAGGGCACCGACGAGTTCCGCGAGGCGTTCGTCCAGTACGTCGCCAGCGAGGCCGGCGTCGAACCGCGCCGCGTCCGGAACGCGATGGCCGCGGACGCCGCCGACGCCGCGGACTTCGTGAGCACGACGCTGCGCGCGCTCGCCGACGACGTGCGCGAGGACGAACAGGACCGCGAGAACGAGGTTGCGGCGGAACTCCGCGGAGCCATCTCGAACGCCCGCGAGGAGGTCGACGCCGCGGTGGCCGCTGTCAGCGATCTCGCGGTCGACGTCTCGCTGGCGCGATTCGCGGAAGCCCACGACCTCACGCGCCCCGACTTCGTCGACGCGGACGCCATCGCCGTCGAGAACGCGCGCAACCTCTCGCTCGCGGCGGACGGCGGGGACGTCCAGCCCGTGACGTACGCGGTCGGCGACCACTCACTGGACCCGCCGAACGGCGACCGCGTCACCGTGCTCACGGGCGCGAACTCCGGCGGGAAGACGACGCTGCTGGAGACGCTCTGCCAGGTCGCCGTGCTCGCCGCGATGGGGCTGCCGGTGCCCGCGGACCGCGCCGAACTCGGCCCCGTCGACGCAATCGTCTTCCACCGCCGCCACGCGTCGTTCAACGCGGGCGTGCTGGAGGCGACGCTGAACTCCGTCGTCCCGCCGCTCACCGAGGGCGACCGCACGCTCATGCTCGTCGACGAGTTCGAAGCCATCACCGAACCCGGGAGCGCCGCCGACCTCCTCCACGGCCTCGTCACGCTCACCGTCGACGAGCAGGCGCTGGGCGTGTTCGTCACGCACCTCGCGGACGACCTCGAACCGCTCCCCGACGTCGCGCGGACCGACGGCATCTTCGCCGAAGGCCTCAGCCAGGACCTCGACCTGCTCGTGGACTACCAGCCGCGCTTCGGCACCGTCGGGAAGTCCACGCCGGAGTTCATCGTCTCCCGGCTCGTCGCCGACGCCGGCGACCGCGCCGAGCGCGCCGGCTACGAGACGCTCGCGCGCGCCGTCGGCGAGGAAGCCGTCCAGCGCACGCTCGCCGACGCCGAGTGGTCCGAGTAGGCGAGGCAGCCACCAACGCCTTAGTGGCTGGTAGCCCTCGCTGGTTCCATGCCACTCGACCTCTCTGTGCTCGTATCACTGGCCGCGGTCGCCGTCCTGCTGGCGGTGTCGGCGTACTTCTCCAGCACGGAAATCGCGCTGTTCTCGCTGACTGACGAACGCATCGCCGACCTCGCCGCCGGCGACGAACGCGGCCCCGAGTTGAAGCGGCTCCGCGACGACCCACACCGGCTGCTCGTGACGATTCTCGTCGGCAACAACGTCGTCAACATCGCCGTCTCCAGCATCCTCACCGTGCTGCTCGTGACCTACCTCCCGCCCGAACTCGCGGTCGTCGGGACGACGCTGATCGCCACCTCGCTCGTGCTCGTCTGCGGGGAAATTCTCCCCAAGTCGTGGGGGCTGGCGAACGCCGAGTCGTGGGCGCTGACCACCGCGCGGCCCCTGAAGTACGTCGCGCTCGCGCTGTGGCCGCTGGTCACGTTCTTCGACGTGATTACGCGCCGGCTCGCCGGCGCGACCGGCGGTAGCCCGGACATCGAGCAGGAACTCCTCGAGGAGGACTGACGGCGCTGCCGCTGAGCGGCGAGAAAGAACGGAGGAAGTGGGGCGTTACGACTTCCGGCGCTTGCCGGCGTTCGTGCTCGGGCGCAGGTGCTCGGTGCCCTTGCCACGGTTCTGGAGGCCGCGGGCGCGCTGCCCGGCGCTCGTCTTCCCGTGGAAGACGCGACCCTGCTGGCTCTCGTCGCAGATCCAGTTGAGGTCGTCGTCGTTCTCGATTGCGCCGTGCTCGGGGTCCAGGAGAATCACTTCGAACCACTTCTGCGAGCCGTCCTCGCCGACCCAGTAGGAGTTCAGCACGCGGAGGTTGACGTACTTCTTCGACGCACGCTCCTCGGCGATGCTCTGGAGGTTCTTCGCGCGACCGATGCGGTTGACGCCCTGCCGCTTCGTGCGGCGCCCAGCCTTGAACCGGGACTTCCGGGCGGTACCCTTCCGGACGCTGACGCGCGCCACGACGACGCCCTGCTTGGCCTTGTAGCCGAGTTCGCGGGCCTTGTCGAGGCGGGTCGGGTGGTCGACGCGGACGATAGCGCCCTGTTTGCGCCAGTCCTGCTTGCGCTGCCACTGGAGCTCGGCGAGCTTCCCGTCGTCGGGGTCCCGCCAGGCTTCCTTGATGTGGGAGTAGAAGCTTCGTGTCATGTGTTGTCCGCGGGCGTTGGGTGGTTCAACCGGTTGGGTCTGTGGACCTCGCCGGTCACATTCCGTCCTGACTCCCGTCAGGAGCCCGCTGGAGCCCGCTCGCCAGCGAGTTACCCGAGTTTCGTCGTGGCGGGGGTTAAGAACTTCGAATCCCCGCGGTCACTCGACGTCGAAGGTCAGGTCGGCGCGCTCGAAGCGCAGCCCGGGGCCGTCCGGCCGTTCGACGAGCGTCGCGCCGTCGAAGTCCTCGGGCACCGAGAACACGACGAGCATGCGCCCGGACTCGCCGGGCGCGGCCGTTACTGCCGACAGTTTCTGGCGGAACTGCTGGCTAGCGTTCTCGAAGCGCTGGTGGCCGTAGTTCGTCCCGTTCACCGACAGCGCGAAGTTCGGGTTCCGCACCACGACCTGCGAGTCGCCTGCAGTCACGTTCAACTGGACGACGACGAACGTCTCCCCGTCGTTCGGCTGGTAGGTGTTGTTCGCGGTCTGGATTTCGTCCTGTACGCGAGCGTCCCACTCCGCGGTCGCTGTAGTATTCTCCCCGGCCGCCATCGAGAACGCCGTGAACGACGGGCCCGCGTCGCCACCGCCACCGCCGCCGACGAACGGCACGAAGCTCAGGACGGTCCCGCCAGCGAACACGGCCGCCAGAATCACCACCACTGCCACTACAATTGGAACGACTGGGATGCCGCTGGGCACGCCGCCCGGCGGGCTCGGCACGTTGTCGAGCAGCGACCCGTCGTCGCTCCCGGTGTACTGTTCGACGAGGCCCTCGGCACCCTCCTCGCGGACCGACGACGCGAGTTCGTTCGGGTCGAGGAGGTGGACGTTGCCCGCGTCCGCGGCGCTCCGCGCGCCGGTCGTGAACCGGCCGCGGGTCGCCATCACGCGCACGTCGACGCCCTTCTTGTCGCAGAACGCCGCGAAGTCCTCGACCTCGGAGGCGCCGATTTCCGTGTCGGTGTCCGGCCGGACGCCGATGAGCCCGCGCTTGCCATTGTCCTTGTCGCCGCCGACGAGGTACGTGCCGTCGTCGTTCTCCGTGACCGACGTCGACCATCCCTTCTCCTCCCAGAACGCAGCGAGGAAGTGCGGGAACTCCGACGCCGCCATCTCGTCGAACATCACGCGGCCCTCCCGGTCGGACGCGTACTCTGTCCCGTCATGCAGTCCCCAGGTGTATCGTAATCACCACGGCGCCCCCTCATAAACGGTCGGGTCCGCGGCGCGCCGCCAACAGCAGCGCGGCGACGACCGCGACGAGGGTGGTCACGGGCGATAGCGGCACGAACCCGCCCGACGAGTTGTTGTTGTTCGCGACTGGCGCGATTGGCTCCGCGTCGTTCACGTGCAGCGTCACCTCCATGGAGGTCGGCGCTGCGGTCTGCGTCGCGGTCGTGTTGTTCGGCTCCGTGGCCGTCTCCGGCTCGATGACTGCGGTCCCAGCGACTGGCGACCCCGACGCCTCGTACGCGGGATCGTCAGCGTCCAGCTCCCCGTTCCCGTTCGCGTCCACGATTGCGGTCGCGGTCACGTTCGTCGGACCGTCCAACGACGTATTCAGCGGGATGTCGACGCTGCCGTTGGTCATCTGTGAGAGCGACCCTGAGGTGCCGAGCGCCTCGTTGTCCACGATCAATCGGAGGAACCCGCCCCTGGAGAGCGTCACGCGCTCGACGGTCACCGTGTCGTTCTTGACTACCTGTGAGGGGAACAGTATCGACGCTCTCGCAGCAGTCAGCCGGACTGTCGTCCGGGTCTGCTCCTCGTAGTTCTGCACCCACAGGGGGAACTCCGCCGGCCGGTCGGGGTTCGAGAAGTCGAACGTCGCCCCGAACGTTCCGTCCCCGGAGACCCCGACGTCGGACTGCCAGAGCCGCGGCGGGGTCCCGTCCTCGTGGAGCGCGCGCACGTTCAGCGTCGTCCCCGGGAGGAGGTTCGCCTCCCCCGAAATCTGCATCTGGTCGCCGTCCCACGGCGCGAGCGTGTAGCCGGGGTCGGCGCTGATGCTCACCGACGGCTCCACGAGCGTCACGCGCTCCGTGAGCAGCGTCTGGTTCTCCGAGAACGGGGGGTTCTTCGTCTCGTCGACGGTGAGTTCGAATCCGTAGGTGTGGTTCGAGCCCGTGCCGAGGTCGACGCTACTGGTGTCCCAGAGTACGGCGAACTGGCCGTCACCGTCACCGAACTGGGCGGCCACGCGCTGGTCCTCGGCGGTGTACGTCTCGGCTTTCGTGTTCGGCTCCGGGTCGAGTTCCTCGATGCGCATCTCGAACCCTCGCTGGCTAACGCTTGGACGGACACGTCGCCGTCGAACGGCGCGCCGTACCCGCTCTCGTTCTCGTCGACGACGAACGCCGCGTAGTCGCCGAGCCCGACCAGCACCTCGAAGCCTCCCCCCGAGATGGTGAGGTTCGCAGGCCCGGAGTGCCCGACGTTGATGTTGACCGTCCCACCTCGCGTCACGGTGTAGTCTCCGACTGACGCGGACGCCTGCGTGCTCGCGGCGACTGGCGCGACACCTGCGAGTACGGCGGCGACCAACACGAGCGCGGCGACGACGGGGACGAATCGGGTGTGTGCCCATGACCGATTGCAGTTCGGCCTTCACTTCCGCGCCGTCGTATAAATACAGTAGGGTGTCGGGTTAGATACCGAACACGTCTGGGCCGGAGCGCCGCTTTTGTCTCCTCACTGCTGTAGCGACCGGGATCGTACGAACATTCTATATCGCAGAATGAGATTTATTCGAGTGAACGCGAGAGTGCAGCCGCTACGGAATTTGTGTGCGAGAAACGCGAACGCGTTAGAATTCGGTGACTGAGCCGAACGAACCGCTCGCGACTGCGTCTGCAATCGCCGACTCGTCGACGTCGGGGACGTCGCTGGGGTACTTCTGCTGGAAGTAGCCGACGATGTTCCCCACGTCGCGGGCCAGCAGTTCGCGGGCGTTCTCGTGGTCGCTCGGGGTGGCTTGCGGCCAGTCGAACAGCGTCACGCCGTCCTCGCTGACGAAGACGTTGTACTCGCTGATGTCCGCGTGCACGTAACCCGCGTCGTAGGCGGTCGCCATCTCCCGGAGCACCAAATCGAGGACGCCGCTGGCCTGCTCGGGCTCTAGTTCCGCGCGCGAGAGTTCCACGCCGTCGATGCGCTCCATCACGATGGCGTGGCGGTTCTGGTCAACCGGCCGCGGGACATTCACGTCCGGGTACAGCGTCTCCAGCGCGTCGTATTCGCGTTCGGCCGCCTTCCGCGCGGTGTACTGCCAGGACGTGTGCTCCTTGTCGCTGGTGTAGTCGCGGCCGCGGTGGACCTCCCGGAATTGGGTGTAGCCTTCGCGGTGGAACTTCAGCGCCATCGGGCGGAACGACTGCACCTCGTAGACGTCGCTCTCCTTACCGACGCCGAGCGGCGAGCCGAAGCCCTCGACGGTGTCGCGTTCGGCGAACGCGTGCAACGCGAGCGCGTCGTAGCCCGCGAACGTGAGCTGGACGCCCTCGTACTGGATGGTCTTCCGTTCGAGGAACTCCAGGTCGAGCATGCGGTCCAGCCGGTAGTCGACCTCCTCCTGTGTCAGTCGGGAGAACTCCGGGAGCTTCTCGCGGCTGACCCACTCGGAGAACCGCATCCCGTGTTCGACCCCGGAGAGCAGGTGGAAGTCCTCCGGGTCGAGGTCCGCCATCTCGGCGGCGACGTTCCGAACCATTCACGCGAATCTAGCGGACCGGCGGGTAAAAGCTACGCGGCGCGTGGCGACGGCGTGAAATCCGCGCCGCAGGAGCAATCGACGTGGTAGCGTGGGCGGTCCCGCTTGGATTTTGATAGAAACCAGCAATTTGGCGACGCTGTGGCTGTCTCTGGCCGATATTATCTGTTCTACGAAAATGCGACTATACACTCGATAAATCCCATGCCACGATATAGAAACAGGATGTTGCGGTCGATCGTGCCTCCAGTCCGGCCACAGATTGCCGCGCCGCTCGGCGCGCTCGATGGACGCAGCCGAGCGGAACCGCAGACGCACGGCTTTTTGTCGGTGGCCGCGAACCGCGTGGTATGACGCTGGCCGACCGCGAGTGGCGGCTGATTCCGGAGGAGGCCCGCGACGGGCCGATGCAGATGGCACTAGAGGAGGTCGCTGCGGAGACCGCCGCAAATGGCGGCCCGCGAACGGTCCGCACGTATCAGTGGTCGCCGTCGACGCTCTCGATGGGGTACCGGCAGGACGCGGACTCCGTCGACTGGGACTTCGCCGAGCGCGAGGGAATCTCCGTGACGCGCCGGCAGACCGGCGGCGGCGGCATCTACCACGACGACTTCTCGGACATCTCCTACAGCATCGTCGCGCCCGCCGACGAACTCCCCGGTGACTTGATGGACTGCTACGAGGTGCTCTGCGAGCCGATTCTGTCGGCGTTCCACGCGATGGGCGTCGACGCCGATTTCGTCCCCGAGAAACACCCCGCGATTCACGAGCCCGCGTGCTACCTGCGCGCGCTCCACCCCGCCCACGACATCGCGGTCGACGGCCGGAAAATCAGTGGGAACGCCCAGTACCGCACCCGGGACGCGGTCATCCAGCACGGGTCGCTGTCGTTCGCCCTGGCACCCGACGCCCACCTCGGCGTGTTCGCCGACCCCGGCATCGACGCCGAGCGGTTCCGCGAGCGCGTGACGAGCATCCACGAGGAGGCCGGAATCAGCCGCGACGACGCCGTCTCTGCGCTGGAGGACGCGCTCGCGGAGTGGTGTGACGCGCGCGTCGGCGAGTGGACCGACGACGAAGTCGAAGCGGCGCGTGAGCTCGCCGAGGAGAAGTACGCGACCGACGACTGGACGCGGGAGCGGACTGCTTAGCTGAACCCGAACGTCTCCGGCTCGCCGCCGACGTGTTCCTCGACGGCTTCCCGAATCTCGCCCAGCGGCGGCTGGTCGCGCGTCGGGTCGAGTGGGTGTTCGCCAATCCAGCGGTACTGAACGACGCCGTCGGTGTCCACGAGGAACACCGAGCGCTTCGCCCGCGGCAACAGCTTCAGCGCGCGGTACGTGACGCCGAACGCGTCCGAGACGTCGAGGTCGGTGTCGGCGTACAGCGGGAAGTCGATGTCGAGGTAGTCGATGAACCGCCGGTGAGTCGGCACGCGGGACTTGCTCGAGCCGACGACGCGCACGTCCTCGGTGGACGTGAACCAGCCGTAGTCGCGGAACGAACACCACTCGCTCACGCAGTCCGGGCTGAAGTCGTTCGTGTAGAAGACGACGAGCACCGGTCGGTCTACGTAGAGCTCCGACAGGGGCGTCTCCTCGACGCTGTCGTCGGGATGGACCAGCGGTGCCGCCACGTCGGGCACCTCGTCACCTACGTCGAGCGCGTCCCCCGAGGTCATACCGTCACGAGCGCGCTCGGTCGGCAAAGGTGTTGCGACGGTTCGAAGCCTCTTTGCCCCCCGCGGCGAACGACAGCGTATGCGAGTAGGTGCACACGTCTCTATCGCGGGCGGCGTCGACAACGCCGTCGAGAACGAACTGGACGTCGGCGGGAACTGCGGACAGATTTTCACGCACTCGCCGCAAGTCTGGCAGGACCCGAACGTCGGCGACGACGAAGCCGCTGCGTTCCGGGAGGGAACCGACGAACACCTCGACGGCCCGTGGGTCATCCACTCGTCGTACCTCGTGAACCTCTGCACGCCCAAAGACGACCTCCGCGAGAAGTCCGTCGACAGCATGCAGAAGGAGGTCGACGCCGCCGACAAACTCGGTATCGAGTACGTCAACGTCCACCTCGGCGCGCACACCGGCGCGGGCGTCCAGCAGGGCCTGGACAACGCCGTCAGCGCGCTCGACGAACTTGACATCCCCGACGGCGTCACCGTGCTCGTGGAGAGCGACGCGGGCTCGGGCACGAAGCTCGGCGACGACTTCGACCACCTCGCGTACGTTCTCGACGAGTCGGCCCACGACCTCGGCGTCTGCGTCGACACCGCGCACGCGTTCGCCGCGGGCTACGACCTCTCGACGGCCGACGCCGTCGCGGAGACGCTCGCGGAGTTCGACGACGTCGTCGGCTTCGAACACCTCCACTGCGTCCACCTCAACGACTCGAAACACGACTGCGGCACGAACAAGGACGAACACGCGCACATCGGCGAAGGGCTCATCGGCGAGGAGGGGATGGACGCGTTCGTCAACCACGACGCCATCACCGACGTTCCGCTCGTGCTGGAGACGCCGCACGAGGACGGGCGCGGCTTCGAGTGGAACATCCAGAAGGTACGGGAGCTGCGAGAATCGTAGATTCTCGGGACCGTGAACGGCGACCGACGGGAGCCGTGAACTGCGAGGCGAGTAGACAGCCAGCGTTCGGACCCCGCTGCTTTTGCCGACCCCGGTTTTCAGTGGGGATGTGCGCCGATTCAGCGCCGACTACCTCGAGGAGACGCGCCCCGGGATGTCGGCCGAGCGCGAGGCGTTGGACGCGCTGGAGTTGTCCAGCCGGGAGCGGATTCTCGACGTCGGCTGCGGCACGGGGGAACTCACGGGCGTGTTCCGCGAGGAGTCCGACGCCGACGTGCTCGCACTCGACGCGGACACCGACCTCCTCCGGCACGTCGACGCCGACGAGCGCCTCGTCGGGGACGCGACGCGGCTGCCGTTCCGCGACGACGTCTGCGACCTCGTCGCGTGCCAGGCACTGCTCATCAACCTCCCGGACCCCGTCGCCGCTGTCCGGGAGTTCTCGCGCGTGTCCTCGGACCTCGTGGCGGCCGTCGAACCGAACAACGCCGCCGTCACCGTGGAGTCGACGGTCGCGAGCGAACCGCCGCTCGCAGCGCGCGCCCGCGATGCGTACATCGAGGGCGTGGAGACGAACGTTTCGCTCGGTGCGGACGCCGCGGACTGCTTCGAGGAAGCAGGACTCGTCGACGTCTCGACGACGCAGTACGAGCACGTGCAGGCCATCCAGCCGCCGTACGGCGAAGCCGCGCTCGAAGCCGCTGCACGGAAGGCGACCGGCGAACGGCTCGCCGAACAGCAACCGACGCTCGCCGCCGGTGGGCTCTCCTCGGACGCCTACGACGCGCTGCGCGCGGAATGGCGTGAGATGGGCCGCGAGGTCGTCGCGCAGATGCGCGAGGACGACTACGAGCGCGTCGAGACCGTGCCGTTCTACGTGACCGTCGGGCGCGTTCCCGAGTAATCGCCCACGAACTGCGGTGGTTTTCCGCTCCTCCGGAGTTTATTCGCGTCCGGGTCGACTTCGCGGTATGGACGACAGAGCCCGCCGCCACGCCGAGATTCTCGTCGAGGACTGTACCGACGTCCAGCCTGGGGACATGGTGCTGGTGCGCGCGTCGAAGGAAGCCGAAGCCCTCGTCGTCGCGCTGTACGAGAAACTCGGCGAGGTCGGCGCGCGACCGACCACGCAGTGGGGACACGCTCGCGCTGCGCGCGCGTACAACCGAGCGATGGACGTCGACGACTACGAGACGAAAGCCCACGACCTCGCCGCGATGGAGGAGACCGACGTCGTCTTCCTGATTGGGGGTGACGGGAACGCCTTCGAGACCAGCGACGTGCCCCCGGAGAAGTCGCAGGCTGCGAGCCGCGCGAACGGCCCGATTCTCGAAGAGCGACTGGGCAAGCGCTGGGTCATCACCCAGCACCCGACGGACGCGGGCGCGCAGAAGGCCGAGATGAGCACGGAAGCCTACGAGAACTTCGTCTACGACGCAATCAACAAGGACTGGGACGAACAGCGCGAGTTTCAGGCCCAGATGGTCGAGATTCTCGGCCCCGCCGACGAAGTCCGCATCGTCTCCGGCGACACGACCGACGTCACGATGAGTGTCGCGGGGATGGACGCGGCCAACGACTGGGGCACGAAGAACATGCCCGCGGGCGAGGTGTTCACGTGCCCCGTGCCGGACAGTGTCGACGGCGAGGTGCTGTTCGACAAGCCGCTCATCCGGCAGGGCAAGGAAATCGCGGACGCGTGGCTGCAGTTCGAGGACGGCGAGGTCGTGGACTTCGCTGCAGGGCAGAACGAAGCCGCGCTCGAAGGCATTCTCGAAACGGACGAGGGAGCTCGCCGCCTCGGGGAATTGGGCATTGGGATGAACCGGGACATCGACCGGTTCACCTACAACATGCTCTTCGACGAGAAGATGGGCGACACCGTCCACATGGCCGTCGGCGGCGCCATCGCGGAGTGTGTCCCCGACGACCAGCCGTTCAACGAGTCCGCGACGCACGTGGACCTGATCGTGGACATGAGCGAGGATTCGTTCATCGAGGTCGACGGCGAAATCGTCCAGCGCGACGGGACGTTCGAATTCGAAGACGGCTTCGAAGACGAGTAATCGCTACCGGCAACTTGCCTCAGGCTCGGGGCTGACAGGCGGCATCGCGTCCGGCTGGGACTGCCGCGCTCCCACCTCCCCCAGCCGGCGAGTCGTCAGGTCACGCGCCCGGTTGGTCCCGGCTTCGCACTTCAAACTACGTCGCCGCGAACGGTCGCGCCCTCGGCCCGCTCGCGGCGGGTTTCGACGGCGTCGGCGGCGACTTCGGCTTCTTCCTCGTCGGCACCGAGCATCTCCAGTGCACCCGCGAGCGTGGGGAACACGAGTTCGCCGTCGCGGAGTTTCTGGAAGGCGTCGTCGCTACGCTCGCCGTCGGCCCATAGGCAGACGCCGCGCGGGTCGAGGACGTTCTCGTAGGTCTCGGTCGCTCTCGCGCCTTCGAGGCGCTGAGTGACGTTGTCCTCGAAGCCCGCGTTACACACTTCGAGGTGAATCGGCTCGTCGTCGTCGAGGAGGTGTGCGGCGAGACATCTCTCGGGCGCGACGTGGCCGCTCTCGTTCGCGCGCAGGTACTCGGGGTGGTCGTCGGCCCACGAGGCGCGCACGGTCTTCCCGACGCCCTTCACGCCGTACTCGCGCTTGAACTCCCCGGCGCGGTCGGCGTCGTCGCCGCGCATGAGGATGTCCTTCGTGAGGTAGACGTCCAGGCGCTCGACGGGGTCGAGGCCGAGCGCGACGTCGCCGTACACCCAGATTTCGCGCACGGGGACCGGCATCTCCTCGCTCGCGACGGTGTCGACGAGCTCCTCCACCCGGTCGACGGCGGCAGCTCTGTCCATCGACTGCTCGTAGCCCGCGAACGCCGAAAACGGTTCCGCACGCGCCCACCGACGCCGCGAATCGAAAGACCGACCCCCGCCGAGCTCCTAGAGCGGGTAATTCGGGTCGGTCCGCTCGGACCGACGATTCACCATGCCAGCCACGCAAATCAAAGACCCCGTCCACGGCTACGTCGAACTCGACCAGCCGCTCGTCGACAACGTCCTCGACAACCGTGCGTTTCAGCGCCTCCGCCACGTCCGCCAGCTCTCGGCGACCTACCTCGTCTACCCGGGCGCGAACCACACGCGCTTCGAGCACTCCCTGGGCGTCTACCACCTCGCGCGCACGGTTTTCGAGAACCTCCGCGAACAGTCGTACTTCTACCGCGACGCCACCACCGCGGAACTCGACGACATCCAGCGCACGCTCGAGTGCGCCGCACTACTCCACGACGTCGGCCACCCGCCGTTCTCACACCTGGGCGAGCGCTTCATCGACACTGACGACCTCCAAGACCGACTCGCCGAGCGCGGGCTCCGCGAGGCGTTCGACGACGCTGGCGTCGGCGACGCGCCGATTCGGGAGGCGTCCGCGCACGAACTCCTGGGCTGTCTCATCGTCCTCGAGGAGTTCGCCGACGGCCTCCACGAGATGGGTGTCGACCCCCACGACGTCTGCGCGCACATCCTCGGGTACAGCCTCGAGTACGAGCGCGGCGGCCGCTGGCAGCACGGCGTCGCCGCCCAGATTCTGCACTCCCCCATCGACGTCGATCGCCTCGACTACATCACGCGGGACAACCAGATGACCGGCGCGGACGTGCTCAGTTTCGACACCGACCGGATGGTCGGCTCCTACACGGCCCATCCGGAGGAAGGACTCGCGCTCTCGGACAAGGCCCTCTCGACCATCGGCAACTACCTCGAAGGCCGCATCGCGGTGTACATGTGGGTGACTCAGCACCACAAGTCCGTCTACGCCCACGTGCTCCTCAGCGAACTCCTCGACGAACTCGCCGCGCTCGCGGAGGAACCGCCAGTCACCGCCGACCGCATCCTCGACGACGAAATCGACGACAACACGCTCATGGAGCGCCTGCGCGTCGCCGCCAGCGAGCACCCCGACTCCACGCTCGCAGCGCTCTACGACCGCTTCCGCGCGCGCCGCTTCCCCGAGACCTGCTGGAAACACCGCATCGCGTACGCCGACCGCGTCGACGCGGACTTGGACGCGTTCAGCGACTGGCTGGTCGCCCACGCTGACCGCCTCGAAGCCGACCTCGCCGCCGAACTCGGCGTCCCCGACCACGAGGTCTGGGTCGAACAGTCCTACGTCCCCGAGTACGAGCCACAGGACCTCGAAGACATCCCCATCGCGTACGGCGGCACCACCCGCTCGGTCGGCGACTGGGGGCTCTACGGCGAGCGCGCGTTCGACCGCCCCATCCCGTTCGTCTACGTCCCCCACGGCGTCGAGAAGGAAGCCACCGGCACGCTCGTCGACTGGTTCCACGCCGAGAAGTACGATCAGGCGTAACGGCGGCTGTTCTCTGAATTTTCGCGATTGATTGGGTTGCTCGTAGTGACGTCGTCGGTAGACGGCCGCTCGCGGGTCGCTTCGCTCGGGCACGCTGCTCACGCATCGCTGCGCTCCGCGTTCGCCTAACGCGGCCGGCTGTCGACGGCCGCGCTGGCCACAACGGTCAAGCGCCACCCACCACCGCATCTACACATGGGCGACCAGACTTTCCGCGTGCTCGCAGCGCTCCGCGAACTCGCCGACGAGACCGACGAGGCACCGCCGACGGACGAAATCACGACCCGTGCGGCCGTCTCCATCGGCGTCGCGGAACGCGAGTTGAACACGCTCGACGCTGTGGGGGCCGCCGAGGAACTGAAGCCGGACGGCGAGCGCTTCGAGCCGACGGACATGGCCGTTGAGGACGTGGCGCGACGCGTCGACACCATCGACGAACTCGACACCGACGAGCGCTCGGCGTTGCTCAAAGCGCTCCGGCGTGGTGACGTCGACCCCGCCGACGTGCTCTACGACGTCCACGACGCTCGCGACGCTGCCGACCGCGCCGCGAGTTCCGAATTCGCGGGCTGACTCACCGCTCGCGCTTTTTCGCGACCGATTCTGTGCCCGAGATTCTCGCGCAGCCACCGATTTGTTATCCCGAAACGAGGTTTACCAGTCGCGGTGGTTCGTCGAGACGTAACGGTGAAACGCCGGCGCTGCCAACGTGTACGTAATGGATTGCACCAAGTGCGACCGCGAGGCCGTGATGCACGCGGCGTACTCCGGCGCGCACCTCTGCGAGGGTCACCTCTTCGAGAGCGTCGAACGTCGGGTGCGGCGGCGCATCCGCGAGGACGACATGCTGCCCGACGACGCGACGCCCGAGGACCCCGAAACGTGGGTCATCGGACTCTCCGGCGGGAAGGACAGCGTCGTTCTCACGGACATCCTCTCGGAGACATTCGCGGAGGACCCGCGCATCGAGATGGTCGCGCTCACCATCCACGAGGGCATCGAGGGCTACCGCGACGAGAGCCTCGCGGCCTGCGAGGAACTCACCGCGGACCGCGACATCCGCCACGAGGTCGTCACGTACGCCGACGAGTTCGACGTCGAGATGGACGACGTCGTCGACGACGACCCCCTGGACATGGCACCCTGCGCGTACTGCGGGGTGTTCCGCCGGGACCTCCTCGCGAAGTACGCCGAGGAGTACGACGCGGACAAACTCCTCACCGGGCACAACCTCGACGACGAGGCCGAGACCGCGCTGATGAATATCTTCGAGGGGAACGTCGAGCAGGTCGCCAAACACTTCGACGCCAGCCTCGGCCCGTTCGACGAGCGTACGCCCAAGGAGGACATGATTCCGCGCGCGAAGCCACTCCGCGACGTCCCGGAAAAGGAGGTCGCGCTGTACGCGCAACTTCGGGACCTGCCAGTTCACATGGCGGAGTGTCCGCACTCCAGCGAGGCGTTCCGCGGCGAGATTCAGGACCTGCTGCTGAAGTTAGAGGAGAACCATCCGGGCACGCGTCACTCGATTATGGCTGGCTACGAGGAGCTCGCGGGGCTCGCGGCCGACCAGTACAGCGACGAGGACGAGGACGTGGGCGAGTGCGAGGAGTGTGGCGCGCCGACGACGCGCGACCAGTGTCGGAAGTGCGCGCTGGTCGACGCCGTGAACGCAGTGTAAACGTGCGACACCCGCGGATCCGGGGTCGCTGACGACCGCAAAAGAACCGGGAGGTTACCGGATGACGTCGAGGCCGTTGTTCTTCTCGACCTCTTCCGTGCCGCCGTCGGAGTGAGCGCCGAACTCGTTGGTCGTGCCGGCACCCTCGTCGACGGCGCGCTGCTTCGCGTCGGCGTCGACGTCCTTGAGCTCCTGCCGGGACTTGTCCGCCTGCTTCTGCGTGCTCGGTCCGAGCACCTGCGCGGACTGCACGCCGGTCATGATGGCCATGACGCGGACCTTCCCCTTGTAGTTCTCCTGGATGCGCGCGCCCCAGATGACGTTCGCGCTCGCGTCCAGCCGCTCGGTGATGTTGTCCGCGATACCCTCGGCCTCTTTCAGCGTGAGGTCGGGGCCACCCGTGATGTGGACGAGACCACCGCTCGCGCCGCGGTAGTCGACGTCCAGCAGCGGGTGGTTCATCGCGTCCTTGACCACTTCGTTGGTCTTGTTCTTGTCCTGGGTCTCGCCGACGAGCATCACCGCGACGCCGCCCTGGTTCATGATGGCGGTCATGTCGGCGTAGTCCAGGTTGATGAGACTCGGCTGGGTAATCGTCTCGCTGATGCCCTTGACGGTCTCCGCGATAATCTGGTCCATCACGGAAAACGCCTTCCCGATTGGGAGGTTGGGCACGTAGTCGAGCAGCCGGTTGTTGTCGAGGACGATGATGGAGTCCGCTTCTTCGCGGAGCTTTTCCAGGCCCTCTTCGGCCTTGACCGTCCGAGCGCGCTCGACGTTGAACGGCGTCGACACCATGCCGACGACGATTGCGCCCTGTTCTTTGGCGATTTTCGAGACGACGGGTGCGGCGCCCGTACCGGTACCGCCACCCATGCCGGCGGTCACGAACACGAGGTCCGCGTCGCCGAGTACCTCTTTGATTGTGCCCTGGGCCATCTCGGTGGCGCGCTCGCCCATCGAGGGGTCGCCACCCGCGCCGAGGCCGTTCGTCAGGGACTTCCCGACGAGAATCTTCGTGTCGGCCTCGATCATCTTGAGGTGCTGTTTGTCGGTGTTGATGGCGACCGTGTCCGCGCCTTCGACACCGATGTTGTACAGCCGGTTGACGGTGTTGTTGCCCGCGCCGCCCGCGCCCACGATGACGATTCGCGGGTCGCCGAATTCGTCGCCGTCGCCGCTGGCGTCCATCTCGCGCTGTTCGGCTTCGGCGTTGTCGAGGGCGTCCTGAACGATGTCCTGCATCGTTACACCTTCGCCCAGCTGTTCGTGCTGGTCTGTTCGGTTTGTTCGTCTATCATCTCACGGACCGCCGACCGAATCGCCTCGCTACGATTCGGGAACTTACCCCGTTCGACCATCTGTTCGACCTCGTCGATCTGCTGTTTCGGAATGCGGAGTGTCACACGCTCCATATTTTGGTATCCCCGTTGTGGTAAGACGGCGTTTGGTTCCGTCCGTGTCTTACAGAATCGTTTGGCAGGTCATAATCCCGCGCTGTCGTGCGATTCTGTGTAAGACAACCGTCTTACGTACCACTACCCACAGCGTCACAACGTATATAATTAACGGCGGATGTAAACGAGCGTCTTACCGGTCGAGCGCGTCCGCCGACGCGGTCCGCCGCCCGCAGTGCGGACAGAACGACCAGTCCGCTCGCACCTCGTCGCCGCACTCGCAGAACACGCGGTGGGTCGCCTTCTCCCCACAGTTCGGACAGAACACGTGGTCGTCGGACAGCGACTCGCCACACTGCGCGCAGCTCTGCTCGCGGCTGCGGTCCGCTGCCCGCCCGCGACTCTCGCCGCGTGCCGGTTCACGACCTGGCGCACGCTGGTCGTCGCGCCGTGGCTCCGCGCGCAGCCCCTCGGCGGTATCGACCGTAATTCGTACGTTTACGTCGCGCTCGCGGGTTCGTGGGGCGAGTCGCCGCTCGACGAGTTCGTCGACGCGCTCTGCGACGACGTCGTCGATGCTGTCGTCTGCGTCGGACGCGTCGCCGTCGAGGTACGCCCGCAGCGCCGCGCGCATGACCTCGCTCTTGGACTCGTCGAGGTCGTCGACGGCGTCCACGAGGTCATCGTCCGCGCGGAAGGTAATCTTCGACATGCCCGTTCGGTAGTACGTAATACCGCCGGGGACTTCAACCCACCTCATGCGTCTGACGCGCGTCGTCCGTTTCCGAATGGTAACCCTTAAATCCGAACCACGGCGTACGCAAGAGTGCATCCGCCCTTAGCTCAGACTGGTAGAGCAGTCGACTGTAGATCGACTTGTCCCCCGTTCAAATCGGGGAGGGCGGACTTTCTCTGCGGTCGATTCGTGGCCGTTTACGCGACACTAGACGTAGTCGCGCTATCAGTTCGCACTCGCCGCCTCGCGTGCACGCAGGCCCGTGTGGATGACCGGTGTCGCGAGGAGGACCGACGCGACACTGAGGAGCGATGGGACGAATACGCTCCGCACTGGCGTGACGAGGGCTGTCAGGGCGAACGTGGTGAGGAAGACTGCCCAGCCCCCACAGATGACACACGCTTCGTGTCGCATACACGCGGACGTTTCACAGAAGACACATAAGTACGGCGTCGTGTTCTCAGCCGCTGCAGAATCACTTACAGTGACAGCTACTCCTTCGACTGCTCCGGTTGGGAAATTCACACACAATCGAGGCGGAATTTTCGACAGTGTCCCCGAAAATATTTTGCCGGACAACGCGGAAACACCGTACGTGACACATCTAGTCGCGGACGGGATCCGGCTGTCACTCGCGGACGTGCTGCCGGACGACGTGGTGACCGTCGACGCTGCGGCAGTCCGCGACGTCGTCGCTCGCGACGATCCCGACGTCGTCGTCGTGGATGCAGCCACGGTTGCCGACCCCGCTGCCGTCGTGAATACGGTTCGTTCGACCACCGACGCGGCCATCGTTGCTATCGGGACGACGGCGCTCGACGCCGACGTCGCGTGTGCATCGTCCTGTGAGGGGTCCGTCCGTGCCGCCGTCGAGCGCGCCCGCCACATCGCCTCCTATCGGCGCTCGGTATCGGACCTCTACGAGGCGTGCCGCGAGCGCGCGCTCGGCCGGCCGGACGAGGACGTTCGCGAGCGCCGCCGTACCGCCGACGAGGAGTTCGCGTCGCTGCCCGATGACCGCGAGGCGTTTGCCGCCGCGCTCCGCCCGGGGGACGAGGATGGTTGAGGCGTTCGCCGTCGCGTCCGGGTCGTCCGGCGGAACCGGCGACGGGTCGGCGTAGTCGGCGAGCACGGACATTACGAGTAATCGGTTCGTTACTTAATTTAAAACTTCACGAATAGTATCGAACCTGGTGGGGTGAGTGAACTGTTCGCAAGACCTATACTGTCAACATCGTAAACGCCGGCAGTGGTCCGCAACCGACGCGCCCTCCTGGTAGCCCTCCTCTGCGTGCTCGCGGTCTCGCTGGCGGCCGCGACGCTCGCGAACCCCCAGCAGCCAGCCGGCGGCAGCGGCATCGGTGGCTCTGGACCCGACTCCAGTGGCACCGCCGCCCAGTCCGGCGACGGTGGCGACGGGCTCGACAACCCGGAACCCGCCGACGGCGAGGAAATGTTCCGCCTCGAACCGGTGTGCGTACCCGTGCTCGCGACGCCGGCCGCTGGCTTCGCAATCCTCGGGTTCGCCCTCGCTCTCGGCCTCGTCGCGTACTGGCGGGACGGCATCGCGCCCGCGTTCATCGTCGTCTTCGTCACGTCGACGGTGCTGTTCCCGGCCCTGCTGTTGCTCACGAACTGTAGCGGCGAGATGCCCGACGACCGTACGGGTGGCGGCATCCTTCGCGACCTCGCGTACGGGCCCTCCGCGGGCGGCGAGACCGGCGGCAGCGCGGGGAGTGAACTGCTGTTCTCGCCGCCGACTGTACTCCTCGGATTGCTCGCAATCGCCGTCCTGCTCGGCGCCGTGGCGTTCCGCGCGACCGGCGACGACGAACCACCCGTGCGCGAGCCCGTCCCCGAACCAGCGCCCGCGGCCGACGACGAGACGCTCGGCGCGCTCGGGAGCGTCGCCGGCGAGGCCGCCGACCGCATCGCCGCGGACGCGGACGTCGAGAACGAGGTGTACCGCGCGTGGCGGGAGATGACCGACCACCTCGACGTCGCCAACCCCGAGGCCAGCACGCCCGCGGAGTTCGCGGCCGCCGCCAGCGACGCCGGGATGGCCCGCGAGCACGTCGACGAACTCACGGACCTCTTCCGGTCGATTCGGTACGGCGGCGCCGAGGTCACCGCGGACCGCGAGCAGCGCGCGGTCGACGCGCTCCGGGCCATCGAAGCCTCCTACGGGGGTGACGCGTAGTGCTGCGGCGCGTCCTGCTCGTGCTCGGCTTCGCGTTCACCGCGCTCGGTGTCGCCGTCGCCGCCATCCCCTCGATTGCGACCACGCTGCGGCTGCCGGACGTGCCGCGCGTCGTCGTCGCCGCGCTCGCAGTCGTGTTCGCACTCGCGACACACGCCGCCCGCAAGAAGGTGGACTTCCGCGACCCAGACGAAGCGGTCGTGCGCGCGTCCGGCCTAGAGGGTCGCTATGAGCCGCCACGACCTGGCGCGGAAATCGACACGGAGCTCGCTGTCGGCCCGCGGAACGGCACATCGAGCGTCGACACTCGCCTCCGGGAGCGCCTGCGTCTGCTCGCTGTGCGCGTGCTGTCGGACGCCGAGGGTTGGTCCGAGGACGAGGCCCACCGCCGCCTCGACGACGGCACGTGGACCGACGACCGCACCGCCGCCGCGCTGTTCTCCGAGGACGTCAACCCGGCCGCACAGCACCTCGTAGCCTCATTCGCGGGCATCGAGTCGACCCACGAGCGCGAAGTCCGGCACGCGCTCGCCGAATTGGAATGCCGCTCGGGCGTCGACGCCGGAGGTGACTGACGTGAGCACGACCACCACGGCGGAAGCGGAGACGACAGCCGAGGCGGACGGCGAGCCTGACGCCGATTCGGACGCCGACGGAATCGGCACGACGCTCACGGGCGTGACCACGCGCGAGACGAACCGGTGGCGGGGCGTCACTGCGCTCTCCCTGCTCGCGGCCGCAGCCGGCATCGCGTCGTCGTCGCCCGCCGCGCTCCTGCTCGCCGTGCTCGGTGTGGCGTACGCCGCCTACGGCGAGCTGTTCGCGGCGCCATCGCCGTCGCTGGGCGTCGAGCGGACGATTCACGCTGACGACCCCGAGCCCGGCGACGAGGTCGACGTGATGCTGTCGGTCAGCAACGACGGCGCGTTCCTCCCGGACCTCCGCGTCGTCGACGACGTGCCCGCGGGCGTCGAAGTCGTCGACGGGTCGCCGCGGCTCGCGACCGCGCTCCGCTCGGGGAAGTCGGCGACGCTCCGGTACACCGTCGAGATGCACCGCGGCCAGCACGACTTCGACTCGATGCACGTCCGTGCGCGCGACCTCAGCGGCGCCCGCGAGACAGAAGCCACGATTCCCACGACGTCGAGCGTGGCGTCAGTCCCCGAACTCCCCGAGTTGGCGTCGTTCCCGCTGCGCGAGCAGACGGTCCAGCGCGTCGGCCGCGTCCCCACCTCGCAGGGCGGGTCGGGCGTGGAGTTCCACGCGACCCGCGAGTACCGGCCCGGCGACCCGCTCTCGCGCGTGGACTGGCACCGGCTCGCGCGCACCGGCGAACTCTCGACGGTGCAGTACCGCGAGGAGCGCGCCGCCACCGTCGTCGCCGTCGTGGACGCCCGCGACGCCGCACACGTCGCCGTCGAGTACGGCGTCGAAGCCGCGGGCGGGGTCGCGTCAGCGCTGCTCGACGCCGGCGACCGCGTGGGCGTCGCTGCGTTCGGCCCGCACTGGGAGTGGCTCGCGCCCGGAACGGGCCGCGACCACTGCGTCCGCCTCCGGGACGCGCTCGCCCGCGGCCGGGGGTTCGCCGCGCTCGCCCCGGACCGACGATTCCTCGGCGCGCTCGTGTTCCGCCGCCTCCGCAAGCACCTGCCCGCGGACGCGCAGGTAGTGTTCTGCTCGCCGCTGGCCGACGACAACGCCGCCGAGTACGTCCGCCGCCTCGAAGCCGGCGGCAGCCCGGTGACGGTTGTCTCGCCGGACGTCACCGGCTCCGACACGCTCGGCCAGCAGGTCGCGCGCATCGAGCGCGCCACCCGAATTCGGTCGCTGCGCCGCGCGGGCGTCCGCGTCGTCGACTGGTCCGCCGAGGCCTCGTTCCCGGTCGCTGTCGCTACCGCCAGCCGGGGGTGGTCGCAGTGAGCGAGTTCGACGCGCGCCCGCCCACGCTCGCGTTCCTCGGCGTCGCCGTCGCCGCCGCGCTCGTCGTGCTCCCGGTCGCGGTGGGCTCGACGGCCGGCCTCGTGCTCGCTGGCCCGGGGGCCGCGGCGGTCGTCTTCGGTGCCCGCAGCGCGACCCGGTCGTACGTCACGCTCGGCGGCACGCTCGCGTTCCTCGGCGTCGCCGTCGCCGCCGCTACTGGTCTCCCGACCGCACTCACACTGATTGCGGGCGTCGCCGCACTCGTCGCCTACGACACCGGCGAACACGCCGTCACGCTCGGCGTCGACGTCGGCGCGGACGCGGCCGTCGCGCAGTCCGTCGCCGTCCACACCGCCGGGAGCGTCGCGGTCGCGTCCCTGGCCGCTGCTCTCGGGTTCGGCATCTACCAGTTCGGACCGACGAGCCTCCCCGTGACCGGCCTGATTGCGTTGCTGTTCGCGGCCGTCTTCCTCGCCTACGTGCTCGGCGACTGAGTCTCGACGGTCGGCACCGGCACCGAGTCGAGCACGTCGCCGACGACCTCGCGCTTGTCCGTGTTCTCGACGGCGGCGTCCGGCGTCAACACGAGCCGGTGCGCGAGCACGTTCGGCGCCAGCCGCTTCACGTCCTCCGGAACGACGTACTCCCGGCCGCGGAGCACCGCGCGTGCCCGTGCCGTCTCGAACAGCCGCTGGGTGCCGCGCGGACTCACGCCCACCTCGACGCGCCGGTCCTCGCGCGTCTCCCGCGCCACCGACACGACGTACTGCAGGAGGTCGTCGTCCACGCGCACGTCCTCGGCGACCGCCCGCACCGCCTGCACGCGCTCGGCGTCGAGGACCGACTCGACGGTCGGACTGCGCGAGAATCGCCCCGCGCGGCGCCGGAGCAGTTCCAGTTCGCCAGCCTCGTCCGGGTAGCCGATGCCCGCCTTCGCGACGAACCGGTCCATCTGCGCCTCGGGGAGCGGGAACGTCCCCTCCTGCTCGACGGGATTCTGGGTCGCAATAACGAAGAACGGCTCCGGCAGCTCCATCGTCTCCCCGTCGATAGTCGCTTGCCCCTCCTCCATCGCTTCGAGGAGCGCGGCCTGTGTTTTCGGCGGTGCGCGGTTGATTTCGTCAGCCAGCAGCACGTTCGCGAAGATGGGGCCGGGTTGGAACTCGAACTCCCGGGACTTCTCGTTGAACACGTGCGTCCCCAGCACGTCCGCCGGCAGCAAGTCCGGCGTGAACTGGATGCGGCTGAACTCCAGTCCGAGCGCGGTCGCGACGCTGCGCGCCGTCAGCGTCTTCCCTGTTCCCGGAACGTCTTCGAGGAGGACGTGGCCGTCGGCTAGGAACCCGACGAGGACCGTTTCGAGGAACTCGCGGTCGGTCACGACCGCGCGCTCGACTTCGCTCAGGACGGCGTCGCATTCGTCACTCGCAGCAGTGACGTCCATAGGCGTTCGTTCAGTCCGTTGCGTTTAGTGGTATCGGTTGACACGACCTCGCTCCCGCCAACCGTAATCCCTAAATCCGACAACGGCGTTCCTCCAAACGAGCCGAGGTAGCCTAGCCTGGCCAAGGCGGTTGCTTCGAGAGCAACTGTCCTCACGGACTCAGGAGTTCAAATCTCCTCCTCGGCGCTTCTCTAAACTGTCACCGCCGAGCGACTGTACTGTCGCGAGGCGTGACGCGACCGTTCTGCTTCAGGCGAGTTCGACGTGTCCTCGAAAGCCCCGGCGCGCTCGGCGTCTACGACTCGCTGCGCGCTTCCTTCACTCGCTACGCTCGTTCAGTCCAGTGCTTGCGTCGTCTCGACTGCCGACCGCGCCGCCCCTTTCAGTCCCGCCCCGTATGAGCGAAGGCGGCTACGTGCCGGCTGCGAAAACCAGCGGAGCGTCCGTCAGTCCGCGGCCGTCGCGGTCTCTTTCTCGGGGAGGAGGCGGTCGAGAGCTTCGACGACGGCGTTGACGCTGGCGGCGGTGATGTCGCTGTCGCTGGCGTCGACGGTGACCGTGCGGTCGCCGCGCGAGACGGTGACGTGGACGGTGACGACGGCGTCAGTCCCGCCGGTGATGGCGTCGACGTGGTACTCTTCGAGGTGGAAGGTGACGTCGCCGAGTGCGTGGCGAACGGCGGCGATGGCGGCGTCGACGGGGCCGCTGCCGGTGCCGGCGGCGCTGTGCTCCTCGTCGTCCACGCGCAAGCGGACGGACGCGGTGGGGGTGCCGCCGCCGCTGGCCGCGGTGAGGTCGAGCACTTCGACGCGGCGGTTGCGGTCGCCGCCTTGGACGTCCTCGGCGACGGCGAGCAGGTCGGCGTCGGTGACGCGCTTGCCGCGCTCACCGAGTTCGTTCACGCGCTCGACGACTTCGGCCAGTTCGTCGTCGGAGACTTCGACGTCGTGTTCGGCGAGGGCGGCGCGGACGCCCGCGCGGCCGGCGTGCTTCCCGAGGACGAGGCGGCGCTCGCGGCCGACCGCCTCCGGGGAATACGGCTCGTACATGCGGTCGTCCTTGAGCGTGCCGTCGGTGTGGATGCCGGACTCGTGAGCGAACGCGTTCTCGCCGGAGACGGCCTTGTTCGGCGGGAGCGGGACGCCCGTGGCCTCCGCGACGGTGGACGCGAGGTCGTAGAGGCGCTCTGTGTCCAGCGGTTCGATGCCGTAGCAGTGCCAGAGCGCGACTGCGACCTCTTCGAGCGCGACGTTGCCGGCACGCTCGCCGACGCCGTTGACGGTAGCGTGGACGAGGTCCGCACCTGCGGAAACGCCCGCGAGCGCATCCGTGACGGCGAGCCCGAGGTCGTCGTGGGTGTGGACGCTCACCGGGCCGTAGTCGGCGACCGCGTCCACGAGTTCGTAGACGCGCTCGGGGCTGGCGTGGCCGACGGTGTCCGCGACGCAGAAGCGGTCCGCGCCGGCGTCAGCCGTCGTCTCGGCGAGCTCTGCGAGGAACGCGTCGTCGGCGCGCGAGCCGTCCTCGCCGATGACTTCGACCCAGAGGCCGTGGTCGGTCGCGTACTCCACGAGTTCGCGGGTCGTGTCGAGGACGCTCTCGCGGCTGGTGCCGACCTTCTCTTCGACGTGGCGGTCGCTGGCGGGGACGACGAGGTTCACGCCGTCGACGTCGCAGTCGAGCGCGAGGTCGACGTCGCGCTGGATGCCGCGACAGAAGCTCGTGACCGTCGCGTCCAGGTCGAGGCCGGTGACGCGGCGAATCGTCTCGCGCTCGCCGGCGCTCGTGCACGCGCTGCCGGCTTCGACGACGGAGACGCCGGTGTCGTCGAGTTTGCGCGCGATGGTCGCCTTCTGGTCGGCGGACAACGAGATGCCGGGGGCTTGTTCGCCGTCGCGCAGCGTGGTGTCGAGGAACTGTACGTCGGGTGCGCCGCCGTCGAGAGCGGCAGGGAAACTAGTGCCGGAGAATTTCTCGGCCAGCCGCCGTGAGGCGACTTACTCTATCCTCCGTGCCGGTGTGGTCCGACATGGTGTGTATGTCGTAGCGTGCCACACACGTTTGAAGGTGTGGGGTCTGACAGATGTTGCCTGTCAGTCCGCGAGGTAGACGCGGTCGCCGACGCGCACGTCGTCGGCCGCGCCCGCCGGAAGTTCGACGAGCGTGTCGCAGCGCGCCTCGCCGCGCCCCGTCCACGCCGAGAGGCGTTCGACGCGCTGGACTTCCTCGTCCTCCACCCAGACGGCGTCGAGGTCGAACGGCACGAACAGCATGTGGACATCGCGGCTGGCGGCGCCGTCGAAGTCGAAGACGAGCGCGTAGTCGTCGGGAATCGACCGCCGGAACATCAGCCCGCGGGTCTGCGCGAACAGCGAGTCGGCGACGTCGACGTCGGTCGCGAGCGTCCGCGCGTCGCCGTCGCGCTCGTGGCGGAGGTGCACACCCGGAGTCGGCGGCGGGCAGCGAAAAGCGTTACCCCGTCCGGTCGCTACGCCGGGGCGTGAAGAAGACGCCGACCGGGACCGCCGTCGGGGTCGACGACCCCTACGACCACGCCGGCGTCTGCGACTACGCGACCGACGACGGGAAGTGCCGGTACGCTTTCGAGCACGGCCAACACGACCCCGAGTTCGCCGCCGAGCGCCGCGCGGACGACTTCCGGTGTCCGGTCGCGGACGGCGACTGGGAGTGGAATGACTGTCCCCACTACCGGTGCCGCCAGCGCGACCGCGAGTGCGCGCGTTGCGGGCTCGAAGAGCGCCGGCAGGCCCACGACGACGAGCGCCCGCTCCTCGAGGAGCACCACCTCGCGTACGACGACGAGGAGGACGTCGGCCACGAAATCACCATCTTCCTCTGCCGGTGGTGTCACGCGAAAGTCCACGACTCGTGGGCGTGCATCGACGACGACGCCAGCCCCGACCCCGAGGCCATCGCGACCGCGGAGGGCCGGCGCAGCGAGGAGCAGTCCGAACTCTCCTTCGACACCGCGGCCGACCGCTACGACGAGTAGCACTGTTCCGACCCCGACGGCTAACTGTCCGCGCGCTAAACGTCTGGTATGAACGACACGCCGTTCCACCTCGGCCACGTCCACCTCAAGGTCCGCGACCTCGAGCGCGCCGTCGCGTTCTACGAGGACGTCTTCGACCTCGAAATCACGGAGACTGAGGGACGGTTCGCGTTCCTCTCGTGGGGCGACCACCACCACGACGTCGCACTGCAAGCCGTCGGCGCGGACGCCTCGGACGCCGGCCGCGGCGTCGGCCTCTACCACGCCGCAATCGAAGTCGACTCCGAGGAGAACCTGGGTGACGTCTACGACGAACTCTGCGAGCGCGGCGTCCCCTCTACGCCCGTCGACCACGGCATCAGCAAGGCGCTGTACTTCTCGGACCCCGCGGGCAACGGCCTCGAAGCGTACGTCGACACGCGCGAAGAACGCGACCGCTCGGCGTGGGACCGGGAGAACCGGCGCTTCGACCCGTCGGCGCTGTAACTCCGAACGAGTGGGTTTTTAGTCGCGAATCGTGTAGCCCGCCCTAATGACACGCATCCTCGTCGTCGACAACCACGGTCAGTTCACCCACCTGGAGCACCGGGTGCTCCGGGACATGGACGGGGTGGAGACCGAGACCGTCGACAACACGACGCCGCCGGCGGACATCGACGCCGACGGCCTCGTGCTCTCCGGCGGCCCCGACATGGACGACGTCGGGAACTGCCCCGACTACCTCGACCTCGACATTCCGGTCTTCGGCATCTGTCTCGGCATGCAGCTCATCGCCACGGAACTCGGTGGCTCCGTCGAGTCCGGCGACTACGGCGGCTACGCCGACGTCGACGTCGAGATTCTCGACGAGGACGACCCGCTCGTCGGGTCGCTCGCGCCCGAGACCCGCGTCTGGGCGAGCCACGCCGACGAAGTCGTCGACGTCCCCGAGGGGTTCACGCGAACCGCCCGCAGCGACATCTGCGACGTCGAAGCAATCTCGGACACCGACCGCGACCTCTACGGCGTCCAGTGGCACCCCGAGGTCGCGCACACCGAGGAGGGCGAAGCGGTCTTCGAGAACTTCGTCGACGTCTGCGAGTAGGCCCATGACGGAGACGCAGGGCGAACTCGCGGGCCTCTCGAAGTACATCTTCCGCGCGCCCCAGTGGTACACGAGCGTCGCGCTCTCGCTGGTCATCGCGGCGCTGGCCGGCATCGCGGCCTTCGACAGCCAGTACGTGCTCGAGGACGCCTGGCAGGGCGTGTTCTTCATCGGCGTGCCGACGGTCGTCGCGAGCCTCGCGACCACCCCGGTCGACCGCTACTTCGGCGGCCAACTCACGTACAGCCGGTCGTCGCTTTTGGCGTTCGCCTGCGAGGTCGTGGTCGTCGTCGTGCTCGTGGCCGCGGGCGTCGTCGCCACGATTACCGGCCGGTTCGGGCAGAACTTCGTCTTCGACGCACTCGTCGCGGCGCTCGGGCTCGTGTTCGCGATTCGGTTCCTCGTGGTGCTGGCGGTCTCCCGGGACTCACCGCTGGTCGCCGCGATTCCCGCGAGCATCCAGACGCTGACTGCGGGTCTGCTGTTGTTCGTCTACAGCGGCACGATGAACTACCTCACCACGGGCGGGCGCCTCGTGAACGCCTACCTCTCCCGCCCCGCCGAGGCACCGCCGGAGATTCAGTACGCGTTCTCGCCCCGGGACTTCGTGCTGCTGGTGTTGCTGACCGCGCTGTACGGGGTCGCAGCCTACGGGCTCGTCCTCGCCATCGACCGCCCGTGGAAGCGCAGCCTCGGCGTCAGTGTCCTCGACTTCGTCAGCGGATTCATCGGTCACATCGCCGAGGGCACCCGCGAACTGGAGGATTTCTTCGAGCAGATTGGCGAGGAAGCGGTCGTCCCCGTAACGGTGCTGGCGTTCCGGAACGCCGACGACGGCGAGGAGAAAGCGCGGTTCGTGTTGCCGATGATTCACCCCGGGCCGATGGGGGAAATCGGCGGCGGGAACCTCCCACAGCGCGTCGCCGAGTCAGCGACCGGGCTGGCGTTCCCGCCCCACGCCACCGCCGGCCACGACTTCAACCTCGTCACGGAGCGCGAAGTCGACACGCTCATCGACGCCGCCGAGCGCGCCCACGCGTCCATCGACTACTGCGACCGCGCGACACCCGCGGTGCGCGTCCAGGAGGGCGACGCGAAGCTCCTCGGGCAGGCGTTCGGCGACGACGCGCTCCTCGTCTCCACGTTCTCCCCCGAATTCGCCGACGACGTCGAGTTCGCGGTCGGCCTCTCCGCGACCGCCGAAGCCCGCGTCGAGGGCATGGACGACGTCCTGCTGGCGGACGCCCACAACTGCAACAACGGGCTCGGCGGCGACGACCTCGGGCACGTCTACCCCGGGAGCAAGCGCTCGTTCGACATGATTCAGGCCGCCGGCGAGACCGCGCGCAGCCTCCGGGACGCCGACGAGGACAGCCTCGAACTCGGCGTCGCGTGGGACCGCACGGCGTGGCGGCCCGAGGACGGCATCGGCCCGCTTGGCGTCCGCGTCGCCGTCCTCGATACGGGCGGCGACCGCACGGCGTACGTGCTCGTCGACGGGAACAACATGGAACCCGGGCTCCGCGAGGAACTCATCGACGCGCTCGACGGCGTCGACCACGCGGAAATCATGACCACGGACACCCACATCGTCAACACCGTCGAGTCCACGAACCAGGTCGGCGCGAGCATCGACTGGGACGAACTCGTCGACCTCGTCACGGACCTCACTGCCGAGGCCGTCGCCGACCTCGAACCCGTCGAAGCCGGCATGGCCAGCGAGCGCGCCGAGGTCACCGTCTTCGGCAACGACCGCACGGAGACGCTCGCCAGCCACGCCAACGCTGTCATCGCGATGGGCGGCGTGATTGTCGCGCTCGCCGTGCTCGCCACCGTCGCCATCAGTATCCTCATCTTCTTCCTGACGTAGCCACCGTCGCGCAATCGCGACGGCTGGCGCTACGCATCGGACAGTAGAACGAACGAGCGAGAACGGTTACTCGTCCGCGAACAGGTCGTCGACGGCAGCGCGCGCAGCGAGCGCGGCGTCCTCCGCGACCTGGTCGACGTCGGCGTCGGCGTCCGGCGCGTGGACGTAGACGTCCACGTCGAGTACGCCATCCTCGAACGTGACGGTGATGTCGAGGTCGTCGACGTCACCGGTCGCGAGCCGCGAGAACACGAGGCCTTCGGCGGCCTCGGCCGCGGTCTCGACGACTTCCTCGTCGGACGGCTCCTCGTCAGTCATCAGTTACGCGCTCGGGCCGCCCATCGGACCGCCGCCGCCGGCACCGCCGAGCATCTCCTGGAGCTCCTCCTGGAGTTCCTCGAACTGCTCCTGCACGCGCTCCTCCTGCTTCGAGAGGGTCTCGACGCGGACTTCGAGGTTGTCGACCTTCTCTTCGAGGTCGTCGGCGGCGTCGTCGTAGTCCGTCTCCACGAGGAGTTCGCCGACCTCGCGGTACATCGTCGCGTCCTCCTCGATGTCGTCGAGGGCGTCGAGGGCGGTCTGGGCCTCGGTGAGCTGGGTCTCGGCCTGCTGCTTCTGGGCCGCGACCGTCTGCGCTTTCTCCTGAAGGTCCTGTAGCTGCTCGAGCTTCTCCTGTGCTTCCGGCGGCAGATTGCCCTGCATACGTCTGGGGAGGCGCGCCCGACAGAAAAACCCCCGTATTACGTGCCGCGAGGCCGACGCGCTTCAGGAACCGGACTTCGGGTGACTCAGCGCCGCTCGCCGCCGGCAGCGTCCGCCACGCGCTCGGTGACCTCAACGAGCGTCAGCCACGTGTTGTTCCCGGCGCGCAGCGCGGTCAGGTCCGCTGCGTCGACGGTGACCGTGACGGTCGCGTCCTCGCGCCGGACGGCCGCCTCGCTACGGTCGCCCTCGATGTCGCCGGCTTCGACCGCGACGCTACGCTCGACGGTGCGAGCGACCGCGGAAGAACCGTACTCGAAAACCAGTTCCGTGGAGTGGTCCACCGGCCGTTATCGGACTTCGACTTCCTTGATGTCGCGGCTCCGCTCTTTGAGGAGGACGCGGTGCCCACAGTACGGGCACCGAACCCCGCCGTACTCGTCGAGTTCGACGTCGCGCTTACAGCGGGAGCACTTGTACGCCATGCTTACTCCTCGACGGCTTCGACGTCGGCCTCGGCTTCGACGTCCGCTTCGCCCTCGCCCTCGCCGAGCGCCGCGCGGATGGAGCGGCTGACGGTGCGTCCGCCCGGCGTCTCGGGCTTGTACGCGCCGCCGGCGTACTTGTAGTCGCACTTCGAGCACTGCCAGATGCCGGTCCCCTGTCGGGAGACGGCTTCGGAACCGCAGTCCGGGCAGGCGTGTTTCTCGTTCATCTCGTCCTCGATTTCGGAGACGCGACGCCGAGAGACGCGGCCGTAGCGCGCGCCGAATCGGCCGGCGCTCCCCGTGGAGCCCTTCTTAGCCATAGTGAACGCTTCTACCGTCGGGGCGCACATAAACGCTACGTTGCGTGGTCGAGCGCAGCGAGACCACGTTACCGCGAACGGCGAACGAAGTGAGCCGTGAGCTGCGTGCCCGAGCAACGCGTGGGCACGTTAATGCGAACGCGGAGCGCAGCGATGCGTGAGCAGCGTGCCTGGGTAGCGCGAGACCACGTTATCGCGCGACTTCAGTCCCGTAGTTCTTCTTCGGCGAGCGCGTCGTTGAGGTCCGCGCGGACGCGTTCGCCGGTGTCGCGGTTCATCGCGGTCGTCACGACGCGGTTCTCCTGAACGCTGGAGCCGTCTCGCACCAGGAGGCGGAGGTTGCCGTTGTCGTCGGCGCGCGTGACCTTCGCGCGGACGCCCGTCCGGGAGCCGGAGCCGCCGGCGTCGATGGGGCCCGGGATGACCTTCTTGACGTTCGGGTGGTCGGCGACGGTGCGAATCGCGCGCTGGCCGTCGCGGTTCCCGATGAGCGTGGAGTGGCGGCCGCCGATTTTCTCGCGGGCGGGTTCGTCGACGACGTCGAGCGAGCGGTCGCCGCGGCGCTCGACCACCGACTCGACGGGGTTCTCGCGGGGGACGCGGTAGACCTCGTAGTGGAGGTCCGCGCGCACCGCGCGAATCACGTCGTGGTCGCCCGCGACGAAGACGTCCTCGGGACGCTTGCGCCGGATTTCGTCGGCGATGCGGCCGGCGAAGTTCCGTAGTTCGACGACGCCGGTCTCGCCGCCCTCCTCGGGGACGGTGGCGATGTCGGTCTGGCCGACAACTTCCTCGTCGTCGAGGAACGTGAGCGTCGCGTGGTCGCGGTCGCAGGCGGCGACGACCGCGTCGCAGTTGGCGGTGTCACAGACCAGGCAGTAGTCGCCCGGCTTGCGCAGGGGCGTGCCACACCGCCGACAGTCCATGTCCCGGAGAACGGTGCCGGCGCGCAAAAGCCCGGTGTTTCGCGCGGTCGCGGCCGTACTGTCGCGCCGGCGGTGGTACTTTCCGCGAGCCGGCAGTACGCTTCGGCGTGATGACGCCCTCCACAACGGCCGCCGTTCGCGGGCTGACCGTCCTCGTGGTCGCCGCGTTCCTCGGTGTGTTAGGCTGGTACCTCGGCCAGCCCGGCTACACCTCGGCACGGTTGGCGTTGTTCGCGGCGCTCGGCGCGAGCGCAATCGCGGGTGCTGCCGGGGTGGTATCGGAACGGGCGTTCGTGGCTGCCAGCGGCGCGTGCGCCCTGTTTCTCCTGGGCTTCTGGCAGGCCGCACTCTGGCTGTACGTCTTCCCCGTCGCCGGCCTCCTGGTCGTCGCTGCCGTCGTGCTCGCGGCCGACAGCGGCGCAGACGCGGCCGTCTGATACGGGGTCGCCCGTCAGAGGTCCGTCGGGTCCGTCTTCAGGTACTCGCGCAGGACGACCGTCGCGTAGCTCCCGGAGGGGAGCGCGAAGTCGAAGGTTAGGGGGTCGCGTTCGACACCGAGGTCGGGGCGGAGCAGGACTGCGCGCCGCGTCCCCGCGGAGTCGAACTCGCCGGGGAGGTCGAAGTCCCCGGGTTCTAGGTCGAGTTCGCCGAGGACAGCGCGCTCGATTTCGCCGGGTTCACCCTCGGCGAGTTCGATGTCGGTGCCGACGAGCGGCGCGGTGACGAACGCCCGGCCCCGCGCGCAGTGGCGTGCAATCACGTCCACGCGGTCGGCGGTGACGCGCTGCTGGCGGCTCGAATCCGGGCGGGCGACGCCCTCGGGCGCGTCCGATTCGGCGAACCAGACGACGTCGCCCTCGACGGGCTCGTGGAACGGCAGCCCGCGCTCCATGCGCTCGGAGAGCATGCGGTTGAACGCGTACGATTGGGCGGCGTGGACGAACAGCCGCTGGAGGTTCGACGGGAACGTCTCGACGGCGTCCCGGAAACTCCCGCCGTCCGCCAATTCGTGCAGCATCGTGCGCTCGTAGCGCAGCCGGTTCGGGAACTCCTCTAAGGCGGCCTCCCAGTCACGGGTGTCCTCGACGAACCGGCGGGCGCGCTGGCTGTCTTTGGGCTCGTACTCGCTGGGCGCGCCGAGGTACGCCATCGCCGCGCCCTCCCAGTCGTCGCGGAGGATGGCGAGCCCGACCTCGTGCGTGATGGGGCGCTTGCTGCCGAAGCGCTGCTGGCCGAAGAAGTTCGGGACGCCGGGCTCGCCGCTGCCGAACGCCGCGAGGTCCGCGGTGACGGCGTCGGCCTGCTCGGGGTTGTCGGGGTCGCGAACGACGACGCGGAACTCGTTACCCGCGAGGTCGCCGAATTGGAGGCCGCGGCCCGCCCGACCCACGACGTCGATGCCCGCGTCCGAAATCTCGGGCACGTCCTTGGGCTCGACGTCGCGGACGGCGAACAACTGGGTGGTGACGGCGTGGCGGTCCTTCGTCCCCGCCCACGTCACGCGCTCGCGACTCATTCCGAGGCGGTTCGCGAATTCGCGGGCGAAGTCGTTGGTGTCCCACGACGTCAGCGTCACGCGCAACACGAGCCACGGGTAGTCCGCCTGGTCCGCGTCGACGGGCTGCGTGTCGAAGTCCTCGATTTCGGTGACGCGGAAGTCCGACGGCGACTCGCGGAGGCGGCCGCCGGTGCCGTCGCTGTCGCTGGCGTAGTACCACATGCCGACCGCGCGTTCCAATTCGTGAACGTCCCGCATTATCAGAACAGCGAGAGGTCGCCGGTGATTTCGTCCACGTCGGCGTCGGCAGCCGGACCGACCGCGACCGCCGTCGGCGTCCCTGGCTCCAACTGGGTGCGGCCGGCGTCCTCGATGACCGCGGACGGCAGCCCCTTGGCTTTCGCTTCCTCCGCAATCTGGTAGAGTTCGCGCTCGCTGCTGGCCTTCACGACGACCTTGGTCTGGCCCTGCTGTTTCCACTGTCGTTGGGCCCGATCGTCGGCGTACTCGTAGGCTTTCAGGGAGGCGTGCGCGACCTGCACCGCGAGCTTCCCCTTCCCCATCCCGATGTCCGTTCGGGCGGCGATGACCTGCTTCATGCAACGGCGTAGGGGCGGCGCGGGCAAAGTGTTGGCTACTCGTGGCGCCGACAGACATTTGCCGATTCCGCCGGCAGGCCGGGACATGGCCCCGCGCACTCCGCTCTCCAGACCGCGCCGGTACTTCGAGGAACGCGGCTTCGACCTGCGGCCAGCCGTCGCTGCGGTCGGCGTCGCCGCGCTCGTGCTCGCAGCCGCCCTCTACGGGTTCGCCGCACTGTTCGTGCGTCGCGTCCGACGGGCCGGCCACGGCGACGCAGCCAGCGAGGTGTGGAGTCTGCTCTCCGCGGAAATCGTCGGCATCGTCGTCCTGTTCTTCGTCGGCTGGGTCATCGTCGCGGGCATCCTCCACCTGCTCGCGCGCGCCGTCATCGGCCACGAAGGGACGTTCCGCGAGACGCTCGCGGTCGCCGGCTGGGGGACCGTCCCGTCGATTCTCAACACAGTGTTCGCGTTCGCCGTGCTCGCGTTCGTGCTCCAGTCCGCCTCCTTCGACACCTCAGAAACGTTCGCCCGGCAGTTCCGGTCGACGTTCCGCTCGACCGGCCTCCTCCGCGGCGCGTTCACGTTCGTCGTCGCCGGCTGGCAGACGTACATCTACACCGAGGGGCTGTACGTCGAATTCGACGCCGACGAAGGCAGCGCGCTCGTGGTCGCGGCTGTCGTCGCGTACGGCGGCTGGCTGCTCAGCCTGTTCTGAAACCTTTAGGCGCTCCGGGGTTCACGACCCAGTATGATACTCTCCGACCGGGACATCCTCTCGCGGCTGCAGGAGGGCGACCTCGTCGTCGAACCGCTCGACGACATCGACCTCCAGGTCCAGCCCGCGAGCGTCGACGTCCGACTCGGCCGGCGCTTCCTGGAGTTCGAGCGCGCGAACGTCCCCTGCATCCACCCCAACAGAGAAGAGGAAGTCGAGGACTACGTCACCGAGACCGTCGTGGAGGACGGCGACGAGTTCATCCTCCACCCCGGCGACTTCGTGCTCGGCACCACGAAAGAGCGCGTGGAGGTGCCGCCGGACCTCGTCGCGCAAGTCGAAGGCCGGTCGTCGCTCGGTCGACTCGCCGTGGTCGTCCACGCTACAGCGGGCTTCATCGACCCCGGCTTCGAGGGGAAAGTCACGCTCGAGCTCTCGAACCTCGGGAAGGTCCCGGTCGCGCTCACGCCGGACATGCGCATCAGCCAGCTCGTATTCACGAAACTCTCTAGCCCCGCCGAGCGGCCGTACGGCGAGGAGCGCGGCTCGAAGTACCAGGACCAGGACGGCCCGCAGGCCAGCCGCATCCGCGGCGACCGCGAATTCGGTGGCGACCAATGAAGTTCCTCGAGGAGGTCGTCGTCGAGGAGTTCCTCCCGACGTTCCGCTCGCTGCTCGCCGCGGACCTCCGCGAGCGCGGACTCACCCAGCACGAGGTCGCGGAACTGCTCGGTGTCAGCCAGTCCGCGGTCTCGAAGTACGCCCACGGCGAGGTCACGGTCAACGGTGAAGTCGCCGACGACGAGCGCGTCCGCGAGACGGTCGAGCGCGTCGGCGAGGGGCTCGCGAGCGGCGACATGTCACAGGTGCAGGCACTCGTCGAAGCAGAGGTGCTGATTCGGCGGCTGTCCGCGCGCGGCGACGTCGTCGCGGAACTCCACGAGGAGGCGATGCCCGAACTCGCGGAGTACGAGGGGGACTTCCGCGTCCACGACCCCGAGAGCGAGGTGCGCGTCCGCGAGCGCGTGCTCTCGTCGGTGCGCCGCGGCGTCCGCATCCTCGAACACGCCAGCGGGTTCGCGACGCTCATCCCCGCGGTCGGCTCGAACCTCGTGGAGTGCACGCCCGACGCCGACGGCGTCGAGGACGTGGCGGGCGTCCCCGGCCGGATTCTGGACGTGATGGGGCGCACGGAGATTCCCGCCGACCCCGAGTTCGGCGTTAGCGTCCACGTCGCGTCCATCCTGCTCGCCACGCGCGACGCGGGCAGCGACGCTCGCGCGTGTCTGAACGTCCACTACGACCCGGGCATCGTCGACGAACTGGAGGACCTCGGCTACGAAACCGTCGAGTTCGACCCAGAAGGCGAAGCGACCTCGGAGGCGCTCCGGCCCGTCGTCGCGGACCACCCGGAGGCGGACGTGCTCTACCAGACCGGCGGCTTCGGCGTCGAGCCAATCGTTTACTTGCTCGCGGACAGCGCGCCTGCGGCCGCCGAGATGGCGCGCGAACTACTGTAAGGGAGCGGTTGCCAATCCGGTGGGTCCGCCGTCGAGCCGCGCGCGGACGCCCTCACCAGCGCGGTCAAAGACTGGTTCTGCGTCCGGTTGCACCGCCAGCACGGCGATGGCTGCGGGGAGCGTGACGGCGGCGTCGACGACCCGGACTGTCGGGTCGAACCGCCAGCCGTGCGTCGTCTCCGCGAGCGCGTCCGCGAGGTCCGCGCCCGCGACCGTCGCCAGCGCGTCGCCGACGCTGGCCGCGTCCTCGGCGATGTCGGCCCGGCGCGCGGCGTCCGCGAGGACGTCTGCCTGCTCCTGAGCGGTGAGTTCCTCGTCGAGCGTGCGCGCCGTGCACCGCAGCAGGACGACGCAGAGGTCGTCGGGGTCGGTGGTGGCTTCCGCGGCGGCGAAGTACGCGTCCAGAATCGTGCGCTCGGCGTCGCGGTGGCCGGCCCCGCTCAGTGCCTCGAACACCGCGCCGGTGACGTCGTGGCAGGCGTCCGGCAGCGACGGCGCGTCCGCCGGCGGCACGGGGTTGGTCTGCTCGTGGACGACGAGGTCGTAGTGTGGCGCCCGCGGGTCGTAGCGCTCCAGCGTTCCGCGGTACGCGCGGGCCAACTCGACGGCGTCGGCGGCCGTTTCGCGGTCCGCGAACCGCAGGCCACCGACCGGGAACGGGCGTTCGCCGGTGCGCGCGCAGGCGACGTAGAAGCGGCCGTCCTCGCTGGCCAGGGCGTCGAGTCGCTCGCGCATCGTTCGGAGGTCGTCGCCCATCACGCTCCCCTCCCGTCGGCGTCGTCTAGAGTCGGTCGCTCGCACATGTTTTTTTAGGCCGACCTAAAGAATTAAAAAGGTATCGGGACCGACCGAGCGCTCAGTCGAGGTCGCCGTCCCGAATCCGCCGCTCTGACGCCTCCAACGCCGCCTCTCGGTCGAACCCCGCGACGATTTCTTCCAGTTCCTCGCGGGAGGCGTCGCGGAGCGTGCGGGCGTGCTCGGTAATCGACGGCAGCGCGCGGATGATGTTGTCCACGATGGGCACGGCGGCGCTCTGCGCGGACCGCGACATCGGGTTCAGGTCGATGACGAGTTCCGTCTTCCCCATCGCCGCCAGCGCCTCCGCGCGGTCGCCGTCCTCGAGGGGCACGAGCACCACGTCGGCGTCGTAGATGCCGTCGCGGTCCACCTTCGCGCGCTCGTGTTCGAGCCCCGGAATCCGCGCGTCCGCCTGTAGCCCCTTCACGTCCTTCGCGCCGTGTTCGCGGAGGTGTTCGGCGATGGCTTCCATCCGCTCTTCGGTGCGGTTGAAGAGGTTCACCTCGACGTCGGCGCCGACGACCTCCGCGAGCGCGACGACCTCCCCGGGCACGAGTGCCGCGACGTTCCCGTTCACCGACAGCACCGGATGCTCGGCGAGCAGGAGGTACGCGGCAGCCGCGCGCTCGGCGTCGTTCGCGGACGGAATCGTCTCCTCGCCGAGCAAGTAGTCGAACGCCTCCCCGCGGCCCTGCGCGACCAGCCCCTGCTTCGACGTGATGCCCTTCTCGACCCCCGCCTCGATGCGGTGGCGGGTCACCAGCGAGTCGTGGCGCGGGTGGTCGGCGGGAATCTCGGCCATACTGTCTCTGGCGCCCCGTCGCGCAAAAACCGTCCGCTTGCGGGTCGATGCTGCGACTCGTCCGGCTCGCCCGCTCAGATGTCCAGCGTCGCGCCCGCCGGATGCACGCGACACACCTCGGGGTCGTAGCCGGCGTCGGACAACCCCGTCCCGAGCGCGAACACCGTCCGCCCGAGCATCGCCATCGCGGCCTCGCCGCCCGCGTCCGCGACCGCGTCGACGGCCGCTTCGACCTCCCCGTCGAGGAGGTCTGCCTCCTGGGAGAACTCCCGCGAGAGCGCCATGAACCGCGGGAGCGTCGGGTGCTCGCGGAGGGACGCGAGCGCGTCTTCGCCCGCCGCTGACAGCGTCGCCGTGTCGCCGCCGATGACGTTGCTCGTCGAGAGCCCGCCGAAGGAGACGTACTCCACGCGGCCCGCGTCCGGCACGCCGTCGAGGCGGCCGTGCGCGGGTGCGCCGGGTTCCACGCGAATCGGGACGCCGCCGCGGGCTTGCGCCACCACGTCCCCGAGTCCAGTTCCGGCTTCGACTTCCGCGGCGTGCGCGACCGTCACGAGGTCGTTCTCGGAGAGTCCCGCGTCGAAGGCGCTGTTCGCGGCGAGCGCGGTGCCGAGCGCCATCGCGCCGGAGACGCCGAACCCCGCGCCCAGCGGCAGCGACGTCTCCGCGGACACCGTCGCCGTCGCGTCGAGCGCGTCCAGCACGCGCGTCACGCTCTCGACGGCAATCTCGCGGCCGTTCAAGCGCACCCGCGTTTCATCGCTGGGTTCGACGCGCGTCGTCACGCCCTCCGAGAGCGTGATGCCCGCACCCCTCGACCCCGTGCGTTCGGGGCTCTCGGTGCGCTCCACGCTGAAGAATCCCGTCACGTGGCCGGGCGCGAACGCCGTCGCCGCGTCGCCGTCGCTCATCCTCTCGGAGTCGGGGGTCGCGCGGATTAAGTGTTGCAGTATCGGCACGCGAACGTTCAAGTGTGTTTACGCCTAAGTACGACGTATACATGCCCTCGATTAGCGCCCGTATCCCCGACGACGAGGAAGAAGCCCTCGCCGAAGTCGCCGACCTGCTCGGCGAGGACAAGAGCGCTACCATCCGGAAGGCGCTCTCGGAGGGTCTCCACGACCTCCGCGTGCGCGTCGCCGTCGAGCGCTACCAGTCCGGCGACGTCTCCGTCAACGAGGCCGCCCGCATCGCGGACGTCAGCCTCGGCGAGTGGCTGGAAATCGCGCGCGAACACAACCTCACCACCCAACTCTCGCCCGATGACCTCGAATCGGACGCCGACGCCGCGCTCGACGTATGAGCGACGTCGTGCTCGTCGACGCGACCACGCTCATCGCGCTCGGGAGCGTCGGCCGCGTCGACCTCTTGGCGAACTTCGATGGCGACGTTCTGGTTCCGGAGACCGTCATCGACGAGGTGACGACCGAGCCGGCGAGGACGAACGTCTCGACGTTCCTCGACTCCCAGCAGGTCACCGACAGTGTCTCCGACGAGTTCACCGCGGACGCGCAGCGCCTGCTTGGTGACGAGCGCGTTCACGGTGACGCCGAACTCGTCGCTGGCGTGCGCTCCCACCACGCCGAGGACCGTTCTGTCGCCGTCGTCTCCGACGACCGCCGCGTCCGTGCGGTCGCGGAGGGACTCGGCGCGACGGTCACCGGAACTGTCGGCGTCGTCGTTCGCGCGGTTCACGAGGGAATGGACCCGGAGAACGCCAAATCGTTGATTCGAGAAATCGACAGCCACGGCTTGCACATGACCGGGGAACTCCGCGAAAAAGCGTTCGAGTTAATCGACGACGCAGCCGGCGATTAGGGACTCAGGCGTTGGCGGTCTCGCGGGAAGAGCACAGCCTCCCGGATGTTGTCGAGGTCGAGCATCGTCATCACGAGGCGCTCGACGCCGTACGCCCACCCCGCGTGGGGCGGCATGCCGTACTTGAACATCTTCGTGTAGTACTCGAACTGGTCGGGGTCCAGACCCTGCTGCTTGAAGCCCTCGACGAGCGCGTCGTAGCGGTGCTCACGCTGGCCGCCCGACACCAATTCCATGCGCGGGTGCATCAGGTCAAAGCCCTTCGAGAGTTCGGGGTCGTCGTCGTAGTCCTGGATGTAGAACGGCTTGATTTCGCTGGGCCAGTCGGTGACGAAGTAGTGCCCGCCGACGTCGTCGCCGAGCGCCTTCTCGCCCTCCGTGGGGAGGTCGTCGCCCCAGACGAGCTGCTCGTCGAGTTCGCCGGTGGCGTTGATGCGTTCGATGGCTTCCTCGTAGGTGAGCCGCGGGAAGTCGCCGGAGGGTGCCTCGAACTCCTCGGCGAGGCCGAGCGCTTCGAGTTCCTCCTGGCAGTTCTCCTCGACCGCGGAGTAGGCCGCCTGCAGCGTGCCCTCGCAGACGTCCATCGCCTCTTCGTGGTCGATGAACGCGGACTCGAAGTCGATCATCGTCGCCTCGTTGAGGTGGCGCGGGGTGTTGTGCTCTTCCGCGCGGAAGATGGGGCCGACCTCGAAGACGCGTTCGAGCCCGGAGCCCACCATCAGCTGCTTGAACAGCTGCGGGCTCTGGTTCATGAACGCCTCCTGGCCGAAGTACGTCACGGGGAACAGCTCTGTGCCGCCCTCCGTGCCGGTGGCGACGATTTTCGGCGTGTTAATCTCCGTCGAGCCGACGCTCCGGAAGTACTCCCGGACCGCGCGCAGCACTTCCGCGCGAATCTCGAAGATGGCCTTCGTCTCGGGCTTGCGGGCGTCCAGCGTGCGGTTGTCGAGCCGCGTCGAGAGGTCGGCGTCGACCTTCCCGGAGGGGTCCAGCGGGAGCTGGGGGTCGGCTTCCGCCATCACTTCGATGGAGTCGGGCGTGACCTCGACGCCCGTCGGCGCGCGCTCTTCCTCCTCGACGTCGCCGGTAACCTGGACGACGGACTCGCGCTGGACGTTGATGCCCGTCTCCACGAGCTCGTCGTCCATCTTGTCCTTCTCGAATTTGACCTGAATCTTGCCGGTCTTGTCGCGGAGGATGAGGAACGCGATGCCGCCGAGGTCGCGGACTTCGTGCACCCAGCCTGCGACCGTCGCGTGGTCGCCGGGTTCGGCGTCCGCTGTGAACGTTCGGTCCTTCATACCACCCGATTCACGTGGACCGGCCTTAAACGCCGTCATTTCCGGCGTGGCCGAACCCGGCTGTGTCGGGGGACGAGCGTCGTTACTCGTGGGCGTCGTTGACGCCGCGCACCGTCTCCGTGACGGCGTCCACGCCTTCGTCGTGGAGCAGGTCGCCGACGACGATGGTGTCCGCGCGCTCGCCCATCTCGTAGGCGGCGTCGTAGTCGCGGATGCCGCCGCCGTAGAACAGCGTCGCGTCGTCGAGCGCGTCGCGGGCGGCGCCGACGACGTCGGGGTCGCCGAGCATGCCGGAGTACTCGACGTAGACGATGTCCTGGCCGAGCATCTTCTCGGCGACCTCCGCGTACGCCGCCACCTCGTCGGCGTCGAGGTCACAGTCGGCGTCCGTGTACTCGGCGACGCTCGCCTCGTCGTTCAACACGACGTACGCCTCGGTAGCGGTGCGCTCCCAGTCGAGGTCGCCGATGCGGACCCACTCCTTGTGCGCGCCCGTAATCCAGAACGGGTCGCCGGCGTTCAACACGACCGGCACGAGGTAGCCGTCGAGGGCGTCGTCCTCGACGACGACCGCAGGATTGGACGGTTCCTGGTAGAGCGGTACGTCGTGTTTCCGGCAGGCGTCGATGACCCGCCGCATCTTCTCGGTCGTCACGTCCATCGTGCCGCCGATTTCGATGGCGTCGGTGCCCGTCTGGCAGACGTCGTCGAACGTGTCGCCGTCGGCCAGCGACTTGTCCGGGTCCACCTTGAGCACGTGGTCCCAGTCGTCCCACGGGGTAGTCATGTGCCCCCATTAAAATGGCCAGGGCAAAACCCCTTCGATGCGGGTGGACTGCCGGCAGCGGCGCTGCTGGAGAGGGTGAGAACGGAACCGGAGGCGGGACAGCCTAGCTGTGGATGCCCATCGCCTCGATCTGCTCCTGGTAGCGGTTCCGGATGGTGACTTCCGTCACCTGCGCGACGTCCGCGACCTCGCGCTGGGTCTTCTTCTCGTTGCAGAGCAGGGACGCGGCGTAGATTGCGGCCGCCGCGTAGCCGGTCGGGGACTTGCCCGAGAGCAGTCCCTTCTCGGCAGTCGTCTCGATAATCTCGTTGGCTTTCGCCTGGACTTCCTCGGAGAGTTCGAGTTCCGAGCAGAACCGGGGCACGTACTTCTTCGGGTCGACGGGCTTCATCTCTAGTCCGAGCTCCTGGGAGATGTAGCGATACGTGCGACCGATCTCCTTGCGCTCGACCCGGGACACCTCCGAAATCTCTTCGAGACTCCGGGGGATGCCCTCCTTCCGACAGGCCGCGTACAGCGCGCTCGTCGCGACGCCCTCGATGGAGCGGCCGCGGATGAGATCCTCTTTGAGCGCACGGCGGTAGATGACCGACGCGACCTCGCGCACCGAGCGCGGCACGCCGAGCGCGGAGGCCATGCGGTCGATTTCCGACAGCGCGAACTGGAGGTTGCGCTCGCCGGCGTCCTTCGTGCGGATGCGCTCCTGCCACTTCCGCAGGCGGTGCATCTGCGAGCGCTTCTTCGACGAGATGGAACGCCCGTAGGCGTCCTTGTCTTTCCAGTCGATGGTCGTGGTCAGGCCCTTGTCGTGCATCGTCTGCGTGGTGGGGGCACCGACCCGCGACTTCTCCTGTCGTTCCTGGTGGTTGAACGCGCGCCATTCCGGACCGGGGTCGATCTGCTCCTCCTCGACGACCAGACCACAGTCGTTGCAGACCAGCTCCGCGCGGTCCGAGCTCTTCACGAGGTTGTCAGAGCCGCACTCCGGGCACTCCCGTACGCCCTCCTCGGACTCCTCCTGCTCTGTCGCCGTTTCTCGCTCCCGCTGGCGAGTGGACCGTGTCATCGCATTTTTATATTAGCGTTTCGCAAACGTTTAAATCCGTTGGCGGTTTGGAACCTCTCACAGACGACACAAGACCGGCGCGAGACGGCGTGAAACCCACGTTAACGCCGCCGAGACCCGCTCGAACGCGCGTTCTGGGATAGTAACCCATATACGGGAGGCGGGGTGACTTCGCCTTAATGCCCGTCGTAGAGTGTGACGTCGACGACGCGCGCGAACGACTCGACGCAGCGGGCGCGTCGTTCAGCGAGGGGAACTCCGAGTACGAGCGCTGGCACGCCGACCTCGGGGACGCCCACGCCGTCGCCTACGACGACAAACTCGTCGTCCAAGGCAGCAACCCCACGGACATCACCGCCGTCGTCGAACCGGACCGCGGCGGCCGCGTCCACGCGTACTTCGACGGCGCGAGCCGCGGCAACCCCGGCCCCGCCGCCGTCGGCTGGGTGTTGGTCTCCGGTGACGGCATCGTCGCGGAGGGTAGTGAACGCATCGGCCGCGCGACCAACAACCAGGCCGAGTACGAGGCGCTGCTCGCCGTGCTCGAAGCCGCCGCCGACTTCGGGTTCGACGAAATCGAGATTCGCGGAGACTCCCAGCTCGTCGAGAAGCAGGTCAAGGGCGCGTGGGACACCAACGACCCCGAACTCCGGGAGAAGCGCGTCCGCGCCCGGGAACTGCTCGAACGGTTCGAGGAGTGGTCGCTGACCCACATTCCGAGAGAGGTAAACGACCGCGCCGACGAGCTAGCCAACGAAGCCCTCGACGATGACTGACCTCCCCGACGACGTAGTCGACGAAGCGGAACGCCTCACTCGCCTCGCCCGCGACGCGGTCGACGACGCCGCGGCCGAAGCGTACCGCGACCGCCGCGAGAGCCTGCTCGCCGAACACGGGTTCGTCCCGCGCCTGCGCGAGCGCGACGACACGCTCGTCTGTTACCCCGGCGAGTGGCTCGGCGACGACGGCCGCGTCCAGTTGGACGACGTCGAGGACACCGACCGCGCGGCCGAGGTGTCGCTGTCCGGCCCCGGCGAACAGGGCGACTACGAGGAGGCAGCCGCGCGCAACGAGCAACTCGTCGAGCGCGTGCGCGAGCGCCACGGCGACGTCCACGGCGACAACGCCGCGGCGTTCGCCGAATTCATGAACAACTACTACGCGCGCTCGATGGACACGGCCGACGACCGCGAGCGCGAGGAGTTCCTTGCGGAGTACTTCCCGCGGAACGCGTGGCCGACCGACGAACAGCAGGAACGCGTCGAGGAGTCCCTGGCGCTGATTTTCGAGGTCGCAGCCGACGACGAGCGCGACGACTCGGCGTCTGCGTCCGACGCTGCACCCGAACAGTAGGCGGCGCTGCCGCTACGGGCCCTCGAGTGTGAAAAGTTGTAGCGCTGGAGAACCGTTAGTTCTCGGCGACGATGTCGCGAACCTGCTCCTTGCGGTCCTCGTCGGTGAGGAACTTCGAGAGCGTCCACTCGAGGTCGTCGAGGACGGCGTCGAAGCCGTCGTCGGTGAGCTCGTACTGGTTCGTTCGCTTGTCGAGTTCCGACTTCTCGACGAGCCCCTTGTTGACGAGGTCGTCGAGGTTCGGGTAGAGTCGGCCGTGGTTGACTTCCTGACCGTAGTAGTCTTCGAGTTCGCGCTTGATGGCGAGACCGTAGCGCGCCTCCTCGGCGAGTACGGTGAGGATGTTCTTCTGGAACGCAGTCAGGTCGCGCACGTCCGTACGTGCAGCAGGTTGTGCCTCTGACATAGCTGACCGAAAGGCATCTGGCTATTTAACTTCTGCGAGGTGGCATTTTCCGGCCTAACGAGTGATTCGCGCAATTTTCTTCGGTGAAAACGTTGAAAGGCAGCCGTTTTCGGGGGGTCCATCGACCCTGAACGACCGTACGTTCGAGACATGCTTTACCATACCACACCCCTTCGTACCGGGATGGAAAAGCCTATTTCCGCCCGACAAACACCGTGCGCCATGGCGAACCTCTGGGAAGACCTCGAGACCGGACCGGACGCACCCGACGTGATTTACGCGGTCGTCGAGTGCCTGAAAGGCGAGCGCAACAAGTACGAGTACGACAAGGACATCCCGGGCGTGGTGCTGGACCGCGTGCTCCACAGCAACGTCCACTACCCCTCGGACTACGGCTTCCTCCCGCAGTCGTACTACGACGACGAGGACCCCTTCGACGTGCTCGTGCTCGTCGAGGACCAGACGTTCCCCGGCTGCGTCATCGAGGCGCGCCCGGTCGCGCTGATGCGGATGGACGACGACGGCGAGAAGGACGACAAGGTCATCGCGGTGCCCGACGAGGACCCCCGCTACGACCACATCGACGACCTCGAGGACATCCCCCAGCAGCAACTCGACGAAATCGAGGAGTTCTTCGAGACGTACAAGAATCTGGAAGCCGGCAAGGAGGTCGAGACGCTCGGCTTTGAGGGCGCGCAGGCGGCCAAGGACGCCATCGAGCACGCGCAGGACCTCTACGACGAGAACTTCGCGTAACGCCGCGACCCCCGACTCTCTCCGTTTTCACGCCGACCAGCGGCGGCCATAACCACGAGGAATCACGCGCCGCTGCGCCGATGTGTTATGCGCATGGGTAATTATTTCTGGGGGTGAGCCGTACGAGTGAGTGTAATGGCTGCCAGTCACTCCGACTTCGGCGTTCACCACGTCACCGTCGTTCCGACGAACTTCCAGTCCGCGGACAGCGACGACGAGGACGACCGAGCGGCCACCACGAGCGCGACGGACGCCACCCACTGACCGGCTCCCACGGACCCAGCGGGACAACATACTTAACGATTCACGTGGACTCTCGGCGTAATGCTCCCCGAGGTCGGCACGGTCTCCGCGCCCGTGCTCGCGCTCGTCGCCGGTATCGTCGCAGTCGGCGGTGCCGGCGGGTACGCCGTCACTGCGGCGCTCCGACGCCGCCGCGCCGAGCCGGACGACCAGCACTTCGCGCAGCTCCGCGACACCATCGCCGGACTCGAATCCGTTGCGCTCGTCGTCCCCGAGAACCCCAGCGTCGACGCGCTCGCGGCCGCCATCGGTCTCCGCGAACTCTGCAACGATTGGGGCGTCACCGCGCGCATTCTCGCCGAGGACGACGTCACCAGCGACGACGCGAAGGCCTTCTGTAACCTGTTCAACGTCTCGCTGGATGTCGCCGGCGACTCCGTCGACGACTACGACGGCGCGGTCGCCGTCGGCGGCGGCGGTACCGTCCCGTCGTTCGCTGGCCGGCCGCCGGTCGTCGCCGTCATCCGCCACCGGCCCGCTGCCGTCGACCACTCGCTCGTGATTGCCGGCGACGAAGCCGGCTCTACGTCCACCATCGTCGCTCGGTTCGTCGAGCGCGCCGGCCGCACCCCCGAACAGGACGTCGCCACGGCGCTCCTCTACGGCATCCGCGCCGGCACCCGGGAGTTCCGGCGCGTGCGCTCCCGCGAGGACTTCCGCGCCGCCACCTTCCTCCAGGAGTTCGCCGACCAGGGCACCATCGACGCGCTCCGCGCACCGGGCATGAGCGGCGAGACGTTCGACGTCATCGGGCACGCCATCGCCAACCGCGAGCGCCGCGCGAGTTTCGCGGTCACGAACGTCGGTAGCGTCCCCTCGGCGAGCGCGCTCGAAGAAGCCGCCGACACCCTCCTCCGGCTCGACGGCGTCTCCTCGGCGGCCGCGTTCGGCGTCCACGAGGACACCGTCGTCACGGCGTGTCGCGCCGACGACGTGCGCACGAGCGCGATGGACGTCCTCTCGTCGGCGTTCGACCAGACGAACGCGCTCGGCGGCGACGCCGACACCGCGACCGCGCGCGTCCCGCTCGGGCTGTTCAGCCGCGTGAGCTCCGACCAGCAGTCCACGCTCGACGAACTCATCGACGCCAGCACGCGGAAGGCACTGTTCTCGGCGTTCGAACAGGCCTGAGGTGGCAAACGTGGCTGGTGTCGCGGACACCGGCCAGGTGCCGCCGTAAGACCAACCCTTTAGTACGTCAGCGGCGACTCGGCGTGTATGGGTCTGTTCGACCGACTCCGCGGCGACGAAGGTTCGCGGGTCGCGTTCATCGGCATCGACGGTGTCCCGTACAGCCTAATCCGGGACGAGCCCGAGACGTTCCCGAACCTCCACGACGTCATCGAATCGGGTGGCGGCGGTGCCATCGACAGCATCGTCCCGCCCGAGTCCAGCGCGTGCTGGCCGTCGCTCACGACGGGCGTCAACCCCGGCGAGACCGGCGTCTACGGGTTCCAGGACCGCGAGGTCGGCAGCTACGACACGTACGTCCCGATGGGCCGGGACGTCCAGGCCGACCGGGTCTGGGACCGCGTGACTGACGCCGGCCGGGACGCCACCGTTCTCAACGTCCCCGTCACGTTCCCGCCCCAGCGCAACGTCCAGCGGATGGTCTCGGGGTTCCTCTCCCCGGGCATCGAGAAGGGGTCGCACCCCGAGGAGGTCGGTGACTACCTCGACTCCATCGGCTACCGCATCGACACGAACGCCAAACTCGGCCACCAGGAGGACAAGACCGACTTCATCGAGGACGCCCACGAGACCATCGACGCCCGTCAGGAGGCGTTCCTGAACTACATCCGGGAGGACGACTGGGACCTCTTCTTCGGCGTGTTCATGACGACCGACCGCGTCAACCACTTCCTGTTCAAGGACTACGAGCAGGACGGCGAGAACAGCGACGAGTTCCTCGAGTTCTACGAGAAGGTCGACGAGTACATCGGCGAAATCCGCGACGAACTCGACGACGACGTCTCGCTCGTCGTCGCCTCCGACCACGGGTTCACCAGCGAGGACTACGAGGTCCACCTCAACCAGTGGCTGGAGAACGAGGGCTGGCTCTCCTTCGAGGACGAGGACCACGACAGCCTTGAAGACATCAGCGACGACACGAAGGCGTACTCGTTCATCCCCGGGCGCTTCTACATCAACCTCGAAGACCGCGAGCCTCGCGGGAGCGTCCCGGAGGACGACTACGAGGACGTGCGCGCTGAACTCAAGGAGGAACTGCTCGCGCTGGAGGGCCCGGACGGCGAGCCGGTCGTCGACCGCGTCGTCCCCAAGGAGGAGGCCTTCGACGGCGCGCACGACGAAATCGCGCCCGACCTCGTCGCCATCCCGAACCACGGCTTCGACCTCAAGGCCGGCTTCTCCGGCGCGGACGACGTGTTCAGCGTCGGCCCGCGCAACGGCATGCACTCCTTCGAGAACGCCACGCTGCTCTCCGACGCCCCCGACGTCTCCGTTCCCGAGGGGACGGACCTCTTCGACATCACGCCGACGCTTTTGGACCTCCTCGACGTCGACTTCGACGCCCGCGAGTTCGACGGCGAGACGCTCGTGTGAGCGGCTGACGCGACCGCTCTCGTATTGATTCGCTCGTTCTCGTCGCGAGCCTCGCACGTTCCCGGAACATCCGACAGCCTATTGGTTCCCGTCCGGTGACTCCGACCCACCGAGATGTCCGCACAAACGCTGCTGGTACCGGTCGTGTTCCCGGACCCGAACGTCTACCCGCTCGACGACGGCAACATCGTCGGCCTGAGCGGGTTCGACGTCGTCCTGTTCGGTTACTGGGAACTCCCGGAGGGCGTCTCCCCGGAGACCGCTCGCGCCGCCCACGAGACCGACGCCCAGGCCGTCCTCTACGAGATGGCCGCGCAGTTCAGCCGCGGCGGCGCGTCGACGTCGGTGCAACTCCACTTCGGCCGGCCCGGTGCCGAGGCGGCGGCGCTCCAGGACCGCATCGCCGAGTCGACCGACGCCGACGCGGTGCTAGTCGGCGGTCACGTCACGATGTGGACCAACGTGCTCGTCCCCCTCCGGGACGCCCGCCGGCGGGACGAGGTCGTCACGTTCCTCTCCGGACTGGACGTAGACTCGCTGTTCACCCTCGAACTGTTCCACGCCGCCAGCGACCGCGGCGAAATCGACGCCGCGACGGAGACGCTGGCGTCCGTGAAGGCGGCCCTCGTCGAACAGGGGTTCGCGGCGGACGCCGTCGACGTCACCGTCGAGGTCCACGACGACGCCGGCCGCGCAATCGCGGAGCGCGCGCAGCGACACAACCTCGTCGTCATGGGCGAAACCGAGGAACTCCCCGACGACGCGAAGTTCCTCGGCCCCGTCTCACGGGCGGTCCTCGACCGGACCGACACGCCGGTCGTCGTCCTCCGGGAGTGACGGGCGACGAGGAGACTGCGTTCGCGAGTACCGCGCTCAGAGCAGGTCGTCGAGTTCGTCGTTCTGGAAGTCCTCGGTGACCTGCTCTTCCTCGACGGACTCGCTGGCTTCCTTGGCGCGTTCCATGAACTGCTCGATGCGGTCGGAGCGCGCGATACCCGACAACAGCACGAGCACGGCGATTTTGTCGGAGTCCAGCGGGAAGTCCCCGCCCCGGACCTGCATGCTGCGGGTCTCCTCTTCGACCCACGCCCGCGCCTTCTCGACACCCTTCCGGGAGACGCGGTCGGCTTCGCCCGCGACGACGACTAGCGCCGCGCCCGCTTCGGTCGTCTCGGGGACGCTCATCCCCGTGAGCAGCGACTTGCGAGCGGTCGACGTGATGACGTTGACGTTCTCGCCGGCGTCGGGGGCGGCGTCCGCGCTCGCGAACCCGACTGCGGACATGTTTCCGGACTTGAGCGTGTTGATGACCTCGCTGGCGTCGACGACGCTCTCCCCGACGCCCTCGACGTTCTCGCCCGCGGCGAGCAGGATGCCGACACGGCGCGCGATGCGCTCGTTGATGGCGTCGAACGCTTCCGTGACGCTCTCGCCGGTCTTCCGCCACGCGTCGTTGTCCACGAGCAGCGTGGAGTCGGCCTCCCGCACGAGCGTCTTCAGCGAGCGGCCGGCGTTGGCCTGGTAGATGCCGCCCTCGTCGCGGCCCGGGAGGATGCCGAGCGCGTACACCGGAATCTCGTGGACGCGCTGGAGTTCCTTCGCCAGTACGGGCGCGCCACCGGAGCCGGTGCCGCCGCCGAGTCCGGCGACGACGAAGATGGCTTCCGTCTGTGCGTCGACGACGCCGTCGAGTTCGCCGACGACCTCGCCGAGGTCGCTCTGCATCACTTCCGCGCCGAGTTCGTTGTCCGCGCCGACGCCGTGGCCCTTCACGCGCTCCTGGCCGACGAGCATGGTGTCGATGTCGAGCGGTTCGAGGTCGGCCTTCGCGGTGTTGACTGCGAGTGCGCCACGGACGGCGTCGTAGCCGGCACGGCGGTCTTCTTCGAGGAGGGCTTCGGTGACCTTTCCGCCGGCCTGGCCGACGCCGATGAGGGCGGCTTTCATACTCCCTGCATCTCGGCCGGAAGCAATCAACGTTGCGCCGCCCCGATACTTAACCCGGAGAGCGCGACCACTCCCTGGCGTGTCCGACGACGACCTCGCCGAACGGCTGCGAGTGGTAGAGCGCGCGGTGACCGACGCCGACACCGCCGTCAGCGACCTCTCCGACGCGGCGGCCGTCCACGACCGCCTCGACGGCATCGAAGCAGACCTCGCCGAACTCGCGGAGCGACTGGACGCCCTCGACGCCACGGTGCAGTCGCTGCACGGCTACGTCGGCGACCTCGAAGCCGTCAACGAGCGCGTCCAGCGCCGCGCGGACGCCGCCCGCGAAGCCGTCGAACGCCTCGAAGAGCAGCAGCCGCGCCCGGCTCAAGCCACCCGGGACAGGGCACACGCCAACGAAACCGGGGACGTTGCGCACGGCGGCCAATCGAGCAGCGACAACACGCCCACTCTCGACGCCGAGCGCTCGGAGGACGACGACTCGCTACTCGACCGCGTGCGGGAGTCGCTGTGACCGTCCGCGTGGTGCTGGCCGTCACGTTCGCGCTCGCGCTCCTCGCGGCCGCCCAGCCGGCGGTCGACCACGCGACCCGAACGCGGGACAGCGCGGTCGTCAGCGCGAGCGCGGACCGCGTCGCAGACGCCGTCGACAGCCTCCACCGCCGGAACGACCCCGGTGAGACCGTCGACACTGCCCCGCGCCGCACACTCCGCCTCGACCTCCCCGAGGATGCGACGCTCGCCGTCCGGGACAGTCCGCCGCGACTCGTCTCGAAACTCCCGGACAGCCCCGAACACCAGCGTACGCTCCCCGTCCGCGTCGCGACGTGCAGCGACGACCCGACCCTCGACGGCCCGACGACGCTGGTGTACGTCGAGCGCGCGGACAGGCCCGTGATACTCGCGCTGCGAGGGTTTATCCGGGGAACGCGACCATCGCGTCCCATGCGTGCGTTCCTCGAACGCTTCGGGACGGACGACCCGGACTGCGGCTGTGACGCCACCCGCGACGGCAGTGCGCTCCGAGTCGACGCCGGCGGCTGTCCGGGCGGCGGCGGAAGTGGTCGCAGCGGAGGCCGCTCGTATCACCGACGCGACGCCACAGCAGCGCGACCAGTTGGCGACGCGGCTCCGCATAGCCTCCGCGGAAGTCGCAGATAGCGAGGCGGTTCGCGTGGAGAGCAGCGTCGTGCGGGACACGGCGACCCTCGCACACCGCATCGGGGGCGCAATCGCGGAGAACGCGCTCTCCGAGGCTGGCTCGGTAGCCGCCGAGAAAGCTGCGAAGCGCCTCGGCGCGGCGGACGTCGGCGCGGTACCTGCGGGGCTGCCGCTGGCGCCCGTTCCGGGGTTCTGGTACGCGACGGCGAACGCGTGGTCGGTGTCCGTGCGGGGGTCGTACGCCCGGTTCACGATTCGCGCCGACGGCGGGTCGCCAGTCGGACCAGGTGAGGGAACGGAGTACGTCCGGGAAAACGCGACTGTGGCGTTCGACGTGGACGGTGACGGCGACGCGGAGCGCGTCGGGCGCAACGAGCGCGTGTCGTTCGAGGTCGACGCGACGATTGGCGTGGTCGTGCCGGCGGGGCCGCGCGGCGTCGGCGACGTGGACGGGAACGCGGACGAGCAGTCCGCGGGGTGGTGACCGTCGCGGCAAGCGTAGCCTCCTTGAACGCCGAGCACGTACTGGGAAGCGTGCTAGCCGACGAAATCCAGGACGCCGAGGCAGTGACCGCCGGGGACGTTCGCGCGGAGTACGAGGCGGCGCTGGCGCGCGTCGTCGAAGCGGAGGGCGTCGACGCCGTCGCAGCCGCGTCGGGCGTCGACGCGGAACGACTCGCAGCGCTCGTCGACGGCGACTCGGTCGAACTCACCGTCGAGGAGGCTGCGGGCGTCTTCGCCGTCAGCGACGACTGGCCGGACGCCGAAGGCCTCCTGCTGGAAGTCCGGGATAACCTCATGTTGCAGATGAGCTCCGCCGTGATGGACGTGGAGTCGCTCGCCAGCGGGCTCGACGATGAGTTCGACCCGAAGGAGATTCAACAGAAAATCGAGGGGCGCCAGCCGATGACCCTCGACGAGTACGCCCGCATCTACCGCTACGTCGCCACCGAGAACCCGTATTGATGGACGTCGCGATTCTGGGCTGCGGGTACGTCGGGCTCGAACTCGGCCGCCAACTCGCAGCAGCCGGTCACGACCCCGTCGGGGTCCGGCGCTCCGAAGCGGGGCTCGCGGCGATTCGGGACGCCGGCTTCGACGCCGTGCAGGCGGACGTCACCGACGCAGACTCGCTGGCGGCGGTACCGGATGTCGACGCCGCGGTGTTCGCAGCGAGTTCGGGCGGCCGTGGGGCGGACGCCGCCCGCGAGGTGTACGTCGAGGGCGTGCGGACGGCAATCGAGCACTTCGGCGACCGCGAGCACTCACCAGACCAGTTCGTCTACACGTCCAGTACGGGCGTCTACGGCGACCACGACGGCGACTGGGTGGACGAGGAGACGCCGCTGGACCCGACGACGGAGAAGACGAAGGTGCTCGTGGAAGCCGAGCGGGTCACCCGTGAGCGCGCGCTCGAGTTCGGGATGGACGCGACCGTCGTGCGCTTCGCTGGGCTCTACGGCCCGGACCGCTACCGCTTGCTCCGATACCTCGACGGCCCGGTCACGGAGGGCTACCTGAACATGGTCCACCAGGAGGACGCCGCGGGCGTCGTGCGGTTCGCGCTCACCGACGACGCGGCCGCCGACGCCGAGGTGCTGCTGGCGGTGGACGACGAACCGGTCTCGAAGTGGAAATTCGCGGACTGGCTCGCCGACGAAGCCGGCGTCGACCAGCCCGAGAAACAGACCGTCGAGGAGCGCTTGGAGGCGGGCGACCTCTCCGAGCCGGCGGAGCGCCGCCTGCGTACGAGCAAGCGCTGCTCGAACGACCGGCTCCGCGAGTTGGGCTACGACTTCGCGTTTCCGACGTTCCGCGAGGGATACCGCGCGGCCGTCGACGCGTTCCGTCGCGGGGAGTACAAGTAACGCGGCGGCGAAGGCCCGGTATGGCTACTGCTGACGGGACGTTCCAGTACAAGGAGCGCTTCAGCGAGGACAAGGCGCGGACGTACTTCCGGAGCGTACGCGACCGCGCGGTCTCCAGCGTCGGGCTCGGCACGTACCTCGGCGAGCCGACCGACGACGTCGACGACGCCTACTACGAGACGATTCGGGCGGCCGTCGAGGGCGGCTGCAACGTCGTGGACACGGCCATCAACTACCGCCACCAGCGCAGCGAGCGAGTCGTCGGGCGCGCGCTCGACGACGCCGACGTGGACCGCGAGGAAGTGTTCCTCGCGACGAAGGGCGGGTTCGTGCCGTTCGACGAGTCCCGGCCCGAGAATCCGGGCGGGTTCGTCGCCGAGGAGTACGTCGACAGCGGGATTCTGGACGCCGACGACCTCGCGCACGGCAGCCACGCCATCGCGCCCGGCTTCATCGAGGACCAGTTGGACCGCTCGCTCCGAAACCTCGGCGTGGACAAAATCGACCTCTACTACGTCCACAACCCCGAGACGCAACTGGACGCGCGGCTCTCCGGCGCGGTCTACGACCAACTGGAGGCGACGTTCGAGCGCCTGGAGGAGCGCGTCGCTGCGGGCGACATCGAGCACTACGGCGTGGCGACGTGGGAGGCGTTCCGCGTGCCGCGCACCCACGACCACTTCCTCGACCTCGGCGAAATCATCTCGCGGGCGCGGTCGGCAGCCAAGACCGTCGGGAACACGGCGACGCACCTGCGCGCGATTCAGGTGCCGTTCAACGTCTTCATGGCGGACGCGTTCACCGTCAAATCCCAAGAGGGGCCGGAGGGCGACCAGAGCGTGCTGTGGTACGCTCACGAGGCCGGATTGAACGTGTTCACGTCCGCGAGCCTCGCGCAGGGGCAAGTCCTGGAGGGGCTGCCCGACGACGTCGAGGAGAAACTCGACGGCGACACGCTCGCCCAGCAGGGCCTGAACTTCGCGCGCAGCGCGCCCGGCGTCACGTCCGCGCTCGCCGGCACGACCAGCCCCGAGCACGTCCGCGAGAACATCGCTGCCGGGACGTTCGAGCCGCTGGGTGCGGACGCCTTCGACGCGGTCTTCGAGTAGAACCACAAGAATTGACCTCGGGGCCCGTCAAGTCCGCCCGTGTCCACTACGTCCGCCAGTGACGCGCGCCGCGTCCGGCTGTTCGGCTCGCTGTGCGCGCTCGTGTTCCTCGTGAATTTCGGGCGCGTCGTGTTCGCGCCGCTGGTCGCGCCCCTGCAAGCGGACTTCCTCGCGACCGACGCCGCCGTCGGGCTGGTGGCGACGCTAGCGTGGCTGGGGAGCGCGCTCCCGCGGCTGCCGACCGGCTGGCTGCTGACGCGTGTCGACCGCCACCACGTCGTCCTCGGCACGGGCGCGTTGCTGGCGGTGTCCTCCGCGGGGATGACGTTCGCGCCCTCCATCGAATTCGTGATGGTCGGGGCGTTCCTTGTCGGCCTCGCGTCGGGCGTGTACTTCGTCGCCGCGAACCCGCTCATCAGCGAACTGTTCCCCGAGCGCGTCGGCCGCGTCGTCGGCGTCCACGGCACCGCCTCGCAGTTGGCGGCCGCGCTCGCGCCCGTGCTCGTCGGCCGCGTCCTCCTCGCGTTCTACTCGTGGCGCGCGCCGTTCTATCTACTGTCCGCGGCCGCGGTCGTCGTTACGGTCGTCATCTACGTGCTCGCGGGCCGTACGGACCTCCCGGAGGCGGGCGCCGCCGACCGCGACCTGCTCGGCGCGATTCGCCGCCAGTACCGTATCGTCGTGCTCGGCGTCGTCATCGTCGGCGTCGCGGGCCTCGTCTGGAACGGCTTCTTCAACTTCTACATCAAGTACCTCACCGAGACCAAGAACATCCCGAGCAGCACTGCAGAAACCCTCCTCACGGTGGTGTTCGCGGCGGGCGTGCCGGCGTTCTGGTACACCGGCCGGCTCGCCGACCGGTTCCGCCACGTCCCGCTGATGCTCGCGGTGCTCGGGGGCTTCATCGCGTCGCTGCTCGCGATGACGCTCGTCGACGGCGTGGTCGGCGTCGCCGCCGTCTCCGTGGTGCTCGGGTACGCGGTCCACAGCCTCTTCCCCGCCATCGACACGTTCCTCCTCGACAGCCTGCCGGACAGCGACCGCGCGAGCGCGTACGCCGGCTACAGTTCAGTGATGATGGTCGTGCAGGCGATGGGGAGCGTCGTCATCGGGTCGCTGGTGGGCGCCGGCTTCGCCTACGACGGCGTCTTCCAGGTCGCGGGCGTCGCGCTCGCCGCGCTCCTCGTCGTCCTCGTGGTGCTCTACCGCGGCGGCCGGCTGCCCGCTGGCGCAAGTTAGTTCCCGCCGGCGCGCCGAGCGAGGGTATGGACTACACGCAGGAGCGCGTGGCGACGCTCCACGACTACGGCGACGCCGACCCGGACGCGCCGACGGGCCGGGCGGCCGTCGTCGTCCCGATGACCGACCGCGAGTACGCCGGCCTCGCCCCGGAGCGCGTGTTCTCCGAACTCGAACGCGTCGACCCCGCGGAGGTCGTCGTACCGCTGCGCGCGCCCGCCGAACGCGTCCCCGAGTTCCGCGACTGGCTCGCCGAATTCGACGTGCCACTCACCGTGCTCTGGTGTGACGGCCCTCGCGTCGAAGGCTTGCTCGACGACGCGGGACTCGCAGGCGAGCGCGGGAAGGGCCGGGACGTCTGGCTGGCGCTCGGGGTCGCCGCGCGCCACGACTACGTCGTCGTCCACGACGCCGACACGACCACGTACGAGACCCGCGACGTCCGGAAACTACTCTTCCCGCTCGCCGAGGGCTTCGACTTCGCGAAGGGCTACTACGCCCGCGTCGAGAACGACCGGCTCTACGGCCGGCTGTTTCGCCTGTTCTACGAGCCGCTCGTGGACGCGCTCGCTGACAGCCACGACCACGAGGTGCTGGACTTCCTCGGGGCGTTCCGGTACGCGCTCGCCGGCGAGTGCGCGATGACCGCGGATATGGCTCGCGGCCTGCGCGTCCAGCGGCGTTGGGGGCTGGAAGTCGGCACGCTCGGCGAGGCGTTCCGGCTCGCCGGCGCGGACGGCGCGGCACAGGTAGATTTGGGGCGCTACGAGCACGACCACCGCGCGGTCTCCGGCCCCACGGGGCTCTCGGAGATGAGCGAGGGCGTCGGCGCGGCGCTGTTCCGCGCCGTCGAGGACGCGGGCGTGGACGTGGACTACGACGCGCTCGCCGAGCGCTACCTCGACGCGGCCGACCGGTTCGTGCGAGCGTACGGCGCGGACGCCGCGTTCAACGACCTCGACTACGACGGCGAACAGGAACGCGCGCAGACGCGGACGTACGCCGACGCCATCGGCGAACCCGGCGCGGACGCGCGGCTCCCGGCGTGGACCGACACCAGCCTCGACGCCGACGACGTGGCTGCGGCGGCCGCCGCGGACGCCGAGGAGGCCGCCGCGGCAGCGGGAGATTCAAGCGACTCCGCGACCGACGGGGAGCCGTGAACGGCGACGAACTCGCGGGCGTCGTGGACCTCTTCGGCGCGCTCACCCGAGACGAACTCCACGACGCGCTCGAAGAACTGGCGTTCAAGCGCGGCGACGACTTCGACGCCGACGCCGCCGACGAGGCCGTGATGGACGCGCTCCGCGAGTACTACCTCGTGGCCGTCGACCGCGAGGACGGCGACCGCGTGCTCGTCCCGGGCCCGGTCGCGTTCCCCGAACTCCCCGAGAACGCGGTCGACCTCCCGCACATTCTGGACGTCGAATCTCGAGACCTCGACCGCGAGACGCTCGCTGACGCGGTGCGCGCGCGCCTCGAATCGGACGTCTCCGACGCCGACGATGAGCGTGCACGCTACCTCGTGGACGTGACCTACGACGCGGAAGCGTGGGCACCCGTCGACCTCTCGGACGTCCGCGAGGCGCTGACCGAGTGAGCGGGACTGCGCGTGAGTTAAGAGTGTCGCGGTGCTTCCCCCGGTATGGACCTGTCGCGGGTCGCCGCCCACCAGCCGGCACGGGTCACCGACGAGGACCGCGACGCCGCAGTGCTCGTCCCCGTCGTCGAGCGCGACGACGGCCCGGCGCTGGTGTTCACGAAGCGCGCCGACCACCTCGGTGAGCACCCCGGGCAGATGAGCTTCCCGGGCGGCGGCCGCGAACCGAGCGACGACGACCTCCGGGAGACGGCGGCCCGCGAAGCGTACGAGGAAATCAGCCTGCTGCCCGAAGAACTCTCCTACGAGGGGCAACTCGACGACATCGCCACCGTCACCGGGTACTCCGTGACGCCGTTCGTCGCGCGCGTCCCGGACCGCGAGTTCGTCCCCGACGAACGCGAGGTCGATGAAGTCGTCGTGCTCTCGCTGGCGGACCTCACGGAACCCGACAACTACGAGGTCGAGAAGCGCATCCACCCCTCGTACGGCGAAGCCATCGTCCACTTCTTCCACGTCGACGGCTACACGGTCTGGGGGGCGACCGGCCGCATTCTCGTGCAGTTCCTCGACCTCGCGTGCGGGTGGACGCCACCCGACCGCGAGCCCGAAGTGGTCGAAGTCGACCCGGACGACTGACGCGCCGGCTACTCGACGGTGACGAGGAACGTCTTCCCGCCGCGGCGCTCGAGGAACGCCTCCTCGTGGGTGTCGGCGTAGGCGGCGACGCCGGCGGCGGTCATCTCCGAGACTTCGATGCGGCGCTCGGGGCTATCGGCGGTCGACTGCGAGCGGCGTCGGTGCTGCAGTGCCATACTTCCGTAATTCGGTGCTACCTGCTTGAACCCCACCCGTGCACGGTGAAAGTGAAACTGACGGACTGCGCCGGCCTCCCCGGTTCGCGGCAGTTATGCCGGTCGCGGTGCATCCGACCGCATGGACGAGTTCAGCGACGCCGAGGACGACCGCGGCGCGGGCCGCTCCGTCGCGGTCGTCGGTGCCGGCGCGGTCGGCCTGACCGCCGCCCACGACCTCGCAGCGCGCGGCGTATCCGTCACCGTCTACGAGCGCGGCGAGGTCGCCGGCGAGAGCACGGGCCGCGCCGCTGGTATTCTCTACGACGCCTACGCCGAGGACGTGGACGCACGCATCGCCGCGCGCGCCATCGAGCACTTCCGCGCGCTCTCGGGCACGGGTGACTTCGAGTTTCGGGAGACGCCGTACCTCTGGTTCGTCACCGAACCCGGCCGGAAAGCCGACGCCATCCGCGAGCAAGTCGACGGGATGCAGCGCCACGACCGCCGCGTCGAACGCGTACACCCCGACGACCTCGCCGCGGAGTTCCCCGCGCTCCGTACCGAGGACGTGGTCGAGGCCGCCATCTCGCGCAACGCCGGGGTCGCGGACACCGCCGCGTACGCCGACGCTATCGCACAATTGGCGGTCGCGGAAGGTGTCGACCTCCGCGAGCACGCGGCCGCGAGCATCGCGCTCGACCCGCCGCGCGTGAACGGGACTGACTACGACGCCGTGCTCGTTGCCGCCGGCGCGCACACCGCCCGCGTGCTCGCTGACGCCGGCGTCTCGATTCCGCTGAAGCCGTACCGCGTGCAGGCGCTCACCGCGGACTTCTCCGGGGAGATTCCGACGCTCTACGACGCCACGGAGGGCTACTACGCGCGCCCACACTCCGAGGGCGTGCTCGCTGGCGACGGCACCGAGGAGGTCGAAGCCGACCCCGGGACGTACGACCGCGACGGCGACGACTGGTTCGTGGACGCGATGCGCGAGCGACTCGCCGACCGCATTCCGGGCTACGAGTCCGACGTTCGCCGTGCGTGGGCGGGACTCTGCACTGCTACGCCGGACCGCGACCCGCTGCTCGGCGAACTCGCCGACGGCCTCTACGTCGCGGCCGGCTGGCAGGGCCACGGCTTCATGCGCGCGCCAGCGACCGGCGAAGCAGTCGCAGCAGAAATCCTGGGCGGCGAGGGCGTCCCCGCGTTCGACCCGACGCGCTTCGACGGCGACGAAGTGTTCGAGGTCGTCGAAGGAATGACCGTCGAGTGAGGCGCGCTACTCCTCGTCTTCGTCCGCGTCGTCCGGCGTCGTCACGTCCACTTCGGTGCCCTCGGGTTCGCCCTTCGGGAGGAAGACGTACAGCGCACCGTTGTCGCGCAGTTCCGCACGCGCCTCGTCGGCGTCAACGACGGCGTCCTCGGGGAGTTCGGCGCGGCCGTCGAGTTTCAGGCCGCGACCCGGGAACACCATCTCGAAGCCGTCGCGGAACTCCCGGAACCGGTCGACGCGGACCTCGACCGCGCCGCCAACGTAGTTCACCTGCACGTCGCTGGCGGTCGCGCCCGGCGCGTCGAACACCACGAGGTACTCGTCGTCGCTCTCGAGGACGTCCACCGGCAGCGGCGACTCCTCCTGCATCTGGGAGGCCGCGCGGCCCAGCCGCTCGAAGACGGCGTCGCCGACGCTCTCTGCGAACTCGCGTGCCCTCATAATTCGATGCGCTCCAGGCAGTCGGTACCACCACACAGCGGACACTGCAGGTCCTCGATGGTGAGGTCCTCGCTGACGTCGTACGTGTAGTGGTTCTCGAACATGTCCAACTCGCAGTCGTCGCTCGTGCACTTCAGTTCCTCAGTAGCGGGCATACGCGGTCGTTGGAGCGGCGAGTGCAAAAAGGGGCGGGCCGCGGTGAGAACGACTGCTGGCAGCCGCCTCCACAAGACGAAAGTACTGCGGCGTCGGTGCGTGAGTCATGCCTTCGGTCCGCGCGCCCCGACTCGTCCTCCTCGCCAGCGTGCTCGCGGGCCTCGTGAACACCGTCCTGTTCCCGCTGCGCAACCCCGAGCAGGTCGCGCTCGCGACGGACGTCTACTACTACTCGGCGCGCGCCGCGCTCCGTGGCGCCGACTTCTACGCCGTCAACCCACTCGGGCAGGCCGGCTTCCGGTACCCACCCGCAGTCGTGCTCGCGTTCGTCCCGCACGCCGCGCTCGGCGATCCGATGCTCGCGTACGCGCTCCAGTGGCTCCTGAACCTCGCCGCGCTCGCGGCGCTCGCCGTGCTCGTGATTCGTACGGTCGAACGCGAGGGCGTCGCGCTGGCCCGATTCGACCGCGTGCTTCTCGCGACCACCGTCTTCCTCGTCGGCCCCGTCGGCGTCAACCTCGTCATGGGCCAGGTGAACCCGCTGCTCGCGCTCGGCCTCGCGGGCGGCGCCGTCCTCCTCGAACGCGACCGCGACGCGGCCGCCGGCGCGGCGTTCGGGCTGGTCGCGCTCGTGAAGCTGTTCCCCGCTCTCGTGGGCGTCTGGCTGCTCCGCCGGCGCGCGTGGCGCGCCATCGCCGCCGCGACCGCGACGGGGCTCGCTGGCCTCGCCGTGGGCCTGCTCGTCTTCGGCCCGGACGCCTCGGTCACGTACGTCACCGAGACGCTCGCGGGCGAGACCACGGTCGCGTCGTTCGCCGGCGGCCCCGACCCGGATGCTCCGTTCGTCACGATTCGCCGGCAGTTGGCCGTGCTCGCGCCCGGGCTCTCCTCGTCGTGGCTGCTGCCGGTCGGCGCGCTCGTCCTCGCGCCCGTCTACGTCGGCGTGAACCGCGTGGTCGCGGACGTTCGAAGTCGGCTCGTCGCACTCCAAGGTACGCTGCTCGCCACGCTCCTGTTGCTCCCGCTGGAACCGTTCTACGTTATTCTCGTCCTATTTCCGCTGCTCCCGCTGCTCTACGTGCTCGACGACGGGTGGCCGCGGCGACTCTTCCTCGCCGGCGCGCTCCTGCTATTGGTCCCGGTCACGTGGGCGAGCGTCGTCACGGTGACAACCATGCTTCCCTCGGGTGCTGCCAGCGTCCTCCGGGACGCAGCGACTGGCCTGTTCTCGTTCGTGCTCCCGCCGACGATTGGCGCGTGGCTCGTGCTCGCGGGCTGCCTGCTGTACCAGCACCGGGCGGCGACTGAGCGGGAGAACGGTTTTGTTTGACCCGCAGCGTGTTGAGGTATGGGCTTCGAGACCGTCTACGGCGTGGACTTCAGCGGTGCGCGCGAGGCCGGCGAGAACATCTGGGTCTCGGAGCTAGACGTGACCGACGACAACCCGACGCTCGTTCGCTGTCGTCCCGCGGTAGAGGCCCTCGAATCGCACTACTCCAATACGCCGACGACGAACCGCGAAGCCACGCTCGACGCGCTGGTCTCGTTCGTCGAATCCCGAGCGTCCGAGTCGGTCGCCGGATTCGACTTCCCGTTCTCGGTCCCGGAGCGGGTTGCGCGCGGCGCGTTCGACGCCGGCACGTGGGAGGGCGTCCTCGACGGCGTCGCGGACTGTGCGGACGCCGACGCGTACGCCGAGGCGTGTGCCGAGTGGGCGCGCGAGCACACCGACGGCACCTACCTGAAGCGCGAGACCGACGCTGAGTGGGGCGCGTTCTCCCCCTACCACTTCTTCGTGAACGCGCAGGCGTACCACGGGATGGCGGACGTACTCGCGGAAATCCACGACGCGACGACGGTTGTTCCCTTCGACGAGCGTGGCAGTAGGCCGGTCGTCGCGGAAGTCTACCCCGCTGCGACGCTGGACGTGCTCGGACTCTACCGAGAGGGATACAAGGGTAACGACCCAGGCGAGCAACGCCGTCGCGAACGGAATTTGGCGGGGCTCACGGAACGTGCCGCTCTCTCCGTTCACCCCACAGTCCGCGAGCGAATCGTCGAGGATGCCGAAGGCGACGCGCTCGACAGCCTGGCCGCCGCAGCTGCCGCGTATCGAAACGTCGGCGAGTTCGACTACGGTACGAGCAACGTCGAGGGCCGCATCTACGTGTAGTTACGTTCTTACGCGTCGAAGCCCAACGCTGGTGTATGATTGACCCCGCGGAGTTGGACGTGACGCTCGTCGACGGCTACGTCGACGAGCCGGCGCACTTCGGGGTGCCGCCGTACATCTCCACGTATCCGCGGTACGCGGCCGGCGCGCTCGTGGATGCCGGCGTCCCCGAGGACCGCATTACGTACCACACAATCGACGAACTCCGCGAGGACAAGTCGAAGTTCAATGACGTCGCCGACGCCGACCTCTTCGTCTACGTCGGCGGGATGACCGTTCCCGGGAAGTACGTCGGTGGGACGCCCGCCGAACCCGACGAAGTCCGCGAGATGGCGTGGGTCGCGGAGGGCACGAGCATCATGGGCGGGCCCGTGCGGTTCGGCGTCGGCGAGGAGAACGCGGGCGCCCAGGAGATGGAGCGATCGGATCTCGACTTCGACTTCCTCGCGATGGCGGACGTCGAGGCCGCCGTCTACGACCTCGTGGACAACGGCCTCGAAGGGTTCGAGGACCGCTACCGCGACAACGAGGAAATCGACCGCTGGGGCGCGAAGGGCGCGTTCGTCGTCGAGCAGCACCCGAACTACCCCGACTACCTCATCTGCGAGATGGAGACGTCGCGTGGCTGCGCGTACCGCTGTTCGTTCTGTACGGAGCCGATGTACGGCGACCCCGGGTTCCGGAGTGCACAGAGCGTCGTGCGGGAGGTCGGGAACCTCTACGACCACGGCGCGCGCCACTTCCGGCTCGGCCGGCAGGCCGACATCCTCGCGTTCGGTGGGGACGGCGAAGCGCCGAACCCGGACGCGCTCCGGCGGCTCTACGGCGGCATCCGGGAGGTCGCGCCCGACCTGGAGACGCTGCACCTCGACAACATGAACCCGGTGACCATCGTGGACTACCCCGAGAAGTCCCGGGAGGCCATCCGCATCATCGCCGAGCACAACACGGCCGGCGACACGGCGGCGTTCGGCCTGGAGAGCGCCGACCCCGTGGTGCAGGAGGAGAACAACCTCCTCGTGTCCGCCGAGGAGTGTCTGGAGGCGGTCCGCGTCGTCAACGAGGTCGGCGGCTGGCGGCCCGGCGAGTCGCCCGAAGACGCGCCCACTTGGGGTGACGAGGCGACGAACCGGCTGCCGAAGATTCTGCCCGGCATCAACCTCGTGCACGGCTTGACGGGCGAGCGCGAGGAGACGTTCGCGCACAACAAGCGCTTCCTCCAGAGCGTGCTCGACGAGGGGCTGATGTTGCGCCGAATCAACATCCGGCAAGTGATGGCGTTCGAGGGCACCGACATGGCGGAGACAGGCGCCCAGCTCGCCGAGGACCACAAACAGCAGTTCAAGCGTTACAAGCAGGACGTGCGGGAGAACATCGACAACGCGATGCTGAACCGCGTGGTGCCGCCGGGCACGCTCCTCAAGGACGTCCACCTAGAGTACCACCAGGACGGGAAGACGTTCGGCCGGCAGTTGGGGACGTACTCGTTGCTCGTGGGGATTCCCGGCGAGCGCGAACTCGGGCAGACCATCGACGTCGCGGTCACCGACCACGGCTACCGCTCGGTGACGGGCGTCCCGCACCCGTTGGACGTCAACGAGGCGTCGATGGACGAACTCACGGCGATTCCCGGCATCGGGCAGTCGACGGCCGGCGACCTGCTCGTCGACCGGCCTCACGACTCCGCGCCGAGCGTCGAGGACGCGGACCTCGCGAAGTTCACGCAATAAAGGGTTTGCAGAGCAGAGCGGCGCTCAGTACTCGTCTTCGATGATTTCGCCGACCGCGAAGTTCGACTTCACTTCGGTCACTTCGACTTTCACGCGCTCGCCGATTTCGGCGTCGGGTACGATGATGACGTAGCCGCGTTCGACGCGCGCGATGCCGTCGCCCTGCTTGCCGATGTCCTCGATTTCGACGTACCGAATCTCACCCTCCTCGACGGGGGGCTGGGGTTCGGACTCGGCGGGCTCGCTCGTCGTCTCGGTCTCGGTCCCGGTCTCGGCTTCGGCCTGCGAGATGAGCGCGACGCGGTAGACGTCGCCGGGTTCGACGGAGCCGGCTTCGACTTCGCTCCGCGGGATTTCGACGACGTACTCGTCGTCCTTGACAGTCACTTCCGCACTGAACAGACAGAGGAGTTGGTCAGAGATTTCCATGACGGGCCTCCATTCGTGCGTGTCGGCCCCGTGACTTAATCGTTGCCACGGCCCCGCCACGCGACGACCACCGACTCAACCCTCGTAGGCCGTCCCGTCCGGGCGTTTCGCGCCCTCGGAGTCGTGCACGACCGTCTCGTCGGGTCCGGGGTTCGTGGGCTCGTAGTTGTCCCGGACCGCGATAGCCTCCTCGATGTCGCGCACCGCCCGCTCCTTCAGGGCTGCCGCCAGCGATTCGGCGTCCTCGCGGGAGATATCCCGCCCGAGTCCCTCGCATTCGTGAGCGCGCACCATTCCCGCCTCGTCCACCGCTTCGCCCATCGGCTGGCTCGTCCCGCCGAGCGCGACGCTGAACGGGTACGTCTCGCAGATGAGCGGCCGGCTGTCGTGGACTGTGCACGCTCCTGTTCCGTCCTCGTCCTCCTCGTAGAACGTGCAGTCCCCGCAGGCAGCGGTCTGGAGCGCCCACTCGAACGTCTCGCCCGTGCCGTCCTCGTCGAGCCCGTACGGCATCGGACGCGCAATCTCGCGCCAATCCCGGTCGGTTGCGTCCTCTAACTCCCGGACTTCGTCGGGGAACACGGTCGCCGTGTGCGGGTCGTCGTCCTCGCTCTTACAGCACGCCCCACACCGCGTGCACTCGAAGCCGATGGCCTCGATGGCGTCCGCCAACTCGGACACGTCGAGGTCCCGTGCGCGTTCGAGTTCGACTTCGAGCTCCTCCATGGCCGTGGGTTGGCAGCGAGTGCGGAAAAGATTCGCGGGCTAGGTATCGGTTGGTCTATTTTCTCCTGTGCGTCTCGCTCCATCTACGACACCTCGAAAGCCCCCTCCCGCTCGCGGCCGCTCACTCGCTGCGGTCCTCGGCCTCCGGCCTGCGGTCCTTGCGTCGCGAGCGACCGCGACCGGTCGGCCCCTTTCGGATTTCCCACCCTGTCGGCTAGTTCTCATTTCCACCCTACCGGCTGGTTCGCTGGCTACTGCTGGTCGGCTGGCGAGCGGGCGCGTTCGCCGTCCCACTCGACGTGCCCCTCGAGGGCGAGCTTCTGGAGGTGTGCGCGGACGACCTTCGTGGCGAGGCTGCGGGCGTCGCCGAGCGCTTTCTCGTAGGCGACGTCGAGAATCTCGTCGACGGTTTCGGCGCCGGACTCGACGGCGGCGCGGACGCGGCGCTCGCGGTCGCGGCGGTGGAAGTACGTCTCGCGGATGCGCTCGTCGGGATTCTCGATGGAGTCGCCGTGGCCGGGGTAGAGGGTGTCGAAGTCGCGGGCGAGCAGGCGGCGCAGGGACGCGAGGTACGTGCGCACGTCGCCGTCCGGCGTGCCGACGAAGACGCTGCCGGCCGCGAACACGAGGTCGCCGGTCACGGCTTCGTCGTCCGCGACGAACGCGACGTGGTCGGGGGCGTGGCCGGGCATCGCCATCACGGAGACGCCGGTGTCGGCGATGGTGCCGCCGGGGCGGAACAGTCGGTCGGGTTCGACGCCGGCCGCGTCCGCGAAGCGCTCCGCGAACGTCGCGTGCGCCCAGACGGTCGCGTCGGATTCGGCCGCGTAGTCGGCGACGGCGTCGACGTGGTCGGGGTGCGTGTGCGTAACGGCGACGTGGTCGACTTCGTTGGCGGGGTCGTCGAGGTCGGGCGTGCGAGCGGCGGGGTCGACGAGCAAGCGCTCGTCGTCGCCGAGGACGTAGGCGTTCGTCGCGCCACCGGGAACCGGCGCTTCGACTGGAACGGCGTAGCGCGCTATCACGGGTGCAGAGACGAGACCTGCGAGGAAAAGCCGGCGGTTAGTCGTCGAGGAAGTACACTTGCTTGCGGGCGTCCTGGAAGCTGTAGCGGGAGCCGACGAGGCCCGCGTCGTCGAGGCGGTTGAGCGCGTACCGGACGGTGCGGTCCGGGAGCAAGGACTCCTCGGCGAGCTGGCCCTGCGAGAGCGGCGCGTCGATTTCGAGGACCTTCGCGACGAGTTTCGCGCTCGGCGGGAGCTCGCGGAGGCGCTCGCGGAATTCTTCGTCGTCCTGAATGAGTGACCCGTGTTCCGTGGCGGACGTGCTCATGGAAATCCCTCACATACTGAGGGAGGTAAAGGTTGTCTACCCGTGGGACTATACACCTTATATCGTATAATGGCGCTGCGAGCGGGGCCACCTGGGGTCGTTCTCTCGGGGCGGCGCGCGTTCACGTCGTGGTACCGGTGTTCGTCGCGTGTTTTCCAGTACGGTTTTAACCACCCGTCTCCGAAGTGCAATCGAGAAGCGTGAAGGGACAGGAGTGGTACCAGGCCACGGAGGTCGCGGAGGAGTACGACGAGAAGCGATTCTCCCGTGGCGGCCGGCTCATCGACCGACGGGAGAAACAGGCCGTCCTCAACGCGGTGGGGCCGGTCGAGGACCAGCGGGTCCTCGAAATCGCGTGTGGTACCGGCCGCTTCACCGTGATGCTCGCCGAGCGCGGCGCGGACATCACGGGGCTGGACATCTCCGGGCCGATGCTCCAGAAGGGCCGCGAGAAGGCCCAGCGCGCGGACGTCACCGACACCATCGACTTCATGCGCGGCGACGCCGGCCGACTCCCGTTCCCGGACGACCACTTCGACACCGTGTTCGCGATGCGATTCTTCCACCTTGCGGACACGCCGGCGAAGTTCCTCACGGAGATGGCTCGCGTCTCCAAAGACACCGTGTTCTTCGACACGTTCAATCGGTTCAGCACGCGCTCGCTGTACAACTGGCTGCTCCCGATGGGGTCGCGGCTGTACGGCGACAGCGAGGTCCGCGGGCTCGTCGACGAAGCCGGTCTGGACCTCGTGCGGGACGAACACGACTTCGTCGTCCCGTACGGGTTCTACCGCAAAGTCCCGGACTGGATTGCCGGCCCGATTCGGCGCGCGGACACGGCCATCGGCGAGACGCCGGTCGGCCGCTCGCTCGCGTCGGTCTCCTACTGGCACACGAGCGTCTGACGAAACCGGCGGTTCGTGTGAGCTCGCGGACGATTTCGGCGTGTTTCGACCCGGGACGTTTTTACCACCGCGCAGACTCGTGTACGCTATGGACCTCTCGGTAGTGGTGCCCACCCTCAACGGCCGCGACGTGCTCGCTGCGTCGCTGGACGCGCTCGCGGCCCACGCACCCGACGCCGAGGTCGTGGTCGTCAACGGCCCATCCGTGGACGGCACGTCCGGGATGGTGCGCGACCACGACGCAGCCGACCTCTTGCTGGAAGTCTCCGAGCGGAACCTCAACGCCTCCCGGAACGCCGGTATCGCCGCCGCAGACGGCGATGTCGTCGCGTTCGTCGGCCAGGACTCCCAGATTCGGGAGGGCTGGGTGGAGGCCGTCGAGGACGCGCTCGACGGCGGCGCCGACGCGGTCACCGGCCCCGTCCACCACCGCGTCGAGGGCGGCGTCACCACCGAATCCGTCGAAACCGCGACCGTCGCGGGCCGTCACGTCACGTACTTCGACGGCGGGAACGTCGCGTTCATCCGCGACGCCATCGACGCCCTCGACGGGTTCGACGAGTACCTCCAGACCGGGGCCGCGCGGGACGCCGCCCACCGGCTCGCGGGTATGGACCGCGAGGTCGTCTGGGGCGCGGACGCGGTCGTGCTCCGCGAGGAGAAAGACGACATCCGCCACCGGCTCCCGGAGGACGCCGAGGAGACCGCGTGGGGGTTGAAGTACCGCTCGCTGGCGTACCGGCTCGTGAAGAACTACGGGTTCGGTGCGCGCATCGCCGCCCGCATCGTGAAGTACGCGGTCGGGGACGCGTTCTCGGTCGGTGGCGACGTGCTCCGCGGCGACGCGAAACTCACGGAGTGGGCGGCCGCCGGCAGCGCCGTCGTCCCGAACGTCTGGACGGGCAGCCAGGACGGGATGTCCGCGCGGATGGCGGACCGCACCCCCCGGCGCAACCCCAACGGCGTCTCCGCGCGCATGGACCGCACGATGGTCCGCCACGACTGCTGAGCGGCGACCTGTTCGCGGTCCTCGCCGCCGTTACTGATTACTCGCCGTCGAGTGGGTCCCCACGTCGGTCGACCCGCGTGACCGGGAGGCCGGCGCGCTCGCCGTGCTCCCGGACGGCCGCCTCGTCTTCGGCCTGGTAGTGGCAGAACGTGCCCGTGACGTCGCCCGCTTCGTTCGTCATCACTTCCGAGTCGACCCACCTGATGCCGACGCCTTCGTCCCGGAGCGCTTCGAGCGCGTCTCCGGACTGCTCGCCGGCCGCCGCGAGTTCCGCTTCGGTAATCGGTTCGTCCAGTTCGCGCAGGATGAGGAAGTCAGTCAACTCGCCGTCGGACATAGTTCAATCGTCCTACACGAACGACTGGCATAAATCTAGTGTCGGGCCGGCCAGCGAAGTATTTGCGAGCCCTGTCACTCCCGGTCGAGACCCGGGACGACACGGACCGGGTTCTTCCCGAGCACCTTCCGCATCGCGTCCTCGGTGACGTCGAGGGTGAGAATCTCCATGACCGCGACGTTCGGGTGGGTGTCGGGCGCGCCGCTCCCGAAGACGACGCGGTCGGGGTGTTCGACGATGGCGTGTTCGAGGAGTTCGCGGTAGCGAACTGCTGCGGTGTCCAGGTAGAGGTCCTCGTAGGAGCCGAGCAGCGAGACGGCTTCGTGCATCAAGTCGCGGTCGAGCGGGTGGCCGCCGAAGTGCGCGAGCACGACGGGAAACTCGCGGTCGAGCAGCGTGGCTTCGAGCGCGCTCGGCGGGAAGCCCTCGCCGCCGTGGACGAGCACCGGGAGGCCGACGTCGTCGAGCACGTCGAGGACGTCGGGTTCGGGGAGGCCGTCGCGGGTCGGGTCGAGTTTGAAGCCGTGGAAGCGGTCGTCGTAGGCGTACTGCTCGACGTCCTCGGGGGAGGTCTGCCAGTCCGACCGATTCGACCGGAGGTTCTTCAGGCGGGAGGTCGCGCCGTCGCCGGGGTCGCGCGGGCCGTCGATGCGCGCGAACGCGATGAACGGGCGCTGGACGGCCTGCCGGGCGACCGCGTTGTTCGCGCGGAGGTAGCCCTGTTCGCCCTTGCGTGGTCCGGGGAAGACGACCGAGCGGACGACCCCGGCCTGGTGCATCTCGCGTTCGAGGTCCTCGCCGTCGATGGTGCGGCCCCGGACTGGGCGCCCCGGGCCGGCGTGGAGCCGCGCGTGCAGGTCCACAATCCGGAACCCGTGCTCCAGTTCGAGCATACGCGTAGGTTGCCGGCCGGGTATTTCGGTGTGACGGTGCCCACCCTACAGGGAGAGCTCCACGGGGCTGCCGGGTTCGACGCCGAACGCATCGTCGCCGCGCCCGCGGTTCACGGCGAGTTCGACGTTCCCGTGGCTGCCGACCGTCACGACGCGCTCGCCGGGTTCGACGTGCGCGTAGGAGGGCTCGACGCGCACGCGGTCGCGGTTCACGCGCACCGAGCCACTGATTCGGTCGGTGACGACGCGCCCCGGGAGGTTCGTGATGGCGTTCCCGAAGCCGTCCACGACGAGTACCTCGCCGCGGAGCACGTCGCCCGTGAGGTCCGGGTCGGGGAACGCGACTGTCTCGTAGTCGTCGAGGCGCTCGTATCCGGGGTAGTCGTCGAACGCCTCGACGCCGCGCTCGTGGACGTCCGCGGCAGCGGGTGCGAACACGTCCCGACCGTGAAACGTCGAACTCGCGGGGTCCTCGACCGCGATTTCGAACACCTCTACGTCCTCGTCGAGCCGTCGCGTCGCGGGAATCGCGACGCCGTTGTCCGGCGCGACGATGGCGTGGCGGCCCGCGCGGACGGCCACGGCCTCCCGGTCCGTGCCGACGCCCGGGTCGACGACGACCAGGTGGACTGCCGGCGGGAAGTAGGGCAGCACCTCGCGCAGCCAGAACGCCGTCGCGCGCACGTTCTGCCGCGGAAAGTCGTGTGCGACGTCGACGAGGCGCGCGTCCGTCGACTGGAGGACGACACCCTTCATCGCCGCCGGGTACGGCGAGCCGAAGTCGGAACTCAGCGTTATCATACGTCGCGGTTACGGCGCCGTCGTTGAAAACTACTCGGCGGGGCTGTCGCCCGCGTCCGTGTCGCTGACCTTCCGAATGCGGTCGATGCCGTCGATTTCGTCGATGACGTCAGCGACCGGCTTCGGGACGAGTTCGCGCCAGTCGCCGCCCTCCGCCATCCGGCGGCGAATCTCGGTGCCTTCGAGTACGTCGCGCTCGAACATCGGGGACTGCCGGACTTCGATGCCGGCCTCGTCGAACAGCCGGATGACGAGCGGGTTGTTCGAGTACGCCACGTCGAAGTTCGGACTCATCGACTGGACGTGGCTCACCCAGACCGCGTTCCGGTCGAGGTCCTCGATGGGGACCGCGTACGTCACGAGGTCGAAGTCCACGAGGGACTTCGTAATCATCATGATGCGCTCGCCCGCGGTGAACGGGTTCCGCGTGGTGTGGGAGTCGCCGGCGCTCCCGATGCCGACGACGAGTTCGTCGACCTCGGTGGCAATCTGCTCGACGACGCGGTGGTGGCCGTTGTGGTACGGCTGGAAGCGACCGATGTAGAACCCGCGGGTCATTTCCTCACCTCGAAACACCCCGTCAGCGCCTATAAGAATGGCGAGTTCGCCGCAACCGACGGTTCGGCCCCGCTAGTGCCGGTCGGCGAAATCCTGTTCGGGCGCCTGAAGGCTCGAAACCGGGGAATACGGCCGGTTACGCGTTCTTTCGAGGGAGAAAGTATATCAGTCGCCCGTCCTTGGTTTCACGTGTCGAAACCACTTCTATGAGCAACGAATCGACCGAAGACGAGCCCCACCACGAGGACCCCGACGTCGACGCCCCCGACGCCCCCGAAGAGGGCGAGGAGTCGACGCCCGAGCCTGCCGAACCCCTCGACGACCTCGAGGACCTCGGCAGCGAGGTCGGCGTGGAAGGCGACGTCTCTATCAACGAGGACAACGCCGAGGACGACCTGCTTGGCGGCCTCGAAATCCCGGACACCTCGGCCATCGAGGTGCCCGAACGGCTGGTCGACCAGGTCATCGGCCAGTCCGAGGCCCGCGACATCATCCTGCGCGCGGCCAAACAGCACCGCCACGTGATGATGATCGGCTCCCCGGGGACGGGGAAGTCGATGCTCGCGAAGGCGATGAGCCACCTCCTCCCGAAGGAGAGTCTACAGGACGTTCTCGTCTACAACAACCCGGACGACTCCAACGAGCCGAAGGTTCGGACCGTCCCCGCCGGGAAGGGCGAACAGATTGTCGAAGCCCATCAGGAGGAAGCCCGCAAACGCAACCAGATGCGGTCGTTCCTCATGTGGATCATCATCCTGCTCGTCGTGGGGTACGCGCTCCTCATCGCCCACCAGCCGCTGCTGGGCGTGCTCGCGGCCGGCGTCATCTATCTGGCGTTCCGCTACACCGACCGCGGCGGCGACGCGATGGTGCCCAAGCTCCTCATCAACAACGCCGACAGCCAGACCGCGCCGTTCGAGGACGCGACCGGTGCCCACGCCGGCGCGCTGCTCGGCGACGTCCGCCACGACCCGTTCCAGTCCGGCGGCATGGGGACGCCGAGCCACGAGCGCGTCGAGGCCGGCGCCATCCAGAAGGCGCACAAGGGCGTGCTGTTCATCGACGAAATCAACACGCTCGACGTCCGCAGCCAGCAGAAGCTGATGACGGCGATTCAGGAGGGCGAGTTCTCCATCACCGGGCAGTCCGAACGCAGCTCCGGTGCGATGGTCCAGACCGAACCCGTCCCGTGTGACTTCATCATGGTCGCGTCCGGGAACATGGACGCGATGGAGAACATGCACCCCGCGCTCCGTTCCCGCGTTCGCGGGTACGGGTACGAGGTGTACATGGACGACACCATCGAGGACACCCCGGAGATGCGCCGGAAGTTCGCGCGCTTCGTCGCTCAGGAGGTCGAACGCGACGGCCAGCTCCCGCACTTCGACGACGACGCAGTCCGGGAGATTATCCTCGAAGCGAAGCGCCGCGCCGGTCGCAAGGACCACCTCACGCTCGAACTGCGTGACCTCGGTGGGCTCGTGCGGGTCGCCGGCGACATCGCGAGTTCGAAGGACCACGAACTCACCACGCGCGACGACGTGCTCCAGGCGAAGAAGCGCTCGCGGTCCATCGAACAGCAGTTCGTGGACAACTACATCGAGCGCCGCAAGGACTACGAGCTCGGCACCTCCCAGGAGGAGGCCGTCGGCCGCGTGAACGGCCTCGCGGTCATGGGCGGCGACTCCGGCATCATGCTGCCCGTGATGGCGGAAATCACGCCCGCGCAGAGCCAGGAGGAGGGTCGCATCTACGCGACCGGCCAGCTCAAGGAGATGGCAGAGGAGGCAGTCGAGAACGTCTCCGCCATCATCAAGAAGTTCAGCGACGAGAACATGTCCGAGAAGGACGTGCACATCCAGTTCGTCCAGGCTGGCGAGGGCGGCGTCGACGGCGACTCCGCCTCCATCACCGTCGCGACCGCGGTCATCAGCGCGCTGGAGGACATCCCCATCGCGCAGGACCTCGCGATGACCGGCAGCCTCTCCGTCCGCGGGGACGTGCTGCCGGTCGGTGGCGTCACGCACAAAATCGAGGCCGCCGCGAAGGCGGGCTGCAAGCGCGTCATCATCCCGAAGGCGAACGAACAGGACGTGATGATCGAGGACGAGTACAAGGACCAGATCGAGATCATCCCGGTCTCGCACATCAGCGAAGTCCTCGACGTTGCGCTCGTCGGCGAACCCGAGAAGGACTCGCTGGTCGACCGTCTGAAGTCCATCACCGGCAAGGCCCTCGAAGGCCAGACGGAGTCCGGTACGACGAGCGGCTCGCCGAGTCCGCAATAGTACCTTTTTGCTGCACTCGTTCGGGCGCTAACGCGCCCCCACTCGCTGGCAAAAAGCTACGCTAAAAAGCCGGCCTCACCCCCTTTCGGGGGTTCGTTGGCCCGCTCGCTCACTCCGTTCGCTCGCGATGGGTGTTCTTGGTGCTCTCCGTTACCGCCTCCGCGACCACTGCTGACCGCCACTTTTCTACGCGCGTCCCGCGTGCGCCGACGTGATGGCGTACTGGTTCGCGTTCGCGGCGTTCGCGCTGCTGGTGACCGCTGGACTCGTCGCGCTCACGCGAGCGTCCGCGGGCGTCGTCGGCGAGGGAACCGAGGACTTCACGGCCGGCGAGTTGCTGCTGCAGACGACGCTCTCGCAGGCGGTCGTCGGCGCGCTGCTCGTGGTCGCGGTGTGGCTCACGCGGATTCCTCTCGACGCACTCGGCGTCGCCGTCTCCGCCGACCTCGTCGCAATCGGCGTTGCCGCGGGGCTCGTGCTCGCGCTCGGGAACGAGGCCGCGATGCACGTGCTCGACTCGGCCAGGCTAGGCTACGACGAGGAACTCCGGGAGACGCTGACGCCCGAGTCGCGCGGTGGCTGGCTGATTCTGTTCTGCGTCGCACTGCCCGTCGTCGCGGGCTTCGAGGAACTGTTGTTCCGCGGGATTCTCGTCGGCGCGTTCGCGACGGGGTTCGGTGTATCTCCGTGGGTGCTCGCGGCCGCATCCAGCGTCGCGTTCGGGACGGCGCACACTGCGCAGGGCGCGACTGGCGTCGTCGTCACGACGCTACTGGGGTTCGCGCTCGCTGCCGCCTACGTCCTCACCGGCAGCCTGCTCGCGGTGTTCGTCGCGCACTACGTCGTGAACGCCGCGGAGTTCGCGGCGCACGCGCGGTAGTCAGGATTCGAGCGCGCGGAGCCGGTCCGCGACCTCGGGCGGCGCGCCGCTCGGGCCGTCGCGGACGCGGTGGTCGGGGACGAACAGCGGGACGGGATTGCTCGCGAGCGCGGCGCGCGCGGTCTCGCGGGCGTCGTTGTCCTCGTGGTCCGTGTCGGGAACCATCGAGAGCACGCGCTTGACTGTGACGCGCTCGCCGTACGGGATGTTCCGGACGGCTTCGAGGACTTCGCGGTGTTTCGTCGGGACGGTCAGGCCGACCTCGACGTCGTCGAAGTCGTCCTCGCTCCCCTCGAAGTACGCCTCGACGCGGTCGAGCAGCGGGTGCTCGGGGTCGGCGTCCGCGGGCGCGCTCTCGGGGAAGGAGACGCTGATGACGCAGTCGCCCGCGACGCCGAGTTGGACGGCTTTGTCGAGATACGACGACTCGCGTGCGTAGATACCGGCCGCAGCCATGTGTGCGTCCACGGGCGACACGGCCTTGTACGTTCGCCCACCGGTGAGTCGGGCAGATTCGACGTGCGCACTGACGCAAGACTTATGTACAAACTAGTGCATTAATGCACAATAATGGACGAGAGTGACGGGCTCGCGCCGGCGGTGCAGTCCATCCTGGACGCGGCCCGCGAGCGCGAACCGGACGGCGGGCGGGTGTCGGTGTCCCCGCGGTCGCTCCCGGACGCGTTCGCGGCCGCCGAGGCGGACGGGCGCGTGCCCACGATTGCGGAAGTGAAACCGACCAGCCCCACCACGGAGGGCGAGCGCCACGACGACCCCGTCGACCTCGCCGAGCAGATGGTCGCCGGCGGCGCGGCCGCCCTCTCCGTGCTCACCGAACCCGAGCACTTCGGCGGCAGCCCCGAGAACCTGCGCGCGATTCGGGACGCCGTCGACGTGCCCGTGCTCCGGAAGGACTTCCTGCTGCGGGAGGCGCAACTGGACGCCGTCGAAGCCGACGTCGTCCTGCTCATCGCGCGCTTCCTCGGCGACGACCTCGAACCGATGCTGGCGGCGGCCCGCGAGCGCGGCTTCCAGGTGCTCGTGGAGGTCCACGACCGCGACGAACTCGACCGCGCAGTCGCAGCGGGCGCGGACATTATCGGCGTGAACAACCGCGACCTCGCGAAACTAGAGGTCGACCTCTCGACGTTCGAGACGGTCGCGCCCCACGCCCCCGAGGACGTGACGCTGATTGCGGAGAGCGGCGTGAGTTCGCCCGCGGACGTCCGGCGGATGCGCGAGGCGGGCGCCGACGGCCTGCTCGTCGGAAGCGCCATCATGGACGGCGACGTAACCGAGAACACAGAGACGCTAGTGAACGCATGAGCGAGGAATCCAAGCGAACGACGGGCGCACAGTCGGAGACGCGGGCCGGGAAGTTCGGGGAGTACGGCGGCCAGTACGTCCCCGAGGTCCTGATGCCGGCGGTCGAGGAACTCGCGGACGCCTACGAGCGCTACGTCCTCGACAACGAGGACGGCTTCGTGGACGACTTCCGCCAGCGCATCCGTGAGTTCGGCGGGCGGCCGACGCCCCTCTCGCACGCCGAGAACCTCTCGGAGCGCTACGGCTTCGACGTCTACCTCAAGCGCGAGGACCTCCTGCACGGCGGCGCGCACAAACTCAACAACGCACTCGGGCAGGTGTTGCTCGCGAAGTACATGGGCAAAGAGCGCATCGTCGCCGAGACCGGCGCGGGCCAGCACGGCACCGCGACCGCGATGGCGTGTGCGTACCTCGACATGCCCTGCGAGATTTACATGGGCCGCACGGACGTCAACCGCCAGCGCCCGAACGTCTTCCGGATGCGCATCCACGACGCCGAGGTCAACCCCGTCGACGTCGGCTCCGGAACCCTCAAAGAAGCCATCAACGAGACGATGCGCGACTGGGCGACGAACGTCGAGGACACCCACTACGTCATCGGTTCCGTGGTGGGACCGCACCCGTTCCCGGCGATGGTCCGGGACTTCCAGTCGGTCATCAGCGAGGAGATGCGCGAGCAGTCTCGGGACCAGCTCGGCCAACTCCCTGAAGCCGTCGTCGCGTGCGCGGGCGGCGGGTCGAACACGATGGGCGCGTTCGCCTCGTTTGTCGGCAGCGCCCGGCTGGCCGGGGCACCGGAGGGGTCCCAGGAGCCCGCGCCGGACGTGGACCTGCTCGCCGTCGAAGCGGGCGGCTCCAGCCTCGGCGTGGACAAAGCGGAAGGGTACGCGCCGAACTCCGCGAGCCTCTCGACGGGGACTGAGGGCGTGCTCCACGGCGCGCGCACGAAACTCCTCCAGACGGAGGAGGGCCAAATCGTCGAGTCCCACTCCGTGAGCGCGGGCCTCGACTACGCGGGCGTCGGCCCGGAACTGGCGTACCTCGTGGACGAGGGCCGCGTCGAGCCCGTGAACGTCGACGACGACGCCGCACTCGAAGCGTTCCATCGCCTCTCCCGCGAGGAGGGCATCATCCCGGCGCTCGAATCGAGTCACGCCGTCGCCTACCTCGAGGAGTACGAGGGTGACGGCCCGGTCGTCGTGAACGTCTCTGGTCGGGGCGACAAGGACCTCGACACGGTCATCGAGGAGTCCGCCGCGCGCGACATCGCCGGCGCGCCCACGATGGAGGTGTTCGAGGAGTGACCCGCAGCGAGATTCGCGCCGCGTTCGACGACGGCCCCGCGCTCGTCTCCTACGTCGCCGCGGGCGACCCGAGCGCGGACGCCACGAAGGAGTACGTCGAAGCACTCGTCGACGGCGGCACCGACGTCGTCGAACTCGGCCTCCCGTTCTCCGAACCGGTCGCTGAAGGCACCACGATTCAGAACGCCATCAAGCGCGCGCTAGAGGCCGGGATGACCCCGGAGGCCTACCTCGACCTCGTGCGCGACCTCGACGTTGACGTGCCCATCGTCTGCATGACGTACTACAATCTGATTTACCAGTATGGTGACGAGGCAGGTCCCGAGGAGTTCGTGGCGGCAGCGGCGGACGCGGGAATCTCCGGGTTCGTCGTGCCGGACCTCCCGGTGAACGAGTCCGAACCGATGTACGAAGCGTGCCGCGAGCACGGCCTCGACCTGATATTCATCGTCGCGCCCACGACGACGCCCGAGCGCCTCGAGTCCATGCTCGACCGCACCACCGGGTTCGTCTACGTGCAGGGGCGACTCGGCACGACCGGCGCACGCGACGAGGTCAGCGAGAACACGCCCGAGGCGCTCGAACGCCTGCAGGACGCCAACGTCCCGAAGGCCGTCGGGTTCGGCATCTCGTCGGGCGAGCAGGCCCGCGAGGTCGTCGCGAGCGGTGCCGACGGCGTCATCGTCGGGAGCGCGTACGTCGACATCATCGCCGACGGCGTGGAGAACGACCTGCCGACCGAGGAGGTCGCCGACCGCCTCGAAGCGCTCGCCGCGGAATTGAAGGCGGGGGCGCGGAAGGGTCTGCCCGAACCGGAACGCAAATAGCCGACCGTTTGCTACTCACTACCAATGACACCAGGGAAGACAGCGCGACTCGACCGCATCGGCCGGGATGGCCGATTCGTCACCATCCCGATGGACCACGGAATCACACTCGGCGCGGTAGACGGCCTCGTCGACATCGAATCCACCATCGACGCCGTCACGAGCAACGGCGCTGACGCCGTGCTCACGCAGAAAGGCATCGCCCCCCGCGTCCACGGGAACAAGAACGACGCCGGCTACATCGTCCACCTCAACGCCTCTACGTCTATCGGGCCGGACTCCAACGACAAGCGCTTCACCGGCACCGTCGAGGAAGCCGTCCGCGCGGGCGCCGACGCCGTCTCCTTCCACATCAACGTCGGCAGTGACCACGAACCCGACCAGATTACGCAGCTCGCGGAAGTCGTCGACGACGCCCAGGACCTCGGGATGCCCGTGCTCGCGATGGCGTACGCCCGCGGCCCGGGCGTCGACGAACACGACGCCGAGAGCCTCGGCCACGCCGTCCGACTCGCCGAGGAACTCGGCGCGGACGTCGTGAAGACCGCCTACTCCGGGAGCCGCGAGAGCTTCGAGCGCGTCGTCGAGTCCACGAGCAAACCGGTCATCATCGCCGGCGGCAGCCCCGACGGCGACCGCGAGACCCTCCAGGACATCCGCGACGCGATCGACGCCGGCGCTGCGGGCGTCTCGACTGGTCGCACTGTCTTCCAGCACGACGACCCCGGCGCGATGACGGCCGCCATCGCCGCCGTGGTCCACGAGGACGCCACGCCCGACGAAGCGCTCCGCGAGGCCGGCCTCCCCATCGAAGCCTGACCGGTCGGCCGTCGTTTTCTCTTCTCAGACGTCGGCGTACGCGAGTTCCCACGCGCCCGGGAGCGTGTCGAGCGCGCTCCGGAACTCCGTGGCGGCCAGCCCGTAGAACTTCTCGCGGCCGACGGCCGTCCGCACCCGCACGACGACCGTGTGGTCGGTCGCCTCGAACGCGGTCAGCGAGCCGCCGCCCGCGCGTTCGAGGTGCGCGCACTCGGGTTTCCGGTCGACGAGCTCGGAGCCGAGGTCCCAACTGAGGGACTCGGCGGCGTCGAGCGCGAACGGCACACGCTCGCCCATGATGCGGCCCTGTCCACTCGTTGCCATACCACGCCCTCGGTAGTTCAGCAGTATAAATCGTGTCATCCCGGCACACGCGCCGCCAGCAAGTACGCGTTGCTCCGGTACGTTCAAGGCCGCACCACGTCTCCATCTGCCTAATGACACGGTCCGTCTGGCTGAAGGCCGACGACACTGTCGGTGACTGGGAGACGCGCAAGCGACGCATCACGACCGGCTTGGAGGCCGGCGTCGACTGGGTGCTCGTCGACGACGAGGACGTCGAGCGCGTCCGCGAACTCGGCTCGGTGAACGTCGCGGCGTTCCGCACGGACGACGGCGACGTCATCGAGGAGGCCGACAGCGAGGAGCCCGCCGAGCCCGACGCGTACGTCGTCGGGAAGGACGGCGAGGGCGACGGTACCGTCGACCTGCCGGAGGACTTCTCGGGGAGCGCGGACCTCTCCACGATTCGCCGCGGCAACGCCGACGCCGCCTACGTCCGCATCCTCGACGAGCGCTACGAGGCGTTCGCCGAGGAAGCCGCTCAGGACGCCGAACACACCATCGTCGTCGGCGAGGACTGGACCATCATCCCGCTGGAGAACCTCATCGCGCGCATCGGTGACGAGACCACGCTCGTCGCGGGCGTCGAGTCCGCGGCAGAAGCCGAAACCGCCTTCGAGACGCTGGACATCGGCGCCGACGCCGTGCTACTGGACAGCGACGACCCGGACGAGATTCGCCGCACCGTGCAGGCACGGGACGCCGCCGAGCGCGAGCGCCTCGACCTCGCGTGGGTCACCGTCACGGAAATCGAGGAAGCCGGGAGCGCGGACCGCGTCTGCGTCGACACGGGCACCCTCATGGAGGACGACGAGGGGATGCTCGTCGGGTCGATGTCCCGCGGGCTGTTCTTCGTGCACGCCGAGACCGCCGAGTCGCCGTACGTCGCGTCCCGCCCGTTCCGTGTGAACGCGGGGGCCGTCCACGCCTACGTCCGGACGCCGGATGGCGGCACGAAGTACCTCGCGGAACTCTCCAGTGGCGACGAAGTGCAGGTCGTCGACCGCGAGGGCCACACGCGGACCGCGGTGGTCGGCCGCGCGAAAATCGAGAAGCGCCCGATGTTCCGCGTCGAAGCCGAGACGGAGTCCGGCGACCGCATCGAGACGCTGCTCCAGAACGCCGAGACCATCAAAGTCTCCACGCGCGAGGGCCGAACCGCCGTCACGGACCTCGACGAGGACGACGAGATTCTGGCCTACCTCGAAGAGGGCGGTCGCCACTTCGGCGAAGCCATCGACGAGCGCATCATCGAACAGTAAGGAGCCGTCGGCCGCTACGCGGATTCGGCGTCGTCGGTCGCGGTGTCGAAGCGCGTCGTACACCACGGACAGAAGTCGAGGTCGCTGTCGAGTTCTTTGCCGCACTCCGGACATTCGGCCGGTTCGCCAGCGGCGTCCGCGTCGGCCCCGCCGGGCGTCGGCACGCGCTCGGCGACCTCGTTCGCCGTGTCCCGCACCGCGACGAGGTACGCGTCGACGACGTTCAACACGCGAATCACCAGCAGACTGAGCGTCACTTCCAGCCCGAAGCTCTCGCTGGCCTCCACGAGGCCCGCGAAGCCGTCGGTCTGGAACGCCTGGTACGCCGACTCGGGGACGACCAGCGCGGCCGTCACGAGCGCGAGCACGAACCACGAGACGGCGCGCACCCAGCGCCGCAGGTAGACGTGTCCGAGGCCGGGGTAGACGAAACCGAGTACCGCCGCGATGACGCCGCGTCGATTGACCACAGTTACCGGGACTCGGGGCCGCGCGCTCCTAAAGCCACCGAACGGCGACTACTGGAGGTTGTCCACGAGCGTGCGCAGCGTCGCGGCGTCGTACTGGCCGGGTGCGGTCGCGTTCTCGGGGTCGGCGGGCGCGTACCCGATGCGGGAGCCGTACAGCGGCGCGACCGCACGCGTGTGCCGGCCTGCCTCCCCCATCGCCATCGTGGCGACGGGCGCGTCCACCGCGCTGAACTCGTGGGTGACGCGCAGCAGGTCCAGCGCGTCCCCGTTGTCCTCGGCGGTGACTGCGAGCTTCCCGACGTCCCCCAGCGAGCACGCTTCGCCCAGCAACTCTGCGAGCACGCCCATCTCGGGCGTCTCCTCGAAGTCGTGCACGGAAACGATGGCCGCGGTGTCCTCGGCGCGCGCGGCCGCCAGCGCCTCGACGCCGTCGCCGTCCTCCTCCGTGAGCGCCGCGAGTTCGACGTCGATGGCGTCCACGCAGTCGGTGCGCGCGGCCTCCGCGAGCGCGTCGATGCGGCCGTCCTCGCCCGCCTCGCCGCCCTCCCACTCGGCGCGATTCGTCGCGATAATCGGGAGCTCGCCGTCGTAGTCGTCGAGCCCCGGCAACGGGTCGTCGGCGAGGTCCATCCGGAACTCGACGGCGTCGGCGTGCTCGCGGGCGGCCGGCTCGTCCCCGAGGTCGGAGACGGGTGCCGCCAACACGAACTCCTCGAAGTCCATGGGGTGTCCTGTGCGGGCCGCCCGCAATACGGTTTCGGAGTCCTGGGCGAGATTCGCCGTCTTTCTTCGACGAACTCCTTCACGCCTCTACCTCCTCGAAAGCCCCGGCGGGCTCGCGGTCGCTCGCTGGCATATCCCTCGCTTCGCTCGGGATAGCGGCCAGCGAGACGACCACGTAAACGCGAGCCCGCCGGGGCTTTCGGCCCACCCGACACCGGTTGATTAGCTGGCGAAGCCGCCGGCTGTCGAGCGAGGAACACGCGGAAAAGCGGCGTCGCGTTCGGAACGCTCAGACCGGAATCGTGTCTTCGGCTTCGAGCAGCTCGTGGTAGCGGTTGCGGATGGTGACCTCGGAGATGTCAGCGACCTCCGAGACCTTCGCCTGCGTGGTCTTCTCGTTGGTCAGCAGCGCGGCGGCGTACACCGCGGCCGCGGCGAGGCCGACCGGGCTCTTCCCGGAGTGGACGCCCTTGTCCTTCGCGGTCTTGAGGAGTTCGCGGGCGCGGTGGGCGGACTCGTCGGAGAGTTCCAGCGAGGACGCGAACCGCGGGACGTAGCTCTCGGGGTCGGCGGGCGCGACTTCCAGGCCGAGCTCGCGGACGACGTAGCGGTACGTGCGCGCGATTTCGGACTTCTCGACGCGGGAGACGTCCGCAATCTCGTCGAGGCTGCGCGGAACGCCGGCCTGTCGGGCGGCGGCGTACACGCAGGAGGTCGCGACGCCCTCGATGGAGCGGCCGGGCAGCAGGTCGTCCTCGAGTGCGCGGCGGTAGATGACCGAGGCGGTCTCGCGGACGTTGTCCGGGAGGCCGAGCGCGGAGGCCATGCGGTCGATTTCGCCGAGCGCCTGCTTGAGGTTGCGCTCTTTGGCGTCGCGGGTGCGGAAGCGCTCGTTCCACTTGCGCAGCCGCTGCATCTTCTGGCGCTGGTTCGAGGACAGCGAGTTGCCGTACGCGTCCTTGTCGCGCCAGTCGATGTTCGTCGACAGCCCCTTGTCGTGCATCGTGTTCGTGGTGGGGGCGCCGACGCGGGATTTCTCGTCTTTCTCTTTGGAGTCGAACGCGCGCCACTCGGGCCCGCGGTCGATGCCGTCCTCCTCGACCACGAGGCCGCAGTCGGCGCAGACCGACTCGCCGTGCTCTTCGTCCTGGACGACGAGACCGCCACACTCCGGGCAGCCGTCCGTCGTCTCTTCTTCGTCCGTGCGCTCCTGCTCTCGGGAGCGCATGCGTGCATCTGTCATTAGCGTGAAATCACCGGAAAACCCGGGTGAGTCGTAGCCAATCGGTTGGGACAAAACACACTTAACCGTTGCGCTATTCCGACGAGGGGAGACCCGACCGCGTCGGTTTTTACCACGGGGAACGAACCCACGGGCATGCGCGTCGTCTCGCTCGCACCGAGCGCCACAGCCACTGTCGCCGCCCTCGGCGGCAGCGACCGGCTCGTCGGCGTCACCGCACACTCCAGAGATATCGACGCCCCTGTCGTCGGCGGCTGGCTGAACCCCGACTTCGAGACGGTGGCCGACCTCGACCCGGATATCGTTCTCACTAGCGACGCCCTCCAGCGCGGCGTCCGGGACGACCTCCGCGACCGCGGCTTCGACGTCCACCACGTCGAGCCAGCGACGCTCGACGACGTCCTCTCGTCGTTCGCGGAAATCGGTGACGCCGTCGGCCTCCCCGACGCAGGAATCGAATTGGAAGCCAAGAGCCGCGAGCGCGTCCGAGGAATCCGGGAAACCGCACCAGAAAACGGCCCGGTCGTCTACTGCGAGGAGTGGTCGGACCCGCCGATGGCTGCCGGGAACTGGGTACCCGACGTCGTGGAAGCCGCGGGCGGCCGCTACCCGTTCGTGGACGCCGGTGAGCGCTCCCGCGAGGTCGAAGCGAGCGCGGTCGAAGCCGCCGACCCAGAGCACGCGGTCGTCCACGTCTGCGGGAAGGGTGACAGCGTCGACCCGGACTTCGCGGGACGGGGGTGGGAGTTCGACGCGGACATCCACGTTATCGACGACAACCTCCTCAACCAACCGAGTCCCCGACTGCTCGACGGCCTCGAAACACTCGCCGCGCGAATCCGCGGCGACTAAGGCGCGGGCCCTCGGCTTCCCGGTATGCGAATCGCAGTCGGCTCCGGGAACCCGGTGAAGCGCGACGCGGTCGCGGCCGCGCTCCCGGACGCGACAGTCGAATCGGTCAGCGTCGCCAGCGGCGTCCCCGAGCAGCCGTGGGGCGACGACGAGACTATCGAGGGCGCGCGGAACCGCGCGGAGCGCGCGCTCGACGCTGGCGAGTACGACCTCGGCGTCGGACTCGAAGGAGGAGTGGCAGAACGCGATGGCGACCTCTTTCTCATTATGTGGGCTGCCGCCACGGACGGCAAGCGCGTCGAAACCGGCGGTGGGCCGCGGATGCGCCTCCCGGACGACGTGGCCGCGCGGCTCCGCGACGGCGCGGAACTCGGCCCCGTGATGGACGACCTGCTGGACACCTCGGGTGTCGCGGAGAACCAGGGCGCGGCGGGCGTGCTGACCGGTGGTATCACGAACAGAACTGAAGCGCTCCGAACGGCGGTCGCTGGCGCGCTCGGGCCGTTCGTCACCGACTACTACTGACTACTCCTCGACGGCGGCGGCGTCCGTGGAGAGGTCCGCCTCGTCGCCCTCGACGGCTTCCGTCAGCGAGACATTCAGCCACGTCATCGACGCCGCACCGCCCGCGACCGTCACGACGTTCTTCACGATGTGGTCGACGATGGCGACGCCGAGCGCGAGGCCGAACGAGACGGGCAGCAGCGTCGAGACGATGGCCGCGAACGCCGCCTCGTAGATGCCGATGCCACCGGGCGGCCCCGGGATGACTTTCGCGAGGTTGCCGACGCTGACGGCGAAGAAGCCGACCGCGAGCAGGCTCACGAGCGCCACGTCGAGCCCGAACGCGAGGAAGACGAGCAGTGCGGTGGCGACGTCGATAGTCCAGATGAGCACGCTCGTCGCGCCGATGCGCGCGAACGCGCGGCCGTCCGCAGCGACCCGCTGGATGTCGCCGACGAACTGCTCGAAGACGCTCGCCACCATCTCCGTGTAGGAGTCGTCGCTCGCCCACTCGACGACCTGCCGGACGTAGTTGGTGTCCGAGCGCGCCGACCAGACGATGACGACGACCGCAGCGACCGCGAGCACGCCAACGACCGAGGCGACGACGACGGCCTGCCGAACGGCCTGTGATTCCTGTCCACCGAGCCCTTCGCCTGCGGCGGTCGCTGCGAGTTCGGCGACTGTGTCGGGTGCGAACGCGGTGAGCGTGACGAGCACGCCGCCGGCGAGCACTGTGATGGTGAGCAGGTCGAAGACGCGCTCGACGGTCAGCGATGCGAACCCCGTCGTGTACGGGATGTTGCGCCGCGCTTTCACGACGTACGCGCGGATGGCGTCACCAGCACGTGCGGGTATCACGAGGTTCCCGGTTTGACTGATGAACACCGCACCCATCAGGAACCACGTGTTCTCGCGGTAGCCCAACTCCGCGAGGATGTCGCGGTAGCGCAGGCCACGCAGCGGCCACGACGTCAGGTAGACGGCCGCACCCGCCGCGACCAGCGCGGGGTCCGCGTCCTGTACGGCGTCCACGAATGCGCCGACGTCGATGTAGACGAACATCAGCGCGAACGCCAGCACCGAGAGCAGCACGCCGACGACGGTGCCCGTGCGGCGGTTCGCGTACGGACTCACGTTGAATTCCCAGAAGCAGCGCAGAATCTGGCTGCCCATCCCGAAGACGTCCCGCACCAGGTCGACTTTCGAGTCGCCCTTCGGCGTCCAGTCGACGGGGAACTCCGCGACCGTGAACCCGCGGCGCTGGGCGCGCACCAGCATCTCCGTGTCCCAGAACCAGTGCTCGTCCTCGACCTCGTCGACGAGGCTCTCGAAGGCCTCGCGGCTGAACGCCTTGAACCCGCACTGGTGGTCGCGCAGGTCCGAGCCCAGCAGCGTCCGCACGGCGAGGTTGAACCCCCGCGAGGGGATGCCGCGCTTGGCGGGGCGGTCGGCCTGCTCGCCGGGAATCCACCGCGACCCCGTCGCGACGTCCGCGTCCCCGGAGCGCACGCTCTCGATTAGTTCTTCGAGGTGGCGCATGTCTGTCGCGAGGTCCGTGTCGAAGTACGCCAGCGTGTCCCCGTTGGCCGCTCGGAACGCAGCGTTCAGCGCGCCACCGCGGCCCAGCCGTTCGTCGCTGTGGAAGTGGCGGACGCGGTCGTCTTCTGCGGCGAGCCGCGAGGCGATTTCGGGCGTCTCGTCCTCGCAGCCGTCCTCCGCGACGATGACCTGGTAGCTGCCCGCTGGGAGGAAGGCGTCGAGCGTCGAGAGCGTCGTCCGCACCGTTCGCTCGATGGTGTCGGCCTCGTTGTAGGCGGGGAGGACGACGCTCACTTCGACGCGCGACGCTGTCATTATCCGAGAATTCGGCCGTGACCGGGTAAGAACTTTCTGCCTCGGGGCGCGCCACCCGGCGTTAACCGCGCCTACCAATACGCCCGCTCGGGGCCACCACCCCCGGCACCGAGCACACCAAAACCGCAAGACAGCGGCCGATTTACCACACGTACCAAACCCCTCTTGGGGTGGCCGTGCCACTGTACTGGTATGAGCGCGACAGCCGCGGCGAGTCAGGCACTCACCCCGAAGCAGCGTCGCATCCTCGACTACCTCCGCGACCACGCCGACGACCGCACGTACTTCAAGTCGCGGCTCATCGGCGACGAACTCGACCTCTCCGCGAAGGAGGTCGGTGCCAACATGCCCGCCATCGAGGCTGGCGAGTTCGACATCGACGTCGAGCGCTGGGGGTACTCCTCCTCGACGACGTGGAAGGTCGAGGCCTGACCGCCGTCTGACGGTTCGGCCCGCGCGGACTCGTCATCCACCCGCGCGGGATTCGCGTTCTCCTCGGCTCTGCCGGGAATCCAGTGTCTGTCGCAGTCCCACTCGGGCTGCACTCGTTTTCTGCTACGGAGCCGTCGCTACGGGTCGGGATACGAGCACACGATTCGGCTCGCAGTCAGGGTTCGTAGGAGAGAAGGTCGGCGGCCTCGCCGGCGAACTCGGCGGCGTTCGCGTCGAAGGAGTCGGCGTACCGCACGAGTAGCGTGATGAGGGTCTCCGGGCGCTTGACGGCGTAGCCGTCCGCCCGCGAGAGCACGCCCGCGTCCTCCAGTTGCGCGGCGTACTTGCTCACCGTCGCCGGCGACACGTCCAGCGACTCCGCGAGGTCGCTGGCAGTCGCGTCCGGATTCCGGAGGAGTTCGACGACCATCCCGCGCGGCGTCTCCCGGCGGAGGTAGCCGAGCGCGCGCTTCTCGAACGGTGAGAACCGCTCTGCGGGGAAGAAGCGCTTGTAGTCGCCGTCGCGCTCGCTCTCGACGGCGGCCTCCTCCAGCAGCCGCCGGAGGTGGTGTTGGGTCTCTCCGGTCCCCAGTTGGAGGTCGTCCCGGAGCTTCGAGAAGTGCGCGCCCGGCGTCGCCGTCACGTAACCCGTGATGGCGTCACGGACGTCGCTGTCGCCGCCCTCGCCGTCGTCGTCACCGCCGGCGAGTCGCGTCAGCGGGCTCGCTGCGCCCACGGCGGCGAACCGGCGGAGCGTCGAGCGCTTGTCCTCGTCGATGCCCATCTACGTGGTCGTAAGCGGTCACCCGAGAAAAACGTTCGGTACCGGATAGCACGCCAGCGCGGACGCGTTACGCGTCCTTCTCGTCGTCACCGCTGCCGCCGGGCGCGCTGTCGCCCGTGTCGAGTTCCTGGTCCATCTCCTCGATGACCTCGTCGGTCGACGTCAGACCGGAATCCTCGCCACGCTGGACGGCCTCGGCCTGCTCTTCGAGCTTCTCGGGGTCGATGTCGGCTTCCTCGCTAATCTGGTTGAGAATCTCGTCGATGTTGTCGAGGCCGATGAGTTCGCGGGTCTCGGCGTCGAATTCGAGGCTATCGAGTTCGGTGCCGCCGCCGGCGACGTCGCTGCCGGCGAGGTGCTTGCCGTACCGGCCGACGAGGCTGGTGACTTCCTGCGGGAGGATGAAGGTGTTCGACTCGCCGTCGCCGATGCCCTCCAGCGTCTCCATGCCCTTCTCGATGATGGCGCGCTCGCCCATCGACTCCGCGGACTTCGCGCGGAGGACGGTGGAGATGGCGTCACCCTGCGCCTCGAGAATCTGGGACTGCTTCTCCCCCTGTGCGCGGATGATGTTCGACTGCTTGTCACCCTGCGCGTTCTCGATGGCGGACTGCCGCTCCCCCTGCGCTTCGAGAATCATCGCGCGGCGGCGACGCTCGGCGCTGGTCTGTTGCTCCATCGCCTTCTGGACCTCCTGGGAGGGGTTGACTTCCCGGACCTCCACGCTCTCGACGCGAATCCCCCACTCGTCGGTGGGTTCGTCCAGTTCCGTGCGGATGCGCGCGTTGATTTCCTGGCGCTTGTTCAGCGTGTCGTCCAGTTCCATGTCGCCCAAGACCGCGCGCAGCGTCGTCTGCGCGAGGTTCGAGACGGCGGTCTTGTAGTGGTCGACTTCGAGGAACGCCCGCTTGGCGTCCCGCACGCGAATGTACACGACGGCGTCGGCGGTCACCGGCGAGTTGTCGCGGGTGATGGCTTCCTGCCGGGGCACGTCGATGGTCTGCGTGCGCATGTCGAAGGGGTACGTGCGCGCGACGAACGGCGGCACGATGTTGATACCGGGTTCGAGGAGGCCGCGGTACTCCCCGAACACCGTGAGCGCTTTCTTCTCGTAGGCGTCCACGATTTCGACGGTCTCGTAGACGACGACGGCCAACAGCAGCAACAACAGCAGTCCGACTGCTGGTATCACTGCGCCGCCCGTCTGTAGCGGGGTCAATTCCATGTGTGAACGTTCGGCGAGCGGACAATAAGTGTTGGTACGCTTCGCGCCGCGAGCGACCGCCGCCCCGTAGAATCAGGCGCTGTCGGCGTCGCCGCGGTCCCGGTCGAGTTCCCGGTCGATGTCGTCAGCCCCGTCGACGGCTTCCACGGTGAGGATGTTGCCGCCGCCGGGGTCGACGACCACGACTTCCGTGTCCTCCTCGATGGTGCCCGAGATGCTGCGCGCGCCGTACGTCGGGTTGAACCCGCCGGATTCGAGTTTCACGCGACCCGAGCGCGGTGTCACCTCTTCGAGGACGTAGCCGCGCTTCCCGCGGAGGTCCTCCGAATCCAGCGTCTGGCCGCGCCCCGTCCCCTGGTAGATGTCGTAGTTGCGGTACAGGTAGAGCGAAATAAGCCCGATGCCGAGCACGAGGCCCGCGAGCACGAACGGCGTCGCTGCCGCCGGCACGAACAGCCCGATGAGGCCGGCGGCCAGGAGCGCGACGCCGAGGACGATGAGGTGTGCACCCGGCGCGAGCGCCTCCATGATGCACAGCGCCGTCCCGGCGAGGACGAGCAGGAACGACAGCGACTGTCCGAACAGTTCGGCCATACCCGGGAGTTAGGCGCGCGGCGGGAAAACCGTTTACCCGCGTGGCCGAGCGCAGCGAGGCCACGTTAGCGCGAACGCGGAGCGTGTGCCCGACCGCAGGGAGGGCACAGGACGACGAGCGGCGACCACCGGGAGCCGCGAGCGAAGCGATGCGTGAGCCGCGTGGCTAATCCGAAAGAGGTCGTCCTCTCAGAACAGCAGGAGCGCGAGCACGCCGACCATGGCGGCGACGCCGAGCAGGAAGAACGCGACGTTCTCCGGGTTCGGCGACCCGGGTTCGATGGCTCGCACGTCGGGTTCGGCGTCGGGGCCGACTTCGTCGACCTCGTAGCGCCACGCGCGCTCGTCGTTCTCTGACATGCTCGTCTCTACTCCGTCGACGTGGAAAAACTCGCGGGTTCGGTGGGTTCAGGACTCGCCGGCGTAGACGACGCCGCGTTCGCCGTCCACGGTGACGGTGTCGCCGTCCGCGATGTCGTCGAGGTCGGCGTCCCCGACCATCGGCACGTCGAGTTCGCGCGCGACCATCGCGGGGTAGCCGGTCATCCCGGACTGGGCGCTCACGATGCCCTCAATCTTCGAGAGGTCGCCGTGGAACTCGTCGTCGAAGTCCGGGCCGAGCACGACCACCGCGCGCTCGGGGACATTGGACAGGTCGCCGTCATCGAGCACCGCGACGGGCGCGGTGACGCGCCCCTTCACGACGGACTGCCCGACCGTCAGCGTCTCCGCGGCGACGTGGACTTTCAGCGTGTTCGTCGTGCTCGCGCCTTCGAGGTCGGTCATCATGCCGACGAGGACGACCACGGTGTCGCCGCTGTCGACGATGCCCGAGTCGACCGCCGACTGGACCGCGTGCTCGACGACCGTCGTCGCGTCGCCTTCCGCGACTGCGGCATACTCGGCGTGGACGCCCCAGTTGAGCGCGAGTTCGCGGCGCACGCGGTGGGAGGGCGTCGCACAGACGACCGGGACGCGTGGGCGGAACTTCGCAGCCTTCCGCGCGGTGTAGCCGGATTCGGAGGCGACGACGACCGCGCTCGCGTCGATGTCGCGGGCGAGGTAGCGCGCCGACCGCGCGAGTGCGTCGGTCTTCGCCGTGCCGTCCGCGGTCGGGACGCGTTGCTCCTGCAGTTCGGCGTACTCGCCGCTGGATTCGACTTCGCGCACGATGCGGTCCATCGTCTCCACGACGCGCGTCGGGTTGTCGCCGACCGCAGTCTCGGCGGAGAGCATCACGGCGTCCGTGCCGTCGAGGACGGCGTTCGCGACGTCGCTGGCCTCGGCGCGCGTCGGCCGGCGCGCGTGCACCATCGAGTCCAGCATCTCCGTCGCCGTGATGACGGGGACGCCGGCGTCCCGGCACTTCCTGATGATGCGCTTCTGAATCATCGGCACGTCCTCCATCGGGCACTCCACGCCGAGGTCGCCGCGCGCGACCATCACGCCGTCGGCGGCTTCCACGATGCTGTCGAGGTTGTCGACTGCACCCGCGCGCTCGATTTTCGCGACCACGGGGACGTCGGCGCCGAACGATTCGAGCACGCGCTCGACTTCGAGGACGTCGTCGGCGTCCCGCACGAAGCTCGCCGCGACGTAGTCAACTTCCTCCTCGGCCGCGAGTTTGAGGTCGCGGCGGTCCTTCTCCGTGACCACGTCGAGGTCGAGGTCGACGCCCGGGACGTTCACGCCTTTCCGGCTGCCGAGTTCGCCGCCGGACTCCACGCGTGCGGTGACGACGTCGCCCTCGACGTCCTCCACGACGGTCTCGATGCGGCCGTCGTCCAGCAGCACGCGGTCCCCGGGTTCGGCCGCCGCGACGCTCGTCGAGAGGCCGATGGTCTCGCCGGTTGTCTCGCCGCCCGGCACGAAGTCCACCAGTCCCCCAGTCTCGATGTGAATTGGTTCGTCGGTCTCGGCCGTCCGGACCTCCGGTCCCTTCGTGTCTAGCATGACCGCGACTGGTTTCTCGGTCAGCTCGTCGACCCGCCGCGCCGTCCCAATCAGGTCGCGGCGGTCGTCGAGGTTGCCGTGGCTCGCGTTGATGCGCGCGACCGACATCCCCGCCTCCACCAGCGACCGTATCGACGACTCGTCGTCTGTCGCCGGTCCCAGCGTACAGACGATTTTCGCGTTTCTCATACGCCGCGGCTACGACGCCGCCACGCAAAAACGTACGTGATTAACTCGCCGCCGAGTTACAGCCCGGCCACAGCGACTTTTCGGCGGCCGACCCAACCCCCGCGTATGCCGACGTACGCCGCCATCGCCAACGTCGAGACCGGCCAGTTCCAGAACGCCCAAGAACTCGCTGCTATCTGGGGCGACGTCCGCGCCGACCTCGAAGCCCAGGACTGCGACCTCCGGGACGCCTACGTTCTCCTCGGGGAGCGCGACGTCCTCCTCCTCTTCGACGCCCCCGACCGCGAAGCCGCCCTCCAAGCCTCCATCGCCGCCGAATGCTACGGTATCGACATGCAGACTATGGAAGCCATGGACGTCGAGAAACTCGGCGACATCGTCGAGGATCTCTAGAACGCACTTTTTCCAGCGCTCGGCGCGCGTAGCGCGCCGTCGCTTGCAAAAACTTGCGGAAAAAGCACTCCTCTTTCGGTCCGTTCCGTCCCTCAGTCGTCGGCCCGCGCTCACACCGTTCGCGCGGTGAACCGCTCGCCTCGGTCTTTCAGACCGCTCGGCTCGCGGATGCTAGCGCGTCGGTATCTCGGTCAGTAGAATCGCTACTCTCTGCGTAGGTTCAAGTAGGAAGCTGGGACCAACCCAGCGCGTGACCTGACCGCAGGCCGGTGCGCTCGGAATCGGAACGGCGGTAGCGCGCACCGGACTCCGTTCGCCGCCTGCAAGCCCTATTTTATCTTCGTGCCCGGTTCGCTGTCCTCGTGCGTGGTGAGGAGGTCGGCGTCCTCGCCGGCGGCGAGAATCATGCCGTTGGACTCGACGCCGAACAGCTCGGCCTTCTCGAGGTTCGCGACGATGACGACGCGCTTGCCCGGCAGTTCGTCGAGGTCGTGGAGCTGCTTGATGCCCGCGACGATCTGACGGACCTCGTGGCCGATGTCGACTTCGAGGCGCGCGAGGTCGTCGGCACCCTCGATGCCTTCCGCAGCCTCGATTTCGCCGACGCGCAGGTCGAGGGCTTGGAAGTCCTCGAAACTGACGCGCTCGTCGGCGAGCGGTTCGAGCTCGGTCTCGGATGCTTCGCTCACGTCCTCGCTCTCTTCCTCGTCGCTACTAGCGGCTTCGATTTTCTCCTGGAGCTTCTCGTCGAGTTCCTCGACGCGCTCGTCCTCGACCTTCGTGAACAGCTCCTCGGGCTCGCCGAACGCCGCGGGCGGTGCCTGCAGGCAGTCGCCGATGGTCGCGTCCGCCACGGAATTGTCCTCCTCGATTTGCGCCCAGATTTCGTCGGCCTTCTCGGGGACGAACGGCTGCAGCAGGACCGCGACGGCCTTCACGAGCTGTACGCAGTCGCGGATGACCGGCGCGGCCTCCTCGTCGTCGAGCTTCCAGGGCTCGTTGCGCTGGATGTACTCGTTGCCGTAGCGAGCGAGCGCGACCGCGCGTTCCCCAGCGGACTTGAGGTCGTAGTCGTTGAGCGCGTCCTCGTAGTCGTCCATCGCGTCCGCGATTTCGGTCTCGACGTCCGCGGAGACGTCCGCGTCCGGCGTCCCGTCGAAGTTCCGGGTCGCGAACAGCAGCGCGCGATAGACGAAGTTCCCGACGACGTCCGCGAGTTCGCTGTTCACGCGCTCGGCGAACCGGTCCCACGAGAAGTTCACGTCGCGCTCGAACCCGCTGGCGGTCGCCATGTAGTACCGCAGTAGGTCCGGGTGGACCCCTTCGTCGAGGTACTCCTCGGCCCAGATGGCGCGGTTCTTCGACGTTGAGAGGCCCTTGCCGTCGATGTTCACGAACCCGGTCGCGCAGACCGCGCGCGGCTCGGCGTAGTCGGCGGCCTCCAGCATCGCCGGCCAGTAGACGGTGTGGTGCTGGATGATGTCGCGGCCGATGATGTGGACGATGTGGCCGTCGCCGTCCTTCCAGACGGGCTCCCAGTCGAAGTCGCCCGTGCGCTCGCTGTACTGCTTGGTGGTGGAGACGTACTCGATGGGGGCGTCCACCCAGACGTACAGCACGAGGTCCTCGGAGCCCTCACCCGGGTAGTCGATGCCCCAGTCCATGTCCCGCGTGATGCAGAAGTCCTCCAGTTCGCCCTCGATCCACTCGCGGGGCTGATTCTGGGCGTTGCTCGTGCCCTCGAGTCGGTTGATGAACCCCTGGAGGTGCTCCTGCACGTCCGAGAGTCGGAGGAACTTGTGGTCGCGCACGCGGTACTCCGCGGGGTTGCCGGTGAGCGTGGAGACGGGGTCCTCGATTTCGCCGGGTTCGAGATGCCGCTGGCAGCCCTCGTCGCACTCGTCGCCGCGGGCGTGCTCGCCGCAGTACGGGCACGTACCCTCGACGTAGCGGTCCGGGAGCCACTGGTCGGCTTCGGGGTCGTAGGCGACGTTGATCTCCTTCTCGTGGACGTGGCCGTTCTCCTCCCACTTGCGGACGAACTCCTTCGTGAGCTCGGTGTTGGTCTCGTCGTGGGTGTGGCCGTACTGGTCGAAGTCGACGTTGAATTTCGGGAACGTCTGTTCGTACTGTTCGTGGTGACGGAGCGCGAACTCCTCGGGGCTGACGCCTTCTTCGGCGGCGTTGACGGCGATGGGGGTGCCGTGCATGTCGCTCCCGGAGACGTAGATGGCGTCCTGGCCGAGTTTCCGGAGGCCGCGCGTGAACGCGTCGGCGTTCACGTAGCTACGCAGGTGGCCGATGTGGAGGTCGCCGTTGGCGTACGGTAACCCCGCAGTGACCACCGTCTGCTCGTCGGTCGGGAAGTCCTCGTAGGTCATGGTTTCTCGTTCTCCCGGCGCGGGCCTAAAGCCCGCTGGTTGCGTCTCGACGTTCCGGTTTCGTCGTCACGCGACGAACAGCACGCCCTCGATGAGCGCGATAGTAATCGCGAGGCGGCCGACGCTGCCGGCGAACGTCGCGAGCGCGAACCGCCGGTAGTCCTTCTCGATGACGGAGAACGCGTACAGCGAGATGGTGTCCGGGAAGAACGGGACGCTGAGCCCCACGGCCATCCCGTAGTAGCCGTACGTCTGAACGAGTTCGACCATGCGAGTCTTCGACCACTCGACGGGATCGAAACCGAGCCGGCGGAGCGCGCGTACGACGACGCTGGAGTGGCTGGCGCCGTGGCCGACCGAGAGCGCGATGACGCTGCCGAGGGACTTCCCGACGCCGCTGACGACGACGACGACCGCGACGAGTGCGGGACCAGGGAGGCCGAGGCCGAGCGTCGCGGCGCTCCCGCAGACGTAGCCGGCGGGACACAATACGACTTCGCTGGGCAGCGGGAGGACGAACGCGATGAGGAACGAGTAGACGAAGATGATGCCGAGTCCCGGCCAGCCCGTCGCGGCACGGACCGCTCCCTCGACGGCGCTGAGGTCGATGGAGAGCGCGAGCAGAACGGACGAGAGCACTGTCTATGTGGTGGACTGTCGCGGGATTAAACGTTACCGACACCGGACAGCGCCGCGAGGAAGTCGTCGAGCATCTCGCGGGTGACGTGGGGCATGCAGACGACGCGGAGCTCGCCGGTGCCCGTGCGGGAGATGCGCCAGCCCTCGTCGCGGAGCGCCTCGAACTCGGCGTCCGGGAGGTTGGCAGCGACCAGCGGGAGCACGGGGTCGACGACGTCGTAGCCGCGCGCGTCGAGTTCCGCGGCGAGGTAGTCGGCGTTGGCCTGCGAGCGCTCGTACTGGTCGCGGTAGCCGTCCGGCCAGAGCGCGTCGAGGGCGGCGTGGGTGCCGGCGACGCCGGCGCCCGAGCGCGTACCGCCGAGCGTCGGCTGCGTGTCGGATTCGAGGTAGGGAGTGTCGATGGCGAGCGCGTCCAGCGTCTCGGCGTCCCGCGCGAGGAAGCCGCCGGCGGGAATCGGCGCCTGCCCCATCTTGTGGGGGTCGATGGTCATCGTGTCGACGGGCGCGTCCGCGAAACTCCACTCGTGGTCGGTGAACGGGAGGACGAACCCGCCCCACGCGGCGTCGACGTGGAGACGAGCGTCCACGTCGGCGGCGACGTCAGCGAGCGCGGGAATCGGGTCGACGCGGCCGTACTCGGTCGTGCCGGCGACGCCGACGACGAGCGCGGTGTCGTCGTCCGCGAGGTCGACGACGCTGTCCACGTCCGCGCGGTGGTCGTCGTCCGTGGGCACGAGCCGGAGTTCGACGTCGAGCACGTCGGCGGCCTTCTGGAAACTGAAGTGCGCGCTCTCGGGCGCGACGACGTTCACGTCGCTGTCGGCGAGGTTGCGAGCGGCACGAACTGCCTGGATGTTCGCCTCGGTGCCGCCGGAGCCGACGTAGCCGTGCGGGTCGTCGAGTCCGACGACCTCGCCGAGCGCGTCGACCGCTTCCGTTTCGAGGGCCGCGACGGCGGGGTAGGTGGCGGGGTCGCCGGGGTTGTCGGCGAGGAACGCCACCGCGGCGTCGCGGGCGGCCGGGTGGGGCTCCGTACACATCGAGGAGAGCACGCGCTCGAAGTCCTGCGGGGTGGGCGTCGGCTCCGCGCGTGGCATACTGTCTGCCAGTCGAAGGAGCGATTTAGCGGTTCCGCTCTCGGGTCAGTCTTCCGTGAGGTAGCGGATGCGCTCGGGGACGGGCGGGTGCTGGTAGTGGTACGTCTCGTACAGCGGGTGCGGGAAGGGGTTGCCGAGGTTCTCGCTGGTGAGCGCGGCGAGCGCGCCCGCGAGCGGCTGGCCGCCGTCCATCACGTCCACGGCGAACGCGTCGGCCTCGCGCTCGTTCGCGAGCCAGAGCCGGTTCGAGAGCGGGCTGGCGAACTGGCTCACGGGTTCGACCCACAGCGCCGCGAGCAGCAGGCCCGCAGCGGGCACCTCGGGTGCGCCGAACATCGCGTACAGCCACGACGACTCCACGAGGAACTGCGCGACGAACAGGAGGATGCCGGCCTGCACGACGCTGGCGGCCATCCCTTGCCAGATGTGGCCCTTCTTCCAGTGCGCGAGTTCGTGCGCGAGCACGCTCTGGAGTTCGGTCTCGTCGAGCTGGTCGACGAGCGTGTCGAAGAGGACGACGCGCTTGGTCGCGCCGAACCCCGTGAAGAAGGCGTTCGAGTGGCCCGAGCGCGAACTTGCGTTCATCACGTAGACGTCGTCGCAGGTGAAGCCCGCGCGCTCGAAGACGTCGTCGACGGCGTCGCGGAGGCTCGAATCTTCGACGGGCTCGAAGTCGTAGAACAGCGGGAGGAACACGCGCGGCACGATAATCTGGGTGGCGAGCAGGAAGACGCCGACGACGCCGGTGGCGGCGAGCCACCACCACTCCGGGAACGCGTCCACGACGAACAGCACGGCCGCGCCGAGCGCGGCGACGAGCACGACGGTGAACGCGGTGCTGACGAGCTTGTCGCGGACGAAGAGTGTGGGAGACTGCTCGTTGAAGTCGAACGCGTCCTCGACGGCGAACGTCTCGAAGGCGTCGAAGGGCACGCGCAGCAGTTGGAACGCGAGCGCGGCCCCGACGAACACCGCGACGCCCGCGAGCAGGTCGTTCCCGATGACGTCGTAGGCAGCCGCGACGGCGTCCCCGAACAGGCCGGTGTAGAGCACGAGCAGGACGACGCCGAGCACGACGACGCTCTGCAGCTGGCTGGCGGCGGTCGTCAGCCGGTGGTAGTCCAGCAGGCGTTCGGGGTCGTCGACGCCGACGGTGTCGGCCAGCCACTCGGTGCGCTCGCGGACGGTCCGGTCGGCGTGCTGGACGTTCAGCGCGGCGAGCGCGACGAAGAAGCCGGTCGAACCGGCGACCAACAGCAGGAAGACGGCGTGATACGCGAGCATACCCCGGGATACGAACTCGGCGGTGAAAACGTCTGTCGTGTCGCCGAGCGGACCGGAGGAGCGGAAGTCGGGGTGGGACGAGCGGCTAGTCCCGGACGGAGTCGAGGATGAGGCGCTGTTCGACGCGCTTGACCTCGTGTTGGACGTCCCGGACGGCGTCGATGTTCGCGGAAATCGAGGAGATGCCGGTCTCCACGAGGAAATTCACCATCTCGGGCTTCGAGCCGGCCTGCCCGCAGATGCTGGTGGCGACGTCGTGCTCGCGGCACGTCTCGATGGCGCCCTCGATGAGGTCCAGGACGGCGGGGTGGAGTTCGTCGAAGCGGTCGGCGACGTTGCCGTTGTTCCGGTCGACGGCGAGCGTGTACTGCGTGAGGTCGTTCGTGCCGAACGAGGCGAAGTCGATGCCCTCGGCGGCGAGTTCCTCGACGGAGAGTGCGGCCGCGGGCGTCTCGATCATTGCCCCCCAGGTGCGCTTCTCGGTGTCGAGGCCGACCTCGGTCATGAGTTCGCGGGCCTGGCGGACGTCGTCGGCGTCGTTCACGAGCGGGAACATGATTTCGACGTTGTCGTAGCCCATCTCGTACAGTTCCTTGAACGCCTCCAGCTCGTACTTGAACACCTCGGGGCGGTCGAGGCTGCGGCGGATGCCGCGGTAGCCCAGCATCGGGTTGTGCTCGTGGGGTTCGTCGCTGCCGCCCTCCAGTTGCCGGAACTCGTCGGTCGGCGCGTCGAGCGTGCGGACGCGGACGGGGCGCGGGTAGAACTCCTCGGCGACCGTGCGCACGCCGGAGACGAGTTCGTCCACGTAGGCGTCCTCGCCGTGGTCCTCAATGTAGCGCTCGGGCGTCTTGTTCGTGGAGAGAATCATGTGCTCCGTGCGGAGCAGGCCGACGCCGTCGGCCCCCGTCGCGGCGGCGCGCTCGGCGGCCTCGGGGATCGAGACGTTGACCTTCACTTCGGTCGCGGTCATCGGCTTCACGGGGGTCGTCGGGCGCGCTTCCTCGATGGGCTTGCGCTCGGACTCCTCCTCGGTGCGGCCCTCGGTGATGGTGCCGCGGTCGCCGTCGAGCGTGATAATCTGGTCGTCGTGGAGCACGTCCGTGGCGTTCGTCGCGCCGACGACCGCGGGACAGCCCAATTCGCGGGAGACGATGGCGGCGTGGCTGGTCATGCCACCCTCGTCGGTGACGATGCCAGCGCCGCGCTTCATCGCGGGCACCATGTCCGGGGTCGTCATCTCGGTGACGATGATGTCGCCCTCGCCGACCTTGTCGAGCTGGTCGAGCTTGGTGACGACGCGAGCCGGGCCCGAGGCGATGCCGGGGCTCGCGCCGAGGCCGTTCACGAGTTCCTCGCCGGTTTCGCCGTTTTCAGTCATCTCGGTGTCCTCGTCGATGGTCGTGATGGGGCGGGACTGCAGCATGTAGATGTCGCCGTCAGTCATCGCCCACTCGACGTCCTGTGGTTCGCCGTAGTGCTCCTCGACGCGCTCGCCGATGGTGACGAGGTCCAGAATCTCCTCGTCGGAGAGCACGCGCTGCTCGCGCTTCTCCGCGGGGACCTCGCGCTCGACGGTCTCGCCGGTGTCGGGGTCGCGGACGCACATCACCTTCTTGTCGGCGACCGAGACCTCCTCGACGGTGTTCGTGTCGCGGTCGACGTGGTAGTTGTCCGGGGAGACGGAGCCGGAGACGACTGCCTCGCCGAGCCCCCACGCGGCCTCGATGATGGCCTCGTGAGCGCCCGTCGAGGGGTGACTCGTGAACATCACGCCGGACTTCTCCGCGTCGACCATCTTCTGGACGACAACCGCGATGTCGACCTTGCGGTGGTCGAAGCCCTGCTCCTCGCGGTAGTAGATGGCGCGCTGCGTGAACAGCGACGCCCAGCAGCGCTTCACGCGGTCGATGAGGTCCTCGCGGGTGATGTTGAGGAACGTCTCCTGCTGGCCCGCGAAACTCGCGTCCGGGAGGTCCTCGGCGGTCGCCGACGACCGCACCGCGACCGACGCCTGTCCGTCGTCCAAGTCGTCGTACGACGACAGGATGTCCTCTCGGATGTGCTCCGGGAGTTCGGTGTTGAGGATGAGGTCTTTCGCGGCCGCTTCGGCGTCGGCGAGCGCGCTGGAGTCCTCGGGGTCGACTTCGACGGCGTCGAACAGTTCGTCGTCGATGTTCGCGTCCTCGATGAACGTGCGGTACGTCCCCGCGGTCACGACGAACCCCGGGGGGACGGGGAGCCCGGCGTCCGTGAGTTCGCCGAGCGACGCGCCCTTGCCGCCGACACTGTCGATGTCGTCGGCCCGTACGTCTTCCAGCCATCGAACAGCCATTGACAGGTAGATACACCGGAACGGCTCATAAGAAGGTTGCGAACGGCTCACGCGCAATAATTGCAAACTCGGTTCCGAGTACTGATTGTCCGTTCGAGGCGTGGTCGCCGCCGACTGCGCTCGCCTCGCAACCGCCAGCGGAGGATTTTAGCCGGCGGCTCGTCACCACTCGGGCATGGACGCGAAACGCGCAGCCGTTCACGCTGGCAAGTACTTCCTGTTCACGTCCGCGTTCGCGGTCGTTGGCCTCGCGCTGGTCGGCGGCGGCGTCGCGCTCGGCGGGCTCGAAGCGTGGGACATCCTCTCGGCGGACTCCTCGGCGACGGGGCAAGCGCTGTCGGCCGCCGCGCCCGGCATCGCGCTCGCCGTCGCGGGCCTGCTCGTCTACCGCTTCGGGAAGGCGTGGTCGCTGTACAAGACGTTCACCGCCGCCAACGAGGACGCGCTCTCGGACACCTTCGACACTCAGCACGTCAAAAGCGACATCGTCAGCGTGCTCGACGACCGGCTCGCGGACATGCAGAACGACCTCCAGTCGGTGAACCGGGAACTCCGTAAACTCAAGGAGGACGACGCGTTCGAATTCGGCGACGCGCCGAACTCCAAGGACTAGGCTTCGAGGATGTCGTCGGTCTCGGCCGGCGGCACCTGTAGGTCGCCGTCGAGCGTCTCGACGGCCGTTCCGCCGACTTTCGGCGCGCCGCCGTCCTGCACGCGCACCCGGACGCGGCCCGGCCGGTCGACGAAGTGCCCCTGCTCGAAGACCATCTCCTCCGCGACGTCGCCGCCGAACGCCGCGTAGTGCTCGAGGTACGCGCCCGTCGCGCCGCTGGCCGTCCCCGTCACGGGGTCCTCGTCGATGCCCACGCCCGGCACCCACGCACGCCCGTGGAGCGTCGACGCGCTGGCCAGTGCGTCGAACGAGAACGCGTACACGCCAGCCGCGCCCACCTCGTCGGCGAGCGCCTCGATTGCGTCGAAGTCCGGACTCGCGTCGCCCAGGTCCGAGAGGTACGTCACGGGCGCGACGAGGAACGGCAGTCCCGTCGAGGCCACCGCCAGCGGCAGGTCGTCGCTGGCGCCCCGGAGCGACTCCTCGTCCAGCCCCGTCGCAGCCGCGACACGCTCGTAGGTCACGTCCACTTCCCGGATTTCGGGTGGGTTCTGCGTCATCCACACCGTGCCGTCGTCCTCGACGTCGACGTCGAGCACGCCGACGTTCGTCTCCAGCGTGTGCTCGCCCGCCTCGATGGCACCGTCCGCGAACAGGTGCGCGTGGCTCGCGATGGTCGCGTGCCCGCAGAGGTCCACTTCGGTCGTCGGCGTGAAGTACCGAATCCGGCGGTCGGCGTCGTCGCTCTCGCGGACGAACGCCGTCTCGCTCGCGCCGAGTTCGGCGGCGATGGCCTGCATCTGTCCCTCCGTCAGGTCGTCGGCGTCCGGCACCACGCCAGCCGCGTTCCCCGCGCACGGCTCGTCGGTGAACGCGTCCACGAGGAGCGCTCGCGTCGCTGTCATGGACGCGGCTTCTCGCTCCCGCGTGTTGCGTGTTTTCCTTCCCTACCCGAGCCAGCCCGCGAGGTCCGTCACGACTGCTTCGGCGACGTTCCCGCCCCGGAAGTACTCGTTCGGGTTCGGGTCGCCCGCGCCGGCCACGAACAGGTGGTTCAGGTCGTCGTACAGCGCCGTGTTGGACTCGCTGAGCGCGTCCTGCCACGCGGGGAAGTCCTCGGTCGGACTCACCTGGTAGTCGCGGCCACCCTGTAGCGCGTACACCTCGCCGTCCAGCGACGTCGCAGTCGCCACGGGGTCGTACTCCGCGACCGCGCGCCAGAAGTCCGCGCTCCACGCGAAGCCGCCGCTCTCGTAGTTGCCGTTCGCGAGCCGTTCGGCGGTCGCTTCCGCGTCCTCGATGCGCGAGCGTTCGGCATCGGTCACCGTATCGTCGAGGTTGGCGAGGTAGCGCAGTTGGTCGGGGACGAGTTCGTACAGCGGGCGCGACGGCGCGGCGAGCAGGAACGCGGCCGCGTCGCCGTCCCGTTCGGCGACGTAGGGGGCGGCGTACCCGCCGAGGCTGTGGCCGACGACCGCGGAATTGCTCACGTCCGTCTCCGCGCGCAGGCGGTCGAGCGCGGTCAGCGCGTCGTCGGCGACGAGCGCGTCGAACCCGAGGTCACCGGTCGCCACGTCGCAGGCGTACGTGCGCTTGTCGTACCGCAGCACGGCGACGCCCTCGGTCGCCAGCCCCCACGCGAGGTCCTTCAGCGGCTTGTTCGGGCCGATGGTCTCGTCGCGGTCGTTCGGTCCCGAGCCGTGCACGAGCACGACGCCGGTGTCCGCGCCGTCGGTCGGCACTGTCAGCGTCGCACCCAGGTCGCAGGCCGGCGAGTCGAGCGCCAGTTCGCGCTCCTCGAAGGCGGACTCGTCGGCGTACGTGGGCGGCGAGTACGCCCCCTGGAGCGGCACGAACTGCAGCCCCTCGATGGACGCCTGTTCGAAGGCCAACTGCACGCCGAGCACGCCCGCCTCGAACTGCGCCTGCACGACGAGCACGTCGTAGCCGCCCGTCGGCTCTCGAGTCGTCCCCGAGATACCCTCGAAGCGGCCGTAGTCGGCGGTCGTCTGCGTCCAGTCCGTCTCCAACCGCGCGGCGGAGTACTGGCTCCGAATGTTCTCGGAGAGCATCCCGAACGCCGTCTCGTACTCGCCGGCCGCCAGCGTCTGCACGAACTCGATTGCTTTCTCGCGTTGGTCGGCGTCGCTGACGGTCGTCGGCGTAGTCGTAGTCGACTCCGCCGTCGTCTGGGTCGGCGCGGTCGTGGCTCCGTCGCCGTCGCCGCCCGAACAGCCCGCGAGGCCGGCAAGCGCGACTGCGGCCGCGGACTGGAGGACCCGACGGCGACTGTGGTTGGTCGACGTGTCGTTGGAGGGCGTGGTCACGTGGCCCGCTTCGACCACGCGCGGCTTGAACGTTTCCCGCGTTCTCGCTGACTGACTCGCTGACACGTTCAGGCGGCCGAGCGCACCTGTAAACCGTTAAGTAGCGAGGTGCCCGAGGGCCAATACGTAATGAGCGACCTCCCGGACGAGTTCAAGTGTACTATCACCAACTGGGAGTACATCTACGGTCTCTGCCGCGACGTCAGCGACGACGTCAAAACCTCCGAGTTCGAGCCCGACGTCGTGGTCGCGCTCGCCCGCGGCGGCTGGTTCGCGGGCCGGTGTCTCTGTGACTTCCTCGGCCTCGACGACCTCACGAGTCTCAAGATGGAGCACTACGTCGGCACCGCCGAGAAGGCCGACGAGCCCGAGGTCCGGTACCCGATGCCGGAGGGCTCCGTCGAGGACAAAGACGTCCTCATCATCGACGACATCGCCGACACCGGCGGCTCCATCGAGCGCGCCCACGAGTACGTCGCCGAACGGGACGCCAACGAGATTCGGACCGCCACCCTCCAGTTGCTCGGCACCAGCGAGTACGACCCCGACTACGTCGGCGAGTACCTCGACGAGTGGGCGTGGGTCGTCTACCCCTGGAACTTCATCGAGGACATGATCGACCTCATCTCCGGCGTCATGGAGAAGGACGGCGACGGTCCCTACACGCGCGAGGGCATCCAGAACCTCCTCGCGTCGTACCACGACGTCGAACGCATCGAGATGGAAATCGCCCAGCCCGACCGCCTCGACGAAGTGCTGGAGGAGATGGTACGCCGCGACGTGCTCGTGAAGGCCGGCCCCGAGGAGTGGAAGCTCCGCGTCGACGCCTGAGCCGGCATCGTTTCGTTTAGGTGCGTCCGCCGCCCACGTCGTCTCATGATTGGCTTCATCGGCGGTTCCGGCATCTACGAAGCGCTCCCGCTGAACGACGTCCGCGAGGAGGACGTGACGACGCCGTACGGCGACCCGAGCGCGCCCGTCACCGTCGGCGAGTTCGGCGACACGGGGACGGAAGTCGCGTTCCTGCCGCGCCACGGCCCCGACCACCAGCGCTCGCCGACGAACCTCCCGTACAAGGCGAACATCTACGCGCTCAAGCAGCTCGGCGTCGAACGCATCCTCGCGTCGAACGCCGTCGGCAGCCTCAAAGAGGAGCTGCCGCCGCAGACGCTGGTCGTCCCGGACCAGATTTTCGACCGCACGAAGCACCGCGACTCCACGTTCTTCGGCGACGGCATCGTCGTCCACCAGCCGTTCGCGGACCCGTACTGCCCGCACATGGTCGAACACCTCCACGAGTCCGCGGAGGAAGCGACCGACGCGGAGACACAAGAAGGCGGCACGTACGTCTGTATCGAGGGTCCGCAGTACTCGACGCGCGCGGAGTCTGAGTTCTACAAGGCCCAGGGCTGGGACCTCGTCGGCATGACCGCCATCCCGGAGGCGAAGCTCGCGCGGGAAGCCGAGATGTGTTACGCGACCGTCGCGGGCGTCACCGACTACGACGTCTGGAAGGCGGACAGCGAGGTCACGCTCGAAGAGGTGCTGGAGAACGCCGCGGCCAACGAGGAAGCCATCAAGCGCACCGTCGAGCACGCCATCGAGACGCTGCCCGAGGAGCGCGACTGCGACTGCGGGCACGCCCTCGACGGCACCGTCAACACGCCCACCGAGGCCATCCCCGAGGAGACCCGCGAGCGCGTCGACGCGCTCGTCGGCGACTACCTCTGAGGCCGGGCGCTGAGGCGGGTAACGCGGTAAGATTCGCGGCCGCGGACCCAAAATGTAAATACCATTCCCGCGTTTGTTAGGTCGACTATGGGGGAGCACGCGGACGCCGAAGCATTCTCGACCGAGCTCGCGGCGCTGAAGCGCGACGGCTGCAACGTTCTCGTCGTCAGCGACGCCGCTGGCCGCGACGCCGCCTGCGAGCGTCTGCTCGGTGCTCCCGAACTCGACCGCCGCCACGTCTTCCTCGAGACGTCGTCGGACGTCTCGACGGTGCTGGACCGTCATAGCCCGCGCCGCACCGACCCTTCGACGCTCGGCGTCGTGGACGCCACGCCTGCGACGGGCGCACGTTCGGCGGCCGCCGCGTCCTCCGGTACGAGCGACCTCCCGACACCGCTCGGCGAGTGGTACGAGCGCGTCGACGACCCCACCGACTTCGCGGCGCTCACCACCGCCGTCACCGACGCCTTCGACCGCGTCGCCGAGTCCGCCGACAACCCCAGCGAGCTCCGACTCTGCGTGGACGGCCTCGACCCGTTCTTCGACACCGTGCACTCGGGCGAGGTCTCCGAGGAGCGGCTGTTCCGCTTCCTCCACCTCCTCACGAGTTCCGTCCGCAGTGTGGACGGTATGGGCCACTTCCACGTCTCCGCGAGCGCCGACGACGCGCTCCTCGCGACGGTCGAGCCGCTGTTCGACGCGACGCTCTCCGTCGAAACCGGTGCAGAAGGAACCGTCCGCCAGCGCTGGCGGCTCCACGATTCGGGCCGCGTCACCGACTGGTTCGCGTTCTAGTTCGGCGTCGGCGCTTCCGTCTCCGCGTTCTCGCAGACCCAGAGGTCGCCGAACAGGTCGTCCTGTTCGAGCGTAACCGAGCCGCGGTGCGCGAGGAACAGGAGCGCGAGGAACGTCTGCACGCGCGACTCGCCGGCGTCCGCGACCTCCTCGTAGAGCACTTCCGTGCGGCCGCCGCCGTACTTCTCGTCCAGCACCGTCCGGACGTCCGCGATGGTCGCCTCGATGTCCTCCTCGTGGGCGTTCCCGAGCGCCTCCTCGGCGGTCGGCTCGTCGTCCATCCGGAACTCGTCTCCGGAGTGGTAATCTAACTCCTGGACGCCGCGCCGGAACCCCTTCGGGGAGTCGCTGGTGTCGTACTCCCGCGATTCTTTCCACCACGACCCGCGCTCGGCCTCCCGGAGGTCGCGCACGAGTTCGTCCAGCGTCTCCGGGTTGCCGCGGGCCTGCTTGCGCTCCAGCCGGCGGTCCATCTCGGATTCGAGCGCGTCCACGGGGTCGTAGGCCGGGCGACCGTCATCGTCTGCCTCCGCGGGCGGCGCCTCCCACGGGGGCCGCTCGACTTCCTCCTCCTCGGGTTCGTCGTCGCCGTCGTCGAGCATCACGTCACTCTTCATCCGCAGGAGGACGCTCGCGTAGAACAGCGCGCGCCCGGACGTCCGCAGGTCGGCCTCGTCGAGCGCCTCGAGGAATTTGTCCGTCACCGCGACGATGTCGATGTCCCACGGCTCGATTTCGCCGTTCTTCGCGAGCTGCACGAGCAACTCCACGGGCTCGACCTCGTCGTCGGGGTTCGCCTCTGGTTCGGCCGGCGACTGTGCAATCAACTCGGCGGCGCTGTCGGGCGTGTCGTCGGTGTCGTCTCCGGGCGCGTCCGCGGTCGTCAGTCCGCCGTCCGGCTCGGCGTCGCTGGACTCCCGCTCGGCCTTCCGGTCCTCGTGGCCCGTGATGTCCAGCGGGACGTCGTCGGACCCGCCGTCGGTTCGCGGCTCCTGCCGGTCGTCGCTCGCCTTTTCCGCGGACTCGCTCCGCTCGTCCGCGCTAGTCATTCGCTGTCGCCCCCGGCGCGGAGAGGTCGATACCCGTGACGATGCTGCGGTTGTCCTCCTGCATCGTGACGCCGATGGCGCGCTCGGAGCGGTCCAGCATCGCCGAGCGGTGGCTGACGACGACGAACTGCGCGTCCCCGGCGAGTTCGTCGACGAGTTCGCCGACGCGGTCGGCGTTGACGGCGTCGAGGAACGCGTCCACCTCGTCGAGCGCGTAGAACGGCGCGGGGTTGTGCCGCTGGATGCCGAAGATGAACGCGAGCGCGGTCAGCGACTTCTCCCCGCCGCTCATCGCGTCGAGGCGCTGCACGGGCTTGTCCGCGGGCTGAGCCTTCATCGTCAGCCCGCCCTCGAAGGGGTCCTCGGGGTTCTCCAGTTCGAGTTCGCCCGTGCCCGCGGAGAGCCGCGAGAAGATGCGCTGGAACTGGTCGTTGATGGCGTCGAAGGCGTCCATGAACGTCGACTTCTTCTGCTCGTCGTACTGGTCGATGCGGTCCTGGATGCCGTCGCGCTCCTCCACGAGCGTCTCGCGCTTGGCTTCGAGGTCGTCGAGGTCGGCTTCGACGTCGTCGTACTCCTCGATAGCCTTCATGTTCACCGGTTCGAGCGCCTCCATCTGTCGTTCGAGGCGCGCGACGTTCTCCTCGACCTCGTCGAGGTCCGGAATCTCCTCGGGGTCGTAGTCGCCGACGGCCTCTTCAAGGTCGTCGATTTCGTCAGCGAGCCGCGACTCCGCCCGTCGAAGGCTCTCTAGGCGGTTCTCGACCTTCTCGACCTCGTTGGCCTGCTCGTCGCGGGCCGACTTCGCCTCCTTGAGGTCGTCCTTGAGGTCCTCGCGCTCGCTCTTGAGGTCCGCTAACTCCTCCTCCAACTCGGCGACGGCCTCCTCCTTCTCGGCGAGCGTCTCCTCTTTGGCCTCGATTTGCTCCCGGAGGTCGCCGATGCGTTCCTCCTGTTCGGCCTTCTCGTTCTGCGCCTCCTCGATGTCGTCGTGGAGGTCCTCGACGGCGTCCTCGGCGTACTCCTTCTCCAATTGGAGGCTGTTCAGTTCGCCGTTGAGGTCGTCCACGCGCGACTCGAGGTCCGCGATGTCCGCCTCGATGTCCTCCTTCTGCGAGGTGAGCTCGGGAATCTTCGAGTCCGCGAGATCGCTCTCCAACTCCGCGATGTCGTCCTCTAAGGCCGCGAGCTCGTCCTGCTTCGCGGAGATGTCGGCCTCAATTTCCTGCATCTCCTCGTCGACGTCCTCGCGCTCGCCCTGCAACTCCTCGATTTTCGCCTCGAGGACGTCGATTCTCTCTTCGACGTCCTCGCGTTCGCTCTCGGCATCTTCGACGTCGTTCTGGAGCGAGCGCACCTGGTCGGTAGCGTCCTGCCGGCGGTCCCGGGCGTCCTCCAGGCGGTCGTCGATTTCGCGGACGTCCTCCCGAATCTCGGCGCGCTCGTCCTCGAGGCGCTGGATGCGCTCGGCGACCCGTTCGAGTTGGCCTTTGCCGGACTTCGAGAACGAGTACCGGGAGCCGGAGCGCGACCCGCCGGTCATCGCGCCGGACTTCTCCACGAGTTCGCCCGAGAGCGTCACGAGCCGGAAGTCGCCCATCAGGTCGCGCGCGGTCTCCATGTTCTCCACGACGAGCGTGTCCCCGAGCACGTACGAGAAGATGGGCTCGTACTGCTCGTCGAAGTCCACGAGGTTGTACGCGAAGTCCACCACGCCCGGCATCTCCGGCGTGCTGGGGAGCGAGCGGTGGCGCATCTTCGTGATGGGGAGCATCGTCGCGCGGCCGGCGTTGCGCTGCTTGAGGTACTCGATGCAGCGCTGGCCCGTGCCGTCGTCGTCCACGACCACGTTCGCCAGTCGGCCGCCAGCCGCCGTCTCACAGGCGGTCGCGTACTGCTCGCTGACGCCGCCGAGTTGCCCGACCGTGCCGTGGACGCCCTCGACGTCGCTGTTCAGAATCGTCGTGACGGCCTTCCCGTACGAGCTGTCCCCGGACTGGTCGGCCTGCGCTTCGAGGCGCGCGTACTCCTCCTGTGCCGCGGAGAGGTCGTCCTCGACGTCCTCGAGGTCGTCCTGGCGCTCCCGCTTCTCCTGCTTGAGGTCCTCGACGACCTCCACGATTTGCTCGCGGTTGCGCTTCGCCTTCGCGAGTTCGTCCTCGAGGTCGTCCAGCACCGCGTCCAATTCGGGGAGGCGCTCGCGGGCGTCCTCGAGGTCGGACTTGGCCTCGTCGACGGCCTCCGAGCGGCGCTTGGCCTCGTCCAGCAGGCGGTCCTGCTCGCGCTGGAGGTCGTTGCGCTCGCTCTTGGCGGCCTCCAACTCCTCTTTCTTCTCGGCGAGTTCGGCTTTGAGTTCGTCGAACGCCGTATCCACGGACTCGATTTCCGCCTCGACGTCTGCGAGGTCGGACTCGCGCTGCTGGATGTCCGCCTTCACGGACGCCTTCTCGACTTTCAGGTCCTTGATGTCGCCCTCCAGGTCGTCGATTTGCTCCTGTTTGCGGTCGATTTCCACGAACGACTGCCGCCGCTCGTTCTCCGCGGCCTCGATGCGCTCTTCGGCGGCCTCGACCTTGTCCTCGAGGCGCGAGATGTCGCCTTTCACTTCCTCCATCTCGCGCTTGATGGCGAGCTGTTCGTCCTCGCCCTTCCGCTCGATTTCCGCGTTCAGGTCCTCGAGGTCCTCCTCCAAGCGGAGGACGACGCCGCGGCGCTCGTCGAGTTCCTCTTGAAGTTCGTCGAGTTCGTCCTCGCGCTCACTGATGTCCGTGCGCGTGGCATCGAGGTCGTCGCGCTTCTCCTCGAGTTCGGCGGCCTTCGCGTAGCTCTCGTACTCCTGTTTCTCGTCGCGGAGGCCCTGGTACTCGAGCGCGGTCTCGCGCTCGTCTTCGAGCTGCTCGAGGCGCTCGCGCTTCTCGTCGATGCGCAGGTCCGCCTCGTTGATGCGCTCCTCGACGACCTCCAGCTCCGCGTAGGCGTCCTCCTTCTTCGCGTCGAATTCGGCGACGCCCGCAATTTCGTCGACGATTTCGCGTCGCTCGCCCGGCGTCATGTTGATGATGCCCGTGACGTCGCCCTGCATCACGACGTTGTACCCCTCGGGCGCGACGCCCGCCTGCGCGAGCAGGTCGCGGATGTCCGAGAGGTTCACCGAGCGGCCGTTCAGGTAGTAGTACGAGTAGTAGTTGTCGTCCGTGCGCTTCACGCGGCGCTTGACGGTGATGGTGTCCACGTCGCCGACCTTCTCCGAGCCCGCGGCGGCCTCGACCTGCGAGCGCGAGAGCGTCCCGTCGCTGTTGTTCAGCACGACCTCGACGCTGGCCTCCTTCGGGCCGGCGGTCGCGTCCTCGCCCTCGTGGCTGGGGTTGTAGATGAGGTCTGTGAGCTTCTCCGCGCGCATCCCAGAGGTGCGCGCGAGCCCGAGCGCGAACAGCACCGCGTCGATGATGTTCGACTTTCCGGAGCCGTTCGGCCCGCTAATCGTCGTGAAGTCCTCGTAGAACGGGATGCGCGTCGTCCCGGCGAAGCTCTTGAAGTTCTGGAGGACGATTTCGTCGATGTACATGCTGGGGAGGGGAGCGGCCTACGCGACGATGATGTCGTCGAGGCCCGACTCCTCGTTGTCGTCAGCCTCGCCGTCCACAGGTTTAGTCGCTTCGTCTGCCTCGGTGTCGGGGTCGTCGTCGGGCTCGATGACGCCGCCCTCGCGGGATTCGCGGAGCTCCTCCGTGCTCGGCGTGCGGTCGAGTTCGGCTTCCAGCGTGCGGATGCGCTCGCTGGCGTCCACGAGTTCCTCGGTGAGGCCGCGGACGGTCGCTTCCAGTTCTTCGACGCGCTGTTCGAGTTCCTCGACGTCGGTGTCGCCAGTCATACGTCCTGAAGGGGACGCGAGACGGATAAGTATAGGTCGGACGAGCGTCAGACAAATTCTGGTTGGTCGCGTGGGGCCGCCCGCGTGGCCCCTTCGTTAGTCCTAAGCGGCCACCCCCCGAATCGTGGCGTAATGAGTACGCAGGCCGCCACGCAGGACCTCGCCGCGGTCATCGGCCTGGAGGTCCACGTGCAACTGGAAACGGACACCAAAATCTTCTGTGGGTGTTCGACCGACACCGGCGACGCGGAGCCGAACACGCACACGTGTCCGGTGTGTCTCGGGCTGCCGGGCGCGCTCCCCGTGCTGAACGAGGGGGCCGTCGAGGCCGCCGTGAAACTCGGGAAGGCCATCGACGCGGCCATCCCCGAGCGCACCCGCTTCCACCGGAAGAACTACTTCTACCCCGACCTCCCGAAGGGGTTCCAGATTACGCAGTACGACGCCCCCATCTGCCAGGACGGCGAGCTCGTGGTGACCGTCGAGGACGAGCGCCGCGAAATCGGCATCGAGCGCGCGCACCTCGAGGAGGACCCGGGGAGCCTGCAGCACGTCGGCGGCAGCATCGACACCGCCGACTACACGCTCGTGGACTACAACCGCGCGGGCACGCCCCTGATGGAAATCGTCACGCGGCCGGACTTCCGGAGCGCCGACGAGGCGCGCGCGTTCCTCGCGAAACTCACGGACGTCCTCGAGTACCTGGGCATCTTCGACGCGGAGCGCGACGGCAGCCTGCGCGTGGACGCCAACATCTCGATGGTCGACGCCGCCACGCTCGAGGGTGGCATCAGCGACGAGGCGCTCGAAGCGGCGAACCGCACCGAAGTGAAGAACATCTCCAGCCACAAGGGCGCACAGAAGGCGCTCTCCTACGAGATTACGCGCCAGCGCAACCAGATTCAGCGCGGCCGCGAGGTCGAACAGGAGACCCGCCACTGGGACGAGTCCCGGGGAATCACGGTGTCGATGCGCTCGAAGGAGGAGGAGAAGGACTACCGCTACTTCCGGGAGGCGGACATCCCGCCGCTGGAGGTCTCGGACTGGAAGGAGCAGATTCCGATTCCGGAACTCCCGGACGCGCGCCGCGAGCGGTTCCGCGAGGAGTACGACCTCGGCGCCGAAACAGCCTCCAAACTCACGTCGCGGAAGGCCGTCGCGGACCTCTTCGAGGAACTCGCGGAGGAGTACGACCCAGGCCTGGCGGCGACGTGGGTCGCGGACAACGTCCTCGGCGAACTCAACTACCGCGGCATGGAGGTCGGTGACATCGCCGACCGCATCGACGAGTTCGCGCGCCTCGTGGAGCTCGTCGCCGAGGACGAGATTACCGCGAAGAACGCCGAGGAAGTCGTGCTGCGGGAGATGCTCGACGAGGGCCGCGAGCCCGACGAGGTCGTGGAAGCCGAGAACCTTGGGAAGACCACGGGCGGCGAGGTCGAGGCCGCGGTCGCGGAAGCAATCGACGAGAACCCCGACGCAGTCGAGGACTACTACGCGGGCGAGGGGGGCGCGCTGAACTTCCTCGTCGGCCAGGTGATGCAGAAGACCGGCGGGAGCGCCGACCCCGGCCAGGTCAACGAACTGCTGCGCGAGCAGTTGGAGTAGCGACGCGCGCTGTCGGCACCGACACGGCTTTCTTCTCGCTGTCGCCACTCCCGGTATGGCGTACAAACTCCGCGAGGCCCTCCCGACGCCCGAACGCTTCCGGGAACTCCGTGCGGCCGCCGGGATGGCCGAGCGCTCCCGCGAGGGCGTCGAGCAAGGCCTCCCGAACTCCGTGTACGGCGTGACGATAGTCGAGCAGCTCTCGGGTGAGACCGTGGGCATGGCGCGCATCGTCGGGGACGGCGGTTCGGTCTACCACATCTGCGACATGGCCGTCCACCCCGACCACCAGCGACAGGGCCTGGGCTCGCGGATGATGGACGCGATAATGAGTTACGTCGACGAGCACGCGCCCGAGAGCGCGTACGTGAACCTGATGGCGGACGTCGACGGCTTCTACGAGCAGTGGGGCTTCGAGGAGACGCGGCCCGCATCGAAGGGGATGTTCTACCGGGCGTAGCTACGCGGTGTCGAAGGCGTCGTGCTCGACGACGTAGAGGACGCCGATTGCTGCGAGCGTGAGGCCGCCGACGCCGACCGCGACGGCATAGAAGTAGTCGCTGGTCTCGGCGCCGTCGAGCGTCGTGATGCCGGAGACAACCAGCGACGAGCCGAGCGCGACGTTCCCGACGCCCGCGAGCAGCGACCAGCGCACGCGGTCCGTCACGCCGGCCGCGACGAACAGCGCGCCGGCGACCGCGAGCAACGCCATCTGGACACCGAGCAGCAGCGACGGCGGGAACGACAGGACGAAGCCGCCGACGCCGACGACGAGGAGGAAGACGCCGACCCAGCGGTTCACGCGTCGTTGGACCATGCCGCTACTCGAACGGCGGCGGGGTTAGTCGTTGCGCGTGCTCGCACGGCGCGCGAGTACCCGCACTCGTGGGCAGGCGCGAGCGCGCCTTGTCCCGTCGCTTGCTTGCGGTTCTCGGTCCCGAAATCTTTACCCGCGGTAGCGGCGTATCCGTCTCCAAGACCACCCCGGCAGGTGGAGGTACACCGTGGAACTCATCGTCACAGAGAAGAACAACGCCGCGCGACGCATCGCCGACATCCTCTCGGAGGGAGGGGCAAGCACCGACACGACCGCGGGCGTCAACGTCTACGAGTGGGGGGGCCGCCGTTGCATCGGGCTCTCCGGCCACGTCGTCGGCGTCGACTTCCCGCCCGAGTACTCCGACTGGCGGGACGTTGAGCCCGCCGAACTCGTGCACGCCGACGTCGTGAAAGAGCCCACGCAGGAGGACATCGTGAACGCGCTCCAGCGCCTCGCTCGCGAGGCCGACAGCGTCGTCATCGCGACGGACTACGACCGCGAGGGCGAACTCATTGGGAAGGAGGCCTACGAGCTCGTTCGCGAGGTCAACGAGGAGGCTCCCATCCAGCGCGTGCGCTTCTCCTCGATTACGGACAACGAGGTCAAGTCCGCGTTCGCGGACCCCGACGAGGTGGACTTCGACCTCGCCGCGGCGGGCGAGGCCCGCCAGATCATCGACCTCGTGTGGGGGGCCGCGCTCACGCGGTTCCTCTCGCTGTCCGCCCGGCAAATGGGAGAGGACTTCATCTCGGTGGGCCGCGTGCAGTCCCCGACGCTGAAACTCATCGTGGACAAGGAGCGCGAGATCGAGGCGTTCGAGCCCGACGACTACTGGGAGCTGTTCGCGGACCTCGCGAAAGACGACACGACGTTCGAGGCGCAGTACTTCTACGAGGGCGAGGACGGTAACGAGGCCGAGCGCGTCTGGGACGAGGACGCCGCCGAGCGCGCGTTCTCGGTGCTCCGGGAGGCCGGCGAAGCGGTCGTGCAGTCGGTGTCGCGGCGCACCCGCAGCGACGACCCGCCAGCGCCGTTCAACACCACGCAGTACATCCGCGCTGCTGGCTCCCTCGGGTACTCTGCGGGTCGCGCGATGAGCATCGCCGAGGACCTCTACACGGCGGGCTACATCACGTACCCGCGGACGGACAACACCGTCTACCCCGAGGACCTGGACGAGCGCGACCTGCTCGGCGAGTTCGAGCAGACGATATTCGGCGACGACGCCGAGATGCTGCTCGAACGGGACGACCTCTCGCCGACGGAGGGCGACGAGGAGACGACCGACCACCCGCCGATTCACCCGACGCCGGACTTCCCCGACCGGAACAAGCTCTCCGAGGACGAGTGGGAGGTGTACGAGCTCGTCGTGCGGCGGTTCTTCGCGACGCTCGCCGAGCCCGCCGTCTGGGAGCACCTGCGCGTCGTCGCGGACGCCGACGGCGAGTCGCTGAAGGCGAACGGAAAGCGTCTCCTCGAAGAGGGCTACCACGCGGTCTACCCGTACTTCAACACGACCGAGAACTACGTTCCGGACGTCGACGAGGGCGAACACCTCGACCTCACCGACCCCCGGATGGAGGCCAAGCAGACGCAGCCGCCCCGTCGGTACGGGCAGAGCCGGCTCATCGAGACGATGGAGGACATGGGCATCGGGACGAAGTCCACGCGCCACAACACCATCGAGAAGCTCTACGACCGCGGCTACATCGAGGGCGACCCGCCGCGACCGACGACGCTGGCGAAGGCGGTCGTGGAGGCCGCCGAGGAGTACGCCGACCTCGTGGTCAGCGAGCAGATGACCAGCGAACTGGAGGGCGACATGACCGCCATCGCCGAGGGCGAGAAGTCTCTCGACGAGGTCACCGCCGAGTCCCGCGAGATTCTGGACCGCGTCTTCGACGAACTCACCGACTCCCGGGAGGAGATCGGCGACCACCTCCGCGACTCCCTGAAGGCGGACAAGACGCTCGGGGAGTGCCCCGAGTGCGGCGACACGCTACTCGTGCGGCGCTCCCGGACGGGTTCGTACTTCGTGGGCTGTGACGGCTACCCCGAGTGTCGGTTCACGCTCCCGCTGCCCTCCACGGGCGAACCGCTCGTCCTGGAGGAGACCTGCGAGGAGCACGGGCTCCACGAGGTGAAGATGCTCGCGGGACGGGATACGTTCGTCCACGGCTGCCCGCTCTGTGCGGCCGAGGAAGCCGAGGAGAGCGAGGACCGCGTCATCGGCGCGTGCCCCGAATGTGGCGACGAGGAGGGCGGCGAACTCGCCATCAAACAACTCCAGACCGGCAGCCGGCTCGTCGGCTGTACGCGCTACCCGGACTGCGACTACTCGCTCCCCCTGCCGCGTCGCGGCGACATCGAGATTACCGACACGTGCTGCGACGAGCACGACCTCCCCGAACTCGTCGTCCACGACGGCGACGACGACGAGCCGTGGGAATTGGGGTGTCCCATCTGCAACTACGAGGAGTACCAGGAGCGCCAGCGCAAGCAGGGCGTCGAGGCGCTGGACGGCATCGGCCCCGCGACGGCGGAGAAACTCGAAGAAGCGGGCATCGAGGACGTCGGCGACCTGGCGAGCGCGGACGCCGACGAGCTCGCCGAGACGGTGTCGGGCGTCAGCGAGGAGAACGTCCGCGAGTGGCAGGCGCAGGCGGACTAGCGGTCAGGCTTCTCTGAATTCGCCGCTCCCGCACGCGGGGCAGTTCAACCGCTGGCGCTCGTAGCGGGCCGCGCAAATCCCGCACTCGAATTCGGTGGGCGAGTCCTCCACGCGTTGCCGGAGCTGTTCCACGACGCTCATGTTACACGTTACCACACATCGAAGACATAAATAGATTTTGGCGAGCGTTGGCAATTCGAGAATAGAATCGTATGTACTACTGTAAATACGGATATTGTTGCTCGTATGAGTCTTTTTCACGCTATTACCGGGGCGACTGATTACTATCTCTGTAGCTGTCTGGGGGATGTTTCGTGTGCGCGGCGAAGCGGGTAAGTGGACGCCCGCGCAAGTAGCAGTCGTGCGTCTCGACGACTACATCGAGGGACTCCAGCCCGACGAGTCGGTCCAGCGACGCCAGCTCGCCGAGGAGAAGTCCTACGAAGTGCTGGACTACCTCGACGACGTCGAATCCGGCTTCGAGTCCGCCGTGCAGGGGGACACGCTCGTCGGCGCGACCGCGCCGTCGGTGTTCGTCGGCAGGTCGTCGTATCCGAACGTCTCCGCGGGGATTCTCTCGCCAGTCGCGGGCGGCGCGGACCCCGAGGAGTACGCGACCAGCGGCGAGTGGTACCAGCAGGGTCTGGACATCGACAACGTCCTCCAGTACCGGACGGGCCTGCTGAACTCGCGGCGCTCCGCGAACGTGAACGTCCACGACGTCTGGGACGGCTTCGTCGGCACGCAGCGCGAGGTCGCGATGGCCGACCGGCCCGTGGACGTCGAAATCGGGCTCTCGGACACGCCGGACTTCGACGCCAGCGAGTACACGAACCCCGCGGCGAACGCTCCCTCCGGCCCGAACGCGAGCGCCGAGTCCGCGGCGCTCACCGAGAACCCCCACGTGCCGCGCTACGTCGAGAAGACCCTCGAGGACGACGACTGGGCGGCGGAGGGCGCGATGACGTACCTCTACCGCCGCGGTTTCGACGTCTACGACATCAACCGCGTGCTCTCCGTGGGCGCGCTCGGGCAGGCCGACCACCGCCGGCTCGTCCCGACGCGGTGGTCGATTACGGCCGTCGACGACACGGTCGGGCAGTTCCTCCGCGGGAAGATTCGGGACAACCCGAGCGTGAACCGCGTTACCGTCCACGTCAACGAGTACATGGGCAACCGCTATTGGGTCGTGCTCGCGCCCGGGTCGTGGGAGTACGAGCTCGTGGAGATGAAGGCCCCGGGCAGCATCTGGAACCCCGACCCCGCGGGCGACATCTGGATGGCGTCCGCCAGCGAGGGCTACGAGGGGCGCTCGGGCTACGTCGACGAGACCGCGGGCGCGTACTACGCGTCCCGGCTCGGCGTGCTCGAACACCTCGACAGCATCGGCCGGCAGGCGAAGGCGCTCGTCCTCCGCGAGGTCAGCGACGACTACTGGGCACCCGTCGGCGTCTGGCAGGTCCGCGAGAGCGTCCGCAACGCCTTCGACACCGAGCCGGGCGAGAGCCAGTCGTTCCACGGCGCGGTCCGGGAGGTCGTCGACCACCTCCCCGTCTCGCTCGGGGCGTTGCGCCGCAAGTCCAGCATGGTCGCGGGCGTCCAGAGCGACCTCTCGGAGTTCTCGTAGCCCGCGATTCGGGGGTTCGTTTATCCCGCAGCCGGGCGAACAGTCCCACCATGATCCCTGCATTCGTCGGCGGCCTCCCCGGTGGCATGGAGTTCGCAGTCATCTTTCTGAACATCGTCGTACTCGTCGCCGTCGGCTACGTCGTCCTCGCCGTCGTTCGCGCCCTCAGCCGCTCCTCGACGAGCAACCTCGAAGACCGCGTCGCCAACCTCGAAGGGCAAGTCGACGCGCTCCGCGAAGAACTCCGGGACCGCGACGAGGAGTAGCCGGCCAGCGCGCCGCCGCGCGCGGCTACAGCCCCGGGGTTTTTCGACACCCGCGACGAACGGCCGTGCATGGATTCGCTCTCCACTAACGCGGACGCGTCCTCGCCGTCTCCCGACGACGGCGACGCGACACCGTCCGGGTCGAAACTGCGCGCCGTGCTCGTCGCGTTCGGCGTCGCCGTCCTCGGGTTCGTCGTCGGTCTCGCCGTCTCACTGGTCCTGATGGGCGTCTGGGTCGCGCTCGGCTTCGAACTCACGACGTCCGCGCTCCTCGTGCTCGGGCTCGTCGGCTTGCAGGGCATCGGGTTCGGCCTGGTCGCGTACGCCTACATCCGGTTCTCGGGGCTCTCCTTCGACTTCGTGCCGGTCTCCGTCCCGTCGCTCCGAGACCTCGGGTACGTGGTGGGCGGCTACCTCACCGCGTTCGTTCTCGTGCTCGCCACGCTGGTCGTCATCACGTCCGCCTTCGCGACCGAACCGGCGACGAACGAGGGCGCGCAAGCCGCCGCAGAGAGCGGCTTGCTCCTGTGGATGATTCCCGCGTCCCTGCTGCTCATCGGGCCCGGTGAAGAACTGCTGTTCCGCGGCATCATCCAGGGGTCGCTGCGCCGGCACTTCTCCGCGGCGGGGGCCATCGTCCTCGCCACCGCGATGTTCGCGCCCGCCCACATCCTGTCGCTGTCCGGGAGCCCGCAAGCGGCCGCACTCACCATCAGCATCCTCACGGTGCCGAGTCTCGTGTTCGGGTTCGTCTACGAGCGCACCCGGAACCTCGTCGTCCCCGCGCTCTGCCACGGCCTCTACAACGCGACGCTGTTCACCATCCAGGCGTTCGCCCCAACCGGTGGGGACGCTGGAACCGGACTATTCTCCGCGTTCGCCGCTCTCCTGTAGGTTCGAGAACGCTTCGTCGACGTACTCGCCGGTCTCCGCGACGATTTCGTCCCACGTCTCGTCGTCGGGCGCCATTCCGAGCAACCGCGCGATGCGCATGATGGAGACGTGGTAGACGCGCTGTTTGCCGGGTTCCTCCTGCCAGACGACGACGTTGCACGGGAACAGCGCGCCGATTCTGTTGTCGCTTGCGTCCAGCGCCTCGTCTGCGACTTCGGGGTTGCACGCGCCGAGCACGTAGTAGGGGTCGCGGTCCGCGTCGACCTTCTCGTTGAGCAGCTCGGAGGGCGAGAACTCCGCGGGGAACCCGAAGCCGGCTTCCGAGAACGCCTCGCGGACGTGCTCGACGGCTTCCTCGTGGTCCATCGCCAGCACGGCCTGCTCCTCGCCGTACTCCTCGGGGTCGATGTCGCTGGGGTCGATTGGCAGCATGCCCGGAAGTCCGAGCGCCGCGAAAATAAAGCCCGGCGAGCCGTCGGCCGTCGCCGGTTTCGTCCGTGACTACTCGGTCGGCACGGGCCCGGTGCCGACGACCTCCCGGACGGCGTCCTCGAACTCGCGGCGCGTCTCGAAGTACGTGATGTCGACGTCTTCGAGAAGCGCTTCGAGTTTCTGGGGGCCGTCGGGCGTTCGGACGACCGAATCGCCCTCCTTGCGGGCGACCTCGCTCTTCTGCTGGGCCCACGTCAGTCGGGACGCCACGCGCGACAGCGGCGCGCCCTCGACCGGCTCGCCCTCGCCGAGTTCGACGGCGGGTTCCTCGTCCTCGTCGGTCTCGTCAGCCATACCCGGCGATTCGAGGGGGCGTGGATTCAACCTTTCGGAGCGTGCTCGACCGAAGGGAGAGCACGTTATGGCGAGCGGTGACCGTAGGGAACCGCGAGCAGCGTGCTCGTCCGACGACCACACCAACCCACGACCAACACCCAGTCTCCTCTCGCTCGCGCCGTCGAACGTCTGACGTACTGTTTTTACCCTGCACGTCTAACGGGCACGCATGACCAGCCTGGGGGAGACCTACGACCGGCGCGCGGGCGAGGCCAGCCAGCGGCGCGTCTACCTCGGCACCGGCCTGTTCGCCGCGGGCGCGCTGCTCGTCGTCGGGGGAATTCTCGCGGGCGCGACGGGGCTCCTCATCAACAACGGCTTCGGGCAGTACGAGAGCCGGGAAATCGCGGGCATCCTCGCGGGACTGGGCGTCCCCGCGGTGTTCGTCGGCATCTTCACCGTGATGCCCGCGAGCCGCGTCCAGCGCGCTGCTGCGGCCGTCGGTGCGGGCCTGACCGTCCTCGGCGTGATGTTGTTCCGTGCGACGTACCCGTACCTCTACGTCCCGAATTCGGGCGGCGTCCCGTCGACGGCGACGCTGGCGTTCGTGCTCGTCTACGCGGCCGGCGTCGTCACGACGTTCTGGTGTCTGTTCACCGCGGTCGCGACGTTCAAGACGCGCAACGACCCGGGCGGCAGCGTCACGCTCACCGTCACGAAGGACGGCGAGACGCACACCGTCGAGGTGCCCGCCGACGACGTCGAGAGCGCCCGCGAGAAACTCGCGTCCGGGAGTTTCGGCGGCGTCGGCGTCTTCGGCGGCGTCGAGGACCCCGACGAGCGCACTCGCGCGAACGCCTCCGAACCGAAGCCGTCGTCCCCGACCACGCAGACAGAGTCGACGGCCGGCGCGTCCCCCTCCGTCTCGGACGGCGGCGCGGCCACCGACGACATCTCCTCGCCGCTCGACGGCGACGCCTCGCCCTCCGCGGGCGGCCCGACGCCGGACAAGTACTGCGGGAACTGCGGGCACTTCGAGTACGCCGGAAACGACGGTATGCAGCCGTACTGCGGGCTCTACGAGGAGGAGATGGACGACATGGAAGCCTGCGAGTGGTGGGAGCGCAACGACCAGTAGTTACAGTTCTGCGAGCCGCTTCTCGACGTCGTCCCAGTGACTCCCCTCCCAGAAGTACTGCCCGCAGTCCTCGCACCGCCAGACGGGCGACGCGTCGTCCGGGACGTACTCCGGGAGCCCTGTCTCTTCTCCGACTTCGTGGAGTTCGCCGTTGCACGCGCCGCAGCGCTCGCCCGGCGTCGGTGTCAGGTCCACGCCCACGGCGGCGACTTCGCGGAGTTGGTCGTCGACGTCCTTGGACTCGACGAGAATACTCTCGGGCGCTCGCTCGGCCAGTTCGCGGTCCCGCGTGACTAGCACGCGGTCCTCGCGAGCGGCGAGGTCACGAATCGCGTCGTCGGCCTCGACGCCCCGGTCCAGACAGTACGCGGCGTCGTGCCCACACATTCGTAGCATGCGCGCGAGGCTGCCGAGCATCGCGTCCAGCAGCAGTTTCACGAGTCGAGGAACTCGCGGACGCCGTCCGCGTCGCGGGCGTTCAGCACGTCGTCGGCTTCCGCCCAGCCGCGGCGCGCGGTGTGGACGCCGTACTCGATGTAGTCGTACTCGCTGGTGGAGTGGGCGTCCGTGTTGACTGATATCGTCGCGCCCGCGTCGACGGCCGTCTGGACGACGCTCCCCCAGAGGTCGAGGCGGTGCGGGTTGCTGTTGATTTCGAGCGCGGTGCCGGCCGCGGCGGCGGCCTCCGCGAGCGCCTCGGGGTCGAACTCCATCGCCGGGCGGTCGTTGATGAGCCGTCCGGAGGGGTGCCCGAGAATGTCGACGTGCGGGTGTTCGACGGCCGTAATCAGGCGCTCGGTCTGGTCGCCGCCGTCCTCGCCGAGGCCGCTGTGCGGGCTCGCGACAACGACGTCGAGGTCCGCGAGCACGTCGTCGCTGACTTCGACGACGTTCCCGTCAGTGTCGACGTTCGCTTCGATGCCGTGGAAGACGGTGATATCCGTCTCCTCGCGTGCGGCCTCGATTTCGTCGACCTGCTCGCGGACGTCCGCGTCGGAGAGCCCGCTGTCGCCGAACACGCCCGGGCCCTCGGCGTGGTCCGTGATGGCGACGTAGTCGTGGCCGAAGTCGGCGGCTCCCTCGACCATCTCGCGGACCGTGAGGTCGCCGTCCGACCAGTCCGAGTGCGCGTGCACGTCGCCGCGCACGTCGCCCTCCTCGATTAAGTCCGGGAGGTCGCCGCTGGCGGCGGCGTCGACCTCGCCGCGGTCCTCGCGCATCTCCGGCGGAATCAACGGCAGGCCGAGCGCGTCGTAGACTGCTTCCTCGGTTTCGCTGGCGAGCCGCTCGCCTACGCGCTGACCCGCGTCCGGGTCCTCGACGTCCGAGATGTCGAAGACGCCGTACTCGTTGACCTTCTTGCCCTGGTCGATGGCGTGGTTGCGAAGCGTGATGTTGTGGTCCTTGCTTCCCGTGAAGTACTGGAGTGCCGCGCCGAACTCCTCGTCGACCACCACGCGGAGGTCGATGCGGAGCTGGTTCGACCGCACGCTCGTCTTCGTCGGCCCCAGGTCCAGCGTCTCGTCCACGCGGTCCCACTCCGTCAGCGCCTCCCCGACCGTCTCGCCGGCGTCGCTGGCGACGAGCACGTCCACGTCGCCGATGGTCTCGCGCCACCGCCGCGTCGACCCCGCGACTTCAACGCGCTCGACGGCGTCGAGGTCTGCGAGGAACGACCGCACGTCCTCCGCGATGGGGCGGCCGTTCCCGAGAAGTTCCCGTTCCTGGGCCTGCCGCGCGAACCCGATGTGGTCGAGGATGTTCTGCTCGGTCTTCGGCCCGAACCCCTCGACTTCCTGAATCTCTCCCGCGCGAGCCGCCTCCTCGAGGTCGTCCAACGTCTGCACGCCGAGCGCGTCGTAGAGCTTCTTGACGGTCTTCGGCCCGACTCCCTCGACGGACGTCAACTGCTCGATGTCCACCGGGAGTTTCTCGCGTTCCTCCTCCAACTCCTCGATTTCGCCGGTCTCGACGTACTCCACGACCTTCGACGCGATGGACTCCCCGACCGCGTCGATTTTCTGGACCGCGTCCGTGCCTTCGGCCGCGAGGTCCTCGACGGCTTCTGGGTAGTCCCGGATGTTCGACGCCGCGCGCCGGTACGTGTTCGGCTTGTAACCGACGTCCTGGGCCTCCAGCAGGTCCGCGTACTCCTCGAGCACACTCGCGACCTCGTTGTTCCGACTCATCGCTTGATGCCCTCCTCGTTGTCGTGGCCCAGCGCCTCCTTCAGGAACGAGAACCAGCGCTTCTTGTCCGCGCGCTCGCTCGCCTCGATTTCCGCCTCGATGCTCGTCGTCCCCAGCGATTCGAGCGCGTTTAGTGCCCGCTCGATACCGATGATGGCGTTCACGACTTCCTCGCCCTCCTCGCGCGTGATGTCCGCCTCCTCGAGGCGCTCGCGACGCTGCAGGCGCTCCCGCCGCAGCAACTTCTTCGCTTCCTCGACGTCCTCGCGGCGCTCGGCCGGCACCGAATCGAGCTTCTTCACCTCGAAGACGAACTCCCGTAACTCGAACTCCTCGCCCTGCACGTCGAGTGTGTCCGGAATCGACGCCCCCACCGTCGCGGCCTCCCGGTCGACGCGCTCGAGGAGTTGCTTCCGCTCGAACTCGCGCATACTCGTGTTACCGCCGGCTCCCGCAAAAGCCCCCCGGCTGTCTGGAAGTGAGGTTCGTGTATTTCGTCGTGCTTCTGCGACTGTAGCGCGGATGTAGAAAGCCCCGAGGCTGTAGACTCGGGAGGATCGTTGCGCTCCTCGGCCTTCGGCCTGCGGTGCTTACGTCGCCTGCCTTCGTCTACAGCCTCGCCCCTTTCAGTCCCACCCGTTACCGGCTGTCCAACCGGCTACGGGAGGACTGAAAGGGGCGGCTCGCTGAACCCGGCCCCGGCGAAGCAAGCACCGACTGGAGCGCAGCGAGCCGCGGACGGTTCAGCGAGTCGGGGCTTTCGAGGTGTCGTCGACAGAAAAGCCGTTGTAGACAACGAAATCCTCGCACGTACCGGAGCCGTCGCCCGCAGAACAATCCGTACTGCGACGCGTGAAACAATCCGTACGGAAGCCCGAGACCCAAAACGATAACCACGCGCCCACCCAACCGCCGGTAATGGCGACGTGTGACCGGTGTGGCGAGCAGGAGTCGATGCCGTACCAGTGTCGGCTCTGCGGCGGCACGTTCTGTTCGTCCCACAGGCTCCCGGAGAACCACGACTGTCCGGGCCTCGACGAGTGGAACGACCCCGGCGGCGTCTTCGACAGTGGGTTCGACGACAGCGTGAGCCAATCCCAGGATAGCGGCGGGCTCGCGGCGAAGGTGCCCGTGGATACAGGGCCGGGTGGCGTGCTCGGCTACTTCCGCGGGAACGTCTCGTTCGCGCTGCTCGCGGTGATGTGGCTGACGTTCGTGCTGCAGTACGCGGTCGCGCCCGCGCTCGGCGTGGAGGCGTACAGCCAGCAGTGGTTCAACATCTTCACCATCAACACGACGGAGCCGCTGGCCGTCTGGACGTGGGTGACGTCCGTGTTCGCGCACGGCGGCTTCGGCCACATCGTGTTGAACAGCATCGTGCTGTACTTCTTCGGCCCCGTGGTCGAGAAGCGCATCGGCTCCACGAAACTCGTCGGCTTGTTCGTGGTCGCAGGCGCGCTCGCGGGCCTCGCGCAGGTCGGCGCGACGCTGCTGATGAACCCGGACGTGCTCGGCGTGCCGCTCGTGCTCACGCAGAATGGCTCCGCGGTGCTCGGCGCGAGCGGCGCCATCGCGGCGCTAATGGGCGTGCTCACGGTGCTGAACCCGAACCTCCGCATCTACCTCTACTTCATCATCCCGATGCCGCTGTGGCTCGCGACCCTGCTGTTCGCGGGCTACTCCATCTTCGTCTCGACGGTCGGCGGCGGCATCGGCGCGGGCGGCGTCGCGCAGTTCGCACACCTCGCCGGCCTCGGCATCGGCCTGCTGTACGGCGTGAAACTCAAGCGCGAGGGCGAGCGGGCACCCAAGCAACTCCAATTCGGCGGCCCCGGTGGGCCGGGCGGCCCGGGCGGTCCCGGCCGCCGGCGTCCCTGACATGGAGGTCGTTCGCCCCGAGTTCCTCCCGGACCCGGACCGCTCCCACGAGGAGATGGAGGCCCTCCAGCGCGAGATAGCGGCGATGGCATCCTTCGAGGACGACTTCGGCTTCGACGTCGCGGCCATCGAACTGGCGGAGTCGCCGACGGACGCGCCGACTGCTGCGGGGAGCGTCGGCGAACAGGTCACGCTCACCGACAGCGACGCGCCCGTGGTCGTCGGCGTCGACCAGGCGTTCGTCGGGGACGACTACTCCGTGAGCGCCGCGGTCGCGATTCGGGACGGCCGCGTCGTCGAGCGCGCCGCGGGCCGCGCGGAACTGGAAGTGCCCTACATTCCCGGACTGTTGGCGTTCCGCGAGGGCGACGCCATCGTCGACGCGCTCGAATCGCTCTCCGTGGAGCCGGACGTGCTCGTGCTCGACGGGAGCGGCCGCATCCACTTCCGGCAAGCCGGCCTCGCGACGCACGTGGGCGTGCTCTTCGACGTGCCCGCGGTGGGCGTCGCGAAGAACTTGCTCTGTGGGACGCCTCGCGAACCGCTGGACGAGCCGCTGCCGGAGGGTGCTCGCGTCGCCATCGAAGCCGACGACTCGATGGACGCACCCGACGGGACCGTCGTCGGGTACGCCTACCAGTCCCGGCAGTACCCCAACCCCGAGACGCGCCACGTCAACCCACTCATCGTGAGTCCCGGCCACCGCGTCAGCGCCGAGACCACCGTGGACATCGTGGAAGCGACCTGCACGGGGTACAAACTCCCCGCGCCGACGCGGCTCGCGGACGCCTACGCCGACGACCTGAAGGACTGACTGCGGCGACGACTCGACCCTTTAACTGCCGGGGCCACGACCCATCGGGCATGGAGAAGGTCGCACTCGTGACGGGGTGTTCGTCGGGCATCGGCGCGGCGACCGCCCGGTCGCTGCTCGCCGAGGAGTGGACGGTCGTCGCGACCGCCCGGGACACCGACGACCTCGCGGCGCTCGCCGACGAGGGCTGTGAGACTGCCGAACTCGACGTCACGAAGCCCGCGCAGTGCCGCAACGTCGTCGACGAGGTCGTCGAGGAACACGGCCGGCTGGACTGTCTCGTGAACAACGCCGGCTACGCCCAACTCGGGCCGCTGGAGGACGTGCCGACGCGCGAACTCCACCGACAGTTCGACGTGAACGTCTACGGTCCGCATCGCCTGATTCGCGCCGCGCTCCCGCACATGCGCGAGCGCGAGGAGGGCACCATCGTCAACGTCTCCAGCGTCGCCGGGCGCGTCGCGACCCCGGGGATGGGCGCGTACAACGGCTCGAAGTTCGCGCTGGAAGGGATGAGCGACGCGCTCCGAGCGGAGGTCGCACCCTACGACGTCGACGTCGCCATCGTCGAACCCGGCCCGGTCGAAACCTCGTTCTCGGAGCGCGCCGAAGCAGAAATCGAGGGCCTGGACCGCAGCGGCGCCTACGAGAAACTCTACTCCTTCTTCGAGGACGCCAGCGCGGTCAACGGCGTCGGTGCCGTCCCACCGGAGAAAGTTGCAGCAGTAATCACGGAAGCCGCGGTCAGCCCCGACCCCAAGTCCCGGTACCCCGTCGGGACGCCGGGTCGCATCGGCGTGCTCGCGCGCTTCCTCCCCGACCGCTGGCTGGACGCCGGCTACCGGCTGCTCCAGCGGTTCGCCTGACTACTCGTCGAGACGGGCGACGCGGGACTCCTCGGCGACTGGAGTCCGCCAGTCGTCACAGCAACCGGAATCGTCTTGCCCGCGTGGCCCCGCGTCAGAACTATCCTGATGATACGGAACCGGGAGGAGCTGGCGACGACCGAGGGGCGGGACACCGCACTCGCGTGTGTCGAGGCGGGGATTCGAGCGGCGCACCCGAAGTCGGTCGTTCGCGAGGCCGTCACTCGTTCTGGAGACACACTGTCCGTACTCGACGACGAGTACGACCTGCGCGAGTACACCGAGGTCGTGGTCGTCGGTGGCGGGAACGCCGCCGGGTACGTCGCGGCCGCCCTCGAGGACGTGCTCGGCGACCGGCTCGACCGCGGCGCTGTCGTCACTGACGACCCGACTTCGACCGAGCACGTCGACGTCCTGCCGGGCGACCATCCGGTACCGAGCGAGCGCGGCGTCGCGGGAGCGAGCACCGTCCTCGATCTCGCCGAGTCTGCGACCGAGGACACGCTCGTGCTGGCGGTGGTCACCGGTGGCGGGAGCGCCCTCCTCCCGGCGCCCGCCGGGGACGTCACGCTCGCGGACCTCCAGGCGACGACCGACGAACTGCTCGCGTCCGGCGCGACCATCCACGAGATAAACGCCGTCCGGAAGCACCTCTCCGCGCTGAAGGGCGGACAGCTCGCTCGCGCCGCCGCGCCCGGGACGGTGGTGGGGCTGCTGTTGAGCGACGTGAACGGCGACGACCAGAGCGTCATCGGTAGCGGGCCGACCGCACCGGACGACTCGACGTTCGCGGACGCCGTCGAAGTCCTCGAAGCCTACGACGTGGCGGTCCCCGAACGCGTGGAGTCGCGACTCCGTCGCGGCGCCGACCGGGGCGACCGCGCGGCCGACTGTCGAGACGTGCAGGCATCGACTGACGACCCTGTAGACGTCGCGGAGACGCCGACGAGTGGCGATTCCGTGTTCGACCGCGTCACCAACTACGTCCTGGCGAACGGGTCCACCGCACTCACCGCCGCCCGCGAGGTCGCCGCCGACCGGGGGTACGAGACGATGATTCTCTCCGCGAGCGTCCGCGGGGAGGCCCGCGAGGCCGCCAAGACCCACGTCGCGGTCGCCGAGGAGGTGGTCGCGACCGACAACCCCGTCTTGGCGCCGGCGGTCGTCCTCTCGGGCGGTGAGACGACGGTGACGGTCAGCGGCGACGGCGAGGGCGGGCCGAATCAGGAGTTCGCCACCAGCGCCGCCGCAGAACTAGACCTCGACGGCGTGACGCTGGCGGCCGTCGACACCGACGGCATCGACGGTGCGACCGACGCCGCGGGCGCCGTCGTCGACGCTGACACGGTCGGCGAGAAGGACGCCGATGCAGCCCGCGCCGCGCTCGCCGACAACGACGTCACACCGTTGCTCCGGGAGCGGGGCGAACTGATTCGGACGGGCGCGACCGGCACGAACGTCAACGACCTCCGGGTGCTGGTCGTCGAGGACTACTCCTGACTGAGCCGACTAGCTGACTGTCCGGCTGTGTCGCTGCCGTCGGTGGCGCTGTCGTCTGGTTGCCGGCTGTGTGCCGAGATGTGTTTTGCCCCCGTCGGCTGGGGGCGGTCGCACGAATCGCGTGGTGAACGCCGGCTGGGTGGTGGCCGCTACAGCACCAGGCCGACGATGTTCTGGACGACGAGAATCCAGACGATGCTGGCGACGCCGAGCACGAGCGTCCCGAGCGTCCACGCCTGGTAGGCGGTCGCCGCCTCCATGTCGGTGAACTCCGTGATGATCCAGAAGTAGGAGTCGTTCGCGTGACTGACGGTCATGCTCCCTGCACCGATGGCGAGCACCGCGAAGACCCGCCCCCACTGGGTCGCGAGACCGAGCGGGTCGAGCAGCGACGCGATGAGGCTGGCGGTCGTCAGGATGGCGACCGTCGAGGAGCCGAGCGCGGTCTTCATCGCGGCCGCGACGACGAACGCGGCGAGCAGGCCGATGCCCAGACCGCCGAACGTGTCCGTGACGAACTGTTCGAGCGGGAGCGCGCCGAGCACTTCGCCGAACGCGCCACCGGCACCGGTCACGGCGAGGATGACGGCGGCCTTCTTGATGCCCTCGCTCACCCACTCGTCGGTGATGTCGGTCGTGAATTCGGGAACCACCACGAACGAGATGAACACGCCGATGAGGAGCGCGACCGCAGGGTCGCCGATGAACAGCAGCCAGCGCTGGAGGGCGCCGGTGACGAGTTCCGGGTTCTCGGCTTCCGGATACGCCGCGATGCTCCCGAGCGCGATGAGCGCGATGGGGACGACCAGCGGCGCGAACGACGCCGCGGGGGACGGCAGCGAGCCGTACTCCGCCTTGATGTCCTCCATGGTCATCTCGGGCGCCGGGTCGATGTGGAACCGGGACGCGACCCGGTTGGCCCACGCCGACGCGACGAACACGATGGGGGCGCTCACGACGAGTCCCGCGAGCATCACGAGACCGATGTCCGCGCCGAGAATCCCCGCCGCGGCGATGGGGCCGGGCGTCGGCGGGACGAACACGTGAGTGACGTAGAGGCCGCCGGCGAGCGCGACGCCGAGCGTGGACAGCGAGAGCGAGGAGCGCTCGGCCAGCGAGCGGTTCAGCCCGGAGAGGATGACGAATCCGGAGTCACAGAACACGGGGATGCTGACGATGCTCCCCGTGATCGCCATCACCTCGGTCGTGTACTCCTCACCGACGACCCCGAGAATCGACTCCGCGATGACGATCGCCGCGCCCGAGCGTTCGAGCGCGGTGCCGATGATGGTCCCCGCGAGAATCACGATGCCGATGTACCCGAGGACGCCGCCGAACCCGTCCGTGACGAGGGAGGCAGCTTCGGCCGGGTCGACGCCCGCGACGAGCGCCGTGCCGTACGCCGCGATGAGCAGCGCGAGAAACGCGTGCAGGTTCAGTTTCGCGGTGGCGACGATGATGAACGCGACTGCCGCCAAGAGCAACAGTACCAGCGGAATTCCTGACAACATGCAACCGGTCTCATACAATTAATATGTATAAAATTACCTCCCCCAGCATCGTTCAGAAATCGGCGTGGGTGCCGGCCGTCAGTCCAGACACGCCGCGACGACGCGCAGCGGGCGCTCGCCCCTGACTTCGTCGGCGAGCAGCGGCACGCGCTTGACGTCGTAGTTCCGAAACAGGTCCTGGGCGTCCGCGAGCGCGGCCTGCTGGACGTCCCAGCGGCGCGCGCAGAACTCGCAGTCCTCGTGGTTCGGCGCGACGAACGCGTCGCCGGGGACGTCCGCGGCGTCCGCCAGCGGCTCCATCACGCGGTTGACGACGACCGTTCCGACGGGAACGCCGAATTCGTCGAGGCGGTCGGTGAGCCGCTGGGCTTCCAGCACACTCATCTCCTCGGGCACGAGCACGACGCGGAAGTCCGTACGCGTCGGGTCCGTGAGCACGTCGCGGAGTCGTTCGACGCGTTCCTCGACGGCGTCGAGGTTCCCGAAGCCGGCTTGCTCGTCCTCGTCGTCGCCCTGCCCGAACATCCCGGTGAGGCCGTCCATCATCCCGCCGAAGCGGTCGCGCATCTGCATCATGCGGCCGACCATCGAGTCCAGCACTTCGGGGAGTTCCAGCAACCGGAGCGTGTGGCCCGTCGGCGCGGTGTCGACGACGACGCGGTCGAAGCGCTCGTCGTCCATGTATTCGAGGAGGAGCTGGACCGCGGCGGCCTCGTCGGCGCCCGGCATCATCGCGCCGTCGTCGCCAGCGCCGCCCGCGCCCCCGAGCAGTTCGTCGAGGCCGCCCGCGAACCCGCCGTCCTGCCCGAACATCCCGGCCTGTGAGAGCGCGTCGTCGGGGTCGATTTCGACCGCCCACAGCGGGCTGTCCTCGCGCACCTTCGCGGGCCGGCTCGGCACGTCGAACTCCAGCGTGTCCGACAGCGAGTGCGCGGGGTCCGTCGACACCACGAGCGTGGCGGTGCCGTCGTTCGCGCTCGCGAGCGCGGTCGCCGCCGCCATCGTCGTCTTCCCGACGCCACCCTTCCCGCCGTACAGCACGTACTCGGCGGTGTCGCTGACTACCCCGGGGTCGAGGGAGTCGACTGCCTCGACCTCGATTTCGTCCATACACGGAGTGGGCGACCCAGCGGGGTCAATCCGTCGGTCGCGGTCCTCGCGGGCGCGTCCCGAACGTTTTGGCCGGAGCAGTTTTCCGCGCAGAGCGTGTCACTAGTCCGCATGGAGGGCGTGCTGAACGAGCGCACGGCGACCGTGCACAAGAAGGGGGTGGAGAACCCCTACAGCCGGACGAAGTGTGGCGCGACCAACGACGTCAGCCACGACGATATCCGGACGGTCGCGGTCGAGCGCGCGCTCGACGACTTCGACGCCTGCCGTTGCGGGCGGTGTTTCTCGAATTCAGACGCGGGCGGCTACTGACTACCGCTCCGCGAAGTAGTCCGCGAGCCGGTCGGCTGCTTCCTCGACGCGCGGCGTGACGAGCGCGAACCGCAGCCACTCCTCGCGCGCGGTCCCGAACCCGGAGCCGGGCATCCCCGCGACGCCCGCCTCGTCGATGAGTTCGAACGTGTTCTCCAGCGTGCCGGGGAAGTCCGGGAAGCGCGCGAGCACGTAGAAGCTGCCGTCGGGTTCGATGTACTCTGCGCCCGCGTCGTCCAGCGCCGACGTGAACGTGTCCACGCGCTCGCGCAGCGTCTCCCGAGTCCGCTCGTAGTACTCCGGCTCGGTCTCGCGGAGCGCGTGCAGGACGGCGGCTTGCCCCGGGCGCGTCGTCGCCACGTTCGTCAGCATGTGCCGGGACTTCATCGGGTCGGCGTGGCGCTCGGGCGCGATGCAGTACCCGACCCGGAACCCCGTGATGGCGAGCGACTTCGAGAACGCGTTCACGACGATGCGGTGCTCCGACTCGAATTCCAGCGCCGAGGTGAACCGCCCGGAGAAGTCGAAGTGGTCGTACACCTCGTCGCTGACGAGGATGGCGTCGTACTCCTCGGCGACGGCGACGAGTTCGCGCATCGTCTCCTCGCCGTACACCGCACCCGTGGGGTTGTTCGGCGTCGTCGCCATGATGCACGCGGTGTCCTCGCTGGCGGCGGCGCGCACGTCCGCGGGGTCGAGGCTACCGTCCTCGGCCGTCTCGACGAACACCTGCTCGCCGCCGAGCATGTCCGTCTTCCCCGGATAGTAGGGGTAGACTGGGTCGGTCATCACGACCTCGTCACCGGCGCCGCGTTCGAGCGCGCGCCCCATCCCGAGGTAGTTCGCCTCGCCCGCGCCGTTCGTGACGATGACCTGCTCGACGGGGACCTGCCGGCGCGCCGCGATTTCCTCGCGGAGCTCCCGGAGCCCCTCGCTGGGCGGGTACTGGAACTGGCGGCCGCCCGTGTCGGCGTACTCGTGGAGGCCCTCCGCGAGCGCGGGCGGCGACCCCCAGTCGGGGTTCCCCGAGACCATGTTCACCACGTCGCTGTCTGACTTCGCCGCGTACTCCATCACGCGGAAGAACAGCGGCTCCTCGTACTCCATACACCAGCGTTTCCGTCCCGCCACGTGGCTCTTTCGCCCGCGGAAACGAGCGGCGCTTGCCGGTACTGTGCGGTTGATTCGCTGGCCGACCCTCACCTGACCCATGACCGACTACACCGAGCACGTCCACGAGTACTACGACGCCGTGGACGCCGACCGCATCGACGACCTGCTCGCGCTGTTCGCCGACGACATCGTCTACGACCGGCCCGGCCAGCAGCCAATCGAGGGCAAGGCCGACCTCGAAGCGTTCTACCGCGAGGACCGCCCGCTCGAGGACGGCAGCCACACCGTCCACGACGTGCTCGTCGACGGGGACCGCGCGGCCGCCCGCGGGACGTTCTCGGGCGTGCAGGACGGCGAGACGGTCGAGTTCGGGTTCGCAGACATCCACGTCTTCGAGGACGGCCGCATCGCGAAGCGGTACACGTACACCGACCGCGACACCGTCTGACGCCACCACCTTCTTGCTCACCGGCGCGGTAGCCCGGAGCATGCGCGAGTACGCCGCCGACCCGCCGATAGAGGAGAAACTCAACGACGTGCTCCCGGAGGCCGGCCACACCGTCGCGACCGCCGAATCCTGTACTGGCGGGCTCGTCGGGTCGCTGCTGACCGACGTCTCGGGCTCCAGCGACTACTTCGACCGCGCGCTGGTGACGTACACGTACGACGCCAAACTCGACACCGGCGTCTCCCGCGAGGCGCTGGATGAACACGGTGCCGTCAGCGAGCCCGTCGCCCGGCAGATGGCGCAGGCGACCCGCGACGCCGCCGGCACGCGGTGGGGCGTCTCCACGACCGGTATCGCCGGCCCGACTGGTGGGAGCGAGGAGAAGCCCGTCGGCACCGTCTACATCGGCGTCGCGTACGCCGGCGAGTGGGGCACGCAGTCCAGCTACACGACCGTCGAGCGCCGGGAGTTCGACGGCACGCGCACCGAAATCAAAGAACAGATTGCGCGGCGCGCGCTCCGCAAACTCCGCGAGGAAGTCGAGTCGGTCCGGACGTAGCGGCCGTGTGCCGAAACGGTCACGTGGCCGCGTGCTCTCGGCCCCGATAATGAACAAGGGCGACCACATCCTCAACGGCATCCTGCTCGCCATCGGGCTGGGCTACGTGCTCTACCCTTCCGGTGGCGTCGAGACGCTGCGCACCATCGCCGCCGTGCTCATCCCCGTCGTGCTGGGCGCGCTGTTCCCCGATGTCGACACCGACTTCGGGAAACACCGCAAGACCCTCCACAACATCCCGGTGCTGGCGCTGTTGTACGTCTTCCCGATGTACTTCGGGAACCTCCAGTACGTCTGGATCGGCGTCGCCACCCACTACGTGCTCGACGTCGTCGGGAGCAAGCGCGGTATCGCGCTGTTCTACCCGCTCTCCGACCAGGAGTACGGGCTGCCCATCGGCGTCACCACGGTCTCGAAGTACGCCAGCACGGTCACCGTCGTCATCACGCTCGTCGAACTCGCGGCCATCGCGGTCGTCGTCCACGTCGCCCCGCAGTACGTTCCGACCGACGCCGTCAGCAGCCTCCTCTAGTAGACGGCGACGTCGTCGAACTCGCCGCCGTACGCGATGTGACGGGGGTGGGTGGGCTCCATGCCCGAGAGGAGGAGGCGGTCGACTTTCTCCCACGTGTTCTCGTACGCAAGGTGGGCCTTCTCCACCAGTTCGCGCGCCCGGAACCGCGGATTCCGCTGGTGGTAGGTACGGCGCGGCACACCCGATTGGAGTGCGTCCACGAGGTCCGCCTCCGACTGGATGTCGGCGTCGAACTCCGTCCAGACGCCGCCCACGGTCGCCGCGCGGTGGGCGTATGATGACGCGAACCCGGGGATGTCGTAACCGTCGGCGAGCGCCCGCGCGCGGTTGTTGTCCCAGGGGAAGTGCTTCGGGTTGTACGTCTCGACGGCGTCGACGTCCTCGCGGAACCGCTCGATTTCCGCGGCCGTCAGGCTCACCGTGAGGTACTCGGGGTGGGGAGCGAGCACGGCGGCGTCTTGCTCGCGGAACGCCGCGAACGCGCCGTCTAGCGTCACGAAGTCCGGGATTGGGTCGTCGAGACCGACCGCGAGCACGTGCTTGCGGTCGCGCCACGAACCCGTGAACACCTCGCGGCCGGGCACCACCAGTAGCTCCTCGTCCGAGTACTCGGCCGCGCGCTCGCGGGCGTCCGGCAGCCGCGTGAAGTGCGGGGCGTACACCAGCACGTCGATGCCGGCGGCCTTCGCGCGGCGGACCGCCTCGTCGTCGAGCACCTTCGCGTGGAGGTCGACCCGTGTCGTCGGCACGTACCCGGATTCGTCAGCCGAGGATTAGCGGCTTACGGTTCCGGCCGATAAACTCCGCGCCCGCTGTTGGGCGTTCGCGGCCGTTTATGCCCGTGGCGACCCAACTGCCGGTATGAGTCTGAATCTGCTCTCCGAGGACCTCGTGCCCGAGCACGCGCTCGACGTCAAGCGCGAGGCCCGCGACTTTGCCACCGAGCACATCGCGCCGAACGCCGAGGAGTACTACCGGACCGGCGACTACCCCTGGGAGGTTCTGGAAGCCGGGATGGACGCCGGCCTCGTCGCCCAGGATATCAGCGAGGAGTACGGCGGCCGCGGCCTCGACCTCGAACAGGTTCTCGCTATCGCCGAGGAGTTCTACCGTGCGGACGCCGGCATCGCGCTGACGCTCCAGCTCGCGAGCTTCGGCGCGGAGATGCTCGAACAGTACGGCACCGACGAACAGAAAGAACAGTGGCTCCGCCCGGTCGCAGAGAACGACCAGATTACCGGCCTGGCGGTCTCCGAGCCCGAAATCGGCTCCGACCTCGCCGGCATGCAAACCACTGCGGAGAAGGACGAGGACGAGTACGTGCTGAACGGTGAGAAGTACTGGATTGGCAACGGCGTCGAAGCCGACTGGGTGACGGTGTACGCCAAGACCGGCGACACCGACGACCGCTACATGAACTACTCGCTGTTCGTCGTGCCCACGGACACCGAGGGATACGTTGCCGAGCACATCCCCGAGAAGATGGGGATGCGCGCGTCCAAGCAGGCCCACATCGTCTTCGACGACTGCCGGATTCCCGCGGAGAACCTCATCGGGAGCGAGGGGGCCGGGTTCATGATGCTCGCGGACTTCTTCAACCACGGCCGCGTCGTCGTCGGCGGGCACGGCCTCGGCCTCGCCGCCGCCGCGCTCGAGGAGGCGTGGGACTTCGTGCACGAGCGCGAGGAGTTCGGCCGCCACGTCGCGGACTTCCAGGCCGTCCAGCACGGCCTCGCGGACATGCGCCTCGAATTCGAGGCCGCCCGCGCGCTGAACTACCGCGCCGCCCGCAAAGTCGAGGCCTACGAGAACCCCGGCCTCTGGGCGGCGATGGCGAAGACGAAGTCCACCGAGGTCGCCGTCGACAACGCCGAACAGGGGATGCAGTTCCACGGCGGCCGCTCGATTCTCACCGACCGCCGCATCGCCCGCGTCTACCGCGACGCCCGCATCCCGGTCATCTACGAGGGCGCCAACGAGATTCAGCGGAACCTCATCTATCGGCAGAGCGGGGAGCAGTAGCGAGGCAGACGCCGGCCTGTCTCCCGACCGCCAATAAATTCGATGCTTTCCACTCGTCCGAATCGAGAAACGGACGGGAGAACTCTCGAAGTGCTCGTATCAGGCCTCGATTGCTGGGCGTTAACACCCGCCTAAACGGCGTTTCATTGGCGATAATTTGTCTGACGGAAGACAGACGAACGGCGGACGGAGCGGGTTCAGTGGTCGAAAAAGCGACACAAGGTTTATTTGCGCGCTAAGGTTACAGAGGCGTATGTCTGCGTGGGAGTGCGCGATTGTCGGTTGTGGGTCGACGTTCGGGAGCGTCGAGGCGCTGTTGGCCCATCAGGTCGCGGACCACGACGCCCACGAGTGCGAAATCTGCGGGGAGACGGTCCCCGAGGGCTTCTTCGCCATCAAGCACGGGCTCCGCGAGCACACGCGCGCCGAGTACGTCCGGTTCTACGACGGCGACGCCGAAGCCATCCGCGAGCGCGAGCGCGTGCTCGACGACGTCGCCGAGGAACTCGACCCGTCGGTGCTCGAAGACCTCCTGAGCGACGAACCCATCGACGTCGCCGAGGCCACCGACGCCGCGCACGCCACCACGAGCTAGTTCCTTTCGCCGCGTTCGTAAGCGATTTGCCGCGCCTCCGTGACGTCCAGCCATGCGACTCGCACGACTCCGGACCGACGACGGCCTCGTCGAGGGCGAGTACCGCGACGGACGCGTCGCCACCGAGGACGCCGAGTACGTCGTCGGCGAGGACGGCACGCTCGCGCCGCCCTGCGACCCGTCGGCGCTGTACTGCGTCGGACGCAACTACGCCGAGACGCTCGCCCAGATGGACTACGAGCGTCCCGAGCAGCCCGACTTCTTCATCAAGCCGCCGGTCTCCGTGGTCGGCCACGGCGACGACGTGCCGTACCCGACGTTCACGGACGAATTGACGTACGCGGGCGAACTCGCGGCCGTCGTCGGCGAGCGCTGCCACCGCGTCGACGAGCGCGACGTGCCGGACGTGCTCCGCGGGTTCACGGTCATGAACGACCTCGACGCGCTCGACCAGCCCGGGCGCACCGCGCGCAAGGCCTTCGACGGCTCCGGGCCGCTCGGTCCGTGGATAGAGACCGACGTCGACCCGCGCGGTATCGACATGCACACCGACGTCGCGGGCGAGCGCCGCCAGGAAGCCAACACCGAACTCATGCTGTTCGACCCCTACGAGGTCGTCTCGTTCCTCTCCGAGCGGTTCACGTTCCAGCCCGGGGACGTCGTCGCGTTCGGCAGCCCCGCGAATCCGGGGCTCGTCGAACCCGGCGACACCGTCGAAATCACCTACGAGGGCGTCGGCACGCTCGAAAACACCATCGTCGAACCGACCGCCGAGGACTGAGTCAAATAACGACCGGCGAGCACCGGCTCGTCACGCCCGCTGGAGCTCGCTCTCGATTCGATTGTGGAATTTGTCGTCGGTCAGCTGGACGTGCTCAACGATTCGGTCGTGGGCGGACTCGTCGGAGAGCTCCCGGTCCTCACGCAGGTACGCGCACCTCGGGTCCCAACCACATGCCGGGCACTCCGCGAACAGGTGTTTGGGCATAGATAACACGACTCGTCACTAGGTGATGAGTACTATTGCCGTTCGCTAATATTTTCACGAAGATACGAACAACAGCCGGCCACCGTCGGCGTGTTCGTGGCCGAAAAGCGGGGGTGGAAGGAGCGTGTGACTCTTCCTTCCGGTGGTGGCTGCGGCTGCCTCGAAGGTAAGGATTTGGGCCGCGAGGCGCTGAACGTCGAAAATTGAGGGGAGAGTGTGGGTCGTCCGAGGAACGTTCCTCGCTGGTCGCGTTCGCTATCGTTCTTCGGAGTCGAGCACGCGAATCTGGTCGCCGCGGACCGTCACCGGAATCGGGACGGTCGCCTCGTACAGTTCGACGGTGACCTGGTCTTTGCTCTCGTCGATGCGCTGGACCTGGGCCTTCTCGCCCTTGAACGGGCCGGCGATGAGTTCGACGATGTCGCCCTCCGCGATGCCCTCGACGTCGGGCTTCGGGGAGAGGAAGTGCTCGACCTCGCTGATGCCGGACTCGCCGGGGACGAGGCTGCGCGCGTGGGGAATCTCCTCCATCACGCGCTCGATGATGTTGTGGTCGTCTGCTTCGACCATCACGTAGCTGGTGAGCGCGTCGGGTGCCAGCACCGCGTGAATCTCGTCGGCTTCGCGGTTGGCAATCATGCTGGCGACGGTCTGCTCCTGGCTCGCGGTGGTCTTGACGGCGTATACGCCCATCTTATATCACCGACGTGACTGCTTCCATCACCAGGAAGATGACGAAGCCGAGCAGGCCGACCAGCAGGATGCCGGCACCGGCGATTTTCGAAATCTGGGAGAACTCCTCCCACGACGGCGTGCTCGCCAGTCGGAGCACGCGCGTATACGCGGAAAGCTCTAGGGGAACGTCCATACACGTGTAGAGTCGGCGAGCGCTCTTTTATCTATTGATGCCGTGCGAGGGCAACGGCCCGCTCGTTTATCGGTGCGGGCGACGTATCGCCCACTCGTATGCCAGAAGAACTCCTCTTCGAGTCCGAGAGCGACCGCAGCCGCGAGGAAATCGCCACGTACCTCCGCACGATTGCCGACAACCTCGAATCCGGCAGCGCAATCACGCTGAAAGCGGGTGGCGACGAGGTCACGCTCGACCCGCCGAGCCGCCCGACGTTCGAGGTCAAAGCCGAACGCGAGGGGCCGGCCGACGGCGCGAAAGAACTGAGCGTCGAGTTCGAACTCGAGTGGCCCGAAGACGGCGAGGCAGCCGGCGAGACTGGCGAGCTCGAAATCGAATAGCGTAGCGGTGCGGACTGGCTGTACGGAGCGAGAGCATCCGCGAGCGAAGCGAGCGGTTCACTGCCGGAGCGGGGCTCCGCCCCGCGGAGGCAGGCCTTTTTAGCGTAGATTTTTGCGCCGAGTGGTGCCCGCAGCGACCAGCGGGAGCGAGGACACCCGAGGCGGAAAAAGGTACTATTCGACGTAGTCGATGTCGTCGATTTCGCTGTCGCCGCCGTCGGGCTCGGGCTCTGGCTCGGGGGCGTCGTTGCGGCCGTAAATCTGCGGGGAGGCGACGCCGGTGACGACGACCATGGTGCGCATTTCGCCGTCGAGGTCCTCGTCGATGCTGGTCCCCCAGATGATGCGGGCGTCGGGGTCGATGCGGTCGTAGAGCTGCTCGACGACGCCTTCAGCCTCTTCGATGCTCATGTCCGGGCCACCAGTCACGTTGACGAGCGCGGAGTTCGCAGAGGAGATGTCGACGTCGAGCAGCGGGGAGCGCAGCGCGCTCTTGACGGAGTCGGCGGCTTTGGCGTCGGAGTCGGCTTCGCCGAGGCCAATCATGGCGACGCCACCCTTCTCCATGACGGTGCGAACGTCGGCGAAGTCGAGGTTGACGAGGCCGGGCTTGGTGATGAGTTCCGTGATGCCCTTCACGGAGCGCATGAGGACTTCGTCCGACACTTTGAACGCTTCCCGGACGGGGAGCTTGCCGACCGAGTCGAGGAGGCGGTCGTTGGGGACGACGATGACGGTGTCGGCGACGTCGCGGAGGCGTTCGAGGCCGGCTTCGGCGTTCGTGCGGCGGACCTCGCCCTCGGCCGTGAACGGCGTGGTGACGATGGCGATGGTGAGCGCGCCGGCTTCGCGGGCGGCCTTCGCGACGACGGGCGCGGAGCCAGTGCCAGTGCCACCACCGAGGCCGGCGGTGACGAACACCATGTCCGAGCCCTCGATGGAGTCCCGGATTTCGTCCTGTGATTCGAGGGCGGCTTCCTCGCCGACCTGCGGGAGCGAGCCGGCACCTCGGCCCTGGGTCTTCTGCTGGCCCATGAGAATCTTGGTGTCGGCCTCGATTTCGACGAGGTGCTGGACGTCGGTGTTGGCGGCGACCAGCGATGCGCCGTGGATGCCCTCCTCGAACATTCGGTCGATAGTGTTCGAGCCCGCCCCGCCACAGCCCACGACGGTGATGCTCGTCTGGAGCTCCTGGAGGACGTCCTCGAGTTCGTCGTCAGTCATCTCGCCGGTGGGGACGCTGGCGCTCGTCCCCTCCGCTGGGACGTCACCTGCCTCCGAAGCCGAGTCCTCCTCGGCTTCGTCGATGGCGTCCTGCACAATCGAGTCCATGTTGCGTAACGGGTAGCGTGTGAGGCTTAATTACCTTTCCCCTCCGCGTCGGACGGGCGTCGCACGCGCTCACGCGTCCGCTCGCGGAACCCGACCGAAACGGTGGTCGTCTCGGTGCGGGTGACGTCGGCCGGCCGGATTTCCGCGTCGTCGACGGCCACGGGTTCGCCGGCGGCGAGTTTCCCGAATTTGGGGCCTTCGGGAACGCCGAGTTCGCTGGCGGCGGCGGGGTCGAACGCGTCCCGCGTCGCGGTCAACGCGCCGTCCTCGCGGGTCACGTCGTAGTCGCGTTCGAGAATGTTCGCAACGCGAGCGAGGAACGCGTCGTAGGCCTCTTCGTCCGCGAACGCGGCGGGGCCGGCGAGCCGGTTGCCGTTCTCGTCGGTGGCGTAGGCGAGCGCGGTCTCGGCGGCGGCGTCGACGGCCGCCTCGGGGTCGGTCGCGTGGACGACGTCGAGCAAGTCGGCGGGCAGGTCGACGACCGCGTAGCCGTCTTCGTGGGCCGTCGCAGGCGCGCCGAAGCGGAGGCCGTCGTCGACTGTGCCGACGCGTTCTTCGATGCTGTCCACGAGTTCGAGGGGAACGTCGTCGGTCTCCCGGACCCACGTCTCGCTGACGACGCGGTAGCCCAACTCCGAGACGACGCGCTCGACTGCGCGCTTGTCGCCGTCCACGACAGCGTGTTCCGCGCCGCTCGCCTCGAACATCCGCTCGATGACGTCTTGGTGGTCCTCAGGGTCGCCGAGGTCGTCGAGACACCAGTCGGCGGCGACGTGGCCGACGCCCCAGTCGGTCTCCCTGACGATGCGCGTGGGACGGGGGGCGTAGTGGCCGCCGCCGAACGCGACGAGCGCGCGGTCCGAGCGCGCGTCGACGCCGCGGAGGTCGAGGACAGCCTGCGCGACCGCTCGCGCTCCCTCTGGGTCGTCCCACTGCGCCTCGTCGCTGCCGAGTTCCACGAACATCGACGGCGCGCTCACCTCGGTCGGGCCGTGGTGCGTGCACTCCATGCCGACCTCGTAGCCGTCGGGAGCGTGCTCGCGGAGCGCATCGACGACCTCGCGGTGGGCATTCGGGCAGGCTTCCGCGAGCGCGCGGTCCTCGCCGCCGTACTCCGCATCGCCGAAGTTCCCGGTGTGGTGGGCGGTCAGCAGCGCGCCGGTGTCGCCGGCGTGCCGGGAGACGACCACCACGTAGTCGGGGTCGTCGAACGCCGTCGCGGGGTCCTCGAGGTCGATGTGGAGGTCGTCGAACTCCCGGAGCTCGAACCCCTCCCTACGATAGACGCCCTCGCCGGTCTGCTCGAAGCCGCCGAGCGCCAACAGCTGCTCGCCGATGTGTTCGGACGCGCTGTCGGCCCGGCTCACGACGATTCCAATCACGGCCTGCGGTACGCAGTGGGCCGTAAAACGACTGCCGTTCCCCGACGAACTGTCCGCGTCCCGCGGCGCTACTCGAACGCCGACCGAGCGCCCCGTGCGGTGACTCGGAGCAGCCGGGCGACGGACTCGCGGCGACGCACGAGCAACACCACGGCGAGCGCGAGGTAGACGACGGTGTAGGCGTAGAGCACGAGGATGCTGAGTTCGGTCGCTCGGGGCTCCGCGACCAGCCGGATGATGCCGAACTCCACGAACACCTGCGTGAGGAACAGCACCAGCAGCGTGAGCCCCTCCCAGACGGCGATGTTGAAGTTCGCGAGGATGGCGATGGCGAAGAGGCTCTGGGCGGCGGTAATCCAGATTTCGGCGGCCTGCTTCTCGTCGAACGGGAGCGTGGCGACACCCCCGTACGCGATGCTGTAGACGACCGCGAGCGTCCCGATGAGCAGCGTCCACTGGTTGAGCTTCGAGGAGATGAGCGCGTTGAACCCGGCCGTCGAGCGCGCCTTGTTCACGAGGTAGACGACGACGATGAGTTCGGGTGCCTCGGAGGCCAGCGGCGCAATCCACTGAATCATGAAGAACGGCGGGATGCCGGCGCCCTCGCCGAGCACTTCGAGGCCGTGCGCGAACGGGTGGACGGCGGTGTAGATGACTGCGCCGGAGAACGCGAACAGGAAGAGGACGGTGGCGACGCGGGCGGGCTGCCGGAGTTCCTGGAGGTACGCGGGGACGCCGACGTGTTCGGTGTCGTGGGAGACGTCGCCGCGGATGATGATGGCGATGTAGGCCGCGAACAGCCCGACGAGCACGACCGTGTCGACGATGTCGATGCCGCCCCGGAGCGGCACGAGGAAGGCGTAGGCGGTCGCCGCGAGCAGGAACGTGATTTCGGTGGCGATGGCGGGGTCGAGGTTGACGACGCTACGGAGGCCGCCGCGCTGCTCGACCGCGGGGTCCTTCGAGGAGCGGGCCTTGTAGACGGTGAACAGCGCGACGCCGGACCACCCGAGCCCGATGAGGATGCGGTTCGCACCGGTCATGTTCGCGACCGCGAGGTTCGCGGCCTCGATGCCGCGTGCGGTCCCGGCGTTCGCGCCGGCGGTCCACGCGTACAGGGCGTCGACGGCGTACTCGGGGGCAACTGCGAGCACCGCGAGCACGGCGATGGCGAACGCGGGTGGTACGTCCTTCTCGGCGGTCTCGGCACCCCACGCCAGCAGGAACGCCGCGCCGAGGACGGCGATGCCGCTGACCGCGACGGTCGTGACTTCGCCGAACCCGTACGCGTCGGGGCCGCCGGTGAGGAAGACGCCGACCCACGGCGCGGTCAGCAGCGTCGCGAGCGCCAGCGCCGTCAGTGGGTGCTGTAGCCGCTCTCGTAACATACCGACACTGTCCGCGAAGCGCTCCCTAACGCTTGTGGTTGGGCGACGGATTCCGGGTTACGGCAGCAGGAAGTAGACGAAGCCGACGTAGCCGACGACCAAGCCGGCGCCCTCGACGCGCGTGATGCGGTCGCCGAACGCCATGATGGCGAGCGCAGCGACGGTGAACGCCAGCATGACGGGGAACTCGTAGCCGATCGTCGACCCGGACACCGAGATGGGGACGGCGACGGCGACGACGCCGATGACCGCGAGCACGTTGTAGATGTTCGACCCGACGACGTTCCCGATGGAGAACTCGGCTTCCCCGCGAATCGCGCTCACGAGCGACGTCGCCAATTCGGGGACGGAGGTGCCGAAGGCGATGATGGTGAGGCCGATGAAGAGGTCGTCGAAGCCCCACGCCATGAGGACGCCGCGGCCGCCGTCGATGAGCGCGCGGGAGCCAGCCAGCAGGAGAACGATTGCGCCGACGAGCGTGACGTACTCGCGGACGCCGGCGGTCGTGGCGTCTTCGTCCATCTCGACCTCTTCGGGGAGCGCGACGTCGTCCTCCTGTCGAGACTTGTAGTAGAGGTAGCCGGTGAAGCCGGCCAGTAGCGCGAGGAGGACGACGCCGTCGAACGTGCCGATGCTGCCGTCGAGCCCGAGGACGACGAGTGCGACGGCGGCCGTGAACATGAAGGGGCCGTGCTGGTAGAGCGTCTTGTCGTCGACCTCCATCGGGCGAACGAGCGCGGACGCGCCGAGCACGAGCCCGATGTTGGCGATGTTCGACCCGACGATGTTGCCGAGCGCGATGCTGTCGGAGGCGGTCAGGGCGCCGGTGGCGCTGACGAACAGTTCGGGCGCGGTGGTGGCGAACGCGACGATGGTGACGCCGACCGTCGCCGCCTTCACGCCGTGGGAGAGAGCGAGCGCGGACGCCGCGGCGACGAGGAACTCGGCACCGACGTAGAGCAGCAGGATGCCGACGAGCAGTATCGCGCTGTCGGCGAGGAGTGTGCCGGCCATACGCCGGGAAACTGGCTCGCGGGCAAAAACCGTTCGGAGTGAGTATCAGTTATAAACGGGCGGCGAGTGGGTCGAGGCGTGCAGGTATTCGGACTCGTCGGGAACCCGGTCGAACACTCGCTGTCGCCGCCGATGCACGAGGCCGCCTACGACGAAGTCGGGCTGGACGCCCGCTACGTCACCTTCGAGCCGGCGCGCGACGAAATCGCGGCCGCAATCGAGGGCGCGGACGCGCTCGGCATCGCCGGCTTGAACGTCACCATCCCGTTCAAGCAGGCGGTCCTCGACGTCGTCGAGCCGGACGACCTCGCGGCCCGCATCGGCGCGGTCAACACCGTCGACTTCTCCGGGGACACCATCACCGGCCACAACACGGACGCGGAGGGCGTGCGCCGCTCGTTCGCCCACCACGACGTCGAATTGGACGGCCGCGATGCGGTCGTCGTGGGTGCGGGCGGTGCGGGCCGCGCGGCGGCGTTCGTGCTCGCCGACGCGGGCGCGTCTGTCAGCATCGCCAACCGAACCGTCGAAACCGCGGAACTGCTGGCCGACGACGTCGGAAGCGCCGCGTCTGCCCACGGTCTCGACACACTCCCGGAACTGCTCGCGGACGCCGACGTGCTCGTGAACGCGACGAGCGTCGGGATGGAGGAGGACGAGTCGCCCGTTCCGGCGGCCGCGCTCCACGCCGACCTCGCGGTGCTGGACGCTGTGTACGCGCCGCTGGAGACGCGGCTGCTCCGGGACGCCGACGCCGCGGGTGCGACGACCATCGACGGCGCGTGGATGCTCCTCTTCCAGGGCGTCGCGGCGTTCGAACTGTGGACGGGTCGAGACGCGCCGATAGCCGCGATGAACGACGCGCTGCGCGCGAAACTCTGACCGTCGGGCACGGCTTTAAGTGCAGTCGGGGGATATAGCCAGCTAATGGGACTGCTCTCGACACTCAAATCGCTGCTCGGGATGGAGGAAGAGGGCCGCTCCGCCGGGAGCGGCGTCGACGTGACCGTCGAACACGAAGCGTCGGCGGAATCCGAGCGAGCGGTGAAGGAATCGGAGGCGGAGCACGAAGCCGAAACTGAAACCGAGGACGAGGCGGAAGGCGTCGACGAGCCGGTCGCGACGGAGACCGACGCTGCCGCCTCCACGGAGTCGCTGGTCGACGAGGAGCACACCGACGACCCGACGCGCGCCGCCGAACCCGCCGAGGCCGCCAGCCCCGGCGAGGAGGAGACGCCGACGTCGGTCGACGGCGACCCCGTCACCGTCCTGAAGGGCATCGGGCCGGCGTACGCCGACCGCCTCGAAGACGCGGGCATCGAAACTGTGGCGGACCTCGCCGCGGCCGACCCCGAGGAGCTCGCCGAGCGCGTCGACCTCTCCGCGAAGCGCGTCGGCCGCTGGGTGGACACCGCCCAAGACCACGCCTGATGGCCGCACACAGCCTGTCCGCCCCCGACACGTGTACTACCACGTAGACGGCGAGGTCGTCGCCGCCGAGGACGCCACGGTGAGCGTCCGCGACCGCGGCTTCCAGTACGGCGACGCGGCCTTCGAGACGCTGCGCGCCTACGGCGGGCAGGTGTTCGCGTGGGACGCCCACGCCACCCGCCTCCAGGCGACCTGCGACGCGCTCGGCATCGAGCACGGACTCTCGGACCGCGACCTTCGCGGCCGCGTCCACGCCACGCTCGCTGCCAACGACCTCGCGAACGCGACTATCCGACTGACAATTTCCCGGGGCGTACAGGACGGCGCGTTCGCGCCCGCCGACGACGTCGACCCGACCGTGGTGGTCGTCGCGAAGGAACTCCCGCGCGGCGGCGTCGACGGCGAACGCGTCTGGAGCGAACCCGCGACGGTCGCGACCGCCGCGGTCGAACGCGTCTCCGACGACGCGCTCCCCGCGGTCGCGAAGACCCACAACTACCTCAACGGCGTCCTCGCGCGCATCGACGCCGGGGACGCCGACGAAGCCATCCTCCTCGACGCCGACGGCCGCGTCACCGGCGGCGCCACGAGCAACGTCTTCTTCGTCGACGACGGCACTCTTCACACGCCCAGCCTCGACCTCCCGGTCCTGCCCGGCATCACGCGCTGGGCAGTCCTCGAACTCGCCGACGAACTCGGCGTCCCCGTCGAGACGGGGCACTACACGCCCCGCGACTTGCGCGCCGCCGACGAACTGTTCCTCACGAACACCACGTGGGAAGTCCGGCCCGTCGCCAGCTACGACGACACCACCTACACCACGTGCAAGGTCGGCGCGCGCCTCGCCCGCGCGTTCGCCGAGGAAATCGAGCAAAGGCACTATTAGGCGGGTTCCGGCACGCTCAAATCCACGCACCGAATACCCGGAGTCGATGGGAGATGAGCGCATCGCTGCGGTCGACGAGGTGCCGGCCGAGGGAACGCTGCTGTACACGCTCGCCGACGACGGCGACGAGCGCGAGGCCATCCTGCTGAAACTCTCGGACGGCACGGTCACGTCGTTTCTGAACTACTGCATGCACTGGACGGACGTGAAACTCGACACGGGCGACGGCGCGCCCGTGCGGAACGGCGACGTGGTCTGCCGCAAGCACGCCGCGACCTTCGAGAAGGATTCGGGCGTCTGCACGCACGGCCCCTGCGAGGGCGCACAACTCGACCCCGTTTCGGTCGAGACGCGGGACGGCGAGGTCTTCCTCGCGGACGACGACTACGAATTCGTGCGGGCGGGCGTCGAGGACGACGACCCCGCGGACCTCTCGACGTCCCCGGGCGCACGCCTCGGCTTCTAGACGTCCTCGACGACGAACGCGGGCTCCTCGATGCTCTCGCTCTTGCACTCGGGGCACCGCGACGGCACGTTCACGGGGTCGTCGAAGTCGTTGAACCCGCAATCCTGGCACTCCGGCGGCTTCACGAGCAGTTCCTCGTCGGTCCCCTCCAGCGTCTTCGAGAGGTGACGGACGTGCGTCAGCACCGTGCCGCGCGAGACGCCGAACTCCTCGGCGAGCCCGCTCGGCGTGTCGGGGCGCTCGCGGAGCGTGTCGAGGATGCGTTCGCGGGTGGTCTGGTCGTCCATGCTCGAACAGGGAGACTGGATGAAAAAGGCCTTATCGGACGCGGAGTACCGTCGGGGTATGAAAGCCGTCGTCCTCGCCGGCGGGTACGCGACCCGGCTGTGGCCCATCACGAAACATCGGCCGAAGATGTTCCTCCCGGTCGGCGACTCGACAGTCATCGACGAGATTTTCGCGGACCTCGAAGCCGACGACCGCATCGAGGAGGTGTTCGTCTCCACGAACGAGCGCTTCGCGGAGGACTTCCGCGAGTACCTCGCGGACAGCGACTTCGAGAAGCCGACGCTCACGGTCGAAGACACCTCCGAGGAGGACGAGAAGTTCGGCGTCGTCGGTGCGCTCGCCCAGCTCGTCGACCGCGAGAACGTTGACGACGACCTCGTCGTGGTCGCCGGGGACAACCTCATCAGCTTCGACATCGCCGAATTCGTGGACTTCTTTGAGGCGAAGGGGACGCCCGCGCTGGCCGCCTACGACGTCGGTAGCCTCGAACGCGCGAAGTCCTACGGGCTCGTGGACCTCGACGGCGACGAGGTCGTCGACTTCCAGGAGAAACCCGAACACCCCAAGAGCACGCTCGTCTCCATCGCGTGCTACGCGTTCCCACGAGAGACGCTGCCCGACCTCCAGACGTACCTCGAAGAGGGCGAGAACCCCGACGAGCCCGGCTGGTTCCTCCAGTGGCTGCAGGCCCGCCAGTCGGTCCACGCGTTCACCTTCGAGGGCGCGTGGTTCGACATCGGTACGCCGGAGTCGTACCTCGACGCCGTGCGCTGGAAGCTCGACGGCGACAACCTCGTCAGCGACGACGCCGTCGTGGAGAACACCACCATCGGCGAGAACGTCCACGTGATGGCCGACGCCGAACTCCGCAACTCCAGCGTCGACAACTCCGTCATCTTCCCGGACGCGACGCTGCACGACTGCGACGTCCGCGACTCCATCATCGACGAGCAGACTCACCTCGAGAACATCGACTTCGCGGGCGCGCTCATCGGCGCGCACACCACGATTTCCAACGGCGAATAATCAACAGACGGACTTGGCGTTCACGCCCATCGATTCGAGCGCCTCGACGTACTCTTCGTAGGCGACGTTCACGACCTCGATAGCAGCGGCTCTCGCGCGCTCGACGTCCGCTTCGTCGGCTGCTGCGTCCGCGAGCAGGGAGAGCGCAGCCTCGGTGTCCGCGTCGGTGTCGGTGCGTAGTTCCCGGAACAGGTCCGCGCGCGCCTCGTCGGCGCTGTTCACGAAGTAACTCACGAACTGCGCGAGCGTGCGCTCCGCAACGAGGCCGCGGCCGACGACGCCGCCCGCGCGCTCGACGGTGTCGTCGAGGTCGCGGAGGTAGTCGTGGACGGCGCCGGGGTCGGCGTCCGGGTCTTCGCCGAGTTCCGCGGCGACGCGCTCGTAGTGGTCGCGCTCGCGCTCCGCGAACGCGGCGAACGTCTCGGCGGCGTCACCGGTCGCGTCAGCCGCCCACGCCGCGAACACGTCGGCTGCGGCGGCCTCACTGGTGGCAGCCGCGCGCAACACCGTCTCGTCGTCGAGGCTCGCGTCCGTGAGCGCGACGAGACGCTTCGAGGAGCCGAGCCGGTCGAGTTCGGTCTCCACGGCGGCCGCGACGTCGTCGCGGAAGTCGTCGACGTTCATAATTCCCGATTCGCGCGCGGTGCACGTGAGCTTTTGGCACTTCCAGCCCTACGTCCGGGTGTGACTTCGCCAGCCATCACGCCGCGCGACCTCTACGACCGCATTCGGAGCGGCTCGGTCTCCGTGCTCGACGTCCGCGACCGCGACGAGTTCGAGGCGTGGCACGTCGACGGCCCCGACGTGACCGCTGCCCACGTCCCCTACATGCAGTTCGTCTCGGCGCAGGTGTCGGGCGACGCGGCCGACCTCGTCCCGGACGAACTGGACGAGCCAATCGTCGCCGTGTGTGGGGTCGGCGGGGCAAGCGACGAGGTCGCGGCGGCCCTCCGCGAGGAGGGCGTCGACGCCGTGAACCTCGACGGCGGAATGGAGGCGTGGGCGGACCTCGTGGTCGCCCACGACCTCGGGGAGGGGGTCGTACAGTACGAGCGACCGTCGTCGGGCTGTCTCTCCTACCTCCTCCACGACGGCGACGAAGCCGCCGTCGTCGACCCGCTGGCGGCCGTGAGCGAGCGGTACGCCGACGACGTGGCCGACCGCGGCCTCGACCTCCGGTGGGCCGTCGACACGCACGTCCACGCGGACCACTTCTCCGGAGTTCGCGCGCTCGCCGCGGAGACGGACGCCGAGCGCGTGCTGCCCGCGGGTGCGACGGAGCGCGGTCTCGACTACGACGCGACGCTGCTCGCGGCCGGGGATTCGCTCCAAGTCGGCGACCGTGAACTCGTGGCGCGGCACGCGCCCGGCCACACTACCGAACTCGTCGTGCTGGAGTGGGGTGACGCGTTGCTCACCGCGGACTGCCTGTTCCTCGACGGCGTGGGTCGTCCCGACCTCGAGGACGCCGACCGCGCCCGCGAACTCGCTGGCCAGCAGTACGACACGCTCCACGACCTGATTTTCGCGTACCCGGACGAGACGCGCGTGCTCCCCGGACACGTCGAGGCGACGACGCCGCTGGCGGACGACGGTTTCACTCGGAGTCTCGGCGCAGTTCGGGAGTCGCTGGACGTCGCGGACCTGTCGCGTGAGGCGTTCGTGGACGCGCTCACGACGGACCTGCCGCCGCGACCGGCGAACTACGAGGGAATCGTCGCGACGAACCTCGGCCAGCGAGAACTCGACGCGGAGACGCTAGAACTGGAGCGTGGGCCGAACAACTGCGCGGTGTCCTCGACGTGACTCAGTCGTCGTCCGCCGCGGCCGCCCCCGCGGCGGCGTCCTCCTCGATGCTCGGCGGGTACTTCCCGCGGTCGAGTTTCAGGTCCGACTGCGGGCGCGCCATGCACGTCAGCGCGTAGTTCTCGGCCTCCTCCTCGGTGAGCCCGCGCGCGGCGGGCTGGGTGACTTCGCCCGCCTCGATTTTCGCGGAGCACGCCAGACACATCCCGACGCGGCAGGAGTACTCCTGGGCGATGCCCGCTTCCAGGCAGGCCGACAGCACGGTCTCCTTGTCGGAGACCTGAATCTCCTCGCCGGTCCCGACGAACTCGACGGTGTACTCGGTCATGGCTGGCGGTTGCAGGAGAACGGGTAAAACTCTTCCTTCGCCCGTGTCCGCGCCGAGAGGACAGATTGTACGTAAAGAGTTTTCCTCGCGGGCGCGAATCCGAAGCGTATGACCACCCACGAGTACGATGTAGCCGTCGTCGGGGCCGGCACCGCGGGCTGTTACACGGCCGCGACCGTGGCCAACGCCGGCTACGACATCGCCGTCGTCGAGCGAAAGTCCGCGGAGGAAGCCGGACACATCGCCTGCGGCGACGCCCTGAAGGGCGCGGACGCGTTCCCCGAAGCCATTCCGAAGGAGCGCCTCGAGCCCGCGTTCACGAACACGGGCGTCGACCACGGCCGCTTCGAGATTCCCCAGGAGGACACCGTCCTCGAAATCCCCGTCCCCGGCGAACTCGCGGTCATCGACCGCTGGGAGTACGGCCGCCGCATCATCGAGGCGACCGAGGACGCGGGCGCGGACTTCTACTACGACGTCGTCGTGCAGGACGTGCTCCAGGACGACGACGGCACCGTCACCGGCGTGAAGGGCACGCGTCGCGGCGGGGTCCACGAATTCGACGCCGACGTCGTCGTCGACGCGGCCGGCGCGCTCTCCATCCTCCAGGACAAGACCGACTTCTCCGAGGCGACCTTCGACACGAACGTCTCTTACTCGCAGTTCTGCTCGGCGTACCGCGAAATCGTCGAAGTTCCCGAGGAGGTCGAGTGGGACGACGCGCTCGTGTTCAAGCCCACCGAGCGCGCCGCTGGCTACCTCTGGTACTTCCCGCGGACGAGCACCGAAATCAACGCGGGGCTGGGCTTCCAGATGAACGAGGAGCCCATGGAACTCGTCGACGACCTGAAGCAGGACCTCCGCCAGCGCGAGGAGTTCGAGGGCGGCGAGGTCACGGACAAACTCGGCGCGGCGCTGCCGACGCGGCGGCCGTACGACTCCGCGACTGCGCCCGGCTACATGGCTGTCGGCGACGCCGCGGCGCACGTCAACCCGACCACGGGCGGCGGCATCGCGGGCGCGGCGTACGCCGGCAAGTACGCCGCCGAGGCAGCCATCGACGCCATCGACGCCGGCGACGTCTCCGAGTCGATGCTCTGGGAGTACAACGAGCGCGTGATGGACCACTACGGCGCGCGCTACGCCGCGCTCGACGTCTACAACATCCTCTCGACGGCCGTCGAGGTCGACGACCTGATGGGGCTGCTCGCGTCGCTCCCCGGCGAGAAACTCGCGGAAGCGCTCTACGGCGGGAGCACGGAGTTCAGCCTCCAGCTGAAGGTCGTCACCGCGCTGAAGTCGTTCGGCTACTGGTCGAACATCTGGGAGTTCTACAAGACCAAACAGCAGGCCGACCGCCTCCTCGAGCACTACGAGGATTACCCCACCAGCCCGGACGCGCTCGCCGACTGGCAGGCCCAGCGAGACGACATCATGGACGACGTCTACGAGGTCACCGGCGCGGACCCGAAGTACTGACTACGGCTGCTCGCGGGCGACACGCAGAATCGCTTCTGTGAGGCTCTCCACGCCGATGTTAATCGAGCGCTCGTCCACGTCGAACGTGGACGTGTGGTGGCCGCCGGGGTGGTCGGTGCCGACGCAGACGTAACACGCCAAGCCACCCTGTTCTTGCACGCGTTTCATGAGGAACGTGGCGTCCTCGCTGCCGCCGAGGTCGTCGCGGTCCATGACCGAATCGACGCCCGCTACGTCCGCGGCTTCCGCACCGAAGACGTCGCGGAGTTCGTCGTCGCTGGTGGCGCTCGGCGCCTCGCCCTCCGTGGAGAGTTCGACCTCGCACTCGTGCATCTCCGCGGCCGAGTGCAGCACGCGGTCGGCCTTCTCCTTCATGTAGCGCATCAGTTCGGTGGTCTCGCCACGGACCTCGCCCTCGACGAAGGCGTCCTCGGGGACGATGTTCGTCGCGGTGCCGCCGCCCGCGCGCCCGGCGTTCACGCGCGTCGCGCCGCCGTCGTGGCGCGGAATCGCGTAGAGGTTCTGGATGGCCGTCGCCACCGCTTGCACCGCGTTCCGGCCCTGCTCGGGGTGAGCCCCGGCGTGCGCGGGTTCGCCCTCGAACTCCGCGAGCAGGTGGCTGACCGCGAGGAAGCCGTCGATGCCCGCGACCACCTCGCCCGTGGGGTGGTCGAGGCCGAGGTGGACCGCGTAGAGGTAGTCGACGTCGTCGAGGTGGCCGCTCTCCGCGACCGCCTTCCCGCCGCCGACGCGCTCCTCCGCGGGCTGGAAGACGACCTTGAACGTGCCCGCGAAGTCGCTGTCCGCGATTGCTTCGAGCACACCGACGCCGATGGCGGCGTGGCCGTCGTGCCCGCAGGCGTGCATCTGTCCCTCGTGCTCGGAGCGGAACCCCTCGCTCGCGGGGTGGTGGTCGCCATTCTCGGATTCGGTGATGTGGAGCGCGTCGATGTCCACGCGCAGCGCGACGGTCGGCCCCTCGCCGCGTTCGAGCACCGCGACGGCACCCGTGTGGCCACCCTCCAGTTGTTCGAGAATCGCTGGGTCCGCACCCTCGTCGCGGGCGCGCTCGAACCAGTCCGCGAGTTCGTCTTCCTCGGGTACCGCCATCCGTGCCTCCGGGTCGATTGCGTCGCGGCCGACGTGGAGCTCGTCCACTCCGATTCGGCGGCACTCCTCGACGATGCGCGCGGTCGTGTAGAACTCACACCACGCCGGCTCCGGGTGACGGTGGAGGTCCCGGCGCAGGTCCACCAGCCGCTCGGCCGTGTCAGCACTCATACTGCTGCGAAAGCGCGGCTGCCACATAAACCGTCACGTCCCACGGTGTAGGTTTTTAATACGTGCGGCGAAGTGAGGGAAACACGTATGGCAACCGAAGACAGCGACGTAGCGGACGAATTACACGAGCCCGGCGAGGGCGGCGGCCACGACATCGAGTTCTACGGTGGCCGCATCGCGAGCGCGATACCGCTCGCGCTCTTCGTCGCGTGGGCCATCTTCCAGAGCGGCGTCCTGCAAGTCAGCGACACCACCGGCCTCGTCATCGGCATGCTCGCGGCGCTCGTCGTGGGCATGTTCTTCACGAAGGGGTCGTGGGCGTCGTACGCAAACACCATCTTCGAGGGGATGACCCAGCGGGTCGCGGCCACCGCCATCGTCGCGTGGCTGTGGGCCGGCATGTTCGCACAACTGCTCCAAGACGGCGGGTTCGTGCAGGGTCTCGTCTGGGCCGCGGACGTGGCCAGCGTCTCCGGGCCGCTGTTCCCCGCGGTCACGTTCCTACTCGCCGCACTGTTCACCACCGGTATCGGCACCGGGTACGGGGGCACCATCGCGTTCACGGGGCTGTTCTACCCCGCGGGCGTGCTGCTCGGCGCGAACCCCGTGCTACTGTTCGGTGCCATCCTCTCCGGTGCCGTCTTCGGCGACAACCTCGCCCCGGTCAGCGACACCACGATCGTCTCCGCGGTCACGCAGAACGCCGACATCGGCGGCGTGGTCGCGTCGCGGTTCAAGTACGCCATCCTGGCCGCGGTGCTAGCGTTTGCCGGCTACGTCGTCGCCGGTCAGGTGATGCCGGGATCGGACGTCGCAGCGGGCGCGACCGCGTCCCTTGATGGCCAGCCGCTCGGCCTCGTCCACGTGCTCTCGATGCTGACGGTCATCGGCCTCGCGGTCGCCGGCCGCCACATCATCGAAGCCATCTCGTGGGGCATCATCGTCGCGCTCGTGTTCAACGTCGGCTCTACGCTCCTCGCGACGTGGGGCGTCATCGAGAGCGGGCTCCAGACCGCGCCCGCGCTGCTGTTCCGTGCACCCGCCAGTTCCGGGCTGGCGCAGTCGCTGGACTGGCTGCCGTTCGTGGTCACCGTCGAGGAAGGCACGGGCGTCGCGGGCAGCCTCTACGGCGGCGCGTCCGGCTTCTTCCCGCTCATCGTGCTCACGCTGCTCATCGTCGCCGGCGCCCGCATCATGATTCAGGGCGGCGGCTTCGAGGCGATTCAGGCGTTCCTCCTGAACCGCGTCGCGACCAACGTCCGCCGCGCCGAGACCACGATGGTGCTCGGCACCGCGACCGTCAACGCGATGATTACCATCAACACCGCCGCCGAAATCGCCATCGCGCCGTACATCGCGCGCATCGGCGAGCGCTTCAACATCAACGGCTACCGGCGCGCGAACATCCTCGACGCCAACACCAGCGCGCTCGGCTACATCTTCCCGTGGGCGGGCGGCGTGCTCGTCGGCTACGAGACGATGCGCGGGCTCGGCGAGAACATCCCCGTTGTCAACCCCATCGACGTCTGGCCGTTCGTCTTCCACGGCTGGCTCCTGTTCTTCGTCTTCCTAGCGGCCGCCGTCACGGGGTACGGCCTGGAGTACGTTAGCGACCGCGAGTCCGAGGAGGTGAGTCGCGCATGACGCTCGGCTCGTTCCTCGCGGGCGTCGGCTTCCGCACGAACACGCCGTCGTTCGAGGCCGGCGACGAGATTACGGCGTTCGTCACCGGCGTCGAGGACGGGACGGCCGTCGCGCGCGTCGGCGACTCGAAACTCCGCATCTCGAACGCGCCCGCCGATGCCGTCGACACGCTCGTGCGCCTGCGCGTCGAGGGGTTCAACGAAGACACCCACGTCGGGCAGGCGGAATACCTCGAAACCGTCGGCGAGAGCTCGTTCTAACTCGCCGGCGCCGTCGCTGTCGCGTTTCGACGTCGGTCGCAGAGAGAAGACCCAGCTACGAGGAACCCAGCGGCTTCACTTGCTCCAGTTCGGCTTCGACGTGGACGCTGTCCGGGAAGTCCCGCTCCATGATGTCGCGGGCGAGGTCGTCGTGGCCGTACAGTTCGATGCGGCGGCGGTAGACCGTGTAGTGCCACGCGCCGGTCTTCCCGTCGTCGCGGCCGCCGAGACCGCTGTACAGCGGGACGGACTGCTCGTCCGGGCTGTCCGAGTGGGGCCCTTTCATTTCCGCGCCCTTCCGGCGGCACGTCGCCTTGATGTCGGAGACGACGCCGTCGAGGGCGGCTCGGTCGCCGCTCTTCAGAGAGAGTTTTGTGACGAAGGTCATGGCTGGGGGTGCTGTACGAATCCACGCGCTCCACCGTGAAAAAGCGTGTGTTTAGCCGGACGGTGCGTGTCAGTCACCCACCCACTCCGACATTCTCTTAACTGGTCGTCCACTACTTCGTGTTAATGACGGTCGAAGCGACCAGCGCCGGAGCCATCTTGTTCCGCGACACGCGGGACCGGCGCGAATACCTCCTCCTGAAGAGCCGGCCCGGGGACTGGGAGTTCCCGAAGGGCGGCGTGGAGGGGGACGAAGAGCTCCAGCAGACGGCTATCAGAGAGGTACAGGAGGAAGCCGGCATCGAGGACTTCCGGCTCTTGGACGGCTTCCGAGACGACTACGACTACGTGTTCGAGGCGAACGGTACTCGCATCCACAAGACGGTCCACCTGTTCGTCGCCAAGTCCTTCGAGGCGAGCGCCGAACTGTCGAACGAACACTCGGACCTGCAGTGGCGCGACTACGAACAGGCCATCAACACGATTACGCAGGACGGCCCGCGGGACATCCTCCGGGACGCCCACGACTTCATCGACCAGCAGCTCGAAGAAGCCTGACCGGTCTCCCACCGGTCGCTATTTTACCGCCACGTAGCGGCGGCGACGCCAGCGCTACTCGACGGAGACGACGACCTTCCCCTGGTGGTCGCCAGCCTCGAAGTAGCGGTAGGCCTCCCGTACTTCGTCGAAGTCGAAGACGCGGTCGATTTCGGGTTCGACTTCGTCGCCGGCCATCGCGGCGAGCATGCGGTCGAACATCGCGCGGCTGCCGACGCCCATCGACCCCTCGACACGCAACGCCTTCCCGAGAATCGGGCCAGGGTGGACGACTGCTTCCTGGTCGGCGAGTACGCCGATGACGTGGACGTGGCCGCCGAACCCGGCCACCTGTAGGGACTGTTCAAGCGTGCCGGCACCGCCGACTTCGACGACGTGGTCAACGCCACCCGTCTGCTCGGCGACGACGTCGCCCCACTCCGGCGTCTCCTCGTAGTTGATGGTGACGTCCGCGCCGAGTTCGCGGGCGCGGCCGAGTTTCTCGTCGCTGGAGGACGTGACGACGACGTCCGCGCCGCGGGCGGACGCGAACTGCGTCGCGAACGTGGAGACGCCGCCCGTGCCGAGCGCCAGCACCGTCTCGTCGGCGGTGAGGTCTCCCTTCTCCACGAGTTCGCGCCACGCCGTAGCCCCGCACACGACGGCGCCGCGCCCTGCTCGTAGGAGAGGTAGTCGGGGAGCACGGGGAGGCTGTCGGCGGGGAACGTGGCGTACTCGGCGAGCGCGCCGTCGACGTTCCCGCCCGTGGTCCGCTGGATTTTCTCGGGCTCCGCGGGGCCGTCCACCCAGTCGGGGGCGAACGGCGTCGCCACGCGGTCGCCCTCCGAGAGTCGGTCGACGTCCTCGCCGACCGCCACGACGTCGCCCGCGCCGTCCGAAAGCGGCACGACGGGGAGGCTCGTGCCGGGGTAGGTCAGGTCGCTGTTCGCGATGGCGAGGTCGCGGTAGTTCAGCGACGCCGCTCGCACGCGGACGAGCGCCTCGTCGCTGGCCGGTTCGGGGCGCTCGCGTTCGACCTCGACGACGCCCTCGTACTCCGGGTCGCCCTCCTGCACTTCGTATGCTCGCATACCCGTGACTCGGTCCCATGCGGCACTTCGGTCCCCTGCTCGTCGCGGGACCCGCCGCTTCTCCGGCGCCAGCGAAAGACGTAGGTGGGTCGGCGGCCCCACGTTCGGCGTGGTCGACTCCGAGTTCGCGTTCGAACTCCGCGTCTGCGCGTGGGCCGAGCAGCACTGGCATCCCGACGGCGAGCGCTCCTGCATCGTCGCGCGCCAGCTCGGCACGAAGCGGCGGCGCTGGGACACCGTCGTCGTAGAGGTCGACCCGGAGGCGCTGGCGGCGCGCGCGAAGTTCGGCACCGACCGGCTGGACTCGGACCTCCTGCACGTCGTCAGAAACGCGCCCGAGGACTGGGCGTTCTACCGGGACGCGCTCCCACACCCCGGCTACCCGTGGCGCTACGTCCGCGAGGCGATTCACGAGGCCGCCGACCGCGGCGTGGTGGAGACGCGGCGGAACGGGAACAGGATAGAACTCAGGCGGAAGTGGCCGTACCCCGACTGGGTCGAGCGAATCGTCGCCATCGAGAACAAGCCCGACCTCGACGCCTCCGCGGCGGACGCGCTCGCCGACCAACTGGAGCGCGACGTGGCGCTCGGACTCGCCGACGAGGTGTGGCTGGCGACCGAGTCCAGCGACGAGCGCGGCGCCGAGCGCGCGCTGTTCGCGGAGATGCCGGTCGAAGCCGGGGTCCTCACGTTCGCGGACGGCGAGGCGTCGGTCGCGTGGCACCCGCGGTCGCTCTCCCCCGAGTCGGTCGGCACCAGAATTACCGAGCGGCCGTCCGGCAGCGAGTTCGACCAGTCGCCCGCGAGCTTCGAGTACGTCGACGCCGACTGGAAAGCAGAGAAACGCCTCGCTATCGCCGAACGCGCGTACGAACGGGGCTGGCGCTCCTACCTCGACACGATGCAGCCGGACTGCCGGCACTTCGCGGTCCAGCGGGATGCACACGGCTACGTCCCGTACTGCGCGGCGAAGGGACGCGAGCAGACGGCCGCGGAGTGCTTGGGGTCGTGTCCCGAGTACGAGCCCGAACCGCCGACGTGGCGGCAGGGCGGGTGGCCAGTCGAGGGCGGACCGGGCGCGACGGTTCGCCGCGTCCTCGACGAACGTCGGCAGCGAGAGCGGTAGCTGGTCGGGTTCGTCTCGGACGTCGGCGGCGCGCTACTGGACGAGTTCGAACTCGATGACGTGTTCGTCGCCGTACGTCGCCTGGTGTTCGTCGCGGAATTCGAAGACGTCGTCTAACCCCTCCATCTCGCGCGTGAAACTACACAGTGTGCAGGTCACCGTGTAGGGCATGGAAAACCACTACTCGAAGATACGGCCTCCAGATGGATAGTGTCCCACGTTCACCCACATAATCAACAGCGACAGTCGGCGCGAGCGGCCGGCAGGGTCAGGCTTCCGAGGCGGCGGACTGCTCGTCGTCCCGCTCCGCGATGTTCACGTCCTCGCGCGGGACCGCGAGCTTGTACGTCGGGACGGTGCGGTGTTCGACGGTCACGATGCCCTTGCGCTTGAGCGTCTGGAGCGCGCGACGGACGTCCGCGGATTCGAGCTCCGGCACGTCGAACTCGTCGCGGACCGCGTGCAGCACCGAGACGACGCTCTCGGCGCGCTCGTCCGGGCCGGCGATGACCGCGAACACGCGGCGCTCGTTCTCGGACATGTGGACGGCGGGTGCCTCGCCGCTCTCGGGCGCCTTCCCGACGATTTCGGCGGCTTCCGCGGTCGCGCGAATCAGGCTGTTCTCGTCGCGGTAGTAGTAGTCCCGCAGCTCCGACTCGAGGTACTGGTGGACGTCGCTGCCGCTTTCCATGTCCCAGCGGTCCTGGAGCACGCCGTTTTTCGTCGGCTGGAGTTCCACGATGTCCGCCAGCCGCTCGCGGTCCTCCTCGGAGAGGGTCATGGGAGTCGGTACTCAGCGCCAGTATTTCGGGCTTGCGAAGACCCCGGCCATTATTTGCGCCGTCTACGTCCACACGCGCATGGCAGACACAGTCCGCTCCGACTTCGAGGACGGCGTCGCGACCGTCACTGTCGACCGCCCCGAGCGCCTGAACGCGCTCAACGTCGAGACGCTGCACGCGCTCCACGACGCTGTCGACGAGGCCGAACAGCGGGACGCCCGCGTGCTCGTGCTCACGGGCGCTGGCGACGACGCGTTCGTCGCGGGCGCGGACATCTCCTACATGGCCGAGATGAACTCCCAGGAAGCCCACGAGTACGCCGAACTGGGCCACGACCTCGCGGACGCCATAGAGTCGTTCCCCGCGCCGGTCGTCGCCGCCATCAACGGCTACGCGTTCGGCGGCGGGATGGAGCTCGCGCTCGCCTGCGACCTCCGCGTCGCCAGCGAGACCGCGGTGATGGGCCAGACCGAAATCGACCTCGGCATCATCCCGGGCTGGGGCGCGACCCAGCGGCTCCCCCAACTGGTCGGCGACGAGACTGCGCGCCGCCTCGTCTACTTCGGCGACCGCCTCGACGCGACCGACGCCTACGAGGAAGGCCTCGTCGGGGAGGTCGTCGCGCACGACGAACTGGACGACCACGTCGCCGACCTCGCGGCCGACCTCGCGGAGAAATCGAAGACTGCGCTCGGCGCCGCCAAGGACGCCATCAACCAGAGCCACGAGACGCCACTCGACGCCGGGCTGGAGTACGAACGCCGGACGTGGGCGAGCCTGTTCGGGAGCCACGACCAGCGCGAGGGTATGCAAGCGTTCCTCGACGACCGCGAGCCGGACTTCGAGTAGTCCGATTAGAGGGGCAACAGTTAGGGACGTACGCCTGGTACGTTCGAGCATGGCACCCAACGTGAAACTCAACGAACTCCGGGCCGAACTCGACTCGCTCACCTACCCCGCGACCCGCGAGGACGTCCTCGCGGAGTTCGACGACGTCGTGTTGCGGTACGCGGACGGCGAAGAACGCCTCGGCGACGTCGTCGGCCGCGTCACCGAGGACGTGTTCGTCAGCCCCGACGACCTCGAAGCCGCCCTCTACAACAACCTCCCGACGGAAGCCGTCGGCGAACCCGGCCAATCGGAGGGCGACGGGTGAAACAGGGGGCTTAACTTACACGACGGCCTTCACGTTGTATGGAGTTCTGCGACGAGTGCGGCTCGATGATGAAAGCGGAGGACGGCCTCTGGGTCTGCGGTGGCTGCGGGAACAAACAGCCCAAAGACCCTGACGCCTCCTTCGTCGTCACCGAAGGGCAGGAAGAGACCGAAATCGTCGACGTCAGCGACGCCCAAGACCGTGGGCTCCCGACGACGGAAGTGGTCTGCCCGAACTGTGAGAACGACCGGGCTCACTGGTACATGCAACAGATTCGGTCCGCCGACGAATCCGAGACGCGCTTCTTCATCTGCACGGAGTGCGAGCAGCGCTGGCGCGAAGACGACAACTAGAAGGACCTTTTCCGCCTCGGGTGTCCTCGCTCCCGCTGGTCGCTGCGGGCACCACTCGGCGCAAAAATCTACGCCGGGAGAGCAAAGCTCTCCCGAGCACTTCCTCGCTCTGCTCGGAAGGACGCTAAAAAGACCTGCCTCCGCGGGGCTCCGCCCCGCTCCGGCAGTGAAACGCGCGGCGAAGCCGCGCGTATGCTGGTGCTTCTGGACCCGCTCGCGAACGTCTAAATACGAGAACGCGACCAGCGACGGCTATGCAGTAATCGAATGCGGGACGGTGGATGCAGCGAGGCGGCGAGCCGTCCCCGAGAACGAGCCGCCGGACAGCTACGGGTTCCGCGCGAACGTCAAGTAGCCGGTGTGGCCGACGCCCGCTGTCGACGGCCGCGAACCGCGCTCGTCGAGATCCATCTCCCGCTGAATCGTCTCGACAGTCTCCACGTTCGCCAGGCCCGCGTCCTCCGCGGCGAGGTTGACCTCGCGTGCGTCCTCCACGAACGGCGAGTAGACGGCGGCGTAGCCGCCCGAGACCAGCAGGTCGTCCGCGCGCTCGACGACCGTCGGCGCGTTCGCAGTGTCCAAGGTCAGCAGGTCGAACTCCGCGAGGTCGTCGAGGTGGTCGGTCACGTCGCCCGTGCGAACGTCGACCGTGTCCGCGACTTCCGCGAGTTCCATGTTCTCGCGTGCGACCTCCGCGAAGTCCGGGTCACGCTCGTAGGTCACGACGTCCGCACCCAGCCGGCCGAGGTAGGCGGCGAGCACTCCGGTTCCCGTGCCCGCGTCGAGCACGCGGTCGCCTCGCGACGCACCCGTGTGGCCGACGACCAGCCCGATGTCCTTGGGCATCATCGGCGCGCCCGTCCGGTCGAGGTGGTTGAACAGGTCCGGGCCGCGTAGCTCCCGGACCGTGAACGGCTCGCCGAGATGCGTCTCCACCGTCTCACCGGGTTCAACACTCTCGGGGACGTCGATGACACCGAGGTCGGTGTGGACCTCGTCGCCCGGTGCAGCGAGGAACTCGCGGTCCTCCCGAACGAGCAGAATCACTCCAGCCGGGAGATGGCCGCGGCGAGGTCGCCGTCGGTCGCCTCCAGCGCAGCGCGCGCGTCGGCCTCGGTGGCGCCGGTCCGCTGGACGACCAGCTCGATGTCGTCTTCGGGAATGCCGCCGCTTTCGCCCGGTGCCTCGACCTCGGCCTCGGCTTCGATCTCGCCCGCGCTCTCGACGGTCTCGGGCTCGCCGATAATCTGGTAGGTCTCCTGCCCGCGGGCGTCCATCTTCGTGACGTCCGGGTTGTCGAAGACGAGCTGGTCGCCGTCGGCCCGCTTGATGACGACCTCGGTGGCATCGATTTCGTCGACGTCGATGCCCATCTGTTTCATCATCTGCTGCATCTTCTGGGGGTTCATGCCGCCTCCGCCAAACATGCCCGAAGCGTCGCGTCGCGGCGTGAAAAGGATGACGAACGACCGGTTGCGACGGGGACTCGCTTCGCTCGTCCGGTCGCTACTTCTCGACGCTGTCCCGAACCATCACCGCCATCCCGGTGTCGAAGTCGAGCATCGACCCGGCGTCGAGTTCCGCACGGCCGACCGCGAGCAGCGCGCCGCGCTCGTGGACGACGGCGACCTCGTCGCCGGCGCGGACGTCCGGGTCGACCGTCTGGACGAACTTCGCGAAGACGTTCTTCCCCTCGCGGACGAACGGCTCGCTGTCGTCGCCGACGACTACCCGCGCCGCGGGGTGTGCGAGGTCGTCGACGAGCCGGCGGCCGCCCGCCGCGCCGAGCGTGAAGCGGCCGTCCATCCCCACGGAGACGAGGCGCGCGCCGTCGTCGCGGGCGACCTGCTGGGGGCGGCCGGTGGTCGAGCGCTGCACCTCGAAGCGTTCCTCCGGCGGGAACAGCGCCGCGCCCGCGCCGGCTCCGAACTGGTAGTCGGCGACGGTGCGAAGCGAGTGCACGTCCGCGTCCTGCATGCGTCGAGGGTCGGCTGGCGGGCGTAAAGCCACTTCGGGTCGCTGGCGCGGGCGTCCGGAAAGTGGATGCGTTTATGTGGTGTGGGCCGCAACCCGGAGGCATGAACGAGACCGCGAAAATCGGGATTGCGGCGGTGCTGCTCGCTGTCGGCGCCGCGATGTTGGTGTGGGCGAGCTTCGACCCCTCGGGGACGACGCTGCTGCTGGTCGTGGCGGCCGTCGCGACGACGCTGCTGGCCGCCGGGTCGCTGTTGATGGGGTCGACCGGCACCGACGGTCGGATGGTTTAGAGCAGGAACGTCTCTTCTCGCTCGCTGAGGTCGACGAACGCGTCCGCGACGTCCACGAGTTCCTCCGCAGTGGACTCCTCGAAGGCCATCACTTCCACGCGGACGCCCTCGTGGCGGAGGTGGTTGCAGAGCCGCGAGAAGTCGCCGTCGCCCGTACAGAGCACGACGGTGTCGACGTGGTCCGCGAGCGTCACTGCGTCGAGGCTCATGCCGACGTCCCAGTCGGCCTTCTTGGAGCCGTCGCCGAACGTCTTGATGTCCTTGATTTTCGTCTCGAAGCCGATGTCCCGCAGCGCGTCGAAGAAGCTGTCCTCGTCCTCGGACTGGGCGCGGATGACGTACGCGATGGCGCGCGTCAGTTCGCGTTCCTGAACGGCCTTCTCGAGGAGCGAGGAGTAGTCGATGTTCCGAGAGTAGACGCTCTGCGCGGAGTGATAGAGGTTCTGCGAGTCGGCCAGCACGGCGACTCGCTGCCCCGGTTGGATTGGAGCCATACTGACCGTACGCGCCGGCGCCGTAAAGAAGGTACGCGACCCGTCCAGTCAGGCGGGCGGCGTGTCGTGGCGCGTCAGCGACAGCGAGTCGGGGTCGAGTTCGTAGTACGACTCCCACGCGGGCGCCAGCGAGACCACGTGCGTGGGGCCGAACTGGGTCTCGGCGTGCTCGTGGTGGTGGCCGACCAGACAGAGGTCGGGTTCGAGGGTCTCGAGGATGTCGTCGATGTGCTTGCAGCCGACGTCGTACTCCTCCGTGACCGGGAGCCCGTGCGGGGCTTCGTGCGCGAGGAAGACGTCCACGTCGTCGAGCTGCTTGGCTCGCTCGACGTCCTCACGGACGAAGTGGCGGCGGCGGTCGTCGTAGAGCTGCTCGCGGGACTTCTCGAACTGCGTGGGCGCGTAGTTCCCGGAGAGCCCGGCGACGCGCAGGCCGTCGACGGTCTCGGCGGTGCTGTGGAGGAGGTAGGCGTTCGAGACGTCGTCGCTCTCGATGCGGCCGTGGCGCAGCGCCTCGACGACGTCGAAGTCCTCGTTGTTGCCGCCGATGAAGTAGGTCGGAATCGGGAGGTCGTAGTACATGAGGTCCCCGGCCTGGAGCGCGACGTCGGCGTCGGCCGCGCGGTACGCGGCGAACAGCGACTGCCGTCGGTCGGTCGTGCTCGCGTGTGCGTCCCCGAGGACTAGCATCTACACGGACCTGCGACTAGACGCGGCAAAAACCTCCCGGTGCGCGCTCGGCGGGTCGGCAGTCCTTGCGCGCGGCGACAACTCTTTGTCCCCCGCTGCCCACACTTGAGCGTATGAGTGGTGCTCTCGGGACACGGTTCAGCGCCGTCGAGAGTGCCGTCTCCTTCTCGGGTAAACGCAAACGCAGCACAGCCGACACGTACGGCTCGCTGCGGGCGTAGCACTCCCGTGCCGGGCCGCCGACGGACGCACGGCCCGCACACCGACTCCGACGCGACACCCAAACCCAGATGGACCACACAACATTCGTGAACGGCGTCTTCCCGGCGATGACGACGCCGTTTACGGCCGACGGTAGCATCGATTTCGACCGACTCCGAGCACACGCGCGACGCCTCGTCGACAGCGGCGTTGACGGCCTCGTGCCCGTGGGTTCGACCGGCGAGAGCGCGACGCTCACCCACGACGAGCACGTCGAGGTCGTGGAGGCCGTCGTCGCCGAAGCCGGCGACGAAGTCCCGATTATCGCGGGCGCGGGCAGCAACTCCACGCACGAGGCGCTGGGGCTCTCCCAGCGCTCCGTGGACGCGGGCGCGGACGCCCTGCTGCTCATCTCCCCGTACTACAACAAGCCCGAACCCGAGGGAATGGAGGCTCACTACCGGGAAATAGCCGACCGCGTGGACGCCCCCCAGATTATCTACAACGTGCCCTCACGGACAGGCCGCAACATCGCCATCGAAACCGCGGAGGCGCTCGCGAGCCACGAGAACATCGTCGGCTACAAGGCCGCCAGCGGCGACGTCGGCCGCATCAGCGAGGTCGTCGAGCGCACGCGCGAGGAGGACTTCGGCGTGCTCTCCGGCGACGACGGCCTGACGCTGCCCGTCCTCTCGGTCGGCGGCACCGGGACCATCAGCGTCACCGCGAACGTCGAACCCGAGCGCCTCAGCGACCTCGTCTGGTCGGCCCACGACGGCGACTACGAGACCGCGCGCCAGCGCCACCAGGAACTCGAACCGCTGAACCGCGCGCTGTTCGCGGAGACGAACCCGATTCCCGTGAAGGCCGCCCAGGCGATTCTGGGCCACGGTCCCGCGAACTACCGCTCGCCGCTCACCGACGCCTCCGAGGAGACGCGCGAACAGCTCCGCGCGGCGCTGGACGCGCTCGACGACGCGGAGGTACCCGCATGAGAATCGGGGTCACTGGCGCGACCGGACGCATGGGCCGCGAGGTCCGCGAGGAAGCCGCCGAGCGCGGCGTCGAAGTGGCGTTTGCGACGACCCGCGACCCCGGCAGCGACCTCGACCCCGACAGCGAGTTCGCGTCGCTCGTCGAAGCCGAGAATCCTGACGCGGTCGTGGACTTTACCGTGCCGGAGGCGAGCGTGGAGTACGTGACCGCCTGCGCGGCCGCCGGCGTCCCCATCGTCGTCGGCACCACCGGTTTCGACGACGACCAACTGGACGCGCTCCGGGACGCGGGCAGCGACGCGCCCGTGCTGATCGGCGCGAACTTCTCGCGTGGCATCCAGGCCCTCCTGGACGTGGTCGAGCAGGCAGTCGGGTCGCTCCCCGAGTACGACGTCGAGGTCACCGAGACCCACCACAACGGGAAGCGCGACGCGCCCAGCGGCACCGCGAACGTCTTACTCGACCGCATCGAAGACGAACGGGGCGAGTCCGAGCGCGTCCACGGTCGCGTGGGCGACCAGCCCCGCGAAGACGGCGAAATCGGCGTGCACGCGCGCCGCGCCGGTGACGTCACCGGCGAGCACGAGGCGTTGCTCGCGGGGAACGGCGAAGTGCTAGAACTCACACACCGCGCGGGCGACCGGTCGGTGTTCGCGGCGGGCGCGCTCGACGCCGCCGCGTGGCTTGCCGACCAGCCCGCGGACTTTTACCGATTCGAGGAGGTTGCTTCCGAACTATGAGTCTGGAATCTGACGTACGAGACCTGTGGCACCGACACGAAGACGGCGACCTGACAGCCGAGACCGCGAGCGCGGACGACGCGGACACGCTCGAAGCGTTCCTCGACGCGCTCGAAGCCGGGGACGTGCGCGCCGCCGAGCAGTCCGGCGGCGAGTGGGAGGCCGTCGAGTGGGTCAAGCGCGGCGTCCTCCTGAACTTCGCGCTCCGCGAGACCGAGCCCCGCGAGTACGGCGACGTCACCTACCACGACGTGCTCCCGCTGCGCGACACCGACGACCTCTACGAGTGCGGCACGCGGAACACGCCCGACGGCACGGTGCTCCGTCGCGGCGCGCACCTCGGCTCGGACTGCATCGTGATGTCCCCGGCGTTCGTGAACATCGGCGCGCACGTCGGCGACGGCACGCTCGTCGACTCCTGTGACACGGTTGGCTCCTGCGCGCAAATCGGTGAGGACGTGAAGCTAGGCGCGAACACGCTCATCGGCGGCGTGCTCGAACCCGTCGAGAGCGCGCCCGTCGTCGTCGAGGACGGCGTCTCGCTGGGCGCGGGCTGCCGGGTCACTTCCGGATTCGTCGTCGGCGAGGACTCCGTCGTCGGCGAGAACACGCTGCTGACGCCGCGCATCCCCGTCTACGACCTCGTCGAGGAGGAGATTCTGTACGGCGAACTGCCGCCCGAGCGGCGTGCGTTCACGCGCTACGTCGAGTCCAGCGTCGGCGACCACGACCTCTTCGACGGCGGCGCGTTCAAGCCCGCCGTCGTCGCGATGGACCTCGAAGCCGAGACGCTCGACGCGACCCAGCGCGAGGAGGTCCTCCGGTCGTGACGCGCGTCGAGGCCCCCGCCGTGCGGCGGCTCGCGGACTGGTCGGCGGCCGACCTCCGCGACCTCGCAGCCGAGTACGAGACGCCGCTGTACGTGCAGGACCTCGACCGCGTCGCGGAGAACTACGACCGGCTCGCGGCCGCGTTCCCGGACGCCGACGTCCACTACGCCGTGAAGGCCAACGCCGGCCGCGCGGTCCTCGAAACGCTCCGGGACGCGGACGCCGGCGCGGAGTGCGCGTCCGCCGGCGAGGTGTACCGCGCGCTCGACGCCGGCTACGAGCCCACCGAGATTCACTACACCGCCGTCAACCCGCCCGCCCGCGACCTCGACTACGTATTGGAAGCGGCGCCCGCGGCGACGTTCGTCGTGGGCGCCCGCGACACAATCGACCGCCTCGAAGAGCGCGGCTTCGACGGCCGACTCGCGGTCCGCGTCCACCCCGGTGTCGGTGCCGGCCACAGCGACGAGGTGGCGACCGGCGCGGACGCCAAATTCGGTATCCCCCACGACCGCGCGGCGGACGTGCTCCGCGAGGCCGACGCCCGCGGCTTCGACGTGGTCGGGATTCACGCCCACGTGGGCAGTGGAATGCTCTCGGAATCGGATGTCGACGCCCACCGCGAGGTCGTCGAACGCCTCGCCGCGGTCGAACGCGACGCGCCCGTGGACCTCGAATTCGTGGACGTCGGCGGCGGCTTCGGCGTCCCGTACCGCCCAGAGGAGGAGCCGCTGGACCTCGATTCGGTGGCGGACGCGACCCGAGACGCGCTCGCGGCCGTGGACGCCGAACTTGTCGTCGAACCCGGTCGCTTCCTCGTCGCGGACGCCGGCGTCCTGCTCGCGGAAGTGAACACCGTCAAGCGCACCGACGGCCCGACGCTCGCGGGCGTCGACGCCGGCATGACGACGCTGCTCCGGCCCGCGCTCTACGACGCCCACCACGAAGTGCGCACGCTGACCCGCGACAGCCACGACCGCCCAGACCGTACAGTTACGGTCGTCGGGCCCATCTGTGAGAGCACAGACGTACTCGCGGAGCGCCGACGGCTCCCACGACCGGAGCGCGGCGACCTGCTCGCGGTCGGGAACGCAGGTGCGTACGGCGTCGAGATGGCGTCCCAGTACAACTCCCGACCGCGACCCGCCGTCGTCGCCGTGGAGGGCGGCGACCACCGGCTCGCCCGCGAACGCGACTCGCTGTCCGACCTCACCACCCCAGAACGATGATCCCCGTACACAGCCCACACCCGGCCCAACAACGATGATTCCCTACGAACGATACCACGGCACCGGCAACGACTTCGCAATCGTCGACGCGTCGAACTACGTCCCCGACCGCGGGGCGTTCGCCGAGCGGCTCTGCGCCGACCTCGGCATCGACGGCGTGCTGTTCCTCGCGCTGGAGGACCGCTACACGCCGCCGCGTGCGGTGATGACGCTGCGCCAGCCCGACGGCTCCACCGCCGACATGTGTGGGAACGGCGCGCGCTGTGCGGCCCGCTGGGTCGCCGAGCAGACGGGCGCGGACGCCGTGATGCTGGACACGCAGGCGGGGACGCGGCGCGCGGACCTCGACGGCGCGGAGGTCACCGTCGAGATGGGCGAGCCGTCGTTCGCGCCCCGCGACGTGCCGGCGTTCCGCGACGAGCCGATGGAGCGCGAGGAACTCGCGGGCTACGAGGTCACCGCCGTGAACACGGGCGTCCCCCACGCCGTCGTGTTCGTGGACGACGTCGACGACGTGGACATCGAGGCGGCCGCGCCCGACATCCGCCACCACGAGGCGTTCCCGGACGGCGCGAACGTCACGTTCGCGTCCCCGGACGGCGAGGACGCGTTCCGCCAGCGCACGTTCGAGCGCGGCGTCGAAGGCGAGACCGACTCCTGTGGCACGGGCGCAGTCGCGGTCGCTGCCGTCGCGCGCCGCGAGGGCCGCTGCGGGGACCGGGTCGCGGTCCGACCACCGGGCGGCGAACTCCACGTCGACCTCTCGGGCACCACGGCGACGCTGCGCGGCCCGACCGAGCACGAAGTCGACGGGGAAGCCGAGGTCGTCTCCGCGCGCCAGCTCGATGCCTGACTCGTTCTCCGTTCTGGACTTCCACGAGCGCGCCGTCCGCACGCCCTCCCACGAGGACGTCACGGAGATGCGCGAGTTGCTCGTCGCGACGCTGCGCGAGCACGGCGACGACCCCGCGGTCGACGACGCCGGGAACGTCCTCGCGTCGAAGGGAACTGGGGAGCCCCACGTCGTCCTGAACACGCACATCGACACCGTGCCGCCGCACGTCGACTTCGCGCGGGACGGCGACGTTGTCGAGGGCCGGGGTTCCTGCGACGCGAAGGGGCCGCTGGCCGCGCTGCTCGCCGCATTCTTCGCCGTCGACGCCGACGAGGGGAAGGTAACGCTCGCGATTACGCCCGACGAGGAGACGGACTCCATGGGCGCAGCCGCGCTCGACCTCGACGCCGACGGGTTCATCGTGGGCGAGCCGACGAACCTCGATGCGTGTACCAGCGCCCGCGGGCGCTTCCAGGGCACCGTCGAACTCGCGGGCGAGGGCGCACACGCCGCCGAGCCCGAGACGGGCGCGAACGCGGTCGCCGCGGCCGAGCAGGCGCTCGAAGCGGTCCGGACGTACGACGCTGCTCGGGGCGCTGCCGAGCACCCCGAACTCGGGCCGCCGACGCTCACGCCCACGCGCATCGTGGGCGGGGACGCCGCGAACCGCGTGCCCGACGACTGCACCATCGTCTTCGACCGGCGGACCGTCCCGCCGGAGACGCAGACGGAGTTCTTCGACGGCTTCGCGGCGCACGTCCGGGAAGAGGTCCCGGAGCACGTCGGCGTCGCGGTCGAACCAGCCGAGCGAGAGACACCGTTCCTCGAAGCGTTCGACACGCCCGACGACAGCGCCGTCGTCGAAGCGCTCGTCGACGCGGGCGCCGGGAGTCCGCGGCCGTTCGGCGCTGCGACGGAAGCCTCCTACTTCGCCGCGGACGCACCAACGGTCGTCTTCGGGCCGGGCGTGCTCGCCGACGACGAGGGACCGGTCGCACACGCCCAGCGCGAGTACGTCCACCGGTCGGACGTCGAGCGCGCCGCCGAAATCGTCACGGACGCGCTGGACGCGCTGGTCTAACCGAAGAAGACGTCCGCGAGGTCGGTGCCGCGCGAGGCGACGTCCGCGTACAGTTCGGTGTACCCGCAGGACGTGCAGGTCACGGTCTGGAAGTTGTTCGTCTGGATGTCGAAGAGTTTGGAGAGCCCGGAGCCGGTCGCCGAGATGGAGCCGACGTCGACTTCGTCATGACCGCACTTCGGGCAGCCGTCGTGTTCGTTCGGGGACACGCGTGGCCGGTGCGCGGCGCCGCGGCATAAGTTTTCAGGGCCACAACACACTTCGGTCGGCGAGCACTCGGCTGCCACCGTGACACCGCTCGCGCTCTCGCGGTTCTTCCTCGGCGTCGCCGGCGTCGCCTACGGCACGGCACTCCTCGTCGAGCCGAGCGTGCTACGGGACGTAGTGGCGCGCGTGTTCGACGTCGAGCCTCGGGAACTGTCGGAGAGAGCGGCGCGCTGGCGGCGGGCCGCGGGCGCAGCACTCGTCGCCGCCGGCATGTTCCTCCTCGTGTTCGCGTAGTCAGGCGTCGCGCGCGATGTCGCCGGCGACGCCGGTGTACGACGCGGGCGTGAGCGCGAGCAGTTCCTCGCGGACCGACTCCTCGACGTCCAGCTCCGCGAACAGGTCGTGGAAGTCCTCGATGGTGACGCGCTCGCCGCGCGTGAGTTCCTTCACGCGCTCGTAGGCGTCGCCGTGGCCCTCGCGGCGGAGAATCGTCTGGACGGCCTCCCCGATGACCTCGGGGTTGGCTTCGAGGTCCTCGCGCATGACTCGCTCGTTGGGCGTGACCTTCGCGAGCCCGTTCTGGAGTTTCGTGTACGCGAGCAGGCAGTACGAAAGCGACGCGCCGATATTGCGCTTCACCGTCGAGTCCGAGAGGTCGCGCTGGAGGCGGCTCGTCGCGAGGTACTCCGAGAGGAAGTCGAGGTCGCTGTCGGCCTTCGAGAGGTTGCCCTCGGCGTTCTCGAAGTCGATGGGGTTGACCTTGTGCGGCATCGTCGAGGACCCGGTCTCGGACTTCGCTGCTTCCTGCCCGAGGTAGCGCTGGGAGACGTACAGCCAGACGTCGCGCGAGAGGTCCAGAAGCACGCCGTTGACGCCCGTGAGCGCGTCGAACAGGGCGCCGAAGTCGTCGCTCGGGTTCACTTGCGTCGTGGGTTCGACGTACGACAGGCCGAGGCCTTCCACGAAGTCGCGGGAGAACGCGCGCCAGTCGACCTCGGGGAACGCGGCGTGGTGGGCGGCCCACGTGCCGGACGCGCCCGCGAGTTTCCCCGCGAGGCCGCCGCTGGCCGCTTCGACGCGCGCGATTGCGCGGCCGAGGCGGGCGGCATAGACGGCCATCTCCTTGCCGAACGTCGTCGGTGTCGCGGGCTGGCCGTGGGTGCGCGCGAGCATCGGAAGGTCGGCGTAGTCGTGTGCGAAGTCGACGAGCGCGTCCCGTACCTCGCGGAGTTCCGGCACGAGCACGTCCTCGACGGCGGGCTTGACGAGCAGGCGGTGCGCGGGGTTGTTGACGTCCTCGCTGGTGAGCGCGAAGTGAATCCACGGATGCGCGCGCTCCGGCGCATGCTCGCGGACGAAGTACTCGACAGCCTTCACGTCGTGGTTGGTGGCGTCGTAGCCCCGCGCGCCCTCGGTCTCGATTGTCTTCACGAGCGCCGCGTCCTCGTCGTCGAACGCCTCGTAGGCTTCGCGGAGCACCTCGCGCTCCTCGTCGGTGAGTTCGAGGTCGACCGCATCGAGGTCGGCGAGCGCGAGCAGGTACTCGACTTCGACGCGGACGCGAGCGCGCATCAGCGCCGCCTCGCTGGCGTACTTTCGGAGCGGTTCGGTGCGGCCCGCGTAGCGGCCGTCCAGCGGCGTCACGGCGTGGAGGGCGTGGGTGTCGGTCATGCCTCGGAGTGGCCGCGCTCGCGGCAAAAGCCTGCCGGTCGAGCGAACCACGAGCGTGCATACACTCACGGTAATACTGGCGACAGTCGCGCGTTTCTATGCCAGTTCGTGCATACTTCCCGGGCGCGAACCGCAACCACTTTGCCCGCGGACGCCGGTCGGTGGGACATGACGAACGTAGCCGGTCTGGCCAGCAACCGCGGCCGAAACCTCCTGCACATCGACGACCTGCGGCCCGGCGGCGCCGACCTCGCCGTCGTGCTCGCGGACGATCCGGACGCGCCCGTCCTCGACGCGGCCGACGCTCGGGGCATCCCCACGGAAGTCGTCGAGCACCGCGACGACGAGTTCCGGCGCGACCACGAGCAGCGCGTCGTCGACGCCCTCGACGAGTACGACGTCGACCTCGTCTGCCTCGACGGCTACATGCGCGTGCTCTCGGAGGTGTTCCTGAAGGCGACGCCGCTCACGCTGAACGTCCACCCGAGCCTCCTGCCGTCGTTCCCCGGCGCGGACGCCCACGAGCAAGTACTCGACGCGGAGGTCTCCGTGACGGGCTGCACGGTCCACGTCGTGACGAACGCCGTCGCCGACGACGGCAGCGTCCGCACCGAAGACGTCGACGCCGGCCCCGTCATCACGCAGGAGCCGGTCCCCGTCTACGCGGACGACGACGAGAGCGACCTCAAGGAGCGCGTGCTCTACGACGCCGAGTTCGAGGCGTACCCGCGCGCCGTGCGCTGGGCCGCGAACGGCGACCTCGACGTCACCTCTGAGGGCGTCACCGTCGACGCTGACACGGGCGGCGACTTCCCGGTGCGCCGGCTCGTGAGCAACGACCGCGATAGCGACCTGCGCTACGGCGAGAACCCCCACCAGGACGCCGCGCTCTACCGCGACGACACCTGCGAGGAGGCCAGCGTCGTCCACGCCGACCAGCTCAACGAGGGCGCGAAGGCGCTCTCGTACAACAACTACAACGACGCCGACGGCGCGCTCAACCTCATCAAGGAGTTCGACGAGCCCGCCGCCGCCGTCATCAAGCACACCAACCCCGCGGGCGCCGCGGTCGCTGACACGCTCGCCGAGGCCTACGCCGACGCGCTCGCCACGGACGCCAAGAGCGCGTTCGGCGGCATCGTCGCACTCAACCGCGAGTGCGACGAGGCGACCGCGGAACTCGTCGTCGACTCCTTCAAGGAGGTCGTCGTCGCGCCCGGCTACACCGACGCCGCGCTCGACGTGCTCACCGCCAAGGACAACCTCCGCGTGCTCGAAACCGGCCCGCTCGGCGAGGTCACCGAGACCATCACGGAGAAGCCGCTGGTCGGCGGCCGCCTCGTGCAGGAGCGGGAACTCTGGGTCCCCGAACGCGACGACCTCGAAGTCGTCACGGAGCGCGAGCCCACCGAGGACGAATTCGAGACGATGCTGTTCGCGTGGCGCGTGCTCAAGCACGTCAAGTCCAACGGCATCCTCTTCGCGGACGGCACCGAGACCGTCGGCCTCGGCGTCGGGCAGGTCTCTCGCGTGGACGCCGTCGAACTCGCCGCGAAGAAGGCCGAACGGGACGCCGACGGCAAGAATGCGGAGGGCGCCGTGATGGCCTCCGACGCGTTCTTCCCGTTCCCGGACGGCATCGAGGCCGCCGCCGACGCGGGCGTCGAAGCCGTCATCCAGCCCGGCGGCTCCGTCAACGACGAGGACGTCGTCGAGGAAGCGAACGAGCACGGGATGGCGATGGTGTTCACCGGCCACCGCACCTTCAGACACGACTGAGTAGCCTCGTTTTCGGAGGAGAGTGGAGCGCCAGCGGACTGACACAGGTGAAGGGGGCAGTTGGGGTGGGGATTGGGGGCCGGTGACGCTCCGGTTGCGTCGTCGCCCGCCGGTATCAAGTCCTTTCTGGAGAGTCAAACGGCTCTTTGAGAGACGCCCCAGTCCCGGGTCCGACAGCCTAAAGCGGGCCGCCGCGCTCGAAACGGGTATGCGATACGACGAGGCGGCGAACTTCCTGCTGGACCTCCGCCGCTACCGGCCCAAGCCCGGGACGGACTCGACGGCGGACCTGCTGGCCGCGCTCGACGACCCCCACGAGGGCCCGCAGTACGTGCAGGTCGCGGGGTCGAACGGGAAGGGGTCGACGGCGCGGCTGCTCGAATCCGTGCTCCGGGAGGCCGGCCTCGGCGTCGGCCTCTACACGTCCCCGCACCTCGACGACGTGCGCGAGCGCGTCACCGTCGACGGCCGCCGCATGTCCGAGGCGGCGCTGACGGAGTTCGTCGAGGCGATTCGGCCGCGCGTGAACGAGCGCGCCGCGAACGGGAACGCGCCGACGTTCTTCGAGGTAGTGACCGCGATGGCGCTGTGGCAGTTCGGCCGCGAGGACGTCGACGTCGCCGTCCTCGAAGTCGGCATCGGCGGGCGCTTCGACGCGACCAGCGTCGTCGACCCGGTGGCGAGCGCGGTGACGTCGGTGAGCCTCGAACACACGAGTGTGCTCGGAGACACCGTCGAGGAAATCGCCCGCGACAAGGCCCACGTCGCGCCCGAACCGAACCCGCTTGTCACGGCGACGACCGGCGACGCCCTCGCCGCAGTCCGCGACCACGCGGGCGACGTGGTAACCGTCGGCGACGACGGCGACGTGCGCGCGACCTACGAAGGCCGCACGAACCACACGGAGGCGGCGGTCTCGCTGTCGGGAGATGGCTGGTCGGTGGACGCCCAAATCCCGCTGCTCGGCTCGTTCCAAGCAGCGAACGCGGGCGTCGCCGCGACGCTCGCGCGACAGGTCGCGGACGTGGACGAGGACACCCTCGAACGCGGCCTGCGGAAGGCGTACTGGCCGGGGCGCTTCGAGGTGATGAGCGCGGCCCCGGTGACCGTGCTCGACGGCGCGCACAATCCGGCGGCCTGCGAGGCGCTCGCCGGGACGCTCGCGGAGTTCGACTACGAGAACCTTCACTGCGTGTTCGGCGCGATGCACGACAAGGACCACCGCGGGATGGCCGACGCGCTGCCGACGCCCGACCGCGTGTGGGCGTGCGAGCCCGACTCCGAGCGCGCCGAAGACGCGGACGTGCTCGCGACCGTCTTCGACGAGGCAGGCGCGGACGTGACAGTCACGCGCTCGGTCGAGGCGGCGCTCGACGACGCGCTCGACGCCGCGGGCGAGGACGACCTCGTGCTCGTCACGGGGTCGCTGTTCGCGGTCGCCGAGGCCCGCAAGCGCTGGACGCGCACGAACGTCCAGAAGGACGTGGACAGTCTCGACGACTCGCGGGACGTGCTGGAGGGCGCGCACGTCACGCCGCCGGGCGTCTGGCGGATGCGCGCGAAGGGCGTCCACCGCGTCGTGGAGACCCGCGTCCAGAAGCGCCAGGCCCAGTACCTCAAGGAGGAGATGCTGAGTCTCGGCGGCGAGTGCTCGCTCTCGGGGCTGAACGCCCAGCCGCGGGGCTACCTCGACGCCGTGCTGATGGGGACGCTCGCGCAGTTCAAGCGCCTCGCCGAGAAACTCGACGGCCAGCCCTACGGCCTCTCCGTGTACGCCGACGAAGTCCGGGAGACGCTGGGCATCCAGACCGAGCCCGCGACCCACGGCTACCCCTGGGAGGACGGCACCGCTGTCATGGGCATCCTGAACGTGACGCCGGACAGCTTCCACGACGGCGGCGAGTACGAGGCCGTCGAGGACGCCGTCGCGCGCGCCGAGGCGATGGTCGACGCGGGCGCGGACGTCATCGACGTGGGCGGCGAGTCCACGCGGCCGGGCGCCGACCCCGTCCCGCTCGAAGAAGAACTGGACCGCGTCGTCCCCGTCGTCGAGCGCATCAGTGACCTCGACGCCATGATTTCCGTGGACACGCGCAAGGCCGAAGTCGGCCGGCAGGCCCTCGAAGCGGGCGCGGACATCCTGAACGACGTGACCGGCTTAGAGGACCCCGAGATGCGGTTCGTCGCCGCCGAGTACGACGCGCCGCTCGTGGTGATGCACTCCATCAACGCGCCCGTCGAACCCGGCGACGAGGTCCACTACGACGACGTCGTCGACGACGTCGTCGACGAACTCACCGAGCGCGTGCTGCTCGCGGAGAAGGCCGGCCTCCCGCGGGAGAAAATCGTCGTCGACCCCGGCCTCGGCTTCGGGAAGTCGACGGCGGAGAACTTCGAAGTGCTGGACCGCACCGACGAATTCCACGCGCTTGGCTGCCCTGTGCTGATTGGCCACAGCCACAAGTCGATGTTCGGTGCGGTCGACCGCTACCCCGAAGAGGGCGGCTACGCGACGGTCGCGGGCACGGCGCTGGCGGCCGAACGCGGCGCGGACATCGTGCGCGTCCACGACGTCGAGGAGAACGTTGCGGCAGTCCGGGTCGCCGAGCGGACGCGACGCGGCACGGACGACGAGTAATCAGAGCAGGCCGGCCTGTTCTTGCGCTTCGCGGTAGACGTCGAGGTACGCTTCGAGGAAGTGCTCGTGGTCGTAGTCGGCGAACGTCTCGTCGACGGCCATGCGTTCGAGGTTGCCGGCCGCGACCAGGCACTCCGTAATCTCCTCGTCGTTGGTCGCGCGGAACCCCCGGTCGTACGTCTCGACGAGTTCGTGGGCGCTGGACTCGGCGTGGTACTCGACGATGCCGACGCAGCCGCAAGCGAGCGCGCGCAACAGATCGAGGCCGAAGGAGGTGCGTTCGGCGGTGTGGACGTAGACGTGAGCGTCCTTGAACAGGCGGACGCGCTCCTCGACGCTCTTCTCGCCGACGAACTCCACGCGGTCGTCGATGCGGAGGTCCCGCGCCTGGCGCTCGTAGCCCTCACGAGCCGGGCCGTCGCCCACGACAGTGCAGTTCCAGCCGTACTCGCGGAACTCCGCCAGCGCCAGGAACAGGGATTCGAGGTTGGCGTCCTCGTCGAGGCGGCGGCTGAACACGATGTCGCCGGCGTCGGCGGGTTCGACGGTTCGAATCCCCTTCATGTCGATGCCGGTGGGGACAACGCGGACCTCGTCGCCGTTCGCGCCGCACTCCCGGGCGCTCGTCTTCACGGTGCGGGACGGCGTGACGACGGCGCTGGGCTTCCGCGCGGCGTAGCGGTACGCGCGACCGCGCAGGCCCTCGGTTGTGTCGTGTGGGTCGTACCAGTCCAGAATCAGCGGTGCGCCCGCGAGGAGCGCGCCCCAGCGAGCGCCGTAGACGTGGCCGGGCGTCCGACTCGTCCCGTGGACGACGTCCGGGTCGAGGTTCCGGAGGGCGGCGGCGACCTTCGGCGAGAACCAGCGCTGGCCGCGCTCGGCAGTGACGGCGTGGTACGTCAGGTCCTCGTGCTCGAACGTGTCCGGTTGTCCCTCCCACCACTGCGCACAGCAGACGTGGACGTCGTGGCCGCGCGCTGCGAGCAAGTCCCCCAGCAGGCGCAGGCGGTCGACGTCGTCGGCGTCGACGTGGTGGGCGGTCGTCTCCGAGACGAACGCCACGCGCATACTCGCCGGGACGCAGTACGCCGGTAAAAACGGTTCTGTTCTCGTGGCTCCTGGTTCCGCGACCAGAAGCGCTATCGGCGCTGCGGGGGTGGTTCCGGCATGGCCTACGACATCGAGCGGTACCTGAACATCCGGAGCGCGGGCGGGCCGACGTTCGGGCCCGCGGGCGAACTCGCGTTCACGCTGGACGTCACGGGGTCGAATCAGGTGTGGCGCGTGGACGCCCCCGAGGCGTGGCCCTCGCAGTTGACGTTCCACGACGAGCGCGTGGCGTACGCGTCGTTCTCGCCGACCCGCGACGAACTCGTCTACGCGAAGGACGCCGGCGGCGACGAGTTCTGGCAGCTCCACCGGCTCGCCGCGGACGGCAGCGAGGACGTCGCACTCACCGACGACCCGGACGCGAAACACCAATTCGGCGGCTGGAGCCACGACGGTGACCGCGTCGCGTACGCCGCGAACCGCCGCGACCAGGGTGTGTTCGACGTCTACGTGCAGGGCCGCGACGAGACGGGCGCGGACGCCGACCTGCTCGTGGAAGGCGAGGACTACGACATGCTCGCGGCGGCGGGCTGGAGCCCCAGCGACGACCGGCTGTTGCTCCACGAGAGTCACTCGAACTTCGACGCCGACCTCTACGTGGTCGACGTCGCCTCCGGCGAGGTCACGCACGCGACGCCCTTCGACGAGGACGTGCAGTTCTCCTCGGTCTCGTGGACGCCGGACGGCGACGGCATCTACGTCTGCACGAACTACGGCGCGGACACCCACCACCTCGGCCTGCTCGACCCCGAGACCGGCGACGTCGAGGAGGTCGCCAGCGGCGGCGACTGGCCGCTGGAGTCCGTCGCCGTCGACCACGACTCCGGGCGGCTGGCGTACGTCCAGAACGTCGACGGCTACAGCGAACTCACGCTCGCGGATGCTGAGGGGTCCAGCCTCGACGAGCACCCCGAACCCGACATCATCGACGGCGTGGTGTTCGGGCTGAGCTTCGACAACGACGCCGAGTGCGTCGCCGTGTCGGCCTCCTCGCCGACGGAGAACGGGAACGTCTACGTCGTGGACGTCGCCAGCGGCGACAGCCGCCGCTGGACCGACGCCGCCACCGCGGGCATCCCGAAGGAGACGTTCCGCGAGCCCGAACTAATCCACTACGAGAGCTTCGACGGCCTGGAAATTCCGGCGTTCCTCACGCTCCCCGAAGGCGACGGTCCCCACCCCGTCGTCGTGGACTTCCACGGCGGCCCCGAAGCACAGCGCCGGCCGTTCTTCTCGTCGCTGCGCCAGTACTTCGTGGACAACGGCTACGCCGTCTTCGAGCCGAACGTCCGCGGTTCCTCCGGGTACGGCACCGAGTACATGAACCTCGACAACGTCCGCAATCGGATGGACTCCGTGAAGGACGGCAAGGCGGGCGTCGAGTGGCTCGCCGGCCGCGACGACGTCGACGAGGACCGCGTCGTCGCCTACGGCGGCTCCTACGGCGGGTTCATGGTGCTTGCGTCGCTCACCGAGTACCCCGAGTTGTGGGCGGCGGGCGTCGACGTCGTCGGCATCGCGAATTTCGTGACGTTCCTCGAAAACACGGGCGACTGGCGGCGCGAACACCGCGAGGCCGAGTACGGCAGCCTCGCCGAGGACCGCGAGTTCCTCGAAGCCATCAGTCCCGTCAACAACGCCGACCGCATCCGCGCGCCGCTGCTCGTGCTCCACGGCGCCAACGACCCCCGCGTCCCCGTCGAAGAAGCCGAGCAAATCGTCGAACAGGCCAGCGAGCACGTCCCCACGGAGCAACTGATTTTCGAGGACGAGGGCCACGGCTTCACCAAACTGGAGAACAAGCTCACCGCCTACCGCGCGGTCGTGGACTTCCTCGACGAACACGTCTAACTACTTACGGCGCGGGCGCCACCGTCCGCCATGGAAGTCGACCTGACGAACCCGTGGCTGTTCGGCGCGCTCGTCGTCGCGCTGTGGGTGGCGATGTTCGTGGCAGCCGAACTGCTCGTCCTCGACGGCGACGTCGCCGGCGCGGTCGTCCGCGGGGTCGCCGGCGGGCTCGCGTTCGCCATCGTGTACGCGTACATTCAGCGAGAGTGAGCCCACGTTGAGCGCCCGGTATTCGGTGCCGCACCCGGTAGCGGGTGGGATCGAACGGGGGCTTTCTGGTCGTGCTCTCTCCTCGGCTCACTGCGGTCCTTGCAGACTCCCTCTCCAGTCCGCGACAACTGTTAGTGGGAGCCCGAGTTACCGCCACGTGATGCACGCTGCCGTGGTCCTCGCCCTCCCCGTCGTCGCGTACGCAGCGAGCCGACTCGCCGGCGTCGCTGCCGTCCGTGCGGCGGACCGCGTGACGGCCGCGTCGCGACTGCGGCGCGCGAACCGTCTCCTGCAAGCGGGTGCCGCACTCTTCGGCCTATTCACGGTCACTGATTCACCGCTCGACGACGCGTTCGCGGCCGCGCTCCCCGTGCCCGACGCCGTCGGCGCGTTCGGCGCGCTCGCCGTGACCGTACTCGTCGGTGGCGTCGTCCCGGCGCTCGCCGTCCACCTCGGCACGCGGCCCGCGTGGGCGAGCGTCACCGGGGACGCGACCGACTACGCGGCGACCGTCCGGCGGTTTCTCGGACTCGCGGCCGTGCTCGTCGCGCCCGCGCTGTTCGTCGTCGGCGTGTGGCTGGCCGCTCCGAGCGGGACCACGAGCCTCGTCGCCGTCGTCAGTGCCGCTGCACTCGTCGCCGTCGCGCTCCCGCCGCTCGCCGCGCGCTTCGGCCCCGTGCGAGCGCCGACCGACGCCGAAGCCGCCGTCGTTCCCGCGTGCGCCGACGGTCTCCGCGTGCGCGTCGTCGAGACTGGCAGCCACCCGGTCGCGAACGCCGTCGCCGCGGGCGTGCTGCCCGGTTCCCGGTACGTGTTCGTGACGGACGCGCTGTTCCGCACGCTGGACGCCGGCGCCACGACCGCCGTCATCGCCCACGAGGTCGGCCACCACCGCCGCGGCCACGTCGTCGCGCGGTTCCTCGCTACTGGGTTCGCGCTCGCACCCGTCTTCCTCGTCGCGAACGGCGTCGTGGACGCGTTCGTGCCGGCAGTCGTGCTCTCGTTCGTGTTGCTGCTCGCGGTCGGTCCGCTGGTGCGGTGGACGGAGTTCGACGCGGACGCCTACGCCGCCGCCCACGTCGGCGACGCTGCGATGGAGCGCGCACTCGCCACGCTCGCCGACCGCGGCCTCGTCCCCACGGAGCACTCGCGGTTCGCGCGCCTGGTCTCGTTCCACCCCGCGGTCGGCCGGCGCCGCAGCCGGCTCCGGTGACCCAACCGTTTTTCCTGACTCCCCGCGAGGTGCCACCGTGGACTTCGACCGCCGACGCGTCGCGTTCCGGGTCGTCGTCGCCGTCGCCATCGCCGCCCTGCTGGTCACCGGGGTCGGCTGGGACCGCGTGCTCCGGAACCTCCGCGACGCCAACCTCGCTATCTACGCGTTCGCGCCGCTGGGGGCCGCGCTCGCGCTGCTCGCCGGCGGCGAGGGGACGCGCGTCGCGCTCGGCTTCCCGGTGTGGAGCGTGCGCGGCGCGCTCGCGCGGCGGGCGTTCTACGGCGCTGCCATCGTCCGGAACTTCCTCCCGGCCGGGAACGTCGGCGGCGGCGGGTTCGTCGCGTACACGGTGAGCCGCCACGGCGACGTCACCGTCAGCGAGGCCGTCGCTGGCGTCACCGGCTGGGAGTTCGTGATGATGGTCGCGTCGTCCGTCGTCGGCGGCGTCGGCGTACTCGGCGTCGTCGCCGCCGGGCAGGACCCGGCGGGAACGGTCGGCCTGTTCGTCGCGTTCGGTGCGGTGCTGGCAGCCATCGCCACGGCCGGCGTCGTCCTCGAAGCCTACCGCGAGGCCGTCGCTGCCGTCGTCACTCGGCTCGCACTCGCGTTCGAGCCCGTGTTGGCGCGCGTCGTTCCCGGCCACGACGTGCGCCTCGACGCCGGACGTGTGCGCCGCGGTCTCGACGAGTTCTTCGCGACGCTGAGTCGGCTCACCGCGGACCGCTCGCGGTTCGTGACCGTGCTCGCCGCGGCCCACGCCGCGTGGCTCTGCTGGATAATTCCGCTGTTCGTCAGCCTGCTCGCGGTCGGCGTGGTGGTGTCGCCCGCGGTCGTGATGGTCGCGGTGACGGTCTCCGGATTCGCGCGCGCCGTCCCGCTGCCCGCCGGCATCGGCCCAGTGGACGTCGCGCTCGGCGGCGTGCTCGTCACCCTCACGCCGCACTCGCTGGGCGAACTCGCGTCCGCACTCGTGCTCTACCGGTCGAGCATGGTGCTCGTGCAGGTGATGGCGGGCGGGCTCTCCCTGTGGACGCTGGACGTCGCGGCGACCGGCGAACTCGCCGACTAGATGACGCCCGTCCTCGTCGCGGCTTCGACGGCGGCGTCCTCGCTGATGCCCGACCCCAGAATCGTGTAGCGGTCCCGAATCTCGTGGGCGGACGTCAGCGCCTCCAGCACTTCCTCGTCGGTGACGCCGAGCCCGTCCGCGGTCGTCGGCGCGTCGAGGGACGCCAGCGCGTCCCGGACCGACCGCCACTCGCCCTGCTCGCCCGAGTGGAGGTACTCCGCGAGAATCGAGCCGACGCCCACCTGGTGGCCGTGGAGGGCCTTCCCGGGCGCGATGCGGTCGAGCTGGTGGCTGAACAGGTGCTCGCTCCCCGACGCGGGCCGCGAGGAGCCCGCGATGGACATCGCGACCCCCGAGGAGACCAGCGCCTTCATCACCATCCACGCGGACTCCTCCAGTTCGGGTTTGATGGAGTCCGCGCTGTCGACGAGCATCTCTGCGGTCATCTGACTGAGCGCGCCCGCGTACTCGCTGTACGGCACGTTCTGGAGGCGGTTCGCCAGCCGCCAGTCCTTCACCGCGGTGTAGTTGGAGATGATGTCCGCGCAGCCCGCGGTCGTCAACTCCCACGGCGCGTCCGCGATGACGCCCGTGTCCGCGACGACCGCGACCGGCGGCGCCGCGGCGACCGAGTGGCGGGTGTCGCCCTCCGGTACCGACCCGCGCCCGGAGACGATGCCGTCGTGGCTCGCCGCCGTCGGCACGCTCACGAACCCGACGTTGAGGTGGTCGCTCGCCATCTTCGCGATATCGATTGGCTTCCCACCGCCGACGCCGACGAGGTAGCCGACCTCCATCCCGCGCGCGACGTCGAGCACGTCCTCGACGGCCTCGAAGGTCGCCTCCTCCACGACGACGATTTCGGGGTCGTCGCCCGCGGCCTCGAACTGCGCGACGATGCGGTCGGCGGCCACCTCCCGGGGCGTCTCGCTGGTGACGACCAGCGGCCGCCCCGTCAAGTGGGTCTCGACGACGACCTCCCGGGTCTGCGAGAGTACGTCGTGGCCGAGCACGACGCTCCGCGGGAGGCGAATCCACTTCGACTTCTCGAACATGTCCAAGCCTCGCCCGGGGACGAGTAAAAGTCTACTCGTCGTCGATTCGCCCGCGATAGCTCACGTACGTCCGCTCGAAGCGGTCGTCGTACAGCTCGACCGCGGGGTCGTTGGCGACGTGCGCGGAGACGCCGACGTACTCACAGCCCCGGTCGGCCGCCCACGCCTCGATGCGGTCGAGCAGGCGGCTGGCGAGTGCGTCGCGGCGGTACGCCGGTTTCACGTAGAGCCCGTCGACGTTCGTGTACGGCCCGCGAGCGTAGATTGGCGGGCTGTCGTGGCAGCCGCCGGAGACGTAGCCCGCGAGGTCGCCGTCGGTTTCGGCGACGAACAGCACGCGCTCGTCGTCGTCGAGCCAGCGGTCCACACTCGACGCCGCGACGCCCTCCTCGTCGAGTTCGCTGTACGCGGGCGCGACCGCGGCCGTCTCGCGGTAGCCCGGCACGAGCAGTTCGTCTTTGACGGTCTGTGCGTCCTCTGATGTGGCTTCTCGTATTCGCATGGAATTTCGTGGCTGTCGGCAGTCAGAACGCGGTTCGAGCGGCGACAGCCCCCACGAGCGGAGGGTCGTCACGTGACGAGAAGCCGGGTCATCGCGTTACGCTGTGGTTCGGCACGCCACGAAATAAGCGTTCGGCAGGTGTGCGAACTGTTCTCGTCTCAGACCGTGCCGAGCACGTTGAGGAGGCGTGCCTCGTCCTCGCGGTCGGGGCCTTCCTCCTCGCCGGTGCGGTCGTGCTCGCGGTGGGCTTCCACGGTCTCCGCCATCGCCTCCTCGACGGGCGTCGACTCGTAGCCGAGTTCTTCGACTTTCGACGTGTCCAGCAGGTGGGGGTAGTCGCGGTACAGCGGGAAGTCCTCGAGGTCGAGGTCCACGATGTCGACTTCGCGGGGGCTCGTGTACACGCGCTCGACGTCCGTCCCGAGTGCGTCCGCAATCAGGTCGAGCATGCGGTCGAGGCTGACGGCGTTCCGGTCGCCGACGTTGTACGCCTCGCCCGGCTCGCCCTCCTCGGCGACGAGGCGGAGGCCGCGGGCGACGTCCTCGACGTAGACGCGCTGCCAGAGGTTCGTGCCGTCCCCGGGGACGACGACCTCGTCGTGCTCGGCGACACGGTGGACCCAGTACGCGAGGCGCTCGGTGTAGTCGTGGGGGCCGTAGACGACCGGCGGCCGCACGCTCATCGCGTTCACGCCGCGCTCGGCCGCCTGGAAGACGATGCGGTCGCCGGCGGCCTTCCGCGGGCCGTACGTCTCCATCGAGTCGTCGGTCGCCTGCTCGGCGGTGCAGCTCTCTAGTGCGGTTTCGTCCTCGCGCTTCGGGACGTCCTCGTCGGCGTACGCGGCGCCGCTGGAGACGTAGACGTAGGCGTCCACGCCGCCGAAGATGTCGATGGCGTGCTCGACCTCGCGGGGCTTGTACGCCACGCAGTCGAAGACAACGTCGGGTTCGACCTCTCGCTTCGCGGTCAGCAGCGCCTTCCGGTCGGTGCGGTCGCCCTGCACGTGGTGGACGCGGTCGTCCTCGGCGAACGGGTCGTCGTGCTTCCCGCGGTTGAACGTCGTGACGCGGTAGTCGTGGGCGAGCAGTTCCTCCACGAGGTGGCGGCCGATGAAGCGCGTGCCGCCGACCACGAGCGCGGAATCCATACCGGAGGGTTGGCTGGCCGCCACAAAAGCGGTGGCTATTCAGACGCCAGCGGCGCGAGAGATACCGAAGAATTCGGGGCTACGGCGTCAGTCGGCGCTGCCGGCGAGCGAGCCCTCGATGGCGCTAGCGGGCAGCGAGCGGCGCGCGTCCGCTTCGGGCCGCTCGTCGATGGCCTCCTGGTAGGCGTCCGGCATGACGACCGCGAAGTCCGAGACTGCCTCCTCCCAGTTCCCGAGCAGTTCGGCCGCGCGGTCGCTGTCCGTGCGCGCGGCGTGGTTCTCCACGAGGCGGCAAATCGCGGACTCGTCGCGCTCCGAGAGGTCACGGGAGACCGCGACCATCCCGGTGTTGCAGCGGTCCTCGAAGTCGCCGTCGGGGTCGTGGACGTACGCGACGCCGCCGGACATCCCCGCGGCGAAGTTCCGGCCGACGTCGCCGAGCACGACGACGATGCCGCCGGTCATGTACTCGCAGCCGTGGTCGCCGACGCCCTCCACGACGGCGTGCGCGCCGGAGTTCCGGACGGCGAAGCGCTCGCCGGCGACGCCGTTGACGTAGCACTCGCCGTCGGTCGCGCCGTACAGCGCGACGTTCCCGACGAGCGTGTTCTCCGCGGGCTCGAAGCCCGCTTCCGGCGGCGTCTCGACGGCGAGCGTGCCGCCCGAGAGCCCCTTCCCGACGTAGTCGTTGGCGGCCCCGGTCAGCGACATCGTGACGCCGGACGCGAGGAACGCGCCGAACGACTGGCCGGCGTTCCCTTCGAGCGTGACGTTGAGCGTGTCGTCGGCCAGTCCCTCGACGCCGTGTTCGCTGCTGACGGCGTGGGAGACGCGTGCACCGACGGTGCGGTCGCGGGTCGTAATCTCGCGGGTCAGCGAGACGGACTCGTCGCCCGCGATGGCCGCCTGCGCGTCCGCGACGATGCCCTCGTCGAGTTCCATGTCGGGCTGGTCCTGCTCGACGGTGTGCGTGCGGCCGTCGCCCTCGGGCTCGGCGAGCACGCGCGAGAGGTCGATGTGCTTGCCCTTCGGGTGGGTGCTCTCCGGCTGGGAGAGGTGTTCGACGCGGCCGACGGCGTCCTCGACGCTCGTGTAGCCCAGTTCCGCGAGCAGTTCGCGGAGTTCGCGGGCGACGAACGTGAGGTAGTTCGCGACCTTCTCCGGCGTGCCACGGAAGCGCTCGCGGAGTTCGTCGTCCTGCGTCGCGACGCCGGTCGGGCAGTTGTTCGTGTGGCAGATGCGCGCCATCACGCAGCCCGCCGACACCAGCGACGCGGTGCCGAACGCGAACTCCTCGGCGCCCAGCAGCGCGCCGACCGCGACGTCGCGGCCGGTCTTCAGGCCGCCGTCCACGCGCAGCGTCACGCGCGAGCGGAGGCCGGTCTCCACGAGCAGCTGGTTCGCTTCCGCGAGCCCGAGCTCCCACGGGAGGCCGGCGTGCTTGATGCTCGTCTTCGGGGACGCGCCCGTCCCGCCGTCGTGGCCGGAGATGTGGATGCAGTCCGCGCCCGCCTTCGCGCAGCCCGCCGCGACCGTGCCGATGCCCGCCTCGGAGACGAGTTTCACGTGGACGCGGGCGTCCGGGTTGCCCGCGCGGAGGTCGGAGATGAGCTGCTTGAGGTCCTCGATGCTGTAGATGTCGTGCTGGGGCGGCGGGCTGATGAGGCCGACACCCGGCGTCGAACACCGCACGTCCGCAATCATCTCGTTGACCTTCTTCCCGGGGAGGTGGCCGCCCTCGCCGGGCTTGGAGCCCTGCGCCATCTTGATCTGGAGGTCGTCGGCGGCCGAGAGGTACGTGCTCGTGACGCCGAACCGGCCGGAGGCCACCTGCTTGATGGCGCACTCCTTGTCGGTGCCGAAGCGCTCGGGCGGCTCCCCGCCTTCACCCGTGTTCGCCTTCGCGCCGAGTCCGTTGGCGGCCTCGGCGTTGGTCTCGTGGGCCTCCGGACTGAGGCTCCCGAGGCTCATCGCGGCCGTCGAGAACCGCTCGACGATGTCCGCGGCCGACTCGACGTCCTCGACGGGGACGCTCTCGCGCTCGTCGGTGTCGATGTCGAGGAGGCCGCGCAGCGTCTGGAGCTGTTCGGCCTGGTCGTTGACCTGATCGGCGTAGTCCTCGAACGCCTCGTAGTCGCCGTTGTCCACGCCCTCCTGGAGGCTGTGGACTGTCTGGGGGTTCCACTGGTGGAACCGCCCGGAGGTGCGGTTCTCGAATTCGCCGATGCGCTCGACGTCCGGTTCGTCGTCGAAGCCCGCGGCGTGGCGCGCGCGGATGTCGGCTTCGAGCTCGTCGAGGCCGACGCCCTCCGTGCGGTTCGGCGTCCCGGAGAAGAACCGGTCGACGACCGACGAGTCGAGACCGACGACCTCGAAGATTTGGGCGCCTTGGTAGGACTCGACCGTCGAGATGCCCATCTTCGCCATCACCTTCAGCAGGCCGTCTTCGAGGGCCTTCAGGTACGACGACACGGCGTCCGCTGGGTCGGGGCCGTCCGGCCCGGCGACGATGTCGCGGGCGGACTCGATGGCGAGGTAGGGGTTGACCGCGCCCGCGCCGTAGCCGACCGTCGCCGCGAGCTGGTGGACGGTGCGGACGTCGCCGGCTTCGACGACGAGGCCGGCGCGCGCCCGCAGCCCCTCGCGGGTGAGGTGGTGGTGGACGGCACCGGTCGCCAGCAGGCTCGGCACCGGAATCGCGTCCTCGCCGGCCTCGCGCTGGGAGAGGACGAGCAGTTCGACGCCGTCGTCGACCGCGTCGGCGGCCTCGCGCTGGACGCGCTCGACGGCGGCTTCGAGGGACTCCTCGGGACCGAACGAGAGGTCGATAGTCGCCGACGACAGGCCCGCGTTCACGACTTCGTTCAGGTCACTGTCGGCCAGGACGGGGCTGTCGAGGACGACCTGCTCGGCGTGCTCCGGGGACTCGCCGAGGAGGTTGTTCTGCCGGCCGAGTCGCGTCTCCATGCTCGTCACGAGGTCCTCGCGGATGTAGTCGATTGGCGGGTTCGTGACCTGCGCGAACAGCTGGCGGAAGTACGACGCCAGCGGGTGGTTGAACTCCGAGATGCCCGGGAGCGGCGCGTCGTCGCCCATCGAGCCGACGGGGTCCTTGCCGTCCTGGACCATCGGCGCGACCAGTTCGTCGAGTTCGTCGCGCGTGTACCCGAACATCGCCTGCTCGGAGCGCAGGTTCTCGGTCGGGTCGCTGGGCAGCACGTCCTCGCCGGTCTCCGGGCGGAGCTGGTTCTGTTCGACCCACTCGCCGTACTGCTCGTCGGTGAGTTCCTCGAAGACGTCCTCGTCGTCGACGACGCCCTCGCCGGGCTCCGCGAGGAACAACTGGCCGGGGCGGAGGCGGCCGCGCTCCTCGACCTCGCTGACGTCGCCCTCTAAGGCGCCCTGCTCGGACGCCATCACGAGCGTGCCGTCCGAGCGCTTCTCGTAGCGGCACGGCCGCAGGCCGTTCCGGTCGAGGACGCCGCCGATGCGGTCGCCGTCGGTGCCGATGACCAGCGCGGGGCCGTCCCACGGCTCCACGAGGCTGGCGTGGTAGTCGTAGAACTCCTTGCGCGCGTCGCTCATCTCGTCGTCGCCCTGCCACGCCTCGGGGACGAGCATGCGGAGCGCGTGCGGGAGCGAGCGCCCCGTCTGCATCAGCAGTTCGAGCGCGTTGTCGACGCTGGCGGTGTCGGACTGCTCGGGGTCGTCGATGACCGGGAGCACCGTCTCGAGTTCGTCGTCGGTGAATCCCGCGGCGTCAAGGTCCGACTCGCGGGCGCGCATCCAGTTGACGTTCCCGCGGATGGTGTTGAACTCGCCGTTGTGGATGATGTTCCGGTAGGGGTGCGCGAGGTGCCACGCGCCGAGCGTGTTCGTGGAGAAGCGAGCGTGCACGAGCGCGAACCCGGTCTCGACGCGCTCGTCGGTGAGGTCGGGGTAGTAGGCAGCGACCTGGTCGCCCTTCAGGAGGCCCTTGTAGACGACGGTGTCCTCGTCGAGCGAGCAGACGTAGAAGCGCTCGTGGTCGACGGCTGCTTCGACGGCCTGCCGGCCGACGTACAGCGCCTTCTGGAAGTCGTCGGCCTCTTCTGGACGTACTACGGCCTGCGCGACGTAGGGTTCGGAGTCGACCGCAGTCGCGCCGAGGTCGCTGTTGTCCGTGGGGACGTCGCGCCACGCGTCGACGGCGAGGCCGTGCTCGGCGAGCGCGGCTTCGACGGTTTCGACCACGGCGGCGCGTTCGTCGGCGTCCTGCGGGAGAAAGAACGAGCCGACGGCGTAGGTCTCGGGGAGGCCGCCGAAGACGTCGGCGAAGAACTCGTCGGGCGTCTGGATGAGCGCGCCGGCGCCGTCGCCGGTATTCTCCTCGGCACCGGTGGTGCCGCGGTGTTGGAGATTCTCCAGTACGTCGAGTGCGTCAGAGAGAACGCGGTGGGACTGGCCACCGTCGAGGTCGACGACGACCCCGACCCCGCAGTTCGACCGTTCGTCGGTCGGGTCTGCGAGGAGGAGGTTGTTCGTGCTGTCGGACTGGTGCATGTGCCAGTCTGTGGCACGACCGAGTAAAACCCTACTCCTGAATCACTAAGGGTAATATAGATGCGTATAAGGAAAACTAAGGTGCCCGAACGCAGCGTCCGTTCCGCCCGCGAACCGCATCCTCGGTGCCTGTCGGCACCATATTGGGGTTAGTCCCGTGGCTGTGGTTGCTTCTGTCTTCGACCGCATCCACCATTAAATAATCGACCGTGACAAATAGTCGCCGGCTCAGTACGACTTCGCGAAGAACGCCGTCTCCTCGGCGGGCTCCCCACAGACCGCGCAGTCTTTGCCCTCGTGGTCGGGGGTCGGGAGGTGTTCGTCCTCGAACTCCGAGGCGGCGCGCGCGGCGCTGTCCTCGGCCAGCGGCACGAGCACGATTTCGGCGTGAATCTGGTCCTTGATTTCGCCCTCGCAGGCCTCGTCGCCGCACCACGGCGCCTTCACGTAGCCGCCGTGCTGGCCGATGGTGCCCAGAATCTCCTCGCGGCTCTCGGCCTCCCGCACGTTCTCGTCGAGGCGCTCGGCGGCCGCGTCGTAGAGCTTCTCGTAGACGTCCTCGAGGTGGTCGTGGACGGTGGCCGTGATGTCCGCGCGGTCCTCGACGGCGTCCTCGCCGTCGGGCCGGTGGACGACCGTGACTTCCTCGTCCTCGACCTCGTTCGGGCCGATTTCGAACCGCACGGGGACGCCCTTCAACTCCCACTCGTTGAATTTGAAGCCGGGGTTGCGCTCGTCGCGGTCGTCGAGGTGGACGCGCACGCCCTGCGCCTCCAGTTCCGCGGCGATTTCCGAGGAGTACTGGAGCACGTCCTCCTTGGTGTCCTCCTGCCAGATGGGGACGATGACGACCTGCTTGGGCGCGACCGTCGGCGGGAGCACGAGCCCCTGGTCGTCGCTGTGGGACATGACGAGCGCGCCGATGGCGCGCCACGACAGCCCCCACGAGGTCGTGTACGCGGTGCGCTCGGCCTCGTCGACGTCCGAGAACGTGATGTCGAACGCTTCCGCGAACGACTGCCCGAGGTGGTGGCTCGTGCCGCCCTGCACGGACTTCCCGTCGGGCATCAGCGCCTCGACGGTCGTCGTCGTGTCCGCGCCCGGGAACTTGTCGTGGTCGGGCTTCCGCCCGCGCAGCACGGGCATCCCGAGGACGTCCTCGTAGAGCCGCTGGTACTGGTCGAGGCGCAGCGTCGTCTCCGCCCACGCCTCCTCGTCGCTCTCGTGGGCGGTGTGGCCCTCCTGCCAGAGGAACTCCTTCGTGCGGAAGAACGGCTTCGTCTCCGTGGCCTCCCAGCGCACGACGGAGTTCCACTGGTTCAGGCGCAGCGGGAGGTCGCGGTGCGAGCGCACCCACTGAGCCATGTACGGCGCGACGATGGACTCGGAGGTCGGCCGGACGGCGAGGCGCTCTTCGAGCTCCTCGTGGCCGCCCTGCGTGACCCACGCGACCTCGGGGTCGAACCCTTCTACGATGTCCTTCTCCCGTTCGAGGTACGACTCGGGGATGAACATCGGGAAGTAGGCGTTGTCGACGCCGGTCTGCTTGAACCAGCCGTCGAGGTTGTCCTGAATCGCCTCCCAGAGGGCGTACCCGCGGGGTCGGGTGACGATGAACCCGCCCATCGGCGCGTAGTCGGCCAGCTCCGCCTTCTGGACGACTTCCGCGTACCAGTCGCCGGGACTGTGCTCTTTGGACTCGGTGATGCCGAGCTCCTGTTCGTCGCTCATTACCCCAACTGTGGCCTGACTCGCTCTTAAAACCCGTGAAGGTGTGCGGGCGCGCCTCGAACCCCGAGAGGATTGGTAATCGCTAACTCCCGGAGGAGCGATACGACGGAAATACGCACAGTCCTCGTGGCACGCCCAATTCGTCAGAACCACGAGATACTGAGGAGTTAGCAGTAACTAATTAGTGGTCGGGCGCGTACGAGTGGGCGTGCGCGAGTTCGAGTTCACCGTGACGTTCGAACCGGGGAGCGACGCCCTCATGGACTGCTTCATCGAGTACGACAGTCTCACGGCGTGGACCTCGGTCTGTTTCACGACCCGCGAGCGGATGTGGCGCATCGACCACGCCACCGGCACGGAGGAAGCCTTGGATGCTTTCGACGACGTCTTCCTCGACGAATCGCGGTGCAACGAGTGCCTGGACCTCCCGGACTGTGACACGTACCGCGAGTACCACGTCCTCGACGAGTCCACGAATTCTCGGACCGTCTACACGTTCCGCGAGGAGGTACACGGCTGCCACTCGGTTCCCCACTACGTCCACGAGCACGTCGGCGACGGCGTCGTCTTCGAGGCGCGACGGAGCGACAACGAGTACCGGTGGCGCGTGCTCCACCCCGACGAGCAGCCGGTCGGCGGCGTCTACGACGCCATCGAAGCCCAGCTGCGCGACGGGCTCTCGCTGTCGCTGTCCCGGCTCTCCAGCGCCGGGAATTGGAACGCCGAGTCCCGGGTCGCCGCCGAGCTGACGCCCGAGAACCGCGCGGTGCTGGAAGCCGCCGTCGAGCACGGCTACTACTCGCGGCCGCGGGAGGTCACCGTCAGCGACCTCAGCGACGAACTCGGCATCCCGCGGTCGACGGTCCAGTACCGGCTGCGCAGCGCCGAGGACCTCGTCGTCTCCCAATTCGTCGACGACGCGCTGTCGTGAACCGCGAAAATTCGGGGTCGTCCCGCGTCGCTCGTGCTCGGCGAGAGAACTAAGTGGTATGGGAACGTCCCCCACTGTATGGGCGACACGAAACGCGGCCGCGAACGGCAGGGCCAGAAGAAGCGCGAACAGCTCCGCGAGCAGGAAGTCGAGCGCACGCTGACAGCCGCCGACGACCCGCCGGACCCGCAGGAAGACGAAATCGAGTTCGAAGAGTAGCGACCCGCGGCCGTCGACCCTTCTCTGGCGACCGAACCACGTAGCCGCGGCTATCGTCGCGCGACGTCGAACGGGCTCTCGGTCTCCGTCCACGCCCAGCCCGGGAGCCGCGTCTGGACGCCGGCCGCCAGCGCCGCGTCCAGGTCGTCCGCGCCGGCAGCGTCGTCGCCGTCGCCGCTGGTGTGGACGTCCGCGTAGTGGAACGTCGACTCCGCGAGCAGCCGGAGCGGCTGTTCGCCCGCAATCATCGCGGCGAGCTCGCGGCCGAGCAGTTCGTCCACGACGAACCCCGGGTAGTCGTCGGTGACGTCGAGGTCGCGGAGTAGCGCCACGAGCGCCGCCACGTTCACCGCGCGGTCGCCGTCCGCGAACACGTCCTCGACCGCGTCCCGGTACTGCGCGTCGGTCACGGGGGCGACGTCGGTGTCGAAGGCGACGCCGAGTGCGTCCCGGACGTCGTTGATTAGCGGGACGACGACGTCGGCCCGTTCGAGCACCCACTCGCGCTCCCGCGCGACCGCGTCTGCTGTCAGTTCCATGCACACCGTCGTGCGTCAACGACTACCAACTTTGCGAAGGCTTTTATAACCGGAACCGCATACTGCCGAGTAAGCGGGTTCTCCTGTAGTATCCCCGCGGCCCGGCCGTCTTCGGCCGGAACACCGGTCTCCATACTGGAATGACGACAGAGTGTGTCTACTCACCACGTTCTACGGTCCACTCCCCACGCCTACGGCGGGCTGTGAGTGGTCCTAACGGAGACGCGAACACAGGAGGCCTCATTCACTGACTATGAGCACTGTAGACCAGCAACTCGAAGAGTTACAGGACCAGATTACGAACGAGATTCCGCCGGACATCTCGGTGACCGACGTGAAGTACGAGGGCCCCGAGCTCGTCGTCTACACCCGGGACCCCAAGCAGTTCGCCCAGGACGGCGACCTCGTTCGGCGGCTCGCGAGCAAACTCCGCAAGCGCATCACGGTCCGCCCCGACCCCGCGGTGCTCTCCCGCCCGGAGACCGCCCGCGAGAAGATTCTGAACGTCATCCCCGACGACGCCGGCGTCACCGACCTCGACTTCCACGAGGACACCGGCGAGGTCGTCATCGAGGCCGAGAAGCCCGGGATGGTCATCGGCCGCCACGGCTCCACGCTCCGCGAAATCACGGAAGCCGCGGGCTGGACGCCCGAAGTCGTGCGCACGCCGCCCATCGAGTCCTCCACCGTCTCGAACGTCCGGAACTTCCTGAAGTCCGAGCGCGACGACCGTCGCGACATCCTCGAGAAGGTCGGCCGCCAGATTCACCGCGAGGAGATGAGCGACGACGAGTACGTCCGCATCACCACGCTGGGCTGCTGCCGTGAGGTCGGCCGCGCGAGCTTCATCCTCTCGACGCCCGAGACGCGCATCCTCGTCGACTGCGGCGACAAGCCCGGCAGCGAGGACGAAGTCCCCTACCTCCAGGTCCAGGAAGCACTCGGCGCGGGCGCGAATTCTATCGACGCGGTCGTGCTCACGCACGCCCACCTCGACCACTCCGCGTTCATCCCGCTGCTGTTCAAGTACGGCTACGACGGCCCCATCTACACCACGGAGCCGACTCGTGACCTCATGGGCCTGCTGACGCTGGACTACCTCGACGTCGCCGCCAAGGAGGGCCGCACGCCCCCGTACGACTCCGAGATGGTGCGCGAAGCAATTAAGCACTGCATCCCGCTGGAGTACGGCGACGTCACGGACATCGCGCCGGACGTGAAGCTCACGTTCCACAACGCCGGCCACATCCTCGGGAGCGCGGTCTCGCACTTCCACATCGGCGACGGTCTCTACAACGTCGCGTTCTCCGGCGACATCCACTACGAGGACACGCGGCTGTTCAACGGCGCGGTCAACGACTTCCCGCGCGTGGAGACGCTCGTCCTCGAGTCCACGTACGGCGGCCGCAACGACTACCAGACCGACCAGGAGGACTCCGAGGCGAAACTCAAGCGCGTCATCAACGAGACGTACGACCGCGGCGGGAAGGTCCTGATTCCGGCGTTCGCGGTCGGGCGCTCCCAGGAGATGATGCTCGTCCTCGAGGAGGCGATGCGGGAGGGCGACATCCCGGAGATGCCCATCCACCTCGACGGCATGATTTGGGAGGCGACCGCCATCCACACCACCTACCCCGAGTACCTCCGCGACGACCTCCGCGACCGCATCTTCCACGAGGACGAGAACCCGTTCCTCGCGCCCCAATTCAACCACATCGACGGCGGCGAGGAGGAACGCCAGGAGGTCGCCGACGGCGACCAGTGTATCATCCTCTCCACGTCCGGGATGGTCACCGGCGGCCCCATCATGTCCTGGATTCAGCACATCGGTCCGGACCCGGACTCGACGATGACGTTCGTCGGCTACCAGGCCCAGGGAACGCTCGGCCGCCGCATCCAGTCGGGCTGGGACGAGATTCCGATGCCCGACTCCCGCGGCAGCGGCCGCACGGAGCGCCTCCAGCTCGAGATGGACACGGAGACCGTCGACGGCTTCTCCGGGCACGCCGACCGACAGGGCCTCGAAGACTTCGTGCGCACGATGAACCCGCGCCCCGAGAAGGTGCTGTGCGTGCACGGCGACGAGTCCTCCACGCAGGACCTCTCCAGCGCGCTCTACCACGACTACAACATGCGGACGTTCGCGCCGAAGAACCTCGAGACGTTCCGGTTCGTCTAGCCGTCTCGGACTGATTCTAGCCGTCTTTCGCCGTGTAGTTGCAGAAGCCGACAGCACTATACTCCGCGTCGCGGTACTGTGCGGTGTGAGGCACACACGAGGGGTGAGCCTGTTCGTCGTGGCGCTGCTGGTGTCGACGGCGTTCGTCGGCCCCGCTGTCGCCGCGCAAGCCGCGCAGGTCGCGCAGGTCGCGCAGCCCGGCCAGCCGGTCGAAGGCGACGGCGGCTACCGGTTCGACGTCGGCGGTAACGAGACCAACATCACGTTCTGGCTCCACATGGACCTGTTCACGAACCTCGGCGCGGCCGGCGACTTCGGGTTCAGCGCGGTCGGCCACGCGATGGACACGCAGGTCATCGCCATCGACGTGCAGCTGCGCTTCGACGGCGTCGGCGACCTGAGTACCTTCCTCTCGAACCCCTTCTCGCGGTTCTCCGTCGTCGCGGAGTGGGAACTCGACCTGCCGTTCCTCTCGGCGGGGCCGGCTTCGGGCGACGACTTCAGCTACGAGGGCAACGAGACGATAAACGGGAGCAGCCCGTAGCGCGGAGCCGAAGTTTCAAACCTGCGGGATTGTTATGGCAACCCATGCCAGAGGGCGACGAACTCGTCGCGGAGCTCCAGCAGCAGGCCGGAGACGCACTGCGTGTCGTCGCCGAGTACGACAGGGAGGGCTACGACGTACACTACGTTCGCGAGGATGTCGGCGCGCGCCTGGACGAGCGCGCGGACGCCATCCACCGGAACCTCGTGCTCGAGGGCATCAGCCGCGAGCACCTTGAAGACCTCTTCGGCGCGGGCGACCTCCACTGCTCGATGCACCGCTTCGACGAGATGACTGCGTTCCACTTCGCCGAGGAGGAGTACACGGGGCTGTTCGTCAGCGTCGAGTCCGACGTCGACCTGCCGCTGGCGTCGTTCGCGGACACCTGCTGGCGGAGCCTCTAGTCGGCGGCTTCGGCGGGGTCGACGACTTCTTCGGCGAGTTCGTCCACGCCCACCCTGTCGCAGAGGTCGTACAGCGGGCAGGCTTCGGGGCCGTCGAGGCACGCGGGCTTGCGCGCCGAACAGTACTCGCGGCCGAACTGAATCATCGCCGTGTGCCCGAACCCGCACTTCTCACCCGGTACTTTGTCCTCTAGGGCCTCGCGGACGGCCTCGTGGTCGGCGTCCGGGGCGGCGAGCCCGAGCCGGCGCGCAATACGGTGGACGTGCGTGTCTACGGGGAAGACGCCGTCGCGCCCGCCCGCGAACAACAGCACGCAGTCGGCGGTCTTCGGGCCGACGCCCTTCATGTCCAGGAGCGCGTCGCGCACCTCGTCGGGGTCGCCCGTGCGCACGAACTCGTCGAACTCCGTCTCGCCGCCGTACTCCTCGCAAATGCGGCCGGCGATGCGAATCAGCGTCTCCGATTTCTGATTATAGAGTCCGGCCGAAGAGATGGTTTCGGCGAGTTCGTCCTGGTGGGCGTCCGCGAGCGATTCCGCGAGGTCCCCTCTCGAGTTATATTTCTCCATCAGCGCGTCGTGCGCCGGCTGGCTGGCGACGTCGCTGGTGTTCTGACTGAGAATCGTGCGGACGAGACACTCGAAGGCGTCGCGGCCACCGTAGGCCTTCTGCCAGTACATGTCGCCGAGCCGGTCGACGACGGCTTCCGCGCGGCTCGTGTCGTCGCCGGGCTCGAACTCGGTGAAGCGGCCGGCCGCGGCGTCGCCACCCGAGATGTTCTCCGCTGGCTCGTCGTCCATGTTCGGAGGTGTGTCGGCGAGCGCAAAAAACGCCGTGACGGCTCCCAGACGGCGGGCTACTCGACGCGCAGCGTCGCCGTGAGGTCCGCGCCGTCCGCGAGCGCGGCGACGAGGTCGCGGTCGAGGTCCGTAGCGGCCTCGTCGGCGTCCACGAAGATGGTGCGGTCGTCGACGTACGTGCTCGTGCGCCCGACCATGCTGCGCTCGTTCGTGTACTCAAGGTCCGGGTGGCCCGAGCCGGTCACTTCCTCGCGGTGGCCGTCGGCTTCGAGCACGAGCGTAATCGTGGCGTCCTCGTCCTGGCAGGCGGCGACGAAGTCGCGGTCGAAGTCCGCGGGCGCGCGGTCGGCGTCGATGCCGACGATGCAGTCGCCGGCGGGCGTGAGGTAGTCGTCGGTCGTCACTTCCAGCGTGGACGCGTGTTCGGCCGTGACGTGTTCGTGGCCGGTCGCCCGCACGACTTCTTCCATGCGCTGGGGTTGCCGGTAGCCGCACTTGGGTGCGGCGTTCCACGCCCGCTCTTTAAGTGCAGCCACCCGTCCCCGTGGGAGCCGTTCGCACTCGCTGAACGGGGTCTGACAACTGCTTGCACGCGACGCCCCGTCGGAAATTTTAAGTGGCGTGGAGGCGTATTACCCGTTACCAGAACGCTGCGTGCGTTCGTGCACAGCCCGAGAGAATGACAGGACGTTCTCCTTCCGACCGGGAAGTAACACGCTCCGAGCGACGGCTGTCTCGAACACCCAGCGGGTATGGCATCGAGGTTTGAACAATGGCTGAGGAAGAACAAACTATCGAAGTATCGAGCGCAGACGAACTCATTACTGACGAAGAACTTCAAGAGAAGTCCAAGGGTCAGCTCATCAAGAACGCCGGCCAGTTCCGTGACCGCCGGAACGAGCTGAACCAGCTCGCCAGTTCCCGCGCCTCCGACCGCGACGAACTCAACGCGAAGACCCGCGAGAAGGTCGACGAGGCCCAGGAACACCGCGAGAAGCGCGACGAGCTCAACGAGCGCGTCCAGGAACACAAGGAAGTCCGCAACGAGCTCAACGCCGAGGCGAACGAGCTCTTCGACGAGGTCGAGCAGCGCAAAGAGGACCTCGAACTCGACGAGGGCAAAGACCTCGAAGAGCTCAAGGAGGAAATCGAGCAGCTCGAGTTCAAGCAGCAGACCGAGGTTCTCTCGACGGAGGACGAGCGCGAACTCATCGAGAAAATCGAGGACAAGCGCGAGGAGTACCAGGACCGAAAGGAGAAACTCGACGCGTCCGGCGACCTCGAAGAGCTCGTCGACGAGGCCGAGGAAGTCCGCGCGGAAGCCTCCGAGCACCACGAGAAGGTGACGGAGCTCGCGGACAAGGCCCAGGAGCACCACAACGAGATGATCGAGGCCTACCGCGAGGCCGACGACATCCGTGACGAGGCCGACGAGATGCACGAGAAGTTCGTCGAGGCCCAGGAAGCCGCCGACGCCCACCACGAGGCGTTCGTGCAGGTCCAGAAGCGCCTCCGCGAACTCGACAAGCAGGAAGAAGAAGAGCGCGAGGACGAGCGCGCCGCCGAGCAGGCCGAAGCCCGCGAAGAAGCCGAGGAAATCTACGAGCGGTTCAAGGAGGGAGAGACCCTCGACACCGAGGACCTTCGCAAGCTCCAGAAGTCCGGTCACCTCTAAGCTGTCTACTGCTGATTTCTCCGTATTTTCCCGCGCGTAGCGGCGGCACCGTCCCGACCGTGGCTCGCGCTGGGTCGGCCGCGTGAATTACGGGGCCGGCCGCCGACGCCGTAGCCATGGACACGCTCCCCAAACGAGTCGGCCGACTGACCGTGCTGGCACTCGGCGTGGTCGTCGGCGTCGTCGTCGGCTGGGTGTTGTTCGTGCGGACGCCGGCCGGCGGCCCCACGATTCTCGGCGTGCTGTTGACGCTCCTCACCGGCGTAGTGTTCCTCCAGTTAGGCGGGAACGCCGCGGACACCGTGTTCGGCGCGTACGACACCGCCGAAGTCCGCGTGGAGGGCCCGATAGCACGGGACGGCGGGCAGTCGCTGCCGACCGACCCGCGCCAGATTCCCGCGGACGCCGTGGTCGACCAAATCGAGCGCGCGGCCGAGGACAGCAACACGAACGCGCTCGCGGTCCGCCTGAACACGCCCGGCGGCGAGGTCGTCCCGAGCGACGACATCCGGCGCGCAGTGCTGGACTTCGACGGGCCGACAGTCGCGTTCGTCACCGACGTCTGCGCGAGCGGCGGCTACTGGATTGCCAGCGCCTGCGACCACGTGGTCGCCCGCGAAAACAGCCTCGTCGGCAGCATCGGCGTGCGCGGGTCGACGCTGAACGCCTCGGCGCTCGCGGACGACCTCGGCGTCGACTACGAGCGCTTCGTCGCCGGCGAGTACAAGGACGCCGGCAACCCGCTGCGGGAGATGCGCGAGGACGACCGCCGCTACCTCCAGGGGCTGGTCGACGACTTCTACGAGTCGTTCGTCGAGCGCGTCGCCGAGGGCCGCGACCTCTCCCCCGAGCAGATTCGGGACACGGAGGCCCGCGTCTACGTCGGCCGGGACGCCCACGAGCGCGACCTCGTGGACGAAGTCGGGACGCGCGACGACGCCGAAGCGTACCTCGAAGCCGAAGTCGGCCACGAGGTCGAAATTAGAGAGTTCGAGCCGCCGCGCGGGATGTTCGTGCGGATGCGGCGGACCGCCGTCGGCGCGGCGTACGCGTTCGGCGCGGGACTGGCCGACGCAGTCGGTGACGGCGACGGGACGAACGTCGACCTCCGGTGACCCGAGCGCGGGGTTTTTACCACGGCAGCGCGACGCTGTGGACGATAGATGCGCACGCTGGTCGTCTGTGTGGACCGGACCGGGGACATCCCCCGACAGACCGGGTTGCAGACGCCGGTCGCCGGGTGGGAGGCGGTGCAGTCGATGGTCGTGGAGATGGGCATCGCCGACCCCGAGGACTCCGCCGTGAACACCCTGCTGGAGGCGCTCCGGGTCACCCGCGACCTCCGGGACGGCGAGGACGACGCCGTCGTCGCCGCCATCTCCGGGAGCGGCGACACCGTCTCCGCGGACCTCTCGGTCGCCGACCAACTGGACGACCTCATCGAGCGCTACGACCCCGACTCGGCGGTCGTCGTCATCGACAGCGCCGAGGACGAGCGCGTCGTCCCCATCGTGGAGAGCCGCCTCCAGGTGGACGCCGTCGACCGCGTGGTCGTCCGGCAGGCCCGCGACCTCGAATCCACGTACTACCTCCTCAAGCAGTTCCTCGCCGACGAGGAACTCCGACAGACCGTGCTCGTGCCGCTGGGCATCGTCCTCCTGGTGTTCCCGGCGCTGCTGATGGTGACCGGCAGCCTCGCGGTCGCGGTCGCCTCCATCACCGCCGTCATCGGCCTGTTCGTCCTCTACAAGGGCCTGAGCATCGAGAACTACCTCGCGGAGGTCCCCGCGCAGGCGCGGGACGCGCTGTACTCCGGCCGCGTCTCCATCGTCACGTACGTCGTTGCGGGCGGGCTCGCGCTCGTCGGCGTGTTCGCTGGCGCGCTCGGCATCTCCGACCTGCCCTCGGAGACGCCGCTGTTGTTGACCGCGATGGCGTTCACGTACTACAGCGTACCGTGGATAACGCTGGGCGGCCTGGCGGCCAGCGCCGGCCGGCTGTTCGACGAGTTCATCCGCCACGAGGAGGTCCGCACGTCGTTCCTCAACCTCCCGTTCGGCGTGCTCGCGGTGGGACTCGTCGTCCGCGGGTTCTCGGCGTACTTCATGGAACTGGCCGGCGAACTCGACGCCGTCGCGGTGCCCGCTGCCGAGGTCGGCGCGCTCTCCATCGAGGGGTTCGTGCTCTCCCCCGAGCAGCGCCTCGCGGCGTTCGTCGTCGCCGGCGTGCTCGTCAGCGTCGTCGGCCTCCGCGTCGCGACCCGGTTCAGCGACGTCGACGAAGTCGACGTGGAGGACGGCGAGGAGCCAGTGGAGCCATAGAGTGGGGTATTTCAACGCCGCGCCGCAAGCACGCGTATGACTGACGGCCAGTGGGTGAGCCTGTTCTCCGGCGGCAAGGACTCCTCGTGGGCGCTCTACCGCGCGCTCGAAGAGGGCCTGGACGTCGCGCGCCTCGTCACCGTCCACCCCGAGGGCGACTCGTACATGTACCACGTGCCCGCGACGCACCTCGCCAGCCTCGCTGCCGAGAGCATCGGCATCCCGCTCGTGGACGTCGAACCCGACGACTTCGAGGCGGCGGCCGCAACCGAGTCCGGCGAACAGGGCGACACCGAACTCGAACCGCTGGAGGCCGCGCTCGCCGACCTCGCCGCCGACCTTGACGGCGGGCTCGCGGGCGTCACCGCGGGCGCCGTCGAGAGCGAGTACCAGACCTCCCGCATCGAGGCGATGGCCGAGCGACTCGGCTGCGAGGTGTTCGCGCCGCTGTGGCAGCGCGACCCCCGCGACCTCGCCGACGAGATGCTCGCCGCCGGCTTCGAGATTACCATCGTCCAGGTGGCGGCGTACGGCCTCGACGAGTCGTGGCTCGGCCGCACGCTCGACCGCGACGCGCTGGACGACCTCGAAGTCCTCAACGACGAGTACGGCGTCCACGTGCTCGGCGAGGGCGGGGAGTTCGAGACCTTCGTCACCGACGGCCCGCACATGTCTCGTCCCATCGAGTTGGAGTACGACACCGTCTGGAACGGCGACCGCGGCCACGTCGAGATTACGTCAGCCAGTCTCGGTGAGTAGGGGACGAGTGGCCAGTACCTTATTCCGGGTTCGTGTCGGGATTCCGGTATGGGAACGGCTGGCGAGAACGGCACGAACGTGGCGGGCGAGACGCCGGAACCGGTCGCGCCGCCCACGGCGGCGGACGGCGAGACGACCGTCACCGAGGAGGGGACGGAACTCGAACGCTCCATCGGCCTGAAGGGCGGCGTCGCCATCGGCGTCGGGACGATGATTGGCGCGGGCATCTTCGTGTTCCCGGGGCTGGCGGCCGGTAACGCCGGGCCTGCGGCCGCGGGGTCGTTCGCCATCGGCGCGGTCATCGCGTTGCTCGTCGCGCTCCCGGCTTCGGAGTTGGCGACGGCGATGCCCAAATCCGGCGGCGGCTACTACTTCATCTCGCGGGCGCTCGGCGCGCTCCCCGGCGCGGTCGTCGGCATCAGCATCTGGCTCGGGCTCGTGTTCGCGACCGCGTTCTACCTCGTCGGCTTCGGGAACTACGCCGCCGCCCTGCTGCTCGAAGCCGGCGTCCCAGTCGGGAACATCCCGGTGGTCGTGCCGCTGGCGCTGGTGTTCGGCGTGGCGCTCACGGCGCTGAACCTCTTCGGGACGGAGAACGCCGCGAAACTCCAGAACTACGTCGTCGGCCTGCTGTTGACGATTCTCGTGCTCTTCCTCGGCTACGGCGGCCTCGACGCCGTCGGCGTGTTCGGGACCGCGAGCACGCCCGAGACGTTCATGCCGTTCGGCCCGATGCCGATGTTCACGACCGCGGCGCTCGTGTTCACCTCGTATCTCGGATTCGCGCAGGTCGCGACCGTCGCCGGCGACATCAAGAACCCCGGACGGAACCTCCCGCTGGCGATGGTCGGCTCGGTCGTCATCGTCGGCATCCTCTACGTCTCGACGATTTTCGTGGCGACGAGCGCGTTCGGCAGCGACCCGCTGTCGCGGTTCGGCGAGACCGCCATCGTCGAGGTCGCGCGGGCGTACTTCGGTGACGCGGGCGCACTCGCTATTCTCGTTGCCGGCCTCTTGGCGACGGTTTCCAGCGCGAACGCGTCGATTCTCTCCACCTCGCGAGCGGTGTTCGCGGTGAGCAAGGACGCGCTCGTCCCGCAGTACGCGAGCCGCCTCAACCTCAAGTACGGCACGCCGCACGTCGCGCTCGCGATGGCCGGCGGCCCGGTGCTCGTGCTCGTCGCGCTCGGCGAGGTCGAAGTGCTCGCGGAGGTCGCGTCGTTCCTCCACCTCGTGATGTACGGGCTGATGTGCGTCGCGCTGATTTCGATGCGTCGCGACGAACCCGAGTGGTACGACCCCGACTTCCGCGTGCCCGCCTACTGGCTGGTCGCGGGCGTCGGCGCAGTCGCCAGTTTCGCGCTCATCGGGTTCATGCAGCGCGCCTCCCAGATAATCGGGCTCGCCATCATGGCCGCGGCCGCCGGGTGGTACAAGTATTACGCGAGCGACGTGCAGCTCAAGGGGGTCCTCTGATGACAGCCGACGAATCCACGCCGGCCGAGTTCGCGCCAGCCGACGAATCGCTACACATCCGCGAGCCGCCACGCGTGCTCGTACCCGTGGAAGTGCTGGAGGGCGAGTCCATCTCGGAGTCGCTGGCCGCGTTCCTCGCGCCCGCCAACGTCGTCGTTCTGGGCTACCACGTCCTCCCCGAGCAGACGCCGACCGAGCAGGCGAGCATGCAGTTCGAGGACCGCGCGCAGGAGGCCGTCGAGGACCTCGCGGAGACGTTCCGCGCCGCCGGCCGCGAGGTCGAGACCCGGGTCGCGTTCACGCACGACCGCGACCAGACCGTCGAACGCGTCGCCGAGGAGGTCGGCGCGACCGCCGTGCTCCTCCCGAACCCCGTCGGTGACATCCACGACGTCGTCGTCCCGATTCGGGGCACCGTCGACGCCGACCGCCTCGCGGACCTCGTCGGCACGCTGCTCGCGGGCGGCGAGGGCACCGTCACGCTCTGGGGCATCGAGGAGAGCGGTGTCGACTTCGACGCCGACGACGCCGTCGAGTACGTCCGCGAGACGCTCGCCGAGCGCGGGCTCCCCGCCGACCAGATTGCCACCGAGACCACCGAGTCGGAGTACCCCATCCGCAGCATCGTCGACCGCTCCGGCGAATTCGACGTCATCGTCATGGGCGCGGGCGGCGAGTCGCTGTTCGCGACGCTGTTCGGCGACGAGACCGAGCGCGTCGCGGAAGGCGCGGTCGCACCCGTACTGGTCGTGCGGGACCGCGAAGTCGAAGAATAGCGGCGATTCGGTACCGGCGGGTCGACTTACGCCTCGTCGAACGTAGTGAGACGGTCACTCACTGCGTTCGCGCTGCGACTCACTCGCTCGACCCTGCTATGCGGGGTCGAACGCCGACAGACTCGCTGCGCTCGTCTGTCCAGCACGACGAGGCTTACGCCTCGTCGAACAGGGTCTCGCCTTCGACCATGTGTTCCTCGACGACATCCATGTCGAGCGTGAGGCCGAGGCCGGGCTTCTCGGGGACGGTGATGGAGCCGTCCTCGATGACGTCTTCTTCGACGAGGTCGCTCCACCAGCCGAGCTCGTAGGAGTGGAACTCCACGGCGAGGCTGTTCGGGATGGCGGCGCCGACCTGGGCGCTCGCCATCGTCGCGATGGGCGAGGAGACGTTGTGCATCGCCACCGGCACGTAGTACTGGTTGGCGACGTCCGCAATTTTCTGCGTCTCGCGCATGCCGCCGACCTTCGGGAGGTCGGGCGCGACGATGTCGACGGCCTGGTTCTCGATGAGGCGGCGCTCCTCGGTGACGCGGTAGCGGTTCTCGCCGACCGCGATTGGCGTCGTCGTGGACTTCGTGACCTCCTCCTGCACGTCGAGGTTCTCCGGTGGGACGGGGTCTTCGAGCCACCAGACGTCGTACTCCTCGAGCTCGCTGGCGAGGCGCTTCGCCGAGCCACCGGAGAACGTCCAGTGGCAGTCGAAGGCGACGTCCGCGCGGTCTTTCACGCGCTCGGTGACCTGCTCGACGATTTCGGCCTTGTGGCGAATCTCGCCTGGGCGGAGGTGGCGGTTCGCGCGGTCCTTCTCTAGCCCGCTGGGCACGTCGAGGTCGAATTTGAGGGCGTCGTAACCGAGTTCCTCGACGACGCGTTCGGCTTCGTCGGCGCACGCCTCGGGGTCGGCTTCCTCCTCGGTGTGGCAGTCACAGTAGACGCGCACGTCGTCGCGGTACTTCCCGCCGAGCAGCTGGTAGGCGGGCACGTCCAGCACTTTCCCGGCGAGGTCGTGGAGCGCGACCTCGATGCCGGAGATGGCCGTCACAGTGACGCCCTCGACGGAGCCCTCGCCGCTCATCTTCTGGACGAGGTGCTCGAAGAGGCGGTCGATGTCGAGGGGGTTCTCCCCGATGACGAACGGCTTCATCCGCTCGATGAGTTCGGGGACGCCGGCGCCCCAGTAGGCTTCGCCAGTGCCGACGACGCCCGCGTCGGTGTAGACGCGGACGAGCGTCCACGGGAAGTTCCCGTCGACCATCGTCGTCTGTACGTCCGTGATTTCGAGGTCGCGGGGTGCGGGCCGCTCCCGGTCGGCGCCCATCGTCTCCGCCGAGAGCTCGCGCATCGTGTACTCCGCGTTCGGGTCGTGGAGGTCGCTGTAATCTATCCCCATAGTCGAAGGTTCACTCGTTTCGGTGTAAATCTATGGTTTCGAGGAGGCCGAGTTCGTCCAGCCGGACTTCGAGGGCCTCCCGCTGGTCGTCGTCCATCGTGCGCAGCGGCGAGCGTAGCGGGCCGGCGTCGAACCCGCGCAACTGGAGCGCGGTCTTCACGCCCGCCATGTACGGCCCCTGCTTGAGCGCCGTGCGGACGTCGTAAACCGTGCTCTGGAGGTTGCGCGCGTGCTCGGTGTTGCCCTCGTCGTAGGCCTCGTAGAGGTCTACGACGAGTTCCGGGAACGCGTTCGCGACCGCCGACACCATGCCCGTGCAGCCGAGGTCGAGGCCGGGCACGAGCAGCGAGTCCGAGCCCGCGACGAAGGTGAGCTCGGGGTGGTCGTCGATGGCCTGCCCGAGCCACGGGACGTCCTTCGAGGAGTCCTTGATGCCCGCGAGGTTGTCGATGGCCGAGAGGTCGTCGAGCACGTCCAGGGACAGCGAGTTCCCCGTCTTCGAGGGGATGTGGTAGACGTACACCGGGAGGTCGACGGCGGCGGCGACGCGCTCGTAGTGCGCGACCGTGGCCTCGTCGTCCAGCGGGTAGTAGTACGGCGTGACGACGACGACGCCGTCGACGCCGGCTTCCTCGGCGTGTTCGGCGTGCGCGACCGTCTGCCGGGTGCTCGGCGCGCCGACGCCGGCGATGACCGGAACCTCGCCGCCGACTTCGTCGACGACGGCTTCGACGACGCGCTGTCGCTCGCCGCCCGTCAGCAGGGGGAATTCGCCGTTCGTCCCGAGCGGGAAGACGCCGTCGACGCCGCGGTCGACGACGAACCGGGCGTGCTCGGCGGTGCGCTCGAAGTCGACCGTTTCGTCGTCGTGGAACGCTGTCACGATCGGCGGGACGACCCCGTGGTGGTCGAGGGGGTCGTCCGCGCCGGGGGCTGGTGCGTGGTCTGGCACGTGCGGCGGGTCGCCCGCCGCCAGCATAAGCGCCGTGGTTCCGACGACGACTTTTCCACACGTGAGTAAACTTTTTGCCGCCGCGGTCGGTACGTACTCACATGGACGTCGAGGTGAAGCTCACGGGAACGCTCGCCGCTCGTACCGGCACGCACAGCGCCCGCGTCGGCGTCGCCGCCGACGCCACCGTCGCCGACGTCGTGGACGCGCTCGCCGACGAACTCGGGTCCCACGTCCGCGCGGGTGTCCTCGAAGGGTCGCGGCTCCGCACGGACACGGTAGTCGTCCGGGACTCCACGGACAGCGAGCCGCTCTCCGCCGGCAGTCGCCTCCACGAGGGCGACACCGTCCGCTTCAGCCTCGCCAGCTAACCTACTGTTCTGCGAGCCGATTCAGCGCCCACGCGGTCCTGAGCACCTCGTCGGCTGCGCCCTCGTCGAAGACGAGGTCGTCGGTCTCCCAGACGTGCTCTAAGACGCGCTTGGAGGCGTGGTCGGGCGCCGCCGCGATACCCGCGTCCTCTTCGGCGACCCACTCCATCACGCGCAGGTCGCTCTTGCTGTCCCCCATCACGAGCGCGAACGGGTCGTCGACGTCGAGCACGTCGAAGGCTCCCTGCACGCCCACGACCTTGTTCAATTCGCGGGACGCGATTTCGGCGGCGTCGGCCTCGTAGTACGCCACGTCGATTCGTTCGAGCACTGCTCGCACGTCCTCGGGGACGGTGACGTCCTCGGGCTGCTGGTCGGCGTCGGCGAGGACGCCCGCGATTTCGGGGTCCTGGTCGGCGTAGAACGCGCGCACGTGGTCGGCGGTCGCGCCCGCCACGCAGTCCGCCAGCAGTTCGAGTTCGTACCGGAGCGCGTCGTCGATGAGGCCGCGGGCGCGGTCGCTGCCCGTCTCGAAGTTCGGCTTGAGCGTGACGTTGAACTCGTTGCCCTGGAGATGACAGCCCTGCCGGATACCCTCCGGAGCCTCGGAGAGCACGCGGGCGCGCACGTCGTCGAACACCGTGCGCACGTCGTCCGCGAGCCCCTCGTAGAGCAGTTGTTTCGTGTCGGGGCCGTGGCCGGGTGTGAACACGCCCGTCCCCGCCTCGTAGACGATGGAGACGTTCCCCGAGTGGACGAGCTCGTTCCCGAGCCCCTGAATCAGGAAGCCCTTGACGTTCTCCAGGGTCTGTCCGGTGCAGATGACGATGGGGACGCCGGCCTCGTGGAACTCCGTGAGCAAGTGCAGCGTCTCGCGGGGAATCTCGTTGTCCGTGTGGCCCGCCGAGCGCAGCGTCTCGTCGACGTCGAGCACGAGCACGTTGACGCCGCGGTCGTACTTCGCGTGGAGGTCCAGCGCCGCGAACGCCTGCTCGCGGGACGCGCGCGCGACCAATTCGGCGTACGTGTCGCCGTCGTCGAACGCTGCGCGGACGTCGTCCTTCCGGGCGGCGAGTTCGTCGCTGGCGGACTCCCAGTACTCCAGGGCGACCCGGGAGTCGACGGGCGGGAACAGGTCCACGAGGTCCTGGTAGGCGCGTATCGTCTCCGCGTCGAACTCGTCGTAGAGTGCGTACAGTCGGTCGTACCGTTCCATACCGGCTGGACGGACGGCACCGGTTTAGGTGTGGGTGGGAGCCGGCGCGCGGGTGGGGTCCGTCCACGATAACTTACTCGATACATAATAAATATTTAGTCGGTGTGGGTGTGAGAGGTAGACATGGACGCAATCGCCGTCACCCGCGACGACCGGACGCCGCGCGTCGTCGACCTGCCGCGGCCCGACCCGGCGCACGGGGAAGCGCTCGTGCGCACGCTCCGCGTCGGCGTCGACGGCACGGACCACGAAGTCATCGCGGGTAGCCACGGCGGCTTCCCCGAGGGCGACGACCACCTCGTGCTCGGCCACGAGGCCGTCGGCGTCGTCGAGGACTCGAACGGCACCGACCTCGACGCCGGCGACGTCGTCGTGCCGACGGTCCGCCGCCGGCCGAACGGTGCCAACGACTACTTCGAGCGCGGCGAGCCCGACATGGCACCCGGCGGCGAGTACCACGAGCGCGGCATCGAGGGCGCGCACGGCTTCATGGCCGAGTACTTCACCAGCCCCGCGGAGTTCCTCGTCGAGATTCCCGCCGACCTCGCGGCCCGCGGCTTCCTCGTCGAACCCGTCAGCATCTCCGAGAAGGCCTTCGAGCACGCGTTCGCCTCGCGGTCGGCCTTCGACTGGCAGCCCGAGACCGCGCTCGTGCTCGGGAACGGCTCACTCGGCCTGCTCACGCTCGCGATGCTCGAAACCGACGAGCGCTTCGAGCGGACGTACTGCCTCGGCCGACGCGACCGCCCCGACCCCACAATCGACGTCATCGAGGACCTCGGCGCGACGTACGTCGACTCTCGGGAGACCGCTGTGCCCGACATCCCAGCCGCCCACGAACCGATTGACTTCGTCTACGAGGCCACCGGCTACCCGAAACACGCCTTCGAGACGATAGAGGCGCTCGCACCAAACGGCGTCGGCGCGCTCCTCGGCGTGCCCGAGAGCTGGGAGTTCTCGCTCGACGGCGGCCGCCTCCACCGCGAGTTCGTCCTCCAGAACAAGGCGCTGGTCGGCAGCGTCAACTCCGGCGTCGAGCACTTCGAAGCCGCCGTCGACACGCTACAGGCGCTCCCGGAGTGGCTGTTCGACGACCTCGTCACCGGCGTGTACGACCTCGACGACTTCGACCGAGCATTCGTCGACGACGAAACGACCATCAAGACGGCGGTTCAATTCGACAGTAGATGAAGAACGTCGACGACCTCATCGACAGCGCCTCGGAATTGGCGGCCCGCGGGCTGTCGCGTGGCGAAATCGCGGACGAACTGAACGTCTCCCGGGAGACTGCGAGCTGGCTCGTCGAGCGCGCGGGCGGCACCGCGTCTCCCGTCGACGAGGAACCGTCCGGTGGCCCCCAGGACGTCCACGTGGACTGGAGCAACATCGGCGAAGCCGGCGCGCGCCTCAACGCCATCGGCATGGCGCTGGCGGACGCGCTCCGCGAGCACAGCCACGACGTCGACCTCATCGTCGGCGTCGAGAAGGCCGGCGTGCCGCTGGCGACCGCCGTCTCGAACGAACTGAAGACCGACCTCGCGACCTACACTCCCCGCAAGCACCAGTGGGAGGAAGGCGACATCGAGAACCTCGGCGGGAGTTTCAGCCGGAACTTCGCCAGCGTCGAGGACCGCGAGTGTTTCGTCGTCGACGACACCATCACCTCGGGCACCACCATCTCCGAGACCGTCGACGCCATCCGCGACGCCGGCGGCAAACCCGTCGCCTGCGGCGTGCTCGTGGACAAACAGGGCATCGCCGACGTCGACGACGTCCCCCTCGAATCGCTGTTCCAGGTCATCCGCGTCGGCAACGACGACTGACCCTCGGCTCTCGAGGTAGTCTCGAAAACCATCCTGCGGTCGAGCACGCGGCTCGCGGGTCGCTCTAACGTGGCCTCCCTGCGGTCGGCCATGCGGCTCACGGCTCCCGCTGGTCGCCGTTCGCTCGTTCCGTGGCGCGCCGCCGGCGCGCCACGCGTCCCAAGGCATTTCTCTGTCCTCGCCGTAGGACGGGTATGGCTTTCGACCCGATGGACTCCGCGATGGAGCAGGAAGCGGTCGACGAAATCGTCGCCGAGGCAATCGAGAACAACGACGTGGTGCTGTTCATGAAGGGGGACGCGCGGATGCCCCAGTGTGGGTTCTCGAAGCGTGCGGTCAACCTGATTTCGCAGTACCGACCGGACGTGCACACGGTGGACGCGCTCCAGAGCCTCGACGAGTTCCGCGTCGCGCTCGAGGAGCGCAGCGGCTGGGAGACCATCCCGCAGACGTTCGTCGACGGAGAATTCGTGGGCGGCAGCGACATTCTCGCCGAACTCGAAGAGCGCGGCGAGCTCGCGGACGAACTGAACGCCGACGACGCCGACGTCGACGAGGACGCCGCAGCGACGAGCGCCGACGACGGCGTCGAGTCCCCGTTCTGAGCCGCACCGAGGCACTTTTCTTCGACGCTCGCCGCGTAGCGGCGGGTATCGCTATTCGACGGGGACGCCGCGCGTCGCGGTAGCTTTGAAGGAGACGACGACGTCGCGGCCGGCCGCCAGCGCGAGTCGCTCGCGGCTGTCCTCGGTGACGAGTGCGAGCACGGGGTCGTCGGCGCCGACGTCGACGGCGACGCGCGCGATGCGCTCCCCGGTCTCGACGCTCGTGACGGTGCCGGAGAAGCGATTCCGGGCGCTCGTGTGCTCGGGCGTCGGCGTGTCCGCGGGGTCGGTCAGCGTGACGGCGTCCGCGCGTAGCGTGAGGTGGACGTCGCCGTCGCCCTCCGGGACGAGCGCGCGCACGCGGCCCGCAGCCGTCTCGACCGTCGCGAGTTCGCCGTCGCGCTCGACGACCGTCCCCGAGAGCACCGTCTCCGCGACCTTCGTGACCCCCTCGAAGCTCGTCTGCAGGCGCTCGAACGTCGCGAGCAGTTCGGTCGCGGTGTCCGTGAGTTCGCTACCGCCGCCGCCGGAGCCGCCGCGCTGGCGCTCGACGAGCGACCCGAACGCGTCTTCGAGTTCGACGACGCGGCGCTGGGCGTGCGCGTACGAGCGACCTAGCGACGCCGCCGCGCTGCTCAGCGAGCCCTCGTCGTCGATGGCGCGCAACAGCGCGACGTCCCGCGTGTCCAGAGTTACCCCGTCGCTGCCGACGTAGGCGTCGAACTCGGGGTGGGTGTCCATGCGTCGCTGTACCCCGAGCACGCGCAAAAGGATTGGGTCGCGTCAGTAGATGAGCTCGTCGTCCTTCTCGACCATGTAGACGGTGCGCGCGGCGACGTTGACCGCGTGGTCGCCGACGCGCTCGAGGTCCCGCACCGTCAGCAGCATCCGGGAGACGTCGTTCATCAGGGCCTCGATCTCCGCCTCGCTGGACTCGGCGTCGATTTCGGTCTCGATGAGGTCCCGCATCACGGTCTCCGAGGCCTGCCGGCAGGCCTCGTCGAGGTCGTCGTCGCGCTCGGCGATTTCGTAGCAGGCGTCGACGTCCTCGTCGGCGTAGGCGTTCATCGCGTCCTCGACCATCTCGATGGTGGTGGTGCCGATGGCCTGGATGTCGACCTCGGGGAACATGTCGCGGTCCGCGTCGAGGGTGTACTCCGCGAGGTTCGTCGCGAGGTCGCCGATGCGTTCGAGGTCGGTCGTGATTTTGAACGACGACGCGATGAGCCGGAGGTCGCCGGCGACGGGCTGCTGGAGCGCGAGCAGGTCGATGCACTCCTCCTCGAGGTCGAGGTAGAGTTGGTTGACCTCGTCGTCGCCCTCGATGACGTCCCAGGCGGCCTCCTCGTCTTTCTGTTCCATGGCTTCGAGCGCCAGCCGCAGGCGGTCGACGACCACTTCGCTCATGTAGAGGACGTCGCTGCGGAGCGCCTCGAGTTTCTCTTGGTAGCTCTCTCGTGGCATGGTTGTTACCCGAACTTGCCCGTAATGTAATCTTCGACCCTGTCGTGCTCGGGGTTCTCGAAGATTTGGTCGGTGTCACCGAATTCGACGAGCTCCCCGCCCGTAAGGAATACGGCCGTCTTGTCGGAGATGCGGGCGGCCTGCTGCATGTTGTGGGTGACGATGACGACGGTGTAGTCCTCGGCGAGCTCCTCGATGAGGTCCTCGACCTGGCTGGTCGCCACCGGGTCGAGCGCCGAGGCCGGCTCGTCCATCAGCAGGACCTCGGGGTCCGGCGCGATGGCGCGCGCGATGCAGAGCCGCTGTTGCTGCCCGCCCGACAGTTCCAGGCCGGAGCTGTCGAGCTGGTGGCTGACCTCGTCCCACAGCGCCGCGCGCTTGAGGGACTGCTCGACGATTTCGTCGTGGTCGCCCTCCACGTCCTGGATTTCGAGGCCGTAGGCGACGTTGTCGTAGATGCTCTTCGGGAACGGGTTGGGCTCCTGGAACACCATGCCGACGCGGCGGCGCAGCGCCACCGGGTCGACGTCGGGGTCGTAGACGTTCTTCCCGCGCAGGGAGAGCTCGCCCTCCACCCGGCAGGCCTCGATGCGGTCGTTCATCCGGTTGATGCAGCGCAGGAACGTCGACTTCCCGCAGCCGGAGGGCCCGATGATGGCGGTGACGCGGTTCTCCGGGATGTCGATGTCGATGCTGTCGAGGGCCTGTTCCTCGCCGTAGAACACGTCGAGGTCCCGCGAGCGGATGATGGGGTCGGGGGTGGTCGTCGTCTCGCTGCTGGACGTCGCGCTCGCGACGTCGGTCTCGATGACCATGTCGTCGGCCGTCGGGTCGGCGGTCTCTCCGTCGCCCGCGTCGGCGCTGAACTCTGATGTGTTGTCGCTCATAGTGAATCACTCCGTGGACTGGTACTTGTTCCGCAGGACGATGGCGATGGAGTTCATCGCCAGCAGGATGGCGACGAGCACCACGACGCCAGCCGGGACGGCCTTCTGGTAGAAGTCGTCGCCGGCGTAGAGACTCGACCACGCGTACACCTGCAGCGGCATCGCGCTGGCGGCCTCCGAGAGGCCGGCCGGCAGCGAGTACTTGACGTTCGGCGCGCCGATCATGATGAGCGGCGCGGTCTCGCCGATGGCGCGGCCGAGCGCGAGAATCGTCCCGGTGAGGATGCCCGAGAACGACCGCGGCAGCACGACGTTCTTGACGGTCTGCCACTTCGTCGCGCCCATCCCGTACGACGCCGCCCGCGTCTCCTCGGGCACCGCGCGGATGGCTTCCCGCGCGGAGATGATGACGATGGGGAGGATGAGCAGGCCGAGGGTCGCGCCGCCGAGCAACACCGTGCCCGGGGGCTGGTTCAGGTACGTGACGAACAGCCCGAGGCCGAGCAGCCCGTAGACGACCGACGGCACGCCCGCGAGGTTCGAGATGTTCACGTCGATGATGCGCGTGAACCGGTTGTTCGGCGCGTACTCTTCGAGGTAGACGGCAGCGCCGATGCCCACGGGGAACGCGAGCACGGCGACGGTCAACATCAGCAGAATCGAGCCACCGATGGCGGGGTAGAAGCCCGCTTCTGCGGCGGTGCTGCTGTGCGAACTCGTGAGGAACGCCCAGTCGACCCACGACTGCGGGCCGGCGAACCCGACGACGTCTACGGCTACGGCCCCGACGAGCGACCCGACGACGACGGTCGCCGGGACGAGCAGGCCGACGCGTTCGGTCGGGCGGTTCACGGCAGTGCCGGCCGCGTAGACGAGCGGCGGCGCGATGCCGACCGCCGCGACGACGACGCCGGGAACGGGGTCAACGCCCGCGAACGGGGCGAGCGCGCCGCCGGCGAGCACGACCGCGAGGACGCCCGCACCGACCAGCACGTGGGTTCGTCGGTCGCGGTCGCCGGCGACGTACCGGCTCCCGACGTACGCCACGGGCGGCCCGAACGTCATGGCCATCATCAGCCACGGTGCCGGCGCGAACGGCAGGCCCGCGACGAAGCCGAAGAGGCTTGGGACCATCGTCGACACGCCCGCGAGCGAGCCCAGCGGGCCGGGTACGCCGAACAGCGAGAGGTAGAACGCGGCGACGGTGACGACGAACTGCGCGACGAACGAGACGCGGTGGTCGTAGCTGACGACCGCCATCGTGACCGCGGTAGGGACGGCGAGCGCGAGCAGGAACGCCAGCCACGTCAGCGGCTCGACGATGTCCACGAATATCATCGCCGCGCCGCCGCTGAACATCAGCGCGACGACGACGAAGCCGATGGTGAACACGCCCGTGCGGAGCGCAGCGATGTCCCGTCGGTTGGCGTACGCGCCCGCCGCCAGCGTCGGTATCACGAGCGTGAGGAAGAACGTCAGGTGCCAGCCGGGGTCGGCGGTCAGCGGCCGGATGGCGTCGTTGGCGACGTAGACCAGCAGTATCGTGACGAAGACGAGGCCGAACAGCGTCGCCGCCAACAGCAGGTAGCGGAACAGCGTCCCTGCCGTCCGGCTGACGCGTCCGAACCCCTCGATTTCGTTGTTCGTGGCCATCTCAGTACTCCTCCCGGTAGCGCTGTGCGACGTAGTCGCTGATGACGTTCATGGCGAGCGTGATGACGAAGAGGGTGATGCCGATGGCGAACACGCTCCGGTACGCGAGGCCGCCGCCCGTCACGTCTCCGCCGATGAGTTTGATCATCGCGGCGGTCATCGGGAGCGCACGCTCCGTGTACGTGGCGGGGTTGAACGGGTTGAGGAACTGCGCGGTCGAGCCGGCCGCGATGGTGACCGCCATCGTCTCGCCGATGGCCCGCGAGAGCGCGAGGATGAACGACGAGAAGATGCCCGAGAGCGCCGACGGGACGACGATGTCCGTCGAGACCTCGAATTTTGTCGCGCCCATCCCGTAGCCCGCCTGCCGGAGTTCTTCGGGGACAGCGGACATCGCGTCCTCACTGATGGACGCGACCATCGGGATGATCATGATGCCGACGACGATACACGCCGACAGCATGTTGAACGTCCCCAGTCCGGGGACGAACGGCTGGAGCATCGGCGTGATGTAGATGATGGCGAAGAAGCCGTAGACGACCGTCGGGATGCCCGCCAGAATCTCCAGGCCGGGCTTGAGAATCGACCGCACGCGCGGGCTGGCGTACTCGCTGAGGTAGATGGCGGTGCCGACGCCCAGCGGCAACGCGATGATGGAGGAACCGATCATCACCATCAGCGTCGCCGTCACGAGCGCGAGTACACCGAAGCGACCGCTGGTTGGTTGCCACTCGGTACCGGTGAGGAACTCGACGACAGTCGCGGTCTCGCCCTCCACGCCGACCAGCGGCGCGGAGAACGTGAAGAACTTCGCGGCCTCCGTCGTCAGGAGGACGATGAGACCGATGGTCGTGGCTATCGAGAGCGCGGCACACACGAAGAAGAACGTCCGCGAGAGTAACTCCGGTGGCGCGTTCTGGGTCCGACGAGTGAGGTCGTCCGCCAGGCTGTCGCCGCTCATTAATTTGTTCCGGTCATGCTGAACCTATAAGCTCTTTGTTCGGCCGTGTGGGCGGTTAACTCTGCGCTTCCTCGATGGCCGTCTCGAGGACGTCGAGCTGTTCTTGCTTGGCTTCCTCGCTGAGGGGAACGTAGCCGACGTCGTTGGCGACGATTTCCTCGCTGGTGGAGTGCTCCACCCAGAAGCGCGCGAACTCCGCGATGTGCTCCTCGGCCAGCGAGGACTTCGCGGGGTACGTGAACAGCGGCCGCGACAGCGGCTGGTACTCGCCGGAGCGAGCGGTTTCGAGGCTCGGCTCGACAGGCTCGCCGTCGCCGTTGTCGATGGCGAGGGCCTTCACGCGGTCCTTGTTCGTGGAGTAGTACGCGAAGCCCATGTACCCCATCGCGTACTGGGAGCCTTCGACGCCCTGGATGATGGTCCGGTCCTGTTCGGTGCCGGAGTAGTCCTGGCGGTGGCTGAGTTCCTCGTCGCCGCTGTGGAGGACGGACTCGATGAAGTAGTCGTAGGTACCGGAGGCGTCAGAGGGGCCGTACAGTTCGAGGGGTTCGTCCGGCCAGTCGGAGTTGACGTCGCTCCACAGTTCGGGCTGCTCCTCGGCGGACCAGATGGTCGCCAGCTCCTCGACGGTGATGCTGTCGATGTCGAGGTCGTTGTTGACGATGACGGTGAGCGCGTCCGTCGCAACCGTCAGTTCGACGGGTTCGACGTCGTTGTCGGCGCACTGCTGGCGTTCCTGCTCCCGAATCTGGCGGGAGGCGTTGTTGAAGTCGGTGTTGCCCGGACAGAAGTGGTTCGCGAAGCCGCCACCGGTGCCCGTCGACTGGAGGTTGAAGTCGACGCCGTCGTGTTCGGTGCGGAACTCCTCGGACATCGCCGTCGCGAGCGGGAAGACGGTCGAACTCCCGGCGATGTCGATGGAGCCCGAGAGTCCGTCGCCCGAACCGCTGTCGCCGGTGCTCTGACAGCCGGCGAGCGCTGTGGTCCCGACGACACCGACACCGGTCAAGAACTGGCGACGCGTACGAACAGCCGACTCGTTGCGAGTCATCAACTGTTGGTGAGGGAGATGTAGATAAATACCCTACTATGTTATCTATATAGATATACCTATGCAGACGTTACCACGGGTATTCTGTGGCTCGGGTGGAATGCGGAATACGCCTAGAACCCATATACAAGTTGTTATAACGCCTGTTCTGGACAACTCCTGTCTACGGGCGCGAGATATATATGGGTGGAAGAATTTATATTGGTACACTCTCAACGTCGAAGTATGGAACGCAGGAAGGTCCAAGTCACGGGCGGGTCGACGTTCACTGTCTCGATTCCGAAAGACTGGGCGCGAGACCACGACGTCGAAGCCGGCGACGAGGTCGGCTTCCACCCCGACAGCGGTTCGCTGCTGTTGACCCCGGTGACGCCGGCCGACACCGAAGAGGGGACGCTGGACATCTCCGGGATGGAGGGTGACGAACTCATGCGCGCGGTGATGACGATGTACGTCAGCGGCTTCGACGTGCTCGCGCTCGAAGCCGACCGCATCACCTCCGACCAGCGCCGCGTCATCCGCAACGCCACGCAGGGTCTCGTCGGCCTCGAAGTGCTCGAAGAGACCGGCAACCGCGTCGTCATTCAGGACCTCCTGGACTCCTCGGAACTCTCGATTCACAACGCCGTCCGCCGCATGCACCTCATCTCCACGTCGATGCTCGGCGACGCTGTCGACGCGCTCGGCAATCGCGACCTCGACGTCGCCACCGACGTCATCGAGCGCGACGACGACGTCGACCGCCTCTGGTACGTCGTCTCCCGGATTTTCCGCGGCGCACTGCGCTCCCCGAAGGTCGCCCAGGAAATCGGGCTCGGACGGGAGACCGCTTTCGACTACCACTCCAGCGCCCGCCAGCTCGAACGGGTCGCCGACCACGCCGCGAAAATCGCTAACGTCACCCACGAACTCGACGCCGACGTCCCCGACGACGTGGCCGACGCGCTCGCCGACCTCGAAGCCGACGCCACCGACATCGTCGGCACCGCGATGGAGGCACTGTTTACCGACGACCCGGAGGAAGCGACCAAACTCGCCAACGAAGCCCGCGCGGACGTCCGCGCAATCGACGAACACACCCGCGCTATCGACGACCTCCTCCACGACCTCGACCCCCACCACGCCCAGCACCTCGGGCTCGTCGTCGACTCGCTCTCGCGGAGCGCGGACTACGGCGGCAACATCGCCGAAACCGCACTCCAGAAGTCCGCGCCCACGCCCGACCCGTAAGTTCTGCCGGCGTCCGCGACTACTGACACCGGCACTCGATATCCACAAACCTATACGTGACAGCGTCGATTCCGAGCGTATGAGCGAGGAATTCCCCGACTACCTCGACGTCGACTACACGGACGGTGAAGGCGAGTCCCCCGAGGACTACCCGACGCTCGAAGACAAAATCGAGAAGGCGATCGAAGTCACGCGCAAGGGCCTCGAAGAGTACGAGAACCCCGCCATCATGTGGACCGGCGGGAAGGACTCCACGCTCACGCTGTACTTCGTCAAGGAGGTCGCCGAGCAGTTCGACCTCGAAGTGCCGCCGACCATCTTCATCGACCACTTCCAGCACTTCGACGAACTCCACGACTTCGTCGACCACTGGGCAGACGAGTGGGACCTCGACGTCGTCTACGCCCGCAACGAGGACATCGGCGACTACGTCGACGAACACGACCTCGAACCCGGCGACGACATCCCCATCGACGCGCTCAACGAACAGAACCAGCACCACGTCCGCGACCTCCTCGAGTACGAGGACGAGTCGTTCCCGTTCCTGCTGGACACCTACGTCGGCAACCACCTCCTGAAGACCGTCGCGCTCAACAACGCCCTCGAAGAGCACGACGTCGACGGCATCCTCTCCGGCATCCGCTGGGACGAACAGGAAGCCCGCGCCGACGAGACCTTCTTCAGCCCGCGCCACGACCCCGACGTCTACCCGCCACACGACCGCATCCAGCCGATTCTCCAATTCGACGAAGCCGCCGTCTGGGACGCCTTCTGGTTCTACGTCGTCCCCGAGACCGTCGAGGAGTTCCCGGACGACGGCTACGTCCCCCAGGACTACGACGACCTCCCGAACGGCCTCACCCACGAGGACATCCCCGTCTCCCCGAAGTACTTCAAGGGCTTCCGCTCGCTCGGCAGCGAAATCTCCACCGACAAGTCCGCCGACGAGCCCGCCTGGCTCCAGGACCTCGAGAACACCACCGAGCGCGCAGGCCGCGCCCAGGACAAAGAAGACCTCATGGAGCGCCTGCGCGACCTCGGGTACATGTAAACGCACTTTTTGCTGCGCTCGGCGGCCTCCGGCCGCTCGCTGGCAAAAACTTGCGGCAAAAGCGCCGTCGGACCCCGCTACCGGGGGTCCTCCGCGCCCGCGCTCGTTCGCTTCACTCACTCGCGCGAATGCTAGTCGCTGCACTTCTCGCAGTTTCGGTGGAAGAACGAACCGGATAGCGATGCGGCTACGACGTCAGTTCCACGGCGCGAAGCCGGGGTCGACTTGCCGCTCGCGGGCGTCGATGGAGTCGATTTTCGCGACGTCCTCGTCGTCGAGGTCGACCGCGAGGCTCTCGAAGTTGTCCACGATGTGGGACTCGCTGGTGGCCTTCGGGATAGCGGTGACGCCCTTCTCGCGAACCCACGCGAGGCTGACCTGCGCTTCGCTGACGCCGTGTTTCTCCGCGACGGCCTGAATCTCGGGGACGTCGAACACCTCGCCGCGCGCGAGCGGCGAGTACCCCACGATTTCGAGGTCGCGTCCTTCGGCGTACTCCCGGAGTTCCTCCTGGGGGAGCAACGGATGGAATTCGACCTGATTCGCGAACGGGTCTTCGTTGAGGACGTCGCGAGCCTCGTCGAGGTGCCGGGGTTCGAAGTTGCTCACGCCGATGCGGTCGGTGAGCCCGTCCTCGCGGAGCTGCTGGAGCGCCGACAGCGTCTCCTCGGCGTCGTACTCGCGGGCCGGCCAGTGGACGTACAGCAGGTCCACGGAGTCGACACCGAGCTTCTCGAGGCTCTTCTCGGTGGTCGAAATCACGTCGTCGTGAGCGAGGTTCTCGATCCAGACTTTCGTCGCCAGGAAGACATCCTCGCGAGGGATGTCGGCTTCCTCGATGCCGCGCCCGACGGCTTCCTCGTTGCCGTACGCCTGCGCCGTGTCGATGTGCCGGTAGCCGGCTTCGAGGGCGGCGCGGACGCTCTCGGCGCACTGTGCTGCATCGTCGTTCTGCCACGTGCCGAGGCCCAGCATCGGCATCCCGTTCGCCAGCGGTGCGCGTCGCTGCTCGTTCTGAGACATGGTCGAATCGAGGGGCGCCGCGTGGTTAGTGCTTGGGAAGGCGGCGGTGTCCGCGGCCTACCGCTCGGCGAGGCGCTGTTTCGCGAACCGCGCGAGCAGCGGCAGGTCGTCGAGGTGGACGAGTTTCGAGATGCCGCGCAGCCCGCCCTCGTTGGCTTCGCCGAGGGTCTCCACGTCCATCGCGTTGAGGTCGTCCATCAGGCGGTCGTAGCGCTCGTTCGGCGCGAGGTACAGGAGTTGGGTCATCGTGAGCCGGCGGCGCATGTCGGGGGCGACCCGGCTCCGCCAGAGGTCGTCGTAAATCGACATCGCGTCGGCGGACGTGTCCGTCTCCGTCCCCATCAGACAGCGGTCGGCGGTGATGGCCGCGGCGCGCGCGGACTCCATGCCCTTGTGGATGCCCTCCCCCCACAGCGGGTCGATGGTGGGGACGGTGTCGCCGATGGCCATGAAGTTGTCCGTGCTGAAGCTGTCGGGCATCTGGATGTGCGCGGAGCCGCGGTGCTGCTGTTTGTCCGTGATTCGTTCGGCGTTCTCGAAGCGGGGGTCCTCGTCGAGCCACGCTTCGAGGTGCTCGTCGATGCTCCGCGTCGTGTCGCCGTGCTGCTGGTAGCGCTCGCTCTGGATGTAACAGAGGCCGACCTTCGCCGTGTCCTCGCCCGTGTGGAAAATCCACGAGTAGCCGCCGGGGACGATGTCGTGGTCGAGGCGCAGCATCATCGCGTTCGAGAGGTCCGCGAAGTCGGGGTGGTCGACGTCGACGCCCTCCATCTCCCACTCGATGCCGACCGCCTGATGTTGGCGCTGGAGGTCGCAGACACCGAGTTTCTTCGCGAGCGGCGCCGCCGGCCCCGTCGCGTCGACGACAATCTCGGCGTAGGCTTCCTCGTCGCCGGCGTACTGTACGCCGACGATGTCCCCGTCCTCCATGATGGGGTTGTTCACGCGCGCGTCGAAGCGGTACTCCGCGCCGTGCTCGCGGCCCTCCGCGACGAGCCACTGCTTGAACTCCGCGAACTCTAGCACTGCGCCGGGCTGGATCTGCACGAAGTGCTCGTTCGGGGACTCGAGGACGACCTCGTCGGTGTACTGCATCACGACGTCGTCGGGAATCCCGAACGCGCCCGTCATCGACGCGAACGTGCCCGCCGTGGACTTGTTCGACTGGCGCGGGAACCCGTCCTCGGGTTCGGCTTCCAGCACGAGGACGTCGTAGTCCCGCTGGGCGAGGTCTCGCGCGCACTGTGCTCCTGCCGGACCGGCGCCGGCGACGACGACGTCGTAGTGCTCAGACATGGCGTAGAGGGTCGGTGTGTGGGTGCGGCGCTCGGGCCGCGATAGTTGTGCGGGCGCCGGGCTGTGGGCGTCGGCGCGCGGGCGAGTGCCCGTCCCCGTAGCCGGCCGTGTCGGCGTCCGCAGTCACTGTTACTCGACGTAAGTCGCGTCGCAGGTAAAAAACACGCGGGAACGTTCTTGACGCCCGCGAGAGGGCGGAATTGAGTTACTCGGCTTCCTCGCCGTCGCCCATCCACCGCAGGCCGAGCAGCCGGTAGCCGTCGAACTCGCCGGCCTCGATTTCGCGCTCGATTTCGGCGTGGGTGTCGGCGTCGATGCGCGCGAGGTGACAGAGCGGGTGGCCGGGCGCTGCCACCGGATTCTCCAGGATGCCGACGAGAATCCCCGTGAACGGCGCTTCGACGACGTACTCCTCGCTACTGAAGTGGTCGCTGATGGTGCAGATGGTCTCGCCCTCGTGAACCAGCGGCGTCGGCCCCCACTGCATGTCCACGAGGCCGCCGGCGTCCGCGCGCAGCCACCGCTTCTCTTGGTTGCCGCCGAGCACTTCCTGCCACTTCGGGCGCACGACCTCGCCGTCCGGGAGCACGTCGTACGCCGCGAGCACGCTCTCCACACCCTCCAGCGCTTTCTCGACGAGCGGGCGCTGGAAGCGGTGGGCCTTCCCCATCTCCACGGTGATGGTCGGGATGCCGTCGCGGGTCGCCGTCCCCCGAAGGGACCCGTCGTCGCCCGCGCCCGCGAGAATCACGTTCGCGCCGAACGCCTCCGCGAGGTGCTCGACGTCCGGGTTGGTGGTGTCCGCGCGCACGTGGTACATCGTCGTGCGGTTCCGCGTCGAGGTGTGGAAGTCAACGGCCACGTCGCACTTACTGACGAACCGCCGGTAAACCTCGTGTGCCATTCGCTCGGCGGTGTTCGCGCGCTCCCGGCCCGGGAACGAGCGGTTGAGGTCCTGGTCGTAGATGGGGATGTCGCGCTGCTGGGCGAGGTAGCCCGGGACGTTGACGACGTGCAGGCAGACCAGCGTTCCGTGGAGGTCGCTGGGGTCGTACTCGGCGGCGACCTCCTGGAGTACTTTCACGCCGTTCAGTTCGTCGCCGTGGATACCCGCGATTAGGCAGACGGTCGGCCCGCCGGCCTCGCCGTTCACGACGGTGACTGGCATCTCCACGGGGTCGCCGAGGTACGTCTCCCCGATTTCGTAGCGCAAGTGGCGCTTCTCCCCGGGCGGCACCTCGCCGTCGTACCGGAATGGCTCCGGCGGAACGTCTGACATGCCCGTACGCTCGTGGGCACCGACGATAAACACGGGGGCGCGACAGCAAAAAAGACAGAATATAGCGAGCATCCGCGAGCGCCGTGAGGCGCGAGCGGGTCACTCGCGGCTTCGCCGCGAGGCCGACGAACCCCCGGAGGGGGTGAGGACGGCTTTTTAGCGTAGATTTTTGCCAGGGAGCGCGCCGAAGGCGCGCGACCGCAGCAAAAAGGTACTAGTAGAACTCCCGAACGAGGTCGGTCGCGCCGTCGGGGGCGCCGTCGGGAATCTCGGCCATGTTCTCGTGGACGCCGTGGGCTTCGTGGTACGGCGTGGAGTTCTCGTCCTGGTAGAGGACGCCCATGTACTCCTTGTCGGCGTCGAGGATGGCGTCCTTGGCCTGGTCGTAGTTGTGGCGGTCGTAGTCGTCTTCCTCCGAGAGGTCCACCAGACTGTCGCGGAAGTAGTCGTAGGTGTCGACGTCGTTGAACGTGACACACGGACTGAACGTGTTGACGAGGCTGAAGCCGTCGTGTTCGATGGCTTCCTTGACAATCTCCGTGTGACGTAGCGCGTCAGAGGAGAAACTCTGGGCGATGAACGACGCGCCGGCGGACATCGCGAGCGCGAGCGGGTTGACCGGCGGCTGCTTCGGGCCCTCCGGCGTGGTGGAGGTCTCGAAGTCGGGCCGGCTGGTCGGGGACGCCTGGCCCTTGGTGAGGCCGTAGATGCGGTTGTCCATTACGACGTACGTGATGTCGACGTTCCGGCGGACGGCGTGGATGAAGTGGCCGACGCCGATGGAGTAGCCGTCGCCGTCGCCGCCCGCGACCATCACTTCGAGGTCGGGGTTGGCGAGCTTCGCGCCGGTGCCGACCGGGAGCGCGCGGCCGTGGACGCCGTGGAGCGCGTACGAGCGCATGTACGTCCCGATTTTGCCGGAGCAGCCGATGCCCGCGACGACGAACGTGTCGTCGGGCGTGTTGCCGGTCTCCGCGAGCGCTTTCATCATGCCGTTCATGGTGCCGAAGTCGCCGCAACCCGGGCACCACGTCGGCTGTTTGTCGGACTTGAAGTCGGTGAATCGGACGTTCTCTGAGCTCATGAGTTAGGCCTCCAGGGTCTGCTTGATTTCGTCGGCGAGTTCGTCAGCCTTGAAGTCGACGCCGTCGTACTTGTTGATTCGGTCGACGCGTTCGAGGGTGTCGTGTTCGACGACGTTCGCGAATTGGCCGGTAGCGTTGGCTTCGATGACGACGACGTCGTCGGCGGCCTGCACGTCGTCGGTGAGGTCGGGCCGCGGGAAGATGTACGGGACGGAGAGCACGCGCACGTCGAGGTCGTCGAGGTAGTCGAGCGCTTCGACAATGGTCCCCTCGTTGGAGCCCCACGAGATGACGAGGCTGTCCGCGTCGGCGTCGCCGAATTCGCGGTAGTCGAAGTCCTCGCGTTCCTCGGCGGTCTCGACTTTGCGGTTGCGCTTGTCGACCTGTTCGACGCGCACGTCCGTGTCCTCGGTTCGGCGGCCGAGCTCGTCGTGTTCGAGGCCGGTGGACATGTGGACGCCACCCTCGGTGCCGGGGACGGCACGCGGGCTGATGCCGTCGGCGGTGACGGCGTGGGCCTTGAATTGGTCTTTCTCGTTCTGCCACGCGGAAATCTCGTCCTCGTCGACGAGCTTCCCGCGGTCGATTTCGACCTCGTCCATGTCGAACTCGTCCGGTTCGTAGGTGCGCTCGGTGACGGCCATCGAGAGGTCGGCCGTGAGGTAGACGGGGAGCTGGTACTTCTCGGCGAGGTTGAACGCCTCGACGGTCTTGTGGAAGCACTCCGCGACCGACGTGGGCGCGAGGACGAACCGCGGCACTTCGCCGTGGCCGCCGTACAGCATCATGTTGAGGTCGCCCTGCTCTTGCTTCGTGGGCATCCCCGTGGAGGGACCCGAGCGCATGACGTTCGTGATGACCAGCGGCGTCTCGCTGGTGGCGACGAGGCCGAACGTCTCGCTCATCAGGTCGATGCCGGGACCGGAGGTCGCGGTCATCGCGCGAGCGCCGGCGCGGGCGGCGCCGAGTGCCATGTTGATGGCGGAGAGTTCGTCCTCGGCCTGGACGACGTGGCCGCCGAACTGCTCGATGCGGCCGGTGAGGTACTCCATGACGTCCGTCGCGGGCGTGATGGGGTAGCCGGCGTAGAACCGGCAGCCGGCGGCGATGGCGCCCATGCCGATGGCTTCGTCGCCGTTCAGCAGGACGTAGTCGTTGTCGGTGGTCTCCAGCTCGTAGGGGTTCTCGACGTCGGCGTACTCGTCGTTGACGTACTCGTAGCCGAGTCGGGCGGCCTGTTTGTTGTTCTCGACGATGCTCTCGCCTTTGCTCCCGAAGCGCTTCTCCAGGGACTCGTCGAGGTTCTCGATGGGGAAGTCCGTGACCGCGCAGACGGCGCCCAGCGCGACGATGTTGCGCATGATGGCGCCGCCGGCGTCCTCGGCCAGCGACTTCAGGGGGATGTCGAGGCCGACGGTGTCGGCGGGGGCCTCGAAGTCCGAGAACTCCGTGCGGTCACCGTCGAAGATGATGACCGACTCCTCGTGGAGTTCGTCGAGGTTCTCGTCGACGGTGCGCTCGGTGAGCGCGATGAGGACGTCGAGTCGGTCGACGACGCTCTGCACCTCGTCGACGGACGTTCGAATCTTGTAGGCGGTGTAGCCGCCGCGGATTCGGGACGCGAAGTCCTTCGAGGTGAAGACGTGGCGACCCGCGCGGGACAGCGCCTGCGCGAAAATTTTCCCGGTGGACGCGATTCCATCGCCGGCTTCGCCGCCGATGGCCCAGTTCAGGTCGTCGTGCATGTGAGTGGGGGTAGCCGTGCCCCTTGCAAAAAGCCTTCTGAACCCGTACGTCCCTCCGAAACGGGTGATTCTCGGCAATAGGGCGAAATAATTGGGCATTCGTCCATGATAGACTAGGGGGTCGTGATGGACGGCCGTTACACGCGCGCGTTACGCCCGCGTGTCTACCGGAAAATTCCGATTCCCGAGTTGTCGTTGTGCCGTGATGACAGCTCACTCGAGGTCGGCTGGCCGGGAAGCGAATCCATTTGGGTCGCGGGCGCGAACCCGTCGTATGGACGAGACAGCAGTTTCGGTTCGGGCGGTCCGCGACGCGGGCCCCGACACCGTCGCCGTGGTGTTCGAGAGCCCCGAGGGGTTCGAGGCCGAGCCCGGCCAGTTCGTACAGGTGTTCGGCGAGTTCGAGGGCGAGCGCGAGGGCCGTTTCTACACGCTCTCCTCGCCGGACGTCGAGGAGACGTTCGAGATTACGGTCGAAGTGGACCCGGAGGGGACGCTCGGGCCGTGGCTGGCCTCACGCGACCCCGGCGACGAGGTCGTCGTCTCGGGGCCGTTCGGCGACGACTACTACGAGGGCGAGGCCAGCGTCGTCGTGCTCGCGGGCGGGCCGGGCGTCGGGCCGGCGGTCGCGGTGGGCGAGCGCGCGCTCGCCGACGGCGCGGACGTCACCGTCGTCTACCAGGACGACGAACCCGTCCACGAGGACCGCCTCGCGGCGCTCGCGAACGCCGGCGCGCGCGTCGTCTTCGTCTCCGACGGCGTCGCGGCCGCAGTCCAGTCACTCACCGGGCCCGCGGACGCCGTGCCGTTCGTCTACGGGTTCGCGGGCTTCTGCGAGGAAGCCGTCGAGGCGCTCGAAGCTGCCGGGTTCGACGTGGACGCCGCGAAAGTCGAGAGCTTCGGGCCCGCGCCGTAGCGCAGTCGCGGATAGTCCCGTGGACGGGACCGTGCGCGTCTCTCGAAGCCAAACGAACTAAACCCGAGGATTCCTTTGGTCGTCCCGTGTCGTCTAGTGGTTGGGACGGGGTTCGGCAACGGCTCGCCGGCCTCGAACGAGACTACGGGGCGTTCGACGTCGTCGAGGAGGAGACGGTCGTCCCGCGCGCCGTCTACACTGACTGCCTGCAAGCGGCCGAAGCGGGGTCGCTCGGCGGCGCGCGGGTCGTCCTCCGCCACGACGACGAGGTGTTGCTCGTGCGCTACCACGACCACCCCGAAGCGTGGGACTTCCCCGGGGGGTCGACGGAGCGCGGCGAGTCCCACGCGGACACGGCGAAGTTTCGCGTGCACGACGACGTCGGTTCGACGTGCACGCTGACGGGCGTCGCGCGCGTCATCGAGCAGTCGTTCGCGCTCGTGGAGGGCGGGGACGGCGTCACCGGCCTGTGGGTGTTCTTCGAGGGCGAAACCAGCGACGCGGAGCTCTCGCTGTCCGAGGAGATTCTGGAGGCGCGGTGGTTCGACGCCGCGGACCCACCGGACGCCGTCGGCCCGCACGTCAGCGCGATTCTCTCCGACTAGTGCTGGACGAACTCCACGAGCGCGCCGCCGGTGTCGCTCGGATGCAAGAACGCGATTTCGTGGCCCCACGCACCTTCTCGGGGTTCCTCGTCGATGAGGTCGACGCCCGTCTCGCGTGCCGTGGCGAGCGCGGCCTGGATGTCCTCAGTCGCGAGCGCGACGTGGTGGATGCCCGGTCCCTCGCGGTCGAGGTACGCGCCGATGTCGGTGTCTGCATCGACCGGTTCGAGTAGTTCGAAGTAGCTGTTCTCGTCGAGTTCGAGGAAGACGACCCGGAGGCCGTCGAGCATCTCTTCGTGGACCGCGGGCGCGTCGAAGAGCGTCTCGTACAGCGCCGCGAGACCGTCGGCGTCGTCGGTGGCGACACCGATGTGGTCGACGTGCATGCGGAGAGGTGGCCGGCGGCCCACTATCAAGGCTCCGGCGCGCGCCCGGCCGCGTCAGTCGTCGCTCGGCGCGGGCAGGTCGAAGGAGACGCCGGTGAGGTCCTCGGAGACCGACCAGAGCCGGCGCGCGGTCGCCTCGTCCTGCGAGCGCTCGCTGGACTGCTGCTCCTCGGGGTGGCCGCGCATATTCAACAAACCACCGGGGCCGACGTACTCCCCGCCGTCGATGGACGGGTGCGTGGCGGCGTACAGCAGCGGCCACGCGCCCGCTTCGGCGCTCTGCGCGAGCACGGCGTTGGCGGCCTTCATCGCGAGCAGGCGCAGCCGCGACCCCTCGGCTTCGGGGCCGCGCAGTTGGAGGTTCGTCGCCGCGAACCCGGGGTGGCAGGCGACGCTGGTGACGCTCGCATTCGCAGCGCGTAGCCGGCGGTCGAGTTCGTACGCGAACAGCACGTTCGCGAGTTTCGACTGGCCGTAGGCTTCCCACTTGTCGTACTCCTGTTCGTGCTGGAGGTCCTCGAAGTCGATTTCGCCGCTCTCGTGGGCCATGCTGGACTGCGTGACGACGCGCGCCTGGCCGCTTGTCCGCCGCAGGACGTCGAGGAGGTGGCCAGTGAGCGCGAAGTGCCCGAGGTGGTTGACGCCGAACTGCGTCTCGAAGCCGTCCGCGGTCTCCGAGCGCGGAATCGCCATCACGCCCGCGTTGTTCGCGAGCACGGAGAGCGAGTCGTAGGTCGTCTCGTACCAGTCGGCGAACGCCGCCACGGAGTCGAGGTCCGCGAGGTCGACTTCGTGGACGGTCAGCGACGCGCCCGGATACTCGGCCTCGATTTCCCGTTTGGCGTCCTCGCCGCGTTCGACGCTCCGGACGGCCAGCACGACGTGCGCGCCGTGCGCCGCGAACGCCTTCGTGGCCTCGTAACCGATGCCGCTGTTCGCGCCCGTCACGACGACGTTCCGCCCGGACTGGTCGGGCAGCTCGTCGGCGGTCCAGCCGCTGTCGTTGAACATGTGTTCAACTCCGGCCGGGAGCCCCATAATACGGGGCGTCGCGGCGACGCCGGCCGCGTCTACAGCGCGGCGCCGGGCTGGTGCTCGCCGAAGACGCCCCGGAGCGCGTTACAGATTTCGCCGACGCTGGCGTACGCCTTCACTGCGTCCACGATGTACGGCATCACGTTCTCCTCGCCCGCCGCGGCGTCCTTCAGGTCGGCGAGCGCCGCCTCGACGGCCTCCTCGTCGCGGTCGGCTTTGACGGACTCGACTTGCTCGACTTTCTGCCGCTCATCCTCGGCGGTGACCTCCTCGATGTCGACCTCGGGTTCGTCCTCCTCGACCTCGAACTCGTTGACGCCGACGATGATGCGCTCGCCGTCCTCGATCTCCTGCTGGCGCTCGAACGCCACGTCCTGAATCTGGCGCTGCACCCACTGGTCCTCGACAGCCTGGCGCATCCCGCCGCGGTCGTCCACGTCGTCGAGAATCTCGCGGGCTTCGGCCTCGACCTCGTCGGTGAGGTTCTCGACGTAGTAACTCCCCGCGAGCGGGTCGATGGTGTCTGCGGCGCCGGACTCGTGGGCGAGAATCTGCTGGGTCCGGAGCGCCGTCCGGACAGACTCCTCGGTGGGAATCGAGAGCGCCTCGTCTTTCCCGTTCGTGTGGAGGCTCTGCGTGCCGCCGAGCACCGCGGCGAGCGCCTGGTAGCCGACGCGCACGATGTTGTTGTCGATTTGCTGGGCGGTCAGCATCGACCCCGCGGTCTGCGTGTGGAACTTCAACTGCTTGCTCTTGGGGTCGGTGGCGTCGAAGCGCTCCTCCATAATCGACGCCCACATGCGGCGCGCGGCGCGGAACTTCGCCACCTCCTCGAAGATGTTGTTGTGGGCGTTGAAGAAAAACGAGAGTTGGGGCGCGAACTCGTCGACATCCAAGCCAGCATCAAGGGCTGTTTGGACGTATTCGATGCCGTCACCGAGCGTGAACGCAATCTCCTGGGCCGCGGTCGCACCCGCCTCCCGGATGTGGTAGCCCGAAATCGAGATGGTGTTGAACTTCGGCGTCTCCGCTGCGCAGTACTCGAAGATGTCCGTGATGATGCGCATCGAGGGTTCCGGCGGGAAGATGTAGGTGTTGCGCGCGATGTACTCTTTGAGAATGTCGTTCTGGATGGTGCCGCGCAATTCGGAGCGGTCGACGCCCTGCTGGTCGCCGACCGCGATGTACATCGCCAAGAGGACGCTGGCGGGGGCGTTGATGGTCATCGAGGTCGACACCTCGTCCAGCGGGATGCCGTCGAAGACCTTCTCGAAGTCGCGGAGCGTGTCGATGGCGACGCCGGACTTGCCGACTTCGCCTTGGGCCATGGTGGCGTCGGAGTCGTAGCCCATCTGGGTGGGGAGGTCGAATGCCATCGAGAGGCCGGTCTGGCCCTGGTCGAGGAGGTAGTGGAAGCGCTCGTTGGTCTCCTCGGGCGTGCCGAAGCCGGCGTACTGGCGCATCGTCCACAGCCGCCCCCGGTACATCGTCGGATAGACGCCGCGCGTGTACGGGTCCTCGCCGGGGAAGCCAAGGTCTTCCTCGTAGTCGAGGTCCGCGACGTCGTCGGGCGTGTAGAGCGGGTCGACGGACTGCCCGCCGGTGTCGGTTTGGAACTCGTCCTTGCGCTCCCCGAACCGGTCGAGCGTCGGCGAAAGGGAGTCTTCCTCCCACTCCTCGCGGGACTCGCGAATCGCTGCGAGGTCCTCGTCGTCGAACATGATTGGAGCGAGGCGGGACTGTGCCTTAGTTCGTGCGCTCCCCGAAGCCCTCCGTCACCCGCCCGTGTCGTACTTGTACGTCGCCGAGTCCGAGTCGATGCCGAAGTCCTCGGCGGACTCCTCGGGTTCGGACTCCTCGTCGCTCTCGCGCTCGGTGAAGCGCTTCCGGAGGCGCTCGGGAATCTCGAAGTCCGCGAAGTCCAGGCGGACCGGCACCGCGTCGGGCTGGTACTCGCGGGTGGCGTCCAGCCGGTCCGGGAGCGGCTCGGGCAGGGAGTCCGCGGGCACGCGCTGGAAGCCGAACTGCGCGAGGTACTCGGGCTCGTCCGTGAGCGCGTACGCCGTCTCAAAGCCCTGGTCGCGGGCGTCCTCCACGAGGTGCTCGAGGAGGTGTGCGCCGACGCCGCGGCTGCGCCAGTCCTCGAGCACGCCGATGTTCGTGAATTCGCAGACCTGCTCGTCGTCGACGGAGTGCACGCGGAGGCGCGCGAACCCCGCGCGCTCGTTGGTCTGCTCGTCGATGGCGAGCACGTAGTCCCGCGAGCGGAACGCCGGGTCCTCGAACCCGAACTCGTCGAGGCGGTCGAGCAACCACACCTCCTCGTGTTTCTTCGCGTCGCGGGCGTACATACTCCTCCCTTGGACGCCCCTCGGAAAAGCGTTTGCGGGGCCGTCGGGATACTGTTTAGTTACGGAGGGGACAGGACGGGAGAATGGTTACAACGTCTTCTTCGAAAGCCCCCTCCCGCTCGCGGGCTGCGCCTCGCTGTGCTCCTCGGCCTTCGGCCTGCGGTGCTTACGTCGGCTCGCTCCGCGAGCGGTCGGCCCCTTTCGATTCCCACCCGATAGCGGTTCCCCGGCCGGCTTTCGCTCGACTAAACATGGCCGCTGTCGGTCACCGACGCGACAGCACGCCGGCGGCGAGCGTGACTGCGAGCAGCGCCACGACGACACCGAACCCGGGAACGCTCGTCTCCGTCGTGGTTGTCGTTGTCCCATTCTCGGCCGAGTCGCTGGTCGTCGGCGTCTGTGTGCGCGCTGTGGTCGTGTTCTCGGAGACCGACGCGCCGAACGCCTCCGCGAGCCGGGTCGCGTTCGGCTCGGTGGCGGTGGCGAGCAACAGCTGCGGGCCGTCCGTGAGCGCGCCACCCTCGATGGCGTCCGCCAGCGACGGCGAGAGCGCCGCCGCGTAGACGACGTCGCCGTCGAGGACGGTGAGCAGGCAGTACCCCTCGTCGTTCCGCTCCGCGCCGTCGGCCGGACAGTTCCCGGTGGCGTCGTCGGACGTGAATCCGGCGTCGACGAGTGTGTCGGTGAACGACTGCACGCCCGCGTCGGTCAGCGTGACCGTAACTCCCGGCTGTCCGTGCTGGGTCGTCGTCGGTTCGGCCGAGGCGACGTCCTCGGCGGTCACGACCGGCGTTTCGGTCATCGAACCGTTCTCCGCCGGATAGCGCGCGACCAGGCTGGCGTCGGCGTCCGCAGCCGCGCCGCTACCGGCGACGACGCCGGTGACGATGCTGGCGAGGACCAGGGCTGTGAGGAGGGCTCGGGTCACTCGCGGACGTTCGCAGCCACTCGACTAAAATATCACGCCGACGACCCTTCGCAGGCGACCGAGCGCGCGACCTCCACGAGCACCGACGCGGGCACGTCCTGCCCGCGAACCGTGTACCGGTACTCCTCGCAGTTCCACGACACCGACGCCGTGGGGCCGTACGTCACCGCGGCGTCGGTGTCGCCGACCGAGACCGTGCGGTCGCCGTCCGCGGGGAACGTCCGGTTGTACTTCGCGACCGTGATGCGTCCGGTCTCGTTGACGTACCGGAGGCCGACGCCGTGCATGTCGCCGGTCGTCTCGGAGGTGTACGTCGGGCGGAACGACGCCGGGAGTTCCGGGGAGGGAACGGAGACGTTCGTCGCCTCACGGAGCGCCGCCGCGCTCTCGTAGGTCGTCGTCTCCGGCGTGTCGACGTGCTCGACAGTCGCGTTCGCCGGCGGCTCGAACGCGAACGCGTCCGCGGTCAGCCCGGGGTCGAAGGAGACGTTCGTGTACGTCGTGCGCACGGAGACGCGTGTCCCGTCGTCGACCCACTCGGTGCGCTGTTCCAGCACGAAGAACCGCTGCGTGTCCACCAGTAGCGTCTGCTCGTAGGCCGCGCCGTCGGTCTGCGGCGCGACGTGGAGGACGTACACCTCGCGGTCGCCGACTGTCGTCGTGCCGCGGTACTCGACGCCGAGCGCCGTGTCGGTGGACGCGTTCGGCTCGCTTGCGGCGTCCGGAACGACGGGCAGCGGCGCGACTTCTGGCCCGGACGCGCTCGTGGACTCGTCGCTCTGCGTGACGTTCAGTGCAGTGAACAGCCGCTCGATGCGGTCGGCGCGACTGGTTGCGTCGTTCGGCGTCGGCGAGAAGGGCACGCGCTTCGCACGATTCGCGTCGCCGTCGTAGAACCACATCGTCGACCCGTTTGACACCGTCACCTCGTAGCGCTTGCTCTCGTTCACGACCACCTCGCGGCGTTGGTCCGTTCCGGGCCGGAGCGCCACCTCGGCGATCGTTCGGCTCGTGCGGCTCCCGCGCTCGACGACCGTCGTCTCCGTCGCGGTGACGCCGTCGATGCTGGCGTACTGCTCGCTGGCGTCCGTGCCGATTGGCTGGCTGGTGGCTTCGGGCGCGGCGACCAACCACAGCGCGCCGGCGACGACCACGGCGGCGACGGCGGCGACCACCACTACCGTGGTGACGCCCCCGCGGTCGGTGGAGGGACCGCTCGGCATCATTTATTAACCGAACGAACGGTGGATATTTTAATAACGTTTTTGATGCGTCTACGGCCACACATCCGACGCTCTCGGCGTCAGCCCGCGCGCCGGGGACTGCGAAACACCTTTGACGGGAACGCAAGAGTTGCCACGTATGGACACCCTCGACGAAGTGGACGAGATCGTCCACCGACCCGACGACGAGTTCGTCGAGTCCACGAACGTCTGGCAGTTCATGCAGACGTACGCCATTGCGGACTACGACGAACTCGTCGAGCGCACCACCTCGGACCTCGACTGGTTCTGGGGGGAGCTCCCGGGCTACCTCGGATTGGAGTTCTACGAGGGCTTCGACGAGGTCCGGGACGACTCCGAGGGCCCGCAATTCACGGAATGGTATCCGGGCGCGAAACTCAACGTCGCGCACAACACCGTCGACCGCCACGCCGCCGTCGACTCGGGCACCCGCAACCACGTCGCCTGCATCTGGGAGGGCGAGGACGGCGAGGTCCGCCAGCAGACCTACCACGACCTCCACCGGCAGGCCAATCAGGTCGCGAACGCGCTGACCGAGCGCGGCGTCGGCGAGGGCGACACGGTCGGCCTCTACATGCCGATGGTGCCGGAGGTCCAGAGCATCCTCTACGGCATCTTCAAGGTCGGCGCTATCGCCGTTCCCATCTTCTCCGGGTTCGGCGTCGACGCCACCGCCACCCGGATTTCGGACGCGGAGTGCTCGGTGCTGTTCACCGGGGACGGCTTCTACCGCCGCGGCGACGAAATCACGCTCAAGGAGACCGCCGACGAGGCCATCAAACAAGCCGGCCACGTCGAACACACCATCGTCTACGATAGACTAGGCGCGGACATTCCGTGGGACGACGACCGCGACGAGTGGTGGAGCGAGGCCGTCGAGACGCAGCTCGACGACTTCGAGACGCGCGAGATGAACGCCAGCGACCCCTGCATGCTCCTGTACTCGTCGGGGACGACGGGGAAGCCGAAGGGTATCGTCCACACGCACGCGGGCACGCTCGTCCAGCCCGCCAAGGAGATTCACTTCGGCTTCGACCAGCAGCCCGGCGACCGCTTCTTCTGGGTCAGCGACATCGGCTGGATGATGGGCCCCTGGACGCTCGTCGGCAACCACGCGTTCGGCGGCACCATCGTGATGTACGAGGGCGCGCCCGACCACCCCGAGCCCGACCGCTTCTGGGAGATGATAGACCGCCATGGCGTCACCCAATTCGGCATCTCGCCGACCGCGATTCGCGCGCTCCGGAAATACGGCGACGAGTGGCTGGAGGACCACGACCTCTCGAGTTTGCGCCTGCTGGGGTCGACGGGCGAGCCGTGGGACCCCGAGAGCTGGGAGTGGTTCTACGAGCACGTCGGCAACGGCGAAGCACCCATCATCAACATCTCCGGCGGTACCGAGGTGTTCGGCTGCTTCCTCATGCCGATGCCCATCCAACCCCTCAAGCCCTGCACGCTCGGCGGCCCCGGGCTCGGGATGGACATCGACGTCGTCGACGAGGACGGCAACTCCATCAAGGACGCCCACGAGCGTGGCTACCTCGTCGCGCGCTCCTCGAACCCCGCGATGACCAAGTCCCTGTGGAGCGGCGACGAGCGCTACCTTGAGGAGTACTGGTCGCGCTTCGAGGACGTCTGGAACCACGGCGACTGGGCGCAGGTCGACGAGGACGGCTTCTGGTTCCTGCACGGCCGCGCGGACGACGCCATCAACGTCGCCGGCCGGAAGGTCGGCCCCGCCGAAGTGGAGGGCGCGCTCATCGACCACGACGCCGTCAACCAGGCCGCCGCGGTCGGCGTCCCCGACGACACCACGGGCGAGGCCGTCGTCGCGTACGTGATTCTGGAGGACGACGTCGAACCCAGCGACGACCTCCGTGCGGAACTCCGCGAGCAGGTCGGCGCCGAATTGGGCAAGCCGTTCCGCCCGCGCGAGGTGCTGTTCGTCGACGAGTTCCCGAAGACCCAGTCCGGGAAAATCGTCCGCCGCGCCATTGAGGGCGCGTACACCGACGAGGACATCGGCGACCGCTCCAGCATCGAGAACCCCGACGCCATCGACGCAATCGAGAACGCCCAGTAGTCAGAGGTCGGCCAGCAGCCCCGCGGGGCGCAGCGTCTCCCCGTACTTCTCGAAGTCCTCGCGGTGGAGCCACGCCAGCCGCATCGTCTCCCCGGTCTCGGGGTCGTAGACCGTAATTCCGGTCTCGTCGTACAGCCAGTTCTGGTCGGCGCTCGCCTCGAAGACGCGCACGCCGTCGTACTCGCCCAATTCGGTCACCCACGAGAGGTCCACGCCGAGCGTCTCCCGGAACGCCACACGGACGGCCTCCTCGGAGGACTCGTCTGGTTCGACCTCACGGCCGAACGGCCGGTAGACCCGACCCTCGTCGGGGTCGACGACCTCCTCGACGAACAGTTCGTCGAGCTCCCGAATCAGACAACGCGCGGTCGTCTCGGTCACTGCCGGCACCGACCGAGCACGCGCAAAAAAGAATTACTGTTCAGCCCACTCGCGGCGCAGCAGGTCGTAGCGCACCTCGTCGTAGTAGTCGCCGTCGATGTACCGGGACTCGCGGCGGCGCGCGACCTGCGTGAACCCCATCGCCTCCAGCAGCCCGCGGGAGGCGTCGTTGAACTCGTAGGCGCCCGCGGTGATGCCGTGGACGTCGTAGTTCTCGAAGACGTAGTCGATACCCGTCTCGGCCACGTCGCGGCCGTAGCCCTCGCCGTGGTACTCGGGGAGCAGCCAGTAGGACAGCCACACGCGGTCGCCGTCCACGTGGCGCGCGTTGAAACTCCCGATGGGCGTGGTCTCCTCCTCGTCGGGGTGGCCGCGAGGCGCGTCTTCCTCATCGTCGCACGCGACGAACGTCACAGTGCCCTCGCTCTCTATCCACTCCTCCATGCCCTCCTCCTGCTGGGCGCGCGAGCGGTGGTGAATCGAGCCCAGCGAGTAGCGAATGCGGGGGTCCGTGCAGGAGCGCTGGATGAACGCCGCGTCGTCGCGTTCGACGGTGCGGAACGTGACGCGCTCGCCCTCGGTAACGACTGGCCCGGGCATTATCGGTCCTCCCACTCCTCGCGGAGCAAGCCGTACTCGATGGCGTCCTGGTACTCGCCCTCCGCAAACCACACCTCGCGGCCGCGGCCCTCGTCGGCGAAGCCGACAGTCTCGAACGCGGCCCGCGTGTAGTCGTCACCCTCGAGCACTTCCGCGCCGACCGTGTGGGCGTCGTACGTCCGGAACAGCCCCTTCAGCGCGAGGTCGACTGCGGCAGCGCCGTAGCCCTCGCCACGGTGCTCCTCGGGCACCCAAAGCACGAGGCCCGGACGGTCGCGGTCGACGTGGCTCGCGAACACGAACGCTACCGGCGTCGTTTCCTCGTCGTCCGGGTGGTCGTAGGGCGCGTCGTCCTCGTCCACGCACGCGAGGTAGGCCGCGTTGGAGTCGTCCTCGACTTCCTCCTCGACGAACTCCTCGACCTCCGCCTCGCTCTTGTGGCCGCCCGCGTGGAGGCCGAGGCGCGCGTACGGGTCCGTGAACAGCCGCTGGAGGAACGCCGCGTCCTCGCGCTCGACGGTCCGCAGGACGAGGTCGTCGCCGACTTCGAGTATCGGCCCGGGCATCACTCGCTCATCACGTCGCCGCTCGATTCGCTGCCGCTCGCTCCCGCTGTTCGATGCGTGCCGCACTGGGTGCCTCCGTCGCCCTCGGGGGCGCCGTCGGCGCGCTCGGACTCGGCCGCGCCCGTGGAGGCTCGGCCACCCCAGCTGATTACTGCATCTGGCATGTGTCCCCCATTTCACCCCCGGGTAATAGCGGTTCCGCGAGATTGGTACTCATTCACGGACGGTCGCCTACGGCGCGGCGTCGCCCGGCGCGACCACGCGGTCCTCGGGCGCGTCACCCGTCGCGACCGCGACCGTCCCCGCGCCCCCGGCGGGCGGCAGCACTATCGACGCACCCGCGAGCAACGGCGCGAGCACGCCCGCGACAATCGTCCCCGGCTCCGCGAACGGCGCGCGCACTGCGACCCGGTCGTCCGCGTCGTACTGCTCGGCGACCCGCTGCGCCGCGTCGACCGCTTCGCCGTGCGTGACGCCGGCGAGCAGTTCGGTCTCCGGCGTGACCGACGGCTCCGGGAACGTCGGGTTCTCGCTCCACACGTCGCGCTCGAAGTACATCCACGACGGGTCGGCGGGCGGCTCCCCCCAGCCGACGCGCTGGCCGCCCGGCGGCAGGTCGTACTCGCCGAGTTCCGCAGTCGGCCCCGCGAGCACGCGCGCCTCGACGACGCGGTCCGGGCCGAACTCAACGGTCGCGCCCAGCAGCGCCGCGCCGAGGAACGTCTGCAGCGCGGCGGGCGCGGGCACGTCCAGAATCGCGACGCCGGCTTCCTCGCGGACGCCGCAGTGCCGCAGCGCGTTCCCGGTCTTGTACGTCTGCGACCGGAACTCGCGGGCGTCGTGGACGCGGTCGGCGCGCACGACTGGTCGGTCCGGGTCGTCGAGGCTCGCGACGACGTCGGCGACTGTCTCCATGAGAAGCAGTGGCGTCGGCAGCGACTAACGCGTTCCGGGTTCAGGCCAGCGACTGGCTCGCGATGCGCTCGCGCAGGCGGTCCAGCGCCGCCCGGTCGAAGTCGTCCGTAACGCGCGTCAGCACCGCGTGCACCTCCGCGCGCGAGACCTTCACGTCGCCGTCCACGACGACGTCTCCGGGTCGGTCGCGGAGCTCCCGCATCGTCCCGACCGCCAGCAGGTACGGTACCGTCCACGCCGCCAGCGTGTTCCCGCTGGTCGTCGGCATCGCCTCCAGCCACCGCTGTGCGCCGTCCGCGTACCCCCGTGCGCGGTCGACGACGCGCTCGACGACGCTCCCAACGCCGTCCGCGTTCGACGGGTCCGCCACCGCGTCCGGGTCGACGCCCGCCTCGTCCAGCCACGACGCCGGCAGGTAGACGTTGTTCTCCTCGTGGTAGTCCGGCCGGACGTCCTTCGCGACGTTCACGAGCTGGAGGAGCAGCGCGAACGAGCGCGCGTGTTCGCGCATTGTCGCCGCCTCCTCGCGAGCCGCGTCCGCGGCCAGTAGTTCCGTGACGAGTTCCCCCACCGTCCCCGCCACGTACCAGCAGTACTCTTCGAGTTCCTCCACGGACTGGATGCGGAGACCGCCGTCCTCGGCGTACCGCTCCACGAACGACGCCATCCCGGTCGTCATCTCGCGGACGGTCGGCCGAATCGCCGTCTGCGCGTCGGCGTCGAGGCTCTCGAACGCCCGCAGGACTCGGTCCGCCTCCGCGACGACCGTCCAGTCGGCGTCCAGTTCGGCCGGCAGGTGTGGCTCCACGTCCGCCAGGAACGCCGCGACGTCCGTCTCGTCGCCGGGGTCGAGCACGCGGTCGTACGTCCGCAGGAGCGCGGCCTGCTCGGCGGGCGGTATCGACGTGGCGTCCTCGACGGTGTCCGCCACGCGGCACAACAAGTAGCCGACGCAGATGCGCGTCGCCATCGGCTCCTCGAGCGCGTCGATAGTCAACGCGAACGTGCGGGAGACGTTCTGCACGGCGTCGTGGCACCACGCGCGCTCGTCGGCCGCGGGCTGGGGGGACTGTGGGTGGCCTCCGACCATCGCTATACCCCCGTTACGGGGACCACGCGCAAAAAGGGACGGGGGACGGTTCGGCGAACCGACGGATTCCCAGCCGCGATGCTCGTGGAATGGTCAGGGACTCTCGGCCACGCCGCTCGCGACTCACGATGTTCACCGCTCGACGTTCCGTGCCCTCGCGTTGCTCGGGCACGCCGGGGAGAAAAGTAAAGACCCACCACTCGGACGTTCCACGCATGGACTTCAGCCTCAGCGACGAACAGCGCCAAATCAAGGAGATGGTCTCTGACTTCGTCGACGAGGAAGTGATTCCGCGTGCGGACGACATCGACCACGACGACGAGTTCCCGCGGGACCTCATCGACGAGATGAGCGACCTCGGCCTGATGGGGATGCCGTTCCTCGAGGAGTACGACGGCGCGGGCCTGGACTACCACTCGTACGCCATCGCGCTCGAAGAACTCTCCCGGGGCAGTGGCGGACTCGGCACGGTCGTCGCGGCGCACACGAGCCTCGCGGGGAACATGCTCTACCAGTACGGCGACGACGACCAGAAGTCCGAGTACCTCGCGGCGATGAACCGCGGCGACGACATCGGCGCGTTCGCGCTCTCGGAGGCGGGCGCGGGCTCGGACGTCCCCTCGATGGAGACCACCGCCGAACGTGCCAGCGGGCACGCAGGCGACGAGTACGTCATCGACGGCGAGAAGCTCTGGATTTCGAACGGGAGCGTCGCCGACACGATTGTGCTGTTCGCGAAGACCGATCCCGACGCCGGCCACCGCGGCATCTCGTCGTTCGTCGTGCGCCCGGACGAGGACGACGGCTTCCACGTCGAAGGCACGGAGGACAAACTCGGCGACAAGGGCTGTCCGACCGCGGAACTGCGCTTCGACGACATGCGAATCCCTGCAGACCGCCTTCTCGGCGAAGAGGGCGAGGGCTTCCAGCAGGCGCTCGAAACGCTCAACGGCGGCCGCATCACTATCGCCGCGCGCTCCATCGGGCTGGCTCGCGCAGCCCTCGACGACAGCCTGACGTACGCGCAGGCTCGCGAACAGTTCGACCAGCCCATCAGCGACTTCCAGGCGATTCAGCACAAACTCGCGGACATGGACACGAAGATTCAGTCCGCGAAACTGCTGATGCACCGCGCCGCGGACAAGAAGATGCGCGGCGAGGACTTCATCAAGGACGCCGCGCAGGCCAAACTGTACGCCTCCGAAATCTCTCGGGAGGTCACCAACGAGGGCATCCAGATCCACGGCGGCTACGGCTACACGAAGGACTTCGCCGTGGAGCGCTACTACCGGGACGCGAAACTCAACGAAATCTACGAGGGCACCAGCGAAGTGCTCCGAAACACCATCGCGCAGCGGCTGTTGAAGTAGTCAGTCACTTCTGAGCGGCTGGCGCTCGCTGTACGTGAGCGTGCGCCAGAGCCACTCCATCGGCCCGAAGCGGAACCGTCGCAGCCAGAGCATCGAGAGGGCGGCCTGCACGACCCAGATTGCGGCGACGACGCCGAGCGCTTCGAATCGCGTCACGCGGCCGAACAGCCCGAGGCCGTGCCCGTAGAAAATCCACGTCGCGAGCAGGCTCTGGAGGAGGTAGTTGCTGAAGGCGGTGCGGCCGATGCCCGCCAGCGTGCGTGTCAGGACGCCGTCGGGTCGCCGGCGCGCGTACAGCATGACGAGTGCGACGTACGCACCGGCGAGCGGGAGGCTCCCCCAGTAGTTGAACTGCCGCCAGAGCAGGCCCGCGGCCGGGGTCCAGTTGCTGGCTTCGACGTACCAGACGCCGGCGAGCGCGATTGCGAGCCCGGTGGCGCCGCCGACAGCGGCGAGCCGCCGGTAGAACCGCTGCGAGCGGTCGTTCGTCAGGACGCCCCACTCGAACAGCGCCATTCCGAGCAGCATCGACCCGCTCACGCGCCAGCCCGTCGACGCGAGGTAACCCGCCGTCTGGCGCTCGAACGAGGTCGGCACGCGGTGGGCCATCTGTGCGAGCCAGCCGCTCCGGTACGTTTCGACTTCCGCGCGGAGCTCTGTCTCGGCCGGCCGCCACGTCTGCGCGAACGCCGAGAGGTCCGAGAACAGCGCGGACAGCACTTCTGTCGCGGACGGCACGAGGAGCAGCCCGAGCCCGAGCACTGCCTGCCGGCGCACCGTCTCGTGGCGCGCGGAGACGACCCAGAGTGCGGTGACGCCGTACGCGACGAGCACGTCGCCGTACCACAGCAGGTAGGCGTGCAGGAGGCCGAACGCGACGAGCAACACTGACCGCCGGAGGTGGAGGCCGAGCACCGGGTCGCCGCGGCGCTCGCGGTTGCGGGTGAACAGCGCGATGCCGGCGCCGAACAGCAGCGTGAACAGCGTGATGAACTTCTGCTCGACGAGCACGTGGCCGGCGAACCACGCCCAGTAGTTCGCGCCCGCGAAGTCGCCGTACGCCGTCGGATTCAACAGCACGACTTCGGGCATCGAGAACAGTCGGACGTTGACGACCAGAATCCCCAGCAGCGCGAACCCGCGGAGCGCGTCGAGGCCGACGACGCGTTCCGACGGCGGCGTTGGCCCGCCATCGCCGCTCATCGGTCGTGCTCCAACTCGCGTCTCCCGTGCCGGTCCGCCGGGTGGTCGCCCATCACTCGACTGGTTCGTTAGGGAGCCGACACAAAAGGTGTGGTGCAGGCGCCGGCCCGCGGCTACAGCACGTTCCGGACCGCGAGCACCACGGCGACGCCGACCGCCAGCGACACCAGCAGGTTCCCGGTCTTGCGCGCGACGGCGACGGTCGCGACGGCGGCGACCCACTCGGGAACCCCGCCCTCGGCGAGCGCGGGCGCGACGAACGCGACGACGACCGCGCCCGGGAGCACGTCGATGCCGGCTTCCGCGCGCTCGGTGAGGTCGACGCGCCCGAGCAGCCAGAACCCGCCCGCCTTCGTGGCGTACGTCACGGCGGCCATCGCGAGAATCACGGCGACGACGGTCGGGTCGAGGCTGAGCGCATCAATCATCGTAGGTCACCACCTCGGTCGCGGCGCCGGCGAGCGCGCCCGCGAGGATGTACCACTCGCCGGGGACGACGGCGTGCACGGCGAGCGCGGCGGTCGCTGCGACGACCCACGGTCGCAGCGACTCCTTGCCCTCCCAGAAGCCGGCGGCGAGCGTGAGGAACAGCGCCGTCGCGACGAAGTCCAGACCGTACGTTGCGGGGTCGCCGACGAGGTCGCCGGCGGTCGCGCCGACGACGGTGGAGACAATCCACAGCAGCCAGAGCACGACGCCGCTCCCGAACAGGAACGCGCCGTTGTGGCTCCCGGAGCGCAGCGTCCCGATGGACAGCGCCCAGTTCTCGTCCGCGAAGAAGAACACGCTCGTGTAGGCTCTGGGGACCGTGAGCTGCTGGAGCCACGGCCGCAGCGCCGCGCCCATCAGCACGTACCGGAGGTTCACGAGCGCGGTCGTCGCGACCACCGCGACCACGGGAATCGGGTCCGCCCACAGTTCGACGGCGACCAACTGCGCGGCGCCCGCGAGCACGGTCGCGCTCATCAGTCCGGCTTCGGCGACGCTCAATCCCGCGCGGCGCGCGACCACGCCGAAGACGACGCCGTAGCCCGCGACGCCGACCGCCACCGGGAACCCCGCGACGAACCCCTCGCGGACGCCCGCCGCGGTGAAGTCCACGGACTGCACGCTGTCGCTGTCGCTGTGCTCGGTCGTCGGTTCGCCTTCAGCCAACGCTACCCCTCCGCGTGGCGACTCGCATCAGTTCGACGCAGGCCCGCCGCGCTGAAAACGATTCGGGGACGGCGGTGCCGTCGCCCGGCTCGCCCGCGGCGAGCGCGGACCCGTCGTGTTTTTCCCCCGGCCGGCCGAATCGCCGACGATGATCGAGGAGACCGCCGAAGCCGGCGACGTCACCGCCCGCTACTACGAGACCGACACCGAGCGCGTGCTGGCGTTCGAGCGCGACGGCCGGACCGCCGCCGTCGCGCAGAACGTCGAGGGGTACGCGATGTTGAAGGTGCGCCCGACCGCGGACGGCGACGAACTAGAGCGGTACTACGGTTTCGACATGGCCCTAGACCACGCCGCGGAACTGCTCGGCGTTGCTCCGAACGACCTCCCGGTGCCGGACGCGGCTGCGGACATGGGGATGTAACCCGGGGTTCCCCACACCTTTTGACCCTACTCGAACAATCCTGTGGTATGACGAAGGTTCGCGTGGCCGGCGCCGGAATCACGAAGTTCGGCCGCCACCCCGAGCGCACGAGCCGCGACCTGTTCGCGGAGGCGGGGGCGACCGCCATCGAGGACGCTGGCGTCGCCCGCGACGACGTCGAGGGCGTCTACTACGGCAACTTCATGGGCGAGTTGAGCGAGCACCAGGGCCACCAGGGGCCGCTCGCGGCGGAGGCGCTTGGCGTGCAGGCGCCGGCGACGCGCTACGAGAGCGCCTGTGCGTCCAGCGGCGTGGCGCTCCGGCAGGCCGTCCGCGACGTCCGGAACGGCGAGGCCGACGTGCTCGTGGTCGGTGGGTCCGAGCGCATGACGAACCTCTCGACCGCGGGGTCGACGGAGGCGCTGGCCATCGCCGCGGACGAACTGTACGAGGTGCGCGCGGGCGTCACGTTCCCTGGCGCGTACGCGATGATGGCGACGGCGTACTTCGAGCAGTTCGGCGGCACGCGCGAGGACCTCGCGCACGTCGCGGTGAAGAACCACGCCAACGCCGTGGGCAACGAGCACGCGCAGTACCAGCGCGAAATCACTGTGGAGGCTGCGCTGGACTCGCCGGCGGTCGCGGACCCGCTGCACCTCTACGACGCCTGCCCCGTGACCGACGGCGCGAGCGCGGTCGTCCTCGTCAGCGAGGACTACGCAGAAACCAACGACCTCGACGCGGGCGTCGCGATTACCGGGACGGGACAGGGCGGCGACCGGATGGCGCTGCAGGACCGCGAGAACGTCGCGACCTCGCCCGCCGCCACCGAGGCCGCCGAGGAAGCCTACGCCGACGCCGGCGTCGCAGCCGACGACGTGGACCTCGCGGAGGTCCACGACTGCTTCACCATCGCGGAAGTGCTCGCGCTGGAGTCGCTGGGCTTCTTCGAGACCGGCGAGGGAATCACGGCTGCCCGTGACGGGATAACTACGCAGGACGGCGCCCTCCCCGTGAACCTCTCCGGGGGACTGAAGGCGAAGGGACACCCGGTCGGCGCGACGGGGACGAGCCAGGTCGCGGAACTCACGAAACTGCTGCGCGGCGACCACGTCAACAGCGAGCACGTTCCCGAGGCGCGCGTCGGCGTCGCGCACAACGCCGGTGGGACGGTGGCGAGTGCCGTCGTTCACGTTCTGGAGGAGGTCGCAGAATGACTGAAGACGACGAACCCGTGCGCGACGCGGGCTTCGACGAGTTCCTCGACGCGCTCGCCGACGGCGAGGGCTACTACGTGGAGTGCGCGAACGGCCACGGGAGCCTGCCGCCGCGGCGCGTCTGCCCGGAGTGCGGGAGCGCCGACCTCGACGAAACGCCACTCCCCGACTCCGGCGAGGTGGCGACGTACACGAGAGTTCACGTTCCTGCGCCGTCGTTCGCCGACGACGCACCCTACGTCACGGCCGTCGTGGACTTCGGCCCCGTACGGCTCACGGGGCAGGTGCAGGCGGACGTCGAGGACGTCGAAATCGGGCTGGACGTCGAACCCGGGTTCGGCGAGACGGAGACGCGGGGCGAGCGGTTAGTGGTCTTCGAGCCGCGGTAGGTCCTCGCGGACCGCGTCGAGGAACACCTCGGGCTGTTCTGCGTGCGGGAGGAGGCGTGTCTCGTCGACGACGACCAGCCGCGTGTCCGCGTCCTCGGCGACGTCCCGGCCGGCGGCGAGCGTCGAGATGGTGGCTTCCCGGCCCCAGACGAGCGTCACCGGGCAGTCGCGCTCGCGGAGTTCGGCACCGAGGTCGACGTCCGCGTCGAGGTAGCCGCCGACGAACGACGCGGGTGCGAACCGTGCGCCCTCTTGGTGGGCGGTCTGCCACTGGTAGTCCACGAGTCCCTCGGGGATGCGCTCGGGGTAGTAGAAGGCGTCGCGCTCGTCGAAGAACCGCAGCGACGGCTTCGCGGTCAGCGCGTCGAACGCCGCCGCGCCGAGCACGGGCGAGCGGAGGAGCGCGCGCAACCACGGTCGGCGCGGACCGGTGTCCGCGGTCGGACAGACGAGCAACAGCCCCGAGACGTCCGCCTCCCCGGCGGCAATCGCCGCCCACGCGCCCGAGAGCGAAGTTCCGAGGACGACCGGGTCGTCGGCGACCTCGGAGACGAAGTCCGCGACGAACTCCTCGTACAGCGAGGACGTGTACGCGACCGGCGGGCGGTCGGTCCGCCCGAACCCCGGCAGGTCGGGCGCAATCACGTGGTAGTCCTCGGCGAGCGCGTCGAAGACGCCCGCGAACTCGCGGCTCGACGCGGCGGCGTGAATCCCGTGCAGGCAGACCACGTCCGGGCGGTCGGGGTCGCCGGCCTCGGTGTAGGCCACGTCGAACCCACGCCACCGGTAGGTGTCCTGTGCGCCCGCGAGCGCCGGCGGCAACTCGCCGGCCTTCGCGCGGAGGCCGCGGTCGAGGAGGTCCGCGGCCGCGACGGTGCCGACGCCGCCAGCGAGGAGTCTACGAAGTCGCATGCCAGGAGGTTCAGCCGCCAGTCGCTTAGCCGTTGTGACAGAATCAGTCGCGTTGCTGGTCGAGGCAGTCCGCGAGTGGCTCGATTACGTCGTCGGCGATGTCGTACGGCGTCGTCTCGCCGGCGTCGATGCGCTCGACGAGTTCGTCGATGCCGCCGCGTGCGTCGAGTTCGTCCTCGACGAGCTCGCTCGCGTCCTCCCGCAGGAGGTTCCGTAGTTCCTCGGCGTGGCGCTGGTGGCGCTTGGCCTCGCGGCGGCCCGACTCGTCGAGCCAGTCGGCGTGGGCGTCGAGCACGTCGAGGAACTCGGTCACGCCTTCGCCGGTGTTCGCAATCGTCTCGACGACTTCGGGGTCCCAGTCCCCGGCCTCGCCCTCGCGCATCTCGAGCATGTTCTTCAGTTCGGTGACGGTCTTGTCCGAGCCGGCGAGGTCCGCCTTGTTCACGACGAAGACGTCCCCGATTTCGAGGATGCCCGCCTTCAGCATCTGGACGTCGTCGCCGGAGGAGGGCGGCACGAGCACGGCGACCGTGTCCGCAGTCTTCACGACGTCGACCTCGTTCTGTCCGGCGCCCACCGTCTCGATGATGATTTTGTCCTTCCCGAACGCGTCCAGCGCTTTGACGGCGTCCGTGGTCGCCGTCGAGAGGCCGCCGAGACTGCCGCGTGCGGACATCGACCGGAAGAATACGTCCATGTCCGTCGCGGTGGACGCCATCCGGATGCGGTCCCCGAGCACCGCGCCACCAGTGAAGGGGCTGGAGGGGTCGACGGCGATGACGCCGACGGTGAGCCCGCGGTCGCGGTACGCCTTCGCCATCTTGTCCACGAGCGTCGACTTCCCCGAGCCCGGGCTGCCCGTGATGCCGACGACGTCCGCGTTCCCCGTGTGCGGGTAGAGCGCGGCAACGAGGTCGCGGTAGCCCGGCGACCGGTTCTCGATGCGCGTGATAGTGCGCGCGAGCGCCCGGTGTTTCCCAGCGAGCAGTTCGTCCACGAGGTCGGGAGCGTCCTGGGCGGCCATCTCAGTCACGCCGCTTCACGTTCGCTCGGATGAACTCGATGGTCTCCTCCATCGGCGTCCCCGGCCCGAAGATGGCGTCCACGCCCGCCTCCTTCAGGCCCTCGCGGTCCTCGTCGGGGACGATGCCGCCGACGATGATGAGCGTGTCCTCGAAGGCGTCGTACTCCTGGAGGCCCTCGACGACTTTCGGGACGAGCGTGTTGTGCGCGCCCGAGAGAATGGAGATGCCGAGCACGTCGACGTCCTCCTGGACGGCCGCCTGCACGATCTCCTCGGGGGCCTTGTGGAGCCCGGAGTAGATGACCTCGAATCCGGCGTCGCGGAACGCCCGCGTGATGACGTGAGCGCCCCGGTCGTGGCCGTCGAGTCCGACTTTGGCCACCAGGCACCGGATGTTCCGCTGGGATTCGTGGCTCATAACCCGAATTTTGCCACATACGTGTTTCACTCTAACGGACTTCTATTACAGTTCTGCTTGCGCTACCCAAACTCCGGTTGTTCCCGCGAGAAGCGAAAGCGGGTTTGTGGCCGGGGCCGAACGTCCGCCCATGACCTCCGTCTCCGACTACGCACGAGCGAACCCGCGCCGCGTCACCGTCGTGCTCTCGGTCGTCGGCTACGCGCTCGTCGCCGCCGCCTTCTCCGGCGTCGTCCCGCTGTTCCCGCCGCTCTCGGACGAGACCGTCCTCCTGTTCTCGGACGCCATCGCCGTCGTGAACACGCTCGCGCTCACCAGCCTGCTCGTGGGTGCGGCCTTCATCAAGCGCGGCGACGTCCAGAAGCACCGCGCCGCCATGCTGACCGCGTTCGCGCTCATCTGCGTGTTCCTCGTGCTCTACCTCTGGAAAGTCGGCGGCGGCTTCGAGAAGTCCATCGTCATCGAAGAAGGCCAGTTCCTCGCCCAGTACGCCGGCGTCGTCGAACCGCTGTACCTGTTGATGCTCGCCATCCACATCGTCCTCTCCGTCGTCGCCGTCCCCGTCGTCCTCTACGCCATCACGCTCGGCCTCACGCACACCCCGGCGGAACTGCGGGAGACGAGCCACGCCAAGTACGGCCGGATTGCCGTGACGGCGTGGTCGCTGTCGCTGTTCCTCGGCGTCGTCACCTACTGGATGCTCAACCACGTCTACTCCTGGGTCCCGCGCTAGGTTCGTTTGCAGTAGTTTCGCTCTCTGTCGTCTACGCTTCCTCGAAAGCCCCGGCGGGCTCGCGGTCGCTCGCTCGCTGTGCTCCTCGTCACTCGCTGTGCTCGTTCCTGCGGTGCTTGCGTCGCGAGACGACCAGGCAAGCGCGAGCCCGCCGCCCCTTTCATTCCCTCCCGTACCGGCTGTCTAATCTGCAATAGCAGATGGGTTGAGGACGGGAGCATCGATAGCTACTTGCTCGCGGAATCGGGAGAAGACGCCAGCATGGACGCCGACGACGACGAACAGGTGTGGCGCTGCAAGGCCTGCGGGACGCGCCAGCCCGATCCCGACCCGCCCTGCGAGCGCTGCTGGAACACGACGTTCGTCGCGGGCGACGGCGCGGAGACGGTTCTCGGCTCGGCTGAATCGCAGGCGGACGCCACCGCGCTCCGCGTCGCGCAAGCGAAGACGATTGCCACGCGCACCGCCACCGTCGCTGGCGTTCTCGCGGTGCCGCTCGGCGTCGCGCAGTGGCTGCTCGCGGGCGCGCTGGCGAGTCTCGCGTTCACGCTGTGGGTCGGCGTCGCTGCCGTCGCGGTCGTGCTGTCGGTCGTCGCGGGCGCGGCCGCAGTCACCCAGCGAACCGGGTTCGTGGCGTAGTTCTTCTCACTCGGTCCACGGAATCGCGAGCGTACCGACGGCGAACGCGACGACCGCGAGCACCACGACGATGGCCGTGTTCGTCGTCACGTCGCCCCCCTGCGTGGTGGCTGCGCGGACGCCGCGCGCGAAGTACGCCAGCGGCGAGAGGTCCACGATGGGTCGGAACCACGCCGGGAACAGTTCGGGCTGGACGAACGTCTCCGAGAGGAACAGGACTGGGAGCGCGATGCCGTTGCTCGCGGCGATGGCACCGTCCTGGCCGTCCGCGTAGCTCCCGATGACCGCGCCGACGCCGCAGAACACCACGGACGTCGCGGGCACGAGCACGGCGAGCCACGGGGAGAGCGCGAACGATGCACCCGTCGCGAGCAGCGCGACCAGCAGCACCGCGGACGCGGCGGCGATGAGTGCGACGTTCACGAGCGTGTGCGCGGCGAGCCACTCCGCGCGGGTCAGCGGCGTCGTCGAGAGTTTCTCGAAGCGGTTACCCTCGCGGTGGCGCGCGACCGTGCTCCCGACGCGGGACAGCGGCGTGAACAGCACGACGGTCGCGAGGTACGCCGGCACGTAGTAGGCGGTCGGCTCCGTGAACAGCCCGCCGCTGCCCGACGTCGTGCGGACGAGCCCGGCGAAGATGACGATGAGCAACACCGGGAAGAAGAACGTGAAGAACACCGCCGTTCGACGCCGCAGGAACGTCCGGTAGGCCGCGGTCGCTTCCGCCCGGATGCGAGCCAGCCGGCTCATCGCTGCACCTCCACGCCCTCGATGTCACCGGCGAGCGCGAGGTACGCGTCCTCCAGCGTCGGCTCGCGCCACGACAGTGCTTCGAACTCGACCCCGGCGTCGTCGAGCGCCGTCACGACGTCGCCGATGGCCTCGGGTGCGACGTCCGAGAAGACGAGTCCCTCCCGCGTCACCTCGGGGTCGAACCCGGGAAGGTCGGGCGCTTCCGCTGGTTCCTCGGGGAGTTCGACGACCAGTCGCGGCTCACCGCCGTGCTCGGCGACGAGCTCTCGGGGGGTTCCCGTCGCCGCGACCCGCCCGTCCGCGAGTAGTGCGACGCGGTCCGCGAGGCGCTGTGCTTCGGCCATGTCGTGGGTCGTGAGGAAGATTGTCGTGCCCGACTCGGCGAGGTCCTCGAACACGCGCCAGAGCGCGCGCCGGCCCGCCGGGTCGACGGCGGTCGTCGGTTCGTCGAGGAACAGTACGTCCGGCGCGTTCACGAGCGCCGCGGCGACGCACGCGCGGCGCTGTTCGCCGCCCGAGAGGTCGCCGTACCACGTCTCCGTGTCGGGGTCGAGGCCGACCTCCGCGAGGACTGCCTCGGGGTCGCGGGCGTCGTCGTAGAGGCCGGCGTAGTAGCCGACGAGTTCGCCCGCGGTGAGGCGGTCCGGTGGCGCGAAGTCCTGCGGGAGGAGGCCCACGCGCTGGTCGTTGGTCTCGCTGGGCTCGTCGCCGAGCAACTCGACGCTGCCGCCGTCGGGCGTCGTCGTCCCGGTCAGACAGCGCACGAGCGTCGTCTTGCCCGCGCCGTTCGGGCCGACGAGCGCGAACACCTCGCCCTCGCCGACCGACAGCGAGACGCCGTCGACGGCGGTGGTGTCGCCGTAGGCCTTCTCGACGGCCTCGGCGACGACTACGGGAGTCATACTGTGGAGTCGGCGGGCGCGGACGTAAAGCACTGCGGAACGCGGCCGGCTACCGCGTCGGCCGCCACACGAGCAACAGGACGGAGGAGACGAACACGACCGTCGAGAGTCCGTACGGCTCGTTCTGCGCGGCGGCCGCGAGCGCGGACGCGCTGCCGAACGCACCCGTGAACACGGTCGCGGCTATCGGCCACGTGCAACTCACGCACGCGAGCAGGCCGAGCAGGCCCGCGACGCCGGTCTTCGCGGCGTCGAGGACGGTGGCGGCGACGAGGTACGCCAGCGTCGCGTAGCCGACGACCTTGAACGGGAGGAGGCTGACGGTGAGGCTCGCGCCGCTGTAGACGAATGCGGGCCCCCAGCCGGGGGAGAGCCACGAGATGCGCGCGCCGAGGCCGGCACCGTGGAACATGTAGATGCCGCCGACCCCTCCCAACAGGAGGAAGTACGCGAGCCCGACGCCGAGCGCGAGCAGGCGCTGTCGGCGGGAGGCGTCCGGGAGGTCGACCCGGGAGACGGCCCAGATGGAGGCGTTGATCCAGACGAACGGGTACGCGAGTATCACGGGGTCGGTGGGGACCGACGACGACACCGCGAAGTAGAACAGGACGGCGGCGAGTTCGCCGTTCAGCAGGAGCGCGGCGTACAGCAGCGTCTTCCGCGTGGGCTGGAACCGGCTCGGGGAGAGCGAGACTGACGCGCCCACTCAGACCACCATCGCGTCCACGACGACCGCCACCAGCAGGCAGCCGAGGTAGGCGTTCGACGCGTGGAACGCGCGCATCGCGGCGGCGCGGTCGCGCTCCCGGTGGAGGCGCATCGCGGCGTACAGGAAGACGCCGCCGAAGACGACCGTCGTCGCCGCGTATAGCACGCCGAGGCCTGCGAGCGCGGACAGCGCCACCGCGGCGACGAGCGTCGCGCCGAGGTAGTAGACAATGTGCTTGCGGGTCGTGGCTTCGCCGCTGACGACGGGCATCAGCGGGAAGCCGCCGCGCTCGTAGTCGTCCTTGTACGCGAGCGCGAGGTTGTAGAAGTGCGCGGGCGTCCACAGGAAGATGACCGTCGCGAGCGCGAGGCCCGCGACGCCCACGTCACCCGTCACCGCGGCCCAGCCGATGAGCGCGGGGAGGGCGCCCGCCGCGCCGCCGATGACGGTGCTCTGTCGGGTGTTGGGCTTCAACACGAGCGTGTACACCACCGAGTAGAACACGATGGCGGTGAACCCGAGCGCCGCGGTCAGCGGGTTCACGCTGTAGAACGCGGCCAGCGACGCCGCCGCCAGCGTCACGCCGAACGCGATGGCGTTGCGCTTCGGGATGCGGTCGGTCGCGATTGGCCGGTCGTCGGTGCGGGACATCTTCTTGTCCTTCTCGCGTTCGAGTACGTGGTTGAACGTGCCCGACGCGCCGATGGCGAGCACGCCGCCGCCGAGCGTCGCGACGACCGTCTCGGCGCGGAGGCTCGGCCCGGCGGCCAGCGCCATGCCGGCTGCGGCGACCAGGCAGAGCAGCCACATCAGGCGCGGCTTCGTCAGCCGGAAGTACGCGTACGCGGTCGCCAGCGGGCCGGTGGTCGGGACGCTGTCGTCGCCGTCGTCATCTTTCGGTTCGCCCTCCCACTCCGCCGAGGGGAGGTGGCCCGTCTGGAGTTCCAGCGTCCACGCGAGCGCGGCGACGAGGCCGGCGAAGATGAGCACGCCGAGTGCGAGGTGTGCGCCGCCGAGCGCGGCCGACGCCGGCGTCGTCGCGGTGAGCGCGCCGAGCGCGATTTGGACGGGGTAGGCGGCCAGCGCGACGGTGACCGCAGCGCGGACGCGCGTGGAGGAGTCGCGGCGCCACGCCATCACCGCGGCGGCGAGTACGAGTACGCCGGTGACGACGGCTGCGGTCCGGTGGCCCCAGACGACCGCCAGCGAGAGCGAGTCGAGGGCGTACCAGCGTCCGTCGCAGGCCGGCCACGAGCGACACGCTGCGGCCGCGTTCGTCAGCGCGGACGTCGCGCCGACGACGAGCAGGGCGTAGACGCCCATCGCGGCCGTCGCGAGCACTGCCGTGAACCGGTCGGGGATGTTTCGAGTCACGAACGTCTCTCGTCGGCTGATTACGCCGCGGCCCACTTAGCCTATCCGACTCGCCGACGCACCGATTCAGCACCTATTTATGGAACCGCTCCGAACGACCACGATAGTATGAGAGGCAAGCGGCTCGTACCCGTTCTCGTCGCCGCCGTCGGCTTCCTCGCCGCCTTCGTGGACCCGGTCGCTGCCCAGCAGTACCAGTCGGTGACCGAGGAGCTCATCCGCAACCTGAACTCGATGCTGCTCGCGGCCGCGCTCCCGGTCACGCTGCTCGTCGAGGGCATCCTCGTCTACACGGTGTGGAAGTTCCGGAACAGCGACGAGGCGAAACCGACCAAGGAGAACCGTCGGCTCGAAATCACGTGGACCGTCGCCACCGCCGTCGTCCTCCTGTTCGTCGGCGTCGCCGCCTACGGCGTGATGGCGCAGCCGTCGGTCACCGCGACGCAGGCCGACGCCCAAGAGGCGATGGCCGAAGACGACACCGTCGTCGTCGACTCCGTCGGCGTCCAGTGGTACTGGAACTACGAGTACCCCGAGGAGAACCTCACGGTGAGCTCCGGCGCTGCGACCGGTGACGTCGACGTCGGCAACCAACCGATGGTGGTCCCGGAGGACACGAAGCTCGTGATACGCACGAAGTCCACTGACGTGATTCACGCGTTCCACGCGCCCGAAATCGGCCTGAAGGCCGACGCCGTCCCCGGGCAGACCAACTACCTCATCACCGAGGTCAACGAGAAGGGCACCTACCAGCTCTACTGCGCGGAGTTCTGCGGCCAGGGCCACTCCGAGATGCTCGGCACCATCGCGGTCGTCGAGGAAGACACCTACCAGGAGTGGGTCGAGGACCCCGAGAACACGACCATCGACGTTTAACGACGCGACGCTTCTTTCGCCTACTTTCTCCCTCCGTTCCGCTTCGCCACGTAGTTACGCGCGTCGAAGCCGACTGCATTCGCCTTCCGTGACCGCGACGTCCTCGTCGCCAGTGTCGACGACGAGCGCGCCCCGCGACGTGACACGGGTGGCGTCGCCGACGACCGTTTCGCCACTCCGCGTCTCCACTCGCACGCGCTCGCCGAGCGTCGCACTGCGCTCGCGCCACGCGTCCAGCGCCGCCGCGAACCCGTCGTCAGTCCCGACGCGCTCGACCCACGCGAGCAGTCGCTCGTGGAGTGTCGCCGCGACTTCTGTCGCGTCCACGTCGCCGACTTCCGCTCGCAACGTCGTCACGTCCCTGTCCACGTCGAGGTCGCTCGGGTCGAGGGCCGCGTTCACGCCGATTCCCAGCACCGCGAACGACAACTCCGCGTCCGTGGGGTCCGTGCCCGGGAGCACTTCGTCGACGGGCTTGCCGGCGACCGGCACCTCGTCGACGACCGCTTCGGTGAGCACGCCGCAGAGCTTCTGCGAGTCGTCCCCGACGACCACGTCGTTGGGCCACTTCAGGCCCGCGTCCACTCCGAACGACTCGACGGTCTCGGCGGCTGCGAGCCCGCCCGCGAACGTGAGTCGGCCGACGTGGCTCGCGTCGAAGTCGGGGGAGACGAGCGTACTCGACCAGACGCCGCCCGGCGGCGACGCCCACACATTCCCCGTGCGGCCACGGCCCGCGGACTGCTCGTCCGCGACGACGAACGTGCCGTGGGCTGCGCCCTCGCGGCCCTCGGCGCGCGCGAGGTCGTTCGTACTCGGGACGGATTCACGGTGGACGACCGGCGCGTCGACGAGCGAGCGCAGCCGGTCGGCGTCGACTGTCATGACTACCGGTTCGCGGCAGCCGCGAAAAAAGACGACGGTCGCTTAGAAGCTGACGACCGCGCCGGCGTACAGCACGACGACGAGGAAGATCCAGACGGCGTCGACGAAGTGCCAGTACATCGAGACGGTGGCCACGGAGACGTCGCGCTCGTGGGAGTACTGGCCCTTGAACGCGCGCACGGTGACGATGGCGAGCAACACCGCACCCAGCGACACGTGGAGGCCGTGGAGGCCGGTCAGCCCGAAGAACGCGCTCTCGAAGATGCCGCCGGTCGGCGACAGCCCCTCGTGGACGATGAATTCGTAGTACTCGTACACCTGGCCGGCGATGAACACCACGCCGAGCACGAGCGTCGCGACGAGCAGCGAGAGGAACCGCGAGCGGTTGCCCTTCCGGAGCGCGACGTGCGCGAAGTGCAGCGTGATGCTGGACACCACGAGGATGGCGGTGTTCGCGAGGACGAGCGCGCCGAGGAACCCTTCGGGAACGTGCTGGACTGCCTGGGACCACTGCGAGCCCGCGCGGATGAAGAAGTAGTACGCGAACCCGGCACCGAACGTCGCAATCTCCGTGCCGAGGAACAGTATCATCCCCCAGCGGAGCGCGGTGCCGCCGGTCGTCTCCCGGCTCCAGAAATGTTTCACGAAGGCGTGGTACACCCAGCCGTACAGGCCCGCGAGGAAGACGAACACGCTCCCCACGAAGACGGCCGGACCCACCATCGGGGTGACGAACCCGAACGTCTCGTTTTGTCCGAGCACGTACAGCGCGGCGCCGATGTAGAACCCGGCGGCACCGACGGCGGTGACGAACGGCCACCAGCTGGCCTCGCCGAAGCCCTTCGGCCAGTCCTCCACGGCCGGCAGGTGGTGGCCGTGGTCCTCTGAGTCGTCCGTGACGGTCATACCAGCGAGTTGCGGGGCGAATACTAAAAACCCATCCAACTCCGTCCGCGCCGGAGCCGTACCGCAATCCTCACGAGGAGCCGCCGGTAACCCCCAGATATGTCTCGTCGCGGCGCGCGTGTGCTCGGTGCCGTCGTCGGCCTCGTCGCGGTCTGTGGCGTCGCCGCCGCGCACGGCGGCAGCCTCCGCGACGCCAGCGGGCAGGAATTGGCGGTACCGACGTGGCTGTTCCTCTCGACGGGTGGCGCCGTCGTCGGCGCGTCGTTCTTGCTGGCGAGTTTCGTCACGGACCGCGCCTTCGTCGCGGCCGTCCACGAGTGGCACCGCCACGTTCCCGCGCCCCGACGCGTGCTCGCGTGGGTCGGCCACGCCGTCGGTCTCGCGGGGCTCGTGTTCGTCCTGCTCACCGGGTTCGTGGGGCCGACCGAGCCGCTCCGGAACGGTGCCATCGTGCTCGTCTGGGTCGGCTGGTGGGCGGTGTTCGCGATGTCGACGTACCTCGTCGGGAACTCGTGGCCCGCCGTGAACCCGTTCCGGACGCTCACGCGCCCGGTCGCGTGGGTGCTCGACGGCCGCGACGTCGCGCTCCCGCCCGGTCGCGCGTCGTGGGCGTCGACAGCGTTCCTGCTCACACTCGTCTGGTTCGAGGTCGTCAGCCCGCTCGCCGACGAACCACGGATGCTGGCCGCGGCCGCGCTCGGTTACCTCGCGCTCTCCGTGGTCGGCGTCGTCGCGGTCGGCCACGACCAGTGGTTCGAGGAAGTCGACCCGCTCTCGCGACTGTTCGCGATGTACGGTTCGGTCGCGCCACTCCAGCGCACCGACGACGGCCTCGAACTCCGACTACCAGCGATGCGGCTGACCGACGACGTCGTCACTACGAACGGCGGCGTCGCGTTCGTCGTCGCGCTCGTCTGGGGGACGACCTACGACGGGTTCGTCGGCACGCCCGCGTGGGCGTCGTTCGCGCGCTCGGTCGTCGACGCCGGCGTCCCCGCGCCCGTCCTCTACCCGGCTGCGCTCCTCGTCGGCTTCCTCGGCTTCCACCGGCTCTACTGGTGGGCCGCCCGGAAAGCCCGCGACGTCGCGCCGACGTACACGGACGCCGCCGTACTCGCGCGCCGGTTCGCGCCGTCGCTGCTCGCCATCGCCGCGGGCTACCACCTCGCGCACTACCTCGTGTACGCGCTGTCGCTGTCCCCGTCGTTGTTCGGTGCGCTGCTCGCGCCGCTGGACCCGCCGGTCGCGCGCACGCTCGTGCTCCCGAGTTGGCTCTCCGGCGTCGGCGTCGCCGCGGTCCTGCTCGGCCACCTGCTCGCCATCTGGGTCGCCCACGCCACCGCCTACGACGAACTCCCGGGCCGCCTGCAGGCGATTCGCAGCCAGTACACGCTCACGCTCGTGATGGTGTTCTACACGATGACCAGCCTCTGGATAATCGGCCAGCCGGCCGCCGAACCACCGTTCCTATGACCGACACCACCGCTCCCGACGACGCACCCCGGTGCTCGTACTGCGGCGAGCCGTTCCCGACCGAGCGCCTGCGCGCGCTCCACCGCGGGCTCGAACACCACGAGCGCCTCGACGACGACGAGCGCGAGGCGTTCGAGGACGCCTACCACGACGAGAGCGAGGACCTCCGGTCGTTCCGGCTGCGCGCGCTCGCCGTGCTCGTCGCGCTGTACTTCGGCTTCCTGATGACGTACGCCGTGGTCGCCGTCTGAACGGAAGCGATGGCTTTCTAACCCACCGCGCCGAACGTCGTGGTATGGTCGAGCAAACGGAGCAGGGACTGAGCGACCAGTACCCGCGCGCCAGCCCGTGGCCGATTCCGCTCGTGTTGGGCCTCGTCATCTCCGAAATCGGCATCCTCTTCGACGGGCTGCTCCCCGTCGCGGTCGGTGGCCTGGTGTTGCTCGCGGGCAGCGTCGTCGGCATCCTCCGCGAATCCGGGTTCGCGTCCACGCTGTACCAGCCCGCGCTGGCGGTCGGCGTGCTGTTCGGGGCAGCCGGCGCCGCCCTCTACGTCGCCACGTCCGCGACCGCGCGCGGCCTCGCGCTCGGCGGCACGGGCATCGTCGTCGTCGCCGCCGCGGTCGCGCTGTTCCTCCTCGAAACCGGGCGTCTGTAGCCCGGGGCTGGCGCTGAATCCTCAACCTATATTTGTCCGCCGCTCCGAACTCCCGCTAATGAGTTCCACCATCTTCGACAAGGATACCCTCCTCGACCTCACGGTCAACATCGTCCCGCTGGCCATCCTCGCGTTCTTCTTCGTGGCCTTCGTGGCCGTGAACCCGTGGGGGTCGGGCTTTACGCTCGAACGCGTCATCCAATTCATCCTCGTCGGCTGGATGCTGGTCGGGCTCTCCATCCTCACGTACGTCGCCGCCAAGCGCATCGAGACCGGCGAGGAAGAAGTCGGCCCGCACTGAACGTCGACCACCCGTTCGACTCCACGCTCGCTCCCGCGCGAAATCTGCGCGGCGTCCCGCGATTCTCGGTGCGCGCGCTGGCGCGCCCAATCCTAAGCTTTCTTTACGGTCCGGTACTGACTGTGGTCCATGGCCTCGTCATCACTGGTGCTAACCGTGCTGATGGGCGTGCTTCTCGTTGCGGTGGCTGCTTCCCTCGCTCGTCTCGAGGACTGGCGGTCGTACACGCCTCTCAGCGACGTCGGCGGTGCGCTCGGGGAGCGCACCGAACACGGACACGAAGAGAAGCCGGGCGGCGTCGTCCGGTGGCTCACGACGGTCGACCACAAGGACATCGGGATTCTCTACGGCACGTACGGTGCCATCGCGTTCGTCTGGGGCGGCCTCGCCGTGCTCCTCATGCGCATCGAACTCGCCGCGCCCGCGACGGACGTCATCGGGCCAGCGCTGTACAACGGGCTCCTGACCAGTCACGGCATCACGATGCTGTTCCTGTTCGGGACGCCGATGATTGCGGCGTTCGGGAACTACTTCATCCCGCTGCTCATCGGCGCCGACGACATGGCGTTCCCGCGAATCAACGCCATCGCCTTCTGGCTGCTGCCGCCGGGCGCGCTCCTCGTCTGGGCTGGCTTCCTGATTCCGGGCATCGCGACCGCCCAGACCAGCTGGACGATGTACACGCCGCTGTCCATCCAGATGACCAGCCCCGCCATCGACATGATGCTGCTCGGCCTCCACCTCACGGGGGTCTCGGCGACGATGGGCGCGGTCAACTTCATCGCGACAATCTTCACCGAGCGCGGCGACGACGTCGGCTGGCCGAGTCTCGACATTTTCTCGTGGACGATGCTCACCCAGTCCGGCCTGATTCTGTTCGCGTTCCCGCTGCTGGGCAGCGCGCTCGTCATGCTGCTGCTCGACCGGAATTTCGGCACGACCTTCTTCACGGTCGCCGGTGGTGACCCGATTCTCTGGCAACACCTGTTCTGGTTCTTCGGCCACCCAGAAGTGTACATTCTCGTGCTACCGCCGATGGGTATCGTCAGCCTCGTGCTGCCGAAGTTCTCCGGGCGGAAGCTGTTCGGGTTCAAATTCGTCGTCTACTCGACGCTGGCCATCGGTGTGCTCTCGTTCGGCGTGTGGGCCCACCACATGTTCACCACGGGAATCGACCCGCGGCTCCGCGCGAGCTTCATGGCGGTGTCACTCGCGATTGCGATACCATCCGCCGTGAAGGTGTTCAACTGGATTACCACGATGTGGAACGGCAAGCTCCGGCTCACCGCGCCGATGCTGTTCTGCATCGGCTTCGTCCAGAACTTCATCATCGGCGGCGTCACCGGCATCTTCCTCGCCGCCATCCCCGTCGACCTCATCCTCCACGACACTTACTACGTCGTCGGTCACTTCCACTTCATCGTCTACGGGGCCATCGGCTTCGCGCTGTTCGCGGGCACCTACTACTGGTTCCCGATGGTCACCGGTCGGATGTACCAGAAGCGGTTCGCGCACGCGCACTTCTGGCTCGGCCTCGTCGGCTCGAACCTGACCTTCCTCGCGATGCTGTGGCTCGGTTACGGCGGCATGCCGCGGCGGTACGCGACGTACCTCCCGCAGTTCGTCACCGCCCACCAGATTGCGACCGTCGGCGCGTTCCTCATCGGCATCAGCACCCTGCTGTGGGTGTGGAACATGGTCGTCTCTTGGAAGGAGGGCCCCAAGGTCGACAGCGGCGACCCGTGGAACCTCGACGAGACGGGCCAGCTTACCAACGACTGGGAGTGGTACGAGCAACAGCGCGACTCGCCCGTCCCGGCGACGGACGGCGGCGAACCCGACGACGCCCAGTCCGCGGACTGAGACGCACGGCTCTTCTTTACGCGAGAACGAGTACGAAGCCGGTCAGGAACATCAGGAGTGCGATACCCGCCAGCACCACGAACATGAGCTCCTTGTCTTCCATACCCGGCTTGTTGGCGGCGACACCGCAAAAGGCTACCCACTCCGCTGCCTACGACCGCGTGTGAGCGAACGCGACACGCGCGGCCGACGAGTGGTGCTGTGGATGTACGCCTCCGCGGTCGCCGTCGCCGGGCTGTTCGGCTACGTGCTCGGCATCATCGTCTACGGGGACGGCGGCGGCCCCTCCGGGCCGCTCGTGGAGGGGTCGGGCGCAGCCTACGGTGCCGTCGGCCCGATTACGTTCCAGTTGAACCCGCTGAACCTCGCGCTGTTCGGGGTCGTCTCCGTGGGGATTCTGCTCGGAATCGGCCTCCTGGCTATCATTTTCGTCTCCGAGCGCGCCGACGCCTGACCGTTCGTGGACCGCGGGTAGGTATTAGTGGATGGAACCACATGCCAACGGACATGAAGATTCGGGAAGCCACTCACGACGACGCGGACGGCATCCGGCGCGTGGCCGAGGCGTCTCTCGAAGCGACGTACGCCGGCCAGCTCGGCGAGGACATTGTCGCGGCCGCGGCCGACGAGTGGTACGGCGCGGAGCGCCTCGCCGGCCGCCTCGACGCCGACGACGTCGTCTACCTCGTCGTCGTGGACGACGACAGCGTGGTCGCGTTCTCCGAGAGCGAATTGGACGTCCGCCAGCCCGACGGCGACCAGTCGTCGGCCTCCACGGCCGGCGTCGCGGCCATCCAGTGGCTACACGTCCACCCCGACCACCGAGACCGGGGACTCGGCGGTCGGCTGCTCGAACACACCGAGACCGAACTCCTGGAGCGGGGCGCGAACCGCGTGGAGGGCCGCGTGCTCGCGGCGAACCGTGCGGGCAACGAGTTCTACCAGGCGAGCGGCTACGCGCGCACCGGCAAGCGCACGCTCGACATCGCCGGGGAGACGTACACCGAACACCTCTACGTCAACCTCCCCGCGGACGAGGCCGCGCAACTCACGGAGGAACACGAGGTCGACGGTGGCACCGTCTTCGTGGCGTACGACGAGCGCGAGCGCGGCTCGAAGGCCCCCTTCTACGCGGCCTACAACACGCCCGACCGCGCGGACCGCTACGGCTTCTACTGCGCGAACTGCGGGTCGCTGGACACCTCGATGGACGCGATGGGGCGCGTGGAGTGCAGCGAGTGCGGGAACAAGCGGAAGGCGACACGGTGGGACTCGGCGTACCTCTAATCAGGCGACCGCGGCGGTCTCCTGGTAGCCGCCGAATTCGTCCTCGAACACCTGCATGATTTCGCCCATCGTTGCGTACGCCTTCACCGCGTCCACGATGTAGGGAACCGTGTTCTCGTCGGCGTGAATCCCCTCGCGGAGCGCGTCCAGCGCGTCCGCGACCGCGTCGTCGTCCCGTTCGGCTTTCACGTCCTCCAGCCGGCCGAGTTGGCGCTCGCGCGTGGCGTCCTCGTCGACGTGGAGCGTGTCCGGGCTGGTGTCTTCCTCGACCTCGTAGGCGTTGACGCCGACCACCGTCTCCTCGCCGTCGTCGACGCGGGACTGGTACTCGTAGGCGGCCTCCTGAATCTCGCGGTGGAAGTACCCCTCCTCGATGCCCGCGAGCACGCCGTCCCGAATCGAGCCGTCGCCTTTCGCCTCGATTTCGTTGATGTACGCCATCGCCTCCTCCTCGACCTCGTCGGTGAGGGCTTCGACGGCGAAACTCCCGCCGAGCGGGTCGACGATGTCGGCGGCGCCGGACTCCTCGGCGATAATCTGTTGGGTGCGGAGCGCGACCCGCACGGCGTCCTCGCTGGGGAGCGCGAGCGCCTCGTCGTAGGAGTTCGTGTGGATGCTCTGGGAGCCGCCCAGAACTGCCGCCAGCGCCTGCAGCGTGACGCGAGCGACGTTGTTCAGCGGCTGCTGGGCGGTCAGACTCTGCCCCGCGGTCTGCGTGTGGAACTTCAGTTGCTTGGAGGCCTCCGCCTCGGCGTCGTAGCGTTCCTCCATCACGCGGGCGTAGATGCGGCGGGCGGCGCGGAACTTCGCTATCTCCTCGAAGATGGAGTTGTGCGAGTTGAAGAAGAAGGAGAGCTGGGGGGCGAAGTCGTCGACGTCGAGGCCGCGGTCGAGGGCGTCCTCGACGTACGCGAACCCGTCCGCGAGCGTGAATGCCAACTCCTGAACCGCGGTCGAGCCGGCTTCGCGGATGTGGTAGCCCGAGATGGAGATGGGGTGGAACTTCGGCGTCTCCGCTGCGCAGTACTCCACGACGTCGGTCACGAGGTCCAGCGAGGGCTCCGGCGGCACGACCCACTCCTTCTGCGCGATGAACTCCTTGAGCATCTCGTTCTGGAGGGTGCCCCGAATCTCCTCGCGGGGAACGCCCTGCTGGTCGGCGAGCGCGAGGTACATCGCGTAGATGACTGGCGCGCTCGGGTTGATGGTGAACGACGTCGAGACTTCCGAGAGGTCGATGCCGTCGAACAGAATCTCCATGTCGCGTAGCGTGTCGACGGCGACGCCCTCCTTGCCGACCTCGCCGAGGCTCATCCGGTCGTCGCTGTCCAGCCCCATCAGCGACGGCATGTCGAAGGCCGTCGAGAGCCCAGTCTGGCCGTTCTCGATGAGGTAGTGAAAGCGCTCGTTGGTCTCCTCGGCGGTGCCGAACCCCGCGAACTGCCGCATTGTCCACGTGCGGCCGCGGTAGCCGGTCGGGTAGACGCCCCGGGTGTACGGGAACTCTCCGGGGAATCCGAGGTCCTCGGTGTAGTCGAGGTCCGCGACGTCCTCCGGGGTGTAGAGCCGGTCGACTTTAACGTTGGAGACGGTGGCGAAGCGCTCCTTGCGCTCGCCGTAGGCGTTGAGCACGGGGTCGAGGGTGTCGTCCTCCCAGTCCTCCCGTGCCTCGCGGATGTCGGCGAGATCCTCGTCGTCGTACATGCCCTCAAATCTTGCCGGGAGAATAATGAAGGAACCGGTCGGATGGGTGGACGACGCCAGGCGGCCACCTTATTGCGAGCGTCAAACCAGTCAGTAGTGCCCCATTACGCCTTCACGGCGCGTCCACTGTGGCAGTAATGGAAGGCAGCGTAGCCGGCGACGAGGTAGCCCACACCCGTCACGACGAGGATGCCGGGTTCGGTGGGCGGAAGGTTCCAAAGCGCGACGACGTCCTGCATCGCGGTCCGCAGGAGATTGTCACCCTGGGCGAGCGGAAGCCACTTCAGCAGCGGGTACTGTGCGACGGGGACGGCGATGAGCCCGATGAACACGAACTGTACGAGTTGGAGGGGGCTCTCGATGCGCTTGAAGCGGATGGCAAGCCTGCCGAAGACGAAGCCGACGCGTTCGGAGTGCTCTTTGACCCCGTCCGCGTTGCTCCCCTCCGCGAACTTTGCTTCGTTTGCTCCGCGCCGGTCGCCGTCGAGGGTTTGAGAAAATCGAGGACGGTCATGTCAACGCCACGTTTGCCTGCGAGAACTGCTGGCTGTCGCTGATGACGCGGGCCGCGGTCATGGGTTCACCGGCAGTCGTCCCGCTGTACTACGACCATGGCGTTGACGTGCAGCGTGAACTCCCTGCAAGCCTGTCGTTCGTGTGGGATCCGGACAGCGCCGACCTCACGGCCGACGCGACGGCTGTTGAAGTCACAGTCACCGTCGATGGCGACGACGTGACGTTGCGGGTTGACGACACGCTGGCCGTCAACGAGGTGTAGGCGTCCGGCTACTGGAGGCGCTCGATTGTCTCTACGAGCGGGTGGTGGGCGTAGTCCACGACGTGGATGTCAGAAATCGACTCCAGGCCCTCCTTGTCCGCGGTACGGGCCATCCCTAGATCGACGCGGCGCTCCAGGACGATGACGTAGGCGTCCATTTCATCGATGCCCGCGCGTTCGGCGGCCATCACGCGGTGGTGGCCATCCGCCAGCAGGAGTTCGACGCCGCCGTTATCGATGACGACTAGCGGCTCCGCGAGGCCGTGTTCGAGTTCATACTGGCGCCCCTCTAATTCGTCGGCGTACACCTTCCCCTGTGTCGGCACCAACTCGTCCAACTGGACAGTGCGTCGCTCCTCTCTGGCTTCGATGCCGTGAATCGTCTCTAGCGTGCGCTTGAGCTTCCCGACCTTCTCGGGGGTGGCGCGCTCGATCTGCGAGCGGATGACGTCGGAGTTCGAGATGATGCCGACGAGGTTGCCCGCGTCGTCGACGACTGGGAGCTTCTGGATGCCCGATCGCAGGATGACGCGGGCGGCGTCGGTCACCTTCATCTCGGGATGGGCGACGATGAGCTCGTCGCTCATCACCTTGAACACGAGTTCGTCGGGGTCGGAGAGGAGGAGGTCCCGCGCGGAGACGAACCCTTCGACACGTCGCCCCTCGGTCACCGGGAAGCCGTTGTGTTCGCTCTCGGAGATACGGGTCGCGACGTCGCGTACCGTGTCGTCGGGGGAGACGGTCGCGACGTCACGGGTCATGTAGTCGTCGACCGTGGGTTTCGCGCCGTTGTGGTCGAGGGCCGAGTCCATCACGTGCCCGTTACGCGTCGACCGGGAAAAACTCACCCCCCGCGAATCGCTTCGAAGAACCGCGTCGCTACCACGTCCTCGACCATCTCCGTGAGCGTCTGCTCGGCTTCCTCGCCGACATCGTCGAACAGCCCCAGTGGGAGTTGTGCGCCCGCCATGTCCGCGTGGCCGCCCGCGCTCCCCATCTCGTCGAACGCCGACCGCAGTACCGCGCCGAGGTCCTCGTCGCTGCCCCGCGACCGCGCGGAGACGTAGATGGTACCCTCGCTATAGCCGTAGACAAACGTTACCGTCACGCCCCGCATCGCGAGCAAGCGGTCGGCGGCCTGTGCGAGCGTGTCGCGGTCGGAGATGGCACCGACGCAGGATGCCAGCACGGACCCGTCGAGTTCGCGGTTGCGGATGGCCCGCGCGATGGTGTCGAGGGTGTCCGCGCTCACAGACGGGCTCTCGATGCGCTCCAAGACGTCCGTGTCCGCGCGGTCCAGCAGCCACGCGCCCGCCTCGAAGTCGTCGGTCGTAATCTCGCGGGCGAAGTCGTCGGTGTCCACGCGGATACCGTATAACAGCGCCGTCGCGACCTCAGTCTCGACGTCGAGACCGAACCCGCGAATGTACTCGACGAGAATAGTGCTTGCCGCGCCCAGCCCGGGGCGGATGTCTACGAAGTCGGCCTCCACGTCGTCGTTCGGCGGGTGGTGGTCGACGACGATGTCGACCTTCGTCTCGGGGTCGAGTTGGTCGTTGACGCCGGGTGCGGAGTGGTCAACGAGCGCGATGGCGTCGAAGTCCAGTTCCTCGCCAACTTCCACGTTCCGGACCTCGAGTTCGAGGAGGTTGACGAACGCGCGGTTCTCTTGGTGGGAGATCTCCCCGAAGTAGCACGCCTCCGTCTCGACGCCGAACTCCGCGGCGATGCGCGACAGTCCGACTGCCGTCGCGATGGCGTCAGGGTCGGGGTTGTCGTGCATGAACACGCCTATCGTCCCGTCGATGGCTTCGAGCGTCGTGCGTAGTGCCTGCAGTCTCTCGGAGCCCTCGGCGGTCGCGACCTCCTCGATGTGGTCGAGTATCGCCGCCCCGGGGTCGATAACGCGGTCGGCAACCGCGCCTAGCGCCTCGCGGTCGTCGCTGGTCGCCTCGAATCCGAGGTACGCCACGAGTTCGGCGTCCGGGTAGACCTCGCGGGCGGCCTCCGCGGCCAGCCGGTTGGCGGCGGCCCCGTCGGTCGCCACCAGGACCACGTCGACGTCGCGCTCCAGCCCGCTAATCTCGTCGGGGTCGGTGACGTCCCGGACCTCGGCGGCGACCTTCTCGTTGCGTAGCGACTCCACGCGGCTCGCGTCGCTGTCGAGCACGAACAGCTCGCCGCGGCGCTGTGAGAGGTGTTCGACGAGGGCGTGGCCGGTCGTGCCGCAGCCGAGCACGAGCCGAGAAACCATTCGTTGACCCGTGATAGCTCCCGAATCCGCTAAAAGGTACCGTTGTGCCCCGTTCGCTTACAGCGCGAACAGGACGTCGGCAGCGTGGACGGCGGTCTGCGCGACCGGGTCGAACGCCACCAGCAGGACGACCGTCGCCACCGCCGCCGCGACGACGGCGGTGTAGAGGCCGGTCGGCGTCCCGGCCAGCGAGAGGTCGTCGCTGGGGTCCTCGATCCAGATTGCCTTGACGACTCGCGAGTAGTAGTACAGCGATAGTGCGCTGTTGATAGCCGCGATGGCCGCGAGCCACGCGAAGCCAGCCTGGACGGTCCCCGCGAACAGCAGGTACTTCGAGAGGAAGCCGCCGCCGACCGGGAGGCCGGCGAGGCTGAACATGAACACGGTCATCGCGACACACGCCACGGGGGCGCGGGTCGCGAGGCCGTTGTAGTCCTCGAACGTGCGGCCCACGTCCCAGTACTCGACGAGCGCGACGAACAGGAACGCACCCGTGTTCATGAAGCCGTAGACGAGCAGGTGGGTCATCGACGCGCCGAGCACGAAGGCGTTCGCCTCCGCGGCGCCGCTCTGGAGCGCGGCCAGCCCCATCAGCACGTAGCCGGCGTGCCCGATGGAGGAGTACGCGAGCATCCGCTTGACCTCGTTCTGCGTGGCCGCCGCGAAGTTCCCGAGGGTCATCGTGACCACCGCGAGCACGGCGAACAGCAGTGACCAGTCGATGGCCACGGCGGCCACCGCGTCGAGCGGGAACGCGGTCGTGAACACGCGGAACGCGACCGCGAAGCCGGCTGCCTTCGATGCCGACGAGAGGAACGCGCTAATCGGCGCGGGCGCGCCCTCGTAGGCCTCCGGCGCCCAGAAGTGGAACGGCACCGAGGCCGTCTTGAACGCGAACCCACCGGCGAGCATCAGGATGCCGAGGCCAAGCACGCCGCCGAACTGGTTGCCGGCGACTTCGGCCGCGATGTCGTCCAGCAGGAGCGTCCCCGTGGTGGCGTACACCAGACTGATGCCGTACACCATCACGGCGGAGGACAGCGCACCGATGAGGAAGTACTTCAGGCCGGCTTCGACGCTGCCACGGTCGGTCTTCAGGAACGAGACGAGCGCGTACGACGGGAGGCTCGCCAGTTCCAGCGCGACGAACACGGTCACGAGGCTGTTGGCGGCCGCCATCAGCGACATGCCGGTCGCCGCCAGCAGCACCAGCGAGTAGTACTCGGAGACGTGCTCCTCGCCCTCGATGTAGTCGTAACTCCCGATCACGACGAGCGTGGCGACGCTTGCGACGACGAACGCGAAGAACAGGCTCAACGCGTCCACGACGAGCGCGCCGTCGAACTGCACGAACCGGTAATCGCCCGAGCCGGCCGCGAGGAACCACACCGCAGTCGCGGCGGCGGCGACGGTGCCAATGGCGCTCACCGACGCCAGCAGCCCGTTCTTCCGGGTGTCGGGCGCGATAATGTCGATGCCGAACAGCACGATGGCCGTCAGCCCGAGCAGAATCTGGGGCGTCAGCGGTGGCAGTTCCACCATCAGAGCTCACCCCCGGTGAGGAAGGCAGTTGCCTCCGGCAGCGAGTCCACCATCGGGTTGACCGCGTCCTGAATCATGCCATAGAACACCTCGGGGACCGTCCCGAGCACGACGACCAGCAACACCAGCACGACGATGGCTGCCGCGTCGTGGGGCGCTGCGGGCACGATGTCGTAGTCCGTGTCCGCGCTGAACGGCCCGAAGAGGACGCGCTGCATCGCGAACAGCAGGTAGCCCGCGACGACGACGATGCCGAACATCGCCAGCGCCGTGAACAGCTGCGCGTACGGGAAGGTGGCGCTGAAGCCGCCGAGGAAGATGAACAGCTCGCCAGCGAAGCCCGCCATCAGCGGCAGGCCCATGTAGCCGAACGCCGCGGCGACGAACACCGCGGCGGTCACCGGCATCTTGTCGGCGATGCCGGAGAGGTCACCGACCATGCGCGTGTGGGCAACGTTGTAGATGACGCCGACGCACATGAACATCAGCCCCGAGATGAGGCCGTGGGCGACCATCTGGAAGGTCGCGCCGCCGAGCCCGTAGACGTTGTACGCCACGAGCCCGAGAATCACGTACCCCATCGACGATACCGAGGAGTACGCGACGATGCGCTTGAGGTCCTGCTGGGCGAGTGCGAGCATCGCGCCGTAAATCACGGAGACGACGGCGAAGATAGCGATGAGCACCGCGTAGTCGCGCGCGACGCCCGGCAGCATCGTGAAGTTGAACCGGAGCAGTGCGTACGTCCCCATCTTCAGGAGCACCCCAGCCAGCATCACCGAGGCCGGCGTGGGGGCCTGCACGTGGGCGTCCGGCAGCCACGTGTGCATCGGGACCAGCGGCACCTTCACCGCGAACCCGAGGAACATCGCGAAGAACGCGACGACCTTCAGGGTCTCGGCGCCGAGGCCGTACGTCGTCTGGAAGTTGCCGGCGTCGAGCGCGGCCGCGATGGCCGGCAGGTCCATCGTCTGCACCGGGAGCGCGAACACGAGCGCCACGAATCCGATGAACATCACCAGGCTGGCGACGTTCGTGTAGACGAAGAACTTGATTGCCGCGTACTTCCGCCGGGGGCCGCCCCAGATGCCGATGAGGAAGTACATCGGCACGAGCACGAACTCCCAGAAGACGAACCAGACGAAGAAGTCCAGTGCCGTGAACACGCCCAGGAGGCTCGCCAGCATGAACAGCATCAGCGAGTAGAACTGGCTTTGGCGCTCCTGAATCGGCGTCCACGCGCTCACGATGGCGAGCGACGTCAGCAGCGTCGACAGGACGACCAGCGGCATGCTGATGCCGTCGAGGCCGACGTGCCAGTTGAGCGCGTACGGGCCGACGCTAATCCAGCGTGCAGTCGTCTCGAACGCGAGGTTCCCGCTCTCGAAGAGCGCGTTACCGCTCGCGTCGAACTGTCCGAACATCCAGAGGCTCCCCGCGACGGGGAGCAGACTCAGGGCGAACGCCAGTTTGCCCGCGACCTCGTCGGGTGCGAGCATGACGACGAACGCCGAAACCAACGTGACGGCGATGAGTGCTTCAATCAACATTCAGAACCACCCCTCGAGGAGGCCGAAGGCCACCAGGAGGACGACCAGACCCAGCGTCAACAGGGCGGCGTAGTGCGTCACGAGGCCGTCCTGAATCCGCTTGACGCGGCTGCCGGCGAACAGACTCACGCTGCTGACGCCGTTGACGACGCCGTCGACGATGCCCTGGTCGAACGTGTCGGCGGCGCGGGCGAGCGGGAGCGTGACGCCTTGCGCGAGCCACACCTGGTACTCGTCCTGGTAGTAGTTGTTGTACAGTACGGTCTTGACGCCGCCGAGCTTCTCGGTGTGCTCGGTCGGCGAGTCGACGTTGTACAGCACCCACGCGAGGCCGGCGCCGCCGAGCGCGAGCGCCAGCGAGACGGCGCCCGGCGCAAGCGGGCCGATGTCCGCGGCGTGGTAGCCGGCGAACTGTTCGAGCAGGTGGTGGTAGTTGTCGTAGCCGAGCGCGGCGAAGTCGCTGGCCTCCGGAATCACCAGCCACTGGTGGAGATACTCGATGTGGAGGCCCGTGAGCTCCGCGACGGGCGTCATGTTCACGAGGCCGACGGTGGCCGCGAGAATCCCGAGGACGACCAGCGGGAGCTTGACGTTCCAGCGGACGCCGTGGGGGTCGCGGGCGGTGTCGCTACGGGGTTCGCCGTGGAAGGTGAGGAACACCATCCGGAACGTGTAGAAGCCCGTGAAGAACACCGCGAGCAGCCCCATCGCGTACGCGGCGAGCAGAATCGGGCTGTCGCCGGCGCCGTAGATGAGCGCCTCGTAGAGGATTTCGTCCTTCGACCAGAAGCCCGAGAACGGCACGATGCCGGCGAGCGCGAGGCTGCCGGAGAGGAACGTGTAGTAGGTCACGGGCATCTTCTCGCGGAGGCCGCCCATGTCCCACATGTCCTCGTTGTGGTGCATCGCGATGATGACCGACCCGGCGCCCAAGAACAGCAGCGCCTTGAAGAACGCGTGGGTCATCAGGTGGAAGGTCGCAGCGATGTAGCCGCCGGTGCCGAGGCCGAGCATCATGTAGCCGTACTGGCTGATGGTCGAGTACGCCAGCACCTGCTTGAGCTCGTCCTTGACGACACCCATCGACGCGGCGAACAGCGCGGTGAACCCGCCGACCAGCGCGATAATCGCGAGGACGGTCGGGAGCAGCGCGTAGAAGCCGTACATGCGCGCGACGAGGTAGACGCCGGCCGCCACCATCGTCGCGGCGTGGATGAGCGCGGAGACGGGCGTCGGGCCCTCCATCGCGTCCGGCAGCCACGTGTGCAGCGGGAACTGCGCGGACTTGCCGACGACGCCGCCGAGCACGAGTAGGCCGAGAATCGCGAACCACGTCTCGGCGTTCATGCCGATGACGTCGAGGAAGTGCGCGACGTGTTCGGGCATCGTTCCCTCGCCGCCCGCAGCCGCGAGCGCTTGCTCGGCGAGGTGCGGGAAGCTGTGGACGCCGTCACCGACGGCGACGAACCGCGCGGTGCCGAACGTCGCGAGGATGCCGACGACGCCGATGAGGAAGAAGTAGTCCCCGAAGCGCGTGACGAGGAACGCCTTCTTCGCGGCGCTCGGCGGGCCGGGCTCCCGGAAGTGGAACCCGATGAGCAGGTACGAGCAGAGCCCGACCAGCTCGAAGAACATGAACGCCATCAGGAGGTTGTCCGCGACGACGAACGCCAGCATCGAGAACGTGAACAGGCCGAGGCCGGCGTAGTACCGCGGGAGGCCGGTCTCGCCCTCGTCGTTCATGTAGCCGAGGCTGAACACGTGCACGAGGACCGCGACCAGCGACACGATGACCAGCATCATCGCCGACAGCGGGTCGACGAGGATGCCGAAGTGGAGACTGAACGTGTTCTGGCCGACGACCCACGTGTAGATATCCTGTGCGTGGTAGCTGCCGCCACTCACCGTCAGGAACGTCCAGATGGACAACAGCAGCGACCCGGCGGTCGCGAGGATGCCGGGAATCGCGCCGCCTTTCGGCAGCAGCCGCGGCGCGAAGTGGCCGACGAGCATCGCCACGAGGAACGCGGCGAACGGTAGTAGCGGAATGGCCGGAGTGAAGTCGAATGCACCTACCATCTTACCACCTCATGGTCGTCGCGTTGCGCACGTCGACTTCGTCGAAGTTCCGGTACAACACGAGCACGATGCCGAGGCCGACGGCGACCTCCGCCGCGGCCAGCGCCATCACGAACAGGCTGAACACCTGGCCCGTCGCGTTCCCGTAGAAGTGCGAGAACGCCACGAGGTTGATGTTCGCCGAGTTCAGCATCAGCTCGACGCTGATGAGGAACATGAGCGCGTTCTCGCGCGTGAGCACGCCGAACACACCCGTGCAGAACACGGCCGCGGACAACAGGAGGTAGTACTCGACGGCGACCGCCATTACTCGCCGTCACCCCCTTCGTTGTCGCGGCTCGCGAGCAGCACCGAGCCCTCCAGCGCGGCGTCCAGCAGCAACGCGACGATGATGAACGCTGCGAGGAAGCCCTCGCTGGCGACCGTGTTCTCGCCCGCGACGTCCATCAGGCCCAGCAGCGCGTAGCCGATGGTCGCCGTGAGGTTCGCGTCGCCGGCGAACCCGGCCGCGCCCTCGAACCCGGCGCCGAGGAACACAGCTGCGAGCACCGCGAACAACGCGACCGCGACGACGCCCGTCGCGAACGTCGACGGGTCGCGCAGTCGTGGTCGCGTCGTCATGCGTTAGTCACCTCTCCTGTACCTCCAGTTTGACGCGTGAGCATCACTGCGAACGTGATGAGGATGAGGACGCCGCCGACGTAGACGAGAATCTGCATCGCGGCGACGAACTCCGCCTGTAACATCACGTAGTGCACGGCGAAGCTCATCAGCGAGCCGCCGAGCAGCAGCGCGGAGTGCCACACGTCCCGCACCAGGACAGCGCCGAGACTGCACGCTACAGTGAGCAGCGCGAACAGCCCGAACGCGATTGTTTCGGTCGTCATTTCAGTCACCTTGTGGTTCGCAAATACGCCCTTTGTAGGTTTCGAGACGGGCGCGCAACTACTGGTAGTCGACCTCGCCTTCGCCTTCGCCGACCCAGGAACCCCGGTCGGGTTCGCGGGACGCCAGCGGGTCGAGGTCGTTGTACCACGGCACGTTCTTCAACTGTTCTTTGTTGAACACGAGGTCGTGTTTCGTGTCCCCGGTGAATTCGAAGTTCTCCGTGAGGAGAATCGCGTCCACCGGACAGACCTCCTCGCAGAGCCGACAGTAGATGCACTGTCCGACGTGGAGGTTGTACTGCTCGCCGTTGCGCTGTTTGTCCGTGACAATCTGGATGGTGTCGTTCGGGCAGACGTTCTCGCACTGGCGACACCAGATGCAGCGCTCCTGGCTGAATTTGTGCACCCCGCGGAAGCGCGGACTGACTTCGGGCGCTTCCTCCGGGTACTCGACGGTGAACGTCTCACCGTCGAGGGCGTGTTTCATCGTCGTTGCCATCCCTTTGAGTAGTCCAATCATAGTCCGAGCACCCCGAGGATAACTGCGGTGAGCAGGAGATTAGCGAAGGAGAGGACCAGCAGGCCCTTCCAGCCAATCTCGATAATCTGGTCGATGCGCACGCGGGGGACCGCCGACCGGCACCACTGCGTGAACAGGAACACCGCCCAGATTTTGATGGTGAACCAGACAAACCCGGGCAGGAACGGTCCCGCCGGGCCGCCGAGGAACAGCGTCGCGATGATGGCGCCGCCGAGGAAGATGTGGACGAACTCGCCGAGGTAGAACAGCACGAAGTACACCGAGGAGTACTCGGTCTGGTAGCCGCCGACGATTTCGGTCGGCGCTTCGGGCGTGTCGAAGGGGTTGCGGCCTACCTCCGCGAGGTTCGCGATCATGAACAGCACGAACGCGAACGGGTTGACGAACGCGAACCACGCCGGAATCCGGATGCCGGCGATGGTCACCAGTTCCACGGTCTGGGCGGCGACGATTTCGCTCATCTGGAGCGACCCCGTGAACAGCACGACGGAGGCCGCGGTGACGACGAGCGGAATCTCGTAGGCGATGTTCTGGGCGACGGCGCGTAGGCCGCCGAGGAGGCTGTACTTGTTGTTCGACGCGTACCCGCCCATCAGGAGGCCGAGGCTCGCAATCGACGCGATTGCGAACACGAACACGAGTCCGGTCTCGGGGTCGGCGAGGTGGATGCCGTTGCCCATCGGGATGACGGCGAACGCGAGCAGCGCCGAGCCCGCGAGCACGACCGGCGCGATGTCGTACGCGGGCCGGTCGGCGCCTTCGGGGATGATGAGTTCCTTCGACAGCAGGCGGACTGCGTCGACGATGATGGTCCCCAGCCCCATCGGGCCGATGCGGTTGACGGAGATGCGGTCCGTGAACGCCGCGGTGATTTTGCGCTTCGCCCACGGGCCCGCGAACGCGGTCATCGTCAGCATGATGGTGCCGACGAGCGCCGCGCCCAGCAGCATCGAGAGCAGTTCCCCGGCGAAGCCGCCGATGCCGAGGATGTCCTGGATGGTGTCGGGGAGTGGCGTCGCCGTCGCCATCTATCGGTCCACCTCCCCGAGAATCACGTCGAGGCTGCCGAGCGTGGCGACGAGGTCGGGGATGTACTCCCCGGTGGACATCTCCTTGAGCGCGGAGAGGTTCGAGAACGCCGGGCTGCGAATCTTGAAGCGCCCGGGCTTCTCGGTGCCGTCCGCGCGGATGTAGATGCCGAGTTCGCCCTTCGCGCCCTCGACGGCGCGGTACGTCTCCTTGCCGGCTTCGGGCTTGAGGGTGCGCGGGACGTTGGCCTGAATATTGCGCTCGTCCTCGGGCCAGTCCTCCAGCAGGTCGACGCACTGCTCGATGATGCGGGCGGACTGCTCGATTTCGCGCATCCGCACGAGGAGGCGCGCGAAGTTGTCGCCGCCGTCCTCCGTGACGACGTCCCACTCTAATTCGTCGTAGTAGCCGTAGGAGTCGTCGCGGCGGAGGTCGTAGTCGATGCCGGAGCCGCGGGCGACCGGGCCCGTGACGCCGTAGTTCTTCGCGACCTCGGGGTCGAGGTAGCCGGTGTCGACACACCGGGACTGGAAGATTTCGTTCTCCGTGATGAGGTCGTGGTACTCGTCGAGCTTCGCCGGGAGGTCGTCGAGGAAGTCCCGGACGTTCTCGAAGTACTCGTCGCGGGGTTCGGGGATGTCCCAGACGACCCCGCCGAGGCGGAGGTAGTTGAACATCATGCGCTGGCCGGTGAGGTCCTCCAGGAGGTTCTGGACGATTTCCCGGTCCCGCATGCCGTACATGAAGATGGCGGTGAAGTCGCCGTAGAGGTCCAGCGCGAACGTCGCGGTGGCGAGCAGGTGGCAGGCGATGCGGCACATCTCCGAGCCCATCGTCCGGATGACCTGCGCGTACTCGGGGACCTCGATGTCCGCGAGGTCCTCGGCGGCGCGGGCGTACGCCCACTCGTTGATGATGCCGCCCGGGCCGTAGTCCCAGCGGTCGGGGTACGGCATAATCTGGTAGCGGTACGTCCCCTTCTGGGCCATCTGCTCCTCGCAGCGGTGGAGGTAGCCGATGTCGGGGTTGACGTCCGCGACCTGTTCGCCGTCCAGCACCGTCTCGACGTGGAGGACGCCGTGCGTGGCGGGGTGGTGGGGACCGATGTTGAGGAACATCGTGTCCGAGTCCTCGCCGCCGCGGGCGTGGTCCTCCAGGGGGTTCTTGTTCTCCTCGAACGTGACAATCTGGGGCTTGTCCTGGTTGTAGTCCAGACCCAGGGGGTGGCCCTGCCACGTGTCGGGGAGGAGGATGCGTTCGAGGTTCGGGTGGTCGTCGTACTGGACGCCGACGAGGTCGTAGGCCTCCCGCTCGTGCCAGTCGGCAGTGCGGAAGACGGGGGCCGCGCTCTCGCTGACCGGCTCCTCGCGGGACGTCGGTACGACGATGCTGACCTCGTTGGTCGGGTCGTCGTACTGCTTGAGGTGGTAGATGCTCTCGAAGCGGTCCTCGTGCTCCTCGGCGGTGACACACGAGAGGTGGTCGAAGCCGGCGTCGTCCTTTAGCGTCTGGAGGACGTCCTGGACGGCGTCCGCGCGGACGACGTAGGCGTCGGCGTTGAGGTGTTCCTCGCGGTCGAGGACGTGGTCGCCGAGCAGCGCTTCGATGGCGTCACCGTCGACGTCGCCCGACTCGGTCGTCGGGGGTTCGACGTTGCGCTCTTCGTACGTACTCATGGCGAATCAGCCCAGTTGTAGCGCATGACGAGGGTCTCCTCGTCGATGTCGTCGGCGAGCTTCTGGACCATCTCGTCGCGGTCGAGGTCCCCGAACTGTTCGAGCTCGTAGGGCTTGACCGTGACCGGCGATGACTCGCCGTTGGCGATGCGTTCCTGGAGTTTCGCGACGCCGTAGACGAGCGCCTCGGGGCGGGGCGGGCAGCCCGGGATGTGGATGTCGACCGGGATGACTTCCTCGGCGCCCTTCACGACGTTGTATCCTTCCTGGAAGGGGCCGCCGGAGGTCGAACAGTTCCCCATGTTGACGACGAATTTCGGCTCCGGCATCTGGTCGTAGACGCGCTTCATGCGCGGGGCGAACTTCGAGACGATAGTCCCCGGCACGATCATCACGTCGGCCTGCCGCGGCGACGCGCGGGGGACGCCGGCGTGGAAGCGGTCCAGGTCGTGTTTGACTGAGTACGTGTGCATCATCTCGATGCTGCAGCAAGCGATACCGAACTGCAGCATGAACATACTCGACCCGCGAACCCAATTCATGAATTTGTCGAACTTCGTGAGGATGAACGGCGTCGAGCCGAACGCCTCGCGGAGCTTCGAGTTGAACCGGCTGTCGACGCCCTCCCCCATTCGGGCTTCGCGGGTGTCCGTCAGCGGTTCGCTGGTTCCCGTAATACTGTCGCGTGGTTGGTCACTGCTCATGTGGTTTTCCTCCGTGCCGTGGTGTCCGCACCCACTGAACGACGCCCTTGCGCCACGCCCACGCGAGGCCGACGACGAGCACGCCGATGAAGACGAGCATCGGCAGCAGTGCCCGCGTCAGGCCGGCGGACTGGACGGCGTCCTGGTAGATGACGGTCCACGGGAAGATGAGAACGGTCTCGATGTCGAACACGAGGAACAGCAGCGCGACCATGTAGTACTGGATGTTGAACTGGACGCGCGCGTCCCCCGTCGGAACCTCGCCACTCTCGTAGGTGGCTCGCTTCCCTTGTTCAGGTACGGTCGGGCGCAGTAGCGAGGACACCACCATCATCGATGCGGGGATGAGGATGCCCACGAGCGCCAACATACCGATGGCGATCCATGGATTCATAGGAGTGTCTCCGTGACGAGCGGGAGTTTGGACCCCACGCCCATAAACGTTGATTTATGCCCGCACGCCCGCAGGCGGGAGAATTCGAGGGTTTCAGGGCGACTGCGGCGTTCGGGCGTCCGGGAGTGTCCGGTCAGTCGCGACTCGCCCGAAAGCTTGGCGTCCCGCGTTCGTGGAGTTCGCGGGAGACGTCCGCGACGCCGTCCCGGCGTTCGGCGTGGAGGTCGCGGAGCCGCTGGGCGAGTTCGTCGTCGCTGGTCGCGAGGAACTGTGCGGCCGACAGCCCGGCGTTGTAGGACTTCCCGGCGTCGACGGCCGTGATGGGTGCGCCCGTCGGCATTCCGATGACCGAGTCGACGGACTTCTCCTGCACGGGGACGCCGACGACCGGAATCGGGTACGCAAGCGACGCGGTCATGTTCGGGAGGTCCGCGGACTTCCCGCCGGCACCCGCGATGATGACGTCGAGCCCGCGGTCGGCGGCGGTCTCCGCGTACGCGTACATCAGGTCCGGTGTCCGGTGTGCGGAGACGACCCACGACTCGAAGGTGTACCCCGAAGGCGGGTCGTCGTAGTCCGTGACTTCCGCGAAGCCGAGGTCGGTGAGCGCGTCGTGCGCGCCCGCCATCACGTCGAGGTCGCTGTCGCTGCCCATGATAATCCCGACGTCGGGCGTCTGCTCGCTGGGACGGTCCCGCTGTGCTTCCGATTCGAACAACTCGACGAGGTCTGCTACTGTAGTCATGAGTCTGAGGGAGTGAACGAGAGCGCGTCGCGGGCGGCGCGAGCACGCATCAGGAGTTCGCCGCGGTCGTCGCCGACGACTGTGACGTGGCCCATCTTCCGGAGCGGGCGGACATCGCGTTTGTCGTACCAATGGAAGGCGATACGGTCGTCCCGCAGCGCACTCGACACGCCCGCCAACTCGGCGGGGCGCTCCTCGTCGTCGGGGTCGCCGAGCACGTTCGCCATCACGGTCGGCTGGCGGAGCGTCGTGTCCCCGAGTGGCAGCCCGCAGAGCGCGCGGGCGAACTGCTCAAACTGCGAGGTGTGACAGCCCTCGATGGTGTAGTGCCCGGAGTTGTGCGGGCGGGGCGCGACCTCGTTAACGAGAATCCGGCCGTCCACCTCGAACAGTTCCACGCCGAAGACGCCGCGGCCGTCGAGCGCGTCGAGCACGTCGCGGGCGACCTCGGTAGCCTCCTCGCGGACGCGCTCGCTGGCGCGCGCCGGCACGACCGACTCGCGGAGAATCTCGGCCTCGTGAACGTTCTCCGCGACCGGGAACGTCGCCGTCTCGCCGTCGCCGCTGGCCGCGATGACCGAGAGTTCGCGCTCGAAGTCCACGAGCTTCTCGGCGACCATGCCGTCGAGGCCGTCGAACGTCTCGCGAGCCTCCGCGACCGACTTCACGGGCGCGTTCCCGCGGCCGTCGTAGCCGCCGGTGCGCGCCTTCAGCATCAGCGGCCGGCCGAATTCCTCGAAGGCGGCTTCGAGGTCGTCGGCGTCGTCGACCGCGCGGAACGGCGGGACCGGCACGCCCGTGTCCTCGAACGCCCGGTTCTGCACGAGTTTGTCCTGAATCGTCTCCAGCGTCCCCGGGGACGGGTGGACGGGCACGTCGTACTCGTCGCTCACGTTCGCGAGCACCGCGGGGTCCGCGAGCTCGATTTCGTACGTGAGCACGTCCGCGCGCTCGGCGAGCTCGCGGATGGCGTCGCGGTCGTCGAATCCACCGACGATTTGGTCGGCGGCGGGCGGGCACGCCGGGCAGTCCAGCGTTGGGTCGAGGACGACCACGTCGACGCCCAGCGGGCTCGCGGCTTCCGCGAGCATCCGGCCCAATTGGCCGCCGCCGACGACCCCGACTGTCGCTCCGGGAACGGGTACCGTCATCACCCGCGACTTCCGCCTACTCCTGCATAAGAATTGCCGAATGAACCGATGGAGTGTACACGACCGTGGTTACTCGGGTTCGGCGAAGCCCGGTGTACCGGTGTCCACGAAGACGACGATTATCGTGTTCGTCGCCGTGAGTTCGTACGTCCACCCCTCGTACTCGGGGCCGAGGCGCTCGCGGACGTCCTGGTAGTGTTTCGCCTGCGTCACGACGACCGGCGCGTCCGTGGTCTTGACGCTGACCGTCTTGTTCCCGGCGACCGTCGGTTTGGACAGTCGCGTCGTGGAGTCGGTCACCGCGCCCGCGCGTTCCGTGTACCACGGGAGCGGGAGTCGATTGGACCAGTTCGTCTCCGCGGCGCTAACTGGGTCCACGACGCCGTACTCGCTCGCGACGTGGAAGTGGCTGCCGTAGTAGAGCACGTCCGTGCCTTCGTTCTCGGGGGCGATGCGCTCGATTCGGTCGAGCGTCGCGCGCATGTCGCTGCCGGGCTGGCCGTATTGGACGAGTACGTTATCCTCGTCCTGGGGCATCAGGTACGACGTTTCCGCGGTTACGGCCCCCATCTGCCCGGCGACCGCGAGCAATACGAGCGCGGCGAGCGCGACGCCAATACGGTCGTCGCTCCGGTAGGCTGACCGGCCGCGGTCCACGACTACGCGCACGCCGACGGCTGCGGGAATTGCCAGCGGAACCACCGCGTGCACGACCGACCAGTGTCCGGAGATGTCCGTAATCGCGGGGTAGACGACGACCGACGCGACCGCCCAGTAGCCCGCGAACAGCACGAGGTCACGGGGTTCGTCGGCGACGTAGCGCTCCGCGAGGAAGCCGACGACTGCGGCAGCGACGAGCATCAGGGACGCCGCGCCGAGCGTCCGTAGCGCGTCCGCGAGGAACGCGACGTAGCTGTGTTGACGGGAGGCGCTGCCGCTGACGCCCCATGTGCTCCAGAACTCCGCCCACGCGCCGGCCGTCCCCGCAGCGATGACGCCCGGTAGTTGCGTCGGGTTCGTGAACGCCGCGTAGAACTCTGGCCGGGGTGCGTAGAAGACGACGACCATGACAAGGAACGCGAGCGCGCCGCCCGCGATGGCGCGCCGCCACGCGAGCAGGCCGCTCCCGACGCGCTGGAGGTTCTCGTGGAGCACGCGCTCCCAGGATTCGTCGCGCTTGCGGGCCGTGAACAGTTGTTCGTCCAGCAGGAGTGCGCTCGCGCCGACGAACATCGCGACGTAGACGAGCGCGTTCTCCTTGGTCGTGAACGCGAGTCCGAGCATCGCGCCGGCGGCGACGAGGTAGCCGCCGCGCCGGGTGTCGAGCGCGCGTACCGCGAGGCCGAGCGCGGCGACGCTGAACGCCGCGACGAGCACGTCGCTGCGCATGAACCGCGAGTAGTAGACGAGCACGGGATTGAGCGCGAGCAGTGCGGCCAGCGCCGTGACTTCCACGTCGTCGAGGCGCGTACGGAACAGCCACGCCGTCACGGGGAGGAGTGCGCCGACGACCGCGACGGGTGCTCGCGCGACGGCGTCATTGGTCCCGAGGACGCTGAACAGCCACTCGTTCACGTGGAAGAGGAACGGCCCGTGGACGATGGCGCGGTACGCCCACTCGCCGGTCGCGGCGTACTGGAGTACCCAGTAGCCGACCCGGGCCTCGTCCCAGTGGAAGATGCGGTCGCCGAGCGCGACGAACCGGAGGGCGAGCGCGGCCAGCACCGCGAGGGCGACCGCGAGCGCCGTAGTTCGGCGGCGTCCGAAGGAGGGCATTTCGTTCGCCAAACGGAACGGGGTGCATACAAACTTGTGGGTTCGCGGGAACTGTCCGTAACGGTAGGCCTTTATCCGCCCCGGGAGACCCAATGAGTATGGTAGAGCTCGGGCTCGTCGTTGCGGAGTTCAACCGCAGCGTCACCGAACAGATGGAGTCGGCGGCCGTGGAGACGGCCGACGACGCGGACGCCAACGTCGTCGAGTTGGTCCGCGTGCCGGGCGCGTACGACGCGCCGCTGGCCGCCGACCGGCTCGCGCGCCGCGACGACGTTGACGCCGTCGCGGTCGTCGGCGCAATCGTCACGGGCGACACCGACCACGACGAGGTCATCGCACACGCGACCGCCCAGAAGCTCACCGACGTCAGCCTCGACCGCGACACGCCGGTGGCGTTCGGCGTCGCCGGGCCGGGGATGTCGGGCGCGGAAGCCCGCGAACGAGTACAGAAGGGAGCGGAAGCCGTAGACAGCGCGATTCACCTCGCGGAGGAACTCTAAGATGGACTTCACCGACAGGGTACGACGAGTAGAACCGAGCGCGACGCTCGCGGTCAGCAACCTCGCGAACGAACTCGAAGCCGAGGGCAAGGACGTCATCGACCTCTCGGTCGGCGAACCCGACTTCGACACGCCGCAGAACGTCAAGGACGCCGCCGAGGACGCCCTCGAAGCCGGTGAAACCGGCTACACGTCCTCGAACGGCATCCCGGAACTGCGGGAGGCCATCGCGGCGAAGCTCCGCGGCGACGGCATCGACTACGAGGCGGGCAACGTCATCGTCACGCCGGGCGCGAAGCAGGCGCTGTTCGAGACGTTCCAGGCGCTCGTCGACGACGGCGACGAGGTCGCGCTGCTGGACCCCGCGTGGGTGTCCTACGAGGCGATGGCGAAAATCGCGGGCGCGGAACTGACTCGCGTGGACCTCTCGCCGCACGACTTCCAATTGGAGCCGGCGCTGGACGAACTCGCCGCCGCGGTGTCGGACGACACCGAACTGCTGGTCGTGAATTCCCCGAGCAACCCCACGGGCTCGGTGTACTCGCGTGAAGCCATGGAGAGCGTCCGTGACCTCGCCGTCGAGCACGACATCACGGTCATCTCGGACGAAATCTACCAGCACATCAACTACGGCCGCGAGCACGTGAGCCTCGCCGCCCTCGACGGGATGTTCGAGCGTACCGTCACCATCAACGGCTTCTCGAAGGCCTACGCGATGACGGGCTGGCGCCTGGGCTACCTCGCGGGGCCCGAAGAACTCATCGACCAGGCGGGGAAGGTGCACTCGCACTCCGTCTCCTCGGCCACGAACTTCGTCCAGCACGGCGGCGTCGAAGCCATCGAGAACACGGACGAAGCGGTCGAGGAGATGGTCGAGGCGTTCGAGTCCCGGAAGGACCGCCTGCTGGAACTGTTCGCCGAGCACGGCACCGACGTCCCGGAGCCGGACGGCGCGTTCTACGTGATGGTCCCGGTGGACGAGGACGACCAGCAGTGGTGCCAGGACGCCCTGAAGGACGCCCACGTCGCGACCGTCCCCGGCAGCGCGTTCGGCACGCCGGGCTACGCGCGCATCTCGTACGCGGCGAGCACCGAACGGCTCGAAGAAGCAGTCGAGCGCCTCGCGGAAGAAGGCTACCTGTAGCGCCGAACGAGCGGCTCTTTTCGAGGAGTTACGGCCAGCTACCGCTGCCTTCGTAGGCGTCGACGACGCGCTGGACGGCGACGACGTACGCGGCCATGCGGAGGCTCGGGAGGTCGTTGGCTTCGTAGGCGTCGATCATCGCGTCGAACGCGTCCGTGATGACGGCTTCCAGTTCCTCGTTGACGCGCTCTTCCGTCCACTGGAAGCGCTGGCGGTTCTGCACCCACTCGAAGTACGAGACGGTGACACCACCGGCGTTCGCGAGGATGTCCGGGACGACGTAGACGCCGCGCTCCGCGAGCACCTCGTCCGCGTCCGGCGTGAGCGGGCCGTTCGCAGCCTCCACGACGACGTCCGCCTCGACGTCGTGCGCGAGGTCGCCGTCGATGGCGTTCTCCAGGGCCGCGGGCACGAGCAGGTCGACATCCAGCGTGAGCAGGTCGTCATTGCCGAACTCCTCGGTCGCGCCGTCGTAGCCGGCGACGCTACCGGTGTCGCGTTTGAACTCCTTGACGTGGCGGGTGTCGAATCCTTCGGGGTTGTAGATGGCGCCCGAGGAGTCCGAGACGGCGACGACGTTCGCGCCGAGGTCTTCGAGGAGCCGCGCGGCGATGGAGCCGGCGTTCCCGTACCCCTGCACGGCGACCGTGGCTTCCTCCATGTCCTTGTCGAGGTAGTCGAAGACCTCGCGAGCGGCGAACATCGTCGAGCGACCGGTCGCCTCGACGCGACCCTTGCTGCCGCCGTTTTCGAGGGCTTTCCCCGTGATGACGCCGGGCGCGGTCGTGTTCTCCAGCTTCTCGTAGGTGTCTTTGATCCAATTCATCTCCCGCTGGCCCGTGTTCACGTCGGGCGCGGGCACGTCCTTGTCCTCGCCGATGAACGGGCGAATCTCCTTGGCGAACGACCGCGTGATGCGCTCGAGTTCGCTCTCGGAGTACTCGCTGGGGTCCAGTTCGATGCCGCCCTTGCCGCCGCCGTAGGGGATGTCGACGACCGCCGTCTTGTACGCCATCCATCCGGAGAGCGCCTTCACTTCGTCGCGGGTGACGCCCGGGTGGTAGCGAATGCCGCCCTTGTACGGGCCGCGGTCGCCGTTGAATTGCGAACGGTACGCGTCGAACGTCTCGATGGTGCCGTCGTCCATCTCCACGGAGAGCGTGAGTTCGAGCACGCGCTCGGGCTGTTTGAGTCGGTCGAGGACGTCCTCTCGGACGTCGAGATACTCGCTCGCGTCGTCGAGTTGTTCCTGCAGGCTCTCGAAGGGATTAGCGTCCGCCATACACCGACCGACTCTGTCGCTCAGCAAAAGCGTGGCGGAACCTGTAATCGTAGTCGTTCGCCCGCTTACTCGTCGGCGTCGCCACCGTCGGCGGCCCGCGCCCGTTCGAGGATGCGTTCGGCCTGCGCCACTAGTGGTGCGTCCACCATCTCGCCGTCCACGCGGTACACCCCGTGACCCGCTTCGTCGGCCTCCTCCTGGGCGTCGAGAACCCGCTTCGCCCACTCCACGTCCTCCGCTGCGGGCGTGAACGCGTCGTTGATGGGGTCGACCTGCGAGGGGTGAATCGCGAGTTTCCCGTCGTAGCCCAACTGCGCCGCGAATTCGGTCTCCTCGGTGAGTCCTTCCGTGTCCTCGATGTCCGTGTAGACGGTGTCGATGGCGTCCACGCCCGCGGCACCCGCAGCGAGCACGACCTGCTCGCGCGCGTGGAGGACCTCGATTCCGTCGTCGGTCCGCGTCGCGCCGACGTCCGCCGCGAGGTCTTCCGCACCGAACACGAGCGCGTCCGTCGGTCCGGCGTCCGCGATTTCTTCGGCGTGCAGGACGCCGCGTGCGGACTCCACGAGCGCCAGCACGGGGACGTCGAACGCGCGCTCGTCGAGCAGCCGGCCGAGCGTCGTCACCTCGTCGGCGGACCGCGCTTTCGGGAGGACGACGGCGTCCAGCCGCGGGTTCTCCCCGGCGAGCACCGTCTCCACGTCGTCACGAGCGCCCGCTCCGATTGGGTTCACGCGCACGCAGACCTCACAGTCTGGGTCGAAGTTGGGGTCCGCGAGCACTGACTGGACGGCGGTCCGCGCCTCCGTCTTCCGCGCGGGAACGACCGCGTCTTCGAGGTCGAAGACGACGACGTCCGCGCCCGTCTCCGGCGCTTTCCGCAGTAACTCCGGCTGGTCGCCCGGCGAAAACAAGACGCTGCGTCGAGCCATGCCGGGGCGTCTCCCCGGCCGCTTGTATGTCTATCGACGCGCGAGCAGCGCGGCCGCGGCGAGCGCGACGACTGCTGCGATGGTGCCGAATCCGGGCGACGTCGACGGCGTCGACTCCGCCGTCGTGGTCGGCGAAGTAGGCGACTCGCTGGTCTCGGTCACGGTCTCGGTGTTCGGCGTCGCGGTCTCGGTCGTCTGGTCGTTCGTCAGCAGGACGAGCGACGCGGTTCCCGTGCCGCCGCTGCTCTGGTGGTTTACGTCCAGCGGCACTTGGTAGATGCCCTCCGAGGGGTTCTGGACGTTCTCGTAGACGACCACCACCTCGTCGCCGTACTGGAGGTCGTAGTTCCCACCGAGGCCGACAGTCAGCGTCTCGCCGTCGTTCGACGCGTCGACGCTGCTGAGGTCGTCGGAGACGTTCACGTCGACGGTGTCGTTGCCCGCGTCGCCGCCGCGGTCGATGCCGATTTTCACCACGTCACCCTGCCCGACCCCGCTGACGTTCGTCCCCGTCCCGCTGTAGTTGACGACGAGCCCGTTCCACGAGTCGCGCGCAGTCTCGTTGTCGACCGTGGCAATCGTCGTGTGCGTCGCATTCATGCTCGGCTCCGCGGGGTCCGCGTTCACGGACGCCCAGGAGACGATGTCGGACGTGTCGTCGCCTCCGTCGCTGCCGTCCGACGTCGTGGTGGTATCGCTCCCACCGAAGTCAGTCGTCGTCGCCGTCGGCGTGGCGGTCGCCGTCTGTGTGCTCGTTGCGGTCGCAGTTGCCGTTTGCGTGGCCGTCGCGGTCGCGGTCGCCGTCTGCGTAGTCGTCGTGTCCGCCGAAATCGAGAGCGTCGCCGTATCCGTCTCGTCGGCGCTCTGGTAGTTCACGTGGAGCGCGACATCGTAGTCGCCGGCCCTCGGGTTCTGGGCGTTCTCGTAGACGACGACGAGCTCGTCGTTCTGCTGGAGGCCGTAGTTCCCACCGAGTCCGACGTCCAGCGTGTGACCGTTGTTATCCGCGCCGGCGCTGCTGAGGTCGTCGGAGACGTCGACGTCGATGGTGTCACCGGGCGCGTCGTTGTCGCGGTCGATACCGATTTTCACCACGTCGTTCTGCCCGACGTTGCTCACGTCGGTCGCCTGGTACTCAACCTGAAAACTCGTCCACGACCCACCGACGGCGTTCCCGTCGACGACTACGCTCGCGGTGTGTGTCGCGGTCGTGTTCGGGTCGTTCGGCGATGCTGCTATCGAGCCACCCGTCGCTGCTGTCGTCACACCGGCGAACACGGCAGCCACGAGAACGACAGCCACCAGTACCTCTGCACGGACGTAGTCCCCTGACATATCCCCAACCTCGCCTGCCGACTGAAAAATGGTGATGGCCATCTCCCGAGTAAAAGCCTGCTGGCCGCGGTTTCGGCGGTTTTAAGGATTGGGGCCGACCCCACTCGCCCATGGCGGGACGCTACTACGAGGAGTTCGACGTCGGCGAAACTATCGAACACGAGAAGCGCCGCACCGTCTCGGAGGCCGACAACCAGCAGTTCTGCGACCTCACGATGAACCAGCAGCCGCTGCACCTCGACGCCGAATTCGCCGCCGACACGCAGTTCGGCGAGCGCGTCGTCAACGGCCTCTACACGCTCAGCCTCGCCGTCGGCCTCACCATCCCGGACACAACCGACGGCACCATCGTCGCGAACCTCTCGTACGACGACGTCGAACACCCCGTGCCGGTGTTCCACGGCGACACGATTCGCGCGCAGTCGACGGTCACCGACAAGCGCGAGACCAGCGACGGCGAGCGCGGTATTGTCACCTTCCACGTCGAGGCGTTCGCCGTGAACCGCGACGACGAGTTGGTCTGCGAGTTCGACCGCACGGCACTCTCGCTGAAGCGCGAACACGCCGAGGACTGACTGTGACTGTCCGCGACCGCGCGGAGCGACTCGCTGCTGGTGCACCCGACTCGGGGACGCTCGCGCGCTGGGGACTGGGCGCGATGCTACTCGCCGCGGGCGTCCACAAACTCCTCGACCCGGGCGCTTGGGCGGTCTACGTCACCGACTGGCTCGCGCCGTGGCTCGTCGTCTCGCCCATGGCGTTCATGCTCGCGAACGGCATGCTCGAAATTGGGTTCGCGGCGCTGTTGTTCGCGGACCGCTACACTGCGTTCGCCGCGCTCGTCGCGATCGTCTCGCTGGCGGTGACCGTCGCGTACCTCGCCGTCGTCTGGGCGACGACCGGACAGTTCGGGGACGTAATCGCGCGGGACGTCGGGCTCGCCGGCCTCGCGCTCGCAGTGCTCGTGGACGCGCTGCAGCGCGAGTAGGACTCAGGGTTCCGCGGGGCGCTCGTGGACGGTGAGTTCGCCGGAGAGCGCGTGCTGGCTGGTCGTCGAGAGGTCCACGTCGGCGGCCGCGAAGCGCTCGGTGACGTCCTGGATGTACTCCGAGCGCGTCACCGAGAAGTCCTCGCGGTCGGGATCGGCAATCCAGAACCGGGACTGCAGGAGCACCGCGGTGTCGTCGAGGTCCGCGACCCGGACGGACGGCTCCGGGTCGTCGAGGATGTCGTCGTGGTCGGCCGCCGCGTCCAGGAGGATGCGGGTCGCGGCGTCAATGTCGTCGCCGTACCCGATGCCGACCGTGTAGGAGATGCGCAGCGTCTCGTTGCTCATCCGGTTCGTCACGGGTTTCGTCGCAAGTTCCGTGTTCGGGACGGTGATGGTCTCGTTGTCAAACGTCTGGATGCGCGTCACGCGGAACCCGATGTCGCTGATGAAGCCCGCCTTGTCCTCCCACTCTATCCAGTCGTCGATGTTGAAGTTCGGGTCCTGAACGATGAACACGCCGGCGACGAAGTTCGAGAGCACGTCCTGTGCAGCGAACCCGACGGCGAGCGTGAGCGCGGCGAAGATGAGCGCCGACCCGCCGAGGAACGCGCCGAACCCCGCCGCCCACGCGCCCGCGGCGACCGCGCCCAGCAGGACGCCGGCGCGCAGCAGTTTCACGACGGTGTTCTCCAGCGTCGGCGCGAGGTCCCAGCGGGCGAACAGCGACTCGACGAGCGGCCGGACGACGAGCCGTCCGAAGACGTAGACGACGAGCGTCACGGCGACGAATTCTGCGACCTGTCCGAGCAGGAGCGCGTACTTCGCGGTCAACTCCGGAACCGACTGCGGGACGACCATACCGACGTATCCGGCGGGCGCGTCATGAACGTTCGTGGCTGCGGACGGGGAAACTGCCTTGGTAGGGGGGTGCGTGGGGTGTCGTATGTCTTCTACCGAGAAGCCCACAGTTGAGGACGTGATGTCCACGCCGCTGGAGACGATTAGCGCCGACGCGACTGTGAAAGAGGCCGCACAGCGGATGCGCGCGAAAGACATCAGCGCGCTCGTCGTGACGACGACGCCGCGCGCGATAATCAGCAGCACCGACGTCCTCGACGCCGTCGCCGACGGACAGGACGTCGCCGAGATGACGGTCGCGGACGTGATGACGACCGAGGTCGAGACCGCCGCGCCCGACCTCTACATGGAGGAGGTCGCCGCGATGATGACGACGTACGGCATCAAACACCTCCCCGTGGTCGACGACGACTACGTCGGCATGATTTCCTCGACCGACGTCACCGCACACATGTCGTAGCGCGCCCGAAACGTCGCTGCCTCAGAGAATCGTGCCGTGTTTCTTCGACGGGCGGTCCTTTTCGACGTCCTCGTAGAACGCGAAGCGGTTCGCGAGTTCTGTCCGGAGTTCCGAGGGCGGGACGATTTCATCGATGACGGTCTCGCTGGCCATTCGGTGGACGTCGATGTCCTCGCGGTACTCCTCGCGGAGCTCCTGCTCGCGTTGCTTTCGTTCTTCGGGGTCGTCGATGTCGTTCAGTTTGTTCGCGTAGACGGCGTTGATGGCGGCTTCCGGGCCCATAATGCCGATTTCGCCGGAGGGGAGCGCGATAGTGGCTTCGGGGTCGTAGGCCGGGCCGCTCATGGCGTAGATGCCCGCGCCGTAGGCCTTCCGTACGACCACGGACTGCTTCGGGACGGTGGCCTCGCTGGTCGCGTAAATCATCTTCTTGCCCTTCTCCAGGATGGCGTCCTTCTCAACCTGCGAGCCCGCCATGAAGCCAGGGGTGTCGCAGAGGTAGAGTAACGGAATGTTGTACGCGTCGGACTTCCAGACGAACTCCGCTGCCTTCTCGGCGGCGTCCGGGAAGATGGCGCCCGCGCGCTCGGCGGGCTGGTTCGCGACGATACCCACGGTGCGACCGTCAATGCGGGCGTACCCCGTGAGAATCTCCTTGCCGTACTCGGGCTTGAGTTCGAAGAAGGAGTCGCCGTCAACCACGCGCTCGATAAGGTCGTGCATGTCGTACGCGCGGTTCGGGGACTTGGGAATCAGGCCGTCGATGCCCTCGGTGGGTTTCGCGGGCTGCTGCGCGGGCTGGCTCGGCGGCTTCTCGTCGCTGTTGTCGGGGAGGTACTGAATCAGGTCCGAGACGAGTTCGCGGGCGTGCTCCTCGTCGCGGGCGACGAGGTCCGCGCTCCCGGACTGGCGGGCGTGCACCTCGGGGCCACCCAGTTCCTGCATCTCGATTTCCTCGCCGGTCACCATCTTCACCATCCGGGGGCTGGCGATGGCCATCGCGGACATTCCCTTGACCATCACGGTGAAGTCCGCGAACACGGGCGTGTACGCGGCGCCGGCGATGCACGGGCCGTACAGCACGCAAATCTGGGGGACGCGTCCGGAGAGCCGGGAGTGGTTGAAGTAGTACTTTCCGATGCCCTCGCGGTTGGCGAAGAACCCGGACTGCTCGTCGATGCGGCCGCCCGAGGAGTCCATCAGGTACAGCACCGGCTGGCCGGTCTTGAGCGCGCGCTGCTGCATCCGGAGAAACTTTTCGACGCCGCGTTCGGCCATCGACCCCGCCTTTACCGTGAAGTCGTTGGCCATGAAGTGGACGTCTCGGCCCTCGAAGTCCGCCGCCCCTGTGATGAGGCCGTCCGCCGGGAGGCGGCTGTCGGGGTCGGCGTCGTCGACGTCCGGGCTGTTCGGGTGCCAGGAATCGAAGTTGGCGAACTTCCCGTCCTCGAACAGGAGGTCGCCCGTACCATCCCCACCGTCCTCGCCGAACCAGAGGTCGAGGCGGTCGCGCACGAACAGTTTGTCCTGCTCACTCAGGCGTTCTTTGTACTTCTCGGGGCCGCCTTCGAGGATGTCCTCGATTTCCTCGCGGAGCCGTTCCTCGCGTTCGGTGGGCCCGAGGTCGCGTTCCTCGGGTTCGTCGCTCGTGGAGCGCTCGAGCGGGGCGTGGGTGGCTGCGGGCTCGTCGGCCTCGCCGAGGTACACCTCGACCTCGTCGGCGACGTGTTCGGCGAGCGCGGCGGCGACCGCCTGCGCCTCCTCGTCGGTCGCGCCAGCACCGATTCGTACCTTCATGGTCTTTCGTGAGTCGTAGGGCGGCAAACCGTTTTCTCTTCGACGGCCACAAAGATTACGTCCTATTGTAGAGAACAAATTTCACATGGGACCCGTTGAACTGCTGCTGGCGCTACTGTTCGCCGCGGTGTTCGCTGTGTTCGCGTACCTGCTCCCACAGGTGTATGAGACGCTCCACCGGTAGCGACGCCGCTCGCGCCATAAGGCCACTCTGAACACTACCGCCAGCAGTCACGCCCCTACGATTGACATCCTCCCCGCGCTAAAAGACGGAGTTCTCCTTGACTCCCCGTAACCCAAGACGGCGGCTGGACTGTTCTCGTACCCGGGGTAGACTCACCACTATATTCAAGTGCGTTACACCAAGACAGAGGTACGTGTCTCGGTGCTCAGCTCCGCGCGTCGCCGTGGTCGCCGTCATCGTTGCTCTCCTGGCGACGAGCCCGGCGACGGCGCTTGTGACTGGCGCCGTTGACGCCACTACGGTCGACTCTGGCGTCCTCTCGGTCGACGTGACCGGCGCGGGCGCGGCGACCGAACGGGATGACGTCTACTACGTGTGGGCTGACGAACCCGCGACCGTGCAAGTGACCGTCGGTGACTACCTCAACGACTCCGACTCCTACTACGCCGACTACGACGTCCGGCTGACCGAAACCCGGGAAGCCAGCTACAACGAGCCACTCGACACCTCACTAGATGTGACGACGGTGACGCTTGGCGAACTGGCGACGATCGACGCCGCCCTCACGCTCAAACCCCGTGAACAGGACCTCGAACCGGGCCGACACACGTTGTACGCGACGATGTACAGTTCACGGAGCGGCGATAGTTCGCGCCGCGACGACCGGGCAATTACGGTCCACGTCATCAACAAGGGCGGCGATCTTGACGCCGACGGGCTCTCGAACACCAACGAACTCACGCTGGGCACCGACTTCCGCGATGCCGACACGGACGGCGACGAACTTGAAGACGGCTACGAGGTCCACCAGTTCGACTCCGATCCGACCGATCGCGACACGGACGACGACGGTATTCGCGACGATGAGGAGGTCCGCGCGGGCACGGACTACGGAGACGCGGATACGGACGCCGATAGCCTTGATGACCGGTCCGAACTCGCAGCCAACACGTCCGCTATCGAGGCTGACGCGGACCTCGACGGACTTCCGGATCCGCTTGAAGTCAAACTCGGCACCGACCCCGAGGACCGCGATACGGACGGCGACGGGCTCACCGACCTGACCGAGTTCCGCGACACGGGAACAGACCCGTTGGACGCGGACACGGATGACGACGGCATCGAAGACGCCATAGAACTACGACGGTACGGCTCCAATCCGACTGCGACTGACTCGGATGCCGACAGGATTCCGGACGGCGAGGAAGTGTTGCGTGGCATGGACCCGACGACGCCGAATGACGACGCGAAGAACTCAGCGGTTACGGGCGGTACTGGAGCGTTCGATTGGTCGGTACATTACCCGTTGGGACGGCTCCTAACCGTACTCACATGACGTCAGGAAAGGTTCTCCTCGGCGCAATCGTGGTTATCGGCGTGGTTGCTACCGGTGTTGCGGCGAGCGCTGTCGTGCCAGCGGCGGCCGCGGAGGCGACGCCGACGTACGTCGAGAGTAACGTGACCGAGAACACGACGTGGACGGCCGATGATGGCCCGTACTACGTCGGCCGCGACCTGACAGTTGCTGGCGACGTGACGCTCACTGTCGAATCCGGTACGCGGGTCAACGTCGGCGAGGAGGTCACGATAACCGTCGAGGGTAGTCTGGTCGCAGCCGGGACCGCGGCCAACCCGATTCAGTTCACGACCGCGGATGCGTCCTCGGACGCGGGTACGTGGCAGACCATCGAGTACGCTGGTGACGGTGACTCGACACTGCGGCTGACACACACCGTCGTCGAACACGGCACGACCGCGGTTACGGCGACCTCCAGCGAGGGTTCGATTCGGCTCGCCGACTCGACGGTTCGTGAGCACGTCCGCGACGGGATGGCCATCACGACGCGGGACGGGTCGCCGTCGATTCGGGTTGTGGACGCCCGGTTCACCGACGTTGGACGCACGGGCATAGCGTTCGAGGTTCCCGAGACCAACCCGTATGTGGACGCAGTCCGGAACGTGCGAATCTCCGGTACCACCTTTGCGAATACCGGTACGAACGGCGTTCGCGTGCGTACCCGGCAGATTTCGAACATCAGACTCACCGACGTTACCGTCGCCGGCGTCTCGGGTGCTGGCGTGGTGTTTGAGATTGAGTCGACAGACGCGCGGCCACAGGCCACGAACGAGCATCGCGTTGAGGACGTGACACTCCGACGCGTCGGAATCGAGAGCGTGGGCGGTGACGGCGTCGTGTTCCGTGGCGGCGCGCTCAACGAGGTCGACGTAGTAAACAGCGAGGTCCGGGACGCGTCCGGAAGCGGCTTCCACGTGGAGGGGGCGACCGACGCCGACCGCGTGCGCTTCGCGCGAAACACGGTCGTCGATTCCCGGAACGGGCTTCGGATCGGGCTGCGACGGACGACCGGCGGCATCCAGTACGTCACGTTCACCGTCGAGAACAACGAGTTTGTGCGCAACGACCGGTACGGTGTCGACGCCACCGCGGAGTACGTCTTTGTGGATGACTTCGATGTGCAGAACAACACCTTCGCCGAAAACGGCGATGGCGGCGTGACGTTCGCAACTCAGCAAGTCGACAACACGATGTTTGCGGACAACGTCGTGCGGGCGAACGGTGGCTCGGGGATCGCCGTATCCGCGGTCCGCGTACGCGGCGTGACTGCCCTCCGAAACCGCTTCGTTGGGAATGCCGATGACGGGCTCTCCGTTCAGGCGAGCGATATTCTCGGCGGGGTGACCGTTGGATTCAACGAGGCGCTCGACAACGATGAGTTCGGTGTTGATGTCGCGGGTCAGATCGCGGGTACGACTACCGAAATCCATAACAACACCATCGCGGCGAACGCGAACGGCGTGCGTGTTACCGGTCCGACGCCGGCACGGCTGGCGAACAACGCCGTCGTGTTGAACACTGCCGACAGCGAGCGGGCCGACGGCGGCAGTGACGCCGCTGCGACCGGCGTGATTGTCAATAATGCGCCGAACGTCGAACTCATCTACAACGATATCTACGGCCACATCGTCGGCCTGCGTAGCTCTCTCGACAGGGGAACCGTGGTCGCGGAGCACAACTACTGGGGTTCCGAGTCTGGCCCCTACCACGAGACGCTTAACCCCGGCGGTGCGGGCGACGCGGTCGTCACTGACGGTGGGAAGGCCGACCCGATGCCGTTCGCGAGCGAGCCGTTCGGCCCGCGCTACGAGCGCCCGATTGCGGTCCTCGCTGCCAACGAGACGACTGTTCGGTCCGGCGAGTCGATCGAGTTCTCGGGGCGGCAGTCTACCGACGATGGCGCTATCGCGCTCTATGACTTCACTATCGACGACGAGCGGCGGTCCGGTGTGGCGCCGACATACGTGACCGCGTTCGAGGAGCCCGGGACGTACGAGGTCTCGCTCGTCGTCGAGGACGAACTGGGCGTCCGCAGCCTCAATGACGCGGCCGTGAACGTCACCGTTGAGCCCGCGCAACAGCCAACACAGCGGACGTCAGCAGGATCGACCGTGTCCACCGCACCCGGCTCTAGTGACGGAGGAGGCGACTCGCTGCTGGCGAGCCTGTTCTCGCTGTGGGGCGGGCTAGGGGCTCTGTCCTACGTGCTCGCGCTCGCGCTCGGTGCCTATGGAACGTGGCTCTCCATCGGTGGCCGTGAACCTCCGGTTGGTGTGATGACGATTCACGCGCTCGCCGCGGTCGGCGTACTCACGTGGGCTGTCGCCGGCTTCCTTGGGGGTGGCGCGCTGCTCACGTTCGCCGTCGGCGGCGCTGTCGCATGGGGTGGATTGACCGCAGCCGTACTCACTGTTGCCGCGAGATAGCTAGTTGGAGTCGTCGAGACGCCACGTGAAAATCGCCCGCAGCACGACGACGAGGCTGTTCGACTCTCCGCTTCCCCAGATGGCCGTCTCCGACTCGGGTGTCGTCGGCTGGCCGTTCTCGTTGTCGACGAGCACGCTCACGAGTGTTGTCTCGCCGTCCACCATCATGAGCCGGCCAGCTGGCGTGTCCGACCACATCCACAGCGATTCGAACAGCTCGGCGCCGGGTACCTCCTCCTGGATGCGCTCTTGGACCTCCGGTGACACGCCTGCGAGGTCGATGTCGACGCCGCGGTCCGTGGCAGCTTCGAGAGCGTCGACGACGTCCTTGGTGAGCAATTCCTCGACAGTCATGTAGACGATGCGATCCTCGGCGTTCTCGCAGAACTCCAGTACGCGATCGGTCACTGTCTCCCGGCCGGAGACTGTCCAGACGCCACGCTGTTCGTCCCGCCGCTCGATTGGCTCGATTTCGTCCAGCGCTTCTGTGAGGACGGCCGCACGGTGCTGCCACTCACGTTCGACCTTTCGTCCGGTCGTCTCCGAGGAAATGGCCCAGAACTCCTTGGGCGTGGACTGTTGGACGTCGACGAGCCCGTGGTCGCGGAGTTCGTCGACGGCGTCGTAGACACGCGTTCGGGGCACGTCTGCGACCCGACTGACGTCCTTGGCGGTTCCAGTCCCGAGTCCGACGAGCGCGACGAACGTCCGCGCCGCGTACGTGCTCAAGCCGAACTGTTCGAGCTGTTCGATGGCAACGGCGCGTGCGTTGTCGGATGAATTAGCACTCATGACTGGCCTGCCCGCTCCGGAAACCCCGCCACACGGTGTGGCGAGGCTGGCACGCGGAGTTGTGGTTGGGACACAAACCGATCACGTGCCATCCGTAAAATTTCTCAGCCGACCGTATAATCGTTTTGTGATTAATTGGGTTAACCTAGAGCACAAGCGAATCGAGTGTGAGATTACGGCTCGCTAAACCCTTCGATTTGTCACTGAAGAAATCACAAATAGATTCTAGAGTCGTGGCTATACGGCTTATAGAGTTGCTAACAGGGTGAATAACTGGCATCACTACTGATGATGATAGTGACAACGCCTATCCGTCCTGCAGTGCTATTCGAAGCCAACCCCGGATTCGACCGGACTGCGGGTTGGGACACATGACCAGAAACGAGAACGCCGAAGAGGCCATCGATGTACTCCAAGAACTCGGCTTGAAAGAGTACGAAGCCAAGTGCTTCGTCGGACTGACGCGGGTTCCGACTGGCACGGCGAAAAAGCTCAGTGAAATAACCGACGTACCGCGGACACGAATCTACGATGCGATTCGCGTCCTGGAAGCGCAGGGGCTCGTCGAAATCCAGCACTCCAGTCCTCAGCAGTTCCGCGCTGTCCCGCTGGCGGAGGCCACCGAGACGTTGCGCGACCAGTACGAATCTCGCGTCGAACAGCTTCACGATGCCCTCGAAGCCGTCGAAAGCGTCGAGAGCGACGCGAAATCGTCAGTACAAGAGGTGTGGACGTTAACCGGGCAGACCGCAATTGCGAACCGCACGAACGAGCTCGTCGAGGACGCCGACGACGAAGTCGTGCTCGTCGTTGGCAACGACGAGCTGCTAACCGACGAACTCGTCGAACACCTGAACAGCCTTCCAGACGGTGTTAGCCTGGCTATCGGTGCCGTCTCGGGGTCCGCACAGACCGAGATTCAGGACGCAGTGCCGGAAGCCACGACGTTCACCTCCGGGCTGGAGTGGCTCCGGAGCGAGACCGACGCCGAGCACGACATTGCCGTCGGTCGGCTCATGCTCATCGACCGGTCGTCGTTCCTCGTGAGTTCCATCATGCCCGACACGCACACCGAGCAAGCCATTTTCGGCACCGGCGTCGGGAACGGGCTCGTCGTCGTCGCACGCCGCCTCATGGCGCAGGGACTCGTACCGAGTCGTGACCCAGGACAGGTCGACGGATAACGTCCCGTCCTTGTCAGACTTGAATCAGAGGTCCGTCTGGATGTCGACGATGGTTTTCGCAGTCTCAAAGATGTCGTCGGCAGCCAAGAACGCCTCTACAGAGTCGAAGTCCGCGGGCTCGGTCGGAATCTCGAGCTTGAGCTCGTCGTCGTCCAGCCCGCCTGTAATCCGTGCGAGTGACTGCGTTCCGCCTGCCTGTACATGAATCACCGCGCTCACGGTGTTGTCCTCGACCTGCACGTGTTGGATCTCCAGTGGACCATCCTGACCACCGTCCGCGTAGTGTAACACCGCGGGCACCGTGTCCATCTGAACCAGTTTCGTGCCGAGTGTCGCCATACACGAGTACGCGCCGTACTGCCGGAAAAACGGCGCGGCTCGCGTATCTGCATGGATTCCGGGCATCGGAGAATCGACCCCCCACAATCGGTCAACTTTCAAACTAGGTAGCGAGGCAGATTCCCCGCCCCACCGTGGGCGGGGAGGAAGCCGACACTCGCTGCCACAAATCACTAACTACTAACTATCTTACTCGTCTATTGAAGAACGTGGCGGACGATTACTTGAGACGTACCGCAATCACCCGCCCTATCCTCACCGACAAGCAGAAGCAACTGCTCGACACCACCATCAGCGAGTGGCAAGACGCCTGCAACATCAGCAGCCAAATCGGCTGGCGGACGGGTGAAACGCGGAAAACCTACCTCCAAGACCTCGCCTACGACACGGTGTTGGAGAAGACGCGTCTTGGGAGTCAACACGCAATTCTGGCCGCCCACCAGGCCGCAGCCGCACTCTCTGGCGTCGAGGAACTCGAGGAATTAGACGAGGAGTACAAAACCTCGCGTCCGAATTTCACCGCTGAGACGGTGAAATACGACACGCGGACGATGACGCTGTTCGACGACGAGACAGTCTCACTCGCAACGGTCGATGACCGGATTCGGTGTGACCTCGCGTTGCCGGATGAGGAAGACGGCTACCAATACCAGTACCTCGAAGACGAGGACTGGGAGGTCACCGAATCCACGCTTTCTCGGCGTGATGGCGACTACTACTTGCATCTCGGCTTTCGCAAACAGAAGCCTGAGAAACAGGTCGAACGACAGGGCGACGACGAGGACAGGACAGTTCTTGGCGTTGACCTTGGGATCGTCAACATCGCCACCACCTCGACAGCGTACTTCGCGTCCGGTCGGGAACTCAGGCACCGGCATCGGGAGTTCGAGCGGATTCGCGGCAATCTCCAACAGACCGGCACGCAGTCTGCGCACCGCACGATCCAGCAGATGAGCGGTAGGGAGTCCCGATACGTCCGCGATGTCTTGCATCGTGTGGCCAACGATATCATCGAGGAAGCACTCATTCACGACTGCGAGTACATCGCCGTCGAGAACCTCCGACACATCCGAGAGCGTGCGCCGCCGGTCAAAGAGTTCCATCAGTGGGCGCACCGCCAACTCGTGGATCTCGTCGAGTACAAGGCTGACGCGGAAGGCATCTGTGTAGAGTACGTTGATCCGGAGAACACGAGTCGACGGTGTCCGGAGTGTGGCCACACGAGCAAGGGGAATCGCGTCAGGCAGGCGGAGTTTGAGTGTGAGTCGTGTGATGCAACGGCGAATGCGGACTATGTTGGAGCGAAAAACGTTGGATGGCGGTACGTCCGTCGTGGCCTACAGTCGTCGCGGCGGACGGGCGACAGTCAGCTCGCCCTGAAGTCAGGAGTAGTGACGCCGAACCGGGGATTCGTCCCGTCCCCCTAATTGGGGGTAGAGGCCGAGTTCACTGACAAGCCCCGCGCCACCGTGCGCGGGGCCGTTGACCCTGTAACTTGGTACTGTGGAACCGCTAGATGCACGCAGTAAATTCCAAGGCCGGCTTTAAAACCCGGTGTACGCCGTGATGGGAATGCACGGCGTTACGTGAACCGCCTCGCAGTCAAGTCCCGAGGCACTCGGCCTGCTCCGTCTGTAGAAGAATGGGCGCTGCAGGCTTTAGTTCGACCGTCGAACGAACTCCCTTGCAGGCCATGAGGCGTCCGAATTGAGGGTTCTGACCTGAGCGGCTCTTACTGGATTCGCTGCCAACTGACTATGTCACTCGAACCAATCGACCCTGAAACAGCACTCGACCTCTATCTCACAGACCGTGAGCACGAGGTATCACAAGCAACCATCTACTCGCACAGCTCCCGTCTCGGACACTTCGTCCGCTGGTGTGACCGCGAAGACATCACTAATCTAAACGACTTGACCGGCAGAATACTACACCGATACCGCCTCTGGCGGCGCGAGGAAGGCAATCTGGAACCGGTCACCGAAAAGACGCAGATGGACACGCTCCGAGTCTTCATTCGATGGCTCGAATCAATCGATGGCGTCAGTCCAGATCTCCACACGAAAGTGCTCTCACCGGCTCTGGGTGAAAACGAGAACGTCCGAACGGTAATGCTCGACCCGGATCGAGCAAAAGCAATCCTTAGTTTCCTTGCGAAGTTTGAGTACGCCTCTCGTCCGCACGTCGTCTTGACTTTGTTGTGGCACACGATGATGCGAGTCGGTGCTGCTCGCTCGCTTGATCTCGAAGACTACGACCCCGACGAACAGTATATCCATGTAGTCCATCGCCCCGAGACTGGGACACCGATCAAGAATCAGGAGGGAGGACAGCGCTTCATCGCACTTTCCGAGGAGGTGTGTACGGTTCTCAACGATTGGACCGAAACAACGAGAGAAGACATCACCGAGGAGTCGGGCCGACAACCGTTACTAACGACTGAGGTAGGGCGAGCGCATACAACGACGCTTCGAGGGGACTGCTACCGGTATACTCGCCCCTGCGTGATTGATGCAGCGTGTCCCGAAAAACGAGATATCGAATCATGTCCCGCAACCGCCTATGGAAGTGCATCCAGTTGTCCTACTAGCCGGAGCCCCCACGCGGTTCGGCGAGGTGCAATCACGTATGCGCTGAATCAGGATTGGCCGAAACCCGCGGTCAGTGATCGAGCTAACGTCTCGGAGGGGGTACTTGATCGGCACTATGATCAGCGAACTGAACGCGAAAAGATGGAACAGCGGAGGGAATATCTGAGCCACCTCTGACTTTCTTTTAATGTACGTGTTTAGCCCCAGATCGGTTTCGGTAGTCTCTCGTAGGGGCCGTGAAACAAATAACGTAGATCGATGCAACAGGCGAGTGAGTGCACCCTGGAGGGATGGTCTCCGATCCGGAGACCATCCCGTCTCGTCTGTTCATGACCTCCTCGGAGCCGACCAAAGAAGAAATCCTCGACCGTCTTGCTGCGCTTGAAGAAGAAAACGAAAAGCTCCGAAAGGAGAACAAGCGCCTTAGAGCAAAGCTCAGGTGGTACGAGGGACCGCACACACCACCGAGCAAGGACCAATCGGACCAAGAGGAGTCGTCCTCGTCCCCATCGGACGAGGACGACGAACAGCCACGTACTGACGGTGGCACGCCTGGTCGAAAGCCTGGGCACGACCCGGAATGGCGCGACGCTCCTGACCCTGACCGAGAAATCGAGGTCACCTCTGACTGCTGTCCAGACTGTGGTGAAGTGTTCGACGAGTCGGCGGGCGTCAGCCCCCGACTCGTC
>NZ_JAJJZG010000019.1 GCF_021028995.1 Halobacterium sp. KA-4 | reverse complement strand
CCACGCACGAGCGCAGGTGTTTCTTGCCCTGTGCCTTCGCCTTGTCGTCGCTATCACCAACTACGAACGCGGAGACAATCCGGGAAGCACGATCATCACGGTGTGAGAAGAGTTCTATGACACCCTCATTTAGTGAGTAATTTCTACGACGCCAGCTGCGGAGTGCTTTGTGGCCGGCGGAATCTCACGTAGAGACGACTAATGGGCCGAGTTGGCGCTCTTTGGCCGGGTTTCCGCGTTGCTCTCTCATATGGCGGGTGTTGGCATAATTAGCGCCGGTACTTAACACGGATGTCGTGAACGATTGTGATGGATATGCCAGACCAAGACGCTGACCCGGAACTCGAAGCCCGCCTCCCCGAGGGCGAGGTCTTCGAGCCGCCGGAGTCGTTCGTCGAACAGGCGAACGTCTCGGACCCCGACATCTACGACGAGTTCGAACAGAACTGGCCGGAGTGTTGGGAGCGCGCCGCCGACCACCTCTCGTGGGACGAGGAGTACGACACCGTACTCGACGACTCGAACCCGCCGTTCTACGAGTGGTTCACGGGCGGCGAGCTGAACGCGAGTTACAACTGCATCGACCGCCACGTAGAGGAGGGCCGCGGCGACGAGGAAGCCCTCGAATGGGTCGGCGAACCAACCGACGAAACGCGCACGTACACGTACGCCGAACTTCAGCGCGAAGTCGAGGAGTTCGCGGCCGCGCTCCGGGACCGCGGCGTCGAGGAGGACGACATCGTCACCCTCTACATGCCGATGATTCCGGAGCTCCCGATTGCGATGCTGGCGTGCGCTCGCATCGGCGCGCCGCACTCCGTCGTCTTCGCTGGCTTCTCCGCGGACGCGCTCGCGACGCGGATGAACTCCGCGGACTCGGAGTACCTGGTGACCTGCGACGGCTACTACCGCCGCGGCGACCCCCTCGACCACCTCGAAAAGACCAACGAGGGTCTCGAAGGCGTCGAGCACGAGGTCAGCGACGTGGTTGTCGTCGACCGCCTCGGTGACGACGGCTTCGGGCACGACCTCGCGGCCAACCAGACCGACTACGACGACCTCGTCGCGGAGTTCGAGGGAGCGGAAGTCGACCCCGTTCCGCGGGACGCCGAGGACATGCTGTTCCTGATGTACACGTCGGGGACCACCGGTCAGCCGAAGGGCGTCAAACACACGACGGGCGGCTACCTGTCGTACGCGGCGTGGACGAGCCACGCTGTCCTCGACGTCAAGCCCGAGGACACCTACTGGTGTTCGGCGGACATCGGCTGGATTACCGGCCACTCGTACATCGTCTACGGGCCGCTCGCGCTCGGTACCACGTCAGTGATGTACGAGGGTACTCCGGACTACCCGGACAAGGACCGCCTCTGGGAAATCGTCGACGACTACGACGTCAACCAACTGTACACCGCGCCGACCGCTATCCGCGCGTTCATGAAGTGGGGTAAGGAGTACCCCGACCAGCACGATCTCTCCAGTCTGCGGCTGCTGGGGACGGTTGGGGAACCCATCAATCCGCGCGCGTGGAAGTGGTACTACACGCACATCGGCGACGAGGACTGCCCGGTGGTGGACACGTGGTGGCAGACCGAGACCGGCGGTATGATGATTACCACGCTGCCCGCCATCAACGACATGAAGCCGGGCTCGGCGGGTCCGCCGCTCCCCGGCATCGACGCCAACATCGTCGACACCACGGGTGAAGAAGTCAGCGCCGGCGAAGCCGGCTACCTTACGGTCAACAATCCGTGGCCGGGCATGCTGCGGACGCTGTACGACAACGACGAGCGCTTCATTGAGGAGTACTGGACGGAGTACTCGGACACCGAGAGCAGCGACTCCGAGGACTGGGTCTACTTCCCCGAAGACGGCGCAAAAATCGACGAGGACGGCTACATCACCGTACTCGGGCGCGTGGACGACGTCATCAACGTCTCCGGCCACCGCCTCGGCACAATGGAAATCGAATCCGCCATCGTCGGTGTCGAGGGCGTCGCCGAAGCCGCCGTCGTCGGCGGCGACCACGAACTGAAAGGCGAAGCCGTCTACGCGTACGTCATCACTGAGGACGGCTACGAGGGAGACGAGGACCTCCGCGAGCGTATCATCGCCGGTGTCGAGGACGCCATCGGCCCCATCGCGCGCCCGGAGGAAGTCGTGTTCACGACCGAACTCCCGAAGACCCGTTCGGGGAAGATTATGCGGCGGCTCCTGGAGGACATCGCCAACGGCGAGGATCTCGGCAACACCTCCACGCTGCGGAATCCGGAGGTCGTCGAAGACATCCAGTCGAAAGTCTCCGACGACTAACGCCACCCCGACTTTTCACAACCGCCACACGGAATGAACTAACAGACCACTAACTATGACAGACAACAACAACCACGATCCGACGGACGAACCGCCCGCCGAACCGGACGGCGGCGCTGTCGCCGGCGTCGCGCAGTCCGAGGACAGCACCGACTACCTCACGTCGGAGGTGAACCTGCTACGGCCGAGCACGCCGTTCATGCGGGATCACCTCCGCATCATCTGGACGGGATTCGCCATTTGGGCAGTCGTCGTCTTCGGCCCGGTGACGCTAACCGCGATTATCCCGGACGTGATGACGTCGACGATGCCCGTTCTCGGCTTCCCGCTGCACTACTTCCTCGTCTCGATCGGTGCGCCCGGCGGCGCGCTGATTCTGGCGTTCTGGTACGCGCGAAAGCGCGACGCTCTCGACGAGAAGTACGGCATCGACCACTCGCCTGACGGGGGTGTCTCGGAATGAGCGCCCTCCTCCCGTACCTGACCGGCGCAGTCGCACAGTCTGGACTGCTTCCAGAAGGACTGAACGTCTCGTTCAAGGCGCTGCCCGCCGTGCTCGTGACGGCGATGCTGCTGTTGTTCCTCGTCATCGGCTTCGTGTTCAAGGTCGCCGATACCGAGGGCATGTGGGTCGCCGGCCGTTCCATCGGGAACGTCGAGAACGGTATGGCAATCGGTGCGAACTGGATGTCCGCCGCGTCGTACCTCGGCATGGCCGCGCTCATCGCCACCTCCGGTTTCTACGGGCTGGCGTTCATCGTCGGCTGGTCGACCGGCTACTTCGTGCTGCTAATCTTCATGGCCGCTCAGATGCGGCGGTTCGGGAAGTACACCGCGCCCGACTTCGTCGGCGACCGGTTCAACTCTGACACCGCCCGCGCCATCGCCGCGCTCACGACGTTCCTCATCGCGTTCGTGTACGCCATCGGGCAAGCCCGCGGCATGGGCCTGGTCGGCCTCTACATCTTCGGCGACCTCGGTATCCTCGGGCTCACCGGCTACCAGTCGATGGTCGTACTCATGATGACCATCACGGTGGGCTACCTCACGCTGTCGGGGATGCTCGGCGCGACGAAGAACATGGCCGTCCAGTACGTCATCCTCATCGTCGCGTTCCTCGCGGGCCTGTACGTCGTCGGGTTCGTGAACGGCTACTCGACGATTATCCCGCAGATCGAGTACGGAGCGCTGTTCGCCGAACTCGGCAGCGAGTTCAGCGAACCGTTCGTCAACGGCGGCTACTACCTCTGGATTGCCACCGCGTTCTCGCTGGTGGTCGGTACGTGTGGCTTACCGCACGTGCTCGTGCGGTTCTACACCGTCGAGAGCGAGCGCACCGCGCGCTGGTCGACGGTCTGGGGGCTCGGCTTCATCCTCCTGCTGTACCTCGCGTCGCCCGCGTTCGCGGCGTTCGGTACCGACCTCTACGCGAACAACATCGGTCCCGTCTACGGTGACCCCGGCATGACGTCCGCAGCGGGCGACGTCATCGTCGTGCTCGCCGCGCAGCTGTCGAATCTCCCAACGTGGTTCGTCGGGCTCGTCGCCGCTGGCGGTATCGCAGCCGCCATCGCGACGACCGCCGGCCTGTTCATCACTGGGTCGTCGGCCATCTCCCACGACATCTACAAGAACCTCATCAACGAGGACGCGACGCAGCGCCAGCAGGTGTTCGTCGGCCGTATGAGCATCATCGCGCTCGGCGTCATCACGACGCTGGCCGCGCTCGACCCGGCAGCGCCCATCGCGGCGCTCGTCTCGTACGCGTTCTCGCTGGCCGGTGCCGTGCTGTTCCCGATGTTCTTCCTCGGCCTCTGGTGGGAGAACACGAACCGTCAGGGCGCACTCGCCGGCATGACCACCGGGCTCGTCATCTGGACGATTCCGATGATCAACGAAGTGGTGCCGAACTACGGGCTGCTCAGCGGGGCCGCGGGCTCGGACGGCATCATCTCCGCGACGCTCGCACAGTGGCTGCCCGCTATCGGCTCCGCGCTCGTCGCCGTGCCTGTCGTGTTCGTGGTGACCATCGTCGTCTCGATGGTGACCGCCGAACCCGACCTCGAAACGAAGAAGCTCGTTCGGCAGTGCCACAGCCCCGAACCGATGAGCCAACAGCAGAGCGCCGAAGACGTCGTGAGCTCTGACGACTAAATGTACGACAACATCCTCGTTCCGACCGACGGCAGCGAAACCGCCCGCAGTGCGGTCGACCAGGCGGTCGACCTCGCGGCGAAGTACGACGCGACGGTCCACGCGTTGTTCGTCTTCGACGTCGACGCGACGACGCTCGCGCTTGGCACCGAGCAGGTCGAACGCATCCGTCGGGGGAAACTCGATGAGATGCCCGAAGTGAAAGCCGAGGCCGACGAGGCCACCGGCTACGTCGCGGACGTCGCCGCCGAGCACGGTGTCTCCGTCGAGGAGCACGTCACGGCAGGCGAGCCCGCGCGTGCCATCCGGAAGTTCGTCGAGGACAACGACATCGACCTCGTCGTGATGGGGAGCCACGGCCGCTCCGGGCTCTCCCGGGTCGTTCTCGGTAGCGTCGCCGAGAAAGTACTCCGGCGCACCCGGCTGCCGGTGCTCGTCGTCGACGCCCACGGGGAAGACGAATCGTGAGCCTGCTCGACGCTGTCCGCGACCACGTCGTCGAACACCACGACGGAATGCTGTTCGACCTCGCGTTCGCGTTCGCGTGGGTCATCGTCGTCACCCTGCTGTTCGAGGCGTTCGGTGCACCGCAGCTGGTGTACTACGGCGCGCTCGCGAGCGGCGTCGTCGCCTACTACGGGTTCGTCTTCTCGCTACAGCACGCGAAAGAATCGCAGTAGCGGTCTCGGACCGCTTCTTCTAGCCGAGCAGGTAGCGCATCCACGGATAGCGCTCGACGAGCGCCTCGCCACCGACCTCGTACTGTTCGATGTACGAGTCCAGCCCGAGGATGCGGCCGGCACCGAACGCGGCGACCGCGAGGAACACGAGCATGTACGCGAAGTCGCCGTTGATGTAGCCGTGGCTGATCTCCCAGTTCCCGAGGTAGAACATGAGCATCATGAACGCGCCCCAGAACGCGGCGAGACGGGTGAGACAGCCCACGAGCAGGCCGAGACCGATGAGTACCTCACCCCACGGGACGGCGATGTTCACGAAGTCCACGAACCACGGTGTCTCCCCCATCGCAACGAAGAGGTCGGCGACCGGACTGTTGTTCGCGGGCGGTGCGTTCTGGAGATAGCCGGCCGCGCTGAAACTCCCGGAAAGAACCTTATCGACGCCGCTCTGGAGGAACGCTAGTCCCATCATCAGGCGTAACGCGAGGATGAACCAGACGCTCAGCGAGTGGAGCTTCCCGACGGCAGTGAAGCCGGCAACGGTGCTTTCGAGACGGTGTTCTTGAGTGGACATACCTACCGTCAGAGATACCACCTACCTCCATTAGAATGGTGGCTGGTTCTCGGAAGCTTAGAAGTTCTCGCCAGGAACCAAGGAATTTCCACCCCACTCGAAACACGGCCGCGCTTTTTCGGCCTGCATTAAGTAGCGTGCTCGTCACGACACTACGAGACAGCATACCACTCCGTAAAGTCAATAGTATTTATTACTTCGAAAATTGGTAATTATGGGGGTTAGTTGTTGAGGTGGGGAGCTATACCTCATATTCGGACCATCATCGAAACCTGTTTCTCGATCGTATCTGGAATTTACTGAAACCGCTGTAATAGTAAATGACCGGATATCGGACCTCTAAAAAAGTAATAGGCACCTAAACTACCTATTGTAACTAGTATTAGGATATACTGGACGGGTTGAATGACGCCCGCGGGGGCTGTCGATATACAATCCCCACTCACAATCACGATTCACTGACTGGCAAAAGAAATATAAAAATAGATATAGGACAATCAAATTACCAGATATCAGTTAGTTGTATGCGGCGATGCCAGTGAGGTCTTCGCCGAGAATCAGCGTGTGAATGTCGTGGGTACCCTCGTAGGTGTAGACAGTCTCCATGTTCGTCATGTGGCGCATCGGCGAGTAGTCCGTGGTGATGCCGTTGCCGCCCAGCATCTCCCGGGCGATGCGGGACTGGTCGCGGGCCATCCGGACGTTGTTGCGTTTCGCCATTGAGACGTGCTGGGGGCGCATGTCGCCGCGCTCCTTCAGATCCGCGAGACGGTGCGCGAGCAACTGCGCGAGCGTAATCTGGGTCGCCATCTCCGCGAGCTTCTGTTGTTGCATCTGGAAGCCGCCGATTGGTTTGCCGAACTGCTCGCGGTCCGTAGCGTACTCGCGAGCGGTCTCGAAGCAGTCCCGGGCCGCGCCGACCGCCCCCCACGCGATGCCGTAGCGCGCCTGCGTGAGACACGACAGCGGCCCCTTCATCCCGGAGACACCGGGAAGCCGGTTCTCCTTCGGGATGTGTACGTTCTGCAGGCTGATTTCACCAGTGATGGACGCACGGAGGCTGAGCTTGTCGTCGATCTTGTTCGTCGTAACGCCGTCGCGGTCGGTCTCCACGAGGAACCCCCGGACGGGGTTGTCGTCCTCGCTGTGGTCTTTCGCCCAGACCACCGCGACGTCCGCAATCGGGGAGTTCGTAATCCACGTCTTCGAGCCGTTCAGGACGTACTCGTCGCCCGCGTGCCCGCCGGCACGTTCGGCGCGCGTCTCCATCGCAGAGGGGTTCGACCCGTGCTCGGGTTCGGTGAGGCCGAAGCAGCCGACGGCCTCACCCGTCCCGAGTTTTGGCAGCCACTCCTCGCGCTGCTCGTCGCTACCGAACGCGTGAATCGGGTACATCACGAGCGCGCCCTGCACGCTCGCCATCGAGCGCAGCCCCGAGTCACACGCCTCCAGCTCCTGCATCAACAGCCCGTAGGACTTCTCGCTGACGTTCGCTAGACCGTACCCCTCGAGGTTCGGAGCGTAGAACCCCATCTCACCCATCTTCGGGATGAGTTCCTCGGGGAAGGTGCCGTCTATCCAGTGCTGGCCGATGTCCTCGACTTCTCCGTCGACGAAGTCGCGAGCGGACTCTAACAGCAGTCGCTCCTCCTGGTCGAGGTCCGCTTCCAAACCGAAGTAATCGAGCATACGCCGGCGTACAGCCCGAACGGATAAATAACTCGCCCGCGCCCCAACGGGCAAGCCGTCGATGCTCGACGCCACCCGTCGCCACGCTGGTTGCCTGTACGGAAACGCTTTCGAACGGGACTCCGATTGGCTACGACATGGACCTGGCAATCGACGGCAACGCAGCGCTCGTGACGGCGTCCTCCAGCGGCCTCGGCAAAGCGTCGGCGAAAGCACTCGCCCGCGAGGGCGCCGACGTCGTCATCAACGGCCGCGACGAGGACCGACTCGCGGACGCCCGAGAGGAAATCGCGGACGTGGCGACTGGCGAGGTCGTCGCCCAGCAGGGCGACCTGACCGACGCCGACGACGTCGAGGCGCTCGTGGAGACGACCGTCGAGGAGTTCGGCACCATCGACCACCTCGTCACCAGCGCCGGCGGCCCGCCGTCCGGCGCGTTCCTCGAAACGACCGACGAGGACTGGTACGAGGCCTACGAGTTGCTCGTGATGAGCGTCGTCCGGCTGGCCCGCGAGGCCGAACCTCACCTGACGGAGGGCGACGGCGGCACCATCGTCACCATCACTTCCCGTAGCGTCAAGGAAGCCATCGACGACCTCGTGCTGTCCAACTCCGTCCGCATGGGCGTCGTCGGCCTGGAGAAGACGCTCTCGAAGGAGTTCGCACCCGAGGTCCGCGCGAACGCCGTCCTCCCCGGGTCGCACGAGACCTCGCGCATCCGCGAGCTCGTCGACCAAGCCATCGAGCGCGGCGAGTACGACAGCTACGAGGAGGGGCTGGCGGACTGGGCGGACAACCCCCTCGAACGCATCGGCGACCCGATGGAGCTCGGCAACACGGTCGCGTTCCTGAGCTCGCCGAAGTCCGGCTACGTCAACGGCGCCGCAGTCCCCATCGACGGCGGCGCCACGGCGTCGAATCTCTGAGGCTGCGACTGCTCGACGAACCCACATGCCCGTCGCGTTGGCGCCGCTACCGGCCCTCACGGCCCCTTCCGCAAGATGAATGCGGTCCGTGTCCCTGTTTCCCGACGAATGGTGTTCCGACGTGTCGACTGAACCGACGCGGCTGGCCGTCCTCCGGGAGGAGTTCGACCTCTCGTGGCTCTCGCTGCCGGTCGGCGCCGCAGCCGCCGCCGGCGTCTTCCTGTACGCACCCGTCGCCGCCGACGCGGCGACGATGCTCGCCATCACCGTCTTCTGCGTCAGCCTCTGGGTCGGCGCGCCCGTCGAGCCGTGGCTCACCGGCCTGCTCGCGGTTGGACTCGTCGGTGTCGTGTTCTCGACGGACCTCGCGCTCACCGGCTTCCAGTCGCCGGCCACGTGGCTGGTCGTCCTCGGCGTGCTGCTCGGGGAGGCTACCCGACAGAGCGGGCTCGCCGCCGTCGTCGAACGCGCCGCGCTGGGCGTGCTCCCCGGCGACGCGACCGCGGACGCGGCCACCACGTACCGCCACCTCCTGGTCGTGCTGTCGGCTGCCGCGCTCGCGTTTGTCGTGCTCGTCCCGTCGGCGCTCGTGCGCGTGCTCATCCTCGGTCCCATCCTCGTCTCCATCGGGACGAGCTTCTCCGAGCGCCGCGCCCGCGTCGGCCTGTTCCTCGGCCCACTGTTCGTCACCTACTTCGCCGGCACGGGCATCCTCACGGGGTCGCTGGCGAACATCATCATCGCCGGGCTGGTCGAGACGAACGCCGGCGTCTCCATCGGCTGGGTGGAGTGGGCGGTCTGGCTCGCGCCCGTCATGACGGTCGGTCGCGCCGCCGTCGTCACCGCCATCGCGTACGTTCTCTACCGGCCGACGGACGCCGACGCCGTGGATACCAGCGTCGAAGGGACCACGGGAGCGTCCGCGGAGGCGCGCCGCATGATGGCGTTCCTGCTGGTCGGCGTCGCCATCTGGCTGACTGACTCGGTCCACGGCCTCCACCCGCTGTACGGTGCGCTCGTCGTCGTCGTGCTCGCGTTCACGCCCCGCGTCGGCGTCGTCGGCGCGGACGCCGTCGAGCAGGCGAACTTCTCCATCGTGTTCTTCCTCGGCGCCATCTTCGCCATCGCTGCGGGCCTCCAGCAGACCGGGTTCACGGAGGTCGCCGCCGACGTCATCCTCGCGACGTTCCCGCAGGACGCGTCGCTGGCGGTCGCGCTCGGGTTCCTCGCGGTCGCGTCCATCGCGTTGACGTTCCTCATGGAGGGGCTGGCGGTCGCGAGCGTGCTGACGCCCGTGCTCGTGGCGTTCGCCGAGGGCGCCGGCCTCCCGCTGGTCCCGGTCGCGATGACCGAAGCGGTCGCGCTCAACACGTACTTCTTCCCCTACCAGTCGGCGGTCCTCGTCGCGATACTCGGGCTCGACGTCGTAGACACGATGGAGCTCGTCAAGATGGCGGCGCTGTGCTCGCTGGCGACGCTGCTCGTCCTGCTCCCGATTCAGATCGGCGTCTTCGCGCTCGCGTTCTGACGGCGGCTCCCGAAGCTCGTTCGAGGCATCCGAAAACACAAGGAGGGCGTCCGCCGTAGTCGCTCGCAATCAGATGGCATCCCACGAACGCGGCCTGCCGGGGCGCGAGGCGACGCCGGCGGCGGACGACCGTGCGGAGTACGACTACGTCGGCGGCGACGTCGAGCGGCCCGGACTCGTCGACGACCTGGCCGACCGCGTCGCCGGCGACGTGCGCTTCGACACGTACACGCGCCAACTGTACGCGACCGACGCGTCCGCCTACGAGGTGACGCCGGTCGGCGTCGTTTTCCCGACCGACACCGAGGACGTCGCGGCGGTCGTCGACTACTGCGCCACCCGCGAGATTCCCGTGCTGCCCCGCGGCGGCGGCACGAGCCTCGCGGGCCAGGCGGTCAACGAGGCCATCGTCCTCGACTTCACGCGACACATGGACGGCGTCGTCGACGTCGACCCCGACAGCCAGGAAGCCCGTGTGCAGGCGGGCACGGTCCTCGAAGACCTGAACCAGCGACTCGCGCCCCACGACCTGAAGTTCGCGCCCGACCCCGCTGCGGGCAACCGGAGCACCGTCGGCGGCGCTATCGGGAACAACTCCACGGGCGCGCACTCCCTGAAGTACGGGAAGACCGACGCGTACGTCGAGTCGTGTGAGGTCGTGCTCGCGGACGGGTCGACCGCGACGCTCGGCGTGATGGCCGTCGACGAGTTGCGAGAGCGCGCCGACGCGAACGCCGACGACCCCCTGTCGCGCGTCTACGCGGGCGTCGTCGCCGTCCTCGACGACCACGCCGACGAGGTCGAAGCGCGCTTCCCGGACATGAAGCGCAACGTCTCCGGCTACAACCTCGACCGGCTCGTCGACGAAGCACGAGATGGCACCGTGAACCTCGCGCGCCTGCTCGCGGGCAGCGAGGGAACGCTGGCCATCGTCACCGAAGCGACGGTCTCGCTGGAACCGATTCCGGAGACGAAGTCGGTCGCACTATTGACGTACGAGAGCGTCGTCGACGCCGTCACTGACGTCACGCACGTCCTCGACCACGACCCCGCGGCGGTCGAGCTCATCGACGACACGCTCATCGACCTCGCCAGCGAGACCGCGGAGTTCGAGGACGTCGTGGCGCTGCTTCCCGAGGGAACGCGGGCCGCGCTGCTCGTGGAGTTCTACGCCGCCAACGACGAGGACGGCCGCGAGCAGACCGCTAGCCTCGTCGCCGACCGCGTGGAGGGCGGCCACGACGGCGGCGAGCCCGACGCCAGCGGCGGTGGCGACCGGTACGCATTCGACTCGCTCGTCGCCCACGACGACGAGGAGCGCGAGACCTACTGGAAGCTCCGCAAGTCCGGGTTGCCCATCCTCTTGGGTCGCACGAGCGACGCGAAACACATCTCGTTCATCGAGGACTGTGCGATTCCGCCCGAGCACCTCTCGGAGTTCGTCACGCGCTTCCAGGCGATTCTCGAAGACAACGACACGTTCGCGTCGTTCTACGCGCACGCTGGCCCGGGCGTTCTCCACGTCCGCCCGCTCGTGAACACCAAATCTGAGACCGGGCTCGCGGCGATGGAGGACATCGCCGACCGCGTCACCGACGTGGTCGTGGAGTTCGGCGGGAGCGTCTCCGGCGAGCACGGCGACGGTCGCGCGCGCACCCAGTGGAACCGCAAGCTGTACGGCGACCAGCTCTGGGGCGCGTTCCGCGACCTCAAGAGTGCCTTCGACCCCGACTGGATACTGAACCCCGGACAGGTCTGCGGGGACGTCGACATGACCGAGAACCTCCGCTTCAGCCCCGACTACGAGTTCGACGCGGGCTTCGACGCGAACCTGAACTGGGACAACGAGAACGGCCTCCGTGGGATGGTCGAACTCTGCCACGGCTGTGGGGGCTGCCGCACCGAGCAGGAGACCACGGGCGGCGTGATGTGTCCGACCTACCGCGCCGCAGACGAGGAGATTACGTCGACGCGGGGCCGCGCGAACATGCTCCGGCAGGCGATGAGCGGCGACCTCCCCGACGACCCGACCGGAGACGAGTTCGCCGAAGAAGTGCTGGACCTCTGCGTGGGCTGCAAGGGCTGCGCGAAAGACTGCCCCAGCGAGGTCGACATGGCGAAGATGAAAGCCGAGGTCACTCACGAGCGCCACCAGCGCGAGGGCGCCAGCGTCCGCGACAAGCTGTTCGCGAACGTCGACGCGCTCGCCGCGCTCGGTAGCGCGACCGCGCCCATCTCGAATCTCGTCTCGAAGGTGCCGGGCGCTCGCACGGTGCTGGAGAAGACCGTCGGCATCGCCAGCGAGCGCTCGCTCCCGCGCTTCGAGCGCGAGACCCTGCAGGACTGGTTCGACGCGCGCGGCGGCACCACCGTCCCCGCCGGCGACGCCGACCGGAAGGCCGTGCTGTTCCCGGACACGTACACGAACTACGCCCACCCCGAAATCGGGAAAGCCGCCGTTCGTGTCTTGGAAGCCGCGGGCGTCCACGTCGACCTCGCCGACCGCACCGATAGCGGCCGGCCCGCTCACTCGAAGGGCTTCCTCGACAAGTCCCGCGAAACCGCTCGACAGAACATCGCGGCGCTCGAACCGCGGGTCGCCGAGGGCTGGGACGTCGTGCTCGTCGAGCCCTCCGACGCCGTGATGTTCCAATCCGACTATCTGGACTTGCTCTCGGGTGACGCCGTCGAGACGCTCGCCGCGAACACGTACGGCGTCTGCGAGTATCTGGACGCGTTCCGGCTGGACGACGCTATCGCCTGGAGTACGCCCGACGCGTCGCTGTCCTACCACGGGCACTGCCACCAGAAGGCGACGAAGAAAGACCACCACGCGGTCGGCGTGCTGCGCCGCGCGGGCTACGCCACCGACCCCGTCGACTCGACGTGCTGCGGGATGGCCGGGACGTTCGGCTACGAAGCCGAACACCACGCCATGAGCGAGGCCATCGGCGACATCCTCGTCGACCAACTCGACGACAGCGACGGGGAACTTGCGGTTGCTCCCGGCGCGTCCTGTCGCACCCAGCTCGGCGACATGCTCGACGAGGACGCCCGCGACGCTGCCGACCTCGTTCCCGAGGACCGCGCGAGTCCGCCGACGCCTGTCGAACTGCTCGCGGCTGCCGTCCAGAACTAACCGCTCGCACTCCGGACGCTCGTCGTCACCCCCCTCTCGTGGTTTCTCGCCGGCTGCTCGACTGCCACCTCGCGACGATAACTCTATATCGCAGAATAGGATTTACAGACTTGGTTTGCAGTCGACAACGCGCGTGCGTGCGTGAACCCACAACGGCCTACCGAAGGCTCCGCTGGTCGGTGAGCGAGTCACGCGGACAGCGTACGGCTGCCCTACCGCGGTAGGGCAGCCGACGGTGGCGAGCGCTGTGCGTGGCAGCGACGCGCGATCGAGTCCTCGACCCATTGACACCCACTAGCACGAGTAGCTAGCTCGTTCGCTCCAGTTGATCGGTACGGCCGATTCCCAGTCCGGCAACCGACCGTATCCAGAGCGCCCCACTCTTCAGCTGCGGGGGATGCGCCTCCGACGCACGAATTGGTCGAGGTCGACGTCGCGTCGGTGGTCGACGCCCCGGCAGTAGTCTGGTTGACTGGCTCGATTCACCGTGCTCCACGGAGCACAGCCGCCCGGTTACTCTGGCCTTCGTCCTGTTACTCCCTGTTCCGGCGACGACTCGCCCACTCAGCCGGTCTATAAACTACATTTCGCGATATTAATTCTGTAGGTGGCCCTGTGGTTGTCGCCACTGCGTCGCTTCCGCTGACGCGCCGTTCGACGCCGCCGTGGGGCGGCGGCGCTGATTCAGCACACGGCCGCGCGGAGCGCCTCCTCGAACACGAGCAAAGCCACAGTAGCCCGACCCTGACTGGTGGAGTCTACGACCTAGACGGCCGACGGAATGGGTGGTGCACCACCGGCTTCCGGCAATTGACGGTGAGAACCACGTCGAAGCCACCGAAAGGCGTCGCCTTTCGAGGCCTCGACGAGCGAACTCCGCAGGGTGAGCGAAGTAGTGTGGGGGCGGTTACGAGTGATACCGGGGCGGCTTCGTCACCGTCTCGCAGACTTGTGGCGTTCGTCGACGAGTCGCACGCCGAGCGCTGGCGGAATCTGTGGGCGACTCTCACCACCCACACGTGCAGGCAAGGGAGGTGAGATACCTTAGGTACCTATCCCACCTGAGCTAGTTGGTGTATCTAGCTCACCTCGTCCAGCTACCTGGGCTACCTATTCCCGTTGTTTTATGCCGGACGACGCGGAATCCTCGCCTGACTCAGCGTAGGTACCTCAGTTACAATAGGTACCTATCTCTGACGAGGTAAACAATGCAAACGGAACCACGCGCTGTCAGCGTCGGCATCCTGAAGGGAGGCTTCGCGAAAACGACCACCGCGCTCAACCTCGCGCGCGAGCTCGCACACCGCAACGAGCGCGCGCTCGTCGTCGACCTCGACGACAACGGGCACATGACGCTCAACCTCGGGTTCGACGACGAGTACAACAGCACCGACGGCGACGGCGGCAACCACGCCGAAGCTGTACTGCTCGAAGGGGAGGACCCACGCGAGTACGTCGTCGACGTCGCGGAGGGACTGGACCTCTTCCCCGCGCACGAGGACCTAGAGAGCGTGCAGTCCGCGCTCAAGGAGGCGACCATGGGGACGACGCGGCTGAAACGAGACCTCGTTGACCCACTGCTCGGCGAGGAGTACGACTACATAGTCATTGACTGTCCCGCCAACCGCGGGAAACTCAACGACAACGCGATGTACGCCACCGGAAACCTCATCATTCCACTTCGCCCGGAGAACGGCTACGAAACCGGCCTGACGAACACGCTCGACCGACTCGTCCAAGAAGCCCGCGAGTACTTCGAGTTGAACATCCTCGCAGTCGTTCCCTCCGACCTCCGCAAGCGCATCGACCAGTCGACCCGAGACCGCAAACTCCTCCGCGAGATTACGACACGGGACGCCATCGACCACCTCGTCCCGAACTTCGCGTACCTCTCCGAAGAGGACTGGGCGGCCATCGACGATGGGGACTACGACGGTGACCTCCCGGGTATTCGATATCGTGCGGCCATCGACGACGCCCACCAGGAGGGCGTGCCGCTGCGCGACTACGACCCCGGGTGCGACCAACTCGGGGCGTACGATGAACTTGCGGCCATCGTCGAACGTGGGGAGGTGACTCGCTAATGGGATTCGACGACCTCGAAGCCGCCGAACAGGAGCACATGGACCGGGACGACACGGCGAATGAGCACGACGACGAGCCAGCAGCAGCCGAGAACGAGGCCGACGAGGGAGTGGACGTTAGCGGTGCCGCGTCCGAATCTTCGACCGATCAGGACGGAAAATCGGACGAGACGTCCGAGGACACGACTAGCGAGACGCCGGCGTTCGAGTACGGCGACGTTAAGCAGGCGCCGATGTACGCGCGGCCGGAGGCGTGGACCGCGCTCGAAGATACCCTCGACTTGGATGTCGTGCGCACGCTGCGTGAGGCTGGCGTCCGCAACGAGGAGAAGCGCGAACTCCACGACGCTGTGCTCCGTGTCGCTGCCGACCATCCCGACGAAATCGCCGAGGCAGTGCAGGAAGCGCGCCGCGAGGACTGAGTCTGCCAGAAAACACAAGCCACAGCCGTCGGTTGCGAACGTATGGCGCCGTCCTTGCCGGCGGAGTGGCACGAGGTAGAGAATCCCGACTACATCACCGAGAAGTATCGAGCGACGAATCCGACGCTGTTCGTGCGAGAGGACCAGGACGTCGGCGTGCACGTGCTCCCGGTGTCGACGTCCTCGCCTCACGACGAGGACCAGTATCGGGCCGGTGCGATTCGTGGGAATCGCGACGAGTTCGATCGCGAAGAACCAATCGAGACGTTCGACGAACGGGAGCCAGCGTTCGAGCGTGCACTGGAATTCGCAAACCGCTATGAGACCGCCTACGACGACCTCGGGGATGAGGAGGCGGCAATGGAAGCTGCCGTCAAAGCCGTACAGTAGCCGCGTCGTCCAATTTCGCAGTCACTATTCGTTGCTTCGCAATCCCGTGGAGTGCCCCTTCACAAAACCCTATGTCGCTCACTGTACAATATTGGAACTGACATGGACGTACTCCTCCTCGGTGCGAGCGGTCGAATCGGCCAGCGAATCGCGAATGAACTCCTCGATCGCGGGCACAACGTCACTGGCGTCTCGCGGAGCGGTCACGTCGACGGTATCGACGATCCCGACTTCGAGGCGGTCGCCGGCGACGCGACCAACCATATCGATATTGCGGACCTCGCGGAGGGCCATGATGCAGTCGCGTCCGCACTCGGTCCTAGCGAGGACGAAGACCCAGGGGTGCTCGTCGAGATGGCGGAAGCCGTCGTCGAGGGAATGCGAGACGCGGGCGTCGACCGGCTCGTGTGGACGGGCGGCGCGGGCGGTCTCCACGTCGCTCCTGACACCCGCCTCATCGAGACGGAAGAGTTCCCCGAGGAATGGGAGCCGGTGGCGCGTGCGGCCATCGAAGCCTACCAGGTATTCGAGGCTGCTGACGACCTCAACTGGACGTACGTCGCCCCCGCGGCACTCATCGAACCTGGCGAACGAACGGGCGAGTACCGGACAGCGGAAGGCGAACTCGTCGCCGACGAGGACGGCGAGAGCTACATCTCGATGGAGGACTTCGCGGTGGCGTTCGTCGACGAACTCGAATCCGGGGACCACGTCCACACCTACCTCGGCACCGGCTACTAGAGCGTCGACGTGACCTGTTCGGCGCTAGCGACCTCTGGGATGATGACGCGATCAGCGCCCGCGCGGCGCGCGAGTTGCTCGTAGGTTTCGTCGCCGACGCGCACGACGAGTCGAACAGTCGGCGCGATTTGGCTGGCGTTCATCGCAATCTGAATGTTCGCGTTCGAGTCGTCGATAGCACCGACGACGACGCCGGCCCGCTCGACGCCTGCGTCTGTCAACGTCTCCTCGCGGCGGGCGTCGCCCTGAATCGCGAGGAGGTCGTCGTCGAGTGCGCGCTGGAACTCGGCGTCCTGTGACTCGATGACGACGACGTCCCGGTCGGTCTCCTGGAGCGCCCGCGCGATGGTTTTCCCGAACGTGCCGTACCCGCAGATGATGACGTGGCCGCGGAGGTCCGCGACTGCTTGTTCGATTTGCATGTGTTTCAGTTCCGTTTGGATTTGGCCGCCGAACGCCGCCGACAGCACGGTCTCGCCGATCCAGAGCCCGGCGACGACGAGCCCGGAGAGTACGACCACGGCGTATGCTTTCACGAGCGTCTCGGGGCCGTCGTGGGCCTCGAAGTGGAGTTCGATGCTGGTGGGGTCGAGCAGCCAGAACAGCGCGTCGACGACACCGATTCCGCCCAGTGAGCTGAACCCGGCCACACCGATTGCGACGACCGTGGCGAACGCTGCGACGGGGCGCAGCAGCTGACGGAGGAGTTGCCGGCGGACGACAGCCCGGAGCGGCGTGTCCAACGAGTGCTTCACAGCACGACCCCTTCGCTAATGCCGCCCAGTATTTTACTCGACGGACGTAAACTATTACACTCCATAATTGTCTTTAACCGAGTCTAATTCTACGAAGAAGAATACATATGCGGGCGTAATAGTGTTTACTACACAACGATTAACCAAACATATCTAGTGAGGCGCTGCCGTCTCGAAAAATAGCGCGTCAGAAGCCGCGAGTCGCCGAATTCAGAGGCCGGCGTACGGACCTCCCTTGGCTTCGGTGAGTCGGTCGACCTGCTCGTCGGAGAGGTCGATGGCCGCGGCCGCGAGATTCTCCTCCAGTTGGTCGACGGTGCGTGCGCCGACGATAGGTGCGGTAACGCCGTCGCGATGAGTCAGCCACGCGAGCGCGACCTGCGCGGGCGACGCGTCGACCTCGTCGCCGATCTCGTCGAGCACGTCGTGGACTGCGAAGTTCTCCTCGGTGAGGTAGTTCTCCTCAAAGCGCGAGGACTCGCTCGCACGGGATTCTCCGGTGAGTCCGTCTTCGCGGTCGTACTTTCCGGTGAGGAAGCCCTGGCCGAGCGGGCTCCACGGGCAGACCGCCAGCCCCTCGCTGCGCGCCATCTCGAGGTAGTCCCCCTCGATTTCGCGGTCGACGAGGTTGTACCGCGGCTGGAGCACCGTGAACGGCTCCCAGCCCTCGCTGCGCGCGAGTTCGTTCGCCTGCGCGACCTTCCATGCGTTCGGCCGCAGCGTCGACGCGCCAATGTAGTGGACCTTCCCAGCCTCGACGAGGCCGTTCAGTGTCCGCATCAGCTCGCGTGTCGGCGTTTGGTCGTCCCAGCGGTGGATGTACAGGACGTCGATGTAGTCCGTGCCGAGACGGTCGAGGATGGCGTCCACGCGGTCACGAATGTTCTTTCGGTTGTTCCCGCGGCTGTTCGGGTCGCCCTCTCGAATCTGCCAGTAAATCTTGGAGGCGATGGTGTAGCGCTCGCGGTCGCGGTCGGCGAGCCAGTCGCCAATCCACTCCTCGCTCTTCCCGCCACCGTAGACGTCGGCTGTGTCGATGTAGCGCCCGCCCGCGTCGGCGTACGCGTCCAGCAGTTTCTTCGCGCGCTTCTCGCCGATTTCGACGTTCCCCTCCTCGGTTTCTTTGCCGAATCGCCACGTCCCGAACTGCAACTCGCTGGTCTGGAGGCCGGTGTCGCCGAACTGGACGAACCCGAGCCCGTCGTCGGAGTCGCTCATATTCGTTGTACGATACGTCCACCGCCCGAAAAAGCGTGCGGCAAGCGGCAAGCCCACTCGGTTCGGGCTGGCACGAGTGTCTCACAGAACGAACGCTTATGCCCCATCTCCGGTCAGTAACCATATGAGAGAGACGCTTGTGGGACTCTACCAGCGAAACGAGGTGTTCTGGGTTGGGTTGTTCATCGTCGCGCTCGGCGTGTTGGTCCCCGAATCTCTCTTCGTCGCCATACTCGACCTGTCGCGACTGCTCGTCGTCACCGGGGGCGGCCTCCTAGTGACGAGTTTTTTCGTCGGCCTGTACAGGCTACTCGCGCCGGCGTGACGGCTCTGAGCGAAGAAACCGAGTGGACACGCTCGTTAGAACTCCGTGACGAGTTCGATGCCGCTAGTCTCGTAGTCGGTCATCGCTGCCAATCGGTTGGAGACGTTTTCGAGGGGGACACGCTCGGTGACGAGTTCACTCGGGCGAAGCCGGTCCGAGGCAATCATCCGCAGGAGCTCGTCGTACCTGGATGGCGGCATCCCGCGTGACCCGAGGACGGAGATGTCCCAGCGCGTGATTTCGTCGACGGGGAGCGAAACTTCGCCCTTCTCGGCTTCCGACGTCAGGCCGACTTGGACGTGCGTGCCGCGCGTGCGGAGGCAGTCGACGCTGTTTCGGCAGGTCTCCGCGCGTCCAAGTGCGTCCATCGAGACGTGCGCGCCGCCGTCGGTCAACGCCGCGATGCGCTCGGGCACCGACTCGACAAGATCCGAGCGTACGGTTTCTACAGCGCCGACCTGTTCGGCGAGTGCGAGTGGTTCCTCGCGCACGTCGACGGCGACCACGCCGGCCCCGAGGGCCGTCGCAATCTGAACCCCAGCGAGCCCGAGGCCGCCGCAGCCGTGGATGGCGACCCAGTCGCCGCCCGCAACGTCCGCACGGTGGGCGAGCGCGTGAAACGCCGTGGCGTACCGACAGCCCAGCGCCGCCACTGCCTCCATCGGTACGTCCTCGGGGACGACGGTCGCATTAAAGTCGGCGTGTGGGACGTGAACGCGCTCGGCGAACGCGCCCTGCGCGTCGTGTTCGAACCCGAGGGCATAGCCGTCCTCGCAGACGTTCCCGTGGCCGCGCCGGCACTGCGGACACGCTCCCTCGCCGAGATTGAAGGGAACAGCAACACAATCGCCGACGGCGACGCTGTCCACGTCGTCGCCGACTTCGACGACTGTGCCCGCAGGTTCGTGGCCGAGAATCTGTCCGAAGTCAACCTGGTCGTCGGCCCACTCACCGTGCCCCTTCCATGCGTGCCAATCGCTCCGACAGATACCACACGCTTCGACCGAGACGACGACCCCGTGGGGGTCCAAATCGGGGTCCGGCACCTCCTCGACAACCAACGGTTCACCGTACTCCTGTAGGACTGCTGCGCGCATACGCTTCGTACGCGGCGTCCAGAACTTAACAGTAGTCGTCGCCGCGATTCACATCCGGAAGTATCCGAAGCTAAAACCGGTACGAGCATACTCGTGGTGGGAACGGCTCCCAGAACCGGCTTTTCTCAGTACGGTTCAACCCGTCGTTTACCATCTGGTCAACGAACGTATACCTCTCACGACCCCGGTATAGTATGATGACGAACCCTCCGCACGCTTCCGCTAGTAGTGTACGCCGAACGCCGACACGGGTGAGTGCCTGATGGCGCTCGCACTCGACGCAGTCCTCCTCATCGTCGGTCGCATCCTCTTCGGTGGCGTCCTCGCATTCACCGGCTTCAGTCACTTCACGCAAACCGAACAGATGGCTAGCTACGCCGAGTACAAGGGCCTCCCCGCACCGAAGCTCTCCGTCCTCACCTCCGGTGCACTCCTCGTCCTCGGCGGCTTGGGCGTCATCGTCGGTATCTTCCCGGTCGTCGCCGCAATCGGGCTCGCAGCGTTCCTCGTCGTCTCGGCAGTCGTCATGCACGACTTCTGGGCGGTCCCCGAGGACCAGCGACAGGACGAAGTGAACAGTTTCTTGAAGAACGTCTCCCTCGCCGGCGGGTCGCTCGTCGTCGCAGCGGTCGCCAGCGGCGGCTGGACGCTCAGCATCGGCGTCGGACTCTTCTAGAGGCTCCACTCGGCCGTCCGTTCCGCCGGAGGCCGTAGTCTTATCCCCCCGTGTATCGTGGCCACGCAGTATGCGAGCAGTCCGCTTACAGGAACACGGCGACCCGGATGTCATGCACGTCGAAGACGTTGATCGGCCATCTCCCGACGCGGGAGAACTCCTCATTGAGGTAGCGGCTGCGGGCGTCAACCCCGTAGACACGTACTTCCGTGAGGGGTCGTACGAGCCGGTTGGGCTTCCGTTCACGCCCGGCGTTGACTACGCTGGCACCGTCGCCGAGGTCGGTGAGGGCGTCGACGCGTTCGAGGTCGGTGACCGTGTCTACGGCACGGGCATCGGGAACGGAGCGCATCAGGGCGCGTACGCAGAGTACGCGACCGTTCCAACTGACCGCACTGTCGCGCTGCCAGACGGCGCGGACGCCGTCGAAGCTGGCGCGGCAGGTGTCGCGGCTGTCACGGCGTGGCGCGCGCTCGTCGATCACGCTGCTCTCGACCCCGCGGAGTACGCACTGGTCCACGGCGGCTCCGGTGGCGTCGGGCACGCTGCGGTCCAGATTGCTGACGCGGTGAGCGCGCGCGTGCTCACGACTGCGCGACCAGAGTACCACGACGACGTCAGCGCGCTCGGTGCTGACACCGTCCTTGACTACACACGTCACGACCTTGAGGGCGCCGTCGTGTCGGCCTCCAACGGCGGTGTGGACGTCGTGCTCGACCACCGTCTCGACGATTACCTCCAGTTCGACGCGAACGTCGCCGCGCACGACGCTCGCGTGATCGGCATCGGCGAGAACAGCCCTGACCCGGGCTTTACCGACGACGGTGCTGCGCGCTCGAAGGACGTCACCTACCAGTTTATGAGTATGTTCAACACGCCAGACCTGCGCGTGCCGCTGCGCGGCGTTGCGCACTTGATGGCGACCGATGAACTCTCCATCGAGCTCGCAGAGACGTACAACCTCGACGAGGCCGCCGCCGCTCACCGCGACGTGCTCGCGGAGAGCTACCTCGGGAAGCTCGTCGTCACCCCCTGAGTTCGAACGAAACCTATTACGGGGTTGGCGACGACGTTCCCGACGCATGCACCGACGATTGGTCCTCGCGTGCGTGCTCGTCGCCGTCGTCCTCCTGACCGCCGGCTGTGCCGGCGGTCCGTTCACCGGCGGCGAGCAGACCCCGACGGCGACCACTGGCCAGCCCAGTGGCACCGTCGACGGCACGACGAGCACGCCGACCGAGTCGAACAGCACGGACGACGCGCCCGGCGTGGGCGACGTCGTCGAGAACGCCACCGCCGACGCCTTCTCCGTCACCGCGCTCGCCGACGCTGGCGACGGCGGCACGCTCGTCGGCGGGGCGAGCGGCCTGCCCGCGTCCAACGCGACCGTGCTCCGCATCGGCGCGAACGGCACGACGAACTGGACCCGCGAGTACGCGTCCGCGAACCGGACGAGCATCGCGGCCGTCGCGTCCAGTGGCGACGGCGGCGCGTACGTCGTTCGGACCGAGCGACGGCAGTCCGAGAACGCCTCGCAGTGGAACGTCAGCGTCTCGATCGCCCGGCTCGGTCCCGACGGCGAGCGACAGTGGGCGGACTCGCTGAACACCACCGGCTACGTCTCGCGCGGCCTCGCGCTCGCGCAGGCCGACGACGGCGTGGCCGTCGCGTACACGCACGCGGACAGCAACGTGCGGCTCGCGCGCTACGACGACGCGGGCAACGCGACGCTCGAACGCACCTACGGCGTCGACGCCGCGCCGACCGCGCTGCAGACGACCGGCGACGGCTTCGTCCTCGCGGGCAGTGGCTCGTTCGACACGCCGTGGGTGGCGCGCGCGAACGAGACCGGCGCGCTCGTGCTGAACGAGACGTACAGCGACGCCACCGGCGGCCGCGTCGTCGGCGTGAAGCCAACCGGGGACGGCGACCTCATCGTCGCCGGCTCGATGCGCCCGGGGTTCATCGGCGGCCAGTCCACGCCGTGGGTCGCGCGCGTCGGCCCGGACGGCGTCCCCGAGTGGAACCGCGTCTACCCGACGGCGGGCGAGACGCGCGTCAGGGACGTCCTCGACACCGAGGACGGCGTTGTCCTCGTCGGGTCGGACCGCACGGAGTGGAGCGACAACACCACGACGCGGTTCGTCGGCGTCGCGGCGAACGGTACCGAGCAGTTCCAGACGACTCACGCGGACACGGCCCGCGTCGTCGCCGCAGTCGGCGACGGCGACGGGGCGATCGCGGCGACGATGAACTTCCGCGCGCGGAACGTCTCGACGAGCGTCTGGTCGGTGGAGTTCCCCGACGCCACCGCCCCGACGACGCTCGACGCGGAGGCCGCGCCGACGTCCAACGAGTCGGTCTACCGCGGACAGGCGCTCGGCTTTGCGTACCCGAACGCGAGCGCCGACGCGCTCGACCTCGTCGCGGTGCCCGGCGAACACGACGACTTCCAGCGGCACGTCGAGCGCCGCGTCGCCCTCGACGCGGACGGCGAGGCGGTCGTCGAGTCCGCGACGCTCCCGCTCGGCGAGTACGTCCTCGAACCCCCGGGCGGTGACGCGCTCGCGGTCGAGAACGGCACGCTGACGCGCACGACCGAAAACGAGACCGCTGCCTTCGAGGTAACCAGTCACGACCTCGACGCCGAGACGAACTCGACGTACGTCGACGCGACGACCGGGGACGCGGACACTACCGTCTCGCTGTTCTCGGAGCGCGCGAACTTCTCGGTGTACGTCGGCGCGGACCGCTTCCGCGGCGACCGAGCGGGCGCCGACGCGCTCCGCGACGCGTTCGCGAACACGCCCGGGTTCGCGGGCGTCGAGCGCGTGGACGGCCGGCCGGTCGCGCGCGTCGACCTCGGGCCGTCCCACGATGTCGAGATGGACGACCGCTACACCCGCTGGAACAAGGAGTTCTCGCTGTCGGCCGACGCGCTGGACGCCGGCCTCTACCGCGTTCGCGTCACGGGCGTCGACACCCGCGACGGCGGCGCGACCGCGACCACGCGGCTCGTCGTCGGGAAGTCGACCGGCGAGCCGCTGAACGTCACGCTCGAAACCGACTCGCTGAACGTGTCGGTCGGCAACGAGTCCGCGACGAACGTCACGGTGTCCGGGCTGGACGACGGCGTCGGCGCGATGTCGATGAGCGCGCGGCGCAGCGGCGAGCCCGCCATCAGTCTTGGAGCCGACGTCGGCATCGACGCCAGTCGCGGCGAGGGCCACGGGATGTGGTCCGACCGGCGGTCGACCGCCAGCGCCGCCGCGTTCGACGGGAACACCAGCGACGGGACGGTCACCGTCGGCGAACTCGCCGTGCGTACCGACGAGCGCACGGTCGACGTCAAGGGCGACGCGACCCAGACGGTCACGTTCGGCCTCGACTGGGTCGTAGACGAGGACGGCACGCCGTACGCGATACCGGACGAGCGGACGATTACGGTCGAGGTGACCAATGAGACCGCGCCATCGTAGGCGGGCTCGTAGCCCGCCCCGCGGTCGTAGTTCCGCCGCTCCTCGTTCTCCTTCAGGGTGCGTGCGCACCGAAAAAGCGCGGCGTGTCTGCGCCGGTCAGGCCGACCGAACGGCGTCCAGCACGGCGTCGTAGTCGGGTTCGTTGGTGGGGTCGTCGGCGACCCACGCGTACGTTACCTCGCCGTCGTCGTCGAGGACGAACACCGCGCGGTTGGCGATGCCGTACAGCCCGAGGTCCTCGATGTCCATCTCGAGGTCGTACGCGCGAATCGCGTCGCCGGCCATGTCGCTGACGAGGTCGAACTCGATGCCGTGCTCCTCACGGAACGCGCCCTGCGAGAACGGCGAGTCCGCGCTCACGCCGAAGACGGACGCGCCCGCGTCCTCGAAGTCGTCAAGGCGGTCCTGTAGTGCGATCATCTCGTTCGTGCACGGCGGCGTGAACGCGCCCGGGAAGAACGCCAGCACGACCGGCCCGTCACCGAGCTGGTCTTCAAGCGCGAAGTCCTCGTGGTCGCTCGTTCCAACTGTCGCCTCGAACCGCGGTGCGGAGTCACCTGTAGATACCATGTCAGTCAATACGTTGTACTGGCACATTAAGTTAGGTTCGAACACGGTCGAGTTCGCTGAATCACTCACACCATGCGGGTCGACAGCCTACACGAGTTGGACGACGATCATTGATCGAATCACCGACTCACCCCCGATACATCGAGATAGACACCTATTCCAGGATAGGTACCTATCTTTCTTCGAGGAGAGAATCCCGCCGTTCACGGCGTTGACGAGACGCGTTGGGTCTCGTTCGCACACCAGAACGCTCTGCGTTCTGGGGACGGGTGTGAATCCGACAACGCCTCCACAACCCACGTTCAGCAGCAATACGGATATTTAAGTGATAATGTATCGTAGCATGGCGTACACCGAGGCGGTCACACCGCCACTCAAATGCACAATATCGGTTCTGCGAGACCCAGGATGTTCGAGACACACTCTCGAACCGCTGTGGTGTCTCACCCAAGATAACTCCGAGTCCCCTCTGGGGATAGGAGTAACGGCGTTGTGGCCCCGCAATCGGCCTGTCATGCCGGTCGGTCGTCAACCAGCAAATAGCCCAACTCAGCGGTGCGGTGCCGTGGGAAGCCTCGCCGTTTACCGCGAGGAGGAGGTCACTCAAGGCGACCTACTGGCTGTCGGCCTCGACGTCTGTGACCTCGAAGCGGGCACCACCAGCGTCGCTCTCGGTAACGCTGACGGTCCAGCCGTGGGCGTCCGCCACCTGTTCGACGATGTGCAAGCCAAAGCCGGTGCCGGCGTCGCACGTCGAGTAGCCGTACTCGAAGACAGTCTCGCGTTCCTCGTCGGGAATCCCGGGTCCGTCGTCCGCCACGTAGAACCCACTGTTGTCTTCCAGCGTGCCGACAGTCACGGTGACGCCGGGAGCAGTGTGCTCGACGGCATCCTGCCGAGCCTGCGAGGTAGGGCTCGTCGAACCATGTTCCACAGCGTTCCGTAAGAGGTTCTCGAACAATTGGCGGACGCGGCTCTCGTCGCCATGAACCGAGGCCGTCGCGTCGGCGACCAGTGTCGCGTCCTCGGTGTCGACGGTCGCCCAACAGTCTTGCACGAGCGCATCCAGTTCTATCGTGTCGACGTCTGTGGCGTCGGTTCCGTCCCGCGTGAGCGCAAGCAGGTCGTCTATCAGTGCCTGCATTCGTTCGTGGGCTGTCGCCACTTTGTCGAGGTGTTCAGTTTCGCCGGTTTCCTGGACCAACTCTAGCCGTCCCTCCGCGACGTTCAGGGGGTTGCGGAGGTCGTGGCTGACGACGCTCGCGAACTGGCTTAGGCGGTCGTTCTGCTTGGAGAGCTCGCGCTCGCGTGCTCGCAACTGCGCGGTTTGTTGGACTTGCTCGAGCGCAGTGACGATGTTCTCTGCCAGTACGTCGCCGAGCGCGAGGTCCTGTTTGTCGAACGCCGCGGGCTCGGTCGACCCTGCCGTGAGCACACCGTGCTCGCCCAGCGGGAGGAACATCTCGCTGCGCACGGGCGTGTCAGGCCGGTAGACGTCAGGGTCGGCCTGCACGTCATCCAGCGCCAGCGACTCGTTGTCCTCGTAGACGCGCCACGCGATAGCGTCTCCTTCGGTGAACGTAGGCGGGTCACCGATAATATCCCGGGCGGGCTCGGAAACCGCGACCGGGACGAGCGCAGACGCCTCGTCGTCGTAGAAGTGAATCCCGTTCGCGTCGAGGCCGAGCACTTCCCGAGCAGCGGTTACACCGATTTCCGCCACCTGCTCGCGGGTGTCGGCAGCCATCAACTCGCGAGTCGTCTCGCTGAGCGTCTCTAGGCGCTGCTCGTGGTCGACGCGCTCGGTGACGTCGCGGTACGTCCAGAGGTGGCCGCCCGGCAACTCGATTGGATGGTGGCTTCGTTCGAGCGTCCGGCCGTCCGCTAATCCCCACACCTCGCCCTGCACGCGTTCGCGTTCGGCCACCAGTTCCGTGGTCCGCTCGATAAACGCGTCCGGGTCCTCGAACTGTTCACTGACGATAGCCGCCATCTGTTCGGTGTCTGCGCCAACCAGTTCCTCGGGGTCCTCCGGACGCCCGAAGATGTCGAGGATGCGCCGGTTGACGGCGAGCACGTTCCGGGATTCGTCCTCTGCCATGACGCCGAGGGGGAGCGTGTCGACGAGCGTCGAGAGTACGGCGTTCGTCCGTTCGAGGTCACGCTCGTGGTCTTTTCGTTCGGTGACGTCGCGGGCGAACCCGACGACTCGGAGGACGTTTCCGCTGTCATCGGTGATTGGCGTTCCCTTCACCCAGACCCACCGGCCGTAGCTCTCAGCTTCGTTGACTCGGAACTCGATGTCGACCGGGTCGCCGCCGGAGAGCTGTTCCATTCCCGCGCGAGCGCGGTCACGGTCGGCCGGGTGGATGCCTTCGAGGAAGTCGTGCGGCTCCGCCTCTAGCGCGTCCACGGAGCGTCCCCAGACGTCCTCGTACGCGTCGTTGATGAACAGTAATTCGTCCCAGTCGCCGGAGAACGTCCAGAAGACGTCGTCCGTGTTGTCGGCGAGTTCGGTCAACTGCTGCTGGGTGCGTTCGGCGACCTGCTCGGTCCGGGACTGAGCGACCGCGTTTCGCACACGGTTCGCGAGCAGCGCGTAGTGGTCGGTACCGCGCTGCTTCTGGAGGTAGTCGGTGACGCCCGCCGAAATCGCGTCACTGGCAACCTCCTCGCTGCCCTTCCCCGTGTACAGCACGAACGGGAGGTTGGGATGGTCCTCGCGGACTGTTTCGAGGAATTCGATGCCGTCCATCTCCGGCATGTCGTAGTCGCTGACGACGCAGTCGAAGGGGTCGGCAGCAAGTGCGTCCAGCGCCGCCCGCGTGCTCGTCGCCGTCTCCACGACGAATCGGTCGTCCTCGCGGACGAGGAAATCCGCGCTGAGGTCCGCGAACCCCGGCTCGTCGTCGACGTGGAGCACGCGAATCGGGCGGTCCATTCACTACTGGTAGGGGACGGGTTTGGAAAGCCGTTCTGGTGATGACTCAGTAAACAGTCTCGGGAGCGTGTCAGTTTCTGCCGTGGGTGAGAAATCCTTTTGTCGTGATGCCGTGGAGAGTAGGCATGAGCAGTCGCGAGAAGATACTCCCGTTGTTGCGCGAGAACGCGCGCTACTCGAACGAAGATCTGGCCCGGCAGACCGGCCTCGACGTCGAGGAGGTCGAAGCGACCATCCGGGAGTTAGAGAGCGACGGCGTCGTGCGCGGCTATCGCGCCATCGTCGACCGGAATCAAATCGAGCCCGAGCGCGTGCGGGCGTCCGTCGAGTTGAACGTCACGCTCGACCGCGAGACGGGCTACGACGACATCGCCGAGCGCCTCGCGAAGTTCCCCGAAGTGGAGGGGCTGCGGTTGGTCAGCGGTGACTACGACTTCGCGATGGACGTTGAGGGCGATTCGATGAGCGAGGTGTCGAACTTCATCAGCGAGCAGGTCGCGCCCGTCCCCGAGATTACGCAGACGGTCACCCACTACATTATGGAGACGTACAAGGAGGGTGGCGTGGAGTTCGAGGACGGCGATGACGACGACCGGCTCTCGGTCTCGCCATGAGCTTCGAGGAGTCCGAGCGCCTCGAAACCGTCCCGCCCAGCGGCATCCGGCGGTACTTCGAACTCGCTGAAGAGCAGGATGACATCATCTCGCTGGGCGTCGGCGAACCCGACTTCGCGCCGCCGTGGGCGGCCCGCGACGCCGCTATCACGTCGCTGGAGCGCGGGCAGACGTCGTACACGCCGAACCGCGGGCTGCGCGAACTCCGCGAGGAAATTGTCGAGCACGTCGACGACAACTACGACCTCGACTACGACGCCGACGAGGAAGTGCTGGTCACCGCCGGCGCGAGCGAAGCGGTCGACCTCGCGTTCCGCGCGTTCCACGACCCCGGCGACACGGTCGCGGTCGCACAGCCGTCGTATCTCTCCTACGTGCCGGCGGCGCGGCTCGCAGGTGCTGACGTCCTTGACGTGCCGACGCGCCGCGAGGACGAATTCAAGCTTACGCGCGACGTCCTCGAAGCATCAGGTGCCGCCGACGCGGATACGCTGGTGCTGTGCTACCCGAACAACCCGACCGGCGCGACGATGACCCGCGAGGAACTAGAGCCGGTCGCGGACTTCGTCCGCGAGCACGACCTGCGCGTGTTCGCCGACGAAATCTACGCCGCGCTGTCTTACGAGCACGACCACACGTCCATCGCGACGCTGCCAGGGATGCGCGAGCGAACGGTCGTGTTCAACGGGTTCTCGAAGGCATACGCGATGACGGGACTGCGGCTGGGCTACGCGCTTGCCCCGCCGGAAGCCATCGAGTCGATGAACCGCATCCACCAATATACGATGCTGTCCGCGCCCACGACCGCCCAGCATGCTGCTATCGAGGCGCTGCGTAACTGCGAGGACGAGGTCGCGGAGATGCGCGAGCAGTACGACCGCCGCCGCAACTTCGTGCTCTCGCGCTTCGAGGAGATGGGCATCGAGTGCTTCTCTGCGTCGGGCGCGTTCTACGTCTTCCCCGAGTGCCCGTGGGACGACAGCAGCGAGTTCGCCGAAGCGCTCATCGAGGAACAGGGCGTCGCAGTCGTCCCGGGCGACGTCTTCGGCACCGGTGGTGAGGGCCACCTGCGGGTCACGTACGCGACGGGGCTCGGTGACCTCAAGGAAGCGCTCGCACGCATCGAAGAATTCATCGATTAATCGGGACGCGGGCCGCGTGCCGCGCTATTCGGATTCCGAGTCGGCCACGCTGACGACTTGCTTGCCGATGTTGTCCCCGGAGAACAGGCCGAGGAACGCGTCGGGCGCGTTTTCGAGGCCGTCGACGACGGTCTCCCGGTGAGAAATCTCGCCGGTCGCGACCCACTCGCCGAGTTGTTCGCTTGCCTCACCGAATCGCGTGGCGTAGTCGCCGACGAGCAGTCCCTGTACTTTCGCGCGCGGTGCGATGAGTTGCGGGAGCTTCCGTGGGCCCGTCGGCACGCCCTCGTCGTTGTAGTGGGCGATCTGACCGCAGACGGCGACGCGGGCGTCGAGGTTTAGCTTCGTGAATACGGCGTCGGTAATCGGGCCACCGACGTTGTCGAAGTAGACGTCCACACCACCGGGTGCGGCGTCGTCGAGTGCACTGCGGTAGTCGTCGACGTCCTTGTAGTTGATTGCGGCGTCGAACCCGAGGTCGTCGGTGAGCCACTCGACTTTCTCATCGGACCCCGCAAACCCGACGACGCGACAGCCGTTGAGCTTCGCGATTTGGCCGACAACGGAGCCAACCGCGCCCGCTGCCCCGGACACGACGACCGTGTCGCCGGGCTTGGGTTCGCCGACTTCCAACAGTCCGAAGTACGCGGTCCGGCCGGGCATCCCGAGCACACCGAGATACGCCGGCAGGTCAGCGATCGAAGGGTCCACTGGGGCGACACTGTCGGCGTCGAGGACGCTGTAGTCCGCCCACGTTCCGTTGCCCGTCACGAGGTCGCCGACATCGTACGCGTCGCTCTCGCTCTCGACAACCTCACCGACGACAGCGCCCTCCATCGGATTGCCGACGTCCCACGGTTCTGCGTACGATTCGGCATCACGCATCCGGCCTCGCATGTAGGGGTCCACGGAGAGGTTGTGGACGCGCACGAGCAGTTCGCCGTGCTTCGGACTCGGCACGTCACTTTCGCGGAGTTCGAAGCTATCCATGTCTGGCTCGCCCTCGGGGCGTTCGGCGAACACCCACTCGCGGTTTGAATCACGCATACCTTGTCTTCTCGCTGCTCCCGGAGGATGGTTGCGCTTCCAGCAGGGCGTTCCGGTGCAGCGACTCGCCCAATGACGTAGCCGCACGCAAAGCCGACGCAATTCACCTAGTTTGCTGCCACAGAGCCTCCGTCAGTCACAGGTCGCCGCAACCGCCAGCCGTATGCCGTCGGGTGGTGTCGGTGCGAGCATGCCCGACGTCACGGAGCGGGTGCGGGGCGTCGAACGCTCGCGCATTCGCATGATGTTCGACCGCGCGGAGCAACACGACGGCGATCTCGTCCGACTGGAGGTGGGAGAACCGGACTTCGACACGCCTGAACACATCGTCGAGGCGGCCGCCGACGCGGCTCGGCGTGGCGAGACGCACTACTCGCCAAACGCCGGGACGTTGGAGTTCAGAGAAGCCGTCGCGGAGAAGTTCGAGCGTGAGCGGAGCGTATCTTTCGACCCCGAGTCCGAAATTATGGCGACTGTTGGTGGCATGGAGGCACTACACCTTGCGCTGCTCGCGACCGCCGAAGACGGCGAGGAGGTTGTCATTCCGTCACCGGTCTACCCGAACTACGAGGCGCAAGCGAAGCTTGCGGACGCGACGCCGGTCAACGTCCCGCTTGACGAGGACGAAGGGTACGCACTCGATGTAGACGTCGTTCGCGACGCCATCACCGAGGACACCGCTGCAGTTGTCCTGAACTCGCCGGCGAACCCGACCAGCCAGGTGTTCGACCGCGACGCCGCGCTTGAGGTCGTCGAGGCTGCCGCTGAGCACGACGCGTGGGTCATCTCCGACGAGGTCTACATGGGACTGACGTACGACGGCCCGACACGCAGTCTCGCCGCTGATGCGGAGACTGACAACGTGCTCGTCGTCGACTCCGTCTCCAAGCAGTACGCGATGACCGGGTGGCGCGTCGGCTGGCTCGCCGGCCCCGAACACCTGATTTCGGAGACGACGAAGATTCACGAGGCGACGACTGCCTGCCCGTCCAGCGTGGGACAGGCGGCCGCCACGGAAGCGCTCACCGGCGACCAAGAACCAATCGAGGCGATGTACGACGCGTTCCTCGAACGCCGTAACTACGTCGCTGACCGAATCGCCGACATTGACGGCGTCACCGCGCCCACGCCCGACGGCGCGTTCTACGCGTTCATCGACGTCTCCGAGCTCGGCGACGACTTCGAAATCGCCAAAGAACTCTGCGACGACTACGGCGTCGTCCTCACGCCCGGTAGCGGCTTCGGCCCGGGCGGCGCGGGCAACCTTCGGCTCTCGTTCGCCAACAGCCTTGAGAATCTCGAAGAAGGCCTGGACCGCTTCGAGAAATTCGTCGACGACAACCAATAAGTGGATAATATGACCGTAATGAAGCGTCTCGACGCGTATCTGGCGTCCACCGACTACGAAGCGGTATGGTTAGCGCGACCGAACTCGTTCGCGTGGCTCACCGAGGGCGGGGATAACATCGTCGACCGAACGGGCGATATCGGCGAGGCAGCAGTAGGATACGACGGCGACACGGTGACCGTCGTCACGAATAACATCGAAGCACCTCGGCTTCGCGCAGAGGAACTTCCCGAGGACATCACGATCCAGACGTACCAGTGGTACGAGCGCGACCTCGCGGCCGCCGTCGCCGCCGTCAGCCCAACACCGGCGGCCGCGGACTTCCCTGTCGAAGGATTCGCAGCCGTCGACGCGTCACCGCTCCGCCAGCCACTCACGGCCGACCAAATCGAGACGTACCGCGACCTCGCTCACGACGTGGCGGACGCAGTGGAATCGGTCGCTCGCTCCCTCTCGCCGGAAACGACGGAGCGCGACGCGGCAACGACGCTACGGACCCGACTCGAATCGCAGGGTATCGCGGCGCCGGTCGTCCTCGTCGGGGGAAACGAGCGCGCGCAGGCCTACCGGCACTACACCCCGAAGGACAAACCACTCGGCAGCTACGCGCTCGTCTCGGTCACTGCTCACCGCGACGGCCTCTTCAGTAGCTGCACGCGAACCGTCGCGTTCGACGACGCGCCAACGTGGCTCACGGAACGCACCCACGACGCAATGCGCGTCGAGGCTAGCGCGCTCGCCGCGACCCAGGAAGTGGGCCGCACGGGTGGCACGGCCGGCGATGTCTTCGAGGCGATTCAGGACGCGTATGCGGTGCTCGGCTGGGCTGGCGAGTGGGAACACCACCATCAGGGGGGTGCCGCCGGGTTCGCTGGCCGCGAGTGGATTGCGACGCCGGAGAGCACCGAGTCAGTCGAACTACCGATGGCATACGCCTGGAACCCGACAGTACAGGGCGCGAAGAGCGAAGATCTCTTTCTCGTGACGGACGAGGAGATAGAACCGCTGACTGTTACTGGTGACTGGCCGACGACAACGGTTTCAGCCGTCGACTCCTCAGTAGCGCTCGAACGACACACAGTCCTCGAACGGTAGTCGCGCGTCCGTCGATGAAAGGGATTATTGGTGCGTCGATACTTATTCGGGTATGACAATCGCTACCGGCGATTCTGTGACCCTGGAGTACACTGGTCGAATGGACGACGGTACCGTCTTTGACACCTCGCGTGAAGCCGTCGCCGAGGACGCGGGCCTGACCGAGGCAGAGGGCGAGCGCGAGTACGCGCCGCTGACGCTCGACGTCGGCGAACAGCAAGTCATCGAGGGCATGGAAGAAGGCCTCGTGGGCCTCGAGCAGGGCGAGTCCACGACCATCGAAATCCCGCCCGAGAAGGGCTACGGCGAGTGGGACGAAGAGAACGTCCAGTCCTTCGAGACGGCCGAACTCCGCGAGATGCTCGGCGGGCAGACGCCCGAAGAGGGCGCGTACCTGGAAGCTCAGAACGGCCAGGTCGGCGAAATCGTTCACGCTGATGAGGAGGAGATTCGCGTGGACTTCAACCACGAACTCGCCGGCAAGACGCTGGAGTTCGACGTCGAAATCGTCGACGTCAACTGAACGCCAAACGAGTCAGCGATCGCGTCGTTTTGACCGCTCCTAGCGACCGACTGTTCCCTGTCGCGTGACAGGGGCGTCGGGGTCGACGAGGAATGCGACGAGAACTGCGTCGGTTTCTGCCGTGACTGTGACCGTGTCGTCGTCGACGAGCAGGCCGCTTTCCGTCGTGTCGAAGTGGGTGCTGTCGGCCGTGACCTCGCCATTGAAGATGTAGAAGTAGACGTCTCGCCCCGCCTTCGAAGGGAGGTCGACACTACTCTCCGCGTCGAGGCGGACGTCGTAGAAGTCTACCGTATTGCGCACTGTGAGGGGCGCGTCTGACGTATCGGGGCCGAAGAGGTGACGCCACTCGTTGGCCACGGGGTCGGGGATAGGTTCGTGTTGGATGGTCGCTGGGAGATCGAGGCTGTGGGGCCGCACGAAGATTTGGAGCATGCGCAGCGGCGGGTCGTCGGTGAGCGTGCGCTCCTCGTGCCAGAAGCCGCTGCCGGACCCCATCACCATCAGGTGTTCGGGGTCGGTGACGAGTTTGTTGCCCTCGCCGTCATCGTGGCGCATCACGCCCTCGGGCACCCACGAGATGATTTCCTCGTTGCGGTGTTGGTGCATCGAAATCAGTGTATCCGGATCCATAAACGACTCTACGACGGTTGCGAGCGGTCCGTAGCCGTGGTCTTCGTGGTCCCGAAGGTTTCGCCCGGGGAAGTTGAGGTGGATGCGGAACTTCCCCTGATTCTGGGAGACGTTCGTTCGGGGTGCCTTGTAGAGACTGGCGGAGTCCGAGTGCAAGATACGTCATCATAGGTGCCGCAGCCCCATATACGCGTGGCGTCGGCGGGTGGATGGATATGGTCCAAAGAGTCTTATCGGACTGACGCCATCTTCCGCGCATCGGTGTTCCGAATTCCATGAACAGCGCTGCGATTGCACTCTTGACCGCGCTGCTCGGCGCGATTGCGTTCGTGCTCGCGCTCGCCGTACGTCGTAAAAACGTCGCAGCAGCCGTCAACGCCGCCGTCTCGCTCGGCGTCGCCGGAGTCGCGGTCGCCGCTGCTGCCGGATTCGAGTTCGGCCAGCGTGGCTTCGTCGCCCCGGAACTCGCGTTCTGGACGGCAGTTGCCGGGCTCCTCCACTCTATCGGGATGCTCGGCCCCTACGACTCGGTTTGGTGGTGGGACCACCTAACGCACGCCCTTTCGGCGGCGCTTTTGACGGCGCTCGTTTACGCCGGCCTGCTCGTTACTATCGGTGACACTGTTTCCACCGCTGTCGTCGCCGTCGCAGCAGTCGGCTACACTGTCGTCGCCGGCGTCTGCTGGGAACTCGGTGAGCTCGTCGCGCGAGCCCTCGGCGACCGCTACGACGTCGAACCTGTGCTGGTATACTATGGCTGGCAAGATACTGCCTACGACCTCGTCTTCGACGTCGTGGGTGCAGTGCTCGTCGTGGCGGTCGACGTCCGAGTGTTCGTCGACCTCGCCGCTACTGCTCCCGGCACGACGCAACAACTACTCGTCTGGTCCAGCACCACCATCGTCGCGGGGTCCGTACTGATGGCGATTGCGTTGTTCGCACGACCCGGCGGGCAGTCTTGACGAAGAAAAAATACCAGAATTAGATATATTCTCTAATTATGGTTGTTCTGCTATTTTGAAAGAGGTTTCGCGGTTCGTAATTGGTATCAGACATTTATCGGGCAATAGTGACGATTCACTCGGCGAGTAGCCAGTATAAGGGAGTTAAATGCCTAATAACTCGATTTCTGGCTGATAACGGAAATCAATCCGGTATTGAGATATAGAAAACTACCACACACTTCCGACAAAGCGAAACCCATAGATGCACTCGTATGGGGTTGGTATGGCTAATTCGCACGAAACTGGTCTGTCTAAACTCTGAACCACGGTCTCGAACCTTCGTCCGGAATACGCGACACGATGTCGAAGTAAGGCAGATAATAAAATTTATAGAAACAATGAACTACCAGTCTCATATAACAGCAATAGCCAATTCGAATAGCGCCATTCGAACAGGTGGCGAACGCGGATTTTCCGTCCCGATCACGAAGCCGTCGAACGGGGATGCGACCGTTAGTCGATCTGCTCGACGTAGGCGTAGTCGTCGTCGAGCGCCTGGGCGTCCTCCGGGAGCAGTGCGACGGTGAGGTAGTCAGCGTAGTCGCTGAAGTACTCCACGACGCGTGCGATGCGGTCGGAGTCGATGGCTTCCAGGGAGTCCAGCACCATGAACGGGACGTCTTCGTAGACTTCGTGGACGAGGTAGCCTGCCAGCGCGAACACGAGTCCAGTCACTTCGCGCTCACTCTCGGAGAGGTGGTCGATGGTGTCCCGGTAGGATGTACCGTCGTCGGTCGCGCGGATGATGTGGAGGTCGAAGGTGGTCTTCTCGACCTTGCGGCGGCCCTCGCGGACCTCGCGTTCGCGGCGCTCGACCCAGATGCGCTCGATGTTGTCGTACTCCAGCACTGCGAGCACGGACTCCATGTGGTCATTGAACTCCTCGACGGCTTCGGCCTCGATGCGGTCGACTTTCGTCCGGAGGTCGGTGAGTTCGTCGTCGATTTCGTCGCGGCGCTCGGCCAGTTCGTCGCGCTCGCCCAGCGTCTCCTCGTGGTCGGCGATACTGGATTCGACGTCCGCGAGGTCGCTCTCCAAGCGGTCGACGCGGAGTTCGACTTCGTTGGACTTGCGGTGGAGTTCCAGCACTTCGTCGTAGTCGCCGCCCGTGCCGGCGTCCTCGGTCTCGGCTTCGAGGCGCTGGACTTCCTCGCGCTGCTCTTCAAGGGAATCCTCCAGAGAGTCGATACGCTTCTCGGTGGCCTCGATTTCGTTCTCGACCTCCGAGAGGCGTCGCTCCGTGCGCTCGCGTTCGCGCTGCTGTCGCTGAATCTCCGAGCGAGTCGACGAGAGCTCGTCGATTTGCGCGTCGAGGTCGCTACGCTCGTCGAGTTTCTCCGCACGGAGGTCCCGGAGGTGGTCGACAGTCCCCTCGATGCTGTCGCGCTCGACCTCGGAGCCACACGTCCAGCAGACGACGTCCTCGGCCTCACCGAGGAGTTGTTGGGTCGGGTCGGCATCGGTATCGTCACCGAACTCGTCGAGGTCTAGGCCTTCTCCATCGAGCATCTCCTCGTTGAAGCTGATGACGCTGCCGAGCTGGCTGATCGTGTCGTCGAGCGCTCGCTTGCGCTCACGGAGTTCGTCGATGCGACCGGCGAGTCGGTCGGGGTTCTCATTGTGCTCGTCGACGTCGTCAAGTTCGGCTTCAAGCTGGTCGCGCTCGTCACGGAGGTCTTCGAGGGTCTGCTGTTCGGTTTCGAGTTCGAACTCGACATCTTCGAGGTCGGATTGGGCGTCCCGCAGTGCCTCGAAGGCCTCCTCGATGGCTTCCTTCTGGGAGCGGCTCTGTTCGAGACTGACGTCTTTTTCCTCGATTTCGGCCTCGACGTCGGCGAGCTCTTCGCGCGCTTCTTCGAGATCCGCTTCGAGGGTTTGTTTTTCGGCTTCGAGTTCCGGGAGCTCGTGCTCGATTCGCTCGAGCTCCTTGATCTGGTTGTCGAGGTCGCGTTTCTCGTTTTCGAGTTCGCGGATCTGGGACTCGATTTCCTCGGTGTCAACCGGGTCCATGATGATCTCACGGAGATCGTCGCCGCGCGCGACGGCGCGGCGGACTTCGGTGTTTTCGAGGAGGAACGCGAACTGGTCGGCGACGAGCGGGTCGTCGAGGTAGGGGTCGCCGCCGTAGACGACGGTGTCGCCGCTTCGCGTGAGTGTTCGGGTGTAGGTTTCGTCGCCAACCTGCAGTTCGACTTCACCCTCGTCGGCGTCGCCTTTCAGGGAGGCGCGCTCGCTACCCAGACCCGCCATAATCGCCTGGAGGAACGACGTTCTGTTGGTCGCGTTTCGGCCGGTGAGCACGGTCACACCCGGGGGGAGCGAGACTTCGGCCTCGTCGATACCACCGATGTTGCGAGCGTGAACGCGGACGTCACGTTCGACAGGCTGCTGTGATGCCATTAGTTACGTATGATAAGGGGCTACGGCTTAAGTGTTGTCACCCTCAGGTTCCTCACGCCTCGCCACAGTCGCAGCCGCCCTGCCGGAGCAGTTCGCCGGCGGCATAGTCGGTTCCACAATCCCCACAAAACACGCGCACGTCGACGATAACGTCGTAGTCACGCTCGCTGAGTTCGCCGCTGGACACTAACCCTTCGATGGTCGAGTCAGTGACGGCTGAGGTGCGGCCCTGGAGGCGTTCGAGCATCTCTGCTTTCTGGTTGGGGTCACCAGACTGGTCGGGAAGTTCGGCCTCGCGGTACTCCGTGAGGTACGTGTGGATTGCCTGGTGCGTGACGAAGTCGGACTGGACGGCGTCGGCGTCGACGCCCATCGCTTCGAGTTCGCGCTGCTTCCGCATCCGGTCGCCGCTGGAAACGTCGTTTCCCGTGAGTGTCTGGTAAGCACTCTGGAGGTCTGTCTCGGAGATACTGCCGTCTGAGCGCCGGATGGCTGCGTCCAGTACTGCGCGGTTGAACTCGTCGGCGAGGTCGCGTAGGCTCGTTCGCTCGCCGTGTTCGCCCGTCCAGGCTACTTCGAGTTGTTCGCCCATGCCGCCAAGGTCGTACTTCTCGATGACGCGTGCGACCTTGCTGTTGGGCCGCGATGGAGAGTCACTCATGCAACGAACTACTTGCCCGATCATTACAAATGTATTGGTGTAATCGCCACCGTCCAGTTGGAGGCGTTAGTCTCGTTGTCTATGGTACCATACTCAGCCCCAATGATTAATAATTCCGGCTAGTGCGATCTCGGCAGATAGTACCTTTCTAAGGTCGAATTTACATTATATTATCAAATAACTGGTTGTATTCGGTAATCTTGGCCACAACCCTCAAGCATCATTCTCTATAGTAGAATCCTTTCGGGCGTTCGATTTCACGGATTTCGGGCTTCATTAAGCAACATTACGACTTAGCAGACCACTACAGTCGTTTTCTGCGAGCAGCTTTTGTTATCTCTGCTGGATATAACGTTCTCTATTCGAGAACATTCTGATCTAGTTCGGGAACCTTCTCACAGTGAGTTAGACGACAATGGTGTCGTTGACGAGTTCGCCGATATGGTCGATGTCGATAGTGACCTTGTCGCCCTCCCTAAGAGTGAACGTGTCCGGCGGCACGAGCGCAGTGCCGGTGAGCAACACCAGCGTCTCCGGGAGATTATTATGGCGGCGAAGGTACTTCACGAGCGTCTCGCAGGTCGTCGCCATCTCCGCAGTCGTGGTCTCGTCCTCGAAGACGACCTCGCCGTCGCGCTCGATGGTCAGCGACATCCCCAGGTCGTGTGGGTCCTCGATGACGTCGCCGGTTGCGACGCAGGGGCCCAGCGAGCAGCAACGGTCGTACACCTTCGCTTGCGGGAGATACAGCGGATTCTCACCTTCGATGTCCCGGCTGGACACATCGTTGCCGATGGTGTAGCCGACGACTTCCTCGCGGTGCAGGACGACGCCGAGTTCGGGCTCGGGGACGTTCCAGTCAGAGTCACCGCGCACCCCAATGGCTTCGTTCGGGCCGACGGTCCGGGAGGGTGTCGCCTTCAGGAACAGCTCCGGTCGGTCGCTGTCATAGACGTCGATGTATACCTCTGGTTTCCCGCTCTCGGCCTTCCGCGCTTCCTCGCTGATGCTGTACGTGACGCCCGCCGCCCAGACCTCGTCGGGGACGACCGGGAGTAGCGCGTCCCGATCGGTGCGGTCCAGTTCGAACTGGTCGGCGTCGGGAATGCGATCGCGCGCGATGGCGTCGATGGTTCGGTCGCTGGCGTTTGCCGCGCGTGCGAGTTCGGTGAACGAACCGAGGTCGTCGGACGCCGTCGTCAGGTTGTATGCGTCGTCTTCCCCGTCGACGACGACGAGCGAGTCCGAGTCCGTTCTCTGCTCTCTACTAGGGAGTCGGTAGTACCGCATACTCGTTGATACACCGATGTAGTTAAAAGAGTAACGCCGCCCTGCCCGTGAACTCACTGATAATACTCGGTTGTCGGACAGACGCGATCGCACGATGAAGTGGCGTATTGCGAAGTCCACCGAACGGGCTTCAACGCGTTACCGATCCGAGTCATGGGCCGGTCGCGTGAGTCAGAGGGTTACGTGTCGGCCGCTCGGGATCCGGTGTCCCGTGCTCGACGAATCTAGGCCTCGTCGAACAGCGTTTCGCCTTCGACCATGTGGTCCTCGATGGCGTCGAAGTTGAGCGTCAGGCCGAGACCCGGCTCCTCGGGAATTTCCATGCGGCCCTCTTCGATGAGTTCGTCCTGTTCGACCAGATCCTCCCACCAGCCGAGCTCGTAGGAGTGGTACTCCAGCGCCAGCGAATTCGGGATGGCAGCGCCGACGTGCGCGGACGCCATCGTCCCGATGGGCGAGGAAACGTTGTGCATCGCCACGGGGATGTAGTACATGTCCGCGAGGTCTGCAATCTTGCGGGTCTCGCGCATCCCGCCGACGCGCGGCAGGTCCGGCGCGACGATGTCCACGGCCTGGGGCTCCAGCAGCGTCCGCTGGCCGTGCTTCCGGTAGACGTTCTCGCCGACCGCGATGGGCGTCGTTGTGGACTTCGTCACCTGCTCTTGGACCTCGTGGTTCTCCGGCGGGACGGGGTCTTCGAGCCACCAGACGTCGTACTCCTCGAGTTCGCTGGCGAGGCGCTTCGCCGAGCCACCGGTGAACGCCCAGTGGCAGTCGAAGGCGACGTCCGCCTTGTCGCCGACGGCCTCGGTGGTCGCTTTGACGATTTCGACCTTATGGTCGATTTCGGGGTTGCGAAGGTGGCGATTCGCGCGGTCCTTCTCGTGGCCGGAGGGGACGTCGAGGTCGAATTTGATGGCGTCGTAGCCGAGGTTCTCGACGACGCGTTCGGCTTCGGCGGCGCACGCCTGCGGGTCGGCCTCGTTCTCGGTGTGGAGGTCACAGTAGACGCGGACCTCGTCGCGGTACTTCCCACCGACGAGCTGGTAGGCCGGAACGTCGAGGAGCTTGCCAGCTGCGTCGTGGAGCGCGATTTCGATGCCGGAGATGGCGGAGACGACTTTCCCCGAGATGGAGCCCTCGCCACTCATCTTCTGGATGAGGTGTTCGTAGAGCCGGTCGATGTCGAGGGGGTTCTCCCCGACGAGGAACGGCTTCATCCGCTCGATGATGGCGGTGTCGCCTCCACCCCAGTAGGATTCACCGGTGCCGACGACGCCCGCGTCGGTGTAGACGCGAACCAGAATCCACGGGTAGTTGCCGTCAACCATTGTCGTCTGTACGTCCGTAATCTCCGCGTCGCGGACACCGCCCCGCTCGTTGGAGATGCCCATCGTCTCTGCGGAGAGGTCCCGCATGGTGTACTCCGCGTTCGGGTCGCGGAGCTTCGCGTGATCGACCATTTCCATCCTTATATTTCGCAACCCGGTAGTAAAACTTTGGATGTGTTACTGAATCTCGCCCCAAATCCCGCAATTACCGGTAATCGGTCGTCGTTGCCAGCGGCCCGCTCGTCGTGGCTAACGCGGCTGTACTAGCGGGTCGCGGTGACGACCGATGCGTATTTTTCAGCGCCAACAGGAGCGAGCAGGCTAACGTCGGGATATGACACGTTACGAGCCGGTCGTCGAGGACGACACGCTCTTCCTCGTCGCCGAGGACGCTGTCGACCACGTCGAAATCGGGAGTGTCGATGACGTCGTCGCTGCGATGGGTGGCGACACGCATCCAATCGAGTACGACCAGAAACAGCGCAAGCAGCCGTGGCTAGATACAGACGAGGGCGTGCTGGAAATCGACGTTCGCGAGACGGCGACGACGCTTCCGCACACACCGGAGACGGTGGCGGAGCTGCGTGACTACGACTTGGGCACGGAGCGATACGGGCTCCCGCGGCGGACCGTCGAGTTCGCAAACGAACTCTCGATATCCTCGAACAACAGGGCGACCACGCTCCCGAAACGCCCAGGTAACGACGCAGAAAAGAGAGAGAAAATATTCTAATACCTATAATAATTATTTAGTAGTTGATATTTAATTCGATGACGTTCGCTGCGCTGAGTACGCGTTCGGGGAATTCCCCGTGCAGGTCCTCGTCACTGACGCGGCTTGCAGGCGCAGAGACGCTGATGGCACCAAGCACCTTGTCCGTGGAGTCCTTGACCGGGGCCGCGATACAGCGCAGTCCTTCGAGACGTTCGCCATCGTCGATGGCGTACCCACGGTCACGAACCACGTCCAGTCCCTCAAACAGTTCCTCGCGCGACCCAATACTGCGCGGCGTTTTCCGTTCCAGTCCGCGGTGCTCGATAATTTCCTCGACTCGCTCGTCGGGGAGGTGAGCGAGAATCGCCTTCCCCAGCGCGGTCGTGTGGAGGTTCGTCCGGCGCCCGGCATAGGTGTCGAGATCGACGGCTTCCTCGCCCTTCGACCGCATCAGATAGACGCCCATTCCTTGCTCCTCGACGAGCAGGTTCGCGAGTTCGCCGGTCTCGTTCGCGAGCGACTTTACCTCGGGCTCGGCAATCTGATAGAACTCCATGGACTTCCGCATGGAACCCCCGACTTCGAGGAACTTCAGGCCGAGTTGGTACTCGTCTCCGGTTTTGAGGACATAGCCGTGTTTCTGGAGAGTTGTGAGATGGTTGTGGACCGCGCTCTTCCCCATATCTAGGCCCTGAGTGAGCTCCGTCACGCCGCAGGGTCCCCGGTTCCTCAATTCTTCGATCAGGGCGAGGGTCTTCTCGGTCGTCCGCACCGGATGTTTGACGTCCATACTAGGTACTAACTACGTATTTCGGGTAAAATGTTCTGGATGGGAGAACGGGGCACTGTTCAGATTAGGATTGAAGGACGAGGCGGCAGAATTTTTTGGTGCCTATGCCAGAAATCAGCCGCCTCAGCGGTGGTAATGACTGGATTGAGTGAGCGTTTGTGGAGCGTGAGGAGACACCGCGCGAGCTGATGAAGCTCGGTATCCATCTCCATGCGGCTGGATTATCACTTTCGGATACCGTCTCAATTCTCGATACGTTCGGTGTCAAGCGCGCTCGGTCAACCGTCCATAATTGCGCTCAGAAAGCCGGCTTACAGCCGACTGACGGAAAGAACCCGGATCACGTTGCGATCGACGAAACTGTAATCGGACTCAACGGACAGCGCTACTGGCTGTATGCCGCTGTCGACCCAGCAACCAACCAATACCTCCACGTCAGACTGTTTACGACACGAACACAAGCTCTTACTGAGATGTTTCTCCGTGAACTCCGCGAGAAACATCACGTCGAGGAGGCAACATTCTTGGTCGATGGAGCGCCGTGGCTGCAAGCTGCACTCCATCGCCACGGCCTCCGCTTCCGACATGAAACACATGGGAAGCGGAACGCTGCAGAACGTATCTTCAAAAAATTAAAACGAAGAACCAACCAGTTTAGTAATCATTTCCGGCACGCTCAGCCAGCAACCGTCGAAACATGGCTCCAAACCACCGCCTTCATCCAAAATCACTCAATCTGAACAGTGCCCCTCACTCTTCATCCTTATCTGAACACCGCCACAGGGCTGACTCCCAGCATTTTTGAACCATCAAGCAGACATATGAGGTATGGAGAAGCGGCGTACTGTTCCCGTCAAACTCGACGTGGACAGCCATAGCGCCGCACTCCTCGAAGACACCGTCGACGAGTTCCTGTGGGCCGCTAACTACGTGACGCGCCACGCCTTCGAGGGCGATTTCGTCACGACGAGCAAGACCACGCTCCACGACGACACCTACGAGGACGTGCGCGAGGAAACACCGTTACACAGCAATCACGTCCAAGCCGCTCGCAACAAGGCCGCTGACGCCGCCAAGAGCGTCCTCGCGAAGTGGAAACGGGGCAAGAAGGCATCGATGCCCTACTTTACCAGTCCCCACCTCGTCTACGACCACCGCACTGCGACGTTCCACGACGACTACGTGTCGCTGGCAACAGTTGACGGTCGCATCGAAGCCGACTACGTGCTTCCCGACGAGGAACGAGAGACGCCCCACGCTGAATACTTCTTCTCCGAGGAGTACGAAACCACGGGCGCGGAGCTACACTACACGAACGGCAACTGGATGCTTCACATCCACTGCAAAACGGACGTGGAGTCTGACACGCCAGAACAGGAAACCACCGAGAACAGAACAGTTCTCGGGGTTGACCTCGGCGTAACCAATCTTGCAGTTGCTTCAACTGGCACGTTCTGGACGGGTGAGGAGTTCGACCACTGGCGGCGCGAATACGAGAACCGCCGTGGTGACTTACAGGAACACGGCACACGGTGGGCACACGAGAACATCCAATCGGTCGGTCGCAAAGAGGAAGGGCGGTTCAAACTCACACTCCACCGGATTAGCAACGAACTCGTCGCAGAAGCCCGTGAGAACGAGTGCTCAGTAATCGCGTTTGAAGATCTGACCGACATTCGTGAGCGTACCGGCGCGTCCTGGGGGCACAAGTGGGCGTTCAACCGCCTCTACGAATACATCGAATACAAAGCCGAAGAATACGATATCAATGTAGAGCAGGTTGATCCGGAGAACACGAGTCGTCGGTGCTCGGAGTGTGGGTTCACGCACCCGGACAATCGTGAGAGTGAGGACTTCGAGTGTCTGAAGTGTGGCTACGAGAATCACGCCGACTACAACGCCGCGAAAAATATTGGTTTGCGGTATCTCCGCCGGACCCAAACTGGGGCCGGTGGAGGCGCACCCGTAGGCGTGCGCTTGAACAGCGGGACGGTGAACGCGAACGGAGCGTATGACCCTCCTGCCGACAGTGTCGGCCAGAGCGGGAGTCCACGCTGAAAGCCCACCCCTTTAGGGGTGGGTTCGCTTACTCGGGAGTGATACAGACCGATAGCACATACCTCCGTCTTCAGGCGGAGGTCAAGCGGTAGGCTAGTGCGTCAATTCACGAATCCCGGATTATCTCCGAGGGGTTGTTGCGGAGTTGCGATCTAGGCGAGCTTGTATACTTGTTTGCGGGCGTCAGAGAACGAAAAGCGGGATTCAACGATGTCCTGTTCTTCGAGGCGAGTGAGCGCGTACCGAACGGTACGGTCCGGAAGGAGGGTTTCTTCGGCGAGTTCGCTCTGGGTGAGCCACTCGTTGTATTCGAGAACTTTCGCGACGAGTTTTGCGCTTGGTGGAAGATCTTCGAGTGCGTCAATCGTCTCTTCGCCCATGCCAGTTGTGCTCATACCACTACCAATAGAATGCAACAAAATAATTCCTGCGTTTGTAAAAATACCCGATGATTATTAACTTGGTTTGATTTGACAACCTAGAATCGGCGTGAAACCAAAGAGAACCATACAAACCAGCCGAAATCGACCATCCTCTCAAAAATTGCCGCCAGTGCCCTTGTTCCTATAAAATCACAATCCGGCGACCTCAAAGGCCTCTTCGAGGGACCGTCTCTCCCCAATCAACCGTTCGACTTCTCGTTCCGTCTCGGCGATCGCTTCGGCGGCTGCAGCAACCTCCTCAACGACATCGTGTTCGATTACGACCACGCCAGTGTCGTCACCGACGACCACATCACCCGGCGCGACGAGTGCGCCGCCGACTGTCACTTGCTCGTTTTGTGCCGCTTCTTCGTTGCTGCTGGGCCCCCGCGGCGTTACCCCGCCTGCAAAAATTGGAAAGCCAAGATCTCGGACTTCACCTACGTCCCGTACCGCACCATTCGTCACTAGTCCCCGTACGCCGACTTCTTCCGCATACGTCGAGAGCAACTCGCCCCACACCGCTTCCGCAGTACTGCCGGCATCGACTACGATGAGTTCGTCTTCGTGCGCGGCATCGAGCGTTTGTACCGGCGCCGAAAGCGCCGTCGGGTCGAGCGTCACCGTTCGTACTGGTCCGGCAACCGCGCCATCAATACTGACCGGTTCAATTCCAGTGGCCATCACCGTGACGTCCTCGTGTTTCGTGTCGGCAATCGCAGCCGTCGAACACCGCTCCAATCGGTCCAGAACTGTGCTGTCGACTGGTTCAATTGCTTTCGTCATAGCAACCAGATGATTACCAATCCGGAAGATTTCTTCGGTGGCTCACTCCGTTTCCAGCTACGACCCGCAGTGTTCGTTTTGGACTAGCGTGGGCCGCGGACTACGGGCACGGAAATAGCCGGAATATTTACCCGAAGCCTCGGAGACGAGCCCGAGGGGGTTCACCCGCTGGGATTATAGATGGAGTGATCTTCAGGGCCTTCGGCGGTAACGACCGCCATCGCGCCTTTGCGGGCGACGCGTGAGAGGGCGTGGTCGACGAGTTTGAAGTCCCCGGGGACGGGGAACGACATCGTCGCGACGCAAGCACTCCCCGGCAGAACGGGCGTCGTCTGTACGAAGCGGCCACAGAACACTTTTCGCTACGTCGGCAAACCCCATGTGACATGCCCGACCGTACCCGCCGCACGTTCCTTCGTCTGACAGGTGTGGCGGTTGCCCCGACAGCACTCAGTCGAAGCACCGCACAGTCACAAACGCACGAAGATGGTTGGGAAGCCGTCGATACGCCGACACAGCGAACGCTATACGACGTCACTCGGACCGATGCAGGGACGTTCGCGGTCGGTGCTGGCGGCGTCGTTCTCGAACGAACTGAGGACGGTTGGACGCTCGTCACCGAATCCGGACCAGCAGGAAACGGGAACAATCTCTCGAGTGCCACGACTACACAGAATGGAGAGCGCCTCTGGGTCGCTGGTGCCAGTGGAACAGTCGCCGAATACGACCCGTCGACAGAATCGTTCACCTCACGGAATGCTCCCGACGACGTGACGAACGCGTTCACCGATATCGCCATTACTGGGTCTGCGGGGGACGCAACCATCTACCTCGTCGATGCATCCGGGAAAATCCACATCTCCGAACAGAACGGCGAACCTGGCACGTGGACGCACACGACCCCTGGGAGTGGGGCAGAAATCTCTGCCGTGGCCGTGTCTGGCTCGACCGGCTTCCTCGTCGATCAGAACGGCTCGATATTCAAGACAACTGACGGCGAAACGTGGCCCGAAGTTGACACACCTTCGTTTGACGAGACACTCACCGATATTGCGATGCGGAGTTCTGAGACTGTCGTGCTCGTGGGGTCTAGTGGAATGGTCGTTATTGGCTCAGATGGCGAGTGGGAGCAGGAATCAGCGGCGAATACAGCGCTACATGACGTTGAAGTTGAGGCGTGTGGCTGTGTCCATGCAGTCGGCGCGAGCGGGACAGTCTTACACCGAACGGGCTACGACACACCGCCGCTCCGGACGCTTGCGCGCTGGTTCGACTTGTGGACCCAAACTTGGCCCACTGGCCAAAACCTCCACGCGATTGCACTCGGTCACCCGCACATCGCAGTCGGGGCGAGCGGAACGATCCTTGAACGCTAGAACTAGACACAGCTGGAGTCCATACTGTATAGTATAAATTATACTATACAAGGATAGTCTTCTTGCTGAGTTATTGGCGTATTCGAGGTTGGGAGTATGGTTGGTTTAGCGCTGATACCTCTTTTCTTACTAAGACATTAATGGAATTATCCGGCCGTAGAGCGCTTTTATGGCACTTCCGAGTATAATATTTCGAGTGATTGTCATAATCTACATTTGCGGTTGTGGCAATCTGGCGTTCTTAATTGACGAAGAGATTAGCAAACCTGTTAGCACAGTATTGAGTATATTATACAATATATCTTGGTCAAGATCGAGTTTATCGTTGCACTGTTTGGCTGGAACCGGCTTGAGTCAGCAGATGGCTTTCATGTCCCCTTGAAACGATATACGACTTCTCAAGTGTATCGTCTTTCGCTGCTAAAACCCGACTTGAAGAATCTATTCCACGAATTTACTTATTCAAACCGGATACTCCCCGCCCCCGCTACTCCGCCGAGAGTTGGGTCTACATGCGCAAAATATGGAATATTGTTCCCACAAAGTAGGCGTCTAATAGGTTACCAAAATACCGCAAGAATATTGTAATATTAGTACAATTCAGGGTGTGTATAGCAACAATTCCGTATCTCCGGTGGCAGAATAGACAGATAATGGATGAAAAATATATTATTAAACATATATTAACTGCATGTTCGGGGTCAATGCGTAGTGCGTGACGAGTCCCACGGCCCGGTAAAATGATGGTATCCTGGAAACCTGTCTCGGCACGCCGGAGGACGTGCCCGCACACGACGAAGTAATTGTACACGGATGTGAGTGAACCATGCCGGTATCCGCCATCAGGTTCAACACACTTATGAAACAATCCGACTGAGTACCTCGTAGAATGGTGGGAGTTAGTGAATGGCCGACACCAGCGGCGTATCCAGATCCAGAGTTAGCTGAGCACATCACGTATAATCCGTCACTGGACGCGCTTCGCGAGTTCTCCTCGTCGTTGGAGTCGACCACCGAGTACGGTTCGGCGTCGTATGTCAGCGAGTACCGCTCGCGCAGTGCTGACCGAACCAAAAACGTCGTCGACGCCAACTTCGGCGAAGACGACTTCACCGTCTTCGAGCAAGGCCTCGACTGGGTGAACGACCCCAGCAACGACGTGATTTGTGTCGATCGGGTGGTCGGCCGCCATCCTGATTCCTCGTACGTCTGCCGGCTGTTCCTCCCCAAAGAATATGGTCGCATCGCGCTCTCTTGGGCGAAACTCCTCGAACCCGCCGAGGGAAAAGAGCCGGACTTCGTCACCGTCCAACTCCCCGACGCCACCAACGAGCCCCGTATCCGGGTGCTCCCGGACGAAGGACTGACGACGGTCCTGGGAAGCGACTACACGGGTGAGGCGAAGAAGTCGTTCCTGCGGTTGTTCATGCTGCGCGCGAAAGAACAGGGAGGACTCGGCCTCCACGCTGGGAGCAAGCGCGTCACCCTCGACGACGATCAGGGCAGCCGTGAGGTCGGTCAACTCTTCCTCGGGCTCTCTGGAACGGGGAAGTCGACGCTGACCAGCCATGGATTGTGGCTCGATGACCCGGAGGGCGTCGAGATGATTCAGGACGACGTCTGCGCGCTCCTTCCTTCGGGGACGGTTGCGGGCAGTGAGGGCGGCGGTCTTTACATCAAAACGATTGGTCTCGATAGCGACGAGCAGCCCGAACTCCACGACGCTGCAACCGACGAGAGCGCGGTCTTAGAGAACGTCGCTGTCGACGACGACGGCACCGTCCACTTCGAGGAACCGCGCTACGGCCGCAACGCCCGTGCGGTCGTCAAACGCGACCATCTCGAAAGCTCCGCTGACGGCATCGATCTCGAACGCGTCGATCAAGTATTCTTCATCACGCGCAATCCGCTGATGCCGCCGGTCGCACGCCTCAGCGACGAGCAGGCCGCCGTTGCGTTCATGCTCGGTGAATCCATCGAAACGAGCGCTGGCGACCCCTCTAAAGCAGGTGAATCGATCCGTGTCGTCGGCACGAATCCCTTTATTGTCGGCTCGGAGGGCGCGGAGGGCAACCGCTTCCGGGACCTCATCGCGGACCTCGATGTTGAGTGCTATGTCATCAATACCGGCGCTGTCGGCACCGACGACCCTGCGGACGTTGGCGTCGAGGAAACGGTCTCCATCCTTGAAGGGGTCGCTCGCGGGAGCATCGAATGGACCTACGACGACGACCTTGACCTTACTGTGCCCAGTGACGTGCCGGGTATTGAGATTGAGCAGTTCTGCGTGCCCGACCGAGTCGATGACTTCGTCACTGCGCAGGCTGGGCTACGCGAGGAACGGCTGAGTTATCTCGACCAATTCGACGATCTCGACGACGACATCCGCGACGCAACCTACTGATTACCCCATAGATCAGGCTGTGGATCCTCAGTAATCTGCCGTCGTCGGCTCCACTGTCGGGATAGGATTTTCGTAGACCGTCAAATTAGTCGGCACCGTGTCGCGGGGCGTAGCCGCAGTCTCGGCAGACAAGTGAGCCATGTTCTCGTGTAACGTTGCTGCTGCACTGAGGGCACTTCCAGCGCATGTGCCCCGGTTGTTCGACAGTCGACTAAAGATTTGTCGTTGTTTGTCTATCACTCGAGGTTATTCGACTGGGAGCGGGTCATGGAGGGTTACAGTGTTGTCGTACCCAATCGCCTCGTACTTCGTCGTTGGCCAATCACTGGTCTCGGTCAACACTTTAGTGTCCCCTTCGGTAACGAAGACCGTATCTTCGCACTTCGCGCCCTGTACTGTCGGATTCCACGCGAACGGCATCGGAACCTCGACAGTTTCTGATGCGTCCGGCGTGGCGACCCACTCACGAGTCGCATAGCCAATGGCACCGCCCTGGTGGTGGGCCTGCCACTCGCCCTCGAACCCGACTTCGTCGTACGCCTCGACAATCGCGTCGAAGACGTCGCCCGCAGTCGCCTCCGCCACACCCGCTTCCCGCGTCGCTGCGATCGCCGTCGCTGCGACACGGCCAGCAGCGTCGTGACGCTCCCGTAACCAGGTCGGCGGGTCGAACGTTACGGTTCGCGTCACCGCGACGTCGTGGCCCCCGCGCTCCGACACGACGGTCAGGTGGGCGAATTCACCGAGTCGGTCGTCACGGGGCGTGTAGTGGCGATAGCGCTGGGAGCGTTCACCACCACCGACGAGGACCACCGGTGCACGGAACCCACGTTCGAGGAGCGCCTGCGAGAGGTCGGCAGCGGCTTCGCGTTCGGTCGTCTCCGGAGTCAGCGACCGAGCGACTGCCTCCACGGCTGCCGTCGTCTCCTCGCAAGCGTCCTGATACCGTTCGCGCTCCTCGGCTGGCATCGGCGCACGCATACTTATTGGTTCGAATCGGTTGAGCCCGGCGATGTCGACATCCGCGGCGGCCGAGCCGCGGTGGTGGAAGGCTACGGATTCTCGGAGCGACGCCTCGTACCACTCGTACTCCGTCACGTCAGGGTCGACACCAGCCTCATCGAGCGCGGGGAGTTCTTCGTCAAGGATGCGGCGGCATTCGTTGTTCGGCGCGATCACACGCACGCCGTCAGGGCCAACGCCGACCGCTGTGACGCCGACGTCGCTGGTCGCGTCGACGACCGGGTCGCCGCCAGTCAGCCAGCTATAGTTCGCCGGTCGACAGAACCACACTTCGTCAAGGCCGCGCTTGGCCAACATACCATCGATTCTTTCGATCTTTGTCGCAATTGCAAATCCCATATAACCCCCTCCACGCCGACGACTATAACTCTCAGCATCGAGGTGGGAATCAGGAACCACCATATTTCGTCCGACAAAATTTAGGCCTACTAGATGGAGGGCAGAACAGGCCGAGTGCATCGAGGCTTTACTTTGTAGATCAGTAACAATTACCACTCCGCGACACTACTATCCGGATGTGACCACTGTGGTACTACCCACGTGTCACAAGCTTCTGCTTCTTCAATTTCATTAAGAACGGGGAAATACCCAGGCCTGGTGCATCTTGGAATTCAATATAACCTTCTGAATCATATTCGAAATAAGAACTGTCTTGAAGATAATTTGGAGCTTCAGGACGATAGAGTAGTTGTCCCTGAACAATTGCGTTCGGTGCGACAGCGTCAATATGAAGACTGGCTGCCAGAGAAATCGGCCCGAGCGGAGAGTGGGGAGCCAACGCGATATCGTAAGCGTCTACCATCGAAGCAATTTTTATTACATCAGTTATTCCGCCGGCATGTGATACGTCTGGTTGGGCACTGTCTAGTTGAGTGAGTTTGAGAAGTGAGCAGGTCGTTGAGCTTCTTGTCCAAAGATGCTCGTAGACCTGCTCAGCGAGCGCTATGAACGTATTTCGAAGAAACTTGGGAGAATGAGCGGACGGCGACGCCCGTCACGGCGTTCGCCGTCCGCCTCCACCAAACCGGTTGTTCGCTCAGAGAAACAACAACGATCTTAGAAGCATTAGGTGTTCAACGCTCTCATGGAGCGTTTTGGAACTGGGTGCATCGGCTTGCTGACAGTGGCTGCGACCCGCCTGAGGCGCAGCCGAAGCGGGTCGCCGTCGACGAGACTGCTGTCAAGATTAACGGTGAGTGTTCTTGGTTATACGCTGCAATAGACATCGACACAAAGTTGATCCTCGATGTCGCGTTGTTTGGGCGGTGGGACTGATCCGGCCGCTACGTTTCTGCATCGACTCCGCGAGAAACATGATCTCTCGGAGGCTGAGTTTCTCGTCGATCAGTTCGGCTATCGGACTGCCCTTGCTCGATTAGGATTGAGCGGTCGGGTCAACTATACCAACCGAAACCTCATCGAAAACTGTCCCGCTTCGAGTTGATAAAGTCACCGCGTAGTCGTAGTGACGGAATTGGCTGATTGTCAGTCCCGTATCCGAACTAGACGAGAATCCCTCGAGTCGGACCCTGACAAAACCTTAGATCGGGCAGCTTACGCGTTCACTGGAGAACGCTGTTGCTCACGGCGCCGGCGTACCCGCCGCCGTGAGCCACGCTCAACCGTAGCTGCGAAGAGCCGTATTCCACCGCGTCCGAATTGCTTCCGGCACGCCACCCACTGTGGGGTGGCGTTGCCGGAACCACTCAATCAACACATATCCGATCGACGTACAGAACAGTTCAAAGAGGACGCCATTCAGCGATTTCGAGTGAAAATTCTCGATACTCGTGTACTGCTTGAGCTCCCGAAAGAGAATCTCGATCATCGTGCGAAGCGTGTAGATACTCATCACCTCGACAGGAGCGTATTCTGACGACAATAGTAGTTCACAGAAGTTTTGGGTACTCCACGTGCCAGAGATAAGGTAGAGAGGCTTTCTTCGACTGAGTCCTCATCCCAGTTCACCCAGAAGTTTCGTTGATCACTACGTCGACAGAATACGCCAGTTCCTCACCATCGACATCCTTGAAGACGATACGGCGGAATTCTTCCCCAGTCTCCGCCAGTTCGACCCGTTCATCACGAATCTGTCGTGTTCCTCCTTCGTCGGTGATCTCGACGTTCTGGATCTGTTCCAGAACGTCGACACGCGCGTCTGCTTGGAGGAGACAGATGAAATCCCGTCCACGGGTTTTCAGCGTGCAAAACCGCTCATAATCGAGATAGCCCCGATCAAAGACCTGAATTGGGGAGTCGAGGTCTGCAAAGACCTCGACATCGCTGTGGAGGTGGTCGAACTGTGTCGGCTCGCGCATTACGCCTGGCGTGATGGTGACGCCAAGCGGGTGCTTGGCGTCGCCATCAACGCGTGCAGAGACATTGAGATGGAGGCCTTTCTCACCCGGTTGAATGACTCGTCGAGTTTCAGTGTCATCGCTTTCGCTGGAAATCTTGATCGAGCGAGAAACGGTCAGATTCGTCGCATCAGTAGCCACAACTGCTCGTTGAAGCCAATCGAGTCGTTTGCGTTGGACGCTACGTTGGTGATAGAGCTGGGGTGAATGAAGCACGCGGTGTTAAGTTAAGGAAGAGGCGGTCGGTAGTTCGAATGTTCCATGTCCGAATCCAACCGCCTCAGCGAGTCTACCGAGTGGATCGACTTGGAATTTGTGGAGCGAGAGCGGACACCCCGCGAGATTATTGAAACGGGTATTCGCCACCATCTTGCTGGATTGTCACTTTCGAATACAGTTATTCTTCTTGAGGAGTTGGGTGTCAGTCGAAGTCGTGTTGCTGTTCACAATTGGGTGCAGAAAGCCGATTTACAGCCAGCTAACGGTGAGAGCCCGGATCGCGTTGCGGTCGATCAGAAAGCGATCCGGATCAACGACGAGCAGCACTGGCTGTACGCTGCTGTCGATCCGGAGACGAACAGAATCCTTCATTTGCGGCTGTTTCCGACGTATACGATTCCGGTCGCACGAGAATTTCTCACTGAATTAGCCCAGAAACACGATGTCGAAGACGCTCTGTTTCTCGTCGATGACGCAGACGATCTGATCGGTGGTCTCCGCCGAGAAAACTACAGCTACCGCGTCGAACAACACGGGTTCAGAAATTCTGTCGAACGTGTCTTTAGAGAAGTAGAACGACGGACCTCTTCGTTTTCAAACTGTTTCAGTCATGTCGATCCACCGACTGCGGAAACGTGGTTGCAAGCCCACGCCGTCTGGTGGAATCATGCTTAAGTTAACACGGCGATGAAGCAACTCGAAGAAGAGACGAACGACCGCGCGGTAGTCGCGGTCGTTCGTCAGCCGAGAGAACGTCGAGCCAGCCATATGCGCCAATTCATCGTGGGTGTTGGTTTTCTCGGCGAGTTCAGCG
>NZ_JAJJZG010000018.1 GCF_021028995.1 Halobacterium sp. KA-4 | reverse complement strand
TTTTAGCTAACTGAACCGCTTTCTTCGTGAAGCGGGAAATCTTCGACATAGGCATCGGCGGTTTCCCGCTTCATTCCACTAGTTCTGACGGTCGAAGCCGACGCTGTCCAGCGATTCACCAGAGCCGCATACTTGTGTCTCTCTCGACCCGGACGGGCGGTACCGCCATCGTGGTGCTCGGCCTCGTCCTCTCCGCGTTCCACGTGCGGACCGTCGGCGTGCTGTGGGGCGCGCCGGCTCGCGTCGTCGTGAACGGAATCCTCCCGTTAGTGCTGGCCGCGTTCGTGGTGGCCGCAGGCGTGCAACTCGTGCGCAACGACGTGGTCGCCGACCAGTTCGTCACGCGCGTGCTCTCATGGGTAGTCGTCGGCGTCATCGTGCTCGCCGCGGCGACGGCGTGGCTGTTCGCGAGCGTGCTCGTCACCGGACCGCTGCCGGCGAACGCCACGCTGACGCTGTTGAACGCCTCGACACTCGGCGGCCTCATCGGCTACCTGGTCGGCGTCTACGACGCGCGCCGCCGCGAACAGCAGGTCCAGGTCGACCAGTTGAACCGCATCAACAACACGCTCCGCATCGCGACACGGGAAATCGTGAACGCGGACACCCGCAACGAACTCGAACAACAGGTCTGCGAGCGCCTCCAGCAGTCCAAGCCGTACGAGTCTGCGTGGATCGGGCGCTATGACCCGGAAGACAGCGAACTCCAGCCGGACGCGTGGGCGGGCTTGGACGATGAGTACTACGAATCCGTCGTCATCGCCGTCGACGGGGACGACGCCCACGGGAAGGGTGCCGGCGGGCGCGCCGTCCGCACGGGCGAGATCCAGTGCTCGCAGAACGTCTCGACGGACCCGTCGATGGAGCCGTGGCGGGAGCTGTTCGCCGAGCACGGCGTCGAGTCGGTGGCGGTCGTCCCGCTCGTGGACGGTGACACCGTCCATGGGATTCTGAGCGTGTATGCCGACCGCCCGTACGTCTTCGACGAGCCCGAGCGGGAGGTATTGATGGAACTCGGCGAGACCATCGGGCACGCCATCACCTCGCTGGAAGCCCGCGAGCAACTCCGCCGTCGCGAGCGCGAGTTGGCCAGTCAGAACGACCGTCTGGAGGAGTTCGCGTCGGTCGTCAGCCACGACCTCCGCAACCCGATGAACGTCGCGGAGGGCTCGATTTCTCTGGAGCGTGAGGACCGCGACAGCGACGCGCTCCAGCGGGCAGCGGACGCGCTCACGCGGATGAACGAACTCGTCGAGGACATCCTGGCGCTCGCGCGGACCGGCCAACTGGTGAGCGAGTTCGACAGCGTCGACCTCCGGACGGTCGTCGAGGACGCGTGGGCGACCACCGAGACCGAGGCGTCGACACTCGACGCCGAGCCGTCGCTCGGCACGATCTCCGGGGACGAGAGCCGCATCCGCGAACTGTTCGAGAACCTCTTCCGAAATGCTATCGAACACGCCGACGACGACGTCACCGTCTCCGTCGGCAACCTCGACGACGCCGACGGCTTCTACGTCGCTGACGACGGGCCCGGCATCTCGCCAGCAGACCGTGAGACGGTGTTCGACGTGGGCTACTCGACGAACCCGGACGGCACCGGGTTCGGGCTCAACATCGTCCGCAGCATCGCCGATGCGCACGGCTGGGATGTCACAATCACGGAGAGCGACGCTGGCGGCACGCGCTTCGAATTCTCGGGCGTCGAGACCGACACGGGCCGACCGGTCGACGAGCAGGTCGCGTAGGACGAGCGATTACCTCTGTCAGGCGCCCATCCTTGAGGGGGCGATTTTCCGCGCTGCTACCGATATGACCGTCCTGTCGAACGATGGTCAGCGCGGCGTAAGGCTGACGGCGTCGGCGAGGAGTTCGTGCGAGCGGAGCGCGTCGTCGTGGTCGGCGACGACGTGCTGAATCATCACTTCGTCGACGCCGACGCGGTCCGCCAGTTGTTCTAAGAGCGAGTTCAGCGTCGCCGGGCTACCGGAGATTGCGCGCGGCCACTCGTCCTCGGCGAGCGTCTCGGGTGTCGGCTCGGGGACGCCGCCGAGTTCGTCGATGGCTTCCTTGACGGACGGTGCGGTGCCGGTGACGCCGCGCTTCATCCGCTTGAAGGAGGCTTCCGCGGTCGCGCGAAGTCGCGCGGCTTCCTCGTCGGACTCGGCGCAGACGGCGTTGACGGCGACTATTCCCTCCGGTTCGTCGACGCTTCCGGCCAACTGCGAGGGCTGAAACGCTTCGCGGTACTCCTCGAAGGCGTGCGTGGCGAACTGCGGGCGGATGAACGCCGCGAAGCAGTACCGCAGGCCGAGTTCACCCGCGATTTTTGCGCTGGAGGGGCTGGAGCCGAGCGCCCACGGAACGGGGGTCGCTTCACTGGAGCGCGGAATCTCGACGTCGCTGTAGGCGTGTGTGGTGGGGTAGTCGTCGTAGAGGTGGTTGACAACGGCCTCGATTTTCTCGCGGTGGTCCTCGTCCGGGTTCGGAACGTGGCGCTCGGTGCCGAGAGCTCGGTCAACGGCTGGCGAGCCGTTCGCGCGCCCGAGGCCGGCGTCGATGCGGCCCGGCGCGAGCGCGTCAAGGACGCCGAACTGCTCGGCGACCTTGAACGGGCTGTAGTGGTTGAGGAGGACGGCACCCGAGCCGAGGCGAATCTCGTCCGTCTCGGCGGCGAGGTGGCCAAGCAACACTTCGGGCGTGGTGCCGGCGAGCGTGTCGCCCATGCCGTGGTGCTCGGCGACCCAGAAGCGCGAGTAGCCGAGGCGTTCGGCCTGCTGGGCGGCCTCGACGGTGTTCGCGTAGGCGTCCGTCGCGGTGCCGCCCTCGGGGACCGGGGATAGGTCGACGACAGAGAGGTCCATGTTCCCGTTCGTGGATTGCGGGAGAAAACGGTTCGGCTCGCGGAAGGTGGCCGCCGGACAGGAGGAATTATGTCGTCCGACGCCCGGGTCGTTCGTATGACGGAGTTCCCCCAGAGAGTCGAAGCCATCTCCATCAGCGGCATCCGGGAAGTGTTCGAGGCGGCCGGCGAGGACGCCATCAACCTCGGGCTCGGCCAGCCCGACTTCCCGACGCCCGAGCACGCCCGGCAGGCCGCCGTCGACGCCATTGAGGCGGGCGATGCGGACGCGTACACGTCGAACCGCGGGACGCCCGAACTCGTTGACGCCATCGTCCAGAAGCACGAGCGCGACAACAGTCTCGAAATCGCGCCGGAGGGCGTCATTGCGACCTCGGGCGGGAGCGAAGCGCTCCACCTCGCGCTGGAAGCTCACGTCGACCCCGGTGAGGAAGTGCTGTTCCCGGACCCTGGGTTCGTCTCCTACGACGCGCTAACGCGCATCGCGGGCGGCGAGCCGGTCGGCCTGCCGCTGCGCGAGGACCTCACACTCGACCCCGCGACTGTCGAAGAGCGGGTCACCGAGGACACGGCGGCGTTCGTCGTGAATTCGCCCGCGAACCCGACGGGCGCGGTGCAGTCCCCGGAGGACATGCGGGAGTTCGCGCGCATCGCCGACGAGCACGACGTGCTCTGTATCTCCGACGAGGTGTACGAGCACATCGTCTTCGACGGCGAACACCGCTCGCCGATGGAGTTCGCGGAGACGGACAACGTCGTCGTGGTGAGCGCGTGCTCGAAGACGTATTCGATGACTGGGTGGCGGCTGGGCTGGGTCGCCGCCAGCGAGCGCCGCGCCGAGCGCATGCTGCGCGTCCACCAGTACTCGCAGGCCTGCGCCAGCGCGCCCGCCCAGTATGCGGCGGAAGCCGCGCTCAGCGGCCCACAAGACGTCGTCGACGAGATGGTCGCGGAGTTCGAGCAGCGCCGCGACCTCGTGCTCGACGAACTCGAAGACATGGGCCTGGATGTGCCGAAGCCGGAGGGCGCGTTCTACGCGATGCCGAAGGTGCCCGACGGCTGGGTGGACGAGGTCATCGACCGCGGCGTCGTCGTCGTGCCCGGTGAGGCGTTTGGCGAGCACGGCGAGGGCTACGCCCGTATCTCCTACGCTACGGACACTGAACAGCTCCGCGAGGCCCTTGACATCATGCGCGAGGCGACGAACGCACTCCAGTAGGGTCTCTTTCTCGCTCCCCCTGACGGGTCGCGTAGTTCGCTCCCTGACAGTTATGCCGCCCGCGTTCTTTGGTACGTGTATGCACATCACGCGGCACGGGCGTGGGGGCCACGCGGCTGTCGCGGCGTTGGCGTCGCAGGTCCACCCGGTGTTCATGCTGCCGCCGCTGGCCGCGGCCGGGTTCGGGGCCGTGCTCGCGGGCGAGTTCTCGCTGGCCGTCGTGGGCGTCCATCTCGCCGCGATGTTCTGCGCCGTCTACACCGCCCACGTCAAGGACGGCTACGTGGACTTTCACGTGCGCGGCGAGGACGACGACCACCCGCTCACCGTGGCGGGCTGCCGGCTCGCCATCCGCGGCGCGTCGCTGTCGTTCTTCGCCTGTGTCGCCGGCCTCTGGTGGCTCGTCGGCCCCGGTGCCGCCGCGCTCGCCGTGCCCGCGTGGCTCGTCGGGTACCACCACGCGCCCCAACTGGACACGAACCCCGTCACGACGACGACCGGCTACCCGCTCGGCATCGCCGTCGCGCTCGTCGGGGGCTACTACGCGCAAGCCCAGTCGCTGGCGGTTCGCCCCGTCGCGTTCGCGGGCGTCCTGCTCGTGTTGCTCTCGGGCGTGAAGGTCGTCGACGACGCGCAGGACTACGACTACGACCGCTCCATCGACAAGCGTAGCGTCGCCGTCGTGCTCGGGAAGCCAGGCGCACGACAACTCGCGTACAGCCTGATGGCGGCCGCGATGAGTGGTGTGGTGGCGCTCGCCGCACTCGCCGTTTTCCCGCCGAGCGCCGTGCTCGCCGTCGTCGCGTTCGCCGTCGTCGCGTGGTTCGCGGCGCGCTCCGAACCCACGGTCGCGACGATGCTGCTCGTGCGGGGCTGTTACATCTTCCTCGCGGTGCTGGTCGCCGCGGTCTGGTTTCGGCCACTCGCATAGCGAGAGCGGTGTGCTGAAGGGTGCGGGCGGTGTCTGGACGGCTATGGACGCCTGGCAGGACGACGACGCGCTCGCCGACCAGTACGCGGACGCGTCGAACCTCGCCGCGCGACAGGTCTTGCACGCGCGGTTCTCCACGGCCGACCGCTCTCCCCACGAGTGGCTGTTCGACCAGTTCGACCTCCCCGTGGATGCCGTCGTGCTCTCGCTCGGTTCGGGGCACGGCGCGCTCTGGACTGCCAACGCCGACCGAATTGCCGCGGGCTGGGACGTCACCGTGACGGACAACTCCGCGGGGATGATGATGGACGCGATGGAGGCGCTGGAGGACGTCGGCCGCGAGTTCGACTTCGACTCGGTCGACGCCCGCAACATCCCCTACCCGGACGATACCTTCGACGCCGTCACCGCCCACTTCGTGCTCTCCCACCTCACCGACGCGGACCGCGAGCAGGCACTCTCGGAGATTCGGCGCGTGCTGAAGCCCGACGGGACGCTGTACGCGGCGACGACCGGGACCGACGACCTCGCCGCCGTCTTCGACGCGGTCGCCGAGTTCGGTAGCCGGCCCGCGGACGACGGGTTCGCGCTGGAGAACGGCGAAGCACAACTGCGCGAGCAGTTCGCGAGCGTCGAACGCCAGGGCTTCGAGGACGAACTCGAGATTACGAAGTCCGAGCCGCTGGTCGCGTACCTGCTCTCGCTGCCGGGCTTCGACGGCGCCGACGCCTTCGAATTGGAAAAGAAGTTCCACGAGAAAATCGGCGAAGACAGGTTCGTCGTCGAACGGTCCGTGGGCGTGTTCGTCGCGTCGGGGTGACTACTTCGCGGTGGAGACGATTTTGATAACGTCGCCCTCTTCGACTTCGTAACCCTCACCGACCTCGCGTTTGGTCTTGGCGTTCACCGCGTGGAGGTAGCCCTCGCCGATGTCCGAGTGGACGGCGTACGCGAGGTCCACGGGCGTCGAACCGTGCTCCAAGAGGAACGCGTCCGGGAGGACGTTTCCCCTCGCATCGGTCCACTTCGACTGGTCCTGCACGGGGTAAGCTGTAACCATGTCCAGCAGGTCGTAGACCGCGTGGTTCAGCGCCGCCTGGACGCCCGTGCCGCCGTACTCGCTCATCGTCTCGCGGAGTTCGTCGAGGGCTTCGCGCTGGCCCTCGCTGATTTCGCCCGTTATCTCGAAGTCCTCGTCGCCCGGGTCGTAGTCGAGGAAGCCGGCGTCGACGCCGCGCCGGAGCGCGAGTTCTCCCTGCGCAGTCGCGGGTATCACCGGCTTGTCGAGGTCAAGCAGGCGCTGGACGTTCTCAGCGGGCGCGACGTCGATTTTGTTCGCGACGACGACGATGGGCTTCGTGCGCTGGCGGATGCCACGTGCGAGCGCCTCGCGGTCCTCGGTGGTCCACTGCACCGGGTCCTCGGAGTAGTCCATCCCGCGCAGGACGGCAGCGACGTCGTACTCGGTCGCGCCGAACCCCGTCATCAGGTCCGTCACGGCCTCCTCGATGTCGAATCCGGGGCTGCGGGACTGGCGCTCGACGGTCTCCCAGTTGCGGTCGACGATGCCCGCCAGCCAGAGGTCCATCTCCTCCTCGATGAAGTCGATATCCTCGATTGGGTCGTGTGTGCCGACCTCCACGGGTTCGCCCTCCTCGTCGGTCGCACCCGCGGCGTCCACGACGTTCACGATAACGTCCGCGTTCGTGAGTTCGTCGAGGAACTGGTTGCCGAGTCCACGCCCCTCGTGTGCGCCCGGCACGAGACCCGCTACGTCCAGCAGTTCGACGGGGACGTAGCGCTTGCCGTCGTGGCAGTTCTCGTGCCCGCAGCGCTCCTCGCGGGTGAGACACGGGCACTCCGTGCGCACGTGAGTGATGCCGCGGTTCGCGTCGATAGTGGTGAACGGGTAGTTCGCGACGTCCACCTCCGAGCGCGTCGCGGCGGTATAGAACGTCGACTTGCCGGCGTTCGGCTTCCCGGCAAGCGCGATAGAGAGCATACCACGTGGTAGCGCGAGCGCGGAAGAATGGCTTTCGGTTGGGCGACCCACCCCAAGCGATATTCGGCGCGCGACGGAACCATCCGGACGATGAACACCCTAGAGGTCACCCTCCGCCTGGTCGCGGGGCTCGGGTTGATTCTCGCGAACGGCTTCTTCGTCGCCATCGAGTTTGCCCTGACCCGCGCCCGCCAATTCACCGAGGAGGAGTTCGTCGACGGCAACCCCTCTCTGGAACGCGCGTGGGAGATGACCAACGACCTCGAGCTCTACCTGACGACGTGCCAGGTCGGCATCACAGCGTCCTCGATTGCGGTCGGTATCGTCGCCGAGCCGGCGCTCGCAGCCATCTTCGAGCCGGTGTTCCACAACACGTGGCTCGCATCGGTCGGCGCCGGAGCGGTGCTGGCGTTCCTCATCATCAACCTCGTCCACCTCACGCACGGCGAACAGACGCCGACCTACCTCGGCGTGGAGCGCTCGCGGTTCGTCTCCAAGTACGGTGCCGGGCCGCTGTACTGGTTCCACTTCGCCATCTCGCCGATTATCAAGCTCGGCGACGGCGTCGCGAAGGGGACGCTGAAGCTGTTCGGCGTCGAGATGACGGGTGCGTGGCTGGAGACCGAGGAGGACGTCATCGAGTCACGTGCCGACCTCCGGAACCGCCTCGGGTCCGTGCTCGGCGAGTCCGACCTCACCCAGGAGCGCCGCGAGGAAGTCCTGGGCGCGCTCGACATCGACCAGATGCCCATCGAGAACGTGATGGTCGACGCCGACGACGTCGTCGCGCTGTCGACGACCGTCGGCCTCAAGGAGAACCTCGAGCGGATGAGCGAGACGCCCCACGTCCGGTACCCACTGGTCGGCGAGACCCTGGACGACTTCCGCGGCATCATCTACCTGCCGGCGGTGTTCCGCGACCTCGACGACCTCCGGTCGGGCGAGGACACCCTCGAGGACGTCGCCCAGCCGCCGATGACGATTCCGGCGTCACTACCCGTCAGTGACGCCATCGACCGCTTCCAGTCGGAGCGCCAGGAGCTGGCGTTCGTCACCGACGAGGACGACCGCGTCGTCGGCCTCGTCACGGTCACGGACGCACTGGAAGCCATCGCCGGCGAGGTCGAGGACCCGCTCGACGACGAACACGAGCGTTAATGCGCTCGCAGGCGCGTCGCGACGCTCCCGACTGCGACGACGAGGAGGAAAACGCCCGCGAGCAGGAACGCGAGGTCGCCAGCGAGATTGAGCGCGGTGTACCCCCACTCGTCGAGGCCACCGCCGAGCACGAACCAGTAGCCGTTGACACCGGTGAGCAGCGCAACGAGGCCCAGAAACGCGACGAGTCCCTCGCGCCACAGTCTCACGCCGACCACGAGCGGCGACGGGGATGTGTCGGATTCGCCGCGCTCGGGAACGTGGGGATTGCCCGTGTCGGCATCGCCGCTCGAGGGCGAGTCAGACATAGGGCGGACTGGTCGAGGAGCCAACTAAACTATTCGGGGTCGCGGTCCGCGCGGCTGCCAAGGTGCATCTCGCCGCGGGCGCGGATGACGCCGTCGACGTCGGCGTCCGGGTGGACGTGGACGTCCTGCCCGGAGACGTCACCGAGCACAACCGCACCGGGTTCGACGCGAACGTCGCCGTTGCGTGTGGTGACGTCGCCGTGAATCTTCGTGCCCGAACCCACGCTCACGTCGTCTTGTGCGCGCAGGCTGCCGAAGATGTTGTTGTCCTCGCCGACGTCGATGCTGGTCGCGCGGATGTTGCCGTGCAGCCGGCAGTCGTCGCCGATGGTGGCGGGCGTGGAGACGCGCCACGCGTCGTCGGAGACGCTCCCGGAGCGCGGGATCGTAAGCGGCTGGGCGTCGCCGCTGGCAGCGAACTGGTCGACGAGTTCCTCGGCTTCCTCCTCCTCGCCGATTTGGAGGAGGTGGGTGAGGTAGACGACGAAGAACGTGATGGTGGGCATCGGGTTCCGGATGACGATCCAGCCGGAGGCTTCGAACCCCTCCTCAATGTCGACGTCGTCGCCGATGTCGAGGTCGCCGCCGACGACCAGCCGGCCCGTGATGTGGACGCGCTCGCCGAGGTAAGCGTCCTCGCTGGCGAGCACGTTCCCGTCCACGTCGCACCACATGTCCAGCCGGCAGTCGCCGTCGGCCTCGATGTCGCCGGCGAAGGAGACGCGTTCGCCCGCGATTACGCTGTGGCCGCGAACTCCGAGTTCGACCGTGGACTGGCCGCCGACCAGCACGTCGCCGTCCACCACGACGTCGTGTTCCTGTACGGTGGTTCCGTCGGGCACGACGAGTTCGTCTATCGGGTTCGGGCCGAGCACACCCGTCCAATCATCCCGCACGCCAATAAACCCCGCGAGAGCGCACGCCAACCGTCGGACGGCGGGCTTTTGTCCGCTCGTCGCCTACTCGATGGTATGACTACGCTCTCGTTCGAAGACGACGGCGTCGACATCGTCTACGAAGGCACGGAGTTCCGCATGGAGCGCGAACTTATCGAGGAAGCCACTGGCAAGAACTACCACGAAGTCACCGACCACGAGGTGCTCAAACTTGTGGAGCGCGACCCCTCGCTCTCCGGCGAACCGCGGCGCATCGGCGACATCGTCTAGACGCGAACTTTTAGGTTCGAGCGCGGCCATCAGCGAGTATGACCGCGACGCTCCCCGACTTCGACCATCCGTCCTGGGTGACGGCGATGGCCACGTTCGCGAGCTACGGGCTTGTCCTGCTCGCGATGACCGTCCTGTTGTTCCTTGTGCCGTACGCCATTTTCACGGCGCTGTGAGCAGGAACTAGCGTACAAAATCCTCGTCACGTAAAATCAGGCGAGAGCGCCAGCTACGCGGCGTCGAACCGGAGAGGACGAGAGAGGAGCGTTACGCGAAGGTTCGCGTGGGTTCGGCGCTGGCGTCTGTGTCCTGTTCGAGCTTCTCCAGCGCGTTCTCGAAGTCCTGCATCGTGATTTCCTCGCGGTCGTCGCGGATGGCGAACATCCCTGCTTCCGTGCAGATTGCGGCGACGTCCGCGCCGGACTTGTCGTCGGTCTCCGCGGCGAGGCGCGTGAAGTCCACGTCCTCGGCGAGGTTCATGCTCCGCGTGTGGATGCGGAAGATCTTCTCGCGGCCGGTCTCGTCGGGGTTCGGCACCTCGATGAGGCGGTCGAAGCGGCCGGGGCGGAGGATGGCGCGGTCGAGCATGTCGAAGCGGTTGGTGGCGGCGATGATGCGGATGTCACCGCGCTCGTCGAAGCCGTCCATCTCGGAGAGTAGTTGCATCATCGTGCGCTGCACCTCGGCGTCGCCGGAGGTCTTCGAGTCCGTGCGCTTCGAGGCGATGGCGTCGATTTCGTCGATGAAGACGACGGCGGGCTCGTGGTCGCGGGCGACCTGGAAGAGGTCGCGGACGAGCTTCGCGCCCTCGCCGATGAATTTGTGGACGAGTTCGCTGCCGGCCATCTTGATGAACGTCGCGTCCGTCTGGTTTGCGACGGCTTTCGCCATCAGCGTCTTCCCGGTGCCCGGCGGCCCGTGCAGGAGCACGCCGCTCGGCGGGTCGATGCCGACGGTGTCGAACATCTCGGGCTCCTTCATCGGGAGTTCGACGGTCTCGCGGACCTCGCGGAGCTGTTCGTCGAGCCCGCCGATGTCCTCGTAGCCGACCTCTGGGGACTCGTCGACTTCCATGACGCGGGCGCGGACGTCGGCCTCGTCGTCGAGGCGTTCGACGATAGAGAGTGAGTTGTTGACCGCGACCCGAGCGCCGGGTTCGAGGTCGTCGCGGAGGTCGTCGGTGACCTCGGTGAGCGCCTCCTGGTTGTTGCCGTGCTGTTTGATGATGGCACCGTCGTTGTTGAGTTCCTGGACGGTGGCCACGAACAGCGGCGACTGCTTGAGCTTCTTGTTCTCGTGGGAGAGCCGTTCGAGCTTCTGCTGGTACTTGTTGTTCTCGGCGTTGGCGTCGAGCAGGCGGTCCCGCATCTCCTCGTTCTCGTCCTCGAGGGCGGAGAGCTGCTCCTCTAGGGCCTCGATTTTCTCCTGGAGAGAGGCGCCGTCGTCGTAAGGCAGCTCGGCGTCCTCTGCGGTCTCAGTCATCACTTCTGGGTAGGGTGTTAGTTCATAAGAGGCTTCGGGTGACCCAACACCTCGCGTTGAGAATAACCGTTGTGCATTTTCGATAACGAAACCATTATCTAAGTGCATCCGGAATGGGTGGGTATGAGCGCCACCGCCAAAGACACGGAGACGGCCGAAGCACTCGAAGACCTCCCCCCGAGCGCGAAGCTCGTCGCGAAAGTCCTCGAATACAACGACACTCTCACGCAGAGCGAACTTGCCGAGGAGACACTACTGCCCGCCCGTACCGTCCGGTACGCGCTCACCCGCCTCGAAGAACAGGATATCGTCGAGTCCCGGTTCTCGTTCTCCGACGCGCGCAAGCGCATCTACACGCTCGCCTGATTCGGGCTCGTTCTGCCGCAATCTGCCCCCGGCCAGGTCTACTTCCTGTCTCTCGTCCCGTCTCTCGTTCGCAGAGTCGGAACACCCTCCACTACCCCGAAGAAGCGCCGAACCTTTATCCGGCGTAGCGCTACATCCCCACAGTAATGGTTCGCGTCATCCACACGGGGGACACCCACCTCGGCTACCGCCAGTACCACTCCCCCGAGCGCCGGCAGGACTTCCTCGACGCCTTCGAGTCGGTCGTCGAGGACGCCGTCGCGGCCGACGTAGACGCCGTCGTCCACGCCGGCGATCTCTACCACGACCGGCGTCCCGGCCTCCGCGACATCCTCGGCACCATCGACGTGCTGCGGCCGCTCCGCGAAGCTGGCATCCCGTTCCTCGCCATCGTCGGCAACCACGAGGGGACGCGGGACGCCCAGTGGCTCGACCTCTTCGAGACGCTGGGGCTCGCCGAGCGCCTCGACGAGACCGGTCGCCGCGTCGACGACACCATGTTCTACGGCCTCGACTACGTCCCCGAGTCGAAGCGCCTCGACCTCAACTACGACTTCGCCGAACCCGACGTCGAGCACACCGCGCTCGTCTCCCACGGCCTGTTCACGCCGTTCGCGCACGCCAACTGGGACCTCGACGAAGTGCTCGGCGAGTCGAACGTCGACTTCGACGCCGTCCTCCTTGGCGACAACCACGCCGCCGACACCGCGCAAGTCGGCGACACGTGGGTCACGTACTGCGGGTCGACGGAACGCGCGAGCGCCAGCGAGCGCGACCCCCGCGGCTACAACGTCGTGGAGTTCGACGACGGCGACGTCGCCATCTCCCGGAAGGGCATCGAGACGCGGGACTTCGTATTCGTGGACGTCGACCTCGGGCCGGAGGACGGCACCGAGTACGTCCGCGAGCGCCTCCGCGAGCGCAACCTCGAAGACGCCGTCGTCGTGGTCACCGTGGAGGGCGACGGCGATACAGTGACGCCCGCCGACGTCGAGCGGTTCGGCGACGAACGCGGCGCGCTACTTACGCGCGTCAACGACCGCCGCGAGGTCGAGGCCGACGAAGAGGTCGAGGTGTCGTTCGCGGACCCCGACGAGGCCGTCCGGGAGCGCGTCCGCGACCTCGGGCTTCGGGAGGCGAGCCTCGACATCGACGACACGGTCCGCGACGGCGACCTCGCGGACTCGAACGTCCGCGAGCGCGTGAAACAGCGCGTCGAAGCCGTACTCGACGACAAACCGACGACCGAGTCCGGCGCCGACGCTGACACTGACGCTGACGACGAACCGGCCGAGCAAGCGCAGGCGACGACCATGGAGGACTTCTCGTGAGATTCACGCGCGTCTCCCTGCGGAACTTCAAGTGCTACGAAGACGCCGACGTACGCCTCGACCGCGGGGTCACGGTCATCCACGGGCTGAACGGCAGCGGGAAGTCGAGCCTCCTCGAGGCCTGCTTCTTCGCGCTGTACGGCGCGAGCGCGCTCGACAAGACGCTGGACGAAATCGTCACCATCGGCTCGGAAGAAGCCGAAATCGACCTCTGGTTCACGCACGCGGGCAGCGACTACCACGTCCACCGGCGCGTCCGGAACACGGGCGAGCGCGCGTCGACGCCGGACTGCACGCTCGAAACGCCGTCCGGGAGTATCGACGGCGTCACCGACGTCGAGGAGTACGTCGGCGACCTGCTGCGGATGGACGCGGAGGCGTTTGTGAATTGCGCGTACGTCCGGCAGGGCGAGGTGAACAAGCTCATCAACGCCTCCCCAAGCACGCGCCAGGACATGCTCGACGACCTCCTCCAGCTCGGAAAGTTGGAGGACTACCGCCAGCGCGCCGGCGACGCGCGGCTCGGGGTGGAGGACGTCAGGAGCAACGTCGCGGGCAAGCTCGACCAGCTCGACGAGCAAATCGAGGCCAAGGAGTCCGAGAATCCCCACGACGCGCTCGCGAGTCTGAAGTCCGAACTCGCGGACGTCACCGAGGACATCGAGAACTACGAGGACCAGCGCGAGACCGCCCGCCAGACGCTCGAGGACGCCGAGAGCGTCCTCGAAGCCTACGAGGAGAAGCGCGCGGAACTGGACGACGTCGCGGAGACGATTAGCGACGTCCGGGAGGCCATCGCGGAGACCGAGAGCGAACGGGAGGAACTCGCCGACGAAATCGGCGAGCACCGCGAGCAGGCCGACGAACTCGAAGCCGAGGCCGACGAGCTGGTCGCGGAGACCAAACTGAACGAGGCGGACGCCAAAGCCGCTGAAAGCAAGCGCGAGGAACTCGCCGCCGAGCGCGAGAACGTCACCGAGCGCGTCTCCGAGGTCGCACCCGAGGTGTCGAAACTATCGACGGAAGCCGACAACGCCGCCGAGCGCGCCGACGACCTCGAAGCCCGCGTAGCGGACCTCCGGGAGGCGGCCGACGACCTCGAAGACGAGGTCGAGGAACTCGAGGCCGAGCGCGAGGAAGCCATCGAGCGCATCGAGGAGTTGGACGGGGAAATCGCGGAGGCGAAGGCGGCGTTCGAGGACGCACCAGTCGAATTCGGGAACGCCGAAGCACACCTCGACTCGCTGAACGCGGACCTCGACGACCTCCGGGAGCGCCGCGAGGGCGTTCGCGCGGACCTCCAGTCCGCCGAGGACCGCGTGGCAGAGGCCGAGAAGCTACTGGACGCCGGGAAGTGCCCGGAGTGCGGCCAGCCAATCGAGGGGTCGCCGCACGTCGAGAGCGTTGACGAGTACCGCGAGCGCGTCGCCGACCTCGAAGCCGAACTGGAGACCATCGAGGAAGATGTCGCGGACGTGACCGAGCGCATCGACCGCACCGAGGGCCTTGTGGAGTGCGAGCGTGAGGTCGCCGACCTCGAACGCAACCGCGAGTTGGCCGTCGAGCGCCGCGACGACCACGAGGACGCCGCGAGCGAAGCGCGAGAGGGAGCCGAGTCCAAGCGCGAGGAAGCCGACGACCTCGAAGCCGACGCCGAGGACGCTCGCGAGGAAGCCGAGTCCAAGCGCGAGCAGGCCGAAGCCAAGCGCGAGGAACTCGCGGAGTTGAACGCCGAACAGTCCACGCTCAAGGAACGCATCGAGCGGCTGGCCGACCTCGTGGACGTACTGGAGGAGGCCGCGGACCACCGCAAGGCCGCCGACCAACTCGCGGAGAAGCGCGCGAGCCTCAAGGACCGGAACGGCGAGCGCCGCGACCGCCTCAGCGACCTCCGGGAGCGCAAGCAGCGCCTCGAAGCCGACTTCGACGAGGACCGCATCGAGGCGGCGAAGGCGGACAAGGAACGCGCCGAGGACTACCTCGAACAGGTCGAACCCAGACTGGACGACCTCCACGAGCGCCGCGACGATCTACAGGGCCGGATTGGCGCGGCGGAGAACGCAATTGAGGAACTGGAGGCGTTGCGCGACCAGCGCGAGACGGTCGCCGCGCGCCTCGACGAACTCCAAGAAATTCACGACGAGGTCTCCGAATTGGAGTCGATGTACGGCGACCTGCGCGCGGAACTGCGCCAGCAGAACGTCGCGAAACTGGAGCGCTTGCTGAACGAGACGTTCGAGTTGGTGTACCAGAACGACTCGTACGCCCGCATCGAACTCTCCGGGGACTACGAACTCACCGTCTACCAGAAGGACGGCGAACCACTCGAACCCGAGCAACTCTCTGGGGGCGAGCGCGCGCTGTTCAACCTCAGCCTGCGGTGCGCCATCTACCGGCTGCTCGCGGAGGGCATCGACGGCGAGGCACCGCTCCCGCCGCTCATCCTCGACGAACCCACGGTGTTCCTCGATTCGGGGCACGTCTCGCAGCTCGTCGAACTGGTCGAGCAGATGCGCCGCATGGGCGTCGAGCAGATTGTCGTGGTGAGCCACGACGACGAACTCGTGGACGCCGCCGACGACGTGGTGCGCGTGGAGAAAGACGCGACCACGAACCGCTCCCGCGTGGTGCGGGACGCCGAGGAAGTGCTGGCGGACTAGTTCTGACGGAGCGCATCGATGCCGTCTCTCCCCGTCTCGGTGAGCTGGTAGCCGCGCTCGCCGTTCACCGTCGCTTCCGCGACGAGGCCGGCGGCGCGGAGTTCGGTGACGCCACCAAGCAGGTCGCTCTCGCAGGTGTCGTACGCGCCGAGCATCTCGCGGGCGGCCAACGGGCCGCGGTCCGCCAAATCGACGAGCAGGCCGAGCAGCCAGTCGTCGTGGCAGGCGGTGACGACGCGGCGCGCGGGCTCGGGGACGGCGGTCGCGAGCGCGTCGAGGGGCGCGTCGCCGTCCGCGGGTTCGAGGTCGTCGTTCGGGACGTGGCGCTCGTCACCGGTCTCGGGGTCGCGGACGAGACTGCTGTCGCTGCTCTGCTTGAGGAGGAGATAGTGGTTGCCGTCGTCGTCGCGAACCGTACGCATGTGAGAAACGAGCGGGCGCGTGGCGTTAGGCCTTCCGGGGTGTCACTCGCCGTCGGTTTCGTCGCCGGTGTAGCGCTGGTAGCGCCAGTAGCCGAACGCGAACAGCACGAGTCCGAGGATGACCGCGAGGCCGCCGTACTGCCAGCGGCCGCGGAATGCGACGAACATCAGGCCGAGGCTGACGGCGAGCAGCGCGACGTTGAACGTGGCGACGAGCGTCCAGAACTTCCGGCGGAGGCCCGCGGGTGCGTCCGAGCCGTCCGGAATCTCGGGCGCGTCGACAGACGGGACGTCGACCTCGGGCGCGAGCTCCTGCTCGGCGTCGCTGGGTTCGTCGTCGAGGAAGTCGTGGTCGCCGTCCGCTTCGGACTCGTCGAACACGCTCGGAGAAGGGCGGCGTCGGTGGAAAAGCGTTGCCTATCAGAGCACGTCGCCCAGCGACACGGCGTTCGTCGCTTTGAGCCACGCGAGCGGATTGTCGGCGTCGTAGAACACGACGCCGTCCTCTGTGTCGTAGGACTCCACGGAGTCTCGGGCCTCCTCGGCCTCGGGCAGCTGTGGGACGTCATTGTGGCGGTGCGTGTCGCCCGCTGCGTGGTCAGTCACGTCTGTCACCTCGATCTGTGGTAGGAAGTAGCATACCATAAGCCTTCTCCCGATGTCCGATTTCGCCGCCCGGAAGGGCGAGTTTTTAGGCGACAGGACCGAACGATTACGTAATGGAAGACACGGACCTCTCCGAGTTCATGCACGAGGGGAGCGACGCCGCCGACGACGCGGCGGACGTCCCCGACGACACGGTCCGCGCGGAAGCGGAAGTCGTCGCGGGGGACGGCGACCCCGTCGTGAACGAAATCGTCTCCGCGGAAGCCGACGCGCTCCCGGACGCCGACGGCGACGTCGAACTGATGGTCACGCAGGTCGACTACACCGTCGAGGGCGACGGCGACCGCGAGCGCCCCGTCGTCCACGTGTTCGGCCGTACCGCCGACAACACCGCCGAGCACGTCCGCGTCCACGGGTTCCGGCCGTACTTCTACGCACCCACGGACAGCATCGACGAGGACGACCTCGCGCAGGACGTCATCACGGGCTCCGAGGAGACCGACGAGAACGGCGACCCCTATAAGTCCATCCGCGGCGAGAAACTCACGAAGATTTTCGGGCGCACGCCCCGCGACGTCGGGAACGTCCGGGACCGCTTCGAGCACTACGAGGCGGACATCCTGTTCCCGAACCGCCTGCTCATCGACAAGGACATCACCAGCGGCATGCGCGTGCCCGAGCGTCGCGCCGACGACGACGACGCGGTCTACGTCCACCACGACGAAATCGAAACCGCCGAAGTCGACGCCGACGTCCGCGTCAACACCTTCGACATCGAGGTCGACGACCGCTCCGGATTCCCCGAGGAGGGCGAAGAGCCGATACTGTGCCTGACGAGCCACGACTCCTACGACGACGAGTACATCGCGTGGCTCTACGAGGCGCCCGAGGCGACCGCACCCTCACCCGAGGAACTCGTCGACCACGACCTGATGGACCAGAGCGCGGACCTCGAAGTCCGGGCGTTCGACACGGAGGAGGCGATGCACGAGGCGTTCGTCGACTACCTCGATACGACCGACCCGGACGTGCTCACGGGCTGGAACTTCGACGACTTCGACGCGCCGTACTACATCGACCGGCTGGACGAACTCGACCCGTACACCGACCACGACCTCGATTCGGACAGGCTCTCGCGCGTGGACGAAGTCTGGACGTCTGGCTGGGGCGGCCCGAACGTGAAGGGGCGGGTCGTCTTCGACCTGCTGTACGGCTACCAGCGGATGCAGCGCTCCGAGTTGGACTCCTACCGGCTGGACGCGGTCGGCGAGAAAGAGCTGGACGCCGGCAAGGAGCGCTACACGGGCGACATCGGCGACCTCTGGGAGAACGACCCCGAGCGCCTGCTGGAGTACAACGTCAGGGACGTGGAGCTCTGCGTGGAGATCGACCGCAAGCAGAACATCGTCCCGTTCTGGAAGGAGGTCGCGGAGTTCGTCGGCTGCAAGCTCGAAGACGCGACCACGCCCGGGGACGCGGTGGACGTGTACATCCTGCACAAGGCGTACGGCCGGTTCGTGTTGCCGTCGAAGGGCCAGCAGGAGTCCGAGGACTACGAGGGCGGCGCGGTGTTCGACCCGATTACGGGCGTCCGCGAGAACGTCACGGTGCTCGACCTGAAGAGCCTCTACCCGATGTGCATGGTGACGACGAACGCGTCACCGGAGACGAAAGTCGACCGCGAGGCCTACGACGGGGAGACATACCGCGCGCCCAACGGGACGCACTTCCGGAAGGAGCCGGACGGCATCATCCGGGAGATTATCGACGAGACGCTCGCGGAGCGCGAGCAGAAGAAAGCCCTCAGAAACGAGCACGACCCAGAGAGCGAGGACTACGACCGCTACGATCGCCAGCAGGCCGCAGTGAAGGTCATCATGAACAGTCTCTACGGCGTGCTGGGCTGGGAGCGCTTCCGCCTCTACGACAAGGAGATGGGCGCGGCGGTCACCGCGACGGGCCGCGAAGTCATCTCGTTCACGGAGGAGGCCGCCAACGAGGTCGGCCACGAAGTCGCGTACGGGGACAGCGTCACTGGCGACCGGCCGGTCGTCATCCGGGACCCGGACGGGCGTGTCCGCATTCTCCCGATCGAGGACCTCTTCGAGCACGGCGAGACGGAGTCCGAAGTCCTCATCGCCGCGGACGGGGATGTCGTTGCGAGTGCGACGCCGGGGAAGACGCGGCGGTCACTGGAGGGCTGGGAAGCACTGTCGCTGAGCGACGGCGGCGAACCGGAGTGGCAGCCGATCCAGCAAGCCATCCGCCACGAGACCGACAAGCCAGTGCTGAACCTCCAGCACAAGTTCGGTGAGTCCACGACCACCCGCGACCACTCGTACGTCGTCGAGGATGGCGACGAATACGTGGAGATGTCGCCGGAGGATGTCTCGAAGCCGCTCCGAATCCCCGGATTTGCCGACGTCGACGAGGTAGCAGAGATCGACGTGTACGAGGTACTGTCGGGGTACACGCGGACCTACGAGGACGGCCGGAGCGTCGGGTCGGCTGACGCCGAACAGAAAGTGAAACGCGTCCACGCCGACGACGAGTACGTCTGGTTCGGCCACGAGCATCACGGCAACCTCAACTCCACGATTAAGGTCAAGCGCCACGTCGACGTACACAGCGAGGACGGTCGGGCGCTGGTCCGGCTCCTCGCCGCGTACGTCACCGAAGGAAGCGCTACGACGAAGGAAACCGCCGAATCGAAGTTCGGAGCGAGCATAGCTGAATCCCGGCGTCCCTGGCTCGAAGGGCTGCAGGAAGATTACGATAGGCTGTTCGAAAACGCGACAGTTAGCGTGATCTCGAGCGATTCGAGCGACGAACGAACAGTTGGATACAGCACCGCGGATGGCGAGAGTGAGGTCTCGTACGGCGACACAACGCGGAAACTCCAGATGATGAACGAACTCTCGGCAGTGTTCTTCCGGGAGTTCGCGGGACAGACGTCACGCGGCAAGCGAATTCCGTCGTTCGTCTACCACCTCGACGACGACCTCCAAGAGTTGTTCCTCGACGTCCTTATTGAGGGGGACGGGTCGAGAGAATTCCCACGCTACAGCGACGAGTACGCTGAGTGGAACTTCGACTACGAGACGACGAGTCGGGAACTGGCAGCCGGACTGTCGATGCTGCTCACGCAGCGCGGGAAGAAGCACTCGCTCAAGTACCGGGACGAGAAGGATTCGTACACGGTTCGAACCTGCGACTACTATCGGTCGGGCCACGACCCGGTCGTCAGCGAAGCCGAACACGACGGCTACGTGTACGACCTCAGCGTCGCGGAGAACGACAACTTCGTAGACGCCGTCGGCGGAATCGTCCTCCACAACACGGACAGCGTGATGTTGGAACTCGGTGGGGACGTCACCACGGAGGAGGCCATCGAGGAGTCCTTCGACATCGAGGACCACATCAACGCGGCCTACGACGACTTCGCCAGCGAGGAACTGAACGCCGACGAGCACCGCTTCCAGATCGAATTCGAGAAGCTCTACCGACGGTTCTTCCAGGCGGGCAAGAAGAAGCGCTACGCCGGCCACATCGTCTGGAAGGAGGGCAAGGACGTCGACGACATCGACATCACGGGCTTCGAGTACCAGCGCTCGGACATCGCGCCCATCACGAAGCGCGTGCAGAAGCGCGTCATCGAACTAATCGTCAAGGAGGGCGACGTCGACGCCGTTGAGGAGTACGTCCACGACGTCATCGAGGAGTACCAGGACGGGGACGTCGACCTCGACGACATCGGCATCCCGGGTGGCATCGGCAAGCGCCTCGACAACTACGACACGGACACCGCGCAGGTTCGGGGCGCGAAGTACGCGAACCTCCTGCTCGGCACGAACTTCCAGCGCGGCTCGAAGCCCAAGCGCGTCTACCTGCAGAAGGTGCATCCGGAGTTCTTCCGCGAATTGGAGGGCGAGAACCCGGACATCCGCGACGACCCGCTGTACGTGGAGTTCAAGACTGACCACGACGTCATCTGCTACGAGTACGCCGACCAGATTCCCGAGTCGTTCGAAATCGACTACGACGTGATGCTCGACAAGACCCTCAAGGGCCCTATCGAGCGCATCCTCGAAGCGTTGGACATCTCCTGGGACGAGGTCAAGAGCGGGCAGACCCAGACCGGGCTCGGCAACTTCATGTGAAGCGCCAGGGGCGTCAGTCGCCGTGGATCGACTGCGCCCGCTGGACGTCGCGTTCGAGCCGGTCGGCGTGTTCCAGGCGGAGCGCCCTGGCTCGCTCGCGCGACACTGTTCTGTCTCCGTCGATTTCGTGGGTTATCGGGTCGTACGCGTCGACGTCGAACCCCATGCGTTCGAGGTAGGCGCGGACGGCCGACGAATCGAGTCCGTCGCGAATCGCGGCGTCGACGTACTCGCGGACGGTGTCGAACGCCGGCGCGACGACGCCGCGCTCGGTGATTCCGCCGTCCTCCCCGACCCGGAACCCGTCCTCGCGGACGTGCTCGACAACGCTGACGACGTCGTCGGCGAGTTGGAGCACCTGACTCGGGAGCGCGGTGTCGGGCGCGCGCCACTCGACGGTGCCGAACTCCTCGCGGAACTTCACTGGCGTCCAGACGGCGTTCTCCGGGTCGAACGTCGACTCCACCGTCTGTCGGTCGACGCCTGCGTCGACGGCGGCATCGACGAACTCTTCGTAGCGGCGGTCGAGGCGGTCCTCCCAGTCGGCGGGGTCTTCGACGTACGGCCACAGTTCGCCCTGCTCGGGGAGGGCGTCGTAGGCCAGTCGACGGTAGCACTTCGAGCGCGCGCCGGCGGCGACGCGTTCGCCCCGGAAGTACGGCGAGGAGTTGACTAGCGCCAGCGCCGGGTCGAGCGCGACGAGCGCGTTGAACTGCGCGACCTCGTGGCCGGGTTGTTGTTCGACGTGGACGTGCGTGCCCGCACAGGGCCGGACGTAGTCGAAGCGCTCGCCGACCGCCCGGCTCTGGATGCGCGTGCGGTCGCTCGTCCGCTCGGCTATTTCGTCGTGGTTCACGGGCGTCGCCAGCGGGACGAGGCGCTTCCCGGCGTCGTCCGCATGGCGGAGTACGGTCCGGAGACGGTCGAGCAGCGTCGCGCGCAGTTCAGCCGACGTCTCGCAGGGCGTCGTCTTGACTTCCAGCACCGGTTCGACGAACTCCCGCTCTGCACCCTCCGCGTCGACGAGCGCGCCGGGTTCGGTCAGTCGGCCGTCCTCGTCGATGACCCAGTATTCGACCTCGATACTCCGTCGTATCGGCTCTGATTCGCGTGCTGACACGGTCCTGTGTGTGAGTGTGCTCAGTCGCCAGTTCGACTCGCGGTCAGGCCCGCACGAATCATATTGTCACACGTTAGCATAGAACGATAGCCAGCAAGAAGGTTTCGTGTCCGGCGAATTTCTGGTCGTTCGTCCGGCCGGCGGCGGTCAGAAGTGGCTGAATTTGTCGCGGCGGTAGACGTCGATTTCGCTGGTCGTCGTCGGCGCTTCCTGCCGAGCGGCGAACGCAATGGCTTCCGCGATTTCGACTGGCTCGGTGACCTCGCCGGGCTCGAACACCTCCTCGAAGGTGTCGCCGTCCTCACTGCCGAACTCCGAGCGGACCTCCGTGGGATTGACGACGGTGACCGCGAGGCCGTCGTCGCCGTACGCGGCTTCGACGCTGTGAGCGAACCCGCGCAGCCACCACTTCGTCGCGGCATAGACGGGGTTCGACGGCCGCGGGTACTGGCCAGCGAAACTCCCCACGAAAATGAGGTTGCCGTCGGCCTCGCGGAGGTGTGGGAGCGCCGCCCGCGTCGCGAAGAAGGCGCCGTCGCAGTTGACGTCCATCATCTGTCGGTACTGGCTCGTGTCGAGGCTCTCAACGTCGCTGCCGCGGCCGAGGCCGGCGTTGTTCACGAGCACGTCGACGCCACCGAACTCCTCGACGGTGGCGGCCACGAGCGACTGAACTTCGGCTTCGTTCGTCACGTCCGTCGGCACGACGTGGGTGTCGGCGTCGTGTTCGGCGGCGAGATCGTTGGCAATCGCTTCGAGGCGTTCGCGGCGGCGTGCGGCGAGCACGACTGTCGCGCCGTCGCGAGCGAGCACGCGCGCCGTGGCTTCGCCGATGCCGCTGCTGGCACCGGTGACGATGGCGACTTCGCCGTTGAGTCCTGCTGAGACCATGTGCGGCCGAACGGCAGCGAGGGGCTTGATAGTTGGCCGAGTCTGCGGCGAAAACAGGTCCCCATCACGACCCGTTCAGGGGTTTAGGTTTTCCCAAACGAAAACAGTTTTTTCGCAAACGCGAACCGGAACCCGTGAATTCCGTAACCGTTATGCGTCCCACGCCCCTCCCTACAGACGACTGAGGCAATGGCTACGCTCGAACTCAAAAACGTACACGCGAAAGTCGCAGAAGAGGGCGGAGAGCAGATTCTCGAAGGCGTCGACCTCGAAATCCCGTCGGGCGAAATCCACGCCCTGATGGGCCCGAACGGCTCGGGGAAGTCGACCACCTCGAAGATTATCGCCGGCCACCCGGCCTACGACGTCACCGAAGGTGAAGTCCTCCTCCACCTCGAGGAGGGTGACTTCGACGACGTCGCCGAGTTGCCGGAGGACGCACGGACGTGGGACCTCCTCGAACTGGAGCCGAACGAGCGCGCCGCGCTCGGCATCTACCTCGGCTTCCAGTACCCTGCCGAAATCGAGGGCGTCACGCTCGTGAATTTCCTCCGCACCGCGCTCAACGCAAAACTCGAAGAGCGCGACGAACTCCTCTTCGGTGAGGACGAGGAAGCAGAAGAAGACGACGAGGGCTACGAGACCTCCCCGATGGAGGGCCCCGCCGACGAAGGCGAAGTCGGCGTCGCGGAGTTCCAGGAACTCCTCTCCGAGAAGATGGAAGCCCTGGACATGGACGAGTCGTTCGCGACGCGCTACCTCAACGCCGGCTTCTCCGGCGGCGAGAAGAAGCAGAACGAGGTCCTCCAGGCTGCCATCCTCGAACCGTCGATTGCCGTGCTCGACGAGATCGACTCGGGCCTCGACATCGACCGTCTGCAGGACGTCGCGAAGGGCATCAACGCACTGCGCGACGAACAGGACACGGGTATCCTCCAGATCACCCACTACCAGCGCATCCTCGACTACGTCGAACCCGACCGCGTCCACATCATGCTTGACGGCGAAGTCGTCATGGAAGGGGACGCCGAGCTCGCCGAGAAGCTCGAAGACAAGGGGTACGACTGGGTGCGCGACCAGGTCTACGAGACTGCGTAAACCACAATCATGAGCTCAGACCAAGACCACCTCGAAGAAACCGACACCGAGGCCCGATTCGAATTCAAGAAGGAGGAGAAGTCCGCCTTCAAGTCCGAGAAAGGCCTTACTGAGGAGACCATTCGGCTCATCTCCGAAGACAAAGACGAGCCCGAGTGGATGCTCGACCGGCGCCTGCGCGCCCTCGAGCAGTACAAGAAGATGCCGATGCCGACGGATTGGCCGGGCCAGCCGGACCTCTCCGAACTCGACGTCGAAGAGATTGTTCCCTACATCCGCCCCGACGTGGACAAGCGCTCGGGCGCGGACGAGTGGGAGGACCTCCCGGACGAGATTCAGGACACGTTCGAACAGCTGGGCATCCCCGAGGCCGAGCGCGAGGCGCTCTCCGGCGTCGGCGCCCAGTACGAGTCCGAAGTCGTCTACCAGAACATGCAGGAGCGCTGGGAGGAGAAGGGCGTCGTCTTCTGTAACATGGACGAAGCCGTGCAGGAGTACCCGGAACTGGTCAAAGAGCACTTCATGACGAAGTGCGTGCCGGCCAGCGACAACAAATTCGCGGCGCTCCACGGCGCAGTCTGGTCCGGCGGGAGCTTCGTGCACATCCCCGAGGACGTGACCGTGAACATGCCCGTACAGGCGTACTTCCGGATGAATTCCGAGGGCATGGGTCAGTTCGAGCACACGCTCATCATCGCCGAGGAAGGCTCGGAAGTGCACTACATCGAAGGTTGTTCGGCGCCGAAGTACGGCAGCCACAACCTCCACTCCGGTGGCGTCGAAGTCTTCGTGAAAGAGGACGCTCACGTGCAGTACTCGACCGTGCAGAACTGGTCGAAGAACACGTTCAACCTCAACACGAAGCGCGCCATCGTCGAGGAGAACGCCACCATGGAGTGGGTCTCCGGTTCCATGGGGTCGAAGGCGACGATGCTGTACCCCTCGTCGATTCTGAAGGGCCGCGGCGCGACTGACAACCACATCACCATCGCGTTCGCAGGCGAGGGCCAGGACATCGACACCGGCGCGAAGGTCTACCACAACGCGCCCGATACGAAGTCCACCATCGAGTCCAAGTCCATCGCGAAAGACGGCGGCCGCACGAACTACCGCGGCCTCGTCCACATCGCTGACGGTGCCGAGAACTCCTCGACGTCCGTCGAGTGTGACGCGCTGATGTTCGACAACGAGTCCACTAGCGACACCATGCCGTACATGGAGATTAACGAGTCGAAGGTGGACGTTGCCCACGAGGCGACCGTCGGCAAGATCGGCGACGAGGACGTCTTCTACCTCCAGTCTCGCGGCCTCGACGACGACGACGCTAAGCAGATGATTGTCGCGGGCTTCATCGAGCCCATCACGGAGGAACTGCCCATCGAGTACGCGGTGGAGCTCAACCGCCTCATCGAACTCGAGATGGAGGGGAGCCTCGGATAACATGAGCACCCAACTGCACCAGGACATCAGCGAAGAGACCGTACGACAGCTCGCCGACGAGCACGACGAGCCCGAGTGGCTGCTCCAGACGCGACTGGACGCCCTCGACGCGCTCGAAGACCTCGACTATCCGAGCGTCATCGAGACGCCCGGCCGCAAGTGGACGAACCTTGAGGACCTCGACTTCGAGGCGCTGGTCGACCCACTCACCCAGACCGAGCAGAAAGACCAGGTCGGCCCCGAGGACGTCGAAGTCGCGTCGTTCCACGAGGCCCTGCAGGACGATGACCTCGCCGAACTCGTCGAGGAGCACTTCGGCAGCATCGTCGACCCGCAGCAGAACCGCCTGACCGCGCTGTCGACGGCGCTGTTCACGACCGGCACGGTCGTCTACGTGCCCGCCGGCGTCGACGCCGAGGACGTGAAGATTCGGACGTCAATGACCTCCCGGTCGCTGTTCAACTACACGCTCGTCGTCACCGAAAGCAACTCCTCGGTGACCATCCTGGAGCGCCAGGACACGAGCGACGACGCCGAAGCCGTCGACGACGGCCGGTACTACTCCGGCGTCGTCGAAGTCGACGCGGGCGAGAACTCCTACGTCCAGTACGGGAGCCTGCAGGACTTCGACGAGGACACGTACAACTACACCGTCAAGCGCGGCGACGCGACCACCTACAGCACGGTCGACTGGATCGAGGGCAACCTCGGCAGCCGCCTGACGAAGACGAGCGTCTCCACGGAACTCAACGGTGACTCCAGTGAGACGAAGATTGTCGGCGCGTTCTTCGGCCACGACGGCCAGCACTTCGACCTCGACTCGAAGGTCTGGCACCGCGGCGAACACACGACCGCCGACCTCGTCACGCGCGGCGTCATCGACGACGACGCGCGCTCGGTGTACGAGGGCGTCCAGGACGTCGGCGAAGACGCCTGGGACACCTCCAGCTACCAGCGCGAGAACACGCTGATGCTGAGCGACGAGAGCGAGGCCGACGCCTCCCCGAAGCTCATCATCAACAACCACGACACCGAGGCCAGCCACTCCGCGACCGTCGGTCAGGTCGACGAGGAGACGCTGTTCTACATGGAGAACCGCGGCGTCCCCGAGCAGCTCGCCACGGACATGCTCGTCGAGGGCTTCTTCGTGCCGGTGCTCGAGGAAGTCGAAGTCGAGGAGCTCCGCGAGGACCTCCAGACGCGCATCCACGAGCGCCTGCAGTAGGCGTTCGCGCTCTGAGGACGGCCACTGTCGCGCCGTCGTCGGAGGGAACGGTTTAAGTCCGCTTCTCTCTCAGTTACGAGTAGTATGACCGGAGTACCGCCGTCGAGGTGTACGCCGTGAGTTCGGTCGCGGCCCGCGTCGACTCCGACGACCAGCTCGCGCGCCTCCTCCAGATCGGCATCGTGCTCGAAGAGGTCGTGGAGGCCCGCGCGCACAGACACTACCAGTCGCTGCCCGTCGAGGAGCGCGACGAAGCCATCGAGGAGCTGCTCTCGGAGGCCAGCGCGGAGTCCGCCGAACACCGCCGCCGACTCGAATCGCTCGTCGAGGACCTTGACGCCGACAGCATCCCTTTCGAGGATGTCAAAGAGCTCGTCGCGGGAAGCTACGGGCAGACCGGCCCGGAGGACTTCGACGGCGTACTCTACGACCAGCTCCACGGCGAGGAGACCGCGTACAAATTCTACGACGACCTCATCGACGCCGTCGAAGCCAGCGACGCCACGTTCGGCGTCGACCGCGAGGCGGTCCTGGAGACGCTCCGGGACATCCGCCACGCGGAAGCCGAGGGCGTCGAAGAGGTCGCGAAACTGATGGAGGCCCGCGCATGAGCACGGAACAACCGACCCCACAGCGGAGGTGTGTCGCGTGAATACTGCCGACCAGTACTTGAAGACGATTTTCCTCGTCGAGCAGCTCGAAGATGGCCCGGCGGCGACCGGCGAGCTCGCCGACCGCCTCGGCGTCAGCCCGGCGAGCGTCAACGAGATGGTGGGGAAACTCGAAGACCGCGGGCTCGTCGCCCACGAGAAGTACAAAGGTGCGACCGTCACCGACGACGGCGAAGCCCGCGCCCGCGAGGCGCTGCAGACGTACTGCATCCTCGAACGCTTCCTCGCGAACGTCCTCGACGTCGACGACTTCCGCGCGGAAGCCCGACAACTGGAGCCAGTCATCGACGAGACGGTCGCGGACCGCCTCGACATGATTATCGACCGCGAGCCGCAGTGTCCGGAGTGCTTCGACGCGGAAGCCGACGCCTGCGGCCTGCTCGTCGAGGAAGGCATCGAAGCCGACGACTGAGCGGTTCTTTAAGTGGGCTAAATTTCTAGTCGGGTCCGCGCGTGGCGTCCGTATGGACTGCCCGACCTGCGGGAAGGCGCTCTCGACGGAGCGAGGGATGCGCCAGCACCATACGAAAGTCCACGACGAACCACTCCCGAACCGGACCTGTGCGGACTGTGGTACTGAATTCTACGACCCGAAGTCGCGGCGCACGTACTGCGACGACTGCTACTCTCAGGCGGGGGAGAAAAACGGGAACTACAGCGGTGCGAAAGAGACGACCGAGTGCGAGCAGTGCGGCGACACCTTCGACTACTACCCGTCGAACAGGGACGGCGTCTACTGTTCGGGGTGCGTCGAGGACGCGGACGGTCTACTCCCCGGCGAAAGTTTGCCTGTCCCGCACGTCGAAGTCGAGTGTGAATACTGTGGAGAGACGTTAGAACGGCACCCATCACGCGTCGAGTCGGCGTCGTACGGAGAGTTCTGCGACCTCGAATGTTACGGTGAGTGGCTGTCAGAGAACGTCGTCGGGGAGTCCCACCACCAGTGGGAGGGTGGGACGATTCCCTATGGTTCCTCGTGGTGGCAAGTCCGGCGTGCGGCACTGGTTCGTGACGAGTACGAGTGCCAGAACTGCGGCGCCGGGGTCGAGGAACTGGGTCGGAAGCCGGACGTCCATCACCTCGACCGCGTTCGGGATTTCGATGACCCCGAGGACGCCCACCACCTAGAGAACGTGGTCTGTCTCTGTCGGTCGTGTCACCGTCGCGTCGAGGACGGTGACGTGGCGCTCCCCTCTTGGAATCCGTGAAGAGCAATCTTATTGTGTGCCCGCCGGTTACCGTCGAATGCAGTCCCGTGGTGTAGTGGCCAATCATATGGGCCTTTGGACCGGTGCGGGTTTGCGTACCGGAAAGACAGCCTATGACGGCGGTTCGAATCCGCCCGGGACTATTGTCAATTTTCTTATACGGCTTGGGTGTCGTTCTCCACTACTTTGAACCCGGTAGCAGAGCAACGAACCGAACCCGCTACCGAGATTTTCGCGGCGACGTGAAGAACTAAAGGGACGTCGTGCTTCGAAGCGAGCAGACCAGCAAACCCGTTAATCTGTAGCCCCTACCGAGGATAATGACTGACTCCATCCGCGTGCTCCACGTCGACGACGAGCCCGGGTTCGCGGAGATGGCGGGCGAATTCCTCGAACGCGAGGACGACCGCATCGAGGTGGTGACCGCCTCGAACGCCAGCGACGCACACTCGATACTCGCCGACGAAGACATCGACTGCGTCGTTTCGGACTTCGACATGCCGGGGCAGAACGGCATCGAGTTCCTCGAAGCCGTGCGGGAGGAGTACCCCGAGTTACCGTTCGTGCTGTTCACGGGGAAGGGTAGCGAAGAAGTCGCCAGCGAAGCGATTTCGGCAGGTGCGACCGACTACCTCCAGAAGGAGGCTGGCACCGACCAGTACACGATTCTGGCGAACCGCGTGCTGAACTACGTCGACACGGCGCGCGCGAAGTCCCAGCGGCAGCGGCAGTTGGACGCCATCGAGGCCGCGAAGGAGGGCATCAGCATCCTCGACGAGGACGGCGAGTTCATCTACGTGAACGAGGCGTACGCCGACCTCTACGGCTACGAGCGCGCGGACCTCGTCGGCGAGCACTGGCGGGTGCTGTACCCGGATGACGCCGTGTCGCTCGTCGAGGACGAAATCCTCCCGCAGGTCAGGGAGGCCGGCGTGTGGAGCGGGCAGACGACGGGGCTGCGGGCGGACGGCGAGACGTTCGTCGAGGACCACACGCTGGCGCTGACGGAGAACGACGAACTCGTCTGTACCGTGCGCGACATCACGCAGAACCGGGAGCGCGGGGAGGCGCTGGCGGCGCTGCACGACGCGGCGACGGACCTGGAGGCGGCGGACACCGAAGACGAGGTGTACGAGATTCTCGTGGACGCCGCCGAGGACATCCTCGATTTCGACCTGGTGGCGGTGGACGTCTACGACGACGACGACGCGCTCGTGCAGGCGGCGTGGTCGCTGGACGCAGACACGGAGGGCTACTGGGAGGTGACGCCGCTGGAGGAGGATACGTTCGCGACGCGGGCGTACAAGCGCCAGGAGACCATCGTCGTCGACGACCTCCGGAAGTTCGAGATTACGCCCGCGGACCCCGAGTATCGGTCGGCGTTGACGACGCCGATTGCGGACATCGGGACGTTCCAGGCGGTCTCGCGCGAGCCGGAAGCGTTCGGCGCGACGGACCGCGAATTGGCGGAACTGCTGGCGGGCCACGCGCGGGAGGCGCTCACGCGTCTGGAGTCCGAGCAGCAACTCCGTGAGCGCACGGAGGAACTGGAGCGCCAGAACGAGCGCCTCGAGGCATTCGCGACCATCGTCTCCCACGACCTGCGAGCGCCGCTGAACGTCGCCAGTGGCCGGCTGGCGCTCGCTCGCGAGGAGCGCGACGGCGAACACCTCGAAGCGGTCTCGGCGTCGCTGGACCGCATGGAGACGCTCATCGAGGACACGCTGACGCTTGCCCGGGAAGGACAGGCAGTCTCGGATCGCGAGCACGTCGACGTCACAGACGTTACCGAGCAGTGCTGGGCGCGCGTCGCCGACACGTCGGCAACGCTGGACGTGGTCGACGAATTCGCCGTCCGTGGCGACCGCGACCGCCTCCAGCAGGTGTTCGAGAACCTCTTCAGAAATGCGGTGGAACACGGTGGCGAGGGTATCACGGTGCGCGTCGGCCGCCTCGACGACGGCAACGGGTTCTACGTCGAGGACGACGGCTGGGGCATCCCCGAGGACGAGCGCGAGGCCGTCTTCGGACACGGGTACACGACCAGCGACGACGGCACCGGGTTCGGGCTCGCCATCGTCGAGGAAATCGTGAACGCGCACGGCTGGTCGGTCAGCGTCGCGGACAGCGAGGACGGCGCCCGCTTCGAAATCACGGGCGTGGGACTGGTCGAGCGCGCCGACGCCGCGCAGTAGCCGCGCACGCCCGGCGCGGGCAGAGCGGTTAAGTGTCGTCCACGAGAGCACTCTCGTGGAGTCCCACTATGGCAACCGGCACCGTCGACTTCTTCAACGACCAGAAGGGGTACGGGTTCATCGAGACCGAGGACGCCGACGACGACGTGTTCTTCCACATGGAGGACGTCGGTGGCGCGGACCTCGAAGAAGGTCAGGAAGTCGAGTTCGACATCGAGGAGGGCGAGAAGGGACCGCGCGCGACGAACGTCACGCGCCTGTAGCGGGCGCGTCGATTCTTCGCCGTTACGACCGGGTGGCGCGAGCCTCGCGGACGTCCGCACCGTCCCGTACCATGTCGGGGCAGTCCGGGCAGACGCGTGGCTGTTCGACGCCGGGCGGGGTGAACACGCGGACGTAGTCTTTGGTGACGAACGACTCGCAGTTCTGGCAGAGCGGCATCTCGATTGAAGGCGATGAAGTGCCAGTATATATGTTTTGTGTGTATTGTACCGTCGTGAATAAATAGGCCTCAGGAGCCCACAGAGCGAACGGCCTAACCGTCGCGGCCGCCTCCAGCGCGTATGAGCGATACGCTGGAGTCGCTGCCGGACCGCCCGCTGCGACAGCAGGAAGTCACCGCGCTCAACCACGCCGACGCGTTCTCGCTGGTGGTGCCCGTCGACCGCGAGGACGCCGTCGAGGCCGACACCCGCGAGCCCGTCGTCATCACCGAACGCGTCATCCTCGGCACCGACGACTGGGTGAGGGGGCTGGTGTACGACGATGGCTGGCTGGAGGTCGAGTCGGTCGCCATCGACGACCCCGACGAGGAGCGCTTCGAGGCGATGCGGGACTGCGAGGCGGCGGTCGCCGAGTACGACCTCGACTGACCGTTCGGCCGGTCTCGGGAGACCTGCAAAAGGCTAAAGAGAGAAACAAGCCTTCGTTGTAGTAATGACAGTACGTGTACGCCGGCCAACGGAGGTGAGACTGTGGGCGTCGAGATAAAGGAGTCGCCGGTCTCCGAGCCGCAGTTCGACGAGATGGCGGCGTTCGTCCGCGACTACCTCGAAGCGAGCGTGGAGAACGAGGACGACGGCGGGCGAATGCGGTGGTACCCGTGGCACTCCGCGGAGTACCGCTTCACCCACATCCGTAACGTCGTCGAGCTCGGCGAGCGCATCGCGAGCGAGGAGGGCGCGGACATCGACGTCGTTCGCGTCGCGGCGCTGTTCCACGACATCGCGAAACTGGAAGCCGAGCAGGAGGAGCACGCCGACGAGGGCGCGCGCATCGCGCGGAAGTACCTGGAGACCCACGGCGACTTCGCGCCGTCGTTCGTCGACCAGGTGTGTGCGGCCATCGCCGACCACTCCCACCAGGGCGACCTCTCGGAACTGCCGCTGGAGACGCGGTGTCTCATCGAGGCCGACGTCCTCGACAAGGCGGGCGCGAACGGCGCGGCGCTGATGTTACTGCGGATGGGGTACGAGGCCCGCACGCACGTCGACGCCGCGGAGATGGTCGACCGCGTGCTCGAACGCGGCGAGAACGCCGCCGAGCGCGTGGAGAGCGACACCGCCGACTCCATCGCCCACCAGCGCATCAAGCGCGTGCGGTGGTTCCGGGAGTGGCTGGAAGCCGAAGTGCCGGGGATGCGCGAGTAGTTACAGCCCGGCCGCCGTCTTCAGGAAGAGGACGCCGAAGACTGCCAGCGCGCCCGCGCTGACGTACGCGACTGCTTTTCCGAACGCGTCGACGCGCTCGCCGGCCGCGCGCAGCGACGCCGGGAACCCCGCGGCCCAGAGGAAGATGCCGGCGAAGAAGCCGGCGATGGTGAGCGCGCCGTTGCCCGCGGCCAGCTGCAGGCCGAACGCCGAAATCTCGGTCGGGTTGAGGAGGGCGACGCCGGCGGTCAGCCACCACGTCATCTGGTAGGGGTTCGCGAGCGCGAGCACGAACGCCTTCCGGAAGCCGCGGCCTTCTGCGGGCTCGGCGTCGGAGAACGATCCGGCGTCCTGGAAGGCGCCGTACGCGTAGTAGAGCATGAGCACGCCGCCGATACCGACCATCACTGTCTCGACGGCCGGGGCGTCGTGGATGAGGGCGACGACGCCGACGAGCGCGAGCACGAAGAAGCACGCGTCGGCGGCCATCGCGCCCAGGCCCGCGAAGAAGCCCGCACGCCAGCCGCGAGTCACGGCCTCCTCGGCGATGACGGCGTTCATCGGGCCCGGCGGCGCGGCCAGCGACAGTCCGAGGGCGAGCCCAGCAATCACGGAGACGGCAACGTCGAACACGACTACAGATAGTCGCAGGCCGCGAAAAAGCCGCCGATTACGCCGCCAGCGTCACCGGGAGCGCGCGAGCGACCGCGCCGACAATGCCCTCCCAGACGGAGACGTCGAAGAGGAGTTGCAGCGCGACGTCCCCCGCGAAGAAGAAGAAGAGCGTGGCGGCCGCGAGGTGCGCGCGGCGCGCGTCGAAGCTCTGGGAGAACCGTGCGAAGAACATCGCGTTCAGTAGGCTGACGGGGATAATGGCGGCCATCTCGCCGACCCAGATGGCCGGTGCCGCGCCGTACTGGGCGGCCAGTCCGATGGTGACCAGTTGGGTCTTGTCCCCGAATTCGCCGACGAACATCATCGCGAAGATGGGGAGGAACCCGCCGAAGTACGTCGGGATGGCGCGCCCGAAGATTGTGGCTTGCTCGAAGCGGCCGCCGACCGCGACAATGCCGCCATCGCCCTGCATCGGCCCGGGGTTGCCGTCGGCGGGCATCGAGCGCAACAGGAGCACGCCGAACACGAAGAACAGCGCGCCCGTGATGGCGTCGAGGTAGACGCCGGGGAGCGCGTTCCGGAGCGCGTTTCCGACGAGGATTTCGGCGGCCGTCCAGATGGCGAACGCGGTGGTGGCGGCGGCGACGACGACTTTCGGGTCGTACTGCGTGGACAGCCCCGCGATGATGAATTGGACTTTCTCGCCCGGCAGGACCGCGAGTTGGGCGGCGAACGCGATGCCGGCGAGTTCCGCGAAGCCGGTCACGGTTCGGACACCTCGTCGAGCGAGCGCACGCGAATCACGGCCGCGACGCGGTCCGGGAGGTGAACGTCCTCGCCGTCGACGTCGACGACGAACAGCCCGATGGGGGCGTGTTCGCGGACAGAGAGCTCGGTGCCGGGTTCGATGCCGGCGTCGGTGAGGTAGCGCAGTTCCTCGGAGTTGCGGTCGTCGACGCGCGCGACGACGACGCGGTCGCCGGCGACGTGGTCGGCGAGCGCGGTGGTGTCGGGGTGTTCGGGCGGTTCGAGGTCCGCGCTCGGAATTGGGTCGCCGTGCGGGTCGACGGTGGGGTCGTCGAGTTTCCGGGCGAGGCGGCGCTCGAACTCCTCGCTGATGTGGTGTTCGAGCGCGTCGGCCTCGTCGTGGACCTCGTCGTATTCGTAGTCGAGGTGGTCCGCGAGAAACGACTCCAGGAGGCGGTGGTGGCGCAACACTTCCAGCGCGACCGTCTCGCCCTCGGGGGTGAGTTCGACGCCCTTGTACTTCTCGCGGGCGACGAGCCCGCGCTCTTCGAGCTTCCCCACCATGCTGGTGACCGTCGGGGGCGTGACGTCGAGGTAGTCGGCGATGGCGGAGGTCTTGACCGGCGGGCCATGCTCGCGCTGGAGCACGTAGACCGCCTTCAGATAGTCCTCCATGACGTCCGAGAGCATTCGTTGTCGTAGTTTAGACGCGTCTAAACAAATAGTTGGCGTTAGCGAACTACCCTGGCGTGTGGAGTCCGCGTCCGTGTTCTGTACGCCCGTGCACCGTGCGCGCCGCGGCTGGGCGTTCCGGCCATTGACGGGCGGTACTCGATAGTGATATAAACCTGCCGGGCGTTTTGTGTCATAGTATGTCATCCGAAAAGACGCGTCGTCGGTTCCTCGAAGCAGCGGGTATTGCTGGCGTTGCGGCGCTCGCTGGCTGCAGCGGGAATGGCGGCGACGGCGACTCGACGACACAGGACGGCGACTCGACGACACAGGACAGCGACTCGACGACAACACAGAGTGGCGGCGGGAGCAACCGCTTGAGCTGGCACGCGGGCGGCACAGGTGGCACGTACTACCCACTCTCGAACGAAATCAAGACCATCGTCGAGGCAAACACCGACTTCTCGCTGAACGTCCAGTCCACGGGTGCCAGCGTCGAGAACGTCGGGAGCCTCTCGGACGGCTCCGCGGACTTCGCACTCATCCAGAACGACATCGCGTACTTCGCGAAGAACGGGACAGGCATCGATACGTTCCAGGGCAACGCAATCGAGAACCTCCAGGGCGTGGCGACGCTGTACCCCGAAACGATCACCGTCGTGACGCTGCAGGACACCGGCATCGAGACGCTGAGCGACCTCAGCGGCGCGACGATTAACACCGGCGACCTCGGCTCCGGGACGCAGGTCAACGCGAACCAGATTCTGGAAGCGGTCGGCATCACCGACTACAACGAGCAGAACGCCGGCTTCTCCCAGGCGTCCGAACAGCTCGCGAACGGCGACATCGACGCGGCGTTCGTCGTCGGCGGCTGGCCGGTCGGCGCAATCGAGGACCTCGCGAACACGAACGACGTCCAGATCGTCCCGATTCAGGGCGAGAACCGGCAGGCCGTCAAGGACGCCGCCTCGTGGTTCGCCGACGACACGATTCCGGCCGGGACGTACACCGGCGTCGACCAGGCCGTCGAGACTGTCGCCGTGCAGGCGATGATTGCCACACACTCGGGCGTGGCTGCCGAAACCGTCGAAACGGTCACCGCGGCCATCTTCGACAACGTCGACGAGCTAACCATCAAGACGGACTTCATCTCCGCGGACAGTGCGCAGGACGGGATGTCCATCGAGCTCCACGACGGCGCAGCGGCGTACTTCGACGCGTAAACCACACAGACAGCCATCGCGGCGCCGACACTCGCTTCCTCCTCGGTGCCGTCGCGGTAATCCCCTCCACTACCCATCGTGATTCACCGAATCCTCCGACGAAAGCGGGTCGTGGTAGCGCTGGTAGCCGTCGTCGCCGTGCTACTGGTCGCTCTCGCTGGCGGAGCAGCAGGTATCTCGACCGGGCAGGTGCTCGTGGTCGAAGACCTCGACACGGGCGAACGATACGTCACGGAGCCGGTCGAGACGGGCAGCACCGTCGAACTACGGTACATGCACAGTGTCGAGAAGACGCCAGTGAACGACGTGTATCGCATCGACGGCGAGACGCTCGTCAACACGCGAATGGAGTTCGAATCCTACGGCTGGGGGCTCCCATCGCGGGTCAACGTCACGAACGTCAACGGAACGTTCGTCTACGACCCGCCGGAACCAATCATGATCCTCGAGACGCTCTCAGTGTCCCCTGGTCGGGTTGCGAACCACACACTAATCGTCGACGACCGACGGATTGACTTGGTGGCGCAGACGAACGCGAGTGATGTCCGCATTCACGTCGAACGGCGGACGTTGACCGACGTATTCCTATGAGCACGAACAACCCAGACGACAGTGACGAAGCGGAGCTTTCCAGAGAAGAGGCCGATGAGCTCATCGACGAAATCGAACGGCGGCGGTCGCTGAAGGGGCTCGCCGCCCTCGCCGTCTCAGCGATAGGGATTCTCTTCTCGCTGTTCCAGTTGATTCTGGCTGCCCAGAGCTTCTACTTCACGATTCCGCTTCCGCTGGTCGCCGACATCGAAGTGGGATTACAGCTCCTGCAGGCGAACGCCATCCACGTGGCGTTCGCCCTGGTGTTGACGTTCCTAATGTTCCCCGCGACGATGGGCGAGGGGGTCTTCTCCAAGCGCCTCGGGACCGCGGTCGACGCAGCGGCCGCCCGGCTCGGCTCGGCGAACCCTGTCGCACGCGTTCTCGACAGACTCCGTGGCGTCGCTCGCTGGGCATTCGTCGACCCCAGCCGAAGTCGCGTCACGCCCTTCGACGTGGTCTGTATGGGCTTCGCGGTACTCACCGCGCTGTACTTCCTCACCGAGTTCGGAGAGATACGAGACATGCGCGTGTTCGGGCTGGAGTCCGGTCGGCCGGTCACGGGCGTCTACCCGTTCCTCGAACCGGTTCTCGGCGGCGTGCCGTTCGTCAGCGAGTTCTCGTACGCGCTACTGTTGGGCGCAATCGGCATCGCCCTCGTGCTCGAAGCGACGCGTCGGACGCTCGGGCTCCCACTGATGATTATCGTCGCGACGTTCATCGTGTACGCACGCTGGGGATTCCTCATCAGTAGCGACACGCCGTTCCTGGGCTTGCTTGCGATTCCCCGGCTGACCTGGCCGGACATCGTGCAGAACCTCTGGTACAACACGGAGAACGGCGTCTTCGGGGTTCCGGTGACGGTCTCCGTGAGCTTCATCTACATATTCATCCTGTTCGGCTCGTTCCTCGAGATGAGCGGCGCCGGCCAGTGGTTCATCGACCTCGCGTACGCCGCGACCGGCAAGCGCAAGGGCGGCCCCGCGAAGGCGAGCATCCTCGCGAGCGGCTTCATGGGGACGATTTCGGGGTCGTCAATCGCGAACACGGTCACCACCGGCGCGTTCACCATCCCGCTGATGAAGCGCTCGGGGTACTCGCCGGAGTTCTCCGGTGCCGTCGAATCCTCTGCGTCCTCCGGCGGCCAGATTCTCCCGCCAGTGATGGGCGCGGCGGCGTTCCTGATGGTCCAGTACACCGCGACGCCGTTCCGCGACATCATCCTCCTCGCGACCGTGCCGGCCATCGTGTTCTTCTTTGGCGTCTGGGTGATGGTGCACCTGAAAGCCGTCCAGGAGGGTATCGGTGGCGTCGAGAGCGTCGAAACCGCGTCGATGCGCGACCACCTCAAGCGCGGCTGGTTCTACCTCGTCCCCATCTTCCTGTTGCTGTACTACCTCATCATCGAGCGGCTCTCCGTCTCCCGCTCGGCGTGGTTCACGCTTGTCGCGCTCGTTGCACTCATCACGTTCATCGCCGCCTACAGCGAGCGGACGCGCACCTTCCTGCTCGGGTCGCTGGCCGTTATCGCCGGCGCTGACCTCCTGAGTTTCGTCGTCGCCGGCGTCCCGGTCACGGGCTTCCTCGGCGGTGCCGGCGGTGCCGGAATCCCGCTCGGCGAGGCGGCCGGCATCGTCGTCCCGCGGTTCGGCTGGTACGCGATGCTCGCTGGCGTCCTGACGATGCTGTACTACACGGACGTGCAGTCGGCGTTGCTGGACCTGAACCCGACCGTCCAGAACGCCGCCGAATCCGCCGGCGAACGCGCCGGACGCGACCTCGGCAAGAACCAGTTGTTCCGCACCGGCACCTTTGTCGTCAAGTCGATGGACGAAGGCGCGCGGACGGCCGTCCCGGTCGTCATCGCAGTCGCGGCTGCCGGCATTATCCCGGGTGTCATCAGCGTCTCCGGCCTTGGGCCGAACCTCACCTCGCTGCTGCTCGCGCTCTCCGGCGGCTCCATCGTGATTATGCTGCTCGTGACCGCCGTCGCGAGCATCATCCTCGGTATGGGGATGCCGACGACGGTGACGTACATCATCCTCATCTCGATGCTCGCGACGCCGCTCGTTGAGTTCGGCATCCCGCTGCTGGCCGCGCACCTGTTCATCCTCTACTTCGGCGTCATCGCCGACATCACGCCGCCGGTCGCCGTCGCGGCCTACGCCGCCAGCGGCGTCGCGAAGTCCGACCCGTTCCAGACCGGCGTGAAGGCATTCTCACTGTCGCTGAACAAAGCAATCGTCCCCTTCGCGTTCGTGCTCGCGCCCGGCATCGTCCTCCTCCGGGAGAAGGCGAACGCGGCCGAGTTGCCGCTGCGGGAGCGCTACCGCGTGGTCAACTTCGGCGACCTTGCGGAGCTGTCGTACTCCGTGCCCGAGATACTGGTGCCGATTGCCGGCGTCTTCCTCGGCGTCATCGCGCTCGGGGCGACCGTCATCGGCACGCTGTACACGGACGTCAACCGGAGCGAGCGAGCGGGCTTCGCGCTCAGCTCTCTCCTCCTCATGGCTCCCGCTCTCCTCTCGACGTCGGTGTTCGACCTGCTGGGCTTCGTCGGCGTTACGGTCTCGGCCAACGCGCTACTGCTCGACCTGACGCTCCGAGGTGTCGGCTTCGTCCTGTTCGTCGCGCTCACGCTGAAGAACCGGCGGGAGCTCGGTTCGACCGGCGAGACGCCCGACACAGCGTCCGCCTGAGCGCGCCGCTGTCGTCGACGATTTTTACGTTAGGACTGTTCTGCGTCGTTGCGAGAAACGTGACCGCGACCGTCACCAGGGCGTGCCGTTCCGACCTCAGTCGGAACGGCGTTCGTCGCTCGTTCTGGGGTATCGAGGCGAGGTCGTCCTCAGATGCCCTTGCTCATCAGGTGCGAGCGCAGCACGTCGGCGTCCTTGTTGGCGCTCCCCGTGTTCAGGATGACGACCGTGTCGTCCTCGCCGAACGCGCCGTCCTCGGCGAGCGCGGACGCACCCGAAGCGGCGGCCGCACACGTCGCACCCATCTCCAGGCCCTCGTGGGCGGCGACGGTCGTCGCGGCGTCCAGAATCTCCTCGTCGCTGGTCGCGACTGCGCCGCCGTCGCTCTCGCGGAGCGCCTCCAGCACGAGCGGGCTGGCTCCGGGGTCTGGAATCTCGATGCCGCCACAGATGGTGTCCGGTGTGTCCCACGGCTCGTGGACGTCACGGCCCTCCTGGAACGCGCGCACGATGGGCGCGCAGCCCTCCGCTTGGGCGGCGTACATCTTCGGGAGGTCGTCGGTGAGCCCGAGGTCGCGGAGCTCCTTCGCCGCCTTGTGCATGCCGACGAGGCCGACGCCGCCGCCGGTCGGATAGACGACGTGGTCGGGGGTCTCCCAGTCCAGTTGTTCTGCGGTCTCGTAGTACATCGTCTTCTTGCCCTCGTGGCGGTACGGCGTCTCGAAGGTCCGCACCGAGTACCAGTCGTCCTGCTCGTCCATCGCGCCGTCGAAGGCAGCGCCCGCGTCCCCGATGCGACCCTCCACGATAGTCATGTCGCCGCCGTGGACGTTCACCATCGCCTTGTTCGCGAACCCGGACCGCGACGGCAGGAAGACATGCGAGTCGATGTCCGCGCGACCCGCGTACGCGGCCGCCGACTGGCCAGCGTTCCCAGCCGAGACGAGCGCCACGTCGCTAGCGCCGTGCTGGTCGGCGGCGGTCACGGCGACCGTCTGCCCGCGGTCCTTGAACGTCCCCGTCGGGTTCCGGCCCTCGTCCTTGATGTACACCTCGCCGACGCCCATCTCGTCGGCGAGCGTCGGACACGACACGAGCGCCGTCGCGCCCTCGTCCATGGACACCGCGGCGTCCCGCGAGAACGGCAGCAGTTCCTCGTAGCGCCACATCGAGTCGAAGCGCCGCGACTCGAACGTCTCCCGAGTGACGTCGAGGCTGTCGTAGTCGTAGGTCGGGTCGAGGATGCCCCCGCAGTCTGGACAACGATGAGTCGCCTCGTCCGGGTCGAACGTCTCCTCGCAGTCTACGCACTGAAGCCCCTCGAACGCCGGCGTCGTCTCCATGTGCGGGCCTTCGTAGCGGGCGCGAAAAGCCCTGTCCCTTCCGGCGCGGTCGCCCCAGGAGCCCGCACGTTCTTGTCGCCCGCGGGCGAACAGCCAGGTATGTCTGACTCTCAGGTCGTGGTCGTCGGCGGCGGGGTCGCCGGACTCACGGCGGCGCGCCACCTCGCCGCGGACGGCTTCGACGTGACGCTGTTCGAGCGCAACGAGGACGTCGGCGGGCGCGTGCGCTCGCGGCGCGGCGACGGCTACATTTTCGACCGCGGCTTCCAGGTGTTGTTCACCGCGTACCCCGCGGCGCGGCGTGAACTGGACTTCGGCGCGCTGGACCTGCGCGCGTTCTCGGCGGGCGCGACCATCTGCCGCGGCGACCAGCGCTCCGTGCTCGCCGACCCGCTGCGGGAGCCCGGCGCGCTCACGCAGACACTGTTCAACGCCGAGATTTCGACGATGGACAAACTCCGCACGCTCCGGCTGCGCGCGGACCTCAGAGCGAAGTCCGTGGAGGAAATCTTCGCCGAACCCGACGCCACCATCGAGCAGCACCTCTACACGTACGGGTTCTCCGAGCGGTACGTCGAGCGGTTCGTGCGGCCGTTCTACGGCGGCATCACGCTCGACCGCGACCTCGACACCTCCAAGCGCGTCTTCGAATTCACGTTCAAGATGCTCTCGGAGGGGAAGACGGTCGTCCCAGCAGGCGGGATGGGCGAACTCTCGGACCAGTTGGCCGACCGTGCGATTACGCAGGACGCGCGCATCGTCACGGAGACGCCGGTCGAAGGAATCGCCCCGGGAGACGCCGCGGTCGACGTCCAAATTCCCGGCGAGACCGTCGACGCCGACGCGGTCGTGGTCGCCGCGGATCCGAAGTCCAGCCGCGACCTCACGGGCGTCGACGCGATTCCGACCGACGGCCGCGGCTGCGTCACCCAGTACTTCGCGGTGCCGTCTGGCCACCCGCTCGCGAACAGCGACCGCATCCACCTGAACGCGGGCGGCGAGGTGCCGACGACGGTCGCGCCGCTGTCCGGCGTCGCTCCCGAGTACGCGCCCGACGACCGCGCGCTCGTCGCCGCCACGACAGTCGGCCACGAGGACGCCGGCGACGACGTGCGAATCGAGTCCGACGGCGACCTCGAAACCCAGACGCGAGACATCCTCTCCGCGTGGTATCCGGCGGCGTCGCTGGGCGACTTCGAGTTGCTGCGCACGGACCGACTCCCATTTGCGCAGTTCGCGCAGCCGCCGGGCGTCCACGAGGGACTCCCCGACGCTCGCGCGCCAGACGGTGCGGTCTACCTCGCGGGCGACTACACCCACGACGCCTCTATCAACGGCGCACTGGAGAGCGGAAGAGCGGCGGCCGACGCGGTCAGCGAAGACTTACAGTAGCCCTCGGAGGTCGCCGAGCGCGGGGAACGCCAGCGTCTCGCCCTCGCTGACGACGACGGGCCGGAAACCGTCCGGGTCCGAGAGCATCGACGACAGTGAATCGTCGCGTCGGAGGCCGTTCACGAGCGTACCCGGCGCGAGGCGCGTGAACGCCGGCAGCACGACGACGTCGCTGCCTTCGTGCTGGCGCGGGCCGTAGAGGAAACACGGGTGGCGTGTCCCCTCGATTTCGACCGCGGGGTGTTCGTGGCCGACGACGTAGCGCTCGGCGTCCACGGGCGGGTCATCGTGGCCGTGCCAGACCGCCGTGCCGTCCGCGAGTACGACCGACTCTTCGGCGTCGATGCCGACGGCATCCAGCATCGAATCGTGGTTCCCGCGCACGACGCGGAACGCGGCGTCTGCTCCACGGACCGCCGTCTCGATGGCGTCGACGGTACTGCGGACGCCGTCGGGAATGGTTCCGTGGACGTGCAAGAGGTCGCCCGCGACAACGACGGTCGCCGGCTCGAACTCGGCGAGCAAGGTGTCGAGGCGCTCCACGAGGTCCGTGCGCTCGCCCAGCGGCAGGGCGACGTCGGAGGCCGCGTCCCGGCCGACGTGGACGTCAGCAAGCACGAGCGCGTCCGCCTCCGGGAGGTAGGCGGCACGCTCCCCGAACGCCAGCCACGACGGAGTGTCGCTCACGCCCCCCAGTCGGCACTACATGGGGTTAGGTCCAGCGGTCCGCGAGCAGACAGGAAAAGGTGAGTCGCCGTTAGCCGATGTACCGGAGGTCTTCCTCGCCGCCGGGGCTCGGGCCCTCCTCCATCTCGCGGAGGCGGCTGACAACCTCCTCCATCTCCTCGGCGCGGTCGTCGAGGGCTTCCTCGTCGAGGTCGAAGCCGAGCATGTCTTCGAGCACCGCGAGGACGGCCTTGGCGGCCTTCGGGTCCACGAGGTAGCCCGACGTCTCACCCATCAGGCAGGCGGCGTCGAAGCCACGGCGGCCGCCCAGCCCGAGCAGCAGGCCGCTGGAGCCGACGATGCCGCCCGCGGGCTCCTCGCTGCGGAACTCCACGCCCGCTTCTTTGAGGCGCTCCTTGAGGTCGTCCTCGGAGACGGCACCAATGACGTCGTGCTCCTCGACGAGTTCCCCCGTGGGGACGCCGCCGAGCGCGTACAGCTCACTCGCGCCGAAGTCCTCGGCGACGTCGAGGAACGCCTCGGTGACGCGGTAGTGGCCGACGTTGTCCTGGGCCTGGTGGTTGCCCGTGAGCACGAGGAGGTCCCGGCCCTCCGTGTCGACGGCGTGAATCTCGGCGTGCGCGAGCGCCGCGACGCTGTCGTCCCCGACCGTGACCTGCGGCGGGAAGTGCTCGCTATGCACGCGCGCGACAAGTTCGCTGTCCGCCTCATCGACGACGTGCTCGGCGACGAGTTTCCCGACGTGTCCGACGCCGGGTAGTCCTTCGACGAACACGGGGTCGTCCAGCTCCGGCTCGGATTCCCACGCGATGTCGATTTCGTCCATACCCTAGGGGCGGCTGCGTTCCTTAAGAGCGCGTCGGTAGCGCCCGTGCGGGTCCTCCGGGTCGAACGGCGCCGGCGCGCTGTTGACGGCGTCGGCTCCGCAGTCGGGACACTCCGCAGAAAGCGTGTACACCGGGCGGTCGTGGCGGTCGCGCCACGCCGAACACACCCGGATGTCGGACTTCATTCCTCTTCGAGCTGGCGCTCGCGGTGGAAGTTCCCCTCGCCGCCCTGCGCGTCGATTTCCTCGACGGCGCGAGCGCCGGCGGCTTCCAACTGGTCCTCGGCGGTCTTGTAGTTCGGCGCCTGCACCCGAATCCGGTACTCGGGCGCGCCGACATACGTCACTTCGAGGTCGGCCTCGTCGGGGACCTCACCGTTCCCCTCGGCGGCCTGCAGGGCTTCCTTCACGTCGTCGACGCCGTCGGGGTCGGGCGACGTCAGCGTCACGTAGCCCGTGACCGTGACGTAGGGCACGGAGACGTTCTCGCGTGCGGTCTTGACGATGGCGTCCTGCTCGTCGTCGTCGAGGTCCGTCTTCTCGAGGGCCTCGTAACCGTGAATCGCGGTCTGCTCGAACCCCTCGTAGAGGCTGCCGAACGCACCGAGGAGTTCGTTGGCGATGCGGCGGAACTGGTCGTCGTCCATGTCCTCGCCGAACGCCAGCGTCAGCCACTTGTCGGCCTTCTGCTCGTTCTTCCACTCCTGAATCTTGTCCGAGCGCTGGTGGTCGTTGACGTCCTTCAGTGAGAGGTCGATTTGCTGAGCGGACTCGTCGACGTCCAGCACCTTCGCGACGACCGTCTGGTCTTCGTTGACGTGGTCGCGAACGTTCTTAATCCAGCCGCTGGCCACTTCGCTGACGTGTACGAGGCCGCGCTTGTCCTCGTACTCTTCGAGGTCGACGAACACGCCGAAGTCCTCAATGTCGTCGACCTTGCCGACGACGAGTTCGCCCTCCTCGGGCCAGCCGACGTACTTCATCTGGCCTCGACGGTTTCGACGACCTCACCGGTGAACTCCGCCTCGCCGCCGGTCGGACGCGCGAGCGTCGTTCCACAGACGGCGCAGGCGACCTCCGAGGAGGCCTTACCGAAGACGATTTGTTCGTTCTCGCAATCCGGACACTCGACTTTGAAGAATCCTCCCGCCATTGTTAGTCCTGGAAGACGAGACGGCCGGTGCGCCATCCCTCGCGGAGGTGAGCGTTCCCGCACTCGTTGCAGCGGTACTTGAGGTCCGTCTTCTTCGTCGGCTTGTTGCCGACCGGCACTTTCGAGAACCGACCGTGGTTCCCGATGGAGGCGTTCGCGCGCTTGGTGCGGCGAGCGTCCCACTTCATGCCGGACGAGCGGCCGGTTCGGACCTTCTCGACCTCGATTTGGTTGTGTTCGTCACAGTGCGGGCAGTAGCTGTTGAATCGGCGTGGCATCTCCATAGGCTAAATCAGCTCTGTTGTCTCTCGGTTACACGTGGCTGCTTAAAATCCGTTTGGTTTCGGGGACGGAACCCCCAATGCACACACAGGTTTTTGCGTCCCACTCGCGACGGTTCGACTATGACCCCGCGTCGCACGCTCGCCCTCCCCACAGTCGCGCTCGTCGTCGTGCTCGCGCTCGTCGCTGGTGGCACCGCGGCCGCACCGCCGCCCGAGGACGTCTGTGGCGCGTGCGGCGAATCGTTCGAGTCCGCCGCCGACGCAGCCGACGAACCGGTCACCGTCGTCGAATCCTCGCTGGACGTCCACGTTCGCGCGAACGGGAGCGCACGTGTCGTCGTCGAGGACGAGCTCGCGGGCGACGGCGCGGCGCGCGTCGCGAACCACTCCGACGCGGTCGTGGCTGCGCTCGCCGACGAGGACGACGGACTCGCACCCGTTCCCGAGGACGCCACCCTCTCTGTTGACGGCTCTCGCGTCAGCATCACGTACACCGACCCCGACTTCGGGCACGCGTCCGTCGGCGGCGTCGTGCTCGCGGACGCACTCCGCGACACGCCGACCGGCTGGGAAGTGGACACCGACACCTTCCGCCTGCACGCGCCCGACGGCTACACCATCACCGCGGGCGCGAGCGGCGACGCGGTCGCAACGTGGCGGGCCGGCGACTCCGTAGACGACGACTTCGTCGCGTTCGCGCCGGACGGTGGCGTCGTCTCGACCGTCGCGACCGAACTCGCAATCGGCGTCGAAGTGCTCCCCGGCTTCCTCGCGAACGCTGCGCTCGTGCTCGCCGTCCCAGTCGTCGTGCTCGCGGGCCTCCTGCGTGGGTTCGGCGCACTGGTCGACCGCGTCGGTACACCCGACGACACCGAGCGCGTCGGCGTGGCGTTCGCAGCAGCCGGTACGCTGGTCGCTCTCGTTGCGTTCGTGACCGGGCTAGCGAGCACCTACTTCATGCTCGTCGGGACGACCGCGCTGTTCACCGCCCTCACGGCGGTCGTCGTCGGCACACTCACTGCGAGCGGGCGGCTCGACGATACGCGGCTGCTCACAGCCGCTGCAGTCGGGACACCGCTCGTGCTCGGTGTGCTCGGTGCCGTCGTCGGCTCCTATGCCCACCCCGGGGTTGCGCTCCGGACCGTGGGACGTGCGCTCTCGGCGGGCCTGCTCGCCGCGCACGTCTGGACGTTCGCCGTCGTCGGTGCGACCAGAATCGAGCGCGCGAGCGAGTGGGAGGGAATCAGGACGACCGTCGTCCCGCTCGTCGCCGTGGTCGCCCCGCTGGCGGGCGTCGTGGCACTGCTCGGACCGGGCGCGCTGTTCTGGTTCCTGCTCGTCGCGTGGGTCGGCCTGCTCGCCGTGTTCGGGCTGCCCGCGTACTGGCTGGGGGCCGCGCTCGCCGCGGACGCGTGACGGCCGGCTTCGAAGCGTTTAATCCGCCACCCTCCGAAGCCGCAGCCATGAAGCGACTCATCATCCACGGCGACCCCGGCGTGCGCCGTGACGGCGTCATCGAGTACGACGGCGAGGAGAAGGTCCTCTTCCAGGTGACGCGCAACGGCGACTGGCACGGCCCGGACGAGGTCCAGCTGTGGTGTGTCGTCGGCGACGAGGACGAGTTCGAGGACTACGAGAAGCGCAACTTCATCCCGCACTGGCTGGATGTCGACACCGTCGACGCCGACGACGTCACCGTCCACAAGCGCGCCGGCGACCTCGCGGTCTGATTCTCGGCTTCGACCCTACTGTTCGACGAGTTCGGACTGCGTGACTTCGTAGACGGTCACGTTCTCGTTCGTGAACGCGACACGGATGCCCGGTTCCTCGTCAGTCACGCGCACGTCGTAGCGCTCGCGCTCGACCGGCCCGACCCAGACGTACTGCACGTCGTGTTTCCGCAGGACGATGGCCCGCGAGACGGCTTCGCTGGTCTCGTAGACCACGCCGACGTCGCTGACGCGCGTCCGGTACGCGGAGTCGCTGTGGTAGTTGCCGGCGTGCGACCAGCCCGCGACCGTCGGGATTCCAGTGAGACTCGACGCCGGGTTCTGCCACGTGTACGGCGTCGTCCCCGGCGCGGAGACGATGTGTGGCTGGCCGGGCTTCTCGTTCAGCCACTCGATTGCGGCGCCCTCGTCGGGGCGCTCGTCGTTGACGTACTCGAAGGCGTCGAGGGTCGCGTCGTCCGCGCTGTCGACGTGGCTGGCGACCGCGAACCCGCCGTAGATGGACGCCGACACCACAAGCAGGACGGCGAGCGCGGTGCCACCGACGGACCGCAGGCGGGACGCGTCGGGCGTGCGCGCAGCGAGGGCGGCGAGCGCGACGCCGGCCGGCACCGACCAGAGCGCCCACACCTGCGCGTACACCTTGAAAATCGTGTTGTAGCGCTCGTAGGAGGCGGCGTCCGCGACGTAGACGTACTCGATGATGACGACGAGGCCCGCGCCGGCGACGACGAGCACGCCCTCGAAGCCGACCGCGTCCCGGCGCCGGAGCAGCCACGCGCCCACGAGTATCGGACCGGCGAGCAGGACGCCGACGACGCCGACGCGCACGCCGGCAATCACGGGGTCGACGGTCGCGGCGAGCAGGACCGCAGCGATGGCAGCGAGGCCCGCAGCGGCCCAGTCCGAGCCGTCGCGGGCGACCCGGGAGACGAGGTACGCGCCGAACGAAACGAGGAACAGGCCGTGCACGAGGAGGAACGCGCCGAGTTGCGTCGGAACGGGGAACGCCGCGGGATGTTGGTTGCTCGCGCCCGCGAGCAGGACGTTCTGCACGAACGGCAACGCCACGACGAACCCCAGACTGACGACGGCGACCGCGACGCCCACACCGAGGAGGACTCGCTGTACCTCTCGCGCGGCCGCGCTCGACCGCTCAATCCGCCGTGCGACTGACTCGGGCAGCAGCGTTCGCGGGTCGGCGTCTGCGAGCGCGACGCTCAGCATCGCGACGCCGGCGACGGCGGGGTAACTCCACGTGTTCACCGTGAGAATCGTCGCCGCCGCGACCGGGAACGCGCCGAACAGCAACGCGAGCCGGCGGCGTCGCGCCGATTCGGGGGTCCGTGCGTACGCCAGCCCGACGCCGACCGCGAGAAAGAGCACGGCGACGCTCATCATGTGCGCGTGGAGGTCGCCGTTCAGGTACGCGAACAGCGGGAACTCGTTGATACCCGTCTCCACCACGCGGCTCGCGTGCCACATGTCGAACTCGGCCGGCGTTATCGTGGGCGCGCGGTTCGACTTGATGCCCGCGGCGACGACCGCCTGCCGCACCACGTCGTAGGTGCCCGCGAGCAGGCGCACCGGCGTCACGAGGTTGCTCGCGAACCCGTAGACGAACGCCGCCAGAATCCCCGCGCGGACCCGCGTCGACCCCGCGAGCACGGCGGCCGCGAACGCCGCGGGCACGGCGAGGTAGTACCACGGCACGCCCAGCGTCACGAGCAACACGGCGAAGACGACCGCCGCGACGCCGAGCGCTATCGACCCCTCGACGGGCTCGCTGTCCTCGAACCGGCCAGCCATAATCGTGCTCGCGAGTCCGTACGCGGCGGTCACGGCCATCGCGTAGAAGCCCGCTAGCGCTGGGTCGTAGGCGAACCGCCCGGTCGTCCCGGACAGGAGCGCGAGTATCGACGCCATCAGGTGGCCGCCGTAGTAGTAGACCACGCGCTCGCCCGCGAACCAGAAGTCCTGGGGCGGCAGCCGGTCGGCGCGCAGGAGGCTCTGTAGCAGCCCGAAGTCGAGGAACTTCTCGCCGCCGCGAGGGTGGACGCCGTCCGCAGCGGCGCGAATCGCTATCAGGAAGAGGAACGCCACGGTGAACACCGCCACGACCTCCGCGAGCGGGCGCTTCGGCACGTCGACGCCGCCGCGCGCCAGCCACGCCGACGCCGCTACCAGCACGGCTGCGACGCCGACGACCACCCACAGTCCGAAGGCGAGTTGGCCGACCCACAGCGTCGGCACCGCCAGCAACACGACGGCCGTCGGCACGGCCAGCGACGCGCCGCGGTCCGGGGCGTCCGGCAGCAGTCGCGCCGCGAACGGCAGCCCGACGATCAGCAACGCCTGGTAGAGCAGCCACCAGCGAACGACGACGCCGTACTCCATCGGTGGAACCGTATGTAGCCGCCGCTAAACGCTTTCGGGTTCACGCCCTTCCTCGGCGACCGAACGGCTTAATGCTCGCACCCGACACCCCCGAGAGTAAGCGATGAGTCGCGCGCACGACGAGGAGGTCCCAGAAGCGGAACGCGACGCGCTGCTGACGATTGCGCACGGCGCGGTCGTGACCTCCAGCGGCGTCTCCGCGCAGCGCGCGCTGATTACCGCCTCGGAGTTCGTGCTCGCGCGCGGCCTCGGCCCCGTCGCGTACGGCGTGTACGCCCTCGCGTGGCGCATCGCACAACTGCTCTCCCGGCTCGTCACGTTCGGCAGCGTGCCGACGCTCCAGCGCTACCTCCCCGCCGCCGAGGACGACCCCGCGAAGCAGTCCCGCGTGACCGGGCTCGCGTACGCGACCACCATCGGTGTCGGCGCGCTCATCGCGGCGGGCGTGTGGGTGCTCGCGCCGTGGATCAACGCGACGACCGTCGACCACCCGGCGTTCCCGGCGACGATGCGGCTGTTCGGCGTCTTCGTCGTGCTGCTCGGGCTCGTGATGGTGTACGCCGCGACCTTCCGCGCTGGCGGGTCCGCTCGCGGCGAAGTCCTGTTCAACAAACTCCTGCGGCCAGCCACGCGGCTCGTCGGGGCGCTCGCGGCGCTCGCGCTCGGCTACACCGTCGTCGGCGTCGCGGGCGCGTTCGTCGCCTGCCTGTTCGTCGTGGTCGTCGCCGGCTACCCGGTCACCTCGCGCGTCACCGGTATCCGGCCGTCGCTGCGCGGCGCGCGCAGCGAAGCCCGCCAGTTCTACGACCACGCGCTCCCGGTCGCGATGAGCAGCCTCGGGAAGGTGTTCCAAAACCGCGTCGACGTCCTCCTCGTCGGTACACTCCTGACCGCGGTCGCGGCCGGCGTCTACAACGTCGTGCTCGTACTCATCTCCATCGCGTGGATTCCCCTGCTGTCGTTCAACCAACTGCTGCCGCCGGTCGCCTCCCGACTCTACGCCGAGGACGACACCACGACCCTGAACGCCGTCTACTCGTCGGTCACGCGGCTCATCGTGACTACGGTCGTCCCAATTCTCGCCGTCCAACTCGTGTTCGGGCGGGAACTCCTCGCGCTGTTCGGCGAGACGTACGTCCGCGGGTACGTCCCGCTCTCGGTCTACCTCGGCGGCGTCTTCGTCGGGAGCGCCGTCGGCGCGACCGGCTGGCTACTGATGATGACTGACCACCAGTACGCCCGCATGGCCCTCGACTGGCTGCTCGCCGTGCTGAACGTCGGTCTCACGTACCTGTTCGTCCGGGAGTTCGGACTCGTCGGCGCAGCGCTCGGCACCTCGCTGGCCATCGCCGTCCAGAACGGCATTCAGGTGGTGCTTCTCCGGCGCTTCGAGGACCTGTGGCCGTTCGACGCGACCTACCTCCGCCCGCTCGCCGCCGGCATCGTGATGGCCGCCGTGCTCGCCGGCGTTCGGACTGCCGTCGACGGCATCGTCGCCGTTCCCCTCGGCGTGCTCGTCGGCCTCCCGGTCTACGTCGGTACTCTCCACGTGCTCGGCGTCGACCCGCGCGACCGCTTCGTCGTCCGCGAACTCGCCGCCCGCTACCGCGAGGCGCTCGGCGAAAAACTGGCGCGTTGAACTGCTGCAAGCCGTAGACACGACTCCGTACAATCTCACGTGACGCGTCGCACGGAGGCGACGCTACGGAGTGTGAGTATCAGAGGAGTAGCGGGAAGTGGATTTGAACCACCGATCTCCGGGTTATGAGCCCGGCGGAATCTCCTGGCTATCCCATCCCGCTGCATTCCATCGTAGCCCGGTGCCGCAGTTAAGGGTTCTGTTTCGGTCGCCGTGTGGGAGTTCTCCCCAGCTACACGTCGAGTTCCTCGAGGAGGGTCTGGGCGGCCGCGCTGGACGAGCCGGGACCGCGCGCGGTGAGGAGGTCGCCGTCGACGGTGACGCTGGTGTCGGCGTCGAGTTCGGCGTCCCAATTCCCGCCAGCGGCCTTCACTTCGTCCTCGACCCAGTAGGGGAGCTTGCGGCCGTCGGGCATCCGGTCGTGGTCGTCGACGATGCCTTCCTCCCACTCGTTCGGGAAGCCGGTGACGTCGCGGCCGGCGACGAGGAAATCGTTGTCGCTGTCCCGCGTGAACGCGAGAATCCCAGCAGCGTGGCAGACGACCAGCGCCTTCTCGCTATCACCCTCGACAGCATTCCGGAGGAGGCGGCGGGCGTCAGTGTCCTGATTGACGTCCCACTCGGTGCCGTGGCCGCCGGGGAAGACGACCGCGTCGTAGTCCGCGGCTTCGACTTCCGTGACCGAGACCGGGTCGTTGAGGCGCTCGTCGTTCTCGTGGACGTCGCGCACCCACTCGGCGGTCTCCTCGCCAACGTTCTCCGGGTCCGCAGAGCGCTCGTCGAGCACCGGCGGCGACCCGCTCGGCGTCGCGACCGTAATCTCGAAGCCCTCGCTGTCGAGCGTCGTGAGCGGTTCGACGCACTCCTCTCCCCAGTAGCCTTCCTCGCTGACGACGAATAGTGCAGACGGCATACGCGAACAGTGGAGCGGCAGCGGGAAAAACTCCGTCGAGGCTGCGAGTTCCGCCGGCAGTCGGCTCAGTCGTCGCCTTCAGCGTCGACGATGACGACGTCGCCGTCCTGGACGTCGACGTTGATGAGCGTCTTCACGTCCGTGTCGGTGTCGTCGAGTTCGTTCGGGCCGGCCTTCTTGATGACCGCGAGGACGTCCGCGACGTCCGCGCCGATGTGTTCGAGAGCGTCCGTGATGGCGCGCAGGGTGCCGCCCGTCGAGAGCACGTCGTCGAGGACGAGCACGCGGTCGCCCGCCTCCACGTCGTTGATGTACATCTCGTTCTCCGAGTAGCCGGTCTGCTGACTGAGCGCGACCTCACCGGGCAGGCCGTACTCGCGCTTGCGGATGACGACGATGGGGATGTCGGTCATCAGCGACACCGCCGTGGAGATGTGGATTCCCATCGCGGCCGGGGTGACGATTTTGTCGACCTCGTCGAGTTCCGCCTTCCGGATGATGCGGATGACGATCTCCCGCAGCAGCTCCGGCTCCAGCATCGGGACGCCGTCACTGATGGGGTGGACGAAGTAGTGGTAGCCGTCTTTCTCGATGATGGGCGCGTCGAGCAGGGACTGTTTGAGCCTATCCATGGCGGAAGTACTTGCGCCGCGAATAAAAGGTGACGGAACGAGCGCGACCGTGAGAGGGGTTCGCGGGGGTTACAGCACGAGCACGAGCGCGACGGCGACCATCACGACGACGAGCAGGATGCTCGTGCTCATGTCCGCGCGCATCGAGACGCGGTCCTCGCCGACGAGCCGCCCGGCGGCAGCGCCCGGCGCGGTGACGACCGCCGCAGTCGCGTCGGCAGTGCGGACGGCGGCGCGGTCGACGGCGGCGTACAGTTCGGTGACGCCGACGACCAGATACCGGGTGGCGTAGAACGTCAGTGGGTTGTACGCGTTGTCGACGTCCGGGACGCGGCCGAGCTTCGAGAGCGGCTTCTTCACGAGCGCGAAGCCGACCAGCCCCGCCGCGGCGAGCGCGACGCCCTCGAGGATGTGGCTGGTGGTGTAGGTGTGGTAGGCGTGGGAGACGACTTCGGAGCTAGTGACGTCGTAGGGAAGCACGGCGAACAGGGCGTCCGGTGCGAGCCCGTAGACGACACAGAGCACGGCCACGGTGACCATCGCGACCGACTGGCCGCGGTTAGCGTCTTTCACGGAGCCGTCGTAGCTGCCGTGGAAGAACGCGTAGTAGCCGAATTTGATGAACGACATGAACGTCCCGACACCCCCAATCAACAGCAGCCACTCCAGCCCGGTGCGGCCGAAGACGTGGACGACGCCGTGGAAGTCGTAGTGGCTGGCGGCGATGACGATGCCCTTGCTGACGAAGCCGTTGAACCCGGGGAAGCCCGCGATGGAGAGCGCCGCGACGGTGAACGCGGCGGCGGTCAGCGGCATCTCGCGTGCGAGCCCGCCGAGCTTCTTCAGGCTCTCCTCGCCGGTACGGTAGACGACGACGCCGGCGGCCATGAACAGCAGGCCCTTATAGAGGATGTGGTTGAAGACGTGCGCGAACGCGCCGGCCTGCGCGAGTGTCGAGCCGATGCCGACGCCGGCGACCATGTAGCCGACCTGCGACTGGATGTGGTAGGAGAGCAGCCGGCGCATGTCGTTCTGGAACAGCGCCATCGTCGCGCCGAAGACGGCCATGAAGCCGCCCATGTACGCGACGGCGACGCTGCCGTCCTGCGGGAACACGCGGTACATGCCGTAGACGCCGGTCTTCGTGGTGAACACGCAGAGGAAGACGCTGGCGGCGACGTGCGGGCGCGGGTAGGTGTCGGGCAGCCACGCGTGCAGCCCGATGAACCCGACGTTGACGCCGATGCCGATTGCGCCGAGCACGGGCGCGACCGGTCCCGCGAGCCCGCCGGCTTCGGGGCCGCCGGGGACCGAGGCGAACAGGAACGTCCCGGTCTCGGCGAAGTGCCAGACGATGGCGCCGAGCAGGAGCGTGCCGCCGATGCCGTGCGCGAGCGCGTACCGGAAGCCAGCGCGAACGGCCTTCCCGCCGTAGTGCCACACCAGCAGCGTGCTGGTGACGGCCATCAGCTCCCAGAAGAAAATGAGCGTGAGCCAGTCGCCGCCGAAGACGGCGCCGAGACTCGTGCCCACGTAGCCGAGCGCGAACGCGCTCTGGAGGTTCTCGGCGCCGCTGGCGTACGAGTAGAGGATGGCGGCGGCACCGATGAACCCGAAGATGAGCCCCATCAGCGTCGAGAACGGGTCGACGTTGAACAGCACGGCGTCGAACCCGAACAGTTGCGTCTGGAAGTAGACGCCGTCGGAGACGAGCCAGACATAGGGGACGACGGCGGCGCTAGCGAGCGCGCCGAGCGCGTGGCCAACGCGCCGTCCAAGGAACGGCAGCAGTAGCGCCGCCACCAGCACGGGGACGAACGGCGGCACGATGGCGTCCATCAGGCCACCACCCCCACTGCGGTGTTGGCGACGTCACGGACAAGCTGGAGGAACACCGCGGTGTCCGGCACGACGCCGAGCACGACGGATCCGGCGGCCGCGAACAGAATCGGGCCGAGGATGAACCACGTCGACTCGGCGCCGTTCGGCGCGCGGCGCTCGAACGCGCCGTGGCCGTGGTCGTGCCCGCCGTCAGTGCGGGCCTCGCCGCCAAAGCGACCGCCGAGCGGCCCGGAGACGAGCGGCTTCTCGTCGGATCCCTCCGCGCTCTCGAAGAACGCGGTGTAGACGACCGGCCAGAAGTACGCGATGTTCAGGATGCCCGAGAGCAACAGCGCCCCGGTGAACACGAGGTTGCCGCTGGAGACGGTCCCGATGAGCAGGAAGTACTTGCTGACGAACCCCGCAATCAGCGGGATGCCCGCCATACCGGCGGCGGCGACGGCGAACGCGCCCATCGTGAGGGGCATCCGCTTGCCGATGCCGGCCATCTCCGAGATGTAGTCGACGTGGGTCTCGACGTGGACCGCGCCCGCGCAGAAGAACAGGGTGAGCTTCATGAACGCGTGCGCCGGGATGTGCAGGAGTCCACCGATGAGCGCCCACTTCGCGGCTTCGCCGGGACCGACGGCTCCGGCGACCGCGATGCCGAGGACGATGTACGAGAGCTGGCTAATCGTCGAGAACGCGAGCCGGCGCTTGAGATGGTCTTGTCGGAGCGCGATGACGCTGGCGACGACGAGGGTGAACGCGGCGACCGCCGCGAGCACGCCGCCAACGCCGAGTTCCGCGACGAGGTCGATGCCGAAGACGTCCAAGAGGACGCGCGCGATGCCGAACACGCCGGACTTGACGACCGCGACGGCGTGCAGCAGCCCGGAAACGGGCGTCGGCGCAACCATCGCGTCCGGCAGCCAGGAGTGCAGCGGCATCAGCGCGGCCTTCACGCCGAAGCCGGTGACCAGCAGCGCGAACGCCGCGCGAGCGAGCGTCGGGTCGGCGGACGCGAGCGCCGAGATGCCGCCGGTCGTGAACGCCGTCGTTCCAGTGAGGTAGACGACCAGCAGCGTGCCCGCGAGCACGGCGACGCCGCCGCCGAACGTGTACGCGAGGTACTTGCGGCCGGCGGCGCGCGCCTCGTCGGTGCCGTCGTGGGCGACCAGCGGGTACGTCGCGACCGTCAGCAGCTCGTAGAACACGTAGAGCACGACGAGGTTCGACGCGAACGCGACGCCAACCGCCGAAGAGACGCTGCCCGCGAACGCAGCGAAGTACCGCGTCTGGTGGTCCTCGTCGAGCCCCCGCATGTAGCCCATGCTGTAGAAGCTCGTCACGATCCAGAGGGTGCTCGCCAGCAGCGCGAACAGCAGGCCCAGCGAGTCCGCGCGGAGCGTGAATTCGACGTACGGGACGAGCTGGCCGAGTTTGGTAACGTAGACGTCGCCGGCGAGCGCGGCCGGCACCATGCTGGCCACCAGCCCGAACTTCGCCAGCGCCGCCAGCATCGTCCACGCTTCGCGGGCGTTCGGGCGGCCGTTGGACGCCAGAATCGGCGCGACTGCGACTGCCGACACGAGCACCGCAGCGAGTGGCCGGATGGAAGTGATTTCGGTCATGAGAGGAGTGCCTCGATTGTCGGTTGGAGGTCGACGCTGTAGCCGAAGACCGCGAAGCCGAGCGCGACCGCGAGGACGGCCGCAGCGACCACTGTCGCCTGCATGCCGAAGGAGACGCCGGTCGCGTCCTCGCCGCCGTCAGCACGCGCGTCGACGCGCTTGGCGGCGGGTTCGAGGTCGACGCTGGGTTCGCGGAAGAACATGCGTTCGACGAGCCGTGCGAAGTACGCCAGTGTGAGCAGCGTGCT
>NZ_JAJJZG010000017.1 GCF_021028995.1 Halobacterium sp. KA-4 | reverse complement strand
GGTCGGTGATAAAACGATCTACCGCGTCTCTCGACGGCGGTCGATCGAAGCCACAGCTCAGCCAAACGACCGTGTTCCGAAGCTCTCGTTCAACGGGACGAATGCCGTAGATGTCCTTGTAGTAGCAATGGAGGAAGCCACGCATCAGCTCTGGTGGTTCGTGTTCTCGTGTTCGCCCCGTCTGCGCCGGGGCGAACACGTCGAACTCTTCGAGAAACTCGAAGGATAGGTGTTCAAACAACGCTAGCGTCTCCGTCTCCGCGACATTGAAGAAGGACTCTACCGAAGGATCATCTTGCAGGGTCGCTGAACTCATCCCACCTCAGCGTTCACCCTGCTCTTTGGTGTGTTACTCGTTCTATGACACCCTCGTCACCCTCAACCTGGCGGACGGTCAAGAACCCACACAGCGACAGCCACTCGAGAACTTCCCCCAGCGAGTCGAAACGGTCAGCGTACTCTTGCGCGTGATACTCCGCAATCTGGTCGATGCGGTCGGCGAAGTCAGAGTTCGTTCGATCCTCCGGATCAACGTAATCGAGGAACGCGTGCAGAAAATCGACGTCGAGCAGGACGTGCTCGCCGGTCGAGAGCATCTGGTAGTACGTCTGCAGGTCGCCACTATCGGTCGCCGTCGCCGACTCGAAGTTCGCCGCGTAAAACGAGATTGCGCGTCGAATCAACTCACTCCGGCTCTCCCCACTCTCCTCCCGGAGCTCCGCCAACGCAGCCTCCGACTCCTCGTCCAACGACACCGTCACGCGATTCCCAGCCATACCCTCTCTTCTCGGTGGCGCACCCCTATAGTTGGGGATTTCGTCGCATCAGCGAACCCAAATGACCGCTCGAATCCGGCGGGACGACGAACGGTCCAGCGATGGCTTCGGAGTCTGCGTCAAGTTTATGCTGTCGTCATCGCAGAGTTAGGGCGTGACAATACAGCGGGCGAAACCTCTGGAAATCCTCTACGACGAGGTCGAAGCGTACGACCTCGTCGTCGTTCCTGACGCGCCGCTCGCGGACGGTCTGAACCGGCACCTGGACAGGCCACATCTCGGCGACTTCGCGACGATTCCACGCCGACTGGCTGCTGGGGGACGTGAGGAACACGAGGAACGGACCGTCTTCCTCGAACTCCTCTCGGAGACCGACCTCTCCTGGAAGCAAGCCGCCTACCTCGGCGAGGAAATCATCCACTGCTGGGAGTACACCGGCCGCCCGGACGCCATCCTCGACTACGACCAGTTCGATACGCCTGCCGTCCGGCGGGCCGTCGAGCACGTCGAGCACCTCGAAACCACGTCGCGAGCGCTCACCGACTACACCATCGACGACGACCTCGAGGTCGCTGTCGTCGGTTACCCGCAGCTCTCCGAGCTCGAACGGTCGATCCTCCCCGCGGAGTTCGACACTGTCGGCCGGTTCGCCGACGATTCCTTCGAGTATCCGCCGTTCCACCTGTTCGATACCTCCGCTGACATCATCGCGACGCTTCTCGACACCATCACCGCGGAGAACGCCGACGACGTCGGGGTTGTGCTCGATGCCGGTAGCGAGTTCTCGACACTCCTCGAATCCGCGCTCGACGCTGCAGAGATTCCCTTCTATGGCGGCCCGGGTTTTCTCGACCAGCCCGACCACCGGACGTTTCTTCGACTCCTTCGAACCGCATTCCGGGGCGGTGACGTCCGTGTCGGTGACGTGAAGCCAGTCCTCCAACGCCTCGACTTCGACGTCGGCACGACTCACGACGAGAAACGCCTCCACCAGCTCGACGTCGCCGACCTCGACGAGTTCGTCGAGTGGTGCACGACGATTCGCGACGGTGAGTGGACGTTCAAGAGGGCGCTCACGGAATTCGGTGCCCTGCTCGATGACGGCGAGTTCAGTGCGTTCCACGAGGAGTTGGTGACGTTGGGGCTCGCCTCACAGTCAGTTACTGAGGCGCGTGTCGACGACTTGGAGTTCTACTTGCAGTCCTACGACGTGCCACTCGATCGCGAACACGAGGGCGTGCTGCTGGCTGATGCGAAGTCCGCGACGACCGTCGACCGCCCGCTCGTGTTCTACCTCGGGCTCGACGATGATTGGACCCAAACCCCGCCACAGCGTCCGTGGGTCGACCGTCAAGCGGAGTTCGAGCGCCACCTCCAGCGGTTCCAAGCGCTCCTGCAGAACGGCGAAGCCCAGTACTATCTCGCTCGGGACACGGTTGGCGGCCAGCCAGTCACCCCCTGTCTGTACTTCGAGGAACTGCTTGAGGAGTCGTTCACGCAGTTCAGTGACCTCGACGCCGCACGCTACACAGCACCTCAGACTAGCACCGACGCGGGGTTCGACGCCAGTCCGCTATCTGTCGGGCCCGAGCAGCCGGCGACTATCAGTCAGTCCAGCCTGAGTACGTACGTGAATTCGCCGCGGGACTACTTCTTCGACCGCCTCGTCGACTCACCCGACCGAGATTTCTTCCGGAAGGGGAACCTGTTCCACGACTTCGCCGAATTCTACGTGCATCACCCTGACGTCGTCGCAGACGAGGACCTCGACACGTTCGTCGACGTGATGCTCGAGGAGATGTCGCCGTTCGTCCGTGACGTCGACCGAGCGGTCCACCGAACGCATTACGAGGCCGGGATTCAGAACGTCATCACGTACCTCAACGAGCACGCGCCCGCCGCCAGCGACCTCGTGCTGGATGGCCAAGACGTGGACGAGAACACGTTCGCAGCGTATTTCGACCGGCCAGTCGGGGCGACAGTGACCGAACAGTGGTTCGAGAGTGTAGACCTCGGCGTGAAGGGGAAAATCGACCTCGTGGCGTCACCCGGCCGGCTCGTCGACTACAAGAGCGGAGCGAAGAAATCCGCGCGCCAGGTCGTCAAAAACTCCGCTATCGAGGACCTCTCGGACACACCGGACTTCCAGGCGCTGCTGTATCTCGCGTACCAGCGAACCCAACAGCCCGGCGAACAACTGGAGTTCGTCTTCGTGCACTTCCTCGAGAACCTCGACGACATCGTCCGCGGTGAGGGCGATCTCGCGGACACACTCACGAGCGTGACGTACTATCCGACGCCGTACGTCGAGTTCGTCCGACAGCAATCAACGTTCGAACGCCTCCGCGACGACGGCGCAAACGACTGCCAGAAGACCTTCTCGAAAGCCGAGTACGCCGACTACGCCGCCGTCTTCGACGACGCCGACTTCCCCGCAACGCGAGACCGGGACGAACTCATCGAGTCACCGTTCGGAGACGCGCTCGTCGACCGGATGGTCGAGGCCGTCGGGGACTACAAGTACGTCAGAAACGGCTGCAAGCAGGCGCTACGGGAGTTGATGCGCATTCGTAACGGGAACTACTTCGAGGACGACCTCGACGCATTCGAAGCATTCGTCGACGAACGACTCACGGAACTCCACGAGCGGCGCGCCGGCGACGAACGCTTTCCTGTCACAGACTTGCTCGAGGAGCCGAACTACCGCCGCGTCGACCACCGCGATCTCCTCCTGGAGGATTCACGATGACTGACACCGGCGACCCGACGCCGAACGAGAAGCAGCGGGAGCTCATCACCAACATCGATGGAACGTATCTCGTCGACGCGGGCGCTGGCACCGGAAAGACGTTCGCCGTGACGCGGCGGTACGCGAACATCCTCGATTCGACGACAGCGTCGCCGGAGGACATCCTCTTGTTGACGTTCACGAACAACGCTGCGACGGAGATGAAAGACCGTATCGTCCGGCACTGCGACTACGGCATGACGGAACTCGCGGACGCCCCCATTCAGACGTTCCACAGCCTCTGTCACGACCTCCTCCAAGAGCACGGCTTCGACGCACCCACGCGACTGGGGATCGACGACCGCATTCCGAGCACCACTCGAATCATCGAGGACGACATCGTCGAGGAGGCGCTGTTCGGCGAGTTCTTCGAGCAGTTCAGCGACGACCACCCCGAATACGCGGAGTTCCTGCGCGTGGTCTCGAACCCGGCGGAATTGCTGGACCTCATCACCGAACTCGCAGCGAAGGGTGTGTTCCCTACGCGCGACGGCTGGTACCGGGATGGCGAATCCCACCTCGACGGTGACTTCGAGGCGTTCAAAAGTCAGTTCGACGATCTCAACGAACCCCGGAACGGCGGGAGCAAACAGTCGCGGCTCCGGTCGAAGCTCTACCAGTATGGCAAGGACAAGTGCTATCTTCCGGACGCCCCGCCGAAATACGAGCTTCGCGGCGATGGGAAGCAAGTTCCCGACGCGGTCGCCAGACTCGTCTTCGAGGACGACCGCGAGGCACTGAAGGCGTTCGTCCACGATCTCTACTTCGAGTATCTGGAGTTCGCGCTCGCTCGGAACTATCTGAACTTCAGCTTCCTCCAGCTGTTCGCGTTCGTCCTGCTGTGCGAGGACCACCAGTTACGCGACCGCCTCGGGTTCGAGTACGTGATGATCGACGAATTCCAGGACTCAAGCGAGATTCAGTTCAAACTCACGCTCTTGCTGGCGGACACCGAGAACCTCTGTGTGGTCGGCGACTGGAAACAGAGCATCTACAGCTTCCAGTACGCTGCTGTGGAGAACATCCTCGAGTTCCGCGAGCGACTCACGCAGTTCACCGAGGACCTGAACACGGACCACCCACGAGTTCAGTACGACACCACTGACGTCACCACCATCGAGCTTGAGCAGAACTACCGCTCGACGGAGTCGATTCTCCGGTTCTCCGAGGAGGCACTGGTCACACCCGCCGCGAAGTACGACTCCGTCGACGAGGAGTCGGTTCGCGAGGACATCGTGGAACTGGATTCGACGGCCGACCACGATAACACGATTATCGAAGCCCATCAGTCCGACGACGAGCACGACGCACTCGTCGCGAAAGTCCAAGAAATCGTCGGGAACTCGGCGTACCAAGTGAAAGACGACGACGGTGGGCTGCGCGACCCCGAGTATCGTGATATCACGGTATTGACGCGGACACGAGACTTCGGCCGCGAACTGCAGACTGCTGCTGACGAGCACGGCCTCCCGATGGCCTACGAGGGCGGCATCGAGTTATTCCGAACCGACCAGGCAAAGCTATTGCTCGCGTGGCTTCGCATCCTCGAATCTGACGCCGACCGCGGCTGGGCACCAGTCCTCGAGCGCGCCGGCTACACACTCGACGAAATCAAGCACATCCTCGAGACGGACGCCTATCCCGACCAGATGGTTGCCTTCCGTGACGGCCTCGCGGAGACGGAGTCGCTGGGGGGTGTGATGCGTCAGGTCTTCGACCGCTACGGCTTCACTGGCGCTCGCGCCGACGTCCTCCTCCAGACCGTCGAATCGATTCGGGAGGCGTCGACGCTGACCCGTGGCGACCTCATTCGATTCATCACCCGTGGCATCGAGCACGGCAGCACCCACGAAGTCAGTACGAGCACCGGTGAAAACTCCGTGACCGTCCAGACAATTCACGCGACGAAGGGGCTCGAACACCCCATTGTCGTCCTCGCAAACATGAACTCGGGGCGGTTCCCACCGGGTGGTAGTTCGAGTCCGGCAATCATGTTCGACGACGCCGTCGGCCTCCGTCAACGCAAGGAATTCAGCGATGCGCATGGCTCGCCGTACATCTACGACAGCTGGAAGACGGACGTCGTCCGACGGTGTCTCGGGCGAAACTACGACGAGGAGCGTCGCCTCCTCTACGTCGCCATCACGCGCGCAGAAAACCACGTCGTCTTCACCGCCGGTAGCGACCCGAACACCTTCCTCGAAGCACTCCCCGTCGAGATTACACCCGGCCCGACGGCTATCGGCGACATCGAACACGACCGGAGTGACAGGCAGACGCTCTCAGTCGCTGTTCCCGGGCAGCACGGGCCAGCCCGATACTCGCCGCACTCACTGATGGACGACTCCGTCTACGAAGACGCCGACGGCGGAGAGGGGACCGAATACGGCACCCAGGTCCACGACTTCGCCGAAGACTACGTCGACGATCTCGCCGTTCAACCTAGCAATCACGACGAGGAAGCCATTCAGTCACTCGTCGACGGGCTCGCAGGCGAGCTCCGAGCCGAAGAGAAAGCGCGGCTGCCGTTGGATACTGACGCGGGCCGCGTGACGCTGTTCGGTGTCATCGACCTCCTTCAGATTACCCCCGAGGCGGTCACCATCATCGACTACAAGACCGACCGCGGCCGTCACGCCGAACGCGAGTACCGCAAGCAACTCAGCGTCTACTACCACATCATCACCGACCTGTATCCGGACCGCGACGTCCGAGCCACACTCTTCTACACGAACGAAGCAGAGACAGTCGACGTCGAGCCGTTCTCGAAAACGGACCTCCGGGAAATCGTCGCCGAGGTCATCACAGTCGATGCGTAGGAATCTGAGTAGTGTCCTACAGCGGTCAGTTAATCTGAGGAATCCCGCTCCGCTTCGTCGGCGGACTCGTCTCTCACTGCGAGGATATCCTCCGCGACATCTGTTACGTGCTGGCGGTGGGCTGCCGAGGCGTCGATACTTTGCGCGGCGTCGAGCTGGTCATCAACAACTGCGTTCTGTTGGGGCCCCCACTTCTCGGGCGGCTCAGATTTGATGTATTCAACCCAGTGTTTGACCGCCTCGATGCGCTGCTCTCGGTTGCGCTCGTGTTTCGCATCGAGGTCGTCAGGCACGTTTGAGTCGCTCATATAGGGCTTCAACATCGAGTCGCGTTACCCACTCTTCGAGCCGCCGCTCACTAAACCCTTCCTTGGAGATCTTATACGGTGCTCTCGGCCTCCTCGAGATCTCCTATTCGACGTCGAGCTCGAACTGTTCGTGTTCCGCGGCCGCGTTCAACACGATGCTCGTTGAGGATTCTTCGATGTCGGCGTCCGCGAGTAATTCCTTGATGTGGTGGTTCATGTCGTCGGTGTCGTGGAATTTCCCGATGGCGATGATGTCGTAGTCGCCGGTGACTTCGTAGACGGACGTCATCTGCTTGTGCGCTCGAAGGCGGTCTGCGAGGTCTGGAAGTGACCCGCCTGCGGCCTTCAGTTGCAGAATGCCCGTAACGTCGTATCCCAGCTTCCCGTAGTCGATAATCGGTGTGTAGCCCTGAATAACGCCGTCTTCTTCGAGGTCGTTGAGATGGTTCGAGATTGTCGTGACCGAGACGTCCAGTTCTTCTGCGAGGCTCCGGAAGCTCGCGCGGCCATCCTCGAGAAGCGCGTTAATCAACTCGGTGTCCAGTGTCTCGTACGTCATATATTAGGGTGTATACTTGTCCAATATAATCTTGTCTATCACACTGAGGGTGCTATATTATCTTATTTCGAGCCAATTATTCCACATATAGACAGGTACTGTAGAGAGTAGCCTACTGTAGTGTCAATTTGAGGATGGGATATTGAGGGTGAGTGATTCGTGGACATGGGTACGAAGATGGCGAACGTGCCGGCAACGTTCGTTCCATGGCTAATTGTCTGTCCCATCTTCGAACACCATGCGTTCTAGTTTAGCGGAGAATCCAGTCGCTGTCTGCTGATTAGATATCGTCGCAACTACCCGGTTGAGGAACCCGGTGGGAAGTGTGACTTACTCGCCACCGGATTCGGTAGTTGTTGACCGGATTCAAAGAGCGTTTCCCTCCGATGAGTTGCGCGAGCGCGCTCGCGCAACGAATCTCGTCCAACGAGAGCGGAAGTTCGACATCGTTGCGCTGTTTTACACACTCTCGTTCGGCTTCGCTGCTGGCTCAGACCGCTCTTTGCAAGCGTTTCTCGAACGCTACGTCGAGATGGCTGACTGCGACGAACTCTCTTACGCGGCGTTCCACGACTGGTTCGAACCGGGCTTCGTTGCACTCCTTCGAGAGATTCTCGATGACGCTATCGAGAATCTCGATACCGGACGGGCCGACTTGAACGGACGTCTCGAACGCTTTCGAGACGTCCTCATCGCGGACGCAACTATCGTTTCGCTGTACCAAGACGCCGCTGAGATCTACACAGCAACTGGCGACGATCAAGCCGAGCTGAAACTTCACCTCACAGAATCTCTTTCGACCGGCCTCCCAACACGATTCCGCACAACCGACGGGACGACTCATGAACGGAGTCAGCTACCCACCGGCGAGTGGGTAGCTGACGCCCTCATCCTCCTTGATTTGGGCTTTTACGATTTCTGGCTGTTTGACCGCATCGACAAGAATGACGGCTGGTTCGTCTCTCGTGTCAAAGACGACGCGAACTTCGAGATCGTCGAAGAACTGCGGACGTGGCGGGGTAACTCCATCCCACTGGAAGGAGAGTCGCTGCAGGCCGTCCTCGACGACCTGCAGCGACAGGAAATCGACGTACGAATCACACTCTCGTTCGAACGCAAGCAAGGGTCGGGCGCCAGCGCGACCCGAACGTTCCGATTGGTTGGCATGCGCAACGAGGAGAGCGACGAGTACCATCTCTACCTGACGAACCTCGGCAAAGACGACTACAGCGCGCCCGATATCGCGCAGCTCTATCGGGCGCGCTGGGAGGTTGAACTGCTGTTCAAGGAGTTGAAATCGCGGTTCGGCTTGGACGAGATCAAGACGACCGACGCCTACATCATCGAGGCACTAATCATTACGGCGGCGGTTTCGTTGCTGATGAGTCGTGTGATCGTGGATGAGTTACGGTCAATTGAGGCAAGACAGCGCGAGGACGAAGCCGCCGCAGACGCCGACGAGTCGGCGTCGCGGCTCCCTCGGCGTCGCTGTTCGCTAGCCGTCGAACGGCATGCTCATCTGATCCAGCTGTATCTCATGGTTGAGTTGGGCTACGAACTGCCGGATTTGGACGAGCTGTTGCTGTGGGCGTCACGAAATCCAAATCCACACAGAGATCGGTTACGCGAGCAGGTTGAACGAGGTGAGTTCGGCTTTGACCGCCACTAAACTAGAACGGATGCTTCGAACACCACGCTCAGAATTCGGTGAATGCCTTTGCGGACGTGGTGCTGGAAGGTTGGGCCACTGACGTCCATCTTCGCGGCAATTTCTTATCCGGTGTGTTCTCGCGGGACCTCGAAGAAGCCGGTCAACGGCCCCGCGACGGTGGCGCGGGGCTTGTCAGTGAACTCGGCCTCTACCCCCAATTAGGGGGACGGGACGAATCCCCGGTTCGGCGTCACTACTCCTGACTTCAGGGCGAGTTGACCCTCGCCCGTCCGCCGCGACGACTGTAGGCCACGACGGACGTACCGCCATCCAACGTTTTTCGCTCCAACATAGTCCGCATTTGCCGTTGCATCACACGACTCGCACTCAAACTCCGCCTGCCTGACGCGATTCCCTTTACTTGTGTGGCCACACTCCGGACACCGTCGACTCGTGTTCTCCGGATCGACGTACTCAACACTGATACCTTCCGCGTCAGCCTTGTACTCGATGAGGTCAACGAGTTGGCGGTGCGCCCACTGGTGGAACTCCTTGACCGGGGGCGCACGCTCTCGGATGTGTCGGAGGTTCTCGACGGCGATGTACTCGCAGTCGTGAATGAGTGCTTCCTCGATGATGTCGTTGGCCACACGATGCAGGACATCACGGATGTAGCGTGATTCTCGGCCGCTCATCTGCTGGATCGTGCGGTGCGCAGACTGCGTGCCGGTCTGTTGGAGATTGCCGCGAATCCGCTCGAACTCCCGATGCCGGTGCCTGAGTTCCCGACCGGACGCGAAGTACGCTGTCGAGGTGGTGGCGATGTTGACGATCCCAAGGTCAACGCCAAGAACTGTCCTGTCCTCGTCGTCGCCCTGTCGTTCGACCTGTTTCTCAGGCTTCTGTTTGCGAAAGCCGAGATGCAAGTAGTAGTCGCCATCACGCCGAGAAAGCGTGGATTCGGTGACCTCCCAGTCCTCGTCTTCGAGGTACTGGTACTGGTAGCCGTCTTCCTCATCCGGCAACGCGAGGTCACACCGAATCCGGTCATCGACCGTTGCGAGTGAGACTGTCTCGTCGTCGAACAGCGTCATCGTCCGCGTGTCGTATTTCACCGTCTCAGCGGTGAAATTCGGACGCGAGGTCTTGTACTCCTCGTCTAATTCCTCGAGTTCGTCGACCCCTTCGAGTGCGGCTGCGGCTTGGTGGGTGGCCAGAATTGCGTGTTGACTCCCGAGACGCGTCTTCTCCAACACCGTGTCGTAGGCGAGGTCTTGGAGGTAGGTTTTCCGCGTTTCACCCGTCCGCCAGCCGATTTGGCTGCTGATGTTGCAGGCGTCCTGCCACTCGCTGATGGTGGTGTCGAGCAGTTGCTTCTGTTCGTCGGAGAGGATGGGGCGGGTGATTGCGGTACGTCTCAAGTAGTCGTCCGCCACGATCTTCAATAGACGAGTAGGATACTTAGTAGTTAGTGATTTGTGGCAGCGAGTGTCGGCTTCCTCCCCGCCCACGGTGGGGCGGGGAATCCGCCTCGCTACCTAGTTTGAAGAACCCAGCCTGCAGCGCCTCGAATTGTTTCTCGGTCACGATATCTTCCAGATCGTATCGAAGGTCGCCCATCGACCCGGTGCCACGGACCGACTCGCGGCGAGTCATGGACACCGTTCCGAGTGTCTCCTCGCACGCTTCGATGAACGCCCGGTTATCCGCGGAGGGTGGAACCGTCACAGTGACAGTTCCGCTGTCAGTGCCACCGATGGTTCGGAGGAAGCTCGTATCTAGGAGAAGCGCTGTTGGGAACGGCGACGGATGGGCCTCACTCATCGGCGGGCTGGTACGGACCCTGCTCGATTGCTCGCTCGTGAGCGTCCACATCGAACGTAACGTCCTTGAGCGTCGGGTCGAAGTCCTTCACGACGACAAGCACTCGTTCAATTGCTTGCGTGACCGCAATAGCTTCGACAGCGGGAATGTCGAGATCATCGGCAACACCGCGGCGGGTCGTCTCACCCTGCAGATAGGTGATTGTGCCCATCACCGCCGGTGCTAGCGCTGCCTTCCCGTGACGGTCAACGTAGAGTTCGAGATCGTCGTCAACGCTTGTTGCCCCGTAGACGGCGATGATGGCGGGGCCGAATTCAAGGGTGATCTCATCGGTCCAGTCGCCACTCACAGGTTCGGCTCGCCAGAGTGCTGAGCCGTCCTGGTGTTCGTCCAGCTCCTCCGCGACGCCCAATTCCTCCAGCATGTTGGCGTACTTGTAGGCGGTACTTTTGGAGAAGTCCTGGCGTTCACGGGCTGCCGTGATTGTCGTTGGGGAGTTGATCAGGATGTCCGTGTAGAACCGCGCGAGTTCTGGGGTGCCCAGTAGCTCCTGGATGACGAAGAACCGATGGGCTGTATGTCCTGCATCCGGTGGCTGAACGGAGGCTGGGGCGTTCGACATATTCCATAGTACGCGAACTATGCACTAAGTGTTTTGGGTCTCTTAGACAGAACTATGACCTGCTCAGGGCCCCAGAGGTAAGGACGCGCAACTCCAGTTACTATCTCCGGAGTCGCCCGTGCAGTATTTCGGCAAGACGGCCACAACCACTTACTTTCGTTATGATTGTTTGGTGGGCATGGAGGAGTTAGCCAAACGGACGGAGGCTGTCCTGAGGGAAGAGGTGGGTGAAGAGGCGATGATCGGAGTAAGTTATTACGACCGAGAAGGCGTCGGCCACGTTTTCCGTTCAGACTGGGCTGAACAGAAATACGAACCAGAGCAAGTCGACGAGATTGTCGAAGAATTACGGTTCGAGGCGTTAGGCCACGTCCTCCACGAAGAGCATCAGGAGGAGGAGCTACGGGCGACAGTGCGCGTGTATCAGGAAATGCTGGACGTTGCTGTGCCAACGAACGAGACGCATGGCGTCGCGTTCGCCCTTGATGCCAACGAGGACTTCAACATCCGAGAAGTGATCGACACCGTCGAAGACGCTCTTTCGGAGACAGAACCGACGACAACCCAATCCAACGATTAATATCCTCCCTCCCCCTTTGGCCGGGAAACCTCCTGCTGGCCGGGATTTGTCTGGCTACCTAGTTCGTCTCGTCGCTGCCGGATTCGAAGATTCGAAGCGACGAAATCCGTGATCCGTCGACGCCCGTCACCTCAAACCCGTACTTGTCGACTTCGACTCGGTCACCGACCTCTGGGGCACGGTCCAGTTGGTTGAGGACCAATCCGGCAGCCGTTTCGACTGCCGGATGTTCAAACTCTGCATCGAGCACGTCGTTAAGAGCGGCTAAGGAGACGCCTCCATCGACGTCGTAGCTGCCGTCCTCACGCCGACGAATCGACGGTTCGCGTTCACTGACGTCGAATTCATCACGTAGGTCGCCGACGACGGCTTCGACGACATCCTCGACGGTTGCAATCCCCTCAAAGGCGCCCCACTCGTCGATAACAGCGGCCATTTGCCGGTGTTCGGAGCGGAATTGCACTAACAGATCGTTGATGGTCGTGGTTTCGGGAACGATGAGGATGTCACGAGCGAGGTCGCTGGCCGTCGTTGTCCCTTCGCCCTCGCGCTCGCTTGCCTGCAGGAGGTCCTTGACGTCGACGAATCCGATTACTTGGGTGCGGTCGTCGGCCTCGACGACGGGGTAGCGCGTGTGACCCGCTTCGAAGACGGTGTCGCGGAGTTCCGACAGTGTGGCGTCGGCGGCCACGCTTACGACGTCCGGTTGGGGAATCATGACCTCGCGGACGGTGGTGTCGTCGAGTTCGAACACGCGCTCGATCATGGCGACTTCCGCGACGTCGATGTCGCCTTCCTCACCGGACTGTGCGAGGACGCGCCGGATTTCGCGTTCGCCGAGCGTTTCGTCGGACTCGGACGCTGGCGGAACGCCGAGGAATGCCGTGAACGCGTTGGCTGCGCCGTTGAACACGACGATGCCGGGGTAGAAGAGGTAGTAGAAGACCTTCATCGGCGGAGCGAGATACAGCGAAATCCGCTCAGTTTGGGCGATTGCGAACGTCTTCGGCGCGAGTTCACCGAAGACGACGTGCAGGAACGTGATGACGGTAAACCCAATCGCGACGGCCACCAGATGGATGAACGTTTCCGGGAGGAACGACCCCAAGACAGGTTCGATGAGGCCGGCTACCGCGGGTTCACCGGCCCACCCCAGGCCCAGTGAGGCGAGCGTAATCCCAAGTTGGGTGACCGCGAGGTAGTTGTCTAAGTCCACCATTACGTCCTGGAGGGCGCCGGCACCAGCACGGCCCTCCTCGACGAGTTGCTCGACGGAGGTCGCACGAACCCGAACGAAGGCGAACTCCGCAGCGACGAAGAATCCGTTCAACACCACGAGGAACAGTGCAACGCCGAGTTTCGCGGCGGATAAGCCTAAGTCAGCCATCAGAACCGCCCGTATCGAGAGCGAGTCAATCGATGAAGAGCCATATCAGTCCTTCCGCCGGGCACTCACAAAAATGGTCGTATCGCTACTGTGTGTCGACGATGGTCTCGCCGGCGATGAACTGCTCGGTGCGCTCGTTGTCGGGGTCCTCGAAGAATTTCTCCATGCCGGCTTTCTCCACGAGTTCGCCGAGGTAGAGGAAGACCACGGTGTCGGCGATGCGCTGGGATTGCTCCATACTGTGAGTCACCATCACGATGCTGTACTCCGATTTGAGCGTTTCGAGGGTGTCCTCGACCTCCTTCGCCGAAATCGGGTCGAGCGCCGAGGTAACCTCGTCGCAGAGCAACACGTCCGGATCCACGGCGAGCGAGCGGGCCAAGCAAAGCCGCTGGATCTGCCCGGCTGAGAGTCCCGCACCGGGTGCGTCGAGACGGTCGTGAACCTCGTCCCAGAGGTTCGCTTTCCGGAGGCTCGTCTCCACGAGTTCGTCCAGTTCTGCTTTCGAGTAATCGTCGTGGAGTTTCGCCCCGTAGGCCACGTTGTCGTAGATCGACATCGGTAGCGGCGTCGGCTTCTGGGGGACGTACCCCACTTTCCGCCGAATTTCGGGGACGGGCCGGTCCGTGTTGTAGAGGGGCTCGCCCTCGACGTACACGTCGCCCGACACCTCAGCGTTCGGCTCGATGTCGTGGAGACGATTGAGCGATTTCAGGAGTGTGGTCTTCCCACAGCCCGACGGACCGATGATGGTCGTTAGTTCGTTCTCTGCGAACCCGACGGAGACGCCCTTCAGCGCCTCGACGGGCTGGTCGCCGGTGTACGTTACGCGCAGGTCGTCGGTTTCGATGGCGATGTCTTTCTCGGTCATTCGCGTTGGCCTCCAGGTGTGTACCGGGCGAACCGCCCAGCGAGCAGCTTCGACGCACCGATGAGCGCCAACACAGCCACGATGAGTACGAACGAGGCCGCGTAAGCGTGCGAGCGCACCTCCGCGTTGAAGGAGGTTGCCTGCTGGAAGATGAGGATCGGCAGCGTCGTCGCCGGTTCAAGCAGGCCACCGGGCATCGAGGTGCTCCCACCGGCGGTGAACAGAACCGTTGCGGCGTCGCCGATACCGCGGGCGAATCCCATGATGACGCCGGCGATGACGCCAGGCAGCGCCGCGCGCGCTGCGACGCGGATAGTTTCGAAGCGGGTCGAGCCGAGCCCGTAGGTGGTCTCTTTCAGCTCGGTCGGAACCGAGCGCAGCGCTTCGTCAGTGTAGCGGGTGATGATTGGGTACTGGAAGATCGTGATCGAGAGGATGCCCGCCAGCATACTCGCGCGGGTACCCGCCGCGATCATGATTGTCAACACGAACACGCCGTAGACGATGGGAGGCGTCCCCCAGAGGACGTTCAGGAAGAGGTTGGCGTACTCCGCGAACCGCTTGCTGGAGTAGTCCGACTGGAGGTATATCGCGGTCGAAATCGCGAGCACCGTCGAGATAACCGTGGCGGGCACGACGATGAGTAGGCTCCCCAGAACCGCGTGCAGGAAGCCACCCGTCCCGTCGAGCATGTACGTTGAGCCGGGCGGCGTAACGACGATCGAGGGGTCGGCGAGCAGTGCGCCGCCGCCGCGGACGAGTGTCACGCCGACAACCAGCGCCAGCACGGCGAGTACGATTGCCGTTGCGGCACGTACGAGACCGTCGACGATTCGTTGTTCGGTGTAACGATCCATTTAGTACTGCCACCTCCGTTCGAGACGCCGCCGCAACAGCATCGCAGCGAAGTTGAACAGCCAAACGACGACGAGCAACAGCAGGCCGACGAAGATGAGTGCTGACTGGGTCAGCGGCAGCGACATCAACTCGCCGAAGTCGTTGACGATGACTGTTGTAAGCGTCTGGCCGGGCGAGAAAACACTCTCCGGGAGGACAGTTTGACTCCCGATGAGCATCGCCGGGACGATGGTCGCCCCGAACACGCGGCCGAAGCCCAGCAGGAGCGCCGAGAGGATGCCTGGCCCCGCCGCTCGCAGGAGGACGTGTTTCGTCACTTCCCAATCTGTTGCGCCCAGTGAGAGCGTCGCCTCACGGAGTTCGCGGGGGAGCGCTTCAAGGGACTCGACGGTCAGCGAGACGATGAACGGCGTCACGACAATGCTCATCACCAGACTCGCGGTGAGAATCCCCTGTCCAGCGCTGTCAGCGCCGAACGCCGGCGCGAGATAGTTCCTGACGAACGGCACCACGACGATGAGACCGACTAACCCGAAGACGACACCCGGAATCGCCGCCAACGCATCGACGAACGAGGAGATAATCGACTTCCACGGGTCAGTAGCGTACTCGGCGAGGTAGATGGCGGTGAGAATCGCTATCGGCGCCCCGATAACCATCGAAATCCCCGAAACGGCGAGCGTCCCGACGATGGCGGGCATGAAGCCAAACTGGTTTCGTGCCGGATCCCACGTCGCGGACGTGAGCAACTCAACGAGGGAGTACTGCGAGAGGATGGGCAGGGACTGCCAGACGAGTGTCGCCCCGATGAGCACGAAGACGAGAACGGCGAAGTAGCCCGCAGCGCGGAACCAGACGCTGCTCGCCCCCTCGACGGCCAACCGTCGGCGCAGTTTGGTGCTCTCGTTGCTCATCTAGGGTTCTCAGGCCCCGTCTTCGAGTTTCTGTTGGGCCTCTTCGAGGCGGCTCTGGTCCAGCGGCACGTAGCCGTTGTCCCGCACCATCGACTGACCGTCGGTGAGGACCCACTCGACGAACTGCTTCGAGGTGTCGTCGAAGCCGTTCTTCGACGCGAGGAACATTTCGCGGGCGGGCGGCGCCGGATACGTGCCGTCCTCGACCGCGGAGAGGAACTCGTCGCGAGAGCCATAGAAGGACTCGTCCTCGTCCAGGGTGTTGTTGTCGTTCAGGTCGAGGGGAACCGGGCGGACGTTCCCCGAGAGCTTGCCCGTCTCGAAGTCCCAGACGTAGTTCATATTGTTGAACGCGATGGCCGTGGGCTCCTGGCCGACGGCTTGTGCGACCTGCTGGTCGCCGTCGAAGTTCCCGTCGCTCTGATCGGAGAGATCGCTTTGGGTGTAGTCCCCGAGGAAGGTTGCCCACTTCTTGTACGCCGCGGAGGCGTCCGACCGCCCGTACACCGTAATCTCGGCGTCGGACTCGGCATCGACGACTTCGCCCCACGTCGTGACTTCACGGGTGAAGATGGCTTCTAGGTCCGCCCGGGAGAGGCCCTGTTCCTGAATCGCGTCGAGAACAGGGTTCTCCGGGTTGACCGAGCCGACGACGGTGTCGCGGAGCATCGGGACCGCGAAGAGGCCTTGCTCGCGCTCTTCTTGGGTGGGTGCGCGCCCCATCATCGCGACGTCGACCTGGTCGTTCAGTACGTCGGAGACGCCGACGCCGGTGCCGCCGCCGGAGATGTCGATGGAGACTTCGTTGTTCTGTTGGTACTGCTCCGCCCACACCTGCACCATCGGCAGGGGGCCGACACCGCCGGAGATACGGATCGAGTTCTGGCTGTCACCGCCACCGAGGATGCTAGAACAGCCGGCGAGCGACGCAACGGAACCGACGCCGAGCATCCGCAACGCGTCTCGGCGAGTGGGTGTTTCGTTCACTACCCAACTTCAAAGCGTATAGACGCAAAACCAGAGCCATGTCGGCTAAATTTTCGGCTAGTCGCTGTTTCACCCCATGGCTTGCCGCTACATCAGGTGTAGGACCATGAACAACCCGGGGTGAGCGACGGCTCAGCGGTGAATCGTCTCGGAACCACCCATCCAAACCAGTGATTATTGCCGGTGATTGGAATCATTGAGAATCCAACGCGTAAAGCAGCGCCAGCACCACCAACAACTCCGAATCGGTCAAGCAAAAGAAACGCATCTTCCCGAGCACTCACAGCGAACAAGCCCAACAAGGGCTGCCACCCCAACATCTAGCGGTGCTGTATACGCGACCTCAGTACTCTATCTCGTCGGCGATCACTTCTGCTGGAACTTTATCTGGATAGAGCGCGTATTTCTTCGGCCGTTCACTCCCGTCGGCATTCCGACCCTGGGACCGTGGCCGAATCCAGCCATCCTCTTCGCCCTGTCTGAGTGCATCAATCGTCGGAACAAAATACGCAGAGATCCGATTGAGGGGGAATGCTTTCTTCCGTTCTCGTGACGGCGCATCGCGTTCTTCCCGCCGTTTTACGTAGTCTGATTTGCCGCCCTTGAGCTCCTGGTGCCAGTGATAGAACGATCTATCGTCGTCATCATATTCTGGATCGCCATGCGCAACGATAAACCCGATTCCGGCGTTCTCACGAATACAATCCTCAATAGCAGTCTTGTCATTGAGATACATATCCCGCCGTTCATTCCCACTCGGCGTCGTCGTCGAGTGCGCCTTCAGGTCCCAAACGAAGTTTCGTTGATAGTCAAATTCAGTCGACCCAAAGGTCGGACCGACCCCTCCACCCAATTCGTCTTTCAGAGAGTGGAACGCTTTATATTCGAAATACCACCCCTGCCACTCCATCTGCTTCCAATTGTAATCGGCTTCCTTCAGTTCTCTAACCGCCTTCCGGCCATCAATTCGCTGCTGAAGAACCCGCTGGAGAACATCCAATATCGAAGTTGCTTCTTGTTCAACATCGTTGGCCAGCATACCGATGCCTAAAATCCGGATGTAGATAACAGTGTCCAATGGTTACTTGACCGACAGAGTGCGAAGGGGTGAGGACCGACTGCAGTGGGATGACCTCGAAAAGCCACCGAAGCGCGTTGTGGTTTTGTGGAACGCTAGAAATCGCTTAGAGAGGCGTGGTCGCTGTTGCGGTCCGGAAACACGTCGTCTTCGAGTGCGTCGACTGTCGACTCGAAGACTTCTCTCGCGTTCTCGTTCAGATCACCGAGGACCGCCTCTCGACCGAGGCCAGCTGCCCCAATTCCAACACTTCCTGACCCGGCTAACGGGTCGAACACTTTGTCTCCCGGTTCGGTGAAGTGTTCGAGTAGAACGCCGACGACCTCTAGTGGTAATCGCGTTGGATACTTTGGCATCTCTTTCATGTAATTCCGCGGGATATCCATTACCGAGAGATTCGCTTCGCCTTCCTGGCAGTGATCGAACGAACACTCATTCGTATAATACCAGTCGTCGTCCTTCACCATCCAGAACAACTCGTAGACGTTGTGAGCGGGGCGCTTCTTGCAGTATGGCGCGAAGTTATACGCCCAGTACAGTTTCCCCTCTAGACGCCAAGTATCGTGGTCGAGAACCATCTGGTGGAGCAGGTGGCTATTATCCATCCCCGAGAACACGATTGCCTGGCCGCTTGAAGAAGTGTTCTGTGCGAGAACGTCCAGTAACTTGTTTATCTTCGTCGAATACTCATTGGTCTCCCACTCGACATATCCGTCAACCACGCGCGACACGTCACGATTGTAGTTGCTGGCTTTACCGTCGAATTCAAGGCCAAATGGCGGATCGGAGATCGCAATATCGGCGTCTACATCAGTCCACTCCTCCATATCCTGCAATTCATAGACGAGATCCCCGCGAGACTTCGCGGAGGAGACATTACTCATATTCCCCGATTATGAGATGAGGGGATAAATTTGTTGTCGAATCATCCGATGATCTAATATCTAAGTTACATTTAGGTGGTTAGGTATCGGCTTTCTCTCCGAGGGCTTCGAGGTCTTCGCAGAGGGTCCTCCAGCCAGCCAAAATACTCGAGTAGGAATTCGCTGTTAGTACCACATTCCCAGAACAGTATATTAATGCGACAATACCAGCGCTTAGTCGGTAGTTCCACACAGTTGAGGCGGAATCTCCCCCAGGCGCATGAATTTGGCTGACATCGCGAGCTTGCGCGCCTCACGAAATGTTGGTTTCCTCCATCCAGAAGTTTTACAATCTAGGTTGATATATTGCAAATGTAGTTTAGAATGGCGACTGCTAGCAACACCGTTCACAGCCGACTCGAACAGGCCCGCATGGAACTCACACCGACGCAAGCCGCCGTCGCACTTGCGCTCATCGCCGCACTCGGATTCACACTACTGTTCGTACAACAGCCGATGCTGCACGACTCGATGCACAACTTCCGGCATGCAGCGGGCGTCACCTGCCACTAAATATGCTCACGGACTACGTGAAGCAAGGCGTGATGGCCGGCATCATCGCTGGACTGATATTCGGCCTCCTTATGGCACTCGTCGCCAACCCGCTCGTCGCGTTCGCTGACGAATTCGGGCACAGCGGCGACCATGCTGTCGACGATCACCACGACACGACGGCTGGGGGCCACCACGACAGTGCGGTGTCGATGTCCGTAACAAACGGTGTGAGCATTCTTTCCGGCGTTTTCTGGGGGGTGCTCTTAGGCGGCGTTGTGTTCGGCGTTGTCTACTACTTGCTTGAACCAGCGATTCCGGGCGCCGGGAGCACGAAAAGCTACCTGCTGGCCGCCGCCGGGTTTCTTACCGTCTCCGGCGCTCCCTGGCTTGTCCTCCCTCCACAGCCACCAGGGGTCGAACAAACACTCCCCACAGCAACACGCCTCCTCCTCTATGGCGGGATGATGGCTGCCGGTGCCCTCGCTAGCCTCCTCGCAGGGGTTATCTATAATCGGCTCCACGTGGCGCACCGTCGAGTTACCGCCGCAGCCGTCGCCGTCCTTCCAATTTGCTTGCTTGCGATTCCCGCTATGCTCGCACCACGTAACGCAGTGGAAACCACACTCCCATCTGAGCTCGCCGTCGGCGTAACCGGCCTAATCATCTTCGGACAAGCCGGTCTCTGGCTGCTCCTCGCTAACATCCACGCCCAGCTCCAGCGCCGGGCCGACATGAGAGACAGCGCTCAACCCACCGCCACTCAGCTTGACGGAGCGAGTACGCCAGAGTAATGCAATCGCGAACGAAGGACGTCCACGAAAACGGATTCACCGACCAAGTCATCGTCTGTACTCAGGCACGAGATGCGGACTTTGCATGCTGTGCAGGCGCGTTTGGCGACGACGTGTACGAGGCAGTCCAGGCTTGGCTGCGGGAGCGAGACGTGTTCTGGTCACACGTCTACGTTAGCGAAACGAGCTGTCTTGGCCTCTGCAGCGCCGATGGCGCCGCACTCGCAATCCAACCACGTGATCGGTGGTACTCGGACGTACAGCCGAATGATGTTCCGGCACTGCTTACACGCGAGTTCGGGGCGGACGCAACCCAATTAGGACCGAACAACGAAGCGCACGACGCCCACTAGGAGGCCAGCTCCCGCCGCTGGTGAACAGGGCCCCAAATATATTCTTTGGAGATGGACCAAAAGTCGTTTTTCTCGGTAGCGACCTAGATTATGTTACCCAAACATGCTTGCGTTCAGACGGTCGTTTTCAGCCGCCGGCGGAGCCAATCACGATAGTATCCCACATGCCTAACACTCGCGTCACAATCACGAATTCGATTGAGACACATCCCGGCCTCCATTTTAACGAGCTTGTTCGACGCCTCGAACTTGCTCCGGGCCAACTCCAGTATCACATCAAGCAACTACAGTCCACCGAGGATGTTATTGCAGAATCGGTCTACGGGAAAACCCACTATTTTCCACCGGAATACAATCAATGGGAGCGGACGGCATTAGCGCTGCTTCGCCGGGAAACGGCTGGGGAGATCGTTGCCTATCTCTTGACTGAAGGGGATACGCCGCCTGCGGCCGTTGCGGAGGAGCTTGATATTGCTCGTAGTACCTTGGAGTGGCATTTGGATCGCCTCGTCGAACAAGGCTTGGTCGCGAAGCAGCGAGATATCTCGAACCGAGTAACTCTCAGTGTCCGGAATGCTGATCGAACGGTTGAGCTACTCCGTGAGGCCGATCCGACACTGGGCGAACGGATGGTTGATCGGTTTACCCGCTTGGTCGATAATCTCCTCGACGGGTGAATTCGCTCGATGTCTCATTGGATCCCAGCTCAGTACTGGCCGGTACTTGTAGTGGTGTTGGCGCTTGCGACGATCGGAACCGCCATCTTGTTCGGGATTGGCTTGAATGCGTATATTCAGCGTCGGTCTCGCCGATATCTACTCGTTTCGGGTGTCCTTGCACTACTTGTCGGACGGACGATTGTCGGTATGGGGACGCTGTTCGGGTTGGTGCCGATGGTCTTCCATCACTTGATTGCGCACACGATAGATTTCTTGACTGCGGCGACGCTCCTGTATCTGGTTTACCAGTCGCCGGCGGATGCCTCGTAGTTGTTTGTGGTTCATTCCTCGAACGGATTCGAGTATTGTACCAGTACCGCTATACTATAGGCTGAGCCACATTCAGAGGTAATCCAGCCCCGCGCAACCACACCTGCCCACCTATGTCTCCACACTCACCCGACGAGCGCTGTCCAAACCACGAATCCCACCCACAGCAAACCACCCCGGAAGACGGCCGGACACCAATCACACGACGGCAATTCGTTGTTGGAGCAACCACGGCAGTAACTGCTGGTCTCGCCGGCTGCCTCAATAGTGGCAGAAACAACGATGCACCGGCCCCAATTACAATTCCTACTACCGCCACGTGTGACGTCTGCGGAATGACGATCACACAGCAACCCGGGCCGACTGCTGAGATTTTCTACGCTGACGCACAGCCGAACGACCATGACAACCCTGCCCGCTTCGACAGCACATGGGAAGCGTTCCAGTTCGACTTCCAGCACGACAACTGGACGCGTGAGGCGTTCTACGTCACGGACTACTCGGCCGTCGATTACGACATCCAAACTGATGGCGGCCAACAACTACTCTCCACACACTACGAGCAAGAAGCGTTCGCTGATGCAACTGATATCACGTACGTTGTAGGCTCGTCAGTCGTCGGTGCGATGGGAGAAGATCTGATCGGATTCTCCGACCGAACAGATGCCCAGGCATTCCGTGAAGAGTACGGCGGCGACCTTGCCACCTTCGACGACGTGACGCCGAGTCTCATCTCGTCGTTCGGGATGTAGTATGCTCGGGCGTAGCCTGCCGGTCGTACTCGTTGTCGTTCTCGTCCTGTTGAGTTACTCGCTCGTGGTTCCGGTCGGCAATGACACCGTCAAGCCCGCACAGTCCGGGAACACATTCGACCTCGGGCTGACCGACGAAACCATTCGGGAGGTTGAGCAACGCGACCTGTCGATTCCCCGCGTCCAAGTATACTATTCGAGCTACGAGTACGTCGTCGGCTTCAATACTATCGAGTCGTTCCTCGCCGAGCAGGATCGAGCGGGCCATCAACGACAGTTCGGGCAGCCAGTCGAGATCTTCGTCTCAGATTATGCAGGTACGAACGTCTCCCTCACTGAGGACGGCTATCTGACGGCATCCCGTCATGTCGGCCTCGTCGATGCCGAAGACACGTTTGTCGTCGTCGATAGCCACGCTCGGCTCCCTAACGGGCCGGTCGCCGTGCCGTTTGCCAACCGCGACGCGGCGGACAAGTTCGCCAACGAGTACGGTGGCGACGTCGTTCCATGGGTAGACGTAGCCGAGACTATCTCCCCTGAGCAATCGCTCACCCGGGACAACTTCCAGGCGGCCATGGATAATCGGTCCGCATGGGCAGACGCAACCGTCGCCACTGCCCGCAATCTCACCGACAGACCGACGTCTGTTGTCGTCGGCGAGGACGCACCGTCGCTGGCCGCCGCGATTGACGCTGCACCACCGAATACGACCGTTCGAGTGCCACCAGGAACGTACCGGACAGACGGACTTACGGTGAACAAGTCATTGACGATTCTGGGGGCTGGTTCAGCCACTCGTATCCGAGGTGACGGGAACGGGACTGTCGTTCACGTCACCGCACCCCGGGTTGGGCTGGCCAACCTCAGTATTGACGGTGTCGGCGATATCGGAAGTAGGCGCAGTATGTTGAATGCGTCCCGGCTCGAACAAGCCGGCTGGTCGGAGAATATCGAACTTGCGTATGGTCGCGGAGACGCCGCCGTACGGTTGATTAATGCCTCCGCGTCAGTACTCACAGGGCTCCACGTCAACACGCCCTCGTCCGGTATCATCTCCCTCAATAGTAGCAACTCCGTCGTTCATGATGTCGAACTGCACGTGACGGAAGGCGACGACGAGGGATTCATGGGGGTGGTCGCAATGTACGGTCCGCTGGTCGTCGAAGCCAGTCAGTTTGCGGGCGGCCGTGACGGCGTGTACACGCATCGCGCCGACGGTATCGTGGTCCGCAACAACACATTCCAGAACAGCCGCTTCGGCGTCCACGAAATGTACACCTCCCGCTCGCTTGTCCGCAACAACACCGTCCGTGACACCCGAACTGGAATTATCATTATGACACGACCGACAGGGAATCTCGTCGTCGGCAACGACGTCCGCGCGTCGCAGGTTGGACTCTCGACTGCAGGGTCGAGTTCCTACTACGCCGGCAACGTGCTGTCTGGCAACATCCGCGGCATCGACATCCTCAGCTTCCAGTCACTCGTTGAGCGCAACACGATTACCGACAACACCGTTGGGATTCGCAGCGGCCCGGGACTTCCGACGAATCTTGTCACCGCGAACGACATCGTCGGCAACGAGCAGGCAGCGACAGCTGGCCTTGGTCCACTTCGCGTGTGGACCGTCGATGGCGAAGGGAACTACTGGGGGCCGATGCCGGGGGTAGACGGAGACGCTGACGGCTACTACGAGCGGTCATTCCGCCCGAATAGCCCTATCGACGAACACCTCCACGACGCGCCGGGCGCATGGACGCTCGCACAGTCGTCCACAATTGCACTGGTCCGGAGCGTTCAGAACACCGTTCCTGGGCTACGTTCAGCTGGCATCGTCGATACCGCTCCGCGAGTCACTCCCGTACAGCCCGAGACACTGGCCGCTACTCAAGCATCGAATAACTCGACGGAGGTGGCGACGTGACCGAACAAAACGCCCGTGACACGGACGAGCCACCACTTGCGTTCACGGACGCATCGTATGCGTTCGGAGACGTGACCGTCCTCAAAGAGGCATCTGTCGAACTCCAGTCGGGCAATTTCACAGCATTAGTCGGTCCGAATGGATCCGGGAAGACGACGCTCCTCGAGTTGTTCGCAGGCTTGCGGTCACTCGACACCGGGACAGTTACGCGGCCAACAGCATCGGGCCGAACTGTCGCATATCTACCGCAGACACCCGGCTTTCGGTCGGGGTTCACCGTCCGTGAGACACTGGGCTTCTACACGGATCTCGTGGAGGACAGTGCTGACCCTGACAGTCTGCTCGGTGAAGTCGGCCTCAATGACGCCGCCGCCCGTGGTGTAGACGAACTGTCAGGGGGGATGACTCGCCTCCTGGGCATCGCGCAAGCGCTCATCGGTGATCCACCCGTCGTCATTCTCGACGAGCCGACCAGCGGTCTGGATCCGGACGTCGCCGACCATATCTTCGACGTGATCGAGAGTGTCGCCAGCGACGGGCGTCTCGTCGTCACGGCGAGCCACGACCTCGCAGCTATTGAGACGCGCGCTGACCGCGCGTTGTTCCTCTCAAACGGCGAATTCGTTCTCGATGACGATCCCAAGAGAATTCTGGAGGCAACGGATACGGAGACACTACGGGAGGCGTTCGCGACGGTCTTTCGCACGGAAACTAGTGGTGTTACTCGTCCGGGTGCGAACGGAGGTGAGCGCTGATGCAGCGACGTGATCGCGTGTTCGCCATCATTGAGCGGGAACTCTGGACGCTCCTCCGAAACAGGGTAGTCATCGCTGTCGGCATCGGTTTCTTCGGTGTTATTGTGGGGCTTAGTGGGGTTTCGATGGGGTCTCCCGGCGGATATGTATCGCTAACCTATGACTTGCTACTGCCGGTGGAGGTCTTGATCCCGACGCTTGCGTTCGCGTACGTCTATCGGTCTATTCGTGGTGATGATGAACGCGGGGAGTTAGATGTTATCCGAACGTACGACGTCTCACGATTAGAATACGTTACAGGCGTTCTCATCGGACGGACCGCAGTCTTACTCGTCGTCGTACTCACGACACTCGGTGTCGCTGGCGTTGTTGCTAGTCAGGGGGCAACCCCTCCCGTCGAATTCTTTGCGACACACCAAGCAGGCGACACACCCGTCGTATACATCCGATTCATGGTGTTCGCTGCAATCTACACACTCGTTGCTTCCAGTATCGCACTCACCGTGTCTGCAGCAACACGAACGAACCGAGAAGCGATCGCCGCCGGTGTTGGCATGCTGCTCACCCTCGCAATTGGACTTGACCTTGCCGTAGTGACGCTCGTCTCAACGAACATCATCGACGCCGGCTCAATTGCCATTTTCACGGGCCTCAGCCCGGCAAGTGCGTTCCGTGGCCTCGTCCTAGAGATGGCAATCCAACCTGCGCTGGCGATCAACCCATCCGTCGCCACCGCTTCTCCACTTGCTAGCGCCATCTCCCTCCTTAGCTGGTTTGGAATTAGTACCGGCATTACAGTAGTCGCAGCATGGCCAGAAACAAGGTGAACTACCCCACTCTACTCGCTGACGGCTGACGCCGTTCGCTCATTTCTGGTGGGGCTTCCTGTTTCGATGACGCGCTTTCCAGACACCGACTCAACGCGAGCCGTGCCCGTGGGGAGCGCAGTCTCCACAGGCATTGATTCGGGCCATCCCAACCCTAATGCAGCAAACCCGCGCTGCAACACGTTCATCGCCGCATTCGCGTCCCGGTCGACCTCGAATCCACACGATGGACAGGAGTGTTCTCGCACCCAGATCGGTTTGTCTGTTTCCACACCACACGACGCGCATTCTTTGGTCGTTCCTGCCGCTTCAACCTGCACGACGTGAGTGCCATACAGTTCGGCTTTGTATTCGAGCAAATTGAGGAACTGTCGCCACGCCGCCGTTACTCCTATCCGGCAGTGGGGTCGTGGTTCTGCCCTGCTGACTCGGAGGTATCTCAGTTGGTTTGCGTCGGTCACCACCCTGCACGCCTACCGAACACGTCAATCCATCCTGCGACGATTCACGCCCGTCCCCAGTGTGCGAATGAGACCCAACGCGTCTCGTCAACGCCGTGAGCGACGGGATTCTCTTGCCTAATCAAGATAGCATCTTAACGCATCTCCGCCACAACCGGTTTGTTCACCGGCGTGTTTTTACCTGTGGATCGCGTCAATTTATTAAATCTTCTCGGCAGGGTCGTCCGAGGACTACTCACCTATGTCTACAACCACTCCAATTCACGTCCTCCATGTCGATGATGAACCGGCCTTCGCGGAGATGGTCGCGGAGTTCCTCACTCGCGAAGATGACCAGATCGAGATCACAACGGCGACGAGCGCAGCTGACGGCCTGACGCATCTCGAAGACACCCACTTCGACTGTATCGTTTCCGACTACGACATGCCCGCACAGAACGGCATCGAGTTTCTCAACGCCGTTCGTGACACGCACCCGGACCTTCCGTTTATCCTCTTTACGGGCAAGGGCAGCGAGGAAATCGCCAGCGACGCCATTTCAGCTGGCGTCACCGACTACCTCCAAAGAGCGTGTCATAGAACTATTCACACATAATGATTATTTTGTTTACTATTATAGGAAGATATTATCTTAGAAGCTCGTGCACTTGGTGCACGGATCTTAAAATCGGTCAGAGAGTGCCCTTTCGTTTCCGAATAATGATTTCTCGCACCTGTTCTACGTGATTCGTCTCGGATTGAACGAACGCTGTGAGGATGGCCTCGACGATCTCGGAGCGGCTGGCTCCGAGATCGTCACACTCAGCGACCAATTCATCCACTTCTCGCACGATTTCCTCGTCAACAGCGACGCCGAACTTCTCTTTCGCCATAGCTAAAACAAGCTTAAAACGGCGTGCACTAAGTGTACAACGGTCTCAATTCGTCTAAGTTGATTTAGCGAACCATGTGAACTCTTCTATGACAGGCTCTGTATTAGGGAACGAAATACGGATTGAAAGATGCTGCAGACGCCAGTAATAGCGAAGTGTTACTTCGAAAGCGGTGGAATATCTTTATGTGGGCGGAAGATACATCGGGACATATGCCTGATAGTGACAGCGACCACCCCCCGGGGGACGACGTGGGAGACGATGACAGTTCACTCTCCGTGCGGGAGATGATTGAACAGGCAGGCAAGGAGTCAGTGTTCAAGAACCGGAATCTGGTGGAACCCGACACGATCATCGACAGGGACCGTATTGTCGGCCGCGACGACCAGCTGCGAACTGTTGTCTCCAACCTTCGGAAAGTCCTGAACGAGAACCGCCCGCCGAATCTGCTACTCTACGGCCCTGCAGGAACGGGGAAATCATTGATATTTGATGCTGTTACCCGCCAAATACGCGAAATCTCTAAGAACCGAGGCTATGAGTTCGGCACACTGCGAATTAACTGTCAGAACCTCAGGAGCCTCGATGAAGCCGTGTATGCACTTGTCCGTGAAGCCGCCCACGACCTTGACAAAGAAATCGGAGTCGCACGGCATGGTGTCTCTACGAGTACGAAGTACGACCGTCTATACGAGCTACTAGACGAAGGATATGACTCCGTTGTGTTCGTTCTGGATGAAATTGACTTGCTATTCGGCCGGCGTTCATCGTCGAGTGAACCCGCATAGAGCGTGTCATAGAATCCATCTCATAGTTTCTCACAGCCCGGTTCGATTCCTCGCTCGTAGTTGGTGATGGCAATGACGAGCCGGAGACACAGTGCCAGGAATACTTCTGTTCGTGCGTGGACGCGGCCTCGGGCGCGGACGTGCCCGAGGCCGCAGTCCTTGACTGCGTCGTTAGTCCGTTCGACCCCTGTCCGGTGGTTGTACGTCTCGTCTAAGACTGACTGCTTGAGCTGAACGTCCTCGCTGTGTTCGTCGATGCGGTCTTCGACTCTGTACTCGATATCTTTCGGGTCGTCAGTGTTTCGCGGATTGTATGGAGCGATTGGCACGACCCCTGCGGCCAGCAGGTGGTCGTGCCAATCGAGGATGTCGTAGGCGCTGTCTCCAAGCATCCAGACCGGTGTATCGACGGCGAGCGCGTCACGCGTGACGCGCATCGCCGTCTTCTGATCCGCTTGTTTAGCTTGTGTGAACTCCGCTGCGATCGGGATCTTTGCGCCGGTTGAGACGATCGTACAGCCGAAGCCGTAGTAGTACTGTTCGGCTGTTGGGTCGTAGTTCCATGACGCCGCGTCGTTGTACTGAATCGCCTCGATGTGCGTCGAATCGATGGAGTATGTGGAGTCGAGCAGGCCGCGGACGGCGGCTTGCTCGACGAGTCTGTCGAAGACATCGTCGATAACGTGTTCAAGGTCGGTGAGAAAGCGATCAACCGTGTCTCTGGATGGCGGTTTGTCGAGTCCGCAGTAGTACCAGACAAGGCTGTGCTGAAGTTCTCGTGTAACCGGACGCGTGCCGTAGACATCTTCGTAGTAGCAGTGCAGAAAGCCGCGAAAGAGGTCTGGTGGCTTGTGAACTCGTGTTCGCCCCCGCTTGTCGGGGGCGAACACGTCGTACTCCAGCAGAAACTCGAACTCAAGATGCTCGAACAACGGTACTGTCTCGGTAGCCGCCGCATTCAAGAAGTCGTCTACCGAAGCTACGTCTTGCAGGGCGTTGGTACTGCTGGACACAGTTTCCAAACCCTGCGGCCTCCCTTGGGAGGCTTTCTATGACACGCTCTCCAAAAGGAAGGCGGTACTGGCCAGTACACACTCCTCGCACATCGAATCACGAACGCAGTCGCACAACACCGCTCCAAGCGAGAAATTGAAGCCAGTCAGGAACGCCTCTCACTGTTTTTCGAACAATCACCGCTCGGCGCGATCGAATGGACTGACGACTTCGATATCGCACGCATTAACGACACCGCTGAGGACATCCTCGGCTATGATGAAAACGAACTTGTCGGCAGCTCCTGGAATCGCCTCGTTCCAGACTCCCAGCACGACGACGTTGCCGACGTCTTCTCGGAACTGCTCACCGACTCGACAGCCTACGACATCGAACAAAAAACCGTCACAAAGAACGGTGAGCGACTTGTCTGCGAGTGGCATCACCGCGTCGTCAGAGACGAACTCGGGGACATCGTCACGATGTTCTCGAAATTCCAGGACGTCACCGACCGCGTCCAGCGCCAACAGAAACTCGCTAAAGAGCGCGCGTTCACTGAACAAGCACTCGACACCCTCGACGATGTCTTCTACGTGATAGATGCCGACGGTACGCTCACTCGCTGGAATGAACGAGTCGGTGACATCACCGGCTACTCCGACGTTGAACTTGACGGGCTGAACGCTCGCGAACTCTTCGCCGAAGACGACCACGCCCGTATTGAGGACGCGATCAGAACAGCGATCGATACGGGCGACGTGACGATTGAAGCCGCTGTGTTGAGCGCGTCTGGAGAGCAAATTCCGCATGAACTCACGGGGAAGCGACTGACTGACCCCCACGGCGAGTTTCTTGGGATCGTTGGGGTCGGTAGGGATCTGTCCGAGCGCAAAGAGCGGGAAGCAGAACTCCGGTTCGTTCACGACTTGCTGGATCGAACTGAACGCATCGCTGATGTGGGCGGCTGGGAGATCGATACGGAGACAGATGAGGTGTTCTGGACGGAGCATCTCTTCGACATGCTGGGCGTAGAGTACGAGAACGCGCCCTCGCTTGAGGAGGCGCTTAATGTCTACCTTGAGGAAGACCGGCCGCACGTTGCATCCGCGATTGAAGATGCGGTCGCGGCCGGCGAATCGTTCGATGTGGAGGCTCGGTTCCAGCGGCCAGACGGGGAGATTCGGTGGCTCCGGATTCAGGGCGAACCCGCACTGGAGGATGGTGAGGTTGTAACGCTTCGAGGAGCCGTCCGAGATATTACGGACTACAAAGAGCGTGAGCGTGACTTGGAACAGGCTCGCCGGGAATACGAGGAGTTGTTCAACGGAATGAACGACACCGGATGGGTGCTTGATCCAGATGGGACAATTCTGGCGGTCAACGATGCGGCCGTTGAGACATTAGGCTACTCTCGGGAAGAAATCCTGTCGATGACACCGCATGATTTTGACGCAGAGACACCTGATGCAGAGATTAGCCGGTTAATTGCGGACATGCCGGAGGATGAAACCCAGGTGATCGAAACGGTCCACGAGACGAAATCCGGAGAGCGAGTCCCGATTGAAATCAGTTCGAGCTTGATATCCTATGAGGGCCGGACAGTTGTGTTGAGTGTCGGCCGGGATATTTCGGACCGCAAGCAGCGTGAGGAGCAGTTAGAGCGGTTCGCTTCGATCGTGAGCCACGACCTCCGGAATCCGCTGAACGTGGCACAGGGCAATCTCGACCTCGCACAAGAAGACTGCGACAGCGACTTCCTTGATCAGGTAGCGCGGGCCCACGAACGGATGCAGACATTAATCGCGGATCTGCTCACTCTCGCACACGAGGGCAATCAGGTAAGTGATCTAGAGACGATTGACCTCCGTGCGCTCGCAGAAGACTGTTGGCAGACCGTCGAGACGGCGGACGCGACACTTCAGGTTGAAACCAACCTGCACATCCGTGCCGATCGCAGTCGCCTCAAGCAACTCCTTGAGAACCTCTTTCGGAATGCCGTCGAACATGGAGGTGAAGCGCCCACGATCACGATTGGCGACCACTCCAGCGGCTTCTATATCGCAGACGACGGTCCCGGAATCCCACCCACAGAACGCGAGCAAGCCCTCGAAACCGGCTACTCAACCACAACGGACGGAACGGGGCTCGGGCTGAGTATCGCCAACCAGATCGCCGACGCCCACAACTGGGAGATCACCCTCACCACCAGTGCAGACGACGGCCTGCGAGTTGAAATATCGAATATTAATGAAACTGAGTAATTGACATTCTCCCGGATAATGCCGGAGAGAGAGGGGCGTCAACTAGTCACATATCTTGCCTCGGCGAACGAAGTATAGTCAGGGGATTCCAGTTCTGAATCTGTAACACCCAAAGATCGGCCCCCAAGCCGGAACCAGAATGGGACACCACCGGTAGAGGCAGGCGAAGTACGATCGGTGACCATCGACACGTTGGACGATCAGGGCGATGGAATTACTGAGCCAGAAGTTAGGTAGCGCAGTTTTCCTGCGGTGTATACATCCCCTTGATGCTTGATTCAGATAATCACTCAGATGTTCGGCTTGAGGGCGTGTAGATCGGTAGTTCGACGACGAAGACGGAACCGGTAGGGTCGTTGTCTTCGACCCACACGTTACCATCGAATTGATCGGTTAACAGATGGACGAGATACAGTCCAATCCCGGACCCTGGGCTGTCTAGTCCCTTTTCTCCCTTCCCGAAGATCTGTGTTTTCTGGTTGTCAGGAATGCCCGGTCCATCATCCGCAATTCGGTACCGAACGGTCTCTGAATCTACTTCACAGGAGACGGTGATTTCAGGGGTCTCCTTATCGTTGTGTCGGACCGCATTTTCGAGGATATTCCGGAAAACCGATGACAGCATTTCATTTGCCTGCACGGATACATCGCAGAGCTCACCAGAGACATGGAACTGCGCGCTCGGGAATGAATCCCGTACTACAGCGAGTTCAGCGTCGACAAGCGGCTGTAGCTCGATTTCTTCCAATTCAGCAGAACCATTCTCTGACAACGATTCAACGAAATCGCGTGCGACCTCTGTAACTTGAATCACGTGCCGGGATTTATGTAACACGCGGTTCAGGGCGTCTTCCCCCTCTTCATCGACATGATCTTCGAGGATCTCCGCCCAACCGAGAACCACGGCCATATCGTTCCGGATGTCGTGTCGAACCACGCGATTCAGCGCTTCGAGCTGCTCGGTTTTCTCTTCGAGTCGCTGCCGGTAGGACTCACGCTCAGTGACGTCAGTAACTGTTACTAACTGTCCAGTCATCACCTCACCAGCTACGAATGGCGTACTCGAGACATCATAGTACCGTGTCTCGTCATCCTGCGTGATAGCCAGCACACCTTGGTTCGTGAGATGATCCGCAAGCCCGGTATGCACAGCCTCGAGCGGGTCGCCAAACGATCTCTCGAGCGCTGGGAAGAGTCGGCGAGCCGCTTGGTTGTAGTCCCGGATACAGGTCCCTTGATCGAGGAAGATCGCCGGTTTATCTGACTCGCCGGTAAGTCGGATTCCCTCAAAGCGCTGCCTGTAGAAGAAGAGTGTGCCGACGGCGAACAACGCGACTCCAGGTGGCTCGTACATTAGTGGGAGCAGCCAGTCGACGTGGCTGCCCATGATCGTTGCTATAGCTGGGAGTCCGGAGAGTCCAACGAGAACAACGAGCGGCCGGCTGTCACTGCCGGTATGATAGAACCGCTCCATCAGGATGAAGAATCCGACAGCGATAGCCGCATATGACAGCCCTAAGACGACCCAGTAGAGTAGTTGGTGGTGGATGACGAGGTGCGGGAATGGCTCAGTGACCCATTCAGTTGTGAAATAGAGATTGTGGAGTGGATTCGTGAGTTTGAGCGCGGTGAAAACGAGAAATATTCCGACGATTGCCTTTCGGAATGGGGTGTGACGTGGTGGGCGGCCGGTGTAGGCCGCACAGAAGTAAAGCCATGCCCCAACAGCGATGAACGCGAAGACAAACCCGAGAATATAGAACGCAAGTTTCCCCGGACGTGTCGGTGCGAGAAGATACCCGATATACCCCCCGGCCCACAGCGCAACCGAACCAAGAAAGACGATTAGTCCCTCCCGTGTTCCCGGATGCTGAATCTTCCGTGCTTGTGGAATCGACGTAACGCAGGCAATCGCAGACACGGCGAAAATAAGGATATGACCAAGGAGAAGAGACTCAATCATTCAGGTACGTGGCAGTCATCCGGCTGCAAGATAACTGTTTGGAAAGTGCGTGTTTAGGTAGAGGAATCCTCACCGTTCACGGCGGAGAGGAAGTCAAGAAGTACACAACACGGTTGTTCAATCAACGATTCGTCAAACCTGATGTGGTCGTCCTGGCGGACATTCGACAGGACCACCAAGACACACTTGGCAAGACACGACGCGATATCGCCCGTGCCTTCGCTCGGACAATCCCCCGGGACACACGTTGTCAACGGTGAAGACGCAGGAGCAGTCTTAGACGAGATGCTTGATGAGGAGTCCCCCGTACTATTGATGCGAAACACCGTCGATGAATTCATTCGAGACCTGAAAATCGAAATCTCGGAACGCGCTCAACAGGTCGCGATTGACGACTCAGACTAGCTCTCAGTTCGGTCTTCGAGAATCTGGCCGTGGTTCGAATATATTCGCGACAATCTTGAACGGTACTAGGGAAGGAACGACCCCGTATGCCAGCTGGAATGGGGCAGCTCACACTCACAGTTGTTACCGCCCTCCTTCTGTTTGGGGTCGCTTGGACGGTCGCAAATCTTGAAAATTGGCGTTCGTACTCGCCATTTGGGGGTTCTGGCGCGTATCACCAAGGACACGAACACACCCACGCAGAGAAACCAGCCGGAATCGTCCGGTGGCTAACGACGGTGGATCACAAAGATATCGGCATCCTCTATGGCGCATTCGCCATCCTGTCGTTTGCATGGGGTGGCGTTGCCGTCCTCCTGATGCGGACAGAATTGTTGACGCCGCCGATCGACGTGCTCTCCTCCTCGATGTACAACGCCTTGATGACGACGCACGGGATCACGATGTTGTTCTTGTTCGGAACGCCGATTCTCGCAGCGGTCGCAAACTACGTGATTCCATTATTGATCGGGGCCGATGACATGGCGTTCCCTCGAATTAACGCGATTGCGTTCTGGTTGTTGCCCCCAGGCACCCTCCTCATCTGGGCTGGCGTCAGGAACCCACGACTAAAGTCGTGGGCTTGTCAGTGGACTCCCGGTCGAACCACTACTCGTGGTCGGTGAAAACTCACCGTTCCCGGTCACCGTCCCTGACTTCAGCGCCACCTGACAGTTGGCGCGTCCAGCCCCAGACTTGAGCCAGTGCTGGAGAAGCCGCCATCCGATATTCCGCGCAGCATTATAGTCGGCGTGCAGTTCTTTCCCACACTTCAGGCACTCGAAGGCGTCACCATCACGATTGTCCTCGTGGGTGAACCCGCATTCGGAGTGACTGCACCGCTGACTCGTGTACTGTGGGCGGACATCGTCAACTAGAATTCCATGGTCTTCGGCTTTGTACGTGACAAATTCCTGCAGTTGCTTGAACGCCCACTGCTGGAATTTACTGGCGTTCGAAATCCGCTCGCGGATCTGCTTCAAGTTCTCGATTGCAATCGCGTCACAGTCGTGGCGCCGCGCTTCACACACAACCGCGAGTGCGACTCGATGCAAGTAGTCCTCACCCCAATTCCTGAACCGATTCCCAATCGACTGGATCGTGAGGTGTGCCGACCGCGTCCCCGTCTGTTGTAGATTGCTGCGCTTGCGCTCGTACACGTCCCGCTTGTGATTGAGGAAATCGGCGTTGCCGAGGAACGCGCCGGTGCTGGTGACTGCCAGATAGCCGTCAACGTTGAAGTCGACGCCGAGAACCGTTCCGTTCTCGACTGTCGACGTGTCCGTCTCTGGCTCTTGCTGGAAGTTCACGTGCAGGTAGTACGTGTCGTCGCGCTTGTGCAGTGTCGCACTGGATTTCTCCCACTCGTCGCTGTTCCAGTACGTCTCGAAGGGCGTGTTACTCGTGTCTTCGGGAAAGACGTATTCAGCAGTGACGCGACCGTCAATTGTTGAGAGGGTGCAGTGGTCGTCGTTGAACGTGATGGTTCGGCTATCGTAGATGATCACGGAGCCACGGAACGTGGGCTTGCTGATCGCTTGGTCTTCCTCAAAATAGAGTTCCTTGCAGGAATCCAGGGCTTCTGCCGCAAGCGATCGGGCGGCTTGGACGTGGTTGGCGACGAGATCGGTTTGCTCGCGGACATCGTCGTAGGTGGCGTCGTTGAGTTCCGATTTACTGTCGATGATGTTCGCGGGATTGTCGCTCCAGCCGTAGTCTGCCACGGATTGTGCTGCCTGTCGGAACTGCTCGAACGTCGCATCAAGGAGTACGTCTCCATCGTTGCGGACGTTGAGTTTCACCTCGCAGTTCCAATTCAGCATGTGGTTCAAATGCAGAGCCAGTATTATTTAAGAGGAATGGTTCACGTTGGGGAGTCCGCCTGTCGGTATTCGTTGATTGTGATCCAAGCGTGTCAGCTTCCTCCCACGACTCAAGTCGTGGGTTTCCGCCTTGAACTTCTATGATGCTGTTTGGTCTCCTGTGGGTGGCACTCCTCATCGGCCTCCCGGTATATCTCGTCTACTGGCTTGGAACGCGGTCGCAATCAGACGGCACTACCGAGGATAGCGCACTCGCGGTCCTCCAAGAGCGGTACGCCCGTGGCGAGATCGACGACGAAGAATTCGACCGCCGCCGCGCCCGTCTCACACTTGATGAGAGACGGTAGCGAACGCCCGTTCGCTACTGACTGACTTCGGTTTTGACGACGGTTGCTGGGCGGGTGGTCAAGCGGAGGACGCGGTCGGTGACACTTCCGAGCAGCGCGCGATACTCTTCTGGGCGGCGTTTGGTGCCGAGCACGAGCAAGTCCACGTCGTGGTCGTCAGCATACTCGACGATGGTTTCGGCAGGATAACCGTGCTGTATCGCCGTTTCGACGTCGACACCTGCCTCCGACGCTCGACTACGGAGGTCAGAGAGCGTCTCCTCGCCGAGTTCTTCGAGACCGTGTTCAGGACCTTCGGCTTCGTCAACGTACTCGTCACCACTGTATGCAGTTACAACATCCTCATCGACGACGTAAAGCACGTGAAGGACAGCGTCGTGAGCGGCAGCGAGGTCAAGAGCGTGCGCTTCAGCCTGTTCCGACGCAACTGTGCCATCCGTCGACAGTAGAATCCGATCGTACATTCAGTCGAATTTCAAACGCGTGACCGATAAAGTCAGCTTTCAATCCCGCCGCTCAAAAACCAGAATAGCGTCGTCTACTCAAGCAGGCCGAGTTCGGTGAGTCGGTCCTTGACGTGTGCCAGCGCGTGCTGGGCGTCCTCAGGTTTGGTCCCACCAGTAATCACGAGTTTCCCACTGCCGAAGAGGAGAACAACGACGTCGGGGTCGTCGAGGCGGTAGACGAGGCCAGGGAATTGTTCGGGTTCATACTCAATTTGCTCCAGTCCCAGGCCGATCGCAATCGCATTCAGGTTCAGTGATTGCTTGAGGTTGGCGCTGGAGACGATATTCTGTACCTCAACGGAGGGATTGCTCGCGACATCGATCCCTAACTCGCGAAGGTCCTCAAACACTATTTCGAGAGCTTCGTGGACATCGTCGACGCTTTGCGCACCGGTACAGACAACTTTCCCTGACCGGAAAATCAGCGTGGCTGACTTCGGCTCCTGAAGGCGGTAGACAACCCCAGGGAAGTCCTCTGGGTTGTACTCCGCGCCAGGGAGATCCGTTGCGAGCTGGTCAAGGGCGAGTTCTTGGCCGATATCACTGGATGCGACGACGTTCTCGATTTGAATCGTGTCCGCAAGAGCGCTCATACAGGTACATTTCGGACAACCCACTTAAAGTACGGCGGGCGGAAATTTGCACCGCTATTGAACTCCCCACTGCGACTAGATTCGAGCTTCGATCGGTCAGTACAGTAGATCTAATCGTCAAACAATTAGGTGATTACACAGCAGGGTCAAACATGCTTGACTGGAAGGGGGAATAGATGGGTCGAGACCTTTCGTTCAAAAATTTCCTGAAAGATCTGGGAATGCGGATTGGAGCTGCAGCCGTCGTCCTCAGTATTTTCTTTGGGCTGGGGTACATCAACCGAACTAACCTCTTCGGTCTTTCCAGCCTTCTTGGCGATCAGCTTGCGTTCTTTACAGTAGCGTTCCTCTTGGTTGGCGTTACCTCCATCTGTTGGATTGTGCTCCAGCGCTCCAGAAGTTAACTACAGACAAGACACTTACCGAAGCCGAGAGACCGATTCGGTATGAAACGGCGGAAAGTCCTCCTCCACGCTACCGTTGCTGTCTCGTTGACCGCAGGGTGCCTATCAACCTCCGAAACATCAATAGAGACGACTACAGAACCACAGCAGACGAATGTTGAGCCAGAAATCAAACCCCTCTCTCAGCAGCCACCGGACTCAGATGTTGACTGTAGCGACGAAGCGATGGAGCCGATTGACTTCCTGACCCGTGAGTCGTATCCCAAGCGGGCGGATGACTTTGAACTAACCGCGACAACTGAGACAGTTACTATTGGCGATGAGATTACGTTCTCGCTCCGGAATGTCGGTACCGAACGGAATTCTGTCGGAACAATCTACAAGTACACCTTCCAGCGACGTGAGGGCGACGAATGGGTGCCTGTGTACTATACGCCCAACTCAGGTTGGATTGATGACGTTAATGCTATCAGGCCCGGTGGCGGCTACGACTGGCCGTTCACGTTCAACCAAGAAGGCCTCGAACGAGAAAATCCCGGTAACGCCGACCATTACGTCTGTACGCCACTCGAACCGGGGACGTATCGGTTTCTCTACTGGGGCGTAGGGGAGGAGGCGATAGCGACAAGGTTCACCGTCGAAGCACCCTGAATCAGCTGATTGCAGTTCAAACGAGTGAGTGGCTACCCAAACCAAATCCTGTTGGTGCGAATCCGTCCTGATGCGTCGAGTAACGTCGGTAAGTCCGGAATCCTACCGAGCGGATATTTCATCAGATAATCCGGCGAATAAAAGGCGCAAGGTACGCGCACTCGATGAGAATCTCGCATAGTGGTAATTACCACCTCTCTTATGCTGTTCACCATCCAATAGTAGATTATGTCGAGCCATTCCCACGACCACGGCGATGCGGCGCCTGTCACCGACCGAACGCACGACAATTCTTGGTCCGCGAACCTGGAAAAACCACAGTACAAAGACGACCAAGCCCTCCTCGTCGAGCATGCGATCGACGCCATCGAACAGACGACCGCTGGCAACCACGTGAATCTTGTCACGCATGCCGCACACGGCCATCCTGAGTCGTATCTCTACGACCCACTCGACGAACACTTCGGTGCTAGCGACACGCACTGGGAGTACATCGAACAGTGTGGGTGTGGCGGCCACGTCCTGCGTGTCCACGTCGAGTAGCGCCAGACTCACCGCCGTCTCTTGGCGGCTGAACCAGCACCGTGGCCCCCATCTATTTAAGATGTATAGTTCAGTTTAAACTATGTCACCAGACATGAATCGCCGGGATGTCCTGAAAGGCACCGGCGCTGCTAGCCTCGGCGCGTTGGCTGGCTGTACCGCCCCCGCGGGCAAGCGCAAGCAGTCGAAAACACCGAACGCTGACGTTGACCGAGTTGCAGCAGACCCAACCGACGTCCCTGATCCCGTGGATTGGAACGAGCCGCGCCGCCACGAGATTTCGATGGAGACCGAGGAGTTGACCGCGGAGATCGCGCCCGGGAAGACGTTCGACTACATGACCTTCGACGGGCAGATTCCCGGGCCGATGATACGAGTGCGGGAAGGCGACCGCATTCACATGGAACTCACCAATCCCGAGGACAGCAATCTCCCCCACAACATCGACTTCCACGCCGCCTACGGCCCTGGTGGCGGAGCCGAAGACACAACCATCACGCCCGGTGAAACCGCCGAAATCGAATTCACGGCGATGTATCCTGGCGTCCACATATACCACTGTGCTGTCTCTGGGTTTGATCATCACATCGCCTCCGGAATGTTCGGCGCGATTCTCGTTGAGCCGAAAAACGGCCTTCCTGAGGTTGACCGAGAGTTGTACTTCGGCCAACACGAGATTTACACCGGCGAGCAGGATCAGAGCGGCGACCTCACCTTCGACTTCGACGCGATGGCCAATGAAGAACCGACGTACGTCGTCTACAACGGCGAGCCATACGCGTTCACTGAGGACAAATACGGCCCCATCGAAGTCAACACTGACGAACGCATTCGCATCTTCTTGGCGAACGGCGGCCCGAACTTCACCAGTTCCTGGCACGCCATCGGGAACGTCTGGTCGAACCTCTACCGCGACGGCGACCTCGTCTCCGATCCCGCCAGATACGTCGAAACCACATCCGTGCCACCGGGAAGCGTCTCTGCGGTCGAAATCGATACGCCCGTTCCTGGCCCGATCATGCTCGTCGACCACGCTGCCACACGGGCAGTGAAGAAGGGCGCGCTCAATATGCTTCAGGTCAACGGCGAAGAGAAACCGGAGATCTACGACGGCGGTGGTGAGGGTGGCGATGCCGGCTACGGCAAGGGGACTGACGACTTCAACGGCTGGTTCGACGACGTCGACGACTACACAGGCGTCGTCGACAAGACCGAAGTGGACCGCCCGGTGGTGGCTGTCGGTGCCGGTGGGAACGGCGGCCAGTTCGCGTTCGATCCACCCGCTATCGAAGTCTCAACGGGAACAACCGTCGTCTGGGAATGGACCGGCGAAGGCGGCTACCACAACGTCGCCCACACTGGCGACGCCTTCGAAAGCGACCTCACCCAAGAATCCGGGTACACCTTCGAACACACCTTCGACACCGAAGGCCAATACAAGTACGTCTGCACACCCCACGAAACTCTCGGCATGAAAGGCATCGTCGTCGTCACCCCCTAACCGCTACTCTTCGTTAGCTAATTTTGTGCGGATGTAGTATGGGCCTTCCCAGTTTTGGACCCATGCTGGCGCGGTTGGGTGGGATTGCAACTGGTTTGCTTCGTAGGATTTGTCCGGGAAGATCGTTCCCTCTTCGTCAGTCCCATCTTCCCAGGCGACGACGAACGTTACTGGGTCCTGGTCTTCCGCAGGGATTAGTTGCTTCTCTGATCCATCGTCTAGGTGGTCCGGTGCATCCACCCATTTCTGCGGGTTAAACGTGACCTCGATCTCTGCGTTTGTGGCTGTCATAATCTTCGCACTCCAGTATGTGTTCTAAATCAGTATTCGACGGGTGAAATAGAAGCTGGGTGAATCCCGAAACTTCAGAACCGACTGGCCCCTAAGCATTTGCGCGAAACACCATACTATGAGATATGGCACTAAATCGCCAGGATATACTAGACGTCACTAGTATCCTCGGCTTCAGCACGTTGGTGTGCTGGCCAATCGGCGAGCGCAGCTGCTTAAGATACCGATCAGGGAGTGAAAACCGGTAGTGACACTTGACCGGCAGCAGTTCTAGGTAGCGCACCACCGCTAACTGGCGTCAAACACGATCCGGTTCGGACGCTCTCAAAGAACACGAATTCGATTCCCTCAATCAAATGACGGCACAAATTCGAGCACTCGACGAACTAGACGGCAAACCGCACGCAAACCCCTTCCCGAACTCGGAACCAAAAACGATCAGACTCACTCTCGATGCCGGAGAAGCAGTCCCACCACACGCACACCCAGGCCGCCAAATCGTTTGCTACCTCGTTGAAGGCGAGCTCGAACTAACATTAGGCGACGACACCCATCAGTTGGCCGCCGGTGACATCGCACGCTTCGAAGGCGACCAACAGATTGCACCCGAAGCAATCGAAGATAGCACGGCTGTACTCGTCCTCGCGCCGGCAGCCGACAACTGATAAGTCCAGCAGCCAGCCACCCGTTGTACGGTGGCCTCGACGTCGCTAGCCAGTCGTCTGCTGTGTATGCGTACCCACGACAGTCTATTCGAGCGACGACAAGCCGCCGTTCGTCCTAGTAGAATATCGCGGAGAGACAGAATCCTTCGCCTCGAATCTTCTTGTGCCGGCGTTTTGCAGCGGTTCACCGTAGTCCGGCGGGGTCGCGCCACGGTGAAGTAACTATTTCGTCAAGCTTGTCGAGGATTCGGTTCTGCTCGGTGGGTGAGAGCGAATCAAGGCCGGGTTTGGGCCGGTTGCGGAGAATTCCCACATCCACCCTATCACTCATCGCTCGTCCCGAACGCTTCGCGCGTTTCTTCGGCGTCTATCATCTTTTCCTTGCGGGTGTCTTGCCCGGCTGTCAGGTGCAATAACGGGCCGACTAGTTTGGCGTGATGACGGCACGCCCCTCAATCTCGCCGTGTTCAAGCTTTTCGGCGACGTTGTTGATTTCCGAAAGATCATATCGCGTCGTCCGGAGGTCGACATCGCCGCGTTCGACGAGGCGGACGAGTTCTTGGAGTTCGGTGTAGCGACCGACGAGCGTGCCACGGTAGGCAAACTCGCCATCAACGAGTGCCTGTGCCGGCTCATGGATGTGGCCACCGTACCCGACGATGTGGTGGTCGCCGCCGGGTGCGACAATATCGGGGGCATATCCAGTTGTTTCATCGGCACCGACGAAGTCAAGCACCTGTTCGGCGCCGTGGCCGTCTGTAATGTCTGCAATGGTATCGGGGATGTCCGCAGATGTCGGGTCAACCGTATAGTGGGCACCGAGCTCTTCGGCAAGCTGGCGTGCCTCTGGTTTGACATCAAGTGCGACGATGTTAGCGGCACTCATTGCGTCCAAACACTGGAGGCCGATGTGGCCAAGCCCTCCGACCCCGATGACAACTGCTGGGTCGCCAGGATTGAGTTCATCGACGGCTTTCTTGACCGCGTGGTAGGCCGTGATGCCGGCGTCGGCGTGTGGAGCAATGTCTGTGGGATCAACGTCGTTGGGGAGCGGGATCGTTGCGCGTTCGTTTGTGAGGAGGTATTCGGCGAACCCACCGTCAGTTGTGAGTCCGGGGAACGCGAGGTTTTCGCAGTACATGTCTTCGCCGAGCCGGCATTGTCGGCACTCCCCGCAGGTTGCGACAGGGTGACAGATTACCTTGTCGCCGACTTCGACGGTTTGGACTTCGTCGCCGACCTCGACGACCTCGCCTGCGTTCTCGTGGCCGAGGGTCATGGGGAGGTCTTGGTCGACGTAGTCTGTCCACATCCCCTCGATAATGTGGTTGTCTGTTTGACACCATCCAGCGCCTTCCACTTTCACGACCACGTCGTCAGAGTGGGTTACGGCGGGTCGTTCGATGTCATCGATGCTGAGTGCGTCTCCCATCTTCTCCGTGTACTCGTGGAGTCGTGCGGCTTCCATGTCTGTGAATATCTGTCGTGGCAATCTCCATAAACGTTCGGTATAAATCTGCCCCGAATCGGCAACCACATTAACAATAATGATTTTTATATGGTAGCACTACACATGGTAGGCCGTATGTATCGCACATCCGACCCAGACCAAGACGACATCTTCGTCATCGACTCCCACCTCCACTTCTGGGATGCTAGCAAAGAGAACATCATCCACGAGGGCGGCGAGGAATTCATCCGATGCTTCTACGACTACCACACCGGATTCACGCCGCCCGAGCGCGAATGGACCCTCGAAGAGTACCGCAAATACTCCCGAGAACGGATGCTAACCGACCTCTTCGAGAACGGCTCCGTCGACATGGGCATCTTCCAACCAACCCACCTCAACGAATTCTACGACCAGGGATTCAACACCGTCGACGACAACGCCGCCATCGAAGCCGACTACCCCGAACGATTCATCACAAACGGGCGCTTCGACCCCCGCGAAGGCGAAGCCGGACTCCGAGAGCTCGAACGTCAGAAAGAAGAATACGACATCGACGGCGTCAAGCTCTACACAGCCGAATGGCGCAACGACTCGAAAGGATGGCGCCTCGACAGCGAAGAAGCATTCCGCTACCTCGAAAAATGCGCGGAACTCGGCATCAAGAACGTTCACCCACACAAGGGACCGACAATTCGCCCACTTAACCGGGACGCCTTCGACGTCGCAGATGTCGACGATGCCGCAACCTCGTTCCCTGAACTCAACTTCGTCGTCGAACACGTCGGCCTCCCACGCCTCGACGACTTCTGCTGGATCGCCGCCCAAGAGCCAAACGTCTACGGCGGGCTCGCAGTCGCCGCACCAATGGCGCAAAACCGCCCTCGGAAGTTCGGCGAAATCATGGGCGAACTCCTCTACTGGCTCGGAGAGGACCGGATTTTATTCGGTAGCGACTACGCCCTCTGGAACCCCGACTGGTTAGTTGACTGCATCATGAATGCCGAGCTCACCGAGGAGCAACGCGACGAGTACGGCGTCGAACTTTCAACGGACGTGATGCGGAAGATCATGGGCGAAAACGCAGCCCGCCTCTACGATATCGACATCGAGGAAAAGAAAGCACAACTCCAGGACGACGCCATCACCGAAGAATTCGACCTTGCGGCGCACTACACCGACGATACCCCCTCGACAGCCGACTAACGATGACACCCGAATCAACAGACAAACAAGCTGATGGCATCCCGACGCCCGATCGCATTCGGTCAGTATTAGAGCCGGTTACTGACCCTGAACTCGACCGCTCCATCGTTACACTCGGCTATATCGACGATATCCGCGTCGAAGACAGCGAGAACACCACGCACGTCCACGTCGCGGTCACGCTCCCGACGGCATGGTGTTCGCCGGCATTCGCGTGGATGATGACGGCCGATGCCCGCGATGCTGTCGAGGCGCTCACGTCGGTCGATAACTGTACTATTGAACTCCGCGAGCACATGCACAAGACAGAGGTCAACCACGGCGTCAACAATCGACTCTCATTCGCTGAAGCGTTCCCGGACGCCAAAGACGGCATCACTGATCTCCGCTCAACCCTCGACGAAAAAGCCGTCATCTCCAGGCAATACGGGGCTGTCGAATCACTTCTTGACGCCGGTCTTACCCTCGAACAGATCGCGCGCCTTGAACGAAGCGACCTCAACCAAGACGCCGCCGAAGACCGGATTGCCGTCGACGTCCCCGGCGCAGCGTTCACAGTCGTGGCATCGGCAGCCGAGATTGACCGATATCTGGCAAAAGCCCGTTCGCTTGACTATTTCGCGGACTCCGACCGACTGTTCCGGACGCCGGACGGCGATCCCATCGCGCCTGACAACGCCAAACTCATCCACCGGCGTGCACGCCTCGCACAAGTCAACATGGACGGCCAAGGCGGCGTCTGCGATGCCCTCCACCAAGCACGCCAGTCCGAACCCTCTGACTGAGCCAACCCGGCAGTTCTCTACTAATTCGAACGATCATTCCCGCCGCACGTTCTCTCGTCCACTTCGTTCAGTCGCGTTCCCACTCGCCGGTTCCCGGCCGCGCAAGGTTGTATCGGTTACGCGATCGAAACTCCGAGCTACTCCATCCACAACTCGGACACTCACCGTCATCGTACTCAAATTGATCTCCACATTGGAGGCAGCGGTCACCATTTGAATCCATGTGGTATCGTACCACAGCCATGTACTTCAACATCTGGGATGCCAGGAACTCGGGATTTCATGGCCCCGATGCTACGAGATGCTGTTCGGCGCCGACTTCCAGGAACTGCTCGATGTCGGCAGTCGGGTTGTGACCTTGGAGCGGCATTTCGCCAACCAGCGCGGGCTCAACAGGGAGGACGATCGTCTCCCCCTACGAGGACAACTCCTCGGCTTCGAGGACGCCCTCGACGCCTACTACGACGCCCGCGGCTGGCACAATGACGGCACCGCCTCTAACATGGCGCAGTCGGACTAGCGAACCCGTATCCTGGCCGATTTAGAATGTACTATAGCGTCATTAACATTTGGACAGCCTTCGGGATGATGAGGCCGATGAGGATCTGGGACCACATTGCAAATGTCGTTGGGTACTCCCTGGTTGCGCTCACGTAGTTCATCCGATCACGGATATCCTGGAATTCCTCCTCGTCGGTCACCTCCCATTCTGCGGCGTTATATGGTGACTCGACAACGTCTTGGATTCGCGTTTCAAGTTGTGCGAGTTCCTCTTGTTTCTCTCGTTTCAGAAATGAGTGAAGTTGGTATAATGCATGACCGAGGAGGCCAACGGTTAGGATCCAGATCGCAGTGAAGGCAGCATTGACTACGAGGCCGGGTTTTTGATATGGTGTCTGCATGATTTCCCCGAACGCGAATGGACCATACGTTAGGATCAAATAATTAACCAACCCAATGACGATCAAGTAGTACGTCAGTTTGATGAGTTCGCCGATTGGTTTGAGCCCACCGAGCCCTTCAGGGTCAAGGAAATGAACCGCAAAATCACTCTTCTTGATCTGCCGCGGCAGATAAATCATAATCCCAATGTATACCGTGAGAAATTCAATAAAGACTGGGGCATAGCCGAACGGCAAAACCACAGCGACGCCAAGAAGTTCAGCAATCCCCCCAGCCTCTAAGATACGATTGATACCCAGATTATAGAGATTAAACAACGCATAAATGACGCCAATACTGTACAACCCGAACCGAACCCAGGATGGAGTGAGATTTTTGAACGGCTCAAGATTCGAGGTCCGATTCTCGATATCTATCAGTTCTAGTGCTCGATCGTATCGACCGTACAGATAACTCGTTCCAAGCGCTGCCAACACGACCAATGTCGGCGAGAGCAGCCACGCCGGATTAATAAGGAATGTCGCGGTATACCCGACCAGCTCCTTATACATCTGTAAGATCACCACGTCGAACAGAACAAACGAAAACGCCCAGATCGTAATCGGTCGAGGTGACCCAGGCAGCTGCTCTTGGAGGCGACCAGCTCCAACCCGATATAGCACCTTATCAAGGAGAATTCTCGACGAGGTGTCAACCCCTTCCATGTCAGTCACACATACTTCTTGAAATAAATAAGTTCAACCTCAACAACCACGACATCTTCTTCGGCGCCTACACCGTGGACCGCCTCGGGGTCAATCCCCGAGGCACTGGGCCTGCTCCGCCTGTAGAACTAGGCCGAACCGCTCCGTTTCAAGCCTGAATCCTTCCTCATCGAAGGGGTATGATAGTGGTATCCGCACGTACTCCGCCCGAAAGTGCCTCTCCTACTCGCTCTTCTCGGGTGCGAGGGCGATCAGTCCCATGGGGCCGACGACGAACACCTGACCGGCCGCGATTACAGGAGATGAATACGCGGCTGCGTGCACTGCCGTGAACTCCCATCGCTTCCGGTCGGGAGCCAGAATCCCGCCTGTGTCCCGGCGGAACGCACGCACGTCCCCGGATACAGCGAGGACAGAATCATCAGTCACGACCGGGGCGGCCGTGCCCTCGCTTGGGAGATGTGCTTGCCAGTTCGTCTCGCCAGTTGCTGCATCGAGTTCATGCAGGTCGCCGGCGATGACGTAGATGTCGCCGTTCGCGGCGACGGCGGCAGCACCACGACTGTGAAGGTCACGCCGCCAGCGGACTTCACCGGCATGATTGACCGCAACGGTCTCCTGATGGCCGGTCTGGATGACACCAGCGTCATCAATGACTGAGGCAGCGTAGGCCGTATCGACGGTGACGCGCCAGCGTTCGTCACCGGTTCCGGGGTCGAGTTTCACAACCGCGTTCCGATCCGGGACGTATACACCGTCTTCAGTAACAGCGGGGGCGACTTGTGTCACGGTGGAGTCCCCGAGGTTGTATTCGTCGTAGATGAGTGGGTCCAGCGGTTGTCGCCACTGCTCGGTACCATCGGGCGCAAGCTTCACACAGGCGGTTGCGCTCCGCGCGTAGATATCGCCTTCTGCGAGACTGAGGCCGTAGGTTCGTCTGTCGCCGACACGAAACGTATGCTTGATCTCGCCCTCGGAGAGCGAGAGCACAGTTACAAACGCCGGCGCCGGATCCGGCCCGTTGCTCGTTTGGACGACACGCGTCGGCACGTAGAGCCGATCCCGGGATGGATCAAGGGCTGGCGAGCCACAGACTTCGGTGTCAAGCCGCTGCGACCACTGTTCGTTCCCGTCAGGCATGACCGCGACAACCTCGCGGCCAGCCGCGAAATACACCACGTCTTCATGCACGACCGGCGGCGTGTACGGCCAGTCACCCGACGCCAGCACGGTATGCGCCGCTGGCTCTGGCATCCCGCTGGCAACGCGGTTCGCGTTCGACGGCCCGTTACCATACGACCGCCAGTCACCATCGTGGAACGGCTTCGTATTCGAGTCGTTGTTCATCACGTTACAACCGGCGAGCGTACTTGTCGCCGCCGTCCCACCGAGCGCGAGGACCGCGCGCCGCGACACACGCTCCGAGTTTGATTTACCCTGGGACGAAGGGGACTGCGACAACGAAGACTGCGTGGAGGACTGGTTACCGGGGGCCATTATCTCGTTCGTTCAACTAATCACGGAAAGTATCTTGTGTCTCATCAACCACGCGAACACGCCCCCTCTGCAGGACTCAGAGCGGAAGCAGCACGGAAACCCGGGGTGGAACCCGGACTAATATGCTGACGGCGGTCGACTGGTACGTCTGTGTCCCCCGTGAGCCGATGGGCTGACAGGCATCGGGTTCGTGGCGTCGGTCACCGCTTCCGCAGTTCTTCGGTTGTCGGAATCGATGGGGCGGCAGTTGATCGAAGTTCTCAGCTTTCGTCACCGAGTCCGTCGTCGATTCGGAGCAGGCGCTCCTGCAGTTCCACCGGCGACTCGGCGAATAGCCGACACATAGCCTCCTTCCCGACGGCGCCGTGGTCATAGATTGCGTCGGGAACCGTTTCACGATCGGCCATCGCCCGCTCGACGGTCCAGGCCATCGTCCCTCCCTCGCGCTCCTCAGTAGGGTCGGTGTCCGGCTCGGCCGTGCGGTCCACCGCGACAGCGTCCAGTCGCTCGTCGACCACTCCAGCCACCGCATCGTCCAGCCGGACGTTCGCCGCGGCCGCAATCGACGGATCATAGTGCCGTGCGGCCAGCAGGAGGCGGGCGACGTGGCTCGACGCGCCAAGCCAGGGCGGCCCCGCCGGGACGAGACCGTCGGCCGTGCGGTGGACGCGGCCTTCGACCGCCGCCACTTCGCCAGTGTCGACGGCGTACGGCGTCGTAACGGCGACGTTCAGCCCCACTTCGGGGACGAGTACTCCGGCGTCGCGGTCCCGCAGAGCCCGCAGTACCTCGCGGACCTCGCCCAGCGCGTCGGCGCGCGCCGCGTCGTTGCGTAGCCCCGCCATGTGGTGGACGGGTCCGGCGCCCTCGCCGACGTCGAGGCCGTAGCGGACCGCCCGGTCAAGCAGCGCCTCCGCGCGCTCGACAGCGGTCTGCAGGTCCGCGCCGCCAGCGAGCCCTGCCGCGACGGCCGCGGAAAGGGTACAGCCGCTGCCGTGGGTGTTCGGGGTGTCGACACGGCGCTTCCGGAACGTTTTGGTCTCGCCGGCAGCGTACAGCACGTCGACCAGTTTGTCGCCCCGTAGGTGGCCGCCGGTGACGAGGACGGCCTCGGGTCCGCGCTCTGCGATTCGCTCGGCGACCGAACGCATCTCGGCTTCGTCCGTTACGTCAGTTCCCGTCAGCACCTCCGCCTCTGCGAGGTTCGGTGTCACGAGTGTCGCCTTCGGAAGCAACTCCTCCCGAAGCGTGCGCTCGGCGTCCTCGGCAAGCAGCCGGTCGCCGCTCTGCGCGACCATCACGGGATCGACCACGAGCGGGAAGTCGTATCCCGCCAGCCTATCGGCGACGGTCTCGATGATGGCCGCGGAGCTGAGCATCCCAGTCTTCGCGGCGCCGACGTCGAAGTCCCCGGCGACGGAGCCGATTTGTGCCGCCACCACGTCGGTCGACACGTCCTCAATAGCGTCGACGCCCTGTGTGTTCTGGGCGGTAACGCTGGTGAGCGCGCTGGTGCCGAAGACCCCCAGCGCCTCCATGGTCTTTAGGTCGGCCTGGACGCCGGCGCCGCCGCCGCTGTCCGAGCCAGCGACGGTCAGCGCCACGGGGGGCTGAACCACTGCTTGTCCTTCCCCGTTGCTTTCGGCCCGATCGACGGCCGGTGCCCGCGGGGGACGGTCGGCATCGCGCACTCAGACCCCCTCCACCTCGACCGTCGCGCGCTCGTGGGGCCAGTCCTCCTTGGCGTAGGCCATCTCCCAGAAGGCGTGCTCCAGCTCGGCGCTCCGGCGGAAGGCACTCTCCATTTCCTCGCGCAGCGACGGGTGGTTTTCGGCGCAGCGGTCGACCAGATCCCGCATCCAGGCTACTGACTCGCGGAACTCCTCGCTCGTGTACTTCTCGATGAACGGCGTGTAGCGGTGCTCGTCGTCAGCGAGCTCGGCCATGTGCTCGGCCACGTCCAAATACCCCTGGCCGCAAGGGTAGACGGCCGCCGCGCCGACGGGGAGCGGACGCCCCCGGGCTGTCCGCAGGAGGTAGCTGGTGTAGGCTTCGCAGGTCGGCGCCTTACGCACCGCTGCCAGGTTCTCGCCCGTGAGACCGTAGTCCGCCGCGAGCGATCGGTGCAAATCCATCTCGTCGTCTACGATAGTGTTCGCCACGCCGAAACAGTGCGCCATCGTGGATTCGTCGGTCGCCTTCATCCCGAGGACAGCGAACGTCCGCGCGTAGTCAAGCAGGTAGTGATAGTCCTGTTCAAGCCAGGTTCGGAATGCCGCCTCGTCGAGCGTGCCCGCGGCGAGCTCGCGAACGAACGGGTGGTCCATCTGTAACGCCCACAGCTCGGTGCCGCTGTCGAGGAGCTGGTCACTAAACCCCATGTCCGTCCCCACGGTGAAACTCCGCGAATTTATAACTGATGTATACAACCGACTAATTGTCATGGGGTTGTACTGGCCGAGATGGTTGGACTCGTCCAAGAGTGCAATGACTACGGCCCTATTGGCGCAGCCAATGAGGAGCGAGCCCGCGACGATCCCCCGACTCCCGGTCGGTGGCCGCGGCCGCGGAGCTGGCAACCGGCCTCGCAGAGGCGGCCGCGGCGTAGGCCGCAGTCACAGCTCCACGACCCGGTCAGCCCACTCCCGAAGCGCCTCGAGTGCGGCCCGCTCGTTCCGGGAGACGGGATCGTCGACACCGAGCTCGTCGCTCTCGAAGGCGTTGCACACCGCCGCGTCCGCCCGGTCGCAGTAACCGGTCAGTACCCCGGGATCGAACCCGTCGGGGCCATCGGCCTGAAACGGGATGGTGGCGTCGTTGACGAAGACGGCCCGCGGCGACGCGGGCGCTGCAGACACGATGCGTCGAGCGCGTCGCGCGTTGGCCGCAGCGAGCGACAGCGCCTCCGCGTTCGTTTCGCCGCCAGCACGGGGCGCGTGGGCCTCCAACACGCCGCGCCAGGCCTCCGCCGGCACGTCGGTGAATTGGGTGAGCCGACCGCCGAGCAGCGTGCCATCCCGCTCCAGTTCGGGGGCGAAGTCGAGGACGACGACCCCGTCGGCGCCGTACTCGGCCACCCAGGCGTCGAGCGCGCGGGCGGTCAGCCGCGTCTTCCCAGCATTTGAGGGGCCGGTCACAAGCGCCGTCCCCGTCGGCGGGAGTGGGAGGTCGGGCATCTCAGTCCGCCGGCTCGGGGGTCATCCCGATGCCGTTGAGCCACCGCCGGACGTGCTTCACGACCAGCCCTGCGATGGCGAGCCCAAGCAGGACGGCGAACGCCAGGACGCCCCCGGAGAGCGGGGTGACGCCGGCCGCGACCTGCTCGCGGACGAAGTTGGCCGCGAGGATCCCCGAAACCAAGAGCAGCGCGACCCCGCTGAGATTCGTGAGTGTGGCGGTCGGCCGGGGTACGGCCGGTGAGTTCAGCAAGTAGAGGACGACTGCGATGGCGAAGGGAGTCCCGACGGTGCCCAGCGCCAGCACGAGTACCAGCTGGCCGAGCACCTGACCACCAATGGACGCGCCGAACGCCGAGAGCAGCGCGACCGCGGCCACCAGAGCGCGGTATCGCGCGTCCGCGACGGTTGTCCCCCAGCCCAGCTTGTCCGCGAGGACGAACGGCGGGACAATAGTGTTCCCACCCAACGAGGATATCGCCGCCCCGCCGAGCCCGAGCAGGAAGAGCCACTTGGCGTGCTCGCCGACGAGCGGGCCGAGCGCCTGTGCGGCCCCGACGGTGCTGAGGTCCGGCTGAGTGAGGACGCTGGCGGTAACCAGAAAGATGGCAACGCTGTACACACCGAAGGCGCCGAGCATCGACGCGCCGATGTCGACGGTCGCAATCTCATAGTCGTCGTCAGTCCATCCCTTCGCCCGCATCGTGTACGAGTGCATCGTGATCAGGGTGATGTGGACCGCGCCGCCGAGGATGCCCGCGGCGACGAGCGCGCTCCCGCCGGGAAGCGTCGGGACGAGGCCGCCAGCAGCGGCGCCGACGTCAAGCGGCACCACGAACAGCGACGCGACGAACGCCAGGACCACCGCGGCCACGAGGATCTTGGCCGCGGCTTCCAACAGCCCGTAGCCCCGGCCGGCCAGTCCCAGCGCGAGCACGGCCGCCCAGACGACACCCCAGATCCAAGCTGGCGTGCCAGTGATGGTTGCGGAGACGCTGGCCAGCGTGTTCATGATGACCAGCTGTGCAACCCCCGAGGCGAGCACCACGTCGACGACAAGGAGCCACGCCCACCACTCGCCGAGATACTCCTCGACGACCTCCACGATGCCTCGCTCGGTGAGCAGGCCGAGACGCATCGCGAGGTACTGGGCGAGCGCGCCGGCGAACGCCGAGAGCACCACGACCCATAGCAGGCTGTACCCGTAGGCGGCGCCGGCGGTGATCATGGATGCCATGGTCGCCGGGCCGGCTGCGATTGCCCCAGCGACCCACGATGGCCCCATTTCGCCGGTGAATTCACGGATTCGTTCGGCGACCGCCATCTACACGCACCCCGGGAACTCCTCGCCGGCGATGTGCAGGCTGTCGACCCACTCCGGCCGGTTGTCGGTGGTGAACCGCGACCGCGACCGCATGTACGCGACGATCATCGCCCGGCGCCAGCGGTCGCTCTCGTTGGGCGCGGTGTAGTGGGGAGCGAGGCAGTGCTGGAACAGCGCGTCCCCCGGATCCATCGGGAGCGCGACGGTGTCGCTCTCGTCGTAGTCCCGGGAGTTGATCGTGATGTCCGTGTCGTACTCCATCGCCTCGTGTTCGAGGAGGCCGTCCGTGTGGGCCTTCGGGACGACCTGCATGCAGCCGTTCTCAGTTGTCGACTCATCGAGAGCCACCCACACCGTCACGTGGTCCATCGGGTGGATGGGGTAGTAGGCCGCGTCCTGATGGAACTTCTTCGCGGTCCCGACCCCCGGCGGCTTCAGCATGCCGGCACAGCGCAATAGCTTCAGGTTCGGCCCCTGGAGCTGGCTGACCACCTCCACGATGTCGTCGTGGTACGCCAGCTCCCGGAACACCTCGTCCTCGCGGGCCATCCCGATGCCCTCGAACTTTCGGACCGGTTGCCCCTCGTGGTCGAACTCCTCGGCGTCGATCGACGGCTCCAGCATTCGATCGAATTCGGTCTCCTCTCGCTCGCCGCGGACGTACTCTCGGAGGCGGTCTTTCACCTCGGTCACCTCAGTCGCCGACAACACGTCCTCGACGACGACGTATCCCTCCCGTTGATACTGCTGCATCTGTTCGTCGGACAGCGCCATACCACTCGGTGTTATTTTAAGGTAATAAAGCCTTGCGCTCCGGCGAGGCGCGGTGTTCAGATAAGGATGAAGAGTGAGGCGGTTCTTTTCTGGTTGGTTATCCCGAAAACAACTCCCTCAACGGATGTTTAGACGAGATCAACGTAGCGTTTGTTGAACGAGAAGCGACACCGCGATTGCTGATGAAGCTCAGTATTCTGCTATATCTTGCTGGACTCTCGCTTTCAAATACTATCCAATTCTTGAGGTGTTTGGTGTCGAGCGTGCTCAATCACCCATTCATAATTGGGTCCACAAGGCCGATCTACAGCCCGAGCCTAGTCGGTGTCCGGATTACATCACGGTTGATGAAACTGCGATCGAACTCGACGACGAACAATATTGGCCGTACGCCGTTGTCGACCTCGGAACAACTGAATTGCTACATACAACGCTTGAACCGACGACAACGAAGGTTCTCGCGCATTCGATTCTGACGGGGCTCTCCGAGAAACACGACGTCACCGACGCCGTGTTTCTCGTCGATGGATCCCACTCGTTACAAGACGCGTGTCAGCGTCACGGCTTCGATTTCAGATACGAGAAACATGGAAATCGGAATGCTGTCAAATGTGTCTTCCACGAGATAAAACGTCGAACTCTTTGTTTCTCAAACTTCTTCAGCAACGCCTCAACAGAAACTGCCGACGATTGGCTCAGATCGTTCAGCTTCGCATGGAATCAGCTAATCTGAACACTACCATTTAGGTGCAGGAAGACATCATGCCTGTGAAACTTCAATTGTGAACTCGACAGTCACGTCGGTGGTGGGGTTCTCACCTCGATCAGTATTGCCGAACACAACCGCGTACTTGTCCGCAGGAACTGTTTCCTCACTCCGGTTGTCATCAACGTTGAGCTCCCCGGAGACATACGCAACCGTCTGTCCGGCGGTATATCTGTCGTAGTTTTCCATATCAAGGAGGAAGACGTTAATCTGTCCATCGCCAATAACACCCACCTCGTAATAGACTTGCAGTTGTGGCACTGCTTCGCTGCCAAATTCGAAGGACAGATACTCACCTTCGGGAATTGTCGTTCGGCGTCTCTCTGTGAAGACTACTGCGTCCGTCTCTTCTGGAGTTGGTGTTGAGGAGCCTCCAATACTTGAACACCCCGCGGTTGCGAGCGTAGTGGTGACCGCGAGAAGTTGCCTGCGAGTCAGAATTCTCGGGTTGGCAGACTCAGCAGACCTAATTTCATTAGGTGTCATTACCTAGAGCATAACCATTAACCTACTTGAGGATTTCCATCCTTTCAATGAGCAATCAGAACTTGGGTCGCAGGCGATTTCTGCGGAAAGTCGGGGTGCTGGGAATTGCTGGGTCTGCGGGGTGCACAGGCACCTTCGAAGACAAAACAGTTACACCGCCAGAGGTTGAGTCATCCTCTGAAGTCCCCCCTCTTGTAGAGGATACTCCAACGCAAACTGAAACGACCGCCACCACGTTCCAGCCGAAGAAAATCGCCCGCCACGACCTCGACATCGTCACGGTAACGGACCAGCTCGAACGAGACGACGAAGAGATCGACGTCTACGAGAACACATCCCAGCGCGTATTCGAAACCTGTCTCCAGAGATACGTATACGACACCAGTCGGGTCAACGAGGATCAGGAGACTATCTGGGCGCACAACAACCGTCTGCAGGTGGCGGTTCAGCCCGGCGATACGGTCCAGGGGCTCACGGCGGCGTACAACGAGGGATACGCACCACCGTCGAAGCCGTACAAACCGGCGTTGCTGTCGGATCACGAGATCATCGAGGGCGAAGAGACGGCTGACGGCATCCGGCTGTCGTTCCCGGTTGACGGGGAGATCCGCAACCTGGTGGGCTGGTTCGGGGAGTTCGAAAGCCAGGGGAACGGCGAGGTCGTCATTCCGTACGAGAGCCTCGATCCGACGTACCTGGACCAACCGCTCTATAAGCTCCGGGCGGCGACGGCCACGGCCGAACAGACGTTCTATGTGCAACTGCCGTATCCGGACGTGTCGTTCGAGGTCGCCGAAATTCACACCAACGACGACGGTGGCGGGCTCCAGCTCACCGAGATGACGGCCGAGGTGACGATCGAGTCTCCAAAGCCCACTCACCTGGTGAACCTCCACACGGACTTCGGGTATCCGGAAAGTTTCGACTACGGATACTCGATCGACGCGGACGATTTCGTCGAGATTGAGCCCGGCGAACCGACGGAACTCACCCGCCAGTTCACCGATCCGCCGAATTCGATTACCGATGGGGACTTTCGGATCGCCTTCCCGATCGAACGGGAGGAGTTCACGGTCGTCCTGGGGAAAATCGCACCCCTGGCCTCCCGCACGGTGTCTCGCGATCGGTTCCTAGAGTAGCGCCGGCCGCGAGCGGCGATCCGGTTCGTTCACCCGGACTGGGTGCGATGCTGGGAGTCGACATGGCGAGACCGACCATGACTGAACGGAGTTGTACTGTAGACGGACACCCTGTGAGCCTGGGAAGTTTTGAAGCTTCTACCCCACTCTCTGCTACTCCAGCGTTCGGTTCGCAGGGCTGTGTTGAATCGCTGTAAGGCGTAGAGATTCACTATTTGACGAAGCACTTGATGTTATAGACGACACACATCAGCGCGATTTCACGGAACTCACGGAACCACGACCGCGCTCGCACGGCGAAGCCGAGCGAGCGCTTCACAGCCGAGTTTACAGTTTCGGTCATAGAGCGCTGATTGTAGCGAATATCGTCAATTCTGGCGTTGTGTGCGTGGTCGTACGGAGCGAAGATCCGATGCTTGATCAGCGGTCTGATCCCGAGATCGCGTAATCCTTCTCGAAGTGACTGCTTGTCATAGCCTTTATGGGCTGCAAGAGACCGCAGATCGCCCGCGTTCCGGCGGGCGATCTGCTCAGCGAGGTCTGCGTCGCTTCCTTCTCGGTTCGTTGAGCAGTGAACATCAAGGACGGCTTGAGACGCTGTATCGACGAGTTTTGTGACTTTGAGCTTCTGAACGCGGTAGCTGATTCGCTGGCAGTAGTGGCGGCTCGCTGCTGAGCGTTCGTAGAACGTAGCGTCGATCGCACCGTGTTCAGAGAGATCGTGCAGCTGCGCCGACTGGCGCAGCAGCACTCGACACACGCTCATACTGATCCGGTCGAACGCCTTACACAACGTGGACGGCGCGCGAAGATCGGCCGCGTTGAGGCCGATCTCCCCGGTTATACAGATTCGAGGAGAATATCTGCGGCTTTAGCCGCAGGATGAATCCGACAAAACGGAATCAATCCACGCTCGACGACTACCCCGAGATTACGAATACACACTTTGAACTGGCAGTCAACCGTACTCAAGAGTAGGAATCAGGCTGGGACGGAGCGATTCCACCTAGTCCTACGATGGCGGCCTGCCCGCCTCAAGCAATCAAACAGTAATCGGGACCAGTCGATGACCGGCGAATCCTCACAGGATTCGACCGGAGTTGACTGTTGTAAGCAGAAAAAGTAACTCCGAGTCCATCGACGTCTGGGGGACTTCCGCGAGGCAAAACCAACTCTGGGAGTCCGAATATGACTGAGGATAGGAGTACCGGGGGCTTGGCACTCCCAGCACTCCCACCCGCCGTAGCCCACGAGCATCCCTCTCAGATTCGTACTGGTTGGATGTTCGGTGGGATTGTGAAACCTGAAATTTCCAACGCTCAGGATTCCTCCGCGTTCACGCCGAGGAGGATGTCAATTGCGGCATTTCTTTGAGCAGGTCAATGGTCATCCGGTAGGATGAATCAAGATAAATCCGCAGATAATGGAGGGAAACGAGCGCATAGTCAGCGAATCCGCCGCCGCCTTCCGGGGCGGCGGATTCGCCTCCATCGCCAGTAACTCTTTGAGCAACCGGCACAACCTCCCCGATGAAGCGGGAGATTTGCGTCATAGACAACCGCATTCTCTCGCTTCAACTCCTTTGATTTACCGGCCTACCTCGCTGCTGTATGGTGATTCAACACAGCCCATTCAACAGACTACACGACAAAACATGCGAAGGAGATCATCAACAGCAGTGAACTACCCCAGCCTACTCACTCGCGGCGATAGCCGCTCGTTCCTTGAGGCAGGGGCTTCCTGTGTCAACGACGCGACTTGCAGACACTTCTCGAAATTCATCAGCGTCCACAGCGGTCGCAGTCTCCGCAGGCGTCCCTTCGGAGTGAACCACTCCTAGCTTGTCCAATCCACGCTCCCACACGTTCAACGCGGCATTATAATCTCGGTCGGTTTCAAACCCACACGAGGGACATGAGTGTTCCCGGACCCACAACGGTTTCTTCGTTTTCACACCGCACTTGTGGCACGCTTTCGTCGTATCTTCCGGGTCAACGTCCACAACGTGACACCCACGTTTCCGGCCGTGGTGTTTGAGAACCATGATGAAGTCACGCCACCCAACCTCAGCCGTGTTCCGACCATTCCGCTCACCTTCTAGCATCCCTTTCACATGCAGATTTTCAACGAACACCGCGTCGTACTCGCTGGTGTAGAACGCGGCGACTTTGTGCTTGAAGTCAAGTTTCTTCCGTCGCATTCGCTTGTGGACTTCAGCCACTCGTTGTCGCTGTTTCTCCCAGTTGTTACTGCCGTGTTCTTTCCGAGAGAGATTCTGTTGCTCACGTTCAAGGCGTTCCCGGTCGCTGGATACGTCAAGACGGCTGATTTGTCGTCCGTCGGAATCGTGATGAAGTTCAGGATGCCAAGGTCCAACCCGACTGTGTTTTCCATACTGATGTCACTGGCGTCGGGTTTGTCGGGAGCGTCCCGTTCGACGTTGAGACAGGCGTACCACGCGCCAGTCTGGTCTTTTTTGACGGTGACGTGTTTCACGTCGGTATCGTCTGGGATGGGTCGGTGAAGCCGGAGAGGAACCTGTAAGGTTTCGCCGTTGACTTTCTTCAGAGTAAGGAGTCCACGCCCATCAGGGCCACTGTTGTCATCCAGTTCGAAACCCCGTTGGCGATATGTGAAACTCCGATACTCCTGTGGCGCTTTCCAGTTTAACGACCCAAATCGAACCCTTTCTGTTTGAGTTTCCCGAGATTCTCGATGTTAGTCGCTATCTGTTCAACAGCCTGTTGAAGCACTGTCGAGTAGATTTTGGTGAGGTCGGTCCACCAATCTTTCAGGTCCGGGATTTCATCTCTGACCTGTGTGACTCGTTGTTTGACCGTGCCCGCCGATTCAGGTATCCGGTTGAACCGATGTAAGGCGTGGTTGTAGAGTTGTCGAACGGTATCACGAACCCAGTCCAGTTGCTCGCGCTGCTGACTGTCAGGGAACAACCGATACTTGAGGACGTAATCCATGCGCCGTACCCTGATTATCCACTTGCAGGGAGTTAAAGATATTCACCCAGCTTCACGAGGACGATTCATCCCCACCCTACTCGCTCCCATTCGGTCGCTCCTTGAGGATGGGGGGCTTCTCACCCAATCTGCTAAATGGACTTTCGGAAGCAATCCAGTCGCCGAAGACACGGACGGTGAGAATTTAGGCCCATATGACGGTACCAATGGGTTTCGTGCACAATTCCCTCATTTTGGACTGGTTGCGGAAAATAATATTCAAAAGCTCCGAAAGTGGGACGACTCCGGGAATACCTTTCATCGACGATATGATATTCACTCAGGGAATGTAACGATGCAAGTTTAATTTTTGACTTGGTTGTGTGGTGGCGATTAAACCTTCCCCAACGGAACGTAGTGATTGTCGGCCCCTGAGTATGGGCCGGTTGCGGGAATTGTGAACAGGTACGTCCGGCCCGTTTCTACCTCAAATGCAACGGTCCGAGTAACCGTTTCGCCGGCATCAAGCCGTCGGTCACTACTTATTGTCGCTAGTTCCAGTCCTTGCGCCTCGTAGGGGTCGGCAGATCTGATATCGGCCGTCTCTTCTGCAATTTCGTAGGACCGCTGTCCATCATCACTCACGGCGGCAAAATCGCTAGTGGTGAACGTTGTGTGTTGATCGGCGAGGTTCTCAATTTGGAGTGTGACGACGAGGTAGATCTTTTCTGAGTCTGCCCGCTCTCGATCAGGCCCCCGACTGATTGTGTGCGTTTTATTGGCCGCTTTCACAGTAAATGCGAGGTTAGTCTCTCCTGAATCGACGGTAAACCGCTCGCCGGGTTCGTGAACTTTTGTCTCGTGTCCAAGCCTCTCATTATTCTGAAGGGCGATCGCAGCAGTTGCACTGGAGCTAACGATAACGAGGAAGACAACACCAACAACTGTCCATCGACCGAGTTCGAAGTCTGTCCAACTCGTTAAATACTGACGAACGGGTGGAAGGGCAAATAGGCCTCCGACAACGGCGATCACACCGGCGGCAGGAACCAGATGGGTTATCGTGAGTGCGAACAAGAGTAGGAGCCCCCCGGTAATCCAGGCGAGCGCCCATGCGGATGAGATATTGACCTGAATTTTTCGGTTAATTGGTGGGAGGATATACAGTCCGACGAGGAGGACCAGAATCCCGATCGGCGGTACGCTAATGAGGAGTAGGAGTCCGAGCAGTGAAAGCAGAACACCGAAGAGCCATGCTAGAACTGCCCGTATATTCATAATAGTGTCATGAACATCTACTTCAATAAACGCTTTGGTCAGTCCGGGTGGCGGTGTTCAGATAAGGGATTGAAAGGTGAGGCGGTGCGGTTTTCAGATGTCCATGCCAGAAAACGACCACCTCAACGGGTGTTTAGACCAGATCGACGTAGCGGTTGTTGAACGAGAAGCGACACCGCAGATGCTGATGAAGCTCAGTATTCAGCTACATCTTGCTGGACTCTCGCTTTCGAAATACTGTCTTAATGATTGTGGTATTCGGTGTCAAACGCGTACGCTCCACCGCTCATAACTGGGTGCAGAAAGCCGACCTACAGCCTGAGTCTGGACGAACTCCAAATCACGTCGCCGTTGACGAAACCGTGCTCCGACTCAACGACGAGCAATACTGGCTGTACGCTGCTGTCGATCCAGAAACGACCAAATCACTCTATACAACGCTTGAACCGGCGCGTACGTACGTGATTGCCGCTCGTTTTTCGAACAACTCCGCGAAAAATACGACGTCGATAATGCTGTGTTTCTCGTTGATGGCGCACCGACACTGAAAGACGCCTGCCAACGACATGGCCTCCGATTCCAGTCTGAAACACATGGAAATCAGAATGCTGTTGAACGCGTCTTTCGAGAGATAAAACAACGAACCTCCTCGTTCTCAAACTGTTTCAGCAACGCCACAGCAGATACCGCCGACGAGTGGCTCAGATCCTTCAGCTTTGCATGAAATCAGCTAATCTGAACACTACCGATCTCGAGAGCCTGAGGAATTATGTGTCTCGGCATCCAAAACGAAGATGTACAGATGCCTCATCCGTCTTTAGTTAAGCGAGAAACCGCGTGATAGCGGCGGCTTATCGAGGCACCTTTCGGAAGGAATGAGGAAGTCCAGTCTGTGCACGACAAGGACTCCTCATCTCGGATTATGCGTCGGCTCACTACACTGTTTCCCTCTGAGTTCCTCGAAGAGCACGCCGAGGAACTCGGCGTGGT
>NZ_JAJJZG010000016.1 GCF_021028995.1 Halobacterium sp. KA-4 | reverse complement strand
GTGACCCTTCAGCAACCGCCGTGAGTGACAGCTACTGCATCTTCTGAGGTCAAGAACCCGTCTCTGACGCTGTGAAACTGCGAATAGTCTTCCCTACCCCGACGCTGTCTTGTGATTCAACGAGGCAACCCACGTTCAACACGGTTTGCATCCGCTTTCATCCCGCACTCACAGCACGTTATTGACGTGGCCAACTCGTACTCATCAACCCGTTCGACGCCAATCCCGCGCTCTTCGGCCTTGTACTCGAGTTGGTGAATCAGAATGTCAAACGCCCAATCGTGCAGACGTTTGTTTCCGTGTCTCCCCCAGTCTTCATCCCTACGGATGTTTTCGGGGTGGCCGACTGCAATCGTGCCGACACCTCTGTCAGCGCACTGCTGAACAATATCTTTCGACACTGCGTGCAGGAAGTGGGTCTGCCGCCGGGATTTCTTCTGGCGTGCCCATTCAGCATGGGTGCTGGGGCCATCCGTTCCTTCTGTCTCGTATTCCTGCTGGCGGAAGTAGTGAGCATCTTCTTTCAGCGCGTTCCCCGGATACAGCAGTGTCTCATCGCCAACCGAGACAGCTGCCGTGTTGCAGATGCCGAGATCAACACCAGCCGTCTTCGCACCAGACGCGTCGTCTGCGTTGATGGCAACTTTGCAGACGAAATGCAGTTCCCAGTGATCGCCAGTCCAAACGATGCGGACCTGCTGGACACGTTCGACATCGGTGAGATCGGTGTCTGGACCGGTGTCGTACTCACAGAGGATGAAATCGCTCCACCCGTCTTTCAGGTTCTTCCCTTTGGACAGGCGGACCTGCTGGTGTTTGGTGTCAAGTTTGAAGCCGTCTTCCTTGAACGTGATCGTGCTGCGTGGTCGCTGGTCGCCGTGTTTGCGGTAGCCCGGTGGGTTTGCGTCTGGGTCGTCTTGTTCGAACCAGGACTGGAAAGCGCCAGCCAATTCTTCGACGATTGCCTGACTTGATTGCGCATTCAAATCTTTCCAGCAGTCCTGGTTTTTCATGTAGGACTTGAGCGGTCCTTCCTCCGGAATTTCGCCCGTGTGTTCCCAGATGCGGCTGGTGGTCCACCGAGCAACATTCCAGATTTTACTCCCTGAGCGACCGAGTGAATCCAGGTCACGAACGACGCCTTCACGGTCGTTGGTGAGTGTCGCTGTAATAGTGCGCGTTGTGACCAGATTCACTATACATAGCCTATGATAGTACAGTGACTTAATGACTGGGTTCTTCGGTGAATATCCAGCTAGCTCTCATCACATCTATTGCGTAGGGAAGTGATGGGATTCACGCCCGTCCCCAGAACGCTTAGTGATCAACGAAACTTCTGGGTGAACTGGGATGAGGACTCAGTCGAAGAAAGCCTCTCTACCTTATCCCTGGCACGTGGAGTACCCAAAACTTCTGTGAACTACTATGCGTTCTGGTGTGCGAACGAGACGTAACGCGTCTCGTTAACGCCGTGAACGGCGAGATTCTCTCGCTGAATTAAGATAGTGGATTCAGCCACAATGTCGAAGCCGCTGCCAGAGCGTACTCTGATCTCGATCTGATACCAGGCTCCAGATCGAACCGCGGGACGATCAGTAGGCCGCACTCGACCCGTGGCGTACGCACGACCGGCAGGGTACGCATCGCCCGTCGATGCAAAGCGTGACTGATCGGGTGTTCAGCCCAATCCGCCGCCGTCGGCGTTCCAGTAGTGCCAGTCGTCGACTGCCTCCCGAGTATCTTGATCCACGTCGAGCACTTCGAGCTGTGACAATGGCACGCCGAATTCCCTGTCCATCCACTCCACGATGGCGAACAGCTCTCTACTGCTGACGACTTCGTCCGTCATCTCGACGACAGGCACTTCTTCGCCCTCGCGCAGCGGCGAGATTGTTCGCTCCTCGATACACCGTGCCTGAAAGGGGAACGTCATCTCGCGTTCGAGATGGTAGCACCAACTGATTGCTTGCTCGTCGGCAGTGTAAGCGTCGGTGAGGATTTCCCTCCGAATGCGTTTGTCCCGCTGTTCGTCCGTCTCCCTCGTCATGGCCTCTTTTCGTTGACAATTGCAGCTGTGTCGGTCGACGTGCTCACGTCGTCGTCGAGCACCTCGTCGAGTCGCTCAGGTTCGTAGACCTCCTTGACGATGCAGTAGTAGTGGGTGGGCGTCCCGAAGTCGTAGACGAGGCTGAGTCTGTCGCCCTCGCGGAGTTGGGCTCGTTCGGCGACGTCCGCGATCGTCATCTCGCTCGCTCTCGTGTACGCCCGGTCGCCCGCTTGCTCGTACTGGTGGTCGGGCAGGACGTTGAGACTGGACTCCAGGTACTCGTCTTCGAGGCCGTACATCCGGAGGTGGAAATCGTCAAGCGTGCTGAACCGACACACGAGTCTGTCCAGTTCCGCCATCGTCGTCTCCGGGCTAACGACGATATCGTACCACTCCTCCCGCGCACGCCCGTTCTGCTTCCACCGGAGCTGATATCCGACAGTACCGATCTGTTCGGCGACTGATTGGTCGCTTTGCGCTTGCTCTGTCTCCACTTCTTCACGCGTGTTCGACCAACAGTACGAACAGATTTCATCAGGTGCATCGCCCTCGAAGCCTGCTTTGTCGATGTCGTGGTGGGAGGCAAACTCCGCAAACGAGACTCGCTTGTCGCCTGGATAACGGTTCCCCCGACTACACATCTTCTCGCCGGGACCGCTGAAGCCGAGCGAGAAGCGGGAATCTGTCTCCGATTGACCGGCGTCCATATCGATGATGTGTGCGACCGTTCCGGTTCCGATTTCGATGACGAATCGGTCTGTTGGCTCGCTCATTGTTGCTCACCGGTACTGGATGTGGGTGCCGTGGTCACGATACAGGTCGTGGAATGCGACGAACCGCTGTCGAGAGACCGCTTTCGACTCGTCTGGCTCTACTCGACGGTCGTGCTCTTCGAGAAGGCGGGTTTTCTCCTCGCCGGGAAACGGGAACGAGACGCCCGAGGTCGTCGTGAACTCGTCGTAGCGAACGGGTCTGAAAAACAGCACCGTCCCCGGCTCTGCGGTTCGGCTGAGGTTGACGTCCAAAAGCGTGTGTTCTTCGCGATCGTCGAGCAGATCGGTTACCGTCAGACGGGGCCCTGACTCGCTGACAGATTCGACCTCGAACAGCGAGGGGTCGGCGTCGATGGTAGCTTCGAGAATCTCCCGTTCGGTTTTGCTCTCCCAGCGCTCCGCTTCGAGGTATCGCTCCGCCGCGGTGGTCCCGTTCCGGCGGTATTCGTACAGCGCGAACTCGAAGTGGGTCGGCATCTGGGACTCGAACTCGTAGGCCAGGTTCAGCCCGTCGAAGTCGATATCCAACTCGGATGCGGTTTCTACGATCAGTTCCCGATCAGAGTACGCCTCCATGATGTCGCTGTTCAATTGTGTCCCGACTTCCCGATAGGTCTTGTACTGGTCGATGTCGGTCATTACGAGACAGTATGTCAGGGCGGTATCAATACTTTCCGATACCAAGAGTTCGACGCCATCACTGTTCGTATCGCTCCTCTAGGTCGTCGAGTGCGCGCCAGAACTGCTCGTCGTTGATCGGTGGCTCCGTCATCGCCCGCGCCTCAAGCACGCCAGCGTACGTATCGAACTCTTCGGGAGTCGGATCGGTCGCGAGCACACAGTCGGCGTAGCCGTCAAGTGCGATCTGGCTGGTCTTTGCGTAGTGGTCGTAAGCGCCGTCGATCCAGTTGTACTTCTCATCGATCTCCTCGAACACCGCTCGGTAGACGGTCGCAGCGGTCAGATACCGCTCGCGGTCACGGTACTGCTCGGCGATCTCGAAAAACCGGGAGAAATCGATCGCGTCGTACACGCCTGGATCCGCGTGTTGCTCGAACAGTTGTGCGATTTCCTCGCGGTATTCCTCGACCGATTTGTGGTCGTCGCCAAAGCGTGCGAGAAACTGCTCGCGCAACTCCGAGTGTTCGGCGAGGGCGTCACGGACGAACCCACGCAGATCGTCGACCGATACCTCGTCCAAGGCTGCTTCGACGCGACTACTCTCGTCCTGTGGCGGACCAGCGGCGATATCCAGTAATACCGCGACGACGTGCTTGCAGTCCCCGCCACCGTCGTACGGACAGGTACACTGTGTGTCGATACTCCGTCCACCGAACTCGATCGTCACGTCGTACAGCTTCGACCCGCTGACGCTCGCAGTCACGAGCTCGTCGAACCGATCGAGTTGCTGAATGCGTCCTTCATCACGATAGTTCACCCCGCGGTCAAACACCGCATCGGTGCTTCGACTCCGGATCGTGTCCCTATCGACGTCCATATGCTATCTTTCGACGCGGACAGAGAATTCAATTTCGGTACCGAATCGGCGGCCTACCGATTCAGATCGGCCAGCACCATCGTGAACGTCACCCCGAGGCCCTTGTCGAGTGGTTCGTTCGCCCAGCCCGGCCACAGTGCAGTGAGTGAACTACCCTTGCATCTGGGTTCCAGTGCTGAAACTGGTAAGGTCGTCGATGCGGTCTTCGAGTGCTTCGATTTCCCGCCGCAAATCATCGGTCTCCGCCTCCTCACTCGCAGCCAGACGGTCTTTCAGCCCTTGGAGGCGTGACTCCTTGACCTCCTCGTCAACCTCGGCTTTCCGGACGTACTCGCTCTGTTCAATCTCGTACACGTCCGACTCGGAAAGTTCCGTCACTGCAAGTGCTTCGTCTACCTTACTCGAATCAACAGTCGTCACGCGCTCGCGGTCGATACCCGCCTCCGCCAATATATCCAGTACCTCTTCGTCGTCTTTGAGTGAGCGATTGCGTCGCGATGTGCGCTGAACTGAGCCGTACTGGCTGTGAACGGGTCGGTCGTGGTGGAGTCTGTCGAGCAACACGTCGGCGATGTCTTTCCGGAACTCGTTCGCGTTTCGCTGCACATCAGAACAGAGCGTGTAAATGTTCACCAAGTTGTTCGTCTCCAGTTCGGTCAGGTCGGACACGTCGTTCCGTTCGAGTGCGTCGATGAGCAGCAATGCATCAGAGTACGCGTCGAGTCCGTCGGGTTCGCCGCGCCCGTTGTCGTCTCCATCCGGCTCGTCGTCGGCCAGTTGTGTGGCGGTGGGTCCTTCTTTCTCGGTGATGACGCCCTGCTGTTCGTCGATCTCGAAACGAGGATGGAGGGACAATACTGCTGGATATGGGTCAGCACCGGGCGGGAGCCGGCCGATATCGAACGCGCCCTTCGAATCCTGGATTCGCCGGTAGAGTGTCTCGAACTGGTCGCGCTGGAGTGGTCGTTGGTTGCCCGAATCGTCAAGCGTGATGACGACGTGGTGTTCCTGTACGTCCGTAATACGGAACCTATCGTGAGAGATTGGTGTGGTAAGTTCGGCATCGTCAGGCAGGTCGTCAAGTTCGTCAAGGAGTGTGTGCCAGCTAACGCTGAACGACATAGAAACAGGTACGACTGCTTGAGTGAAAATATCCAGGGTATATCTTAAGTGTATTTCCTTTGTTAGACAAAATCTGGTCACGTAGCCACTAAAACGAGATATATAAAATACTACCTGTAAGCTGGATCTTGGTTTTGTGAGTGCGGTTGGAAGACTGGGCAGGCTTCGTTGGGGAGTGGCGGAAGCCCGAGGTACTTGTGGGAGAGTTGCGTAGGCGCAGGTATGGCGGAAGAGGCGGGTTCGACGGTTCATTGTGAGTTCGAGCAGCCCTGTGATCTCCTCGGCATCCTCGATGATCTTGAGATCGAGTATCTTGATGTCGACGCTGAACGGACGATTGCAATCTACCAATCAGCGATCCTCATGCTGATCGTCAATGAAGGCGATTTTGAGGCTGTCCGCCGGCTTGAGGTTGAGCTACAAGAGCCACCCGTCCACGAGACAACAGCCGGTCCGGGCGAACTCCTCGAGACGTTTCTTGACGAGATTGGCACATCGAGCGCGCTCACCCGATAGTTTCGTCTGGCCGTTGGAAATCTGAGTGGTGCGTTGGGCGATGGGTGCCGCAAAATCGGCTCTGGCAGTGATACTGGTTTTGGTTTTCGCAGTGAGGGGGTCTGCGCCTCGGGGATTGGCTGGAAGATGGTGGCGTTGGCTGGTTATCAACTCTTGGTGATCCGCTAGGTACGAGCAACCAGATGAGTAATATAGAATCTATAATTATCGACCAGTACAATTATGGTGGTTGGCGTGTTAGTCTCTACCAAGAAGGGGGATGGTGACAACACATGGCGGTGGTGGGCGATCTCGATCACCCACACCACCAACATCGGGGACAGCCGGACTGCTTGAGCACTACTGCTGCAGCTTCGCTGGACTCCTCGTCACCAGCGCCATCTGCCTCCTGCTGTATTCTGAACTTGTCGCCGCCACCCGACCACTAGCAATGCTCTCAACGACCACAATCGTCTTCCTCCTGGTCGGAATTTGGGCGACAAGCTGGCTCGCATTCGAATTCGTCTGGGAGTTAGCACGCGGCCGACTCACCAACAGCAACACATAGCAAGCGGACCTCCAACCACTTCAGCTGACCGCTCTAACCGGAGAACGCGGTCAAATCCCATCATGTCTGCCACCCTCTCCAACCTCGTGGGCCACACAGAGCGAGCGTCGCTCACCGCCGCTGTTGCGCAGGTCGCCATGAGAACTAAATCCTCAGCCGCCTAGATTCCACCTATGCGATTCACGTCCTCGCTTCCCGTCCTCGTTGTTGTTGGACTCCTTGTCGTTGCTGGGAGTGCTGTTGCGGTTCCAGCGCCGCGCGAGCAGCCTGCGGATACGTCCCCACCAGTTCGCGTGTTCGTCGGGGAGACGCTCGACATTTCCAACGTCCAGCTCACAGGCGGTGGTACGATCGGTACTGACAGCGTCACACTCGTCGGTGCGAGCGGGGCTGCAGACGGGGAAATCTATGAAATCACGGATCCGACAAATGCCGACTTCGGTACTGTAACCCCTGGTGCGTATCGCGTTGATGGTGACGGTGACGACGAATTTGAGATCGTCGTCACCAAACCCCGCGTAACCAGTGTTACCCTCACCAACCAGCACGGCGCAAATGTGACAAACGCCTGGGAGCCGACCGGTGAAAATCTGACCGTGACTGCCCAGTACAATTTCGCGGCGGCCGACCGGCTTGACGTCACCGTTCGCAATCCAAGCGGTCTCAATATTACGGGGGAAGTTGCAGCCGGTGACCGTATCACGACCAGTGGTGGCTCCGTCCACCTTGATTTATCTGAGGAACCAGCGGGCACGTACCGTATCACCGTCACGGGCAGCGCGCTCGAAGCTGCCAGCCGCACCGTAACCGTGCGCACCGGCCCACGGAAAACAACGACCCCAACCACTGCGCCGACTACAACCGCGCCGACCACCACTGTGCCGACCACTACACCAGTGCCACCGACAACGACAGCACAACCAGCCACAACGGCGCCGACGGCACCCACGCCAACCTCAGCTGTCACAACGCCAGCGCCAGCCACACCAATGCAACCACCAACAACGACGACAACGATCTCAACAACAATCCCTGGGTTCGGCCTACTCATGACAGTACTTGCTGCCCTCGCAGCCGCCAGCATCGCACTCCGCCGAGAATGACGAGCCAACGCTAGCTACCGCGGCTGTCCGAGCAATATGCTTCTTTATCTGGTTAGTGGGGAATTAATCGCCAAGAAACCTGTTTAGTTCGCTAAATTCGTCGGGTGAGAGAATAACCTCGGTATCGAACGCATCAAATTGTTCGAAGTCGTCGTCAATCGTCAACATGGTATTTACCCCTTCGTCGATCGCTATCTGCGCATAGTAGCCGTCCCATCCACCCACGTTTGCTTCACTTGCCTGAGAAAATCCACCCTGAACTACGTCCTCGGATATCCCGTCGTACCAATGGATTCGTTTCGCGTCCATGAAATTTTGGAGTAGGCGAGATGCGTCTGCGTTTGAACGCCCGTAGTACGTCGTCAGAACGGTGTGCGCTCCGAATAGCGCAGGATGCGGAACAATGGCCTCTATGTCGCCAGCGATGGCATCTCGGACGTACGAGAGCGCAGATTCACGAACCGGAGTTTCTGTGTGTGCGAGGGCGATGACGCCGACATCGAAAAGATACGGTCCATCAGCGTCACTCATCGCTGTTTTCCGCTGCTCCTCTTCGGATTGCGTCTCTGTGCTTCTGGGCAATAGGGTCAGCTCCCTCGTCAAGTGGCATCGTCTCTCCTGGCTCGGGAGACGTTTCCGTGATGAGTTGTTCCATGCGTTCGATGATCTGTTCGGGGTTGTCTTCGGGTTCAACGACTGCTTTCCCGTCTTCTTCGTGGATGGCTACTTCTGTCCCAGGCGTAATATCGAGCCGTTCTCGCACCTCTTTTGGGAGGACGATTCGGCCTTTTGAATCTACCTTCGCCATATTCCCACTTAGAGTGGGAATAAGTATAATCGTTTTGGTCAGGGCCCTTATCATATACTTCAGAATAAATCAAGACAGCTGCCGCTAGCCAGGAGACAATACGGAAGAACCCTTACTGATTACGCGTAGGTTTGGATGGCTGCGAGAGCGAAGGATGGGATCTGTCGGCTCGCCCGTGAACCGATCGAGGTCCCCGTGGGGCTAAGGGACAGTGGGTAGGGGTGGCATAACTGTTACGAGATTTAGTATGAAACAGTAGCCTCCAGTAGCGATTCAGACCCGACTCGAAACCGTTTTACATATGCATACTATATAGAATGGTGTGGGTGACCACTACGAGATTGAAGGTGAGGAAATCGTTGAACGGGAGGTCAAACCATTCGGAAGCGGGGGCGCACACGTCACCGCACCAAAAGACTGGATTGGCGCTGACGTGAAGCTCGTCCGCACAACCACCCCAGACACTACCGACGACGAGTAGCAATGCAACTCACCGAACAGTTCCACGTCCCGGACGACTGCCACGAGGCGTGCGACCGTCTCACCACACTCGTCCAGAAACACACCCAGCGACTTCTTACCGACGAATACTGGACAGACCAGCATCTCGACGCACTCAAAACCCATACTGGACAATCCTACACCTACATCCGAGACAACGACCACGACGCTTTCGAGACCGTCGATGAATACGTCTACAGCCGGTTCAAACGGTGTGTCTATCACCGCGTCACGCACGTCCTTGACGCCCACGCTGACGAATATCAGGCGTTCAACTTTGTTCTTGACACGGTTGCTGACCGGAAAATCAAACAGATTGGCTGGAAACGACTCCGCAACCAACTGTTCAAAGACGCCACACCGTATATCGAATGGCGGGTCTTAGAATCGGTTGTCGAACAACTCAACCAGTATTACGATCGACACGGCCACTTCCCTGAGAAATACACTGAACTAGTCGGCACGCCAGAACCGAACGGCACACTTCCGTATGCACCGGATAAGGGCGACTATCACATCCACGAATTGACCGTCGAAAACGGCGACCTCGTGTTCGTGGTGAACGCGCCGGACTCACTCTCCCCGGACAGTTACCATGATTGGACTGAGCATGAAATTCGGTTCCCTACGCATTCACGGTTTCACGAACTGGTTAGGGTTGGTGACGTGAAAGCACCGACCCTCCACACGTCTGAACACGGCTACACGGTAGATGTGCCAGTAGACGTACCCGAAAATGGCATAGACACAGTGGAGAACCGTGTCTTGGCCGTTGACCTCGGTGTGAAAAAGCAGGCGACGACCGTTGTGCTTGATGACTGCGAGGATGGGACACACAAGCAGGTCGCTCCACCGGAGTTCATCGACCACCCCTCCAAGGACAAATTGTTTCGAGTGAAATCTGATGCGGAAGGTATCAACGACCGTCTCAGTGAACTGCGGCGGCAGGGCAAAGCCCATACTGACCGGTTCGATCACCTGTTGAGTGAGTATCAGCAGACCCGGCAGAAAGAACGCAGACTCCGAACCCAAATTCAACACGATGTAGCCAACCAGTTGGTGTGGTTGGCGGCTGAATACGGCTGTGAGACCATCGTGTTTGAATCGCTCGGCCAACTAGACTCCGGTAACACGAGTGGCAGTGTTGCATGGTCGATTAGTAGTTGGGCACGCGCTGAACTACTCGAATACACCGACTACAAGGCCGAACTGTTGGGTGTTGATGTTTCGACGGTGAATCCGTGGGGCACCTCACGTCACTGTCCTCAGTGTGGTGAGAACGGGCAGACCGTGAAAGCGCCAAACGATCACACTGAGCAACGTCACGGAGGACACTTCCACTGCCCTGTGTGTAGCTACGAATGCGACCGCGATGTGGTCGGCGCAGTGAATGTCGGGCGGAAGCACCTGTCCGAGTCACGGATGGAACAGGCGAACCCGGTTGAGTATATCTCGACTGGGAAGCACGCCAGTTTTCCATCACACGCTAACTCAACTACCGAGAATGACGTGTGTGCCCGTTCTTCGTCCGGCCCTGATGGGTCGGTATCTGGCGTTCAGTCTACGACCAACACCGAACAAGAACAGGATTTGGCGAGTGGTCGGCAGACCCGACTGCCTCAGTTCCGTGCGTCGTCACTCACTACGACACGGCGTGAGGCAGGTACGGGTGGACTGCATCAAACCAATAGTAGTAACACGGCCTCGCGGCAGGCCAGCGGTAGTGTGACACGGCACGTTCTCGCCAGTGCTACCGGTTCTACCCGGATACTACCAAATACTACTGAAAATTAGAACGGTTTTCCGTACGTCTCCAGATCGGTGTGGGGAGTACGGGCAAGCCGACACCTATCGTTCCGAGCGCGCTGGTTTATCGGTTTCGATGACAGCCAAGAGACCGCCAGTTGATTGCGACGGGGCCAGCACCGAGACACTCATGTTGCTCACCGGAAGCCGTGTGACGCCGGTCACTCAACAGAGCGAAGAACGGTGGGTGGCAGGCGACGTCTTGGCGCACACTTGCTAGTCGCGGCGGCGGTGGAGGGCGAGGAGTGTGGCGGCGAGGACAGCCAGCACTGGTGTGCTGGCGCTGATGTCGAAGAGGGTTCCGAATGACATTTCGACGTTTGTGTTTGCTGCTGGTGGTTCGATTGTGTCGGTTGTGGATGTGGTGGGTGGTTGGGTAGCACTGCGTTGTGGGTGGGGTGGCGGTCTCTGTGCTAGCGGTTTCGATGATGGGCAAGAAGCCGCTAGGTTGTCGCGACGGGAGCAAGCCCTGTGGCCCTCACTCCATGTAACCGAGATCCTTCAGCCGGTCCTCGATTTCCTCGCCCGCCCGCTCGGTATCCGCGTCATCGAGCGTTATCGGCTCCCGTGTCCCCACGTTGCCGGCTATCGGTAGCACTTCGCCGTCCATGTCGGTGGGGACGTCACAGCCGTGGGCGGCCAGCAGCGTCGGTGCCATATCGAGGATGCGAATCTGGTCGAGCTGTCCGTTTTCTTCGAAGTCCGGGCCGCTGGCGACGAAGATGCCGTTGAGTGTGTTCTCCGCACGCCAGCGGTCGGGGTCCGTACGAATGTTCCCGCCGCCGACGCCGTCGTTGACGTGGACACCGTCGCGCTGGTTGAGTACGACTTCGGGTGCCTCGTCGGCGTAGGGGCCGCTGTACACGTCTTCGCCGTTGAACACGTCGTCGAAGAGTGGTCCCGCTTCGTCCTCGACAGCGCGGAGGTCGGCGATCAGTTCCTCTCGGACGGTGTCGGTGTTGAAGTCGGGGTTGAGATAGATGGGGCCCTGCGCGCTCGCGACGGCCTTCGTGTTCGGCAGGTCGATGGCTTCGAGTTTACGCGCTCGCTTCACGCCGGCGCGCTGGGGTACCATCTGCTGGATTCGCTCGGGGACGACCTTCGCGAGGAAGTCCACCGCGCCCATCCGCTTGGCGAGCGAGAGAACGTTCTCTCGGTCCAACCCGACGCGTTGGAACACGTTGTCCACGCTGGTCGTCCGGCTCTGATATCCGTTCTCGGCGAGCCACTCGTTGATGTAGAACTCCGTTGTCGTCGCGTCACAGCCGTGGTCGGACATCAGGACGAGGTTGAGGTCGTCTCTGTCGTCGAGGCGGCCGATCCACTCGTCGATGCGTTTCCACGCTCGGAGCGTTGGCTCGTCGTCCCAGAAGAAGTGCTGGAGGACGTTGAGGTAGAACAGCGTCACGTGGACGAAATCGAGGTCCCGCTCTTTCATTAGGGAGAGCGCTACCTCGAAGCGCAGGTCGAGCAAGTCGAGGATGGCGTCGATCTCCTCGCCGCGCTCCTCGTTCGAGGAGAGTAGTGGGTCCGGGTGGACTTGGTAGTCGAAGCGTTCCGCTAACTCTTCGACCAGTCCCTCGGGCGTTGCGTACCCGCTCTCGATGGAGCGGTACTCGCCTTCGACGGCATCGGGGCCGCCGCAGACGATTGGGCCATCGATGTCGCGGGGTGGGTACATCGTTGGCATGTTCACGATGCCGGTGCGCTGGCCGTCGTCGTTGAGGTAGTCCCACAGTTCGGCGGTGTGGTAGTCGCTCCCGTTGGTGACGCTGATTTCTCCGGCGTCGAGGTCCACGTGCTCGAACCAGTAGACGCCGAAGCCACCCGGGTTTTTCCCGGATGAGTAACACTTCCAGTTTGGGAAGGTGACGGGTGGCAGACAGCTCTCGGTTCGTGCCCAGGAGCTGGACTCGCGGAGGGCGGCCAGGTTCGGGAGTTCGCCGCCCGCTATCCACGGATCCAACAGACGCCAACTGGCACCGTCGAGGCCGACGACGAGAGTCTTGCTCATCGGTTCCGTGGACGCGAGCGCCCCACTAGTCCCTTTTGCAACAGTCTACACCCGAAACGACACCGATAAGTGAGTTCCAGGCGGTTTCTCAGCCAGAGTGCGAACCGTCGCCGTCCTCCCCGCGTACAACGAAGCCGACACCGTCGGCCCCGTCATCGAGGGCACGCGCGAACACGTCGAGGAAGTCGTTGTTGTCGTCGATGGCTCCAGCGACGGCACTGCCGACGTGGCCCGCGAGCACGGCGCAACCGTCGTCGAGCACGTATTCAACACCGGCGTCGGCGGCGCAGTGCGGACGGGCTACCAGTACGCCATCCAGCACGACTACGACTTCATCCTCCAGATCGACGCCGACGGACAGCACGACCCCACGTACATCCCGGAGCTGCTGGCGGAAGCCCCCGACCACGACATGGTCATCGCCAGCCGCTATCTGAACGAGAGCTTTCAAGACTACCCGCTGATACGGAAGCTCGGCATCCAGTTCTTCACGCGCGTGGTCAACACGCTCGGCGGCGTCAATATCACGGACGTGACCAGCGGGTTCCGGGTGTACCGGGTGTCGGCGCTGGCGGACATCCTCCATAGTTCGGACAAGCACTGGGCCGTCGAACAAACTCTCGAAGCCGCGAAGCGCGGCCATCGAATCACGGAGGTGTCCATCGAGATGCCTGTCCGCGAGGAGGGCGAATCGCAGTTCACGCTCGACACCTTCGCCCTCTACCCGATTCGCATGACCGACGTGATCTTCCGCGTGCTTCTCTTCCGTTGAGTATGGTTGAGTACACCGTCGTCAACCTCGTCGCGTTGCTCGTCGGTCTCGTCTTTCTTGCCAACGGCTACTACCTCGTTCGCAAGGGACGCGAGGCCGTCGCGTTGTTCGTGATGTCGCTGGTCGTCGGAGGCGGCCTCATCTTCGTCGCTCTATTCCCGAACGTCTTCGACGTCGTCGCGACGGTGCTCGGGCTGGAGCTCAAGGCCCGTGCCATCCTCGTCCTCTCGAACCTCACGCTGTTCGTGCTCGTGACCTACCTCTTGAATCGGATTGGGAACCTCTACGACCGCGTCTCGCGGCTCAACGAGCAGGTCGCCCTCCTCCAAAGCGAGTTCGAGGAAAGCGATGAGTGAGGCAGTCCTCTCCATCGACTTCGAGTTGTTCGAACACACGCCAGCCTACCGCAGCGCTGCGGGCACGATGGACCGTGATGGCGTTGGGCTCGCCGGCGGCGAATTCCTCCGCAAGACGCTCGACGACCACGACGCCACGACAACGTGTTTCGTCGTCACGGAACTCCTTGACTCCCATCCTGCGGCCGTGGACGCGCTGGTCGACGCCGGCTACGAAATCGGCTCGCACACGCACACGCATCGGCTGTTACCGAGTCTCAGTCCCGACGAACGCCGCGAGGAGATCACTCACTCCAGAGCGCGTCTGGCTGCGGCGACGGGCGAGGAAATCCGTGGGTTCCGCGCGCCCGCCTTCGACATCGCGGACGACCACTTCCAGGCACTAGCAGATGCGGGCTACGACTACGACGCAAGCGTCGTGTCCAGTCGCAAGATTCCAGGGTGGTACGGCGGCGAGTACGATACGCATCGGCCGGTCCCGGCGACGGACGTCGCCCAGGACGCGCCTGCGGGCATCACGGAACTCCCGACGAGCGTTATGCCGGGACTCAGGCTCCCGCTCACCGGGACGTGGCTTCGGTTCTTCGGCCCTCGCTACACGATTCTCGGGATGCGGCTGCTGGCGCGCCAAGGAATCGCGCCCGTGCTGTACGTCCACCCCTGGGAGTTCGTGGACCTCCCCGACGTTGAGGGCGTCCCCAAGCGCGTCTACGTCCGAACCGGCGCGTGGATGCGTCGGGCCGTCGAACGCATCCTCGCCCAGCCCTTCGAGTTCACCACGGCCAGTCGCATCCTCGACGACGCCCGCGGCGACGCTGGGGGTGGATAGCGTGCCCCGGTTCACCCCCCGGCAGGTCGCGCTCAACGCCCTCCGGTACGGTATCGGCGTCATGACGCTCTGGTGGGTGCTCTCACAGGTGCGCCTCACGGAGGTGGCGTCACTGCTGGGCCGCCTCAACGCCGCGACGATTACGGCCATCGCGCTTGTCAGCGTCGGCGGCGTCCTCGCTCGCTTCTACACGTGGCACGTCGTGTTGAATCGGATCCAGCCGGTGTCGTTTCGCGCCGCGGGGAGCACGGACCTGATGGTGAACTTCGTGAACCAGCTGCTGCCCTCGCGCCTCTCGGGGCGCATCGCCGCTCCCTTCGTCCTTCGGAGTCGTGTCGGAATGGCGTACGCCGACGCGGCGGCGGTCTCGGGCGTTCACACCGGCGTCTACGCCGTCCTCTACGGCGCGACGGCGGCCGTCGGAATCGCCTTTGCCTTCCTCCGCCTCTCCACGGAGATCCTCCTGCTGTTGGGGCTCTCGACGGCGCTGTACGCCATCGCCGGCACGTTCGTCCTGCTGGCCGGGATGAACCTGGCGGCGCTCGACCGCGTCGCCGACGCCATCGAACGGTCCGTCCGAACGATCCCCCGCGTCGGCGCGTCCCTCGCCGACCACATCGACAACGCGAGCGAGTTCACAGCGGCGTCAACGGACGCCTTCCGCGTGCTCGCCCGTTCGCCGACGATGTGGCTGGGGTATGCGGCAGGATGGGCAGTGGCGCTGGTCGTCGCACCCGGCGTACGGGTGTGGCTCCTGTTGAACGCATTCGGCGTCGCCTTCGAGCCGGCAGTCCTCCTCCCGCTGTATCTCGTAATGGCGTACAGCGTGACACTGCTCCCGCTAACCCCTGGAGGTATCGGCGTCACGGAGGCAACGGCAACTGTCGTCTTCGTCGCACTAGGTGTCCCGAGCAGCGTCATCGTCCCAGTCATCTTCATCGACCGGTTCCTCGGCGTCTACCTCCCCGCGCTCGGCGGGTGGTATCCCTCGCTCCAGCTCGACCTCTCGAACCTCTCGATAGACGAGTGACCGAGAGGGACCAGGGGGGAGAGTGCCTAGAATGGCGGGGTCCGGGTCGGGTCGCACTCTCCGGTACGTTCGAGGATGATGGTGTACTGGTTGGCCGCTAACTCCTGTTCGTCGGCGTACTGGTCAGTCTGTGGCACGACGCCGTACTGGAGCAGGTCCGTCAGCGACCCCGGCGTCGCCCGCTCGGGAACGTAGCGCTCGGGTGCAGGCCCGAACGTCGCGGCCACCTTGTAGCCGTACTCACCGCTGAGCAGGTCGGAGATGTACTCTGCGCGCGCGTCGCTGTTGCGGTAGTACGTCCCCTCCTTGAGATACAGTAGGTCCCGATAGGTTACTTGAATGAACTCGGCGCAGTCCTCGCCCACGCCGGCCTCGTCGTCGAAGCGGTATTTGGTATCCATCCAGAACGGCACGGCGGCGTCCTGGAAGTCGCGTCGGTACACCTCCATCGTCGCATTGTCGTCGTCGACGTTCGCCGCCAGCCAGTTCTCCGCCTCGTCGCGGGGCATCGACTCATACCCCGAGACGCCCAGCATCGCGTAGAAGCCGCTCGTCACGAGCAACACTGCGATGACGACGTGCGCCACCTGCCGGCGGTGGTCGCGGAGTCGCAGCAGGGGTTTCGCGACGAGCACCGCGATAAAGGGGAACGTCGGGAGGAGGTGGTGGACACGGAAATCGTGCCACTGCGAGAACATAAGGAGGTAGACCGCCAGCCCCGTAACCACGAGCAGCGTGCCGTCGACGTCGCCGTCGCCGTCCCGGAGGGTGTAGGCGCTGCCGATGACGCCCCCGACGGCGGCGACGGTCAGCGGCAGGGAGAGTGCGCTGACGTACCCACGTAGGAACCACCACCAAATGGGTGCGCTTGGGCCCGTCGTGTGCGTCGCCCGCGCCGTCGAACCCTGGAAGAAGCGGTGGAAGAAGTCTTCGACGCCGCCGACGAGTAGCGTCGGGAACCCGATCACGATGGCGAGGAGGCCGACGAGCGCGCCGCGGACGAACAGTCGAGGTCGGTACAGCGCCGACCGCCACTCCACGCCCGCCCGGCGGGCGCGCAACACGTAGGCTGCGCCGACGATGAGGATGACGGGCGCGGCGGTCAGTTTGAACGCAATAGCGACGCCGCCGGCAGCGCTCCCCGCGAGGAACAGCGCACGCTCGTCGGTCTGAACGTAGCGGAGGACGAGGTACAGTGCTAGCAGGACGAAAAAGAGTGCGGGCATGTCTTCGCCGCCCTCGTGTGCGATCGTGAGGAAGCCGAACGTGACGGTGAGTAGCAGCGCCGCGAGGTCGCCGGTCAGCCGGTCCCGAACCGCCGTACCGATGCGATACGTCACGTAGACGCAGCCGACGGCGAAGATGACGTTGAACACCCGGACGAAGGCGAGCCCCCACGTCCACACCCACCGAGGAATTGACTGCCAGCCGGCGTAGAACCCGAACTCGTAGCTGGGGAAGCCAAGCGACGCGAACGCGTCGAGTTGGCCGAGGACAGCGGCCGCGAGCACGACCGGCAGGAGAGCGAGGCCGAACAGGTAAAACGTCGCCCCGAAGGGGACGCGACCCCAGAGGACGCCCTGTTTTAGCGACTCGAAACTCGGCTGGTCGATAACTCGTCCGTACGCGACCAGCGAGTCGAACATCCGGCTCTTCTCGTCCCGAGTCGCGAAGTTCGGGATGCGGTGCCAGAACCAAAAGCCCGCCAGCACCAGCGCCAACAGGAGGATGTAGGGGAGATATGGATCCTTCCGAAGGTCGGACTTCACCTGCCGCGTGGCACGGCCGATGAACGAGCGGAGAATGCCTATCATCGAGGCTGGGTCAGTACAGAATTGAGCTACCCACCCCTAAAGGGCTGTCTCTTACATGGTGAGAAGTGGATTTCTTCCTCGCAGAGGGTGTCTTTCACTTTCGGAGAGAGGTCGTCGCGGAAGCCAAAGTCGTTGCTGATACCGATCACGCCAGGCTTCGTTTCGGTAAGGTAGCCGTTCGAGCGTGCTCGCAGAATCCCGTAGAGGATTTCGTCGTCGTCGTTGCCGATGTAGTCGAGCTCATCGAGTACAATCAGGACGGTGCCGCCGATCTCGTCGAGATCGCTGTACAAGGGGTCGAAGACACGTTGCTGTGGGTAGCCCGTCGTACTAATCTGGTCGTCGTCCGGTCGCAGCGTATTGACAAGATTGACTGCCACTTGGTACGACGAGGAGAAGTTCGTGCAGTTGAGTCAGAATACCGAAAGGGAGACGTCGTCGTACTGGTCGGAGTCGCGTTGTAGTTGCTCGAGGATGTATCGGGAGACCGCTGTTTTTCCGACGCCCGTTTTCCCGTACAGGAAGATGTTCCGCGGCTGGGCGCCGTTGATGACGGGCTGGAGTGCAGTCTGGTAGGAGCTCAACTCTGACTCCCGAGCCATAATCGAATTCGGCTGGTAGTCGTCCCGAAGCATATCCTCATCGCGAAAAATATGGGTATCACGAGTGAAGGTTGCCATCCGTTACCCGCACGTTATTTCGGATATACTATAAAACCATCGCGTCGAATGCGTCATATGAAAGCGCCCCGGAAACAGGAAGCGAAACCAGCCCAACCAGAAAGAGGCGAAAATATCTGCCTTAGAGTTCTCTTCTCCTAAATAACGGCGTAGTGGTTGAATAGGCGCGGAGCTGGTTCCGTCGGGGAACATTCGACACAGTGGGGTGAGAGAACCGACAAGCAAGCGAGGCACGAACAGAATCGGCAGCAGGGCCATCCGAAGAACACTCGACACAGTGGGGTGGGGAAGAAGAACAGTAGCGACGACTCAAGAACCTTCGTGCCTCAGACCTTAACCAACAGCATCCGTCAGTGCCCCAGTAGTGTTGGTTAAGGGCTGAATACCAGCAGCCATCGAAACAGCTTCTCTCGTCAGCTTTTGCCAGCACTTATCCACATCGTCCTCACAAAAGGCCGTACTGCGCTCGTCCTCGACACCGGACAGCGACGACTCCTCCTTCGCAGTCGGATCAAAGTCCATCACTTGCTTCTCCTTGGCCATCGCTTCAACTGTAATGGCCCTGCTCGCTCGTTGAGAGGGAGGGGCTTCACGTGAACAGTAGAAGTCGCGGACTGCCTGATAGAGACTGTTAGGACGGAAACGTCGATCGTCGAGTACCAATTGCCCCCGAAGTGTTTTGTCATTCACCGGCCTAAGACGGAGTATGGCGCAAGCGGATGCTGGTAATGGGGAGTCACCGCGGCGACAAATTCACCTCGTTGAGGAAGCTGATGGAACATGGTCCGCCATCGATGAGGGTGCCGGGGTGGCCAGCCAGGGGACAACGCGGGCCGAAGCACTGGCGAACCTCGACGAGGCCGTGGCACTCCATGAGGGCGAGATTGGCGAGCCGGTAACGGATGCTGATCTGCGTGACCTCGGGCTTGACCCCGACACAGTCCCAGACGAGCCCCAGAAACCTGATGCGCCGTGGTTTTCTGAGTAGGTGTGCCGGCTCCGTATTCGTCCAAGGAACTCGTTGCAGCACTCGCAGAGATGGGTACCAGCCGGTCGACCGGGCCGGCAGCCATCTCAAACTTCGATACGTGCATCCGGAGACCGACGAGATTCGAAATGTGACGGTTCCGATGGGCAAAGAGATCAGCGGCGATACACTCCGCAATATTGCCAGCCAGTGTGGCGCGGACGACTTCCAAGCGTGGTGCAACTGGATCGACGACCTTCTGTGAACCACCCCGCCCTACTCGCTCGCCGCTGACGGGATTCGCTCTTTGCGGGCGGGGCTTCCTGTTTCGTTGACGCGCTTTGCAGACACAGCGGTGTCTGGCTCTGTTTGATGTAGTAAAGTGGACGTCAATTGCACTTCGTCACGGCCACAGTACCAACATAGGCACCAGTTGAGCCTACTCTATGCCGGTTTATCCCACACATCAGATATCGGATAGCTACCACCACCTCCAAGAGTATGAAAAATGTATGGACTCGTATGCCCGAGTTCAAACGCAAAGTTGGCGACCGTGGGCAGGTCACCATCCCCAAAGACCTCCGCGACCGGCGCGGCATCGAGGGCGGCGACGAAATCGAGTTCATGGAAGCGAACAACGAGATCCTCATCAAGCCGCCGACAGACAAGGAACGGCTAGCGGAAGGATACCAGAAGCACGCCAATCGATCCCGCCAGCTGGCCGAGGAAATGGACGGAACGTCGTCAGAAGCAACCGAGCATCTTGGCGATACACCCGACTAGAGCGAGTAAGCGAACCCACGGCTAAAGCCGTGGGCTTTCAGCGTGGACTCCCACTCTGGCCGACACTATCGGCAGGAGGTTCATACCCTCCGTTCGTGTTCAACGTCCCGCTGTTCAAGCGCACGCCTACGGGTTCGCCTCCACCGGCGCCAGTTTGGGTCCGGCGGAGATACCGCAATCCAATATTTTTCGCGGCGTTGTAGTCGGCGTGGTTCTGGTAGCCGCATTTCAGGCACTCAAACGATTCACGCTCACGATTATCCGGGTGCGTGAACCCACACGTCGAGCATCGCCGTGAGGTATTCTCCGGGTCAACCTGCTCGACGTCGATCCCGTACTCAGCGGCTTTGTATTCGACGTACTCGTAGAGGCGATTGAACGCCCACTTGTGCCCCCAGGACGCGCCGGTCCGCTTGCGGATGTCCGTCAAGTCCTCGAATGCGATTACTGAACACTCGTAGTCACGGGCTTCAGCCACCAACTCGTTCGAAATTCGGTGGAGCGTCAGTTTGAACCGCCCTTCCTCTTTCCGCCCGACTGCCTGCATATTCTCGTGTGCCCACCGTGTGCCGTGTTCCTGGAAGTCACCACGCCGGGTCTCGTATTCGCGGCGCCAGTGGTCGAACTCCTCTCCCGTCCAGAACGTCCCAGTCGAGGCAACTGCAAGATTATTCACGCCGAGGTCCACCCCGAGAATTGTTCTGTTCTCGGTGGCATCCTGTCCTGGCGTGTCAGACTCCACGTCCGTCTTGCAGTGGATGTGAAGCATCCAGTTGCCGTTCGTGTAATGCAGTTCTGCCCCCGTGGTTTCGTACTCCTCGGAGAAGAAGTATTCAGCGTGGGGCGTGTCTCGTTCCTCGTCGGGTAGCACGTAGTCGGCTTCGATGCGACCGTCAACTGTTGCCAGCGACACGTAGTCATCGTGGAACGTCGCAGTGCGGTGGTCATAGACGAGGTGTGGGCTAGTGAAGTGGGGCATCGACGCCTTCTTGCCCTGTTCCCACTTTGCGAGGACGCTCTTGGCGGCGTCAGCGGCCTTGTTTCGCGCCGCTTGGACGTGATTGCTGTGCAACGCTGTCTCCTCGCGCACGTCCTCGTAGGTGTCGTCGTGGAGCGTGGTCTTGCTCGTGGTGACGTATTCGCCCTCGAAAGCGTGGCGCGTCACGTAGTTAGCGGCCCACAGAAACTCGTCGACGGTGTCTTCGAGAAGCGCGGCGTCGTCACTCTCCACGTCAAGTTTTACGGGGACAGTACGCCGCTTCTCCATACTTCATATGGGTGTTTGATGGTTGAAAAGCATTAGGGAGTCGACCCTGCCATTGTCGGTGGGTTGTTGCACGGAGCGAACGCGCTTCCTCCCACCCGTAAACGGATGGGTTTCCGCGCTGTTACCGCTATGACTCCCAGGTATTGATTCGGTGAAGGCGCGAGTGCGCCTCCACCGCTCCGCGGGCGCAGAAAAAACACGGCCGGGACCGAGCGCATATGCTTCGAGCGGTGTCAACTGCCCCGTGCACGGTGGCGCGGGGCTTGTCAGTGAACTCGGCCTCTACCCCCGGTTAGGGGGACGGGACGAATCCCCGCTTCGGCGTCACCATTCCTGACTTCAGGGCGAGTTGACTGTCGCCCGTCCGCCGCGACGACTGGAGGCCACGACGGACGTACCGCCATCCAACGTTTTTCGCTCCAATATAGTCCGCATTTGCCGTTGCACTACACTGCTCACACTCAAACTCCGCCTGCTTGACGCGATTGCCTTCGCTCGTGTGGCCACACTCCGGACACCGTCGACTCGTGTTCTCCGGATTAACGAACTCTACACAGATGCCTTCCGCGTCAGCCTTGTACTCCACGAGATCAACGATCTGGCGGTGCGCCCACTGGTGGAACTCTTTGACTGGCGGCGCACGCTCTCGAATATGGCGCAGATTCTCAAAGGCGATGTACTCGCAGTCGTGAGTGAGTGCTTCTTCGATGATGTCGTTGGCCACGCGGTGGAGGACATTTCGAACGTACCGCGATTCCCTGCCGCTCATCTGCTGAATCGTCCGATGAGCGGATTGTGTATCAGTCTGCTGAAGGTTGCCACGTATCCGCTCGAACTCCCGATGCCGGTGCCTGAGTTCCCGACCGGACGCGAAGTATGCTGTACTGGTGGTAGCGATGTTGACGATGCCGAGGTCGACGCCGAGAACTGTCCTGTCCTCGTCGTCGCCCTGTTGTTCGACCTGTTTCTCGGGCTTCGGTTTGCGAAAGCCAAGGTGGAGGTAGTAGTCGCCAGCACGCCGAGAAAGCGTGGATTCGGTGACCTCCCAGTCCTCGTCTTCGAGGTACTGGTATTGGTAGCCGTCTTCCTCATCCGGCAACGCGAGATCGCACCGAATCCGGTCATCGACCGTTGCGAGTGAGACTGTCTCGTCGTCGAACAGCGTCATCGTCCGCGTGTCGTATTTCACCGTCTCGGCGGTGAACTCCGGACGCGAGGTCTTGTACTCCTCGTCTAAGTCTTCGAGTTCGTCGACGCCGGAGAGCGCGGCTGCGGCTTGGTGGGCGGCGAGGATTGCGTGTTGACTCCCGAGACGTGTTTCCTCCAACACTGTGTCGTAGGCGAGGTCTTGGAGGTAGGTCTTCCGCGTTTCACCGTGTTCCCATCCGATCTGGCTGCTGATGTTGCAGGCAGTTTGCCACTCGTTGATGGTGGTGTCGAGTAGTTGCTGTTGCTCGTCGGTGAGGATGGGGCGGGTGATTGCGGTGCGTCTCAGGTAGTCGTCCGCCACGTCTTTCAATAGAAGATTATGGTAGTTAGTAGTTGGTGGTTTGTGGCAGCGGGTGTCGGCTTCATCCCCGCCCACGGTGGGGCGGGGAATCCGCCTCGCTACCTAGTTTGAACGGTCAGCTATCACCGCGTGCTTCCCACTCTGGGCGTGGTGTCGGGGACGGGAGTTCGTCAACCAGAGTTCGAAGTTCGTTCTCTGTCGTCCACGGGACGCATCGATCGTGGAGTTCGAATTTGCGGAACTTGTTGAGATGGACCCAACTGTACGTTGCCGGCTTTTCGTCCTCATCTGCCCGGTCGTCGATCACCTTCCAAACCTCCTGTTCGTCGATGTCGAGACCGCTCTCTTGGGCACGATCAACGAGGGACTCGACCTTTGATTGGATTTCATCCGTCGATAACTCGTCCGCGAATGCAATCTCGAGGGCGGCCTGAATGACGTGTTGTTTCGAGGCAAGGTTCTCGTCAGTCACCCACGCGTAATCACGCGGGAACACGTACGACTTGTCGAAATACGGCGGGTCATCGATCTCCCCCAATTCAGAGGCCTCCCCGCCGCTCTCCTTCTCGAAGACACCGACGATGTAGTCGCTGTACGTCGCGAGCAACGAAAACATGATATCGAACGTATTGAGGCGGTCAGTCGGGAGCTCGAGGAGGTCACCCATGATGAACGGATAGGCGCCGAGTTGCTTCGTGAGTTCGTTCTGGACGGCGCGAAGCCGGCGGAGATAGGGGTCGCGATAGCTCCCGAGGATGAAATACGACGTCCGCTGACTCCAGAGATACGGTAATTCGCGCTGTGTGAATCGCCAGATCTCCCGTTTCTCTGCTGGTTCAAGTTCGATGCCTCCGACAGCCTCGTGCACGACTGTCATAATGTCTGCAGCATCCGGCGGCGGGCTTGGATCGGTCATTAGCTGCCGATTCAAACTACAACACCTTATCCCTTCTGAACCACTTTGGTATTTTCTTGGTTAACCAACTTGGACTACCCTAACTGTTATAGCATCGTCCCACGTAACCCCACGTATGAGCGAGACCGACACTAGCGCGGCCGATGCGGGGCCGTTTGCGGAACAGCAGCGGCTGTTCAAGTTGCTATCCCAGGATACGCGCCATCTCATCATCCAGGAGCTACTGGGCCACCCCGCCCATCTGATGTCGCTCGCCGAACTCGAGTATATGACCGGGAAGAGCCAAGCGGCCATCAAAGACCAGCTGGAGACACTGATCGACGCCGGGCTCCTCGCACGCTACACGTACGAACCGAGTGAGCGCACACGTGATCTCCCCGCTCAGTTCTACGGCTTCACCAAGCGAGGCGTCGAGGTCCTCCACGACTACAAGTATCTCCGTGGGCTTCCGGTCACACGCGCCTTCTACGAAAACACGCGGAAAACCGAGAAAATCGAGCGCCACGAATCGGCACCCCGCCCGGAGCTTCCGGACGGTGTCGCGAACGCACTTGACTTTGACGAGCCCGAACTCGACGCCGGTGATCGTAACATAGACCGCTAGCTCGTCGTCGAATAGCACCGTTCTCAACGCCGGAGCGGAATATCCCAATTTCGAGATTGCTCCGCCTTCAGGCGGAAGAGGATGTTAACCTAGTCAACCGCCTCGGGGTCAAGCCCCGAGGCTTGTCAGTGGACTCCCGTTCTAACCCAATTGGGCAGGCGTGTACTCGCCGTTCACGTTCAACGTCCCTGACTTGAGGGCCAGTTGACTGGTGGCCCATCCACCGCGAGACGTCTGCCCGCGATGGATATACCCGCAGTATCGGACGGCGATGTTCTTCGCCGCGTTGTAATCCGCGTTCACCTCATACCCACATGATTGGCACTCGAACGCCTTGTCGTCACGATTATCCTCGTGGGTAAACCCACAGTGCGAACACCGCTGACTCGTGTACGCAGGATTCACCGTGTCCACGAACAACTCGGTGGATTCGACCTTGTACTCCACGAGTTCCACGAACTTCGCATACGCCCACTGCTGGAACTTCGACCCATTAGCGATGTTCTCGCGGATATGGTCAAGGTTCTCGAAAATAATGCCGTCTACATCCGCGTCTTGGGCTTCCGCGATGAGGTCGTTCGCTCTGTTGTGCAACCAGTCCAGCGACCAATCCGAGAAGCGGCTGCCGATGGACTGCATCGTGAGGTGCGCGGAACGAGTGCCAGCCTGTTGCAGTTTGGCGCGGCGTTGTTCGTATTGGTTGCGCTTGTGGGTGAGGTAGTCTGCACTGCCGATGAACTCGCCCGTTGAGGTGACGGCGAACGCGCCAGTCACGTTCAGGTCAACACCGAGAACCACTCCGTTCTCGGCACCATCATCATCGTGACCAGCTTTTTGGCGTCCGCTTGCGTCAACCGTGTAGTCGGGGTTCTTCAGCGTGATGTGCAGGGAGAACGTGTCATCCTGCTCGTCGTACTGGAGCGTGGCGCTGGAGGCATTCCAGTCGTCGCTCTCGTAGTACCTTCCGAACGGTGTTTCCTCTCGCTCTTCTTTTGGTGGAAGGACGTATTCCGCGGTGACTCTGCCGTTCGGCGTGGAGAGCGTGGCGTGGTCATCGTTGAACGACGCGGAGCGTTTGTCGTAGACGACGCTCCACGAGTCGAAATCGGGTTGACTCGTCTTCTCGCCGTCCTTGAGTTTCTCAACGCCTGCATCGACGGCTTCGATGGCGCGTCGGATGCCTTTCTGGACGAGGTTGGCGGTGAGGTCGGTTTCTTCGCGCAACTCGTCGTATAGGGCGTTTTCGGCTTTGCTCTTGCTGGTGACACAGTAGTCATCGTAGCGCCATGCCCACTCACTCGTTCGGTTGGCGCAGTGCAGGAATTGGGTTTTGGTTTGATGGAGGTCGCCACGACGCTCTTCGGGCACATCGAGTTTGATGGGCACGGTGCGTCGTGGCGCGTCGTCCATCCGTGGTTCACATGTACGCCTGTTGCTTAATAAAAGTTTAGGTGTAGGGTGGGGAGTCGGCCCTGCTATCGAGCGTGGTGAGTTTCATCGAATGTCGGCTTCCTCCCCGACCTCAAGGGTCGGGGCATCCGCCTCGTACCGCCTGTGAATTAACCACCAGCAACTGTTCTCGTCGGCAATCCTCGACGGGTATCTCTCACATTCCCAACTATTTCGCCGAGCCAGTAACAAGCATTGACGAATGGGGTGGACGTTTTTGCCATCACGGTTCCAAGAGCTGGTACCGATGGGGGTGTTCGACGAACTGCTCGTCGAGGACGGCGTCGAGTTGCCGAAGTTCCCACGCGAACGGAACCCGTCCGAGATCGAGTGGCAGACGAAAGAGATCGGTCGGCCAGCCATGCAAGCGTACAAGCTCACCACGGGCGGCCGCTTGCTGCGGCGGGAACGCGAATACCGCGAAAAAACCCCCGAGGAGAAACACGCCGAGGCCGCCGAACACGGCTTCGACTCGTGGGACGAGTACGCCTCGTTCTGCGAGGACGCGCAGCCTCAGGAACTGCTCCAGCGCGGAATTGGCGTCGCCGGGCCGGACGAGTCGACCGTCGACAAGGAACTCTGGCTCAACCACAACATGCACGGAAGCTTCGAGTTCCACGGTAGCAGCGACGATATCGAGGACGGGTTCTACTGGTCGTACGAGGCGCGGTTCACGCGCGGCAACCTCGACGCAATCGTCTTCCTCGGCGAGCGAGGCGGCGGCGGGCCCGACGACTACAGGCCGGACGAGCCCGCCACTGTCCGGTTCTAACCGCGACAGCGTCATCCGTCACGGTCAAGCTGGCGCGGCAGCGTGCACACGTCGTCGGCCTCAGGGTGGGTGACCCGGGTGGGCTCGCGTTCGCCGAGTGCGCACTCACGCTGGGGTGTTGGTCACGCGTCGAATCCCGCTGCCCGTCAAAGCATGCTGGGAGCGCGCGCCGGTCAGCTACCCGTTTCCGGAGTCAGTCCGACCGGTTTCACTCCCAGCACTGGCTATCGTTTTCAAAGACCAGAACGGGGTAGAAACGTTGCCCGAGGTTTCGGCTTTCTCGCTGGTAAATGACGGAGTTCTGATTGAATAGACGCAGAGCTGGTTGTCAAGGAACATTCGACACAGTGGGGTGGGAGAACCGACAAGCAATCGAGGCACGAACAGAACCAACAACAGAGCCACCCGCAGAACACTCGACACAGTGGGGTGGGGGAGAAGAACAGCAGCGACGAATTGAGAACTGCCCTTTCGTCGTTAACCAACAGCATCCACCAATTCCTTACTGGTGTTGGTTAAGAACTGAATATCAACGAGACCGCACGGGTGGGCGACCGAGACGTGAAGAATGTCCACGAAGAACTCAGTCGCCTCGCTCAACTGGGCATCATCTTCTTCGAGGAAGACGGCCAGAGCAAGCGCCCGGTCGTCTGGTTCGACGAACTCGTTATCACCCTCCCGTTCGATCCAGAGGCCGGCGACACGGCCACTGCCGCGCCGTAACCCCTGCAGCCGGTAGTGTACTGGAGAGAGGTTTACTACACTTACTCAGTATACTCATGAAAATATGTGCGGCGGATCTCCTATCGCAATCCGAGAGAGATGCGAATTGCTTCATCAACAGCTTCCATTTGTGACTGAGAGAGGCTCCCGTACTTTTTCGTGATTCGTGCACCGATATCAACGGTGCGAATCTGGTCAAGTTGGATGTGGGAGTCTTTCTTGAGTTCGGGCATCGATCCGGGTAGATTCACGTGGAACGGGTATCCTGTGTACCCGTCAGAGATCGGGGCGATAATCGTCGTCGGGGCATTCTGGTTGCCCATATCGTTTTGAATCACCACCGAACGGCGTGGTTTGTATATTTCACTGCCGCGGGTGTCGTCATCGTGTTTGCCTCCGAGATCGACTTGGACGATATCTCCGCGCTGAATATTCATTCGTCTCGTGGAGGCTCACCGAGATGCTGGGTTGCTTCCGTGCTGACCGCTGCCCACTCCTCATTCGTTTCCGCTGCGTGGTCGGCGTTTGCTTGATATGCCGCTGCGAGTTCGTCCTCCGTCGGACTCATCGCTTCATCGATTGCGTCTTGGACGAGTTGCGATAGGTTGATATCTTGCTCGTTAACCCACTCCTTTTGATCTTCTCGGATGGTGACGTTTTTGCGGTCCATATGAGTGTGTATAGAGTGTGTATTGTTAAACCCACCGCTGGACCGACTTATTTTCAATAGAGGAATAAATAATAAATCCGCATTAGGAACTACTGCTACGTTTTAGTAAGTCGTGATGTCGACGTCGGTGACGGGGTCGCGGTCGAGGGGTCGCCAGCGGTGGCCGGTCCAGGTTTCGTGGTGTTGCCACCAGCCGGGGCCGTCGTCCCGTTCGACGAACCGAATCCGGCGACGGTCCGCGTTAGCCGGCGTGAACTCGATGCTGACGGTTTCCGGATCGAGATCTGGGTCCACACCGCGGCGCGGCTCTCCTCTATTAGTGTCCACTTCGGGCTCGTTGGACACAGCGTTCGACTCGCTACGACGACCATCGTGGAGCGTCGCTGGTATCGAGTCGTCCTCGCGGCCGGCTTTTCGACGAAGGATAGTTCGTTCGTGGCGTCGGTATTTCTCGATTCTTGAGGTGTTGTCGCCGAAGAACCACTCGGCTTGCTTGCTGTTCAGGCGTGGGCCTTCGTAGTATTCCTTGTAGTGGGCGTTCCAGGCGTTGCGGTGCTCAACCGGGAGTTGGCGGTGCCATTGCCGGTAGGGCGGTTCGTCGACTTTGTGGATGTGGATGTGGCATTTCTGGCACAGCGGGATGACGTTCGCAACACGATCGTCAGTGTCGTCGCCATTAATGTGATGCAAGGAGAGTGTCGTCTGCGTTCGCGTCTCACTCTCAACCCACTCTTCGGGGCACTGCCCACACACCAGACACTCCCGCTCCCACGCCGCATAAACCGCCTCCCGGAAACCATCATCACTCATCGCAACCAGCCTCCTGGCAAGCGAGTCGGCCAACACCGTGTCCGTGCGTCCCGGATGATTCGTGCACCGGCTGCAGGCGGTGGATAGCTTGCGACAATACCGCTGTCCGTGCCACACCAGCGACCGAACCCCACATCGACCATCGGACAGTCGAAGTGGTACCGGCCACAGCTGTGGGCCTAGTTGTATTCGGTTTCATACTATCGAGAGAGACGATTGTGGGTGAACTGACTCACCAAGTCTCTCTCACTCACATCGAGGGATACAAACAGATCCAGCACCACCCCACAATTCAGCAGTTTTGAGGCGGAGCCCCCGACCTCAACGAGCGAGGGCTTCCGACTGGTCGGACGCGCGAAGTGAGTCGGCCGGGGGAAGCCGTCACTCACGACATATTCCACGAGCCGATAGCTTTCCAACTCCCGAATTATTGTATCTGGTCCATAGGACCATATGTATGGAGGTGATAACATATGGTGGCGGATGGCGTCCTACACCACCATCGAAGACTAGCGAGATGTCAAAGACGACTCCGTCATCGATATCACCATCCGACAAACGGAGGACAAGCACTACCCGAGCTGGTGGGACCAGGGCCTGCATCTCGGGGACATCGGCGGCGACACAATCCTCCGCTATGACAACGCTCACGAACAGACGAAAGGCCACGAGCGCCACACCCAGGATACCGTCGAAAGCATCGACTTCCTCGGGATGCTGGCGCTCTACGACCGCTTCAAACGCGAGGCCGAGGAGCTGTCGCCTGTCTCATGGGACTGGCCGGAGTAGGACGCATCCAGGAGGGACACACCATGCCCACACTCAAAGTTACCGTCGGCAAATGCGACCGCCTCGATCAGCGTACGCGTAGTCGCATCAAGGCTGCCCAAGAGGGCGACGATCTCGATGACGCCCAGCCGGTACTGAATTTCGAGTCGTATACTGAACTCAGTCGACTCCTCAGCCCGAAGAACCTCGAGCTGTTGGAGACAATCGCCGAGCACGACCCAGAGAGCATCAGCGAAGCCGCCGAACTGGTGGACCGAGACTACAAACAAGTTCATCAAAACCTCTCTGAACTCGAAGATATCGGCGTCATCACGTTCGAACACAGTGACACCGGCCAAGCGAAGCAGCCGAAGCTGGCCTATGATGGCCTCGAAATCGACATCCCCTTTGCAGGATCGAACGGGAGCGCCAGCACAGCGGCCCCGTGAACTACCCTACCCTACTCGCTCACGGCTGACGCCGTTCGCTCCTTGAGGGTAGGGCTTCCTGCTTCCACGACGCGCTTTGCAGATACAGGCGTATCCACAGGGAGCGCAGTCTCCACAGGCGTTGATTTGGAGTGTCCCACTCCTACAACTTCGAGACCGCGAGAAAGGATGTTCCACGCCGCGTTCGCGTCCCTGTCAGCCTCAAACCCGCAGGCAGGACAGGAGTGTTCACGGACCCAGAGCGGCTTCTCCGTCGAGACGCCGCACGCCGCGCACTCTTTGGTCGTCCCTCTCGGGTCCACCGCTACGAAGTGCGTGCCTTCGCGGTCGCACTTGTATTCGAGCAGCGAGAGGAACGTTCGCCACGCGGCAGACGCCGTGTTGCGACTGTTCGACGGTGATTCGAGCATCCCCTTCACGTTCAAGTCTTCGACCGCCACGAAGTCGTACTCCCGAGCATAGTACGCCGAGAGCTTGTGCAGGAAGTCGCGGCGCTTCCGTCGGAGGTCGGCGTGACACTCCGCGACGCGCCGCCGTTGCTTCTCGTAGTTGTTCGACCCGTGCTGTTTGCGCGAGAGTTTCCGTTGCTCGCGTTCCAAGCGGTCACGTTCGTCTGAGAGGTCAAGCGACCCGACCGCCGCGCCGTCGGTGTCGTGTGCGTACGTGAGAATCCCAACGTCGATACCGACGCACTTCTCGGGGTTCTCAGGCGGTTCGGGTGGTTCACGGTCCATTTTGACCCCGAAGGTGGCGAACCACTCGCCCGTCGGTTCCTTCTTGATCGTGACCTGTTTGAGTTTGGCGTCGTCGGGGATGGCGCGGTGGAGCCGAATCGGTATGTCCGCAAGTTTCGAGAGCGACAGGACAGTCTGACCGCCCTTCTTGTCGAGCTTGAAGCCAGACTGACTGTACGTGAAACTGCGGAACTCTCGTGGCGGCTTCCATTTGAGTTGGCCAACGCTGTAGCCGTTCTCCTTGAGCTTGGAGAGGCCTTTGAGGTTGTCGAACAGCCGTTCGACGACGGTTTGGAGAACCTTCGAGTACACGTCGTCGAGGTCGTCCCACCACTGCTTGAGGTCGGGGAGTTCCGACCGCAGGGTGGTCATGGACGGCAGTTCGCCGTGTTCGTCTTGGTACTCGTTGAGACGGTAGAGCGTGTGGTTGTAGAGTTGCCTACAAATGTCTCGGTGGCGGTCCAACTCCTCATGGTGGGAGTCGGACGGCTTGAGACGGTACTTGTAGGCGTAATACATCCGTTACTCTCGTTCCTCAATTAGTTCGTCCAATTGCTCGCGGACGAACGACGAGAGGTTGAGGTGTTGGTCCTCAATCCACTCGTCTTGGTCCTCCCGGATGGTGATTGTCTTCCGTTTCACCGTAATGCACACTATGCACTCTACACGCATAATGATTTGGGTGAGGCGTTGGCCTGTGGGCCGAGTGCCGAACATGTTTGAGTCTCACGCGGCGCTGTATCCCCTCCCTGCTCGCTCCCGTGGGTCGCTCGCTGAGGGAGGGGGCTTAGCGCCTCAATTCAGCTAAACACGACCCCTACACCAGCGGAAAGATTTATTCTATGTTGGTTCATACACCAACATAGGGAGTACAGATGGGATCGACGATCATCTACGAAGACGAAGACACGTTCGCCGACGGCTCCAGATACGAGATGATCGCGACCGCCATCCCAAAAAGCGACGACTACCCCGAGGGCGTCAAGTATCGATTCCAGTACATGGCCGACGACGGTCGAACGCTGCTCCGGTTCGACAACTTCCCGGACCACCCGGGCGTTAACCGCCATCACTACCACACGCCCACCGGCGTCTACGACGACATCGAATACACCGCCCTCAAAGCCCACGCCCAGACGTTCTACGACGAAATGGACGACCGCCGCGAGAGGTGACCCACCATGCCTGACAAATCCAACACGTCCGACGACACCGACGACGTCAACAGCACCGACTCCGAGACCGAGGAGATCGTGATGGACGACGTCGAAGCCGAGGCAGGCTTCCTTGAGGACCGCAACCCCGAGGACTACCCCGCGGTGCTACGAATCACGTCCGACTCCGACGAGGCCCACCGCCAGGACGCGCTCGACCGCCTCGACCGCTGGGAAGCCGGCGAGGAGGTCCCACACGTCATCAACTTCCAGAACCCCAGCGATCTCCGAGCGCTGCTCACCGACCGCCGCGTTGAGCTCCTTCGGAGCATCATGGCTGACCGCCCGGATAGCATTCGCCAGTTGGCCGAGCGTCTCGACCGTGACGTCAAGAGCGTCCACGACGACCTGCAGGTCCTCGCTGACTACGATATTGTCCACTTCGAGCAGGCCGGACGGGCGAAGCGCCCGTTCGTCCCCTACGACTCCATCGAGGTCAGTCTCGAAATCTCGGCCCCGACCTCGGCCGACGACGCCGCCCCCGCCTGACCAACCTCGATTCCCGTAGTGGAATCCCGCGTCTTCAGGCGTGGAAGGTTGTCAAGCGGATGAGTACAACACGATGACGGAGGAAGAAAAGGTGGAGATGTATCAAGCGTGGGCGGAGTATCGGGAGAATCTCCGCAGAGGAACGAAGTTGGGGGATTGACCCTGGTCTACCACCGGCGGGATTCTCGTTGTTTCTGTAGATACTCGGGTCGTCACTATCCCACCACCAGATTTTTAGTATTCCGCGGAAACTAAAACACATGGCAGAATCCGCTGTATCGCGTTCACACCCGCTTGATACAATGTTGGCAGTCTCCGACGTGGTTCAGAGTGAGAGACTCGCTCAACTCTACACTCGCGTCCTTGAACTCGACTCGCCGACTGTCGAGGAGTTGGGTGAAGGGCTCGAGAGTTCGACGACGACAGTCTATGAGGATGTCAAACACCTCGTGGACATCGGTCTAATTGAGCGTGTTACGGATACACAGCCGCACCGATACCGGGCCCGTCAGGTCGATATGACTATCCAGGCGGGTGGGGAGACGTTCCAGATCACCCCGACGCTACTTGTCGCCCTTGCGGAAAGCCAGTCGAACGAGAACCTCAGACTCTATATTGACCGCCACGGCGTCAGCGGACTCGCGACGGCGATTGAGTATGCTCGGGCATACACACAGTCGAAAATGAACGCGCGAATCATGGCCCGTGAACAAGAGATACCCGTTCTCGAGGCAGAGACCATCCTTCAGGAACTCCAAGAGATCATTCTGGAGACTGAGCCCGACATCTCTCCGAGTCTCGATATCGAGGGGCTTGACGCCGACGTAGATGAACGAATGGACGGATAGCCGGGGTTTGCCCGTGAAAGCGGTCTGGTCTGTGCAGCGTGGTGTTGATCGAGCACGGAATAATCCGTTCTAGCAAGATTTATCGCGTTTTGGGTCGTGGGTTGGTGTATGGAAGACCCGCGTTCGGACTTGCAAGCTGATGCCAGCGAACGCGCAGCAGCGCCGGATTTTGACGAGTTAACCCCACCAGAAGATGTCGTCCGTGGTGACCGAACACGCGATGATTTCTTCGATGCCGTGCTCGGACTCGACAGTCCAGCAACCGCCAGTGAAGTCGCCGACCGTGCAGGGCATGGTGTTGATGCCGCACGTGAATACTTGGACTGGTTCGAACAGATGGGTATCGTCATCCAAGTGACGACCGCACCAGCCACGTACAAACGGAACCAAGAATACCTGAATTGGCGGCGCGTCCAGACGTTACGCAGCGAATACACGGCCGAGGAGTTACTCGATTTGCTGGAATCCGAATCCGAACGAGCAACCGCACTCGCACGCGAATTCGACGCTGAGTCTCCAACGGCGATCTCGCTCACACGGTATGCCGCCGCGACCGACCAAGCCATCGAGGACGTCTGGGAGCAACTCACGGCATGGCAAACTGCTCGCCGTCGCATCTCACTGCTTGAACGAGCACTTACTACTCAGTCTGGCGACGCTACAGATCTCGAATCCGTCGCATGACGGACGGAAGCGAGAATGAGCCGTCCGATTCGCTTTCTGGTGGGCCGATTGATTTCGACCGGCTGGACGCCATCCGAGAACGCCTCGCAACGGACGATCGCTTCACCAAGATTGAGGACCAACCAGCGTTCGCTCCCGAACGATTGGTCTGTCGGTACGACCACCGATTCTATCCTGACCGCGTTCGACGTGCTCGTCTTGAGATTGTCTGGTTCGAAAACGGCGATTTCTCGCTGCACTACCACGAAGCCCACGAGACAACCGCATTCGATCACCGATGGGACAGACACCCGTCCAATCACAACACCCGCGACCATATCCATCCAGGCCCAGACGCACCGACACCCGGCGATGATACAACACATCCCATTGACTGGCGTGATGTCCTCTCGCTGGCGCTCGCAGACATCGAAGCCCGCCAACGTGGCTTCTGGACCGGGTAACAGTCGGGAGTCAACTGCCAGGGGCACGGTGGCCCGTGGCTTGTCAGTGGACTCACCGCGTCATACCCGAAGGGTTTTCGGGCGTTCACGGGTCGCCATCCCTGACCTTGGGGGCCGGTTGACCGCGGCCCGTGGCCGGCGACACCTGTTGGCCGCCGACCACTACCAGACTAGTGGGGTGCCATTCACTAACAGACTGGTATGATGCAGTGAGTGTCGGCTTCCTCTCCGCCCACGGTGGGGCGGGGAATCCGCCTTGGTTTTCTTTTGAACCCGGGACAACAATTAATAGTATTACTATCGTATTACGTCTATATGTCTGAAGCAACCACGGGAGGAGGCGAGGAGGACGAGATTGTCACGGTGAATTTCAAGGCCACGCAGTCGTTCCTCGAGGAAATCGACGAGGCGTGGCAAGGTCGTGGGTTCAACAGTCGAAGCGAGTTCATTCGGTACACGCTCCGCGACGCTGTCGAGAACCCGACGTTCGACCGCGACGAGCTGATCGCACTGCTGGCCGCTGAGGCGGACGCCCGTGAGGGAACGACGATGGACGCCGAGCAAGCGCGCGAGACGTTCGGCATAAGCGATGAGTGACGAGGAGTGGACGTGGGAACTCTCTTCGACGGCCCAAACCGATCTTGACTCGCTGTCCCCCACCGAACAAGATCGAATCCTCGACAAGCTCGATGAAATCATCACCTCCCCGTGGCGTGACCCACCGGACTACGGCGAACCACTCCAGAACAGCCCGCACAAGAAAATTCGAGTCGGCGGATTCCGTCTCTCCGCGACATTCCGGCAAGACGAACAGCGACTCGTCATCGCTCGAATCAAACGTCGTGGCGGCGCATACACAGCTGATAACGACTGAGCAAAGCCGTAGGTGGGTGATGTCGGTGACGGGGTCGCGGTCGAGGGGTTGCCAGCGGTGGCCGGTCCAGGTTTCATGGAGTTGCCACCAGCCGGGGCCGTCGTCGCGTTCGACGAACCGAATTCGGTGTCGGTCCGGGTGCTAGGGGGTGAGGTTGAGTCGTTGGAGTCGGGAGTGAAGCTCGTGGGCGGTGTGTCGTGGGTACTCGGTGGGGATTTTCGCGAGTTCGTAGGTGAGCCAGGTGCTGGTGAGGAGGAGACCGGCGATGAGTGCGCTTGAGGGGTCTACTGCGCCGAGGCTGGTCGTGATGGTCGCGGTAGGCGCAGAGAAGATGAGGAGGAAGATGGTTGCGATAGTGGGTTTGATTGGATTGCCGTCTGCGGGGTTAAACAGTGGGTTGTCGAAGTCAGGTAGCTGTTCGTGGATGCTTCCGCCATCGTGGACGAGGGTATTAGAACGATTGGAGACGTTTCGATCAGTCTGAATGTGGGGGTGGACGTGGAATGTTTTCTGTTCTGGGTTGGTATCCTCAAGGATGTTTAGGTCGACTAAGTCATTCAGGTGGTTTCTCGCAGTCTGTTTTGTCCCAGGTACAACCTCATGCACTTCGGTGGCGGTACATACCTTATCCAGTTGTCTATCAGGTCCAGGAAGGATATGGTAGATGACTTCTGCAAGGGCCATTTGCTTCTCAAAGTCATCGATAGCCCGAAGCGTCTCTTGTATATTTGAGGGGAGGGACTTGAACATCTCGTCCTTCGGGTTCATCCTACCTGACTATTGACCGTTCTTCACTTAGTACTTATGCTGGATTATACTTTGCATCTCGAGTATTCAGACTAGCCGCCCCAATGCCCTCGAAATCACCCGAATATACCTCGATGTCCGGCGCTCGCTCACATTATGAATGTGTTGGTGGTTTGGGGCTGCCAAATCTCCACGAGGGCTACCTCCCTCCCCCCGGAAGCCCCACTCGCAATGTCCGGTCGCATAAATCGGCATCGCGATGTGGTATCGAGTACAACTGACGCGTCCCACGACGAAAATGGGGGTGAGTTCGTGACGGGCCCGGAGTCGCATGTGGTGGTGACTGGGAATCAGTACCGGCCGGCGACGCTCGGCAGGAAACTGATGACAGTGTGCCAGAACACAGGGCACGCACGCGTGTTCGCGCCGTCAAAGCAAAGTGCGGCGATGATCGATGACATCGTCTCATGTCCGGTCAAAGAACAGACGCCACGGGGTGCGGTGCCATACCGCTCCGTGAAGCCACTGCAGACGCCGAGTGATGGTTGCGTCGTCCAAGAGTCGAGCAAGTCCCAGCCCAAGGTCGAGTTCGTCGCCGGCGAGGGAACTGAGCTCGCGTGGGAAGATGACACCGTCCTAGTGCCGTTCAGTAACCGTAGTGAGCAAGCGCAGTTCACGGATCTGCCGGCTGGCGTGTTTACCGCCCGCCAAGAAGACGGTGATGAGAATGGCTGGGTTATCGAAGACGACGCTGGTGAAGAACTCGAACGGACTGCCACGACGGCCGCGCTCGACGACGAGTACGTGACGGTCTGGGATTGGCTCCAGCCGGATAGGATCACCTTTGGGAGTGATGTCACCATCCACTATCCAAAATCGGACAACGGCAAGGATCTGGCGACGTACCGAAAGCAACCACACAAGAACCAGAGCACGGAGGCACTCGCGACGTTCCTAAAGCAGACAACAATCCAGTCTGAAGGTGAACATCTGCCGATCGCGGATGTGTTCGCACGATATCAGGCATGGCAAGCTGGCTTCGCAGGCAAGCCCGACAGTCAATCAACGTTCGGCCGACAGCTTGAGAACCACGGCAACATCAAGCGCATCGCTGATGGTGAGGCTGGAGACTCGGGAGTGCTGTGTAATCGCGTCTGGCGGTGGAACCCCGTCGTGAACCGCCGCACGTCAGCTACCCGCCTGTAAAGGGGTGGGCTTGTCGGTGGACTCTCGTTCTACCGACACTTGACATCTCCCTCCGCATTCACGTGGAGGAGGATTAAAAAATCGAGTACAAAATCTGCTCGATTAACTGAACAGATGGGATCCCCAGACGACATCGCCGCGGTAGTCAGCGTCTGATGGTAGCACGGAGCCGCCTTCCGCAACGAGCGCCGTATAGACGCGAGTACGAAGACGAGGAACGCGTGACGAAGCAGGACACGATTTTGCCGGCCTGTCTCGTTCCATCTTTCTTCGAGGAGAGAATTCCGCCGTTCACGGCGCGGAGGATGTCATACTCTACATAATGATTACTGTGATAATGACTTAGAATTGTCGGTCGGATAGCACAGAGACTGCAAACCACCAACCCCTCCCAGAATAGTGGGTTGCAACCCAGCCCCTCTGAGCGCCATCTACAGGCGGAGCAGGCCGAGTGCCTCGGGGCTTGACCCCGAGGCGTTCACCGTGGGTAGCTCTGTTTGGTGGGGCCGCGGCGCTGTCACTCCCATTCTGTGGGGTGTTATCGCTCGCCGTGATTAGCGGGAGTTCTTCGGTGAATCAGGATAGCGTGGCTTCCTCATCGTCCGACATAGCATTCACCAGTCCAACGAAATGTATCCAAAACCACCCGAAGAGAAGTGCCAGACCTGCTTGGATGCTGGAGTCGCCAGCAGCAACAAGATGCGGGCTGAGATACAGGCCACTGACCCAGAGAAGTACCCCAAACAGCCCTACCACGCATCCACCGATTCCAAAAATCGAGGCTACGGTGTGCTTGATGGGTGTGAGATTCGCTTGAGCCGCCGATACCAGCATAGATACCCGCTGATAGTTTTTGATTGGTTTACTCGGCTCTGCGTACTCAGTTTCGTGGGTCGATATCCTCTCGTCGATAGCCGAGCCCTGCGAAGAGGTACTAGATCCATCGGTAACTGCGTCAGTCGTGGCTGGAGTAATCCAAGAGTCAGCGATCGTATACCGGTAGGGTCGTTCAGACTCATCGGCATTGAGATAGCTACACTTGACGAGTGTACGCAGGTCATTACGCAGCGTGTCGACCCCAACGCCGAACTCCTCACGTTCAGCTAACTCCGGGGCACTAATTCCCGTGGACTCCTGATCTACCGTCCCCCGACTGCGGTGGTCTCCCCGAGTGCCGATGATTTTAATGATTTCTCGTGCACGCGGTTTCATTGTGGAGATCGGTTGCTGATCGGAGCCGATGCGATCATCAGTATTGATCGCATCTTGAATCGCCTTGACAGTCGAAGGACCGTTCTCTTGGTCTCGATTCGTCTCCGTGGCGGCACTCATGGTGAGTTCGATTGCATCGAATGTTATAATCTGTTCTTCATAAAATGCTAGTATTGATAGTTTGGAGAGGGGTCCTCCTTCCTCATATATATTTCTTTTGGAGATTCGAGTCTCGAATTCGAGAAATCTCATTCTATACCCCCCTCGTCAGTCATCGGTACAGGATGAGCGAACACGAGACCTGTCGTAGATACACCACGGCACGACTACCGTCCCACCTGCCGCAGTGGAGGGGGTCTGTATGAGCCAGCAAACGTTCTCGCTGGACACCGTCGAACAGCAATTTAAACGACACGAACAGCGCCCCAATTTGTGGATCGCCACAAACGATGATGGATACGTTAGACGCGGTGCCGTCCACGCAACACCGCCAGTGGACCCGGATTACAAAAATAAACTCACAGAAAAAACGGGCGATGCAGTCGCGGAATCAATAACGAAGCTCAAAAAGAAGTTTGAGGCGCCAGTCGAGGCGCTAACGTATCCGCGGCCGATTCCATGTCCGGATATTGACGTTGCGGCGGTCACATGTCACGCGTTCCATATCAACCCGCACTTCGTCGATGGCCGCGCAATCCAGCCTGAGATTACCGACTTCAACGAGCAGGTTATAGAAAGCATCCTCAACGTAGCGTACGAGACAGTAAATACGGCCTTCCCCGATGTGTACAATATCGAGGTTGGTGACTTCAATCTGGACCCAATCTCGGCTGGGGGAGCCACCTCCACGTGCCGGTTAGTCAACGAAGACACTGAGGAGGTTTCCGGCGTTGGCAAAGTCGACCCGGATGCGATGGAAACAGTCTTCGACGCACTCACACACGCGCGTGAGCCGTTCGTTCACCAGCTCATCACTGAGCCCGGTGACGGAAAGCTCCATATGACCTCCCGGCTGGCAACGCTGTCAGGCGACCACACACACCAAGGTGATCGCGGACTCGCCCGACTCGTCAAAGAAGGCGCGCCCGGAGATTTCGGGCGGGCGTTTACATCCACCGGTCTTACGTCGAATTTCGACATCAACATCGAAGACTACCTCCACATCGACTATGACCGGCAGATCAACGGGCAAACGGTCCACACCGTCTCCATCAGGGACGCAATGCGAAAACGGTATGATACGAAACTCCAACACCGACTGAAAGTCGAGAAGTTGAAAGAGATCATTCTCGGCCATAATGATTTTCCACGACTGCTTAACGGGTCAACTGGCTGGGAGCCAACGGCAAAAGACCACGGCTACTACGGCCGGTTCTGGATTCCCCCGGCGACGATCGGCTACTTCACGAAACGGTACGCACACTACTACGAGATCGATCCGTGGAGACACTCTCCGGTTCGAGATGCGCCGACATTTACGCCACGCCAGATACACGACATCGACGTCCGGACCGACTGGGAGACACCAGAGTCAACCATCGACGCCGAACGCAGACATCCCACTGATGGAAGTGACAGTCACCTCACACTCGGCGACGATTTCATGACATTTGCGCGTGCTCGGGGCGACGAGATCAACCGTGTCGAACAGGACGGAGCGTCGCTGCCGGACCAAGAACTCGATCCGGATAATGGATACATCAATATCCTCGAAAAACAGGTCGATAGCGACGTGGTCAACGTCGAACCGGAGTGGAAAAACGAGTCCAAGCCAGCGAACATTCTCACGAACGTCGAACGCGCGATAGCTGCGGACCGCCACGTCATTCTCGTATTCAAAAGCGAATCGGCTGCTGACCGCGCCTACGAACTCCTCTATGCGACGTACAGTGAACGGACAGAGTACGGAGTACGAACGTTTCAGGGAGACGCGATTCCCGAAGTTGAGGGTGAAATGCTCGTCACCGCCAAATCCGAGTCAACCTGGTATCTCACGCCTGATGGCATGCTCGTCCACGTCATTGACGGCGAGGTCGTCACTCGCTGTCCGGCTGAGGCGGATCTCACCGAGGTCACCCATGGCTGTGCGACTGCACAGAAAGAAGACGGTAAATACGTCGTTACTACCCGTGACGGTGAGACGCTCACTTACGAGAACGAAATCGCGTTCACACGGGAATGGACTCGCGTCACAACGCCACACGTCCCGATTGATATTAGCTATCTCCAGTACGTGACAATCATGCACGAGACGGGCGCAAAAAGCAAAGACACCGGTGAGTTCGTCGAGTACGACGCCACACCGAAGTGGGAGCGCGCCGGGGGCAAAATGGACCGGTACGAGGAGTTCGGGATGGACATCACAGAAGCGTTCCTCACCGAGACTCCCGACGCAGAACTCCCCGTTAATAAGTGTCACACGGCGATGATGGGTCTCTACCGGTGGTGTACCAGTAAAGACGCCCCGAACACGGGCTGGTTCAGTAAAGGCCTGCCCGATGAGATCGACCGAAAAGACATGTCCGGGGGGAAGAAAGCACTTGTTGGCTACACCTGGGTGTTTCCCCGCGGGCTCGTCTCGCCACATCTCGCTGGTATCGACGCTGACGCTGACCTCACACTATAGCCACTTCCACCAGCTTTGAGTATGTCACTACAGCAAACATTCCTTCGACTTCGCTGGCCGGGCGTCGACACTCCCGATGAGCGACGGAAGACATCACTGAGTGATGATCTCGCCCGAGCAGTGTACACCGCGACCCGCCAGCCGGATGATCTCGTTGAGGCGACCATTCATACCGGCGCACAGTCACAAGAGTTGCTGCTGGCGGCAGGGGACCGAACACTCAAGGCGAACTATCCACTTATCCGGGCCGCCCAAGAAGAGTTACCCCGACAGATTGGGTTTGAGATCGTAGAAGCAACAAAATTAGGAGCGACACCCGCACTAACGGCGTGTCTGCTCGGCCCGAACACACCGGACGCAGACATCACCTACTCTCAGCCCTCCCGGAATTCAGATCGCTCCCATCCACGAACGGCGCTTCGGCAGTATCTCAGTACACTCATCAACAACGGACTGGCACACGTCATTCGGATTCTCGTCCGGAACGCTGGCTCCGATCGAGAGGTGTCAGTTCGGGCAGCAATCTACGATCCCAACCGCCAGTGGGTGAGCGACAGTGACCATGCCACCGCACTCAATGACGGCACCATCGATCCGGCGACGTATTTCACCGATGACGCAATCACGTCGTCATGGCGGTTGCCGCTTACAGGGACGTGGAATACCGCAGCAGACGCGCCCGTGATCGGTGACGACCGCGAGACCCCGCGGTTGTATCTCGACACCGACAAAATTCGTGCACTCGAGCGCGACGAGGACCACCAGCCGGATATCCGCCGGCGACTCGCACGCAGCCCTGCGGCGTTCGATGCCTTACGAGAACGAACGCCAAGCCAATCCCAACTGCGCGAATACGACGTGCTCGACGTCGATCCCTGGCTCCCCGTCGACGCAGAGACGCTCCCGGTGTTTCTTACTCACGCACCCGCCTACTACGACCGCGACCAATGGCCACCACGCGCTGGCTGGGAGCCGTTCACATACAGTGTCGAGTCTATCCTTCGTGAGGCCCCAGGTACGGTCCCCGGGACGACGAATGACCGAATCGCATCGTCGGTCGACCCAATCGAAACCCTCGACGTTGATGCCGACAACGAACACACGCAGGCTGCGATAACGTGGTTACAGACACGGGGGACGCTCCAAGACCCGCGCTGGTACCCCTCTGCCACGTTCGAACTTGTCCGGGAGAAAGGCGTACAGCCAGTCCTCGTCGTCACCGACGAAACGCTCGGGGCCGGTGATCTCATTGCACTTGTAAGCGCCGCTGCCCGTGAAAAGACGACCGCGTACATCGTTGCCGACACCGACGAAACTGCCGATCGTGTCGCCGCTCTGCTAGCCCACCCATTTCACGACACAACACCAAAGAAAGTACGGCTGTACACAACCTCACAGCCGCTCAAAGCCAATGGCGCAGCTGTGGTGTACCCACGGTCGGCTGCCGCTCCTACGTGGTGGCTAACGCCTGACGGCTCCCTCGAGTTATGGGGCGGTAATGAGCAGCTCGCACACTGGACACAGCCATGGACACCCGAGGCGCTCGTCGCGTCGCTTCCGACCTGTCACCGCGTTAATGACGAGCTTGTCATCTGTGGCGCCAACGGCGACCACAGCACGCAGTTCCAAACGGCAGACGCCCTCGCAGCGTCTTGGGCACCGCTCCAAACGCCCATTGCCCCCGCATTTCTCGCAACCGGGCTGTATTATGGAACCATCTTAACGCCAACAGCCCGCGGATTTCAAGAGTATCACCACCGGCCAGCGTGGGTTACGAACGACGACCCCCGGTATCGATCGCCATCGTTCACTCGAGAAGTCATCGAGCGATTTCTCGATCAGTACACCGTCGCAACAGACGCCGACCCGCTAGAGATTGACCAAGTCTTTCCCCGGCTCTGTACGTGGCTGCGAACGATTGATCCCTACGGGCTCGAGTTCGACCTTGATCGCGACAGGATCGCCTACATGATTGACGACCTTCGCCAGTGGCGGTATCCACCTTACGAGCCGCCGTAACCATCAGCCCCGCCAGCGAGTACACTACTGACGGATGTGTTGCCAGTAGTGTCCGATTTCATCGGCAGTCGAGGCGGATACCCAGACCCTTGAGGCCGGGGAGGAAGCCGACAGTCGATAACGCAATCCCCACTAAGTCAGTGACCCACGGCTGAAGCGCTGTCTCTTACCCACAACTCGTGTCACTAGAATGAACCGTCCCAGTGTCGAGAAAAGATAGAGATCCATGATTCTACGGTTTCACCGGGTATAGGACGGGATTCCTGTTGTGTTCCCAGGGTAGTTTGAACACCCCCGTGGCTGGGAGCCGATCGCCGATCGCGTTTCGTATCCCCGTGTGTCTCTACCAGTTCCAAGTCGCTACCGAGAGCGGTCCAAATGCTGTTCTAGCGCACCCCGGACTTACGGGTAAGAGACAGGGCTGAAGGGGTGTGCTTGTCGGTGGACTCCCGTTCTGCCGACACTGGGGTGTTGGACGCCACTTCAGTAGCGCTCACGGTCATCACCCCCGACTTGAGGGCGTACTGACAGAACCCACCCCAAACGAGCGCCCCACCCTGAGCTGGTCCAATCGTCGTCTCCAAGGTGAATGAACAACCCGTGCTGGACCCACTCAGTAGCGACAGTGTTCGGACCGCACCACCACCAGCAGCACCCCATGCAGCACCAATTTTCCACCGCACCAGCACCACCAGAAACCGCAAGCAGGCAGCAACACAGCAGCAGCAATCCCCGACTAACATAGTAGATGTTGTATGCAAAAATAGCTGTTATGAACATGGAGTGTGGCCACCCACTCAGGAGGGACCCATAGCCCTGCAAACGACTGGCGGCCGCTGCCGGGAGAGACAACGATAGCCGGAAGCGATCACACACCGAACACCAATGAAATGGCGTAGTAGATGCTCAGCGAGCCACACAACCGCACAAATTGACATCTCCCTCCGGCTATAGTGACCAACGAAACTTCTGGGTGAACTGGGATGAAGACTCAGTCGAAGAAAGCCTCTCCACCTTATCTCTGGCACGTGGAGTACCCAAAACTTCTGTGAACTACTAAAGCCGGAGAAATCCTGAGTGCTGGAGATTTCAGGTTTGCAGTTCCACCGAGCATCCAATCAGTGCGAATCTGAGGGGATGCTCGCGGTCTATAGCGAGTGGGAGTGCTGGGAGTGCCAAGCCCCGGGAACTCCTATCCTCGGTCAGATCGGGACTCCCAGGGTTGTTTTTGCCTCACGGAAGTCCCCCAGACTTCACTGGACTCGGAGTTATCCTGGGTGAGACACCACAGCCCTTCGAGAGGGTGTCTCGAACGTTCTGGGTCTCGGAGTCCCGATATTGTGCATTTAGGTGGCGGCGAACCGCCTCGGTGTACGTCATGCTCCGAGTTGCTGCTACGTAAATAGCCGTATCGGCGTCAGCACGTGATTCGTGGAGGAATTGTCGGATTCACGCCCGTCCCCAAAACGCGGAGCGTTTTGGTGTGCGAACGAGACCCAACGCGTGTCGTCAACGCCGTAAACGGCGGGATTCTCTCCTCGAAGACAGATAGGAACCGACCGTTCACCCGACTGGTTCCGATTATTGTTTGATTGCTTGGGACGGGCAGGCCGCCATTGTAGGACTAGGCGGAATCACTCTGTTCCAGCCTGATTCCTACTCTTGAGTATGAGTGCCTGCCACTTCAAAGGATAGATTAGAAATCTAGTACGGGCTATCGAAGCGTGGATTGTGTCCGTGTTGTCGGATTCATCCTGCCTGCGGCTACAGGCCGCAGGTATTCTCCTCGAATCTGTATAACTATCACCTGACGCAATAGCCGGGAGACTAAGCCGTTCAAACCCCGAACAACATACCGAAACAGCGGTGCCAACGTCAATACTGTGGACGAACCCTAACCGACATCCAGCAAGCCTGAGACAATTTGACATCCTCCTCCGCGTAAACGCGGAGGAATCCCGAGCGGTGGGAGTTTCAGGTGTGCAGTCCAATCACCGGACTACCAGCCCTTTCGGGCACGGGTAGGCCCACGGTATCGGACTGGTGGACTGCTGGCCATGCCAAGTGGCCGTTACCCCTATCCTTGACCGTGTATGGCGTCCCGACGTGTTGTTTTTGCCACGGGGACGCCAGCAGGCATCAGCGGACTTGGGGGTATCGTCTGGTTTGCTTTGAACAGTCGGCACGCGCCCACACTCTTCTGGAATGTGGCGTTCACCGGCTGTTCTTTCGGATACTGCCTTGTTACGAGGGCGGACAGGCCGCCTCCGAAGGACGGTTCGGAATCCGCTCCGTTCCGACCGATTCCTACCTATTAGTAGGGTTGCCTGTCACTTAAACGCCAGCATTCTGAAACTCAGAGTGCTGGCGAACGTGGATACTGTCCCAGGTGACGGCGCGTATCCACGGCGTGAACGCCGTGGTATTGCGCCTGTTCAGCGTATAATAATCTCAAGAAGTGTCCACTCTCATCTCTCACCAGATCCTCAAGAATCGACCAAGCTCGCCGATCTACGATGGGTGCCAGTATAAAAACCCCCAAATTCCCCTATCACCGAGTAACGTAACCGAAAGATCGCAGAAACATTCCGAACCACATCAGTACGAGCGTGGATACATCTACCGTGTTGAACTAGTCTTCGGCTGACTGAGAAACCCCTACGCACTCTCTGCACCGCACCACCGAGAACCCCACCCTGAAGCCCATTCACGAGTGAGTACCTGACAATCAGACCTTGCTAACAGTGCCACCGCCAGTCCAGAAACCATCCGAAACCGCGGCTTTTCAGAGCGCTTCAGCCACTGATGGCTGTCCATCTTCAGCGGGCCACTCGTTTCCTTCCCCCTGTTCGTTGGGTCCCTCCTGTCTTTCTCACGCCCCCCGCTACAATCACTACTATGACGACAATCACTATCTTAGTCGGTAACTGGTGCTGCTGTTACCACCCCGTCCGGCGATTTAGCATGTAATTCCCGCTGACAACACAAGGTGGACTGATGTGCTGCTGCCGATGCTGCGGTGGATGGCAGTACCAAAATCCTTATTCGTCGGCGACTGACCGGACTCAACAACTCTCGCCGCGACGTGACGAACGCCAACCCTCGTCCCGTCAATCCGAAGCTCGCCACTGAGAACATCCCCACCACGAGCAAGCCGTGTGACCGGTGCCGCTGGACTCTCTGGATGCAGAGGTTTCGACTGCTATGGTAACGCCGGCGTGGTCTAGGAACGGCAACCGAAGGGGAAGCTGGGGATGCTGCGGTTGGATTTGTTTGTACCCCCCGGGGTTTGGGTGGAGGGCACGTGTTGAGCGTGCCGGTGAAAGAATGTCCAATGAGAACACGAAGAGCGGCGATCGATCCGCCCAGAGCAGTTGTCCCACGCCACAGAGCACCGCGACACCCACGCAGCCGATGACGCCCGGGACTCGCTGTGAGGAAGTCATTGAGTTCACTGATCACTCTGGGACGCGACGTCGCATCCGGTTCGTCCCTCAGTCGAACAACAGCGACGAGTGGCAGCGGATTGAAGAAGTCTGGCGGAACCGGGACTGGCAGCTCGTCGGTCAAGATACCGTCACCGATGTCGACCACTGGTCGCGACCAGTCCAAACGCCCTAATCACCAGACGGAGGTGACGGCCGCGGAGCCTCAATTCATCGCGCAACGTGTGGAAACAGATCCCAGCAAGCAGTCTGATTCGACCCCGAGAACATATGCAACAAGCACATTCACCGAGTAGGCAACCCTGCAAGAACCACTCACACACGAGCCATCAATCCACAGTCCACAGGCGGCGACCGAACAGACGCACGCCACAAAGGGAATCCCGGCGGACACAGCACCATCGCCACAAGAGCACCGAAGAACCGCATCGAGGAGTCCACAGCCGGCGTTGCTTACAGGTTGTCGAACAGCGAGACGCTGGTGTCCCGTCTCAACAGGGCGTCCGTCGGCGAGATTGCAACGGCCAATTCGGGGTGGGTGTCTGATGCGGTCCGAAGAGTTGGAGGAAGCGGTGTTTGACCGCTGGGGGGACGCATGTGTCGTCTGTGGACGACATCCCGAGGAATGGCTCGAAACAAACCTTGGCGAGCGCCGACAGGATAAACTGTCGTTCCATCACGTCAACGGCGACGACACCGACGACCGCGTCGAGAACATCATCCCGCTCTGCCAAAGCTGTCATATTCACATCCATCGCGTCGACAAACCCCCATACCGCATGTGGCACCGCCAACTCCCCAGCGAACACCGCCACGCCTGGAATGAATACCACCACGAATACTACGAAGGGCCACGTCTCACGCGTGAAGAAGCGACCCGGCGATTCAGTGAGGAAGAAGGCACCCCAGAGAGCGTGAAGTACCTCAAACACGAACGCGAGAACTTCGACCCCGACAACTTCACAACCAACGCCACACCCGGAACCAACTACGACCTCAAGTGAACTACCCCTGCCTACTCGTCGCCTTCGGCGACTCCTTGAGGCAGGGGCTTCCTGTTTCGACGACGCGACTTGCAGATACTTCGAGAGCATCCACAGCGGTCGCAGTCTCCGCAGGCGTTGCTTCGGAGTGAACCACTCCTAGTTTATTCCAACCGCGCTGCTGGACGTTGAATGCAGCATTCCAATCCCGGTCGATTTCAAAGCCACACGCCGGACACGAATGCTCTCGCACCCACAACGGCTTCGCCGTCTCCACCCCGCACTCCGCACACTCTTTCGTGGTGCCCCGCGCTTCGACTTCCACTACGTGACAGCCGTGTTTGCGGCCATGATGTTTGAGAATCGTGATGAAGTCACGCCAACCGACCTCGGCCTTGTTCCGCACGTTCTGTCGGGATTCAAGCATCCTCTTCACATTCAGGTCTTCGACGAACACCGCGTCGTACGCGGTCGTATACGCGTGAGCGAGCTTGTGCTTGTAATCACGCTTCTTGTTCGACATGTCCGCGTGGACTTCGGCGACGCGCTGGCGCTGCTTCTCCCAGTTGTTCGACTTGTACTCTTTCCGGGAGAGCGAGCGTTGCTCGCGTTCCAAGCACTCGCGCTCGTCGGACAGGTCGAGACGGTTGACCGAGCGGCCGTCTGAGTCGTGGATGAAGTTCACTATGCCGAGGTCGAGACCCACAGTGTCATCCGGGTCGATGTTCTCAGGGTCTGGTTTGTCTGGTGTGTCGGTTTTGATGCAGAAACTGGCGTACCACGCGCCCGTGGGTTCTTTCTTGACCGTGACCTCTTTGATAGTGTCGTGGTCGGGGAGGTCCCGGTGAAACCGAACTGGAATGTCGATGGTTTCGCCATGGACTTTCTTGAGTTGGAGAATTGCTCGGTCTTTCGGGCCACTCTTCTTGTCGAGTTCGAAGCCCGATTGCCGGTACGTGAAACTCCTGAACTCACGCGGTGCCTTCCAGTTCAACGACCCCACGTTGTACCCCTTGGCTTTGAGCTTCCCGAGGTTTTGGATATTATCGCGGATTCGTTCGACGGCTTTCTGCAGGACGGTTGACCAGACTTGTTTGAGGCTGGTCCACCAGTCTTTGAGGGCGGGGAGTTGGTCGCGGACTTGCCAGACGCGTTGTCTGAGCGTGCCAGCGTCTTCAGGGATTTTGTTGAATTCGTGGAGGGCGTGGTTGTAGGTTTGTCGCACGATGTCGCGAGTCCAGTCGAGGCTCTCCCGTTGGTCGGTCGTCGGAAGGAGCCGGTATCGTGGACTGTACTTCATGCGACGTGGGTATATGTAGCGTGCGTGGATTGTTGAGTGTTCTGATACGGGTTTTTGGCACTCGTGCGAGCGCTGTATCCCCGCCCTACTCGCTCACTTCGTTCGCTCGTTGAGGACGGGGGCTTAGCGCCCTCACCACAACGCTAAAAGTCCTTTCGTCATGCGCCCGAACATCGACATCACACACACGCTCGGCGGTCGAGTCAAAGACTACGCAGAAGCAAACGATTTGACGCTCTCGGAAGCCTATGCAGAGGTGTTAGAAGCCGGACTTGACACGGTGGAGACCCAAGACCAGCAGTAACACGGCAGTTCCTCACCAGAGCTGACGCGATTCATTCCCGCCCTGCTCAGTCCTCGATTCCAACAGAGCGTCGGAACGCTCGTCCTTCGCGGGAAGGGCGGGATTCTCTCGCTGTATCAAGATAGTTCGTAGTCAAGGTCACAAGCAGTCCACTGCCTGCCGGGATTCTGAATGAGCGATTCCGCCTCGAATTAGGGACACCACGCTTATTTGTGTGTAGGACCTACACATAAGGTGTGATGGCGGAGGAAAAAACGCGCGTCGACTTTAACGCGCCACGGTCGCTCGTCGAGCGTGCTGATCGGGCTGCCGACCTCCTCGATGTCTCCCGCACGCAGCTGCTCATCGACGCCCTACAGGACGAACTCGCGGAGCTGACGGACAACGACGAGTTTCGCGCTCGCCTCAAGCAAGCCTACTACGACGGCCGAGCGGACTACCAGACGATCGAGGATCTCCTCGGGACGGAAGCGGCGATGCGGGTAACCGACCCCACCCTAGTTCGCTCGGTCTAGTGACCTCGCTCGTTGAGGGAGGGGCTTTGATGTGGGACTCGCCGTCAGTTGTCGCCGGGGAGGAAGGGTGTTCCTCGCCCGTACCGAACGACCTTCAGGGTCGACGTCTCCACCATTTGGGGCCGGGCTACTGCGGCCGGTGATACCGGCGACGTGTGCGACGGTATCACTGGTTGCTGATTGGGTAGGCCCGTGAAAAAGCGTTTCGAGAGCGAGTTAGTCACCGTCACTCGGCGTTGTTTGTTTCCTCCCGTGTCGGCTTCCTGTCCGGCCTACTCACGTCGTCCTTCCGACTCAGTGTCGGAACCACTCGTTCCTTGAGGCCGGAGGCTCCGCCTTGAAACTGCTGAAACTCCTCCGCGACTCCATTGATCGCACGCCGCCCGGGCCCGTCCTCGACAACGAACTTCCCAGTGACGACGAGTTCTACGAAGAGAAGGTCGAGACGTGGTCGGTCAGCGACGAGTCGGCGTAACAGATGGCGGGCCAATCGACGATTGTCATTGATGCGAATTCGTTGCTGAATCTTGTGACAGTCCGTGTCGACGCCAGCGACCGCGCGCCAACGGGAGCAGATCCACTCAAAGCACTCCTCGCGACGTATGAGGTCCACGTTCCGGACGTGGTGATGGGAGCGATTGGGGAGGCTGCTGTGGGCGACGACCTCCTTGCTAGGGCCGCCGACCTCGTGCTCCAGGCAGCCCACCACCTGACGACGCATAATGTCGAAGCGGCACTCGAAGCGCCGCTAACCTATGGACTTGACACAGGCGAATCACACGCGATCTGGCTCGCAAACGATCTCCAAGCCGCGATGGTTCTCACCGACGAATTCAACACCACGAATTATCTCCTCGTCTCGCTCGCCCTCGATGACCGAAACACGCTCTTCACTACGCCGCATGTCCTCTGTTCGCTCGCACGTGCTGGAATTCTCTCGACGGCATACGTCGATGCCGTGCTCACGTACTTTGTTGAGACGAAACACTGGGACAGAGCCTATATCGAGCGGCTCCGAAGCGAATACCTCTGAGTCTCCTCCCAGTGTACGCCAGTCAAAGGAATTGTGGCACAAGGCGGCTGCCACGAGGCTTGACCCCGAGGCCGTTGGCTCTCGCCCTGCTCAGTCCTCGATTCCGACAGAGCGCCGGAACGTTCGTCCTTCGCGGGAAGGGCGGGATTCTCTCGCTGTTTCAAGATAGGAATACCATGTCGTTCTGCCAGAGTGTGGGGTTTGGGGTGGAGCGGTAGTTATTTGCTATCGGGATTGTCCTGTCATCGTATGGACTCGTCGACAGCGCGTGATCGTGTGGGGGATGTGCTTGATGCGGTGCAAGCGGCAGTGATTGCGGACGATGCATTCCTTGAAAGCGTCGTGACAGCGCTGCTCGCGGATGGCCACGTACTCCTTGAAGACGTGCCTGGTACTGGGAAGACGCTGACTGCCCAGAGTTTTGCGACGGCTCTGGGGCTGGAGTTCTCGCGGATTCAGTTTACGCCGGATTTGTTGCCGGCGGATATCACGGGGTCGAATATCTATAATGAGGTCGAAGAAACATTCGAGTTCCAGCCCGGTCCCGTGTTCGCGAACGTGGTTCTGGCTGACGAGATTAATCGCGCCCCGCCGAAGACGCAGGCGGCACTGCTTGAGGCGATGGGGGAAGGGCAAGTCAGCGTGAATGGAACGACACACGAGTTGCCGAGTCCGTTTTTCGTGATTGCGACACAGAATCCAGTCGAACAGGAGGGAACGTTTGGGCTGCCGGAGGCCCAGCGGGATCGGTTTATGGTGAAAACCAGTATGGGGTATCCTGGGCTGGAAGGGGAATTAGAGTTGATTGATCGGCGGGCGAATCGGTTCGAACACGTCCCCAGCGTCACGCCAGTTCTGGATGGTGTGGAAACGGTTGCTGACCTGCAACATGTGCCAGAGACGGTTGATGTCGAAACACGGCTTCGTGAGTACCTCGTTCGGGTTGGCCGTCAAACCCGTGACGACGACCGCGTCGACGTCGGTGTGAGTCCGCGCGGCATTCAGAAGCTATTCGAGGCGTCCCGTGCTCACGCGGCAGTTGCAGGCCGTGACTATGTGGTTCCAGACGATATTAAGACGATGGCCATCCCCGCCCTCCAGCATCGGCTTGTCTTGACTGCGGAAGCGAGCGCGAAAGGCGTCGAGCGTGCGGTGATCATCGAGGACGTGCTTGACCGGCTTGCTGTGCCGGGCGTCACGACCGAGGATTGATCCCACACAGCTCGTGTCCCGAGAAAGTACGGGTGACCTGGCAACATTTTTAATGGTTGGCGGAGCATGTCATGCTATCCGGATGCTTGGAGGCCGGCAGTGAGGGCGCTTACCCAGAACGAATGAGTGACAAACAGACGAAGCTCGTTGAAACCGGCCGGTCACGGCAGTGGGGGAATGCCGCGCTCACGCTCCTCATCATTATTGCAGTTGTCCTAGCAACTGGCCTAACGCCCGCGCTGGGGTCACTCGCAAGTGAAACACCCGCCAGTTCCGTTGTCCCAGTCCCTACCGGCAGCGGTTCCGGGCCACCCCCAGCCGGTGCGTCCAGCGGTGGATCTGGGAGTCAAGGTACAGCAGCGACTGGATCCGGCGCCGCAACAGCCGGGGGTGGACAGCTTGGCGCGCTCTCCCCCGGCCAACAGACGGGTGTTGGTGGCAGCCTCTCATCGGGGAACAAGTCAGCGTTCCAGTCACGGAACGATGACGTGCATTTTGTCGTGACTGCTGATCGGCCGGCGTACTGGCGGACGAACGCGTACGACCGATACACTGGCAGCGGCTGGCAACAGACTGGGACGGCAAGCGCGTATTCGCCGCCAATTCAGGCGGCGCGAAGCGGGTCACAGCTCACCTACGACGTCCGCTTCCAGAAGGCCGCGACAGCACTCCCGACAGCATGGAGGCCACACCGCGTTCGCAGCGGTGCAGACCTTCAGGTGACGCCCACACAGGCAGTGCATGCCGCCAAGACACTCCCCGCGGGTACACGGTATACTGCGAGTAGTTATCGGCCACCGCGAGATCCCACAGTGCTGAAAGCAACGAGTGGGACTGATCCGGCCGCGTTAGCCGAGCAGTACACGCAGTTGCCGCCGGACGAACGCGCTGCACTCACCCCCGCTGTCGCAACCATTACAGAGGGGGCGACGTCTCGGTACGCGACTGCAAAGCGAATCGAGGCCTGGCTGGAGACGACCAAGAACTACTCACTTTCAGTTCCAGACCCGCCCACTGACGGCGTTGCCAGCCAGTTCGTCCAAGATATGGAGGCGGGGTACTGTGAGTACTTCGCGACGAGCATGACCGCGATGCTGCGCGCACAAGACATCCCCGCGCGCTACGTGGTTGGGTATGCACCCGGCGAACAGTCGGGCCAGAATCAGTACACGGTTCGCGCGCTCCACGCCCACGCGTGGGTTGAAGTGTACTTCGCCGACGTTGGATGGGTGCGGTTCGACCCGACACCCGCCAGCGAGCGCCACGCCCAAGAAGCACAAGCAATCGGAACCGATAGTGATGCGAGTTCCACAAGCGAGTACACCCCCGCTAGTCTCGCTGGGTCGCCGGGTGAGCCACCAGCGAGCAGTACCCAACAGGCAGAAAACGGCAACCAGCCCGGTAACAGCCCAGGTGGAGACAGCCAGTCCCCACCAGCGCCAACAGGCACAGCACCGGGTCAAACAGGCTCATCCAGTAGTGGCCAGAGCGGGTCAAGTAGTGGCGGTAGTGATCCCACGTCGTCGGGTTCGTCCAGCGATGAGCCGGACCAATCCGAGTCAGGGACACAAGAGAACTCGGAGAGCGGTGAGGAAAGCATCCCGTTGAATGTGACGCTGAATCGTGAGCCGGTTCCGGGAGTGACAGTGGTTGTCACGGTTACACAGCAGGAAACCACCGTTGAGGGCGCACGCGTTTCGTTTAACGGCGATCAGATTGGCGTGACTAACACGACCGGGAGCGTAGCTGGCGCAGTACCATACGCCACCACGCTGAATATCTCCGTCACAGCGCCAACCGGTCCGTCTACGGCGCGGAATCCATCGCACGTAGCGACGACGCCAGCACCGCTCACAGGAAAGCAGAGCTATCGGCCGCCCAACGTCCGGACCACCAATCGCATTACTCGAGACGGCAATCGAAACCCCACGACAACCACTAGTCAGACGCACGCTGAGATACGTGATCCTGGAAACAACACAACCAAACGGTATACGCTAGCTACGAATGCTTCTGTCTCGATTCTCGGACAGCCGGTAACCGGAAATCATGTGCGAGTCGTGGCTGCCGTCGATGATGTCCCGCTCCGAAATGCGTCAGTCAGCCTCGATGGCGACCACACTGCCAGCACCAACAATTCTGGCATGGCGACACTCACACTGCCAGCGGACCCCGGGAACACAACACTACACGTCGAGCGCGGCCAAGTCACCGGAAATACATCGATTCGACTGCCCAAGCTCACCGCAGAAGCAACCCCAGCGGCACCGCTCGCGCTCCCATTCACTCGCGTCGACGTCTCGGTCACACTAAATGACTCTGTGGTTGCCGGTGCTCCAGTCCACCTCAACGGCAATCAGGTCGGCACAACGGGCCCAGATGGCACGCTCACAACACGCCTCCCCTTTGCTGAGACTGCCGCCCTCCAAGTCCGCAAGTTCGAGCAAACCGCAACCACGAACGTACAGGGAATCTATCAAAATATCGCGATTGCCGCCGGCGGGCTCGTGGTGCTGCTCGGTGCACTCGGATACACCAAACGACGATCCGCCGTTAGTGCCCGCACCCTCGTGACACGGCTACTCGGTATCCTCATCGCATCTGTTCGATGGCTCAGTAACGCGCTCGTGTACGTTGCCACCACAACAGCCGCATGGATCGCCCGCAGCAGCAAGACGCTCCACGCAGCAATCCTCGCGATTCTAGCAACACTTCGCGGACAACTCTCTCCGACAGCACTCGCCACACGACTCACCACGTGGCTGCACACCCTTCGGCAACGAATCACCACCCGGACAACGGCGATGGCAGCCAATATTACAGACCACGCCCAATCCATCCAGCGCGGCGACGAGGCTAAGACACAATCCGACTATCGGACCTTCCGTGAAGCCTGGGACACGCTGCTCACCCACGTGTCCGTCCGTCGGCCCAACAGATACACACCTGGCGAACTCGCGGCACACGCAGTCACCAGAGACGACCTCCCACGTGAGGCGGTTGCCACACTGCGCAACGAGTTCCGCGCTATCGAATACGGGCATCGCGAGCCATCAGCCCGACTCGAACGCGTTGAGACAGCGAGCCAAGCGATCGAAGCGGCCGCCCACGCAGAGACGGACACAACTGACGATACTTCGAAATCCGGAGGCGAGGAGTGATGCGCAGCCGCACACTCGTCAGCGGTGGCCTCGGCGTGCTTGCACTCGGATTCGGATTCATCTACACATTCGAACCAGACGCCGCCACACACCTCCCCGGACTCCCCCTCGTCGAAACCACACTCCAGGACGCTGACCCAAACCTCCTGCTCACGGGCGTTGGTGGCGCACTCATACTGTACGCCCTCCTCGGTGCGTGGGCCGGCGGCACAACCCCAACGAGAAACCCGGCTAGCACCTCTCGCTATGCTAACGCCCAAGAACTGCCGCCGGAACGCGTCATCGACGACGATCGAACATCAGTCAACGACATCGTTGACACTGAGCTTGACGCGACCGAGCTCACCGAAGCCGAAGCCACAGCAGCACGCCACCTACTACGGGACACAACCCAGGCGATGGTCGCGACAACATCCGAAACCCCCGAGGACGTGCTTGCGGAGGGGGCATGGACGGATACGCACCTTGCAGCAGCATTCCTCTCGGACGTCGATGATGTCGAACAGACAGTCTGGAGCCGGCTCCGACTCTGGTTAGATCCAGAACGCGAGCGCGCTCGGCGTGTCCGTGTAACGGCGCGCGAAGTTGAAGCATTCGCCGCGGACCTTGCACAGGAGGACGCACAATGACAGCAGACGTTACTCGGACGCGGCGCTGGCAGACAACCGGTGTTGCCGCCCTCCTACTCGTCGCGGTCGGCTTCCTCTATGCTAGTCCAGTTGTCGTCGCTGCCGCCGTGATTCCAGTTGCATTTGCCGCCTACGACGCCCTCTCGGTGGTTCCTGCCAGCGCTAAACTCCACGCTGAACGAGACATTGGCATGACAGCCGCCAGTCCCGGGGACCGCGTCCCCGTCACACTCACCGTCACGAATACCGGTGAGGCGACGATCCCAGATCTGCGCGTAATTGACGGCGTCCCAGACGATCTTGCAGTTACCGCCGGAACACCACGCCTGGCCACCCCACTGCGACCCGGAACCACTGCAACAACAACGTATGAAGTTGTCGCCAAACGCGGCACCCACGAATTTGCGGCTCCCATCGCCCGTGGCCGTTCGTTCGCCGGCAGCGATCAAGCGACAACCACCCTAGATCCAGTCGGCGACACCAGCTTCGAAGGACTTCGCGCAATCGACACTCCACCAACCAAGACGCCCATCCATCGAGCAGGCACCCAACCAACCGACCAAGGCGGCCCAGGGCTTGAATTCCACCGCACCCGCGAATATCAACCCGGCGACCCATTAAACCGCTTGAATTGGCGCCAATACGCCAAAACAGGCGACCTCTCAACAGTTGAATTCCGAGAAGAACACGCCACCCGCACGGCCCTCATCGTCGACGCCCGCAAACAAACACGAGTAAGTCCGGCACCAGGCCATCCAACCGCAACAGAACTCAACGCCTACGTCAGTGCGCGCCTGCATGATACCCTCGAGACAGCTGATGTCGACACCATTCTTACGGCGGTCGGCCTGCCCGCAGGCACAGACCTTACCGTCGGCCCAAATGATCTGCCGTGGGTCACGACGGAGACGCCGACCGACGCCACGGAACTCCTTGACGCCGTTGAGGAAACCGCGACCCAGGGCCCGAAGCACCGATCGATACCCCCGAAACCACCCCGTGATGCTGTCTTCGACATCTCAATGCCAGACTCCGGAGATGCGATCCGGCAACGCCTCCCACCGCGCGCCGAGGTCGTTATTATCACCCCCTTGCTCGACGATTGGCCGCTTGAACTTGCAGGAGGACTGCAGCCATACAACTATCCGGTGACGGTCGTCAGTCCCGATGTTACGGACCGCACCACCAGTGCTGGCAACATCGTTGCGCTGCACCGCGACCTCAGGCTCTCCCGGCTTACCGACGCCGGATTTTCAGTCGTTGACTGGCACCCCGAAACACCAATCAACACGGCACTTGCCCGCTCGCTCGCCCATCTCCACTAACATGGCCTCACAGACCCACTCAGCGGCTGTCGACGAGTCGACATGGCGACCAACGAGACAGGGAACGCTCGTCAGCGTCGGTGTCACAATCATGTTGACGACGCTGATCGCAGCCTCACTCGGCTTACTCATCCCGCTTGCGACTGCTTGGGTAGCCGCACTCACGTTTGCCGGTGGGCTGTGGCTAGCCACACAATCATCGTGGCGCGTCCTCGCCCAGTACCTTGCCGGGCTGCTGGTCGCACCACTCGGACTGGCAGCGGCAGGCGGCCTCACGTATGCCGCACTATCGCTCTCAAGCACCCGCTTCCCCCAACCGACAGCCGCGCAAGGCGCAACAGCAATCCTCTCCGTCAGCGCACAACTCATCGTCGTTGCAAGCCTGATGCTCGCCGTATTTGGTGCCTGCGTCGCCATCGCTGACCTGGTCACGCAGACCTCACTTCACGCACTCGTACATGTCACCTACCGCACGCTCATCATCCCAGTACTCGCCGCCACCACCCTCGCAACAACTGCCATCCTCGGCACGGCCACTCTAAGCCAACAGCAAACACTTGCGACTTTGGTCCATGATGGGGTTGCCGTCGTGACAACGTATTTCCTCTCGCCTGCGGCGACTGCGCCGAATCTGTCCTCAATCGCCCTCCTCCTCTTCACGACGACAGCCACCCTAGCGCTGGCACTCCGGGCCCTTCCAGTACTCGAGGTCGTCGGCACGGCACACGAGGAGACATTTCAGACAATCCAAACACGGCTTCGCAAACTCACCTCGGTTTTCGTTCTGCTGATCATCGCCGGCGTGTTGACCGACGCTCTTCTCCGGCAACAACAATTCCGAGCAGAAGTTAGCGATCCACTCTACCAATCCCTTATCACCGCAACCCAAGTCGAGCCACTCCGCATAGTACTCGCGGTCAGTATCAGCGTGACTCTCGGTTTGCTCGCCATCAGTTATGTGCTCAAACGGATTGCACAGGCATCAGCGGCAGTTCCGTTCGAACGATATAGCGCGCTGCTCAGCGGTGCCACACTCACCGCTGCCGCACTCGTCGTCGCCACTCCGCTCGTCGAAACCACCCAGGCATTCATCATCACGACGCTCCCGACAACGATGGCGCCATCCTACCAGCGGCTTTCGGAAGGCATCATCGCATTCTACGGGCCGCCCACTATCACGCTCGTCGCGCTGACGGCAACTCTCATCAGTGCCGCAGGTATCATCGCTGGCTTCCGGATTAGCATGTGGGTCCGGCTCCTCCCGTCAAAAACCGTCGGCCCTGTATTAGCTAGTGTGGGCGTTTTCGTCGCGTCGGCCTTTGGCGGCGTTGAATCACTCCCCGGTTGGTTGTTGTTCGCTGGAATCGTCGGTAGTTTCGTCGCCTGGGATAGTGGTCACTTTGCATGGCAACTCGGCCACGAAATTGGGCGGCACACACCCACGCGAAACATCGAAGCCGTCCACCTCGCTGCCACCCTTACCATCGGCGGTGCCGCCAGCGCCATCGCACTCATCGCCCTCAACTACGCCACAACACTCTCGTTCATCGACCCAACCACCATTCCAGCCGCCCTCGTTGGAGCTGCCGCCGCTATCTTCCTGCTCGTCTTCGCGCTCAAGTAGACGTCTCAGGTTCAACACAGCCAAATTGCTCCTCGGTTGTCTCCGCTGCTGGAACACTACACTGGCTGCAAGTTAGTCAGCCGGAGTCTGTTGAGAGCACGAATTCAGGAATATTTGAGGTGAGAAAGCTCATCCATCAGCTCATAGCTAGCCACATGCAAACCTATATATATCAGGGATATTAACCCCTGCCGTGTAACATGTCACGGCTATCACACCGGATGGCTACGCTCGGTGTAGTAATTTTGGTGGTACTGAGTGTTGGAGCAAGTGGTATCGCGGTAGCAGATACTGATTCACATCCGCCAACAGAGCCTGGTGCTGATGAAACACAGAATCCAGATGGATCTTCCGCTTCCCCCTCCGACGGTGATTCAACGGACCAATCCGGCTCAACTGCCGCAGCGGGAAGCTCCCATATAGAGCTCACACTAAGTGTCGGCTCAATACAGACGCACGCTGGAGGGTCTGAGAGCCTCAAAATCTTGGTCGGGGCGACGAATACTTCGAGTCCAGTTCCTAGCGGGGTTGCCAATATTCCCATCACGGTTGAGATCGAGAAACCAACTGGGGCTGTGCTGACCAAGAATGTCACGACTGGTTCACAGGGAACAGCGGAATTATCGATTTCGCCATCCCAAAACGGAGCATATGAGTTCTGGGCCAGTTCCTCGGAGGTAGCCGATCAGGCCTATGGTGAGGCGAATCTTGGTGCTAAATCGGTTGCATTCCCGGGATGGCATAATGCTATTGAAGTCGGTCATCCGACAACAGCGGCCATAGCAGCATTAAGTAACGGGGAGCCAGTGGGCAACGCCGATCGACAGTTCACGTTCAATACCCCTACCGGCCAGCAGACGAAAAATGTAACTACTAGCGCGAATGGTATTGCTACGTTCAAATACACCCCAAATGAGGCGGGGTCGTACAATATCGATCCGGCAAAGCCTGGCGATGAAGCCTATCTTGAAGCAGGTGATATGACTGCCAAGCAACAGTTTAACACGCCGTGGGCAGACAACCTCTACTTCAATCAGACTGCCGCGATATTTGGCCAAGTCAAAGATGAGGGCGCGGGGTATGCTAACCAAGAACTCGTTGTATCCGTCGAAAACGACGGCACTGTCCTCACGAATATCACGACGACGACTAGCAGTAATGGCCAATTTCTGACTACCTGGACTCCGCCAGCGGAGCAGACAGATTTCCAGATCAATCTGTACGCGACTGACGGCAAGGAGATTGCGGTAAGTGACTATGAAATTGAAGTCTCAGAACGCCCAGAATCAACCACAGATCCGTCATCTGTTGACATCTCTTTGGACTACCGGAATGAAGATTGGAATCCGAAACTGGCGCCTGGTGAGTCAGCTACGGTTGATGTAACAGTTCAAGACGACGGTACACCTGTCTCTGGTGCACAAGTGGACCTCAGCGGCGTAATTGGGTATCCTGGCGCGGTCGTGACGGAAGGAACAGTAACGACGAATGCCAACGGTGAGGCAACGTATCAGTTCTCTATTCCGTCTACTGCACCAGACCAGACGCAGTTCGAACTGCGGGCCGCTACAACGGTTAACGGCCAGCAGTCGACAGAAACCAGTTATGGCGACGTCGGGCATGTTGCGTTTTCGGCGGGTTCTGATTTCCGAACCACCAATGGTGAATCATCGGTGACCTACACGATTGAGGCGACCGATGCGTCGACTGGAGAGCCCATTTCGGATGTCTCTTCACTAATGTTCCTTGAGAAAAATGGATTTAATGCCACGATCATCGGTAGTGAATCTGTCAGGACAAATAGTTCCGGCGTCGGTACGGCAACACTAGATATCGGGTCCGTTACCGGCGAAGTGATGGTTGCCACCGTCGGCCCATTCCAAGACGCCTCTTCCTTTACTAGTGATACGGTATCGACCTATGATCTCACCACTAACGGCCTCAATAACGAATACTCTCCTGGTGAGGAAGTATCATTCACCTACTCGACCACTGCGAGTGCACCGGTCTCTGCGAATGTCATCGTTGCCGCTGGTGATAATGACGCTGCTCAGGCCGAACAAGGACTATTGTACTCCGAACAGGTAGAAGAGGGCAACCAGATCCAGTTCACGATCCCAGAGGGTCTCTCAAGTGGCCTTGATTACTATGTGACCATCGTTGCCTCAACAGACAGTGGGGAACGGAATCTGGTTACTGAGCGGATGGAAATCGTCGAAAGTACTGATTCAACGAATTCTCCCCCATCCGCATCGTTCACCGTGACTCCAAGTTCCCCGACTGTTGGACAACAGATGACGTTTGATGCGTCCCAGTCAGATGATTCCGACGGGAGTATCGCGTCATATAACTGGGACTTCGATGGGGACGGAACGACCGATGCTAGCGGCATGACCGTCACGCACACCTTCAATACCTCCGGAACCTATAGTGTCAGTCTTGAAGTCATGGACAATGAGGGCGCAACTTCGCAGGCCCACCAAGAAATTACCGTTGCTGGCGACAATCAATCAGTCGTGGATCAATACGATAAAGACAATAATGGAATTGACTCATTTGAGTTGCTACAGGGAATTTCCGACTACCAGTCTGGTGATCTCTCGGGTATTGATATTCTTGACCTGATCTCTAACTTCCAGAGCTAAATCCCCTATCTTTCCGCGAGGAGAGACCCCCTCGCTCTTTACGGCAATTACGAAACAGATTCTGGGGGCAGTGTTCAGATAAGGATGAAGGATGAGGCGGAGTGAGATTCTAGTGATCCATGCCAGAAATCGCCCGCCTCGCCGGAGGTTGCAACTGCTTCGAGTGAGCGTTTGTGGAGCGAGAAGCGACACCGGAGCCCGCGATGAAATTGGGTATCCGACCCCATGCTACCGGCTTATCACTCTCGGATACCGTCGCCGTTCACTTCGAGATTTCATCCCTACACCTCCTCCTTCTGAAAGCGTAAAAATTCCACCGTCGTATGATTAATCGGCTAATATGTGGCAATCAGTCTTATCGGTGCTGGCGGCCAAATTGTTACTATGTGGCCGACAGTGCGACACTCACAGCTACGGGTATGTCTTCTGCTCGGGGTGGCCATGGGTCTTCTCGTAGCAGGGGCGGGTGTCGCGAGCATAGCCACCCAAGCCACGGCTACGGCCAACAGCACTGTCGGTGAGCCGAACACAAATGTATCTGTTCCCTACGAGAACGAGACTATCACCACTGCCTACGTTGATCAAACGTCAGACAACTTGACGGCTCTGACCTCAGGGAATCACACGATCGAGTTCAACGTGAGCGCCGAAATCGTCGGGAAAGGCGAGAACCTTGACGACGACTGGTATGTGGAGATCCCGTACATCACCAGTAATGGAGAGGTCTACGCGATTGATCGAACCGGCGAGAAACAAGAGCTCGCGACTGACGCAAAGTCATCAAACACGGCGCTCGCAGCCACGGAGTTCCAAGGTAACCCTGTCGTCGTCTACACAACCTCCAACAACAAGATTCGCAAAGTCTACTATAACGGGAGTTCAGAACCAATTGTTGAGGGCGGCATAGCAGGAAACGCAGCACTTGGTGTTGGAGACCTGACCGGTGATGATAAAGACGAACTCCTCTACCTTGGCACGTCTAACGAGCAGTTCTATTATAATTCGAGTATGAATTCTGGAAAAACCTTCGAAGATTATTCACTGGGGGCCAATGGTGGGCTTGGTGTTGGTGCTCCCCGTGACTTCGATGACGACGACAAAGTCGAGGTTCCACTTATCGAGAGCTCGCCAAACCTCTATTACGTCGGGCTTGATGGCAAAGTAGATGTTTCGGTTAATCCTGGAAAGTATCCCGTCGGATCACTAGATGTCGTCGGGAACTCCACGCCGGAACTGCTCTATGTCGACAGTTCAGCCCCCTATCAGATTCGGTTTGTGACTGCAGACGGGGCACAGAGTGGCTATCTTACCGATGCGGATCAGAATCGGTTGAATACGACCCAATCCGCTGGGGTCGCATATGTGAATGGCACTGAGGAGCCGCTTGCCGTCGCCAATCTCTCACTCAGCAATCAGTCTGGAACCCTGTACGGTGCATTCAATTCCAGCGTTACACTCTCGAAAATCAACGCGGAACTCACCGGGCCGGACGGGAAAACTGCCCTGTCGAAAGCCAACTTTACCGAGCACACGGTCGGGAGCGACTATCGGTACACGACAAATTACACGCCCACTACCGATGGTGATTACTCGTTGACGCTCACGAGCGTTGCGGCCGAAGATACTGAGACGGCGAACCCTGATCTCACTGCGAACGCAACGATCGACGAGCGCTTTGATGTCGATGCGCTCAACGCCACAGCCACCGCCACCCAGAACCTCACAATCAACGTCTCCGCCACCGAAGAACTCGGCTCACTAAACATCACGATCTCCGGCGCAGCCAGCGACACACTCAACGTATCGACATTCTCAGTCAACGGCTCAGGACCACCATACAAGTATACGACGACGGTTGACCCCGGCGCGTACGGGACGTACAACGTCACCTTCAATCGAGGCGAGTCCGAGGACGGGCAAGTCGACAACGAGACGATGAATGACTCGGTGACGATCACGGAACCACTGCAGGTCTCGAATCTCACCCTCGTCAACGAAACCGGAACCCTCACAACGAGCTTCAACGCGAGCCGAGAGTTGACTGGCGTAACCCTTGATGTCCATGGGCCAGATTCACAGTCGTTCTCACTCTCGAATACCAGCACAACCGCCAATCTCACACAGACCAGCACTGGTGGGACCTACACGTACACTGGCACGTACACGCCAACCTCGGATGGAGACTACACCGCGAATCTCTCCGCTGTCACCACCGACAATGCGTCCGTGTCACCAAATCTGACCGCGAATGCAACGGTCGACGTCCGATTCACTATCACCGATCTACGCACGAACACGACAGCCGACCGAAACCTCGGTCTCGCGTTCAACGCCAGCGACCCCCTTCGGAACGTGACGGTCAATATTTCCGGCGCGGAAACCGCGATGCTCAACCGGTCGGCGTTCACAACGACCGCGTCCAGCCCACCCTTCACGTACACTGGCGCCTACAATCGGACGACCGACGGCATATACAACGTGACACTCGTGCGTGGGGAGTCAACCGACGGCCAAAATGCTAGCCCGGGACTCGAAGCAAGTGAACGAATTAATGAATCACTCACAATCTGGAATCTGACACTCACCGGCCAAAACGGCACACTTGTCACGACCGTCCAGACGACCGAGCCCCTCGCCGCCATCGATGCGGACATCGACGGTCCAGACCCCCGATCTTTCACCGTCCAAGAGTTCCAACGTACCACTTCAGACGGCACGTACACCTACACCGCGAACTACACGCCGAACAGGGATGGTGAGTACACTGCCGCCGTCACGTTTGGCCGGTCGACCGATGGAAATACTGATTCGCCCACGCTCACCGTGAACGCTACCGTCGACCAACGATTTAATGTCACTACCCTGCAGGCAGCCGGATCGCAGAGCGGCGCTCTTGAGATCAATTTCACAGCGACAGATCCTATCGACGCCGTGACAATCGACATCGCCGGGCCGGAGAACACAACCCTGGGTAGTGGTGCCTTCTCGACAAACAACACGAGTAGCCCGTACGTGTATACCGGGTCGTATACTGTGACGACGCCCGGCGAGTACACGGTAACGTTCACGGAAGCCAACTCAACAGCTGGATTGCGTGATACTGACCAGCTGTACGCCACGGCAACGATCGACGAGTTACGCGTCTGGAATCTCACGCTCTCCAATAGCACTATGGCCGGGAACCTTTCGGTTAGCTTTCAGTCCTCGAAGCAACTGTCAGGGATCGACCTCGCGATTACCGGCCCCAAGACGTACAATCTCTCACGGTCGAACTTCACGGAAGCCTACGAGAACGGCGCATATACGTATACCGCGGATTTCGCAACCACGCCCGGCACGTATACCGGAACGCTGGTCTCCGCAACTAGTAAGGGCAACCTAACGGTAACCCCATCGGTAACTGCCAGCGCAACATTACCCACGGCGTTTGATGTCGCGTCGTTGAACGCGACAACCAACGGCTCCGGCGTCATCGCCATAACGCTCAACGCAACAGCGCCACTCAACGGACTTACAGTCGGGATTTCTGGCCCAGACAACGCGACGCTCACGCTTGATGAGTTCACAACGACGGACACGACTGCTCCCTACACCTACACTGGAACGTACAACACGACCAAAACTGGCACCTACGACGTGACATTCATCCACGGTGAATCCCCGGCCAGCCACGTCGACGACGATCAGCTAACGGATACGATTACGATCCAAGACGCACTCGACGCCTGGAATCTCACGCTCGCCGCAGAAAATGGCACACTCACGACACAGTTCACAGCCTCACAGCAACTCACCGAAATCAACGCCGTCGTCGGCGGGCCAACAAATCATACATCCACGCGTGAGGACTTCACTGAAGTCCCAACCAGTGGGAACTACAGTTACACGGCGACGTGCACGCCACCGAGCGATGGCACGTATACCGCAACGCTCACGTCAGTAATCACTCATTCCGGTACCACTCAGTCACCCGACCTGACTGCGAACGCGACGGTTGATACCCGACAGCCAGACATCAACGTGACACTCCACGACCAAACTGACGGCAACGGCATCGTGAACGGCTCCGATCGCGTCCGCATCCGGGTGAATATAAGCGGTGATGTCGACACCGTCGAACTCACTCAGATGCCGTTTGGCAACGACTCGGTTACCCTAGACCAGCGTTCGCAGGGGGTCGTTGCGACGAACGCAACGGTGGGCGCCGTCAGTAGTGGTGCATACACCGTACAGGTGCGTGCTGTCGACGGCGAACAAAACCAGATCCTCGATGCATCGAACGCCATCATAGTCGATATGAATCCCCCGAATACAACCCTTCATGCACCAGCAACCATCCCACGCGGAACCACAACTTCCATCACCGCGATGACAGTCACCGACGAAGAAACACACCTTTCTGCGGCGTGGTGGCTGATTAACGGCGCCCCCATCACCAACAGCACGAACACGACCACGAGTATCCAGAACCTCACCCATACTTTCGACAGCGCCGGGGCCCACACAATCAGGCTCCTCGCCATCGACGCCGCCGGCAACACGAACAACGACACAGCCACCGTGACGGTCACCGATCCAACCGCCGGCCAGCCACCAGCCGATGAACCCGCCGTCGAGACCACTGGTGCTACCGCATCATCACCGACGATGAACACACGCGATCCAGAGAATCAGCCCTCGACACCGACGCATCAGCCACGCCAAACACCCCAATCTACACAACGCTCGACATCGCCGTCAACAGCCACCACGTCGTCAGCAGCTGCGGGCCATGGTGCCGAAATGCCATTCAATCTCTTCGGCATCACCGGTAGCACGACCGTACTTGCACTCGCCATCGCCGCATCCTATATGATACATCGACGGCGTGATGATTAGCATCTGGACCCGCATTCATGCGAAAGCGGATGTCAATTGGTTACGCGCCGCCAGAACTCCGTTCGCTGATAGCGGCAGCAAGTAGCGACGCGCGTCGATGCCGAGAGGTAGGCGGCCGTCAGGTGTCTGTGTAGGTGTCGAGAAGCGCGCGTAGCGCTTCGTCATACGTGTAGTCGTGGTAGGTCTTCCAGAGTTTCAGGCGATTCCGGACGCCGACGGACGCCGCAATATTCACATACTCGTCGTCTAGCTGCGTCGTGTCGGTTGCGAGTGTGGCCTCTGGGTTGTCTGGGTCGACCTCGCTGGCGTCTGGGGCGGCATCAAGCAAGTGCGTGATCGCCTCATCATAGTTGTAGTCATGCTGGCGCTTCCACTCTTGGAGTCGCTTGCGAGTGGTTGGCCGCGCGATAATCATCGTCAACTCAGAATCCCCCGAATTGGCGTTGCTATCGCCGGCTTGCTTGGATTCCTTGTCGCGGTCCTCTTCGCCGGATTTTGCGCCCGCTGGTGGTGGCGGTGTCTGTTCGTGGTCCGTCTCATTCCCCCTCGACCCCTGTGGCATACTATCCCATATGTCGAGGAGCCCTTTCAACATTCCTCAGCGCGAGGACATACTACGCCACCTACGGAGAGGGATGCGTGTTGTAACTGAGCACAGAGATGTTGAGGCGCTTGGTGTCTCCCAGTGTCACTCGCTCCCCTCCTCGCCGGCCGCGATCCCTTTGCTCGTCCGCCCGCACTCGTTCGTAGGAACCGACATTCCCTTACGGTCGCCATTGTGGGGGCACCCCAGGCTGTAAACTACCCTCCGCTCGCTCGTTGAGGGTGGGGCTTTCGCGTGGACTCCCGTTCTACGCCTCGGATGAGGCGGGAAGGTTGTACTCTCCGCTCACGTTCAGCGTCCCGCGATTCAAGCGCACGTCTACGGGTGCGCCTCCGTCGTCTGCGTTTTGCCGACGACGGAGATACTGGAGGCCGATGTTCTTCGCGGCGTTGTAGTCGGCGTGGTTCTGGTAGCCACAGTCCTGACACGCAAACTCCTCGCCGTCGCGGTTATTGTCGTGGGTAAACCCACAGGTCGAACATCGCTTCGAGGTGTTGCGTGGGTCTACTTGCACGGCTTTGACGCCCTGTTCTGTGGCTTTGTATGCGACGTTCTCGTAGAGGCGACGGAACGCCCACAGATGGTGCCACGACGCTTCTGGTACGTTCTCACGAATGTTGGTCAGGTCCTCAAACACGATGTGCGAACAGTTGTGAGAGAGGGCTTCGGCGACGATTTCGTTGGCGACACGATGCAGAAATATCTCAAAGCGTCCATCTTCTTTGCGCTTGACGCCCTCTATCGCGTCGTGTGCCGCTCGCGTTCCACACTGTTGGAGGTCGCCTCGCCGCTTTTCGTACTCTTGTTTCCAGTGGTTGAACTCGTCTGCCGACCAGAACCGCCCGGTCGAAGCGACCGCGAGTTGATTCACACCGAGATCCACACCGAGGACTGTTCTGTGCTCGGTCGTGGTGTGGGTGTCGTCGTCTTTGAGCATTGACGCATGGAGATACCAGTCGCCGTCACGTCGATGGAGTGTTGCCCGCCGAAACTCGTAGTCCTCGTCTGTAACGTACTTTGTCGGCGGTATGTCGGTGTCGTCGGGAAGAATGTAGTCGCACTCGATACGTCCGTCCGGTGTTGACAGCGAAACATGGTCGTGGTGGAAGGTGGCACTTCGCTTGTCGTAGACGGCGGTATCAGCCGTGAAGGTCGGACGGGACGTATCTTGGTCGTTCTTGAGGCGTTCGACGCCGCTTTTGACGGCTTCGACGGCTTGGCGAATCCCTTTCTGGACGAGATTCGCGGTTAACTCCGTGTCCTCGCGTAGCTGGTCGTACAGTGCACCTTCGGCCTTGGCCTTCGATGTAACGTGGTAGCCATCGTCGCCGTGCCAACACCATTCGCTCGCGGTGTTGGCGCAGTATTTGAACTGCTCGACAGTCTCTCGAAGGTGCATATCCGCGCCTTGGGGCGTGTCGAGCTTGATAACAGCAGTACGACGGTACTCCACGATATTTTCACATATACACGCATAGTCACTTAATGATTGAGGGGCAGCAGGCAACAGTCTGACGGCTGATTGACACCGAGTCGGCTTCCTCCCCACCCTACTCGCTCGTGCTTCCGCCGGAGGCGGAACCCCGGCGCTCCTTGCGGGTGGGGCCTCCGCCTCGAATTAGGTGAGTTGGCGTCCAGGGGCCAGAATGTTGAGTAGAGGGCAGCGTCGCCTCCTCGCCTACACCCTCGTTTGCACGCTCACGGTTCTCCTGCTTGCTGGTGGGGGTGTTCTCTTCATCTACGCGACCGGCTAACGACCCTGTTGTTCGCTAGCCGTGATAGCGTGTGGGGTGTTACCACTGCCAAAAAGAATATAACCAAGCCGATCGCAGTATGCCCTCGTGTTGCCGGGTCTCGCCATCGAATGACATACCCGCCACTGGGGGCTTCGAGGAACCCCCTATCCGGCAACACCCTCCTGATCGCTCTGTAGTTGCATAGTACATAGTAGTTATTTTCTTGCGTGCGCGTGCGAACACAGATTCGATCAGGGACTACCCCCAGGGGGAGTGATCTCCCACCGTCTTGAGTGGTGCGCGCCCGTCTAGCACCACGCGCTGTCCCGGAACTTACCGGTAAGTATCACCACACTCACGTGGTGTATGCTACCTACCCACAATACCTGGCTGAACACGTCAGGTAATTCACGAAAACCACGATACATACCGTGCTACGCCCACTTCCGAAGATATCCGGATACCACACCAACCAACCCGTCCCAAGTAGTGGGTGTCGGGACGCCCACCCAACTCCCTGCGGTTTGGGCAAGGTTTTTTACTACCCGGGAAGATGGGTGCGAATGCGGTAGCACCAAATGTCGAACCAGACACACCCGGTGGGTACCGTCCACCCGTGATTGGACGCCACCCGCCATGAGTGTCGACATGAACAGCACAGAAGACGATGATGAAGCGCAATCGAAAATCCGTACGTCGATCGAAGTCGACGAAGCGGTTTGGCGCGAACTCCGCGCCAACGCAGTCCGCGAGGACCGGAAGATCTCCGAGCAACTCGAAGTCGTGCTCGAAGACTACTACGGCCTCGCAAACAACGACAATTCCACAAATGACAACTAGCGAATCCAGTCGTGGCAGCTATGCCACACCGACTGGCGTACCGACACACAATTATCTTGGAGGTGATCGCCTACTATGAGTAGTACGAGCGAGAAACTCCGCGCGGTCTTCCTGACCGCACTGATGATCGGCTCCGTCTTCGCAGCCGGCGTTGCCTTCACCGGCACCGCCGCCGCGGCGAATACTACGACGGACGCTACAACTGCCGATACCAATAATAACGGTCAAATCGATCAGCTGACACTGACGTTTGACGAGTCGATGGATATCACAGACGGGAATGCAAATGATGCACTCCCCGGTCTCAGCGTTAGTGATTATACCATCGCAGACGGTGATTATGCTGCTACAGGAACTGGAACTCTGGAGCTCACTCTGGTTGAAGGTGGCTCCGCTGACACAGACGCAACTCCGTCAGTCAGCTACGACCAGAGTGTAACGCCTGAGGTAGCGGAGATTGCTACGAACTCCGGTGGAACAGAGTTAGCGGATGGAGAACAGGTCGCCGCTGCAACGGACGGCGCGTCTCCGATTGTCACTTCAGTCGAACAGACTGGTGCTGAGTGGCTGACGTTCACGTTCTCCGAGCCCGTGCAGGACGACGTTAATGGCGATGACGGGAATGAGGACGCCCAAGTTGCTCAGGACGACGTTGAATACGTCGACGGAGACGGCCAGGGCGTGAGCGGCTTCTCGAGTTCGTCCTTCACGGCAGACACGCCGGACAGTACGGTCGTCGCACAGACGAATCAGGATATTACGACGAGTGACCTGAACAACGACGCGATTCACTTCGACAACGAGGGGGACAGTACGGATCCGAGCGAAATCGGTGACCCCCACGGGAACATTCTGGCAGGCCCGATCGAGGTTGGACTTAGCACGTCGACACTGAGTGCTACGTCGCTTGCGTCGGCATCCACCGTTGACTCGAACAGTGACGGTACTGTTGATCAGATCGACGTGACCTTCAACGGCCAAATCGACGAAGGTACGGTTGATGCCTCCGACTTCTCGGTCTCGAACCCGTCCGCAACTGTCGACTCGGTCTTGACGGGTACGGATGACAAGGTTGTGACCTTGGAAGTTAGTGGTCTCCCCAGCGGGGACACGAGCGTCAAGCCACAGGTCACCGCTCTTGCCGGAACACTCTCGGACGAAAGTGGCGCTACTGGGCCGTCCATCGACTCGACGGTAATTGCTTCCGATAGTGCCGAGCCGGTGCTCCTGTCTGCTAAGCGGAGTGGTGCTGATGCCGTTCAGGTCACATTCTCGGAGTCAGTCGAACCGTCTGGCAACTTTGTTGACGAGCTGACCTATATCGACAACAACGGTATCGGTGCAACGGCCCTCGACAGTGAACTGACACCGTCCGGGCCTGCCGCACAGACGACCGTCAGTACAAACAACGATATTGCTGACGGGGACATCGGTACGGACGCCATTTCGGCGGACGGGTCCTTCGTGAATACGGATCCGGTTGATACCCCGGCGACGCTGCAGTATCCGTCCGGCTTCTCGCTGGCGGGTGACTCGAACAACGAGATCAGTACGTCCATCAGTAGCGCGGATACTGAGAGCGTGCTGGCTGGCAGTCACTCCCAGGAGCTTGGCCTGATCAAGGTCAAGGACATCTCCGGTGGCGATAGCCCGCTCGCAGAGCGGACGATCCTGAACCTGCCGGATGGCGTCACGATCAACGAGTCTCAGACGGACCTGCTGGTCACCACGACGAGTGGCAACCTGGCAGTTACTGGGACGACGATTGTCGACGAGAACACGCTCCGCATCAGCCATAGCGGCTCCTCGGAGTCCGGGCAGACGCTGCGCGTGAGTGGTCTCGTTGTTGACACCGCACCTGACGTCGCTGCGAGTCAGGGCGGCCAAGAGCTCGACATCGAAGTTGACTATGCGACTGGCAACTTCAACAGTGGTCTGCTGACCACGTACAAGCCCGGCACGCAGCTGGCAGGTTCTCCGTCGGTCGCTGCTGGCGGGACCTCCACGCTTGGTGAGGGTAATGATCTGACTGTGACGACCGCCACGGTCGACAATCAGATCGCGAACCAGACGAACATCGTCATCCACGCCAACGAATCGAACGGCATCACGTTCGATACGAGCGTTGACCCTGCAGAGGGCGGCGACAACATCGTCGCTGACAGTGGCGTCGACTCCGGCACGGTGAAGGTTGACGACACTGATGGCGAAATCTCGCTGACCGAATCCGAAATCACCATCCCGGTGACCGCGAACTTCACCGCTGGTGACACGCTGACGATTGACGGAAGCGCTCTCAGTATCAACGCGACGGGCACGGCCAGCAGTGGCGCGCTCTTCAACGTTGAGACTGAGACCCTTGACTCAACCGGACCTGTGACGGCCGAACAGACGGCACCGGACACCACGGTCACCGTCAAGAAGCCCAAAGTTGTCCTTGGCAACGCTGGTCCAGTCACGCAGACGGTCGGCCTGAACGGCCAGATCGTCACCGAGAGCGACACAGTTGGTACTAGCGGTGGTACCACAGCTGGCACTGACAACGCGGTGAGTGTCACTGATACCTCCGGTGGCCAGATGGTTGCTGGGACGAATGTGACGCTCACGCTGAACAACAGCGATGTCACCTTCGACACCTCTCGTGATGCATCGCCCGAGCTGAACGGGGACTACGATGCAGGCGATAACGATGGAGACGACAGCAAGAATATCGATGCTCAAGTCACCGGTGACGTTGATGTCGGTGATGTCACGATTCACGAGCACTCGATCGAGGTCTCCCTCGTCGATGAGGATGGATCTGCAACCGCGGAGAACGAGCGGCTGCTGCTCGATGACGTGTATCTGAACGCGTCCAGCGACCTCGCCGATGCAACGGACGTGCACGTTATCTCGACGACCCAGGCTGGAACGGATAGCCCGGACGTCACAGCAACATCCAACGAGACGGACTCGACGTACAACATCCAGTATCAGAAGCCGAATGTCGCCTTCAACAACGCCGAAGGGGACAACGCTACGATGCCGATCGACAACGACGGTCGGACCGGCTTCGAAGTCGGTTCTGATGGCATTGCCGATGATGCCATCGACATCAACGGTGATTCCAGCACGCAGGCTGCTGCGAACACCTACGTTAATATCACGCTCGAAAGCGGTACGGGCGTAACCTTCGACACCAGCAAAGCGTTCGAAGCACCCGGCACTGCTGGTGGAGATGGCGGCGAAACGATGTTCGCTGACACCACAGAATCGGATACTGTTGACGTTCAAAACACCACGGTAACGGAGGACACCCTCGCTATTGGGCTTCACTCCGATGCAGGCGACGGCCTCGATGCTGGTGAATCCATCCGCATCGATCAGGTGTTCCTCAACGGCACGTCGGGTGCCTCGAACACCACGCTGAGCGTCACCACGAACACCGGCGACAGCGACGTCACGACGAACTTCGACCAGTTCATCATCACGCAAGGTGACGAACCCGGCGGAGTCTACGGTGACGCTTCCTTCGCCAGCGATGACGTCGAAGCTGACGAAGGCGACGAACAGGGTAACAAGGGCACGCTTAACCGCGATGATGACGCCGGTGCTGACTACGGGGCAACCGGGACCCACGAAGCAACCGATACCGGTACGGTCGGCTCGACGTTCTTCAGCTCCGTCTACGTTGAGGACGGCGCTGGAGCGTTCGGCGCCGCTCCGGTTAGCCTCGAGATCGTGAAGACGCCTGACGGCGCAAGCGGTCAGTCGCTCAACACCACCTCGGTGACGACGGCCTCGAATGGCGTGGCCGACTTCGAGTTCACCGCCGGTGATTCGATTGGCGAGTACATCGTCAACGCCTCGACCGACAACGGCCAGAGCGTCAACATCACCTACACGGTGACCGCTGGCAAAGCGAGCCAGCTCAACGTCTCGACTGTCGACAACGCCCTGCGCCAAACCGGCCCCGGCGTTGACGAGAACGAAGTTGCAGCCGTCCGCGTCCGTATCGAGGACAGCGGCGGCAACCTCGTCCAGAACCGTAACGTCGACGTTGGCATCAGCCTCACCGGCAGCGCGGAACTCGCTGCCGCCGAAGTCGACTACGACATCACCGACAACGGTCAGGCTAGCGGTAACATACTTGGCGATTCCGACGACGATGGTCGGTACAACTACGTCCACGGCGACGACGCCGGTCAGGCAGGGGACTTCTACATCTTCCTGCAGGACGGCACGGCAGAGGACATCGACGTAACGGTCACGCCTGACAGCGCTGGCAGTGGTGTCAACGCTGTCTCGGCAGACACCGGTACGGCGACGTTCTTCGACCGCCCGACTCAGACGAGCGTCACGCTCAACGAGTCGTCGGTCGCTGCAGACACTGACGTTGCAGTCCACGCTGTCGCCCAGACAGACAGCGGAACCACGATCGAAGTGCCGCGCCTGAACGTTGGCTCGATCACTTCGAACAACACGACGGTTGCAACGATCAGCAACGCAGACGGCGCCACCAACACCTCCGGTGTTGCAACGGCACTCGCGACGGCCCAAGCGAACGGCACGTCGATAATCAACGCAACGGTTGCCGGCAACACCGGCAGCACGACGCTGACGGTGACGCCGGAAGCGGCACCGACCGGCTCGGTGACGTTCAACGACCAGACGGTCCAGAACGGCACCTCGACGGTGACGGTCGCATCCGTGAACGCCAGTGTTGACTACTACGTCGATGTCCACGGTTCGGGCATCGACTCCGTCGACACGCAGGTGTTCAACGCGAGTGAGGAGCAGACCAGTCTCACGGTTGATCTCGGTCAGAACCTCACGGCGAACACGACGCTGACCGCAGCGGTGCACGCAGCCTCTGATGACGCGGAACTCGCAACGGACTCCGCGAACATCACGGTCAGTGAGACTGCGCTGACGCCGACTGAGGAGCTCGCGGCCCAGTACGACGCCGACGATAACGGCGAACTGGATAGCTTCGAGTTGCTGAATTCGATCGACGACTACCAGAACGACCAGGTTACCTCGTTCGAACTCCTCGAACTGATCGAGTTCTACCAGGATAACACGCAGATTCCCACCTCTAGCTAAGAGAGCGGGAACAACGGCACTGAACTGAAACTCCCCCTTTCGTTTTTTGTACGCTACGCTGACTTGCGTTGAGATTGTCGATTGCTAATCCATAGCGATAGCGTACGCGTACGCTCAGATTCTATAAGCAGGCGGTTCAATAGCGATTACCCTGTTTTTGCGGATACGATCTTCTTTCAGCGAGAGAATCCCGCCGTGTACGGTGAGGAGGGGGTCACACGTTGAAGGCCTGCAGGCGGTGGGGGAGGTCAAGCAGTACATTCAAGTGGATCTCTTGTCGAGTATTGCTATTCGATGACAGTTGGTTCAGCACGGGCCGTCGTATTATCGTTTAGCGTGGTATGTATCGTAAGTGTAGCTCTGACCGCTGGGGTTACAGCTGGGGTAGTAACCAAGGCTCCCATGGCCGGCCACGTTGAGTCCGGATCCGCTCCAGTGGAATCACTTGCTCAGAGTGATTATTCCAAAATGGCGAGGGAAACAACGCTCCAAGAGGGACGGTCGTCAAATTGGAGTGCAATCCTAATAGGCCAGACATCAAGACCGGATGGTTTGGTTGCATCATCCTCAGCCGCGAATAATACGAGTGCGAGAGACGGACAGCACCGATACATAATTGTTTTCGAGAATCAGTCAGCGCGAGAGGAGCGCCGGATTGCTGCGACCGGGCTGACTGTTGTGGGTGGGGAATCAATCACGGTTATGCCGGTGTTGTTTGCGACTGGGACGGCAGTGGAGGCAGACGCTGCTAGTGAATTGGCTGGTGTTGAGTATGTCACCCCGGATCGAGTCCGGAAGTTCCAGCGGCCGCCGAACCCAAATTCATCGGATCAACAGGGTGTGCAAGCAGCCAATTACGGCCAATGGACGCCATGGGGTATCGAACGAATCGGTGCGCGGAATGTTGCACAAGCGGTCCCAGAGAGCGCTCAAGCGAATATCACCGTCGCTGTCTTGGACAGTGGCATTGACTATTCGCATCCGGATTTAGATGGGAATGTTAAGTGGGGTGCGAATTTCTCAAATGGGGCGATGAAATACGGCTTATCCATGGCTGGCGATAACCAAGGTCATGGGACAGCTGTCGCTGGGTTAATCGCAGCTGAAGACAACTCACAGGGGATTGTCGGTGTCGCCCCCCATACCGAGCTCTACTCAATTAAAATCTTAAATCAAAATAACTATGGGTATTATAGTTGGTGGATACAGGGGATTGACGCCGCACTACGGGGCCCGGACCGGACGCTTGGAACCAGCGATGATGCAGACATCCTGTCGATGAGTGTAGGTGGACAATCTAACTCCTATCTATTAGAGGATACAATCGAGTCAGCAAGCGAACACGCCATTATTGTCGCCTCCGCATCAAACCGTGGCGACGGTGATCCCGCGACGAATGAGGTCGGGTATCCGGCAAAGTATCCGGAAACAATCGCTGTTGCGGCAACAAATCGGTCTGACTCGACAACCATGTGGAGTTCCGAAGGTGCGGAAGTCACGATCAGTGCACCCGGGAACAGCCTCTCCACCACCGCCCGAGGAGAAGGTATTCAGTACTTTAGTGGAACGTCAGCAGCCGCTCCAATCGTATCCGGAACACTGGCGCTGTTAATGGCAGAAGATCGAAGTTCTGACGCTACGGACTATACAAATGCAGAACTCCGGACGATACTGCGTGAAACAGCAGTCGACATCGACGAAAAGGGGGTTGACAACACCGCAGGCTATGGCTTAATCCAAGCAGAGGCCGCTATGGATAGGATATCGCCTGAAACGGCCTCACTAGCGCTCCGCCCGCAAAATAAGACCGTGCGAAACGAGTCTACGACGACCTACGAAGTCGTACTATCGAATGCAACAGGGGGGCTCGGCGGCTTTGAAGCACTGACGGTTTCGATAAACGATACACGGACTGCAAAACTCACGGGAGTAACTCCAAACGAGACGCTGCCTGAGATGACGAGTGAACGTAGTCCTGATGGATCCACCCTCCAGTTCAGTCTGCCCGCTGAAGGAACACGGATTGAGGGGAGTTCGTTCGTTCTTGGAACGATCAATGTGACGCCAACTGGTGCTGGCACAGCAGCACTGAATCTGAGTTCTCCCGGCCCAATCTTGACGACAAATGGGGAGCGCTACCAACTCGCTCCCGTCCAGAACGGACAACTTACTGTAAATCCCGATGACGGAGCTCGCGTTTCGAATGTTACCGTGAACACCACGGCCATCGCACCAAATCAATCGGTTGCGGTGATGGCAACCATCAATAATTCCGGGGAGCTACGAGATACAGTCACCGTTACCTACTCGATTGGTACCAAGGTTGTGGGATCCCAGGAGGTAGTGGTTAACGCGGGCCAGAAGCGCGTCATCTCGAAGACGGTTCAGCTCTCCGAGCCCGGCACGCACGAGATCTCCGTTAACAACGTGAACACAACCCAGGTCACGGTCTCTGAGGAAGAGACGGGTCGGATTGAGGATGTTACTATTGACCCACAGGTGGTTACAGAGCAAAGTCAAGTGAACTACACCCTAACTGGAACACTCAAAAATATCAGTACAAGGACTTCGTTATCGGTGACTTTCCCTAATCACTCAGTTGAACGTGCCACCATAGAGCCCAACACCGTCGATAGCACCCAAACTGTTGCGGTAGATAACTGGCGAATTAACGGAGACAAATTCATCGTCGATATCGTGCCAAGCCCGAACAGTACGATTCAGACGCTTGCAATTACGGCAAACGTAACCGCTCAAACCCCACGTATGAACTCGGAGACAACCACAGCGGTTGTGATTGCCACTACGGATAGTACAGGGACGACTGATCAATATTCGGCACCGCTGAGCATTCACCCCGACGAAGAGACATCACCCAAGGACCCAATAGCGCAATATGACGCGAATAATGATAGCCAGATCGGGAGTTTTGAAGTGCTAGCTGCTATCACGGACTATCGGGACAACCAACTCGACTCATTCACCCTCCTCGAGATACTCAACCACTATAAAGACAATATAAGCGTTAACTCGAATTCGACAGCAACACCACAGCGGAAACCACCTATCTGACCCCAAGACAGTTCCTCGCTTCGAGCGGAAGCTCCCCGCCCCGAAGACCGCCGGGGCTTCCAGCCCCAGCGGAAGCACACGGGAGGAGCGTGGGATAATTTTACAGGCTATCGAGGCGAATACCCCAGGGCTTGACTCCGGGGTTGAAGCCGGCAACCTGTGATACCAACCACTAAATGTTGCTGGGATGGTTCAACAGCGTGGGAACGCTCGGCACAAGCAGGTCGCCGCGTGGCGTGAATTCATCGAGATGTTAGAACACAAGAGCGATCTGTACGGCACGCACGTCATCCTGAATCCTGCGGGGACGACCAAAGAGTGCGCCGAGTGTGGCGTTAAGACGGACAAACCGCTGTAGGTGCGCGAACACCCGTGTCCGTCGTATGGGTTTGAGGCGAACAGAGACGCGAATGCGTCGTACAACGTTCTTGCTCGCGGTCTTCAGGAGGTAGGTCTAGGACGGGCCGAAGTGACGCGCGTGGAGACTGCGACCGCTGTGGGAACGGATGGAAGCCGGTCTTCGCCGGTTCCCGCAAGTCGCGTCATCGAAACGGGACGCCTCGGGGCTTGACCCCGAGGTGGTTCACGCTCCAATCACGGTCACCAACGCATTGATTCATCAGGTATCTTTTAGTAGATGTCTGCGTATGCTGTTTAGTATGACAGTCCGAAAATCAGTTGTACTCCTCATCGCCGTACTCGTTGTTTTCGGGTCGGCCGGAGTTGCAACAGCTAGTTCAGCAAGTAGCAATAGCACATCGCTATCAGTCTCTACTGATGCACCAACCGCTGTTGAGCCGGGTTCGACGTTCAGTGTTGCATACACCGTCTCCAATACCGGGGACTCATCGAAAGAGGGGGTTCTAGATTTTAATAGCAGTGTCCTCCCTGCCGGAGCAGAAGTCGTTGAGATCTCCGGGGAAGATCCATCTGGCGGGCAATTTGCTGTTATCAAAAATCCGAACGCAACCGAAATAGTCTATTCAGAAATTGCCCCTGGAGAGAACGTATCCGGGACGTTCACAGTACGTCTCCCTCAGAATATTACGGACGAACTAAGCCTGAGCGCAGATTTCATCACCGATGATGCGGGCGTGATTACAACAAGTCACTCACAGATCTCGATTTCAAGTCCGCTAGAAATGTCCGCTGATGATACCGAAGTCGTCCAAGGGGAAACCACCGAGATTACGTTTTCCGTCCAGAACACGGGACCACCCCAGGAGGCAGTAGTAGATATTAATGAGACAACTATTCCGGACGGGTGGAATATAACCGGTCTTACTGGCTCCTCCGAGAATACCACCAGCCAGTTTGACGGGATTGCAAACCCAAATGAGAGCGAAGTCGTATTCTCAGAAGTATCCGAGAATAACTCAGTAACGGCCACAGTTGAGATTTCGGTCCCAAGCCAGGCCGCACCAGACACGTACCAGATTGGCGGGGCTGTTCTCGTAAATGACGGAAACGTCGCTGATCACTCGATAGCAAATGTAACCGTCACAAAGAACGTTACCGAGAAATACGACCAAGATAATAATGGCTTAGATTCCTTCGAAGTCCTTGACGCGATCACGGACTTCAAAACCCAAGAGCTATCATCATTTGAACTGCTCAAAGTCATTCAATCCTGGTAAACACCACACAACCAACACCGCATCAGACACTCCAATCTACAGGCTGAGTAGGCCGAGTACCTCGGGGCTTGACCCCGAGGGTGAAGGCCGTAAGCCCCGCTAAACGTGTTCCGTTCGCTCGATACACTGTTCAATAGTGTCGGTCGAAACATCGCCTGCCGTCCCAACGTAGTACGATTCCTCCCAGAATCCACCGCCCCACAGGTAGTCTTCCAAGAACAGTTCGTGCTGTTCGCACATCTCCCGCGCCCTGATGCGTTTGACCGTCCGTACAATCTCGCTCGGGGCGTGTCGGTCGAGAATCTTCGATTCTCGTGATGACGAAAGACTCCGTCTTTCGAACCACTTCGGGTGAGCGGAGACAAACAGGTGTACGTGGTCAGGCGAGATGTGTAGCGACCGGGACTGTGAACATCAAGACCACAGCGACCGTACTGCAAGCGTCAATATCGCCGTCAAAGGCATCGAGAAGCATCAGGACTGGAATGTACCTGCTCTCAACAGCCTTCCCCAAGTCAGGAAGGTGCGACGGCAGGCATCGGGGGCCGTGGACGTCCCGACCGTGACCCACCCGACTGCCCGAGGCTATCAGGCCGATGGTCGGATGGGAGTGTCCGACTAACCCACGGGAAGCCTCGGGGCTTGACCCCGAGGCGGTTCACCCCGACTACTCTTTCCTCATTCAGTACTAGAGTTCCTCTTCGAGAAAACGCAGCATAGAGAAGAGCAGGCCGATCAAAATAGCAGTCTCCGGCGCCCTTCTGCGGTTTTCCCCCGCAATAACACCATAGGAAACACAAAGCATTTACAGAAGGCAGAGGTACATATCGACTGCAGCATGGTAGACTACAAGCGCCCCCTGGCAGTATTCCTTACTGCGCTCATGGTTCTCTCGGTCTTGACGGCTCCCGCCGCGGCCGCAGTGACCCTGAGTGCATCCGGTAGCAGCACAACAGCTGCTCCAGGGGATTCGACAACAGTAACGTATGAGATTACAAATAATGGAGACACGACAGGCGAGGCAGTTCTCAATGTCACGGAATCCTCGCTCCCATCGTCATGGGCTGTGACTGGCGTTCAGGGTAATGACCCCAACGGCGGCCAGTTCGCAGTTGTCCTGAACAATAACTCCAACGAGGTTGTCTACTCCGACATCGACGCCGGCGAGACGGTGACCGCAACCGTCCACGTTGACGTCCCGAGTGACGCCTCCGCGGGCGACTACACGCTCAACGCTGATCTCGCGCGTGACCAGCAAGGCACGGTCGCTACTCCGTCCTCCACCATCACGGTCGAAACCGGCGGCGAGGAGCCGCCGACGGAGCCTGAGCCTGATGTCACTCGTGACCACACTACGGTGTACGACACCCCGGTGACGGTCTTGACGGGTGAGGAAGGCGTCGACATCAGTGCGGTTACGGACGGGACGTCCGCGACGCTCGCACCGACCGGTGACACTGGGACGTCCGTCGTCGTTGACGACACCGAGGACGTCGACTTCACGTCCAACAACGGCTTCGACGCTGGTGCGACCTACAACGTCAGCGGTAATTCTGACGGCCAGGGCGACATCAGCGTTCGGAATCCGAACATCAACGACGTGACCCTCTACCAGGGTAGCACGGGCGGCGCAGACATCACGAACGCCCGCATCGTCGAAGGGGAGGACCTCGTTGTTGAGCCCGAATTCAACTTCGAGAGCGCCGACGACCTCGTCCTGTCCATCGAGGACAGTGAGGGCTTCGACATCACCGAGTCCATCCTTGAGGACTCGGATAGTCTCAGCAGTGACACGTTCCCCTTCGAGTCCGGTGACAGCTTCGCGCTCGACATCTCGTCGCTCGACACCGGCGAGCAGTACAACGTCACCCTCGAAGGTGACGAGCTCGACTCCGCATCCCACACGGTCTCGTTCACGGTCGGCGACACTGACTCGTCGATCAGTCTCTCCGAGACTGAAGTGACGCGCGGCGAGAAGGTGACCGGAACGGTCACCGGCGCACCCGGTGACTACGTCGACGTGCGTGTCGACGTTGACTCTCGGTTCAACGACGCCACGCCCGCGTCCGAGGTCTTCGACAACACTGGCGACGTGGAAGACCGCGCCATCGCGAACGAGTACGTTTACGCGAACGTGAGCCTCGGCGACGACGGTGAGGGTCAGGTTCGCATCAACACCAACGGCCTCGAAGCCGACGCTACGTCGGCCTTCGAAGTCGCTGGTGATGTGGCAGATACGAGCGAAGACGACTCCGTTGACCTCCGCGTCAACGAGCAGGCAATCTCGATCTCGGACTCCCCGGGGACGGTCGCTGTCGGTAGCGACTTCATCCTTAACGGGAGTGCACCCGAAATTGATGACGTTGGCGCCTTCGTGAAGCTCGATAGCACGTGGTACCACGTCGACGCGCAGAGCGGCGAGGACAACCCCGTCGAAGTTGAAGACGGCAGCTACGAGCTGGAACTCTCCGCTAGCGACGATGGCGGCGTGCTCAACATCCCCGGTTCCTACCGCCTCGGCGTGGTTGCGAACCCGGGCGACGCCACGGAAATCTCCCAGGACGACTGGGGCGACTACACTACCGCATCGACGACGATCAACACTGGCGAAGGCAACCTGAGCGCTGCCTTCGACAGCACTGAGATCGCCAACGACGAAGGTCTCGGTGACGAAGTCACCCTCTCCGGCTACGCAGTCGGTCAGGGTGAAGAGGTCACCATCTACCAGGTCGGCCCGCGTGGCCACATGGTTCCCACGTCGACCACGATCGAGTCCGACAACGACTTCGAAGAGACCTACACCAGCGACGACTTCGATAACAACGGCCAGTACGAGTTCGTTGTTGTCGGTGCCGGCCGCGACGGCAGCCTTGACACCGACGACGGCAATCCGGTCGACGTAGGTAGCTCCACGCAGTCCCAGGCCCTCGAAATCATCGAGGACGCCCACACTGGTGCTGGTGCTGACGACGTGCTCGTCAACACTAACATCAGTGCACAGGACGCGCGGCTCTCGATCGACCAGTCCGGTGACTTCGAGCAGACAGAGGTTAACCTGACTGGCACGACGAACCGTGAGGCTGACACCACGTTCTTCGTGGATGTCACTGACAGCTCCGGCCAGTCCGTGACCAGCACGGAAGCTGAAGTCGACGACACCGGGGGCACCTGGTCCGCGGAACTTGACCTCAGCAACGTCGAACTCGGCGACTACACCCTGACGGTTGACGGTGACGAGGCGTCCGCGACGCAGTCGATCACTGTCGTCGAACCGTCCGAAGAGCCGACGACCACGGAAGGTCCGTCCACCACGGAAGGTCCGTCCACCACGGAAGGTCCGTCGACGACGGCTCCGGAAACCACCTCGGCTGAAGGAACGACCGCAGCTGAGGAGACCACGTCTGGCGAATCCGGTAGCGGCATCCCCGGCTTCGGCATGGGCATCGCGCTCATCGCCATGCTCGGCGCTGCCCTGCTGGCACTCCGCCAGAACTAATCTAATACGACCTGACCGCCCGTAAGGCGGTCACCCGACATCCCCCATCCGTATTTTCTTTCGCGCACTACACCCACCAGCAGCAGCACCCAGTACTATTCTTACGACACACGCGAGAAATCCCACATATTTGAGACCGACGACGTCATCAGCGGTACCAGCGCGGAAGCCCACCCCTGTAGCGGTGGGAGCAAGCGCGGAAGCTTCATTTGACTTCGGGGGGCTGTGTTGAATCGCCATACGGCGTTCGAATTCACTGTTTCACGAAGCGCTTGATGTTGTAGACCGCACACATCAGAGCGATCTCTCGGAACTCACGGAACCAGGAGCGCGCTCGCACGGCGAAGC
>NZ_JAJJZG010000015.1 GCF_021028995.1 Halobacterium sp. KA-4 | reverse complement strand
GACAGCGACAGCTCTCCGTCGGTTCGTCGACGATCTTCTCGTCAAGACCACCCAGCACAACCGCTCCGCCACAGAACTCAGGCTTCAGAAACAGCTAGCTGAGGATGCTTTGTGAGGTACTGAACCTCGGTCGCGAGTTCCGCCACCACCGGGAGGATGTGCGTCGAGAGAAACACCGTCGTCTCTCCGGCGGCCAGCTCGGTAATGGTATCACGCACGGTACGGGCGGCCCGTGGGTCGAGTCCGCTGGTCGGTTCGTCGAGGATGGCGACGTCTGGCTCGTGCATCAGGGCCTGAATCAGGCCGGTCTTCTGTTTCATCCCCTTCGAGTACGTCGAAATTCGGTCGTCTGCATCGGCGGTCAGGTCGAACCGGTCGAGTAGCTCCCCGATACGCGCTTCAATGCAGCCGGGATCCATGTCGCGGAGGCCGCCGTGGTATTCTAGTTGTTCGCGTGCGGTGAGTTCGTCGTAAATCGGTGGCGATTCCGGGAGATAGCCAATGTGCGGAATGATGGCTTTCCGGTCCGTAATCGGTTGACCAGCGACGTGCCCAGTTCCGTCCGTTGGCTGCGTGAGCGCCGTCAGCATACGTATCGTGGTGGTTTTTCCCGCCCCGTTCGGCCCGAGGAAGCCGTAGATCGACCCTGTTTGAATGGCGAGATCCAGGTCTGCAACAGCTGTTGTATCGCCGAACTCCTTCGTGAGGCCGTCCGTAGTGATCGCCAAGTGCTCAGACATTCCTCGACGTGTTGAGGTCCGGTCGTCTTGAGGGTGCTCCTATGATCGGTAGATACAGACGGTCAGAGTAGCACGTTAGCCAGACCGTGAAAATCGCGTTTCAATCGTGTTTTCGTGAGTTGAGTTCCACCAAAAGCCACCGAGACCGAATATGGTGAAAATGACCGCGATTAGAGCTTGGACTGTATTTCCCTGATAAATATGCACGATTAGCAGGACTCCAAATAGCAGGCCGAAACCCAAGAGGAGCCATCGACTTTCCATACGGAAGAGAGGAGAGATGTGAAATTAAACGTTTTGTCGATGGGCAATTCGCACCTTCTACGCATCGGCTGTTCCACCGATGCAATACGTCTAACTAATGGGATGTCAATGGCTCCCAGTGAAACAGTCAGACGATTGTGTACTGTTCGAACCGACGTGCCGCGGCGGCATACCCCCATTTTGCCACCATCACGGCCACACCCAATCCACCAACGACACCGCTCATACGCGCCCACCCGACCGGCACCACTCCGTTCGTGACCACTTCGTAGACGCCTGCTGGCGCGAGCAAGGCGAAGAGGACACCCCCGCCGAGAAGCCCGACGGCCAGTGAGTAGACGATAATAGCGGTCATGCTCGGCGGGACAATCCCGCTGCCTTGGCTGATCGTAACCGAACTAAACCTGGGGAAGCGCATCCCGATAGCGGGCGCGAGAACGACCGCAACCACGGTCAGCACTACACCAACGACCACGAACCCAACCCCGACACCAAGTGGATACGAACCCACAACGCTTCCAAGGAGCGTACACAGAACCGTGATCGGGAGGCCGTACAGGAGCCCCGGGAGCATGAACCCACGTACGTACTGCCGCCCAGAAATCGATGACGTGAGTGTGGCCGGCAAGACAGCTCCATCGTCGCCAAGCGGATTCAACCCGAACGCGGCCCCAGCAAGCCACGGGACGAACAACGCACACACGACCGACACGAGTGATAACGGTTCAGCGAGTTGCGTGTAGATGACACCGAGGTAGATCCCGAGCGAGACGACCAGCGTGACGAGAAACAGGAGTCGGCGGGGTGCTCGGCGGAGACGGAGCAACACGACTTGCGCGACGCGTTGAGTCGGTCGCCCAACGAACCCGGGGATGACGAGCGGAGAAATGCCCGCGGCCAACGCCTCGCCGTCGTGAGTCCGAGTACCGGTGGCAGTATCATCGCTCTCGCGGGTCGCGCTGCCGGGATCGGCCACCCAGTAGGCACCCGCGAGACGCTCGACGACGAGACTTCCACCGCCGATCACGGTGATACTCCCAAGTACGCCAGCCAGCGCACGACTGAGCGAAGCCGTGACAGGTGTCCCGAGGACAGCCAGATCAACGAGCCAACTGGTTGGGAGCCACACGAACGTCGCCACCTCCCAGACCGCTGGAACCCCACCGAAGAACTGCGCAACCAGATACACCACCACGGCAAGGACCACGAGTTGGACAATCAGCTGTCCCTGTTGATTAGCGAGCCCACGGGAGCGACCAGCGATGACCAGGTAGGCAAACCCGAGAGTGTACCCGACGACGAGAGCGGTCGCTGCGAACAAACCAACAGCCAGTGGAACCAACACCAGACTCATCGGTGAGAGAAACGCGTACCCGACGACGCCGACCAACAACACTGTTGGCGGTACGAGAACCAGACAGGCAGTGAAGAACTCCGTGAGGAGCATTCCAGCGGCGGTCGTCCGGGTGGAGACGGTCGTGAGGACGAATGCTTCCGCTCGCGGCTGTCGCCAGTACAGGAGCGTCCGCTGGCTGAAAAACCACACCACGCCCACCCAGAGAGCACTCACGCCCAAGCGAACCCCACCAGGAATCGAGATTGGGGCGTCGAGTGTTCGCAAGAGCAGGGCATAGAGAACGCCCATGCCGCCGAGGAAGATTCCAAGGCCGATGGCGGAGATTGCGAGGAGACGGATCCGGTATGGATTCCGTCGAAGCCCGCGGATCGTTTGCCGGACGCCAGCGACTCCCAGTTGAACACTGTGCCGCATCCAGTTCGCCTCAGTCATGACTCATCCGCCTTCACAGAATCAGATTCCTCGCTCGTGAGGTCGAGGAACGCCTCTTCGAGTGTCTGGTGATCGCCGGTCTCTGCGCGGTGCGTGAGGTCAGTTGGCGTGTCTTCCGCGACAAGCCGACCCTCGTACAGAACGCCGACCGTATCAGCCACTTCTTCGACGACCGGTAAGATGTGCGTTGAGAGGAACACCGTTGTTCCCTCGTCTGCAAGTTCAACGATCATTTCGCGGAGTGTGCGCGCGGCACGCGGATCGAGACCCGCGGTCGGTTCGTCAAGAAACACGACCGCGGGCTCGTGGAGGATGGCCTGGATGAACGCGGTTTTCTGCCGCATACCCTTCGAGTAGTCCGAGATACGGGTGTCTGCGTCTTCGCGGAGATCCAGGCGTTCAAGAAGTGATTCGATGCGGGCAGTCGCCTGCTCTTCCGGCAGGTCGCGCAGGCCAGCCGCGAGATCGAGCTGTTCGAACGCGGTGAGATTGTAGTACAGCGGCGGCGATTCGGGTAGGTAGCCGATCTGGCGGGTGACTGCTGTTCGGTCGGTGACTGATGTGCCGTTAATGGACGCACTCCCGCTGGTCGGTTGGATGAGCGAGGTCAACATCTGCATCGTCGTCGTCTTCCCCGCGCCGTTCGGCCCGAGAAAACCGTAGATCGACCCCTCCGGAATGGCGAGATTGAGGTCACTGACGGCGGCCGTGTCGCCGTACTGTTTCGTGAGGCCGTCCGTAGTGAGGGCCGGTCGACCCGCCACGGATTCCGTGCCCTGTCGCTGTTCAGTCATCGTTCGTGTCTCCGTACAGAGAGTGCTGTGCTGACATTGTGGTATCTCATGCAAGCGTATAGTCGTCGTACAGCCGTACCGCTCGTCGATAGGCGACGGTCGAGACGCTGACGGCGAGCCCGATCGTCACAGCGATTGAGCCGACCCGGACCGCCACCGTCGGGACGCCAAGCATTGTCGACACCGGATCGAACACGACGGAGAGGTAGCCGACCAACGCCGGCGAGCAGACGACCGCAACCAGCCCCAGCAGCTTCCCCATCCTGACGAACCCCGCTCCGCCGATTTCTCCATACATCGTCGAACTGGTGAGTGGCACCGGTACCGCCACGAGGTCGCGATACGAGACGCCCATCCCGACTGCGGTGGCGACAGTGATGGCACAGACGCTGAGAACGGCTCCAGTGACACCAAGCAGTACGGCTTCGAACACGCCGGGTGGCCCCAGGACCCCCAGACCGAACGTCGCGAGTGCCGTGACCGGCGTCCCGATGGCGACGCCGGCGAAGAGCGTCCCTCGGACGAACTGCTCGCCCGGACTTGTCGTGAACGTCATGGGAAGGGACGAATACTCGGTCGCAACCGGGGTCAGTCCGAAGGCGAGCCCGGATTCAGCTGCGAGGACGAAGGCGACCAGTATCGGTGCGAGCCGGACGCCACCGGCTACCAGCGCTGGGAACACCACGAGGAGCACGAGCAGGAAGACGTATCCAGCCATGAAGAGAGCGCGGGGGACGCGGCGTTCCTGGAGCCAGCGTTTCCGCGCGACTGTCAGGACGGGTCGCGAGACGTGGCCCGCGAACAGTCGCTCGGCGAGTCCGTCACCGACGAGTGACCGGGAACGGTGGAGGACCGCTGAACTGACCGGCTCCGTCTCCCAGACCCGCGTCGCGAGTACGGTTGTCACGACGGTCAACACGGGGAGACCACCGACGACCAGCGCGACCGCTCCGAGACTACGGAGCCCTCCCGATTGGACCGCGGGCAAACCCTGTAGTCCGAGGTCGACGAACCAGGCGGTCGGCAGCGAGGTGAGCCAGCGACGCAGGAATCCCACCGTCAACTGGTCGAGGTCTATCGCTGTCCAGCCGCCGAGGACGAGGAAGAAGCCGATCACAATGAGGGCGTTCTTGTAGCGTCGAAAGCGCGGTGAGCGGGTGGTAACGAGTTGTACGACGAAACTGAGGGCGACGCCCAGAAGCGCCGTGAGCGCGAACAGGCCAGCGACCGCAACGAGAATCGTGACCGCGCTGGCCGGCGCTCCGGTACCGACGGCGAACCCGATGGCGACGCTCACGGCGGTGAGCGATACCCGTGTGGCAGTTCGGGCGGCGACGGCCAGTACCACTCCGAGGACCACCTCGTGTGCGGGAACTGTGGTCAGCAAGTGATCGGTGTCGACGCGCTCTCCGAGTCTGGACGTTCGCTGGACGAACCCAACGAGCAACGCGAGACACCCCACCGTGACGGCGATCTGTAGCGTTTCGAGTGGGAGTGTATCCTGTCCGCGTCGGAGTGCTGATCCGAAGGTGTATACACCGAATCCACTGGCGACGGCGAGGCCCACCACTACTATCGCGATGATAGCGCGAAGGGTCGATGAGCGGCCGAGTTGCCGTCGAGTCCGTATCCGTTCGGTGCGTGCGATCTGCGCACTATGACGGAACCATGCTGGAACCTTCATATATCACTCACTCTGTCATCAAGTCTGATATGACGAGACGGTCGCCCTGAAAGGATGGGATGAATGAAGACGAGCGTCCAGTACGCGAAGCGGCCTACCAGACCCCGTCCCATCCGAAAGAGGCCGATCACCGCGACGAGAGCGCGCATAGACCGACGCGCGAATCTCGAACAAGTCAGGTCGGCTCGTGCAGCGTGTATGTAGCGACCTTCGCGGTGACACGTCATACATCAGGTCCTGGTTAGATGCTTGCAGCGGTGGTTATCGATGTACACTCGATTGACTCTGCGGTGGACATCAGTGCCGCCTCTGATAGCGAGCCGGTCACGCTGTACTGGTAGCCATCACACTCCCACGTGACGATTCCAATACTCCCTACACTCTGGTACGTTCCGGTCTCACCGTGTATTGAGACAGTCTCGCCATCCGGTGAGGCACCCATCTGGTAGTTCCGTTTCATCACCGACAGCGACGATGTCTCGTTCGCATACTGGAGCGAGACGCTCACGTTCCCCTCAGAACGGGTAACGCTGACCTGATCGAGGTCGAAGCTCTCGGGAACGTCCGGCTCGGGGAGTGCGTAGCTGACGTTCTGTGCAGCTTCATCGCGCGAGTCGTACGTCTGGACCGACGGCAGTGTCGTCGTCTCGACGGTCGCGTCAGCTGGCGGCTCGTACTCGAACGTGCTGTTCGGCACGCCCGTATTGAACGTGAGATTGCGATAGACGGTCGTCACGGTCGTCGTCTCGTTCTGAAGTGACATCGACAGCTCAGTTTTCACTGGGAACCAGCGCTCGGTGTCAATCCACACGGTGCCGTTCGTGGCAAACTCGGTGTCTTCCTTCGGCGTGAGTTCGAGGACGTACGTATCACGGCCGGCAACCGTTGCTGTTCCCTGCTGGGTAATGTCGTACTGGTCGGTGAACTGCTCGACGAGCTGGCCGTAGTTCGGCGTCGTCGGAAGTTCGAGCCCAGAGAGGTCGAGCTTTCGGGCGGTATTCTCGCTCGCGTCGTACGTCCACATAGCCGACCCATTGGAGACGACCAAGTCACCGGCCATCGAATCCGGACCCGTGTATTCTGTACGCGTCATACTGGACTCCGGTTTGGCGACCGTATGCATTACCGTCGTCTGATCCATGTCGGTGCCGGAGATCATCGTCGTGACGTTCGCTTCGTAGCTATCGATCTCGGTGTATTTCTGTTCGATTCGCTCACCGATCTGATCGGTAGTGAGGTCACCGCCGAGTGGCCCAGAGAGACAGCCGCTCGTGACGAGGAGGACGGCGAGGCCGACGGCCGACAACGCCAGCGGGGATTTGTTTGTGGCCATTGCAGTTGAACTACAGTTGCCGCTTAGTATGAGTACCCCCGCCGATTTTCCGGGCTGGAAAACTGGCTCACATAATTTTACTGTGGTGAGGACAATGATCCCTGTAGATGTCCGAACCGAGCATGGCGTCCGCGGTCTATCGGCGGGCGACGACCCAGCGGAATCTCACGATATTCGCGTCAATCCTCGTCGCTGTTCCGACGGCCTTCGTCTTCCAGGATCAAGTTGCTGGGGGTGAATTTGCCGCCAACTTCCTTCTATTGATGACACTTGCGGTGGGAGTTCCCTCGGCCTATGACGAGTACTGGCCGCAGTACGAACAGACGTGGAACGCCATCGCGTGGGTGCTTGTGGCCGCTGTCGTCGCCACGGTCGAATTCACTGGCCTCTATCTGCTGGGAACCGAATTCGTCAGTCTCTCCCCGACGGTCGCTGCCGTCGGTGCATTTCTCGTCACCGACCTCGGCAATCTCGCGTTGCTCTCGGCCCGACAGCGTCAGTGAGACAGATGAATATGGATAAAGATCTCCCGCTCGCCGTCCTCTGTGGTCTGTTGGTTGGTTTCGGTTTGTACTGGTTTCTCGTCCCTGACTGGTTCATTGCAGCAGGGACGGCGGCGGTTTACGCTGGAGCGGGATACTTCTATTTCGCATTCGACATCTCACTCCTTGGTAGCGCTGTCCAATTCGACGACCGAATAGACAGACTCGGCTACGCGATTGGTCTCTTCGGGCTGAGTGTGAGTCCGATAGCGTTCGCACAGTACTATGGGCAACAAGGCACTACGACGCTCCCGTTCGTGATTCTATTTATGGGCGTAATTGCATTCTTACTTTTCATTTCGAAGGCCCAGCAACAGACCGAACACACCCACTGAACCAAGCTATCAGGGACGGTCAAGGAGGAATGGTTGCTCTGAGTTATCTCCGGGCCATACGTATCTGTTGTCTAGGATCATAGTATTTTGCTCGATATCGGTAGGGATGTGGTTGCTATCCTTGTTCGTTGTCCGCCGAGATGTCCTCAGGATCGACTGGCAAGCCCTCGATCGCAAGTTCGACGAGCCCCGATACGCACATGCCAACGACCAAGAGCCAGTACCACAGCAGTGATGAGACGGCCCAGATGATCCCTACAACGGCTATTGCTTACTGAACATAATCCAGTGGTTGTCGGTCAGGGCAAGCCTCGTTTCATTAATCGCCATTCCATTGGATGTTTGATGATAGGAGTATCCTCGTTGGTTTTCCGGGTCAGAAAACTGGCCCACTGGCAGGACCGTTCGGGCGAAAGCGGATCGCTTACCCGCGTATCTGACGATATGTGACGAGCACGGCAGCGGCGGCCGCAATGACGCCGATTACGAGCGGAACTGGTTGGTTGGGGAATGCACCCCACTCCCAGTCGAGAAACACGGAGCCACCGATGGCGACAACAGCGACAATAATCCCGATCACGGTTCCGAGAGTCGATGTATCCCGCTGGAGTACCATACAAAAAGACCTACGAAGTCCCACTATAAGTATGGGCCAACACGACTCCAGCGAGGGGAACTGTGGATTCGTCTTTATAACTGCGCCAACGGAAGACATCAATGGAACGTGGAATGGACCAAGAGGATGAGGACGTCCGGGAAATTGCGTCTCTCCTCGCAGATGAATGCACACAGACGATCCTCATCGAAACAGCTACCGAGCCAATGTCCGCCGAAGAACTGAGTGACGTGTCCGATGTGTCGCCCCAGACCGTCTACCGCCGACTGGAAGCACTTGCAGAACACGATCTCATCACAGAGGATCTCCAGCCGGACTCCGAGGGTCATCACTACAAAGTCTATACCGCGACGCTCGACCGCGTTGTCGTTGACCTCACGTCGGATGGGTTTGAACTGACCCTGTCACGGCGTGACCGGATGGCAGACCGCTTCACACGGTTTATCGACGAGGTGCGAGACCGATGACTCTCCTGCAACTCAGCCCGAGTCTTCAATCACAAATTGCCTTCGTCCTGACCATCACCTCCACTGTACTCGGTCTCGCAGTTGGCTATCTCGCACTCCAGGGCTACTGGCGGAGTCGGAAACGGCCCATGTTGTTCATCGCCGTTGGGTTCTTCCTCGTCTTCTGGACGCCTGTCTTGCTCGTTGCGGGGCCGTACCTCGCGCCAGTAATCGGCCCGTTTGTGTACGGTGTGCTCGGCGAAGTAAGCCAGATACTTGGGCTGGTGAGTATTCTGTATGGATTGCGGATGCCGCTCAGTCGGTCGGACTGAACTCCTGACTGCATTGATTCAATGCCGTGACAGCAGCATCCACGTCCTCGATATCCGCACGATCACATCGGTGGGCTGGCCGCCACCACGCGGTCGGCCGAATGACGAGTGTATCGTCCGTGAGGTCATAGCTCGCGAACGCTGACCACGGCCGGAACTGCTGCTGGAGCGGGCGTTCAACGACGAGGCCGGCCTCGGTCACGCGGAAGGTTCGTGGATTCACCGCACCCGCCAGAGGCGTCCACAGAAACATGAGAAGATACAGGGAGCCCGCCCAGTCGACCCCGAACGCGACTTGGGCGACGATACCGCCGACGTAGCCGACGCTCGCAATGACTGCGACGCCAACGGAGACGCGACGCCAGCGTGGCGGCCAGCGTGCCTCCCACTGTGCGAGGTCGTCAACACCTTCGAGGGTGGCCGCCGCGTGTCGAGTCCGACTCATCGTGGTCAGTATGAGACCGAGAAACAGTCCACCAACCGTGGCGACCATCGCGAGGAGTGCCGCTATGCCCGGTGGTTCGACACCGACGACAGCGGCAGCACCGAACACACCAACAAACCACGCGAATGGAACGACGGCAAGGAGCCACGTTGCGTCGCGTCGGCCGAGACTGACCGCGAGTCCAGGCGTCCGGGAGACGGCCCAGCCTGCGACGATAGTGATGCCTGTCACAGCGCCAAGGAAACTGATGTAGAGGATGGCGGCATCCGCGATAGCGCGCGCAAGTCCGAGCATGACCACCGGTGTGAGAAGGGCGGCGACGTACAGACCAACGACGAGCGCATACTCGGCGTCGGGGCGCTCGGCGTTCGCCTGGCGCAGCGCAGCGCGCGTGTGGGTCGCCATAGTGAACCGTTACACATCGGTCTGGAAAAGACTACCTCCAACCGCACTACATCATTTTCCGAGTTGTAGGCGTGAACTAGTCGGGCAAGAACGGGACAGCTGGAGAAGCTGTCAGAGAACCGTTCGCACACTTCGTTACAGACGAGAGGGATGGTTCGCCCAAAGGAGGCGTGTATTACCTGAATCGACGAGCGAGTTCGTATGCAATCGTCGTCGGAAGGAAGATTCCCAGTACGACGAACGTGATTTCCCCAGTAGTTGGCCCTGATGGAGTGAGCGCACTATAGAAATAGAGTGCGCCGGTTGCGAGGACGCCAACGATAGTTGCAACGTATCTCGGATCGCTCCAAGAAGTCGGGAACTCGGAGGACGACATGACGCCACCTACTTTCGCACCGGTGATATAATTTTACAGAGTCAGGAGAGGGGCAGATACTGGTCGATACTGAGAATAAGCATAATTGGCCCTATTGAAATCCATAGATCGTGGTAGGTTTAGCACCTACAGCGCTAAGTACTGTCGAACGACTGGTAGAAATCCGGTTAGGCTGGATCCCGAAACCAGGAAACAACTGCGCTGCCGACCATAATAACAGTACCAATCGGTTCGACCCAGGGGAGAATTGGCGAGTTTGCAGTAAGAAGATCATCGAGAAACAGTCCTAGCGCCGCTCCAATCAGGAATATGACGGTACCGACGTTTTGATTGCTAGTCCAGTTCTCCATTCCGTGACTGGTAGATGGCGAGGAGACAAGCGAGGACGAACAACCCGAGAACAACGATATTCGTCCATTCCATATTCTGAATCTAAAAGACCATATATCGTTTCTGGTGGGAGGGGCGCAGACTGCCCTTAGCGTTCGGTCATCTCTCAAGATTGAGCGTTCAGTACAGTGCCGTACATACTGGCTGGATCAGAGATACCGACACTTGATCTCGGCTGTTATGGCTCAAACTAATCGGTGGTGTCAGGTGCTCAGTTCCGCAACCGTTCCAGAAAATCCAGAAAGATGCTCACGTCTTGGAGAAAGTGGTACCCGACGTAGACGACGTTGCCGACGATCAGCACAGCTAACGGAATGTAGAACTCGAACCACAGGCTGGTAGCGACGGCTAGTACCCCCATGGCAACTGGGCAACCTAAAGCTACTGTATCTCAGTGGTTTGTCGGGAATTTGGCTGGTGATTCTGCCTTTTCAATGTGGGTGGGCCGCGACCGAACAGGAATCCGTGCTGACTAAGTGCTGTGTATGCAGCCTTCACCGACCAACTATTCGCACGAGAAATCGTTTAGAAAATATGATCTAAACAGATATGCACTTCTCCATTTCTCGTTCGAGAGTTATTGGTTTTCGAGAGCGTCGAGGATGCACGCAGAAGCGATTACAGCCTCTTTCGGGACGTCGCTGGCATCGTCGATACTGACCGTGTAGGCATCCCGCAGTGAGAACTTCCCTTCGATGTCGCCAACGTGGTCGCCGTCGGCGTCGAATATCTCGTACTTGTTCGGGATGAGGTTCGCAACGGAGACGAGGTGCCGAAGTGCCGAGAGGGGTTTGCTCTTCGATTCAATCGTCGCCAGGGCCTCCCCCGTGTCAGGGTCTCGAACCGTCCAGTTCTCCACGAACAACGAGTAGTCCTCGTCGAGGACGACAACTTCCTCGTCGGTGCCTGCGTCCGTGATGGTGTAGTTCCCTGCGACGTCCATGATGCCGCCAGCTTTCACGGTGAACGCGTCCTCGTCGTCACCAGTGACGAACGGGAACTCTTCTTTCATCTTGAACATCTTCTGTTTTCCGCGCAGGGCGACATCGCCAGTGCTGTCACGGACGACGTACTTGTTCCGGATTGCTGACTGCTTGACCTCGTAGCGGTCGTCGTCGAGATCGACTGTGGAGATGTCGTAGTCGCCTGACGGTGAATCAGATGCGGAGGGCTCAGCCATATGGATAACGGGTGAGCCACGTTTCCAAAAACCTTCTGTCACCCCTGGTAAGCATTAGACAGTTGGATCAGGAGCACTTCTGTCAGAGGAGGGTTGTTTGACGCATATTTCTACAACTTCCGTGCTCCATTGCTTCAGGAGTTGTGCCGCATCACGAGGAGTGACATCAGCATACTTACTACAAGAAGGCCGTATACGCAGCCCATCAGCGGCTCGACGCCCAGTGACGGAGCAAGTAGATAGCCTGTGACAAATCCGAGTGGCTCAAGAATAACCGCCAGGATTATGATCTGATGTTGGAAGGGCTTGGACTCGAACCAGCGGGGAATATGTCGAACCACGAGTTGAGTTCGCCGTTTTTTGGCTACACTTTTACGCATCGGTTCATCGAGTCGAATCACCGCTCTCTCACGATTTGACGGCCGTGAATTTGCGGTTCGCGGCCGCGAAATCCGCTCCACCCATTATATGTCCCGCAGAACATATCTCGGACTACCGTGTCCGGCCTTCCGACTTGGATCGACGACCGAATCGGTCGAAACCTCAACAATACGCTGACACAGGAGCATGTTGTCGAGACGATGACCGAATCAGATCGGCCATTCTTCTCGATTCGCCAGCTCCAAGCGCGTGTCAAGCCCGACGTTAGCAAGGCGACCGTCCGGAACCGGTTGAATGAGTTACAGGTGATTGACATCGTTGCCACTGAGACGTATCCTGAGTCAGTTACCCTGTACTACATCAACCATCCAGAGTCAAACTGGCCGTTGTCACCGGAAGGAAAGCGAGCCCTCACGACCGAGACCCCGCTGGATCGGCTCTCCACGCGCGGCTTCCTCACGATGTCGGACACAGCAGGAATCCGCACGCTCGTGCTCGCTGGCCTCCAACTCAGCCTTGTACTGTTCGTATTCGGCGGCATTCTAACTATCATCGGGACAGACATCAGCAGCACAGGCAGCGATATCGCCTTCTGGGATACGGCATTCGATGTACTGTTTGTGAGCCTCTTATTGCTCGTCACCGAACGCGCAGCTCGGTGGATCCGGAGACGACACAGCCACAGGGAATAGCCTTTCAACTGATTGCTCTGATGAACCGATTGAAAGACACTTCAGACAATGCGACACACGACACAAATGACATCAACGACATCCACTCCGGGTACCGGCCCAGAATTGCTCACTGAACGATCCATCGGCGGGATCTTAGTCCACATATTCGCACTTGGGACTGGCATTATCGGTGCTGGACTCGTCTACTTAATCTCGAATAACGAGTTCACACAAACGAATGCCCGCAACGCGTTAAACTGGCACGCATCAGTATTAGCCCTCACTATTATTGCTATTCTCGTGTTCTTTCTCGGTGCCGATGAGCTAACGATTGGTGGTGAGGTAATGGAGTGGTCCCTGCTTCCCTCACCACTTGATACCGTATTTGCTCTCATCGGTACACTGTTACTGATACTAGTGGTGCTTGCGGCGTTCCTTACAGGAATCTTTACACTGATTGCCACGGTCAAAGCGATCTTCGGTACTGCGTGGGAATACCCGCTCGCACGAAATTTCGTTCAACGGTACGCCTGAATGCGGTGCTCTCCTAGCGAACAGTCTTAGAATCAACCGGCTCTGTTGAAACCCTCAACAGCTAACAGATTTTGAGGAGAGGCGGTCAGTACAGGTAGTTCACTTACCGTTCCGAGCAGAGCGTACGTCTAACAGCGTTATTGATTGTCGGTACCAGAATACCATTTCCAGAAATCAATTCCTGTCCAGGCAGTGTACACGGCTGAGAGCGGAACGAGCAGATAAAACGGGTCGATACTGAACACAACCAAATCGAGAGAGTAGCTTCCTGGCGGGGCGTACAAGAGTGTGGCGACTAACACAGCGACACCGACACCAACATTGCTTAGATGCCACAGGAAATCATCCGCATACACGATTTTCCTACCGAGTGCATCCATACGATTGGGTACGTTCGCCTGTAGATATGAGTTCCGCCAGCTGAGTGTCTGTCGAGTATCGGTAGATTTGCGTGCTCTATTTCGCGCTCGTTTCTCGGGGACTGACCGCTCACTACAGGCGATGAACGTATCACGCTATCGAGACCGTGAAAATCTCGTTTCGATTGGGTTATCGTGAGTCGTGTTCCACCAGAAGCCACCGATCCCGAAGACGGTGTGAACGACTCCAATGAACGCCAATAGGGCCTTTCTCTGGGAGATGAACCCGAGTGTTAGCGCTGCGAAGAGCAGGCCGTACCCCAAGAGGAGCCATCGGCTGTCCATACTGCCAATACGACAACCGTCCACATTACTGTATTGACGATGGTCGGTACTTTCTCTGCATTGGACGATTACAGCGTCTCGTCAAGGTTGTGAACGAGACAGACAACGATACGTTCACGTGGTTGTATCCACTTGATTCATAGCCGTCAAACGCACCGTACGTGCGCTTGCGGCAGGAGTTCACCATCTCGTTCAAACTACGTTAATTGTGTAGATAGACATCCAAACGAACGTTCACTCCGATCGAGAGGTGGGGAACTCTTGCTGTTTGATGAGAGACGAACGCTCACTTCGCAGGCTACCGAACGAATCTTCTGATCATCATACCCGATAGATCCATATCAGTCTGTCCGATTGTGTTCCGATGGGGATTCGTAGTGACGGGCACCGCGAAGCATTCGGACTGCGATGGCGACAATGGCGATCCCGAACAGTCCCCAATACCACGCTGAATCAGCTGTCGGCTTCCAGAATTCCAAGACACCGACACAAACTGTGAGAACCGCAACGTAGAGTGTGTTCACCCCGATGAAGTTCGCCAACCCTTCCTCGTCGGCAACTTGAGCGGGTTCGTAACCAGCAATCAGGTGCATCATACCGGCGTACTTGATCAACATCCCAAGTATACCGACGAAAATTCCACTTCCGATGACGAGAATAGCGCGTTCAACCATGGTACTACTCGGAATCCGTCACTCTCCCTGGGGCAACAGTTTCGAGGTTGAATTGCCAGTACAGGATGAACACGCCTGCGAACAACGCTGCCCACAGATGGAATCCGCCGCTCAATCCCCAGAGGCCGACCGTTCCGATTGCCCAGACCGTGACCAGCAGTAGTGAAACGCCCAGCCACGCCAATCGATCCGCCTCTTTGTCTCGGAGATGGATGAGATAGGTGACTGCTCCCAGAACGCCAATTGCTCCCCAGCACACGCCCCGTAGTATCGGAGACGATCGGTTTTCCTTCATCGCCTCCCGATACACGTACTGGCCGAGGAGTCCCCAGAAGAACAGGAATGTCAGCCCGACAGTGATCCAGTCCATATTATCAGTGATTTGTATTATTTGAAAGTCGTTTTCCTACTCGTCAGTGTATTCAGCCTGACGCGGTCGGAACAGCGCGTCGTTCACCATGCCGGTTTGGGAAGACGGTACGCTGTCGTTATCCCCAGCCTGTACGTACGCGCGTGCCATAATTGCGAGAATGACGATATTGACGATCCCTGTTTCGGCGAGTGCGAGGAACTGCGCTGGAACCGGCTGAAGAACCGCAAAGACCCCAAACGAAACAGCTATATGAGGAATCATCGGGAGAACTGCCAGCACAAGGAGTCGAAGGCGGTGGCCTCGCGTGAGTCGCCAGCTACCGGCGAGCGCACCAATAGCGTTCTTATCCCGGATCGCAATCTCCTGCCCCACGAAAACCAAACTCACGCCGAGGAACACGCTTGGCACGAGAAGCATGAGGCTAAATACGCCTAAGAGGAGCCAGCCCAGCCAGTCACCGAGTAGAAACGCAGTTGTTGCCGGGCCAGCGACCGAAAAGAGACCCCAGAAGCCGACGCCCACGCAGAGCCCAGCGACGATGAGAAACGATAGTGAAACCAGCCAGCTCCCGACGAAACTGTTGAGCGTCGCCCAGCCTAATCGATGAAAGATGAACTCGTCGGGGATCTGGTTCGTCCGCTCACTGACGAACGTCCGGTGAGCGATCACTTGAATCGGGATCGTGAGCAATCCACCTGTGAATGACACCAGCAGTGCCGCTTGGAGCGACACGAGTGCAGGTAACTGTGCTCCGGGCGTTGGGCCAACAGCCCCCGTTTCTCCTGGGACCGATGGAACGGTCGGCGGTCCAAGCGGAACCACCGTTGTTGTAACAGCGTAGACGAGCCCGCCCTGAAGCAAACTGACGACGAGGTAGACACCTACCAGAAGGAGACCGTTCCGGGTGAACGCCCGGAGGAGGCCGTTCTTGAGTGCGGTACGGACGCGGAGGGTCATAGTGATAGTCACGCAAAGGGCTGTCTTAATCGCCGTGGTATCACTGAGAAATGCACTTGGTCACGCACTGTACTGAAAACTGGACAAGTGTGGTGGGGGGCCGTGATCAGCGGGCCTGACGAGCGACAGATCACCCTATGAGTGGGACTGCCGTATATGTGCACGCCGTTTTTCCGGCCCAGAAAATCGAATACGTATTTTACCTCAATCGAAATAGACCGATACACGTGAGTGAGGACTGCTCCCCGAGCGAGCTCTTTGCGCTCCTCGACGACGAGTACGCGCGGGCGATCCTCACTGCAACGAGTACCCAATCGATGTCCGCGAAATCCCTCAGCGAGGAATGTGATGCCTCCCTCCCAACCGTCTACCGGCGCGCTGATCGACTCATTGAGTGTGGGCTCCTCGCCGAACGGACGGAAGTTGTCGAGGATGGTCACCACTACAGCGTCTACGAGGCACAACTCGACCGACTGACCGTCGAACTCGACGACGGTGAACTGCACGTCGACGTCGAAGAGACCCCCGCGGACGACGTGGCGGATCGCTTTACCGACATGTGGGAGGACATCTAACGATGCTGCTACAGTTTGGAGTGGAGCAAGCATACACGGATTATCTCATCCACCTCGCCGTCACGCTGATTGCGATGATGTTGGCGCTCTACATCGTCTTCCAGGCCTTTCGAGGATATCGACGCAATGACAGCCAGCGGATCCTATTCTTAGCCATTGGCCTCGCCCTCCTTACACTCGCCCCGTTCGCGCTCTCTATACTAGGAGCATCACTCGGCAACTCGCTCGGGCTCGGCCCACGCCTCTACACCTTCTACCTCCCGGTAGCGAGTCGGCTCCTCGAAATTTGCGGCCTTGGCTGTATCCTCTACTCGCTGTTCATCCGCAACTAACACCCAGACCGATTCCACCATGACTGCCATCGAAACCACTGAACTGACGAAACGCTACGAAAATACACTCGCCGTTGACGACCTCGACCTCTCGATTCCAGAGGGCGTCGTCTACGGTTTCCTCGGCCCAAACGGCGCGGGGAAAACCACGACGATGCGGATGCTTACTGGTCTCACGCAGCCAACCAGTGGGACCGGCTCCGTCGCTGGCGTCACGGTCACGGATCGCGACGGCCTCCGCACGCACATCGGCTACCTGCCCGAAGAACCACCGCTGTACGAACAAGCGACCGCCTACGAACAACTCGACTACGTCGCTGGCCTCCGAGACCTCCCTGAGGAGGCGACACGGGAACGCATTGATGGACTTCTCGACGAACTGGATCTCACGGCAGATGCCGGCACGCGGATATCGGACTACTCGAAGGGGATGCGCCAGAAAGTCGCCTACATTCAAGCCGTGCTGCACGAGCCCGACGTCGTCTTCCTCGATGAACCCACGTCCGGGCTGGATCCACGCGCTGCCCGTACGATCCGGGAGATGATTACGGATCTCGCCGACGCGGGGACGACCGTCTTCCTCTCAACGCACATTCTTCCCGTCGTCGAAGAGGTTGCCGACACGGTCGGGATTCTCTACGACGGCCAGCTTGTTGCTGAGGACGCGCCTGATGCACTCACGCAGCGTGCTGAAACCGGGGCGACACAGACGCTCGAAGACGTGTTCCTCGAACTAACGGGGACGGATCCCGCTGCGGACGTGGAGGCCACGAATGGCTGAAGCGGGCTGGCCGCGCCACGCCCTCAGCGTCGGTGTCTTCGAGTTCCAACGGTCAGTACGCGCGCTCTGGCAGGGTAAAGTTCGGTTTGCGTTCATGGCCCTCGGCGTGCTGATTCCGTCACTCGTAGGGACAGCTGTTGTCGTCGTGTTCGCCGATGCGATACGTGGTGTCGAGGCGCTCGCAGTTCCAGATCTGGTTCGAGGCATGATTGCACTCTTCTGGCTGTTCGGGGTGTACCTCGTCGCGCAGCGTGTTGTTTCAGCGCGAACGCGCATCGAAGCCGAGCCGTTGATGCTGACGACCGTGTCGGCACGAACGGTTGCCGGGGGGCTGCTTGTTGCGGAGACGCTGCGGATACTCGCCTATATTGGATTCCCGGCCCTCGTGCTGACTGGTGTTGGTGCCTTCCTACTCGGCTCTCCCGCCAGTCTCGTCCTGATACCAGTAGCCGCCCTTCTTTTCACGGCGACCGTGGTCGTCACGGGATCGATAGTCGGCTATGCGGCGGCGTGGTTCGTTGCGACCTCACGGTTCGTTGCTCGCCACAAGACGGTGCTCGGAACTGCTGCCTCACTGATTGGGATGGGTGGCTACTTTCTCTTTCTCTATCCCCAGATCGGTGGGGTGAGTCAGGCCGCGCTCGCGTGGTTCCCGATGGGCTGGTTTGCCGACCTCGCAGCCGTTGGAACGAGATTTGTTGGGTCCCCACTCCGGGCCGCCGGGGCGGTCGTCGGAAGTGCGGTGCTCCTCCTCGGTGGTGGGGCCATCGTCGAACGTGAGACGGTCGCTCTCTGGTTTACGGAAGCCGTAAGCCCCGATAAGGAGGACACCGCTCAGGAACCCGAGCACACGGCAGCGAGTGAGGACTCTGTACGGACAGCTCGTGGTGATGCGCTCGCAGCCGCAGTGAAGCCACTGGGTGTGCCTGCGTTCGTTCCGACACCGATGCGACGGGTTGCGGAATGGACGCTCTTGCGAACACGACGTGATCCGAACCGGCTGATGTTTCTCATGATTCCCGTGTTTGCGGTTGGAAGTCCACTCGTCAGTACGGGGCTTCAGTCGGGGTCGATATTTGCGCTCCTTGCGCCCGTGGGTGCGGTCGTGCTGCCGTGGCTCGCCGGGTCGTTATTCGCTATGAACCCGCTCGGCGATGAAGGAGCGGTGCTGCCAGTGACGCTGACGGCGGTCTCCGGGAAACAGTACGTTCGTGGATTGATGGTGCCGGGCTTGCTCCTCGGACTCCCGATTGTGGTTGCTGTAACTGGGATTGCCGGAGCACTATCGCCGTATTCACTCGGTGAGAGTGTCGGCCTAGTCGCCCTTAGTGAGGGTGTCATAGAAGAGTTCTCATGGTTTGCTGAATCAGCTCTAACGAATTGAAAGCGCCGTACACTTGGTGCACGCTATTTTTAGCTTGTCGTAGCTATGGCGAAAGAGAAATTCGGAGTCGCTGTTGACGAGGAAATTGTGCGAGAAGTGGACGAACTGGTCGCTGAGTGTGACGATCTCGGAGCCAGCCGCTCCGAGATCGTCGAGGCCATCCTCACAGCGTTCGTCCAATCTGGGTCAAACCACGCTGAGCGAGTGAGAGAAATCATAATTCGGAAACGAAAGGGTACTCTCTAAGTATCTCAACATACCGTGCACCAAGTGCACGGCTTTCTAAGCTAGTAATGCTCTATAACAATCAGAAACTCTACTATAGTGTGTGAAGACTTCTATGACACCCTCGCCCTTAGTGTGTATTTAACGTGCGTGGCAGTCACGATTACGCCCGCCATCGGGATGGCGTTGCCGCGTTTCAGCGCAATCAGTGTCGGCCAAAGTCGAGATGTCCTCCCGCCACGAATGAGCGCTGTCGCCGTCCACGTGGTACTGTCCGCACTTCCCGGCGCGTTGTTGGCAGCGCTGCTAATCGCGCCAGAGCTGGCGCGAGTGGTTATTGCTGGCGTGTTCGGCTTCGCACCAGCATTTGTACTGGGACTACTTCCTGGCTCGAACAGCGGCTTGCTAGCTGGAGCTATAGAGTGGTTTAGTGGCGTCGGTCAGGGAGTTCAGGCAGTCGGTCTTGCCCAGTTGCAAGTAGGTGGTGGGGGGATGTTACTGGTTGGCGGTGGTCTCGTCGCATTTCTCCTGTACCGGAACGCTGTCCATCGGTTCGAGGGATACTCCCCCCTGTGAGAGCACTGAAATGGGAATTAGAACGTATGTCCATAGTCCATATTTCGGGTGACCCACTCAAATGAGCGTGATCCAAGCGACGGACTTGACAAAACGGTATGGTGACACGATCGCTCTTGATGAGCTTACGCTTTCAATTCCGGCGGGTGTTGTATACGGGTATCTGGGACCGAACGGAGCCGGGAAGACGACAACAATGCGGATACTGACGACGCTCACCCAACCAACGAGTGGGACTGCATCGATCAACGGCACCCCGATCACTGACCGAACCACAGTGACACGCCAGATCGGCTATCTTCCCGAATCACCGCCACTGTACTACAATCTCACGGCGTCCGAACAACTCGATCTCGCGGCTGGACTGCGTGACCTTCCGGAAGAGCAGGCGACTGCCCGCATTGAATCACTCCTCGACCGCCTGGATCTCCGCGAAGACGCAGACACCCGTATCTCCGATTACTCGAAGGGGATGCGGCAGAAGACCGCGTTCATCCAGGCCATCCTCCACGAGCCCGCGGTCGTGTTTCTTGACGAACCGACCGCGGGTCTCGATCCGCGCGCTGCGCGGACACTCCGTGAGATGATTGTCGAACTCGCAGACGAGGGCACGACGGTGTTCCTCTCGACGCACATCCTACCGGTCGTCGAAGAAGTGGCTGATACGGTCGGCGTCCTGTATGAGGGACAGCTCGTTGCGGAAGGGACACCGACTGAACTCACACACCGCGCAGAGACTGGTGGCAACCAGACACTAGAAGAGGCGTTCCTCAACCTGACGAGCGACGAATCCGACTCCGTAGAGGCGGATGAGCATGACTGAGACGAACTGGATGCGGCACAGCGTGCAATTGGGGATCGTCGGCGTCCGACGGACGATCCGTGGGCTTCGACGGAACCCCTACCGGCTCCGCCTCCTCGGTATCAGTGCCATCTGCGGTGTGATTTCCTTCGGCGGAATGGGTGTTCTCTATGCCCTGCTCTTACGAACACTCGATGCCCCGATTTCGATTCCTGGTAGCGTTCGCTTGGGCGTGAGTGCCTTGTGGGTGGGCGCGGTATGGTTTTTCAGCCAGCGGACTCTCCTGTACTGGCGACGACCGAAAGCCGAGGCGTTCGTCCTCACGACCGTCTCAACCCGGACGGCGGCCGTCGGGATGCTTTTCACCGAGTTCTTCACCGCCTGTCTGTTTCTCGTGCCGCCTACAGTGTTGCTGGTCGGCGTCGTCGGGTATGCGTTTCTCTCACCAGTGAGCCTGCTGTTGGTTCCACTGGCTGTCGGTCTGTTCGCGGCGAGCGCAATCGTCGTCGGCTACACGCTCAGCTTCGCCTATCTGTTCGTGGCCGCTCGATCCCGCGGTCTCGCCAATCAGCAGGGTCAGTTGATCGTCCAATTCGTGTTCCTCGTTGTGGTGGGGTATCTCGTGGCAACAATTCTCGCAGACCTGCCCGCAATCTGGGAGGTGACGACGTTCGCGTGGGTGCCGATGAGCTGGCTCGTCGACCTTGCTGTCCTCGGAACGCCCGTCACAGCCTCTCTCGGCCGCGCGCTGGCTGGCGTGACTGGAGGTGTCTTGGTAATCGGCAGCGGGAGTCTCGTCGTCGAGCGCCTTGCGCGTGCTTACTGGCTAACAGATCCCGGCAGTACGACCCACGATGGCGGTGAGACTACACCGAGCTCACGGTCTCACGACGGCGGGACGCTGGCCGCGGGCATTTCGCCGCTTGTCATCCCGGAGTTCGTTGGGCGACCGACGCAACGGGTGGCACAAATGGTGCTGCTCCGTCTTCGGCGAGCACCCCGACGGCTACTATTCCTCGTCACGATAGTCATCTCTCTTGGAATCTATCTCGGCGTTATCTATGTCCAACTCGACGAACCATTGGCTCTCGTACCGGTCGTGTGTGCACTGCTCTTCCCGTGGTTTGCAGGAGCCGCATTCGGATTGAATCCCCTTGGCGACGAAGGATCTGTCCTGCCTGCAACGCTTACATCCTCGATTTCTGGGCGGCAGTTCGTGCGTGGATTGATGGTGCCGGGACTGCTGTACGGTCTCCCGATTACGGTTCTCTGTACGTTCGTTGGAAGTATCGTAGGTCCGTACTCGCTACGTGTGCAGGCTGGATTCGTCGTGATTGGTGGCCTGTTGACTGTGGTTGCAGTTGGCCTTGCGCCAGCGGTCGGCATGCAATTCCCGAGGTTCAGTGCGGTTACTATTGGGAGGAGCGGCGGTGTCGTTCCACCAAGTATGACCGCGATTATTGTCTATTCACTGGTTGTCGGTCTTCTCGGGTGCGGCACTGTCTTTGCGCTGCTCGCACCAGCAAGCATCTATGAATACATTGCTGGCGGTGTGGTCTCGGTTGGAATGATGCGTTTCAGTAGTGTTGTGAGTGGATTGGGTATTGGCCTGGTGGTGGCGAGATGGAGCTACCGCGCTGCCGCCAGGCAATTCCGTCGGTATACACTCGCCTAACTATAGTCTGAACCTCTCCAATTGGCTCTGGTGGAATCCGCGAGTGTTCAGGGAGTTAGTCGGCCATAGCTATAACCCCGAATTGGTCAGTACAGGTCAAAGATTGAGTACCATCAGTGAATTAATGTGTATGCTGGGACGGATATGAATCCCTCAGTTACGTTTCTCGCCAGTATTTCCAGAGATAGAAGAGGTCGCTGGGATACAATAACTTGACAAGCTCACGCTTGTTGCCATTGTTAATCTCCGATAGGGTATCACGGTTGAGCTTATTCAGGTCTCGCATAAGTCGATCGTACCGTTCGTTTGGCGCGAGGTACAGCAACCTCGTCATCATCAGGCGACGGTCCTGTCTGGGCGCAACCTGCTCGTTCCAGAGGTCGTCGTATACCGCCATCTCCTCAACGGAGGTCTCCACCTTCCCAGTAAGACAACGGTCGGCTGTCACTGCAGCCGCACGAGCTGCCTTCATACATTTGTATATCCCCTCTCCCCACACAGGGTCAACTGAGGGAACGGTATCACCAATCGCCATGAACGAATCAGTACTCATCGACTCCGGATGTTGGACATGTGCAGAACCGCGCACCTGATTATCCGCAATACGTCTGGCGTTCTCAAAGCGCGGATCGGTGTCGAGCCAATATTCAAGGTAACCGTCTACAGTGCGATTTTGGGTGGCGTGCTCTCGGTAGCGCTCGTTCTGGATGTAACAGACACCAACTTTCGCCGTGTCTTCGCCGGTGTGGAAGATCCATGAATAGCCGCCAGGAGCGTACTCATGATCCAGCCGTAGCATCATCGCATCAGTGAGGTCAGCATAACCAGGATGGTTGAGATCGATGCCTTCAAACAAGTACTCAATGCCAATCGCGTGGTTCTGGCGTTCAAGATTGGCTACACCCAAATCTTTGGCCAGAGGCGCTGCCGGTCCCGTGGCGTCAATGACAATCTCGCCGTAGACCTCTTCGTCGTTATTATACCGGACACCGACAACATCCTCGTCTTCAACGATCGGATCACGGACGCGGGCGTCAAAGCGATACTCAGTGCCCTTTTCGCGGCCGTCCTCAACGAGGAATTTCTTGAACTCCGCGAAGTCCAAGACAAAACCCGGCTGATCTTGGATGAAGTACTCGTTAGGTGACTCAAGAACCACCGAATCGGTCGCGTGCATGACCACGTCGTCTGGGATGCCGAAGGAGGTCATCATCGACGCGAACGTTCCACCTGTGGATTTGTTGCTCTGTGCTGGGAACTCTTCCTCTGCCTCGGTCTCCAAAACAACCACATCGTAGCCACGCTTAGCGAGATCTCGTGCACACTGCGCCCCCGCCGGGCCTGCGCCAGCGATTACCACGTCGTAGCGATCGTGCATTTCTGATATACAAATAATCAAAAGAGGTCGAAAGGGTATTGAAACACAGTACCACTTCCGGTTTGTTTTCCACTCAGACTCTCACCTCGCGATATAGTTAGTGGGCAGACATCTGCGACACAATATTAACGCAGTATACACCACCGATGATGAGGAGGATTCCGATAATCCCAGCTAGATCGATTGGCTCATCAAAAACGACGACACCGATAGCTGCTACACCGACGATCCCCAATGCTGCCCACGTCCCATAGACGACACCGATCGGTAATTCTTCTAGCGTCAGAGATAGAAGATAGAAGGCTGCTCCGTATCCGATGACAACACCGAAACTGGGACCCAGTTGTGAAAACCCATCGGATAGTTTGAGGGCAGTCGTTCCCATAAGTTCGGAGAGTATTGCACCAGCAAGCAGCACGTACGGATTCATATTGATGTATCTGGAAGTCACCCATATGCGACTATTGAAACAGAACAGCACTTACAATTCGTTTGGACTTACAACGATACTCTATGACAGAGTTGGGCGAACTAGGGCTTTCAAGTTACGAGGAGAAGGTATATCGGACGCTGCTAGTGACGGGTGCAGTAACTGCGACTGAACTCTCCGATATTAGTGGCGTTCCGAAAGGCCGTATTTACGATGTGCTCAACGGCCTCGAAGCTCGCAAATTGGTTCGGATGCAGTCAAACGACCCAAAAAAGTTCGTCGCCGTAGAGCCAGAAACTGTCGTCGACAGACTTCTAGCTGAACGGACGTACGAATTGAAGCAGGAGTGGAATCGTTATCGAGAGAGGGCTGAAACAGTCCGTTCAAATCTTCTGCCGACACCACCGACCGAGAGTAGCTTCTGGCCCGGGTCGCTCGGGAGCGACAATATGAGCACAGCTCTTCAGCAACACATGCGCACCGCAGAAGACTTTGTCCATGCTATCGTTGGAACGCCCTATGAGAATTCGACGTGGGAAACGCTACAAACTGAATTTGAGGCCTTTTTCGATGGTGCTAGCACAGATCTCACAGTGGACCTCTTGTTTAGCGAGAAAGTGGTTACCGCACTTCCTGATAGATTCCCGCGCCTGATTGATGACCAATCAGTAGACGTGACTGTCAGAACGATTCCTGATGTCGCACTATCATTCGATGTAGTCGATCAAGTAGAGACGACAATTGACATCCCACATCCAGTATCCGGTGACGATCGGCTCGGGGTGGTAGGAATCAAAGATTCGCAAGTCGTCGAAGAGTTTGAGAGGTACTTCCAACAACTGTGGACCAAGGCAGATCCCCTCCTCTAGTAAATTCCAGATGCTGCTGAAGCACGTAATCTACTCGACTCGGTCGTTAGAACGAGTTATGGTGCCGGAGTTAGTGAAAAATCGACAGTTGAGTTCGGTACACAACAATATAGGCCGTCAAAGAAGCCGCGACCCAGAGGACTGCTTGTGGAACCGGGTTACTCCCGGAGAGGGTCAGCCCTGCTGCAAGGATCACTAGCATCCCCATGAGTCCCCAGACGAATGCGGAGGCAATCAGGACGAACACGTATTCGCCGAGCCGTCCGAGCGACCAGTCACCCGCGACGACGGGATACGCGCTGCCGACCGCCAACACACCGACAACCATGTTGACTGTCGCGGTCGACCCCGGAGATCCGAGAACGGCGTTTCCAAGCGAGACCAGCGGATACAACGCTAGTATGAACCCGAACACTGCCAGCAGGAAATCAACGGTTGCTGAGAGCCAAGAGCCCAGTCCTCGCTCGACAGCCACTATATCCACGTTTCGTATTGACGCTATGAGACGCTTGTGGTCTTTACATAAAGAATTGCGGCCGGATTGGTCAAACCGCTAGGCGAGTCTTCGTACTACCACTACAAGCGAGAACCGAGCATACCTCAGGAACTGTTCTCTCAGAATAGTTGATGTTTGGCGACAAGGTAAAACCGCCCAATTGCGAGTGCCGCGATGAGGAGACCAACGACGATAGCGAAGACAGTTGGCATATCCATCTGGAGGAGGAAATAGAGAGACCCCACTACTGCGACGGCGAGCACTACCGCACCTGCGATAAATATGGCCTGTTGGCTTCGCGGCGAGTCCGCGGGCGTGGTCTCGCTCATAGCCATTCATTTATCCTACAAGAAGGTAACAATTCCGACGAACGACTTAGCTAAACAGTAGCTGGTAATACGAATTCATTTCTTTATTCGGAACCGAGTACGAAACTCAAATGCCCGATTCAGTAACGACATATATTTACTAACCAAGTGATTCGCGGTCAGTGTCCTCCAATAACACCGGAGAGAACCAATCTACATTCCTCAGTTCAAACACGCTCACGATTATTTCGTCTCTCGCTACCGCTGTTTTCGTCTACCCAGAGGTATCACACTCGTCAGGGGGTGAACCAATTGGCGACGGAGTATCTGCCCTCTTGGTAGGCGGACTCCTCATGAGCTTTATCTAGGGATTGCGGGTTATTGACTGGGTCGGAGACACCGTCCCTTCAGCGACGGCCAAGACAGAGTCGCAGTCCTCACCGTGCTTGGCATCGTTATCGGTGGCAGCCTCCTCATTCTCTTCTATTTCCCTGATACACCTGCGGCGATTGGCCTGCTTCTCCTTGCGATTCCAACAGCACTCCTCGTCATCCGTGATGTCTTGTCGTAGGTGACTGTCGAGTGAGTAACGAGACCCCTCGGTCCCGCTCTCCGTGACCGACTCGCAGATTAACTGACCGCGTGGTTCGTAGCGTCCTTGGCGAAAGAAACCCACTCTCGTCCCGCGTCTAAACAAGGCCGAAGGCCGCTATATCTCATACCGGGCGATCTCGCGGCTCCCACATTCCGAACACTGATCGGACTCCGAAGAAACATTGGCACCACACCGGCGACACTCAAAAACCACCTCAAAACCATTCTTGGACGAGAAAGCCCGCTTCAAAACCCGTAACATAATGTATTACTCCGGATCGACGACTTCCCGGCAGTCAGGACACTCCGCCCACACACCCAATTTGTACTCGATTAAAACGTGGTGAGACAGTATCTCACCGCCACAATGCGGGCAATTTCCAAGATGCGGATTCTGCGTACTCATACGGTTCGAAAAGTGGGGGAAGAGGGGAAAGCGTGTGACTGAGGGCCGAAGCACCCTCTACAATCCTGTGAGAATTGGAGGCCACATATAACTCAGGTAACCACACCGAAAGTGAAATAGTGGTTCTGTTGAATTGCCTATCGATCGATGTATTTTGCCATCAAGGAGGTCAAAACGGATGAAGATGTCTCACTCAGTACAAGGTTGACACCCGATTATTTGGGTCCACTGGTGCAACCGTATCAACACTTATCTCACGACAACCCATAGGAAATACATATGGCCCTCAGTGTTTGGGAGGTGTTCCTCGCCCTATTCAGAGGAGGTGAAGAACCCGGAGAGGAATCCGGTGAGGAGGAAGACGAGGGTCGTTTTGTCCCAACCCCGTTAGACTTGTCTGTCCGAATCGGCCACGGGGGGTCTGACAGCCAGAGAGTCCGTGAACTCACCAAAATAAGCGAGCAAGCACAAGAAATCGAAGAAGAACAACGCGGTAACTAAGCAGAATTACTCATCAGTTGTTTCGTCTTTCCAATTATCTGAATGAGGGATTTCAACAGAGCCGAGACGCCCTCAAATCACGTTGGATTCGGACATTCGTTACCAGTATCATTATCACTTCGAACTTCCGTGTTCACCTAGAGATGGATATCTGCCCTCCTCAGTTGCTGAAACATCAGGCGGTGAGAAGAAATGCCTAAATGCCAGAATTGTGGAGAACACGTTACTGAGCGATATACCCGTGTGTTTACGCCAAACGACATCGATGAACCACGTGTCTGTCCACAGTGCCCAGATAAACTCCGGGATGGGGCAGATATTCGTGAGGCAAAATCAACTCGTCGATAATATGAGCCGTTGGGAACTCGTTGCAACTGCCTGCTGTTTCTTGTCTAGAATTAGTGTAGGATGTCTCGCTGAAAACAAATCTGAACTTCGTGGCCGACCGATATCGTGCAGCCACGCCACCGCAGACAGAATCTCGCTGGAGAAGTTCTAAGAATCGGAGAATGACATATATCGCCCCCCAGAATGCCCTATATATCCAGTGCAGTAGATATATGTTCTAGCACAGCGTAGTTACGACTATGCCCGACGACCACAACCAAGATGACGACCGTGCTCGCGCTTCAATGACACGCGGGGAACGGATTCGCGCCGCCGCGCGGACGCTCCGAACACCCCGTACGGCCTCGTGGATCGCCGATGAGACGGAGGTCTCGGTGAAGACGGCGCAGAAATACCTCGACCAACTCGTCGAGGACAACGTTCTCCGAAAGATCGAGCAAGGTGACCAGACGCTGTACTGCGTCGACCAGCTCATGGCCACCTATCGGGAGGTCGCTGCCCTCCAGCGCGAACACAATCGTGAGGAACTCACCGCGTCTCTCGAATCGATGCGCACCACAATCACAGATTGGAAGACGTCGTACGGCGTCGAGACGCCAGGCGAACTCCGGGCCAGCATCGCTGACCTCGACGACCCTGACGAGATTGCGGAGCGGCGCGAGGTCGCCAGCGAGTGGGAGCATCTCGTCGACCGCATCCCTGTCGTTCGAGCAGCACTCACCGAGTACGACTGGGCCACCGAGCGTGACGCTCTCCCGGCATAACAACTGATGGGTCTTTCAGGAACGACCGACAGCTCGGTCTACGAGGGACTGAAAGATGTGTTACAACGACATCCCATCGTTACGACTGTCGCCTACGAACCGGATAGCATCGTCAAACAGTTCCTTCGAGCGCAGATTGACCCAAGCCGTGTTGTGCCGCTGACCGGCCCAGAGTCGCCGACACTTGACATTGAATGGCGGTTTGTCGAGGACGAACCATATTATCGCATCCACTACGCCGATTCGAACACGGGGTTCAATTGTGGGTGGCACCGCGACGATGATCACCCTGATCTCGGGCCGGTTCACTTCCAGTATGCTCATCCAGTGAGGGGTGAACGTGACCATGAGTGTGCCCACTTCAAGAAGACGATTCCGACGGAGATTCTCTGGATCGCCCTTGATCGATTGTTCGAGAAACGAATTCCGACTCTCACAAACGACAACTAATCCACGTTGCTTTCACCGGTTGTGTGGATGAGAACGGTTTTGTGAACGGATAGAATGTATCGGCCTATCCCTCTGACATTGCGACGAGCACACAGTTGACAAAAGAGTTCCATAGAATAGTCCACATACGCTTGTCGCAGCCACAGCCAACAAATGTACTGGAATCCCGACTACTGGTCGGATGTTTCGTTCTCGCCATCTTCGCTCGGCTGACAGGCCATCAATGTCGAGATCGTCTCTGCGTCTAACTCGCTGTCCGACCGAATCGAAATGTTCGTCGAAGAGTGGTTACAATCGAACTGATTGGGTTTGACCTCGAAGGTCTCGGTGGTGCCAGTGGTTGGAATCGACGCCGTGCCCTGATAGTGGCCCGGTTCGGTAAGCGTCACCGCTACTTCACCCACCGATTCGAGCGTGTAGAGACCATCGAGGAGCACTTCTTCCCCGCGTGCGATCACGAGTCGGGATGTCACCGTGTCTTCCGTCGGGTTCGTGAGGGTCATGCCGTGTGGCTTACTATCACTCTCATTGGACAATGAGCCATCTCCAAGCGAGAGCGACGTCTCTTTACCCGCGGAAACACGCTCGGTTGTGACGTTCAGACACGCCATCTTCGTCGAGATTGTGGCGGTTTTCACCTCGCCATCCGATTGGATGGTAAAACTCGTCGACGAAGCGTTGCAGTCGAACCACGCGAGGTCTACGTCGACAGTGCTGGACGACTCCGTCTCAGGAATGTTCACCTCAGCGGTGTAGCGGAGCGGGTCAGTGAGCGAGACTGCAACGTTCGACTCCGATTCGAGTTCGTACGTTTCGTCGAGGGCAACTGAATCATCGGGTTCCCGAATCACGAGGTGCCTAGTCCACGTTTCGTCCGTTGGATTGTCAAGAACGATCCCGTGCGGGGTTCGTGCTCCAGTCTCGGAGAGCGTCTCCTCCCCGAGTGCGATATTCGTCGTTTCGCCAGTTGGGATCCGTTCGTGCTCGTTCATCTGCGTAGTCTCCGTCGGGTCGTTCGTCGGCGGTTGGTCGGTGGGCGTGTTCGTCGCTTCGTTCGGCGGTTGATCGCCGGTGTCTGCCTGGGAGATACAGCCCGCGATTGCCGTGATACCGATTCCGGCCATGCCGAGAAACGCTCTGCGTTCCATACACAACGTAGTCTCTCGGGGGTGACTATCGTCCTATCCCAGACTCAAAGATGTCTTTGAATCCTCCGTGCCGCTCTCCAGTTGCACAATCAGCCGCCCGCAGGCTGGCGCTGTGCCGGTCGGTAGATGTACCAGTACCAGAGGAGAAATAGGCCGACGACGAGACCGAGTCCCGCTGAAAGCGTTAAGGTTCCCGGTCCAGCAAGAAACATCTCAAACATCGTATTGAGTCTAGTTACGATGTCAGGTGACGGCGTCATGCCCGGGGCGGCGCGGATCGTGGGTTGACGGGACCACCAGTGGGCGTGGATCAAGACGCTGGCAACCGCAATCACGCCGACTGCACCGAACAGGCGCTTGAGTGCCGACGATAACGAGGGGCTTGTCCGTTCCGCTCCGGTGAACAGGACGAGTGGACCGTGTGCAGGTGCGTAGACATCCATTTCACGGCCCTGTCGAGAGTACCACGTATCCACGACCGCGACCAGTTCGGCCTCCTGAAGTCGAGTGAGATGGTAGTTCACGTTCTGGACGGATGTCTCGACTGTGTCGGCGAGATCGGACTGTGTCTGTGGTTCGTCGTACAGGGCCGCAAGAATCCGACGGGCCATTGTCGATGAGACGACGGTCAGAATCTCATCGGCATCCGCATCCTCGAAGTCGACGAGCTTTGGATCGACATCGCGGTCGGTTAGTGACTCGGGGGACGATTTGAGAGGAAGGAGCGTATTCACGCGTATGTGTGAATTTCGCGGACGAAGATATAGGGGCTGAGGAGAGTCAAAGATGCCCTTTAGTCTGTCCCACCGCCGGGCCTAGTCTTAGTATCGGCCAGCAACTCTTCGTCGATGTCCATAGCCTCGTTTGGCATTTTCAACGTTGTGAGGTGTGCATTCCCTATCCTCATTTCTCACAGTGGGGGTTATTGAGAAGGTGAGTATGAGCGAGATTCGGATAGATGGTTTTCAGAGTAGGTTGAATAAGGATCTCCCTCATTCAACGTTAGAGAAGAAAAGTTGAATGGGACAGTCACTCGTTCAAGGATAAGGAGAAAGGTTGAACGGACGCTATAGAGATTATATACGAGACTAACTTCCAGTTCGTTCGCGGTGTGACCCTCCTCGCGATCAATAGTGATTCAAGCCACACGTACGATCCTCCCGACCGCGTACAGCGCGTCTGTTCCATGTCGAGGCTACTCTGTTTCTCCCCCAAGGGGTATTTATGGTAGTTTCTCACTCCAAACGAGGGGTGTTCACTGGAAACAGTGGAGTGTACGTCCTCACCGACCGGAGAGCGTCAGGTGAGACTGGTGATTATAGACGTCTACGATCCTCAGGTGTTACGAACCACGATACAAACCTCCGGTGATAGATACAGATAGCTCAGAGCACAGAGACAGATCGCGCCCTACATCTGGTCATCACTCCCATCGTCGGTCTCCTCATCCAGCCCGACGAGGTCGTCTTCGAGCCGTTTTCGGTGGGCTGCTTTCTGGTCACTCTCTGACGGCGGCTCGAGGCCCCCGATCGCGTCATCTGGTGGGATATTGTCCTCAGGAATGGAGGGTGGGTTTTGCTCATGCTCGTAGCCGATGATCAACTTATCGCGATTGAGTCGCCCGATTAGACGTTCTAACTCTGTCTCTCGCTCTCTGTGAAGACGTTGAAGCTTTTGAACGGTCTTATCCAGATCGATTTCTCGGACTCGATTGACAACACGCGTTCCGACTGTTGTGAGCGTATAGCGTTTCTGCGTTCCGTGGTCGATTGGCCGATGTGTGACCTCAATGAGCTCGTTCTCCACACCTTCCTGAAGTCGGTTCGAGACAGTTGACGAACTCACCAACACCGCCTCGTCGACATTCTGGAACGTAGCACTTCCGAGACCGATTTCGATAAGCACCTCCAGGGCTCCTTTGCGGCGGAGATACGCTTCCACAGGACTTCGCTCCATTGATAAATAGAGGGTAGCCGCTCAAGACAGATATAGATGCAACTAATCCTTGAATCGAAGCTATCCTTCAAGCGTACCAATATTGCTATCAATCAAATTCTTGCTTCATAATGCCCCTAACCGTTCAAATGTCTCCCCCTCAAACCCTCTCTCAAGCAAATCGAAAATATCGTCCCAGAATATCAGTCTACTTCAAATTAACATTCATTACAGCATCTCTCAATGTCTGGCTCACACGACCCACTCGACATCACGGAATTGCAGACGGCCCGTGAGCTACTGGTCGACCAGGCATCAACGCTTCTCGAGGGTACACAGAATATCTCACGGACAATCGGGAGTCTCCAATTTCCGACTGAGATAATCGACCAGTGGGTGACGCGCAAGTCGAATTTTATGTTCTCAACCGAGTCGATGGTCCGCGTCTTCATCTATATGCACGCGTGCGACTACACACAGGACGAGGTAGCTAACCGTATTCAGTCGTGGCCGTACCTCCAACTCAGATTCAACTTACAGCGATCGGTTTCCCAGGGAACAATCTCCCACACGAAACGACGACGGTTCAGCCCACAGCTCCGGCGGTTCCTCAAAGCGATTGGCAATGACATCCGAATCGTTGCAGCTGAGAACGATCTCGACGTCCGGGAAGTTTCGGCCCCGACGCTGATTGGCGGTGCGAATGCCGAGGGCGACGAAGCAAGTTCCGAGACGAGAGAGCCAATCACCCACTTCGTCGACCGGCACGCCAGCGACCTCTTAGAGACCGCTGGCAAGCACGTATTCCCTGCATTCGACACCGGGCGAGCAGCGAACGTGAAGCACGAAGACGAGACGGTGTGGGAATCCCAGACTCGAATGAGTCTCCTTGGCGACCGGACGGGCTCTCGAACGGTCTACCGGACGTTCAATAGACAGCTGGACGATGCGTTGCATCACGATACGCATACGTATGCGGTCAAGAAGTGTGCTACACCGGGCAGTTACCAGTACACGCTCGGTGATTTCGACACCACATCGACGAACCCGACTCCATCGTGGCGACGGTGTGCCGAAACACTCCAAGATTCGTTCGATGAGTCGATAGAGGGGTTACTCGGTGCGCTCCAGCAGACGGATATGATTACGGAGCCCGTTGTTGCGGCGATTGACATCACCGAGATCCCATTTTACGTCTCTCCGTGGAAGGCGAAATCGGATATCCAGCCAGACGATCCGCGAATCGAGCTGGGTAACGGGAAGCAGAAGGTACCGAAAGCGGACTATCCAGAGATGGTGAGCGGATGCGAAGATCCGGGGACGTACGGCTACAAATACGCCACGCTCACGATTATCGGACGCGATGCTCCGATTGTTCTCGCGGTTGAGCCCATCCGTGAGAATTCGACGTGGGAGGGCGAGAGTGGTGAGACAACATCGCTCGATGAGGTTGTTGACAGATTGATGGAGCGGGCGACAGCGCACGTTGATATTCATCTGGTGATGGCCGACCGGGGATTCGATGGGCATCGCGTTCAGGATGTGCTGGACAGCTACGACGTGGACTATCTGCTTCCCAAGCGGAAGTACGCGAAAGACTGGGCGGCGATCGAGAACATTCGAGAGCATCCGACGGCTGATATTGCGGTCGAACCTGACGTTGATCTGTACCCGGCTCCGGACTACGAGTACAGCCACACGACGAACATCATGTACGTGCCGCCCAGAACCGAGGACTTCGTCGCGATGGAGGACGAGGAGGGCGAGCGGTCGTTTGCAGTGTTCGTCACGAATCGAGAGGATGTGTCACCGGACGATGCAATGGGATTGACAGCCCGGTACAGTAGCCGGTGGGACATCGAGAACGAGTATCGGTCGATCAAGCGGTTCCTGCCGTCTGTTGCGTCGAAGGACTATCGTGTGCGGTGTTTCAGTTTCGTCTGGGCGACGTTGCTCTACAACGTCTGGCGGCTCGTCGACGCGCAGCTTCAGGTGCTTGTTGGGGAGGCGTACGACGAGTACGAGGCGAATCCTGTGGATGGTCGGCCAGACACGCTGTTGACCGCTGTTGGCTCTGTGTTTACGCTGATGGATTCACTCGAACCGCCTGACTGAGCGGGGACTCTTCTCTTCGTGTTAATTCGATCGGTAGCAGCAGCGCTCTTCAGATAACGACTTTTTGCGGCAGTTCTCATAAATCAACCGCTGTTCTGCCAGTCCGCTGGTAGGAGTTTCTAGGTTGGAAGTGACTTCTCATCGATTACTCACGCTGAACGTTATTTCCGCTTTCCAGATTAGTGTGAAAAGTCACCTTCCGAACCTGTGGCCCCACAGTTTTCGAGGTTCTCTAACATACAAATAAGCGGTTTATTCGCACCGCTTCTCAACAGAGCCCACCCCATAATCAGTCTGCAGAGACCCTCACACACCCTGATAGCACAGGATCGCTAAAGCATTATAGAATGAATCACCCGACGGAAACAATCACAGGAGGGGACGAGAGAGAAGTACTACGAGGACCGACTCAACCACTGGAGGCCATTCAGAACACTTCGTGGTAATTCTCCACTACCTGCTGTTCCTCCTCAGAGAGTCCGAACAGCTCATACACCGCTTCATCAATTTCCGCCTCAAGCGCACTGATGTCCTTCGCAGCAACCGTCTGTTCGTCCTCCTTCAGACGATCCAGTAACTCCTCAACACCGTCCTGCGCGACCGGAATCTGCATCGACATCTCCTCACCACTCTTCATATTCCGACCATTGACCGCCTCACGAACGTACTCCGCGCGCAATTCATTCTCCGCCCGACTTCCAGAATCAATGAGCGGGTCGGTAATCTCGTCAGTGTTCCCGGCGGTCACCACAAACCGCCCATCGTCGGTCTCTTCTACAGATGCATTCACCGGATATCGACGAGTCTGCCACTCGTACTCAATTCGGTCCAGCTGCCCATCGTAGTCGCCCAGATACGCCTCAGGGAAGCGGTTCGTTTTACTATCTAGGTCAATCGACGAGACAATATCCCCTGTTCTATCACGGATATCCTGAAAGACGTCAGTAGAATCTTGAGTAACACATGGGAGCTTTTCGACGTACTGCGTCCGGTATGAGTAGTATCCGCCCGCTTTGATGGCCGCGATATGCTTCAAGTAGAAATCTAATGCCTTCGAATTCAGTTCCGTAGACAAAATTTCTGTAATATCGCGGTACTGCTCGCTAAACGTGACACCATACGCCGTCGTAAAGTACCATGTTCCGGCCTCGTCGATCATGAACGTCGCATCATCCGCAATCTCGGCCTGAATTGTTTTCGGCGTCTCGAACTTCTCCAAATTCTGCGAACGTCCGAACTCCCACCACACGTCACTATCCAACCAACCGCCGTCTTCACGCTCTCTTAAGGCTGTCTCGTGCTTTTGTAGGTACTGCCAGGACAGCGGCAACTCATCGCGTAACTCATCTTCACCATACAGCACCGCTTCCTGGCCACCGTCGTTCGCCTGCTGTACGTGATACGGGTAGATAACGTGCAAGCCAGACCACTTACCACGCCACCTCTTGACGTCATTCCCTTTCAGGAACGGGCGCAGTAAATCAGTCTCAATCTCGTACTCCTTCGACTCACCTGTCGGCACGATTGTCACTACATCGCCGGTATCACTCGATTCTACGCGATCGGCATCGAGTACGTCAACTACGTAAATCTTGTTCGCACTCGTCCGAATACCCTGGAATACGGCATCAGTCGCCTTCCCGATTGTTGTATCAGCTTGCTGTTCGAGCTTCTCAAACACCTGCAATTCCTCCGGCGGCATCAACGGCCAATATTCCTCGCCTGAAAGCGTGCTCTGCGGGTAGTCAAACACGTCGATGAACTCGTCCGAATACCCAGGGTTCCCACGGTGATCACGCACCGCTTTGATAATCTCATCGTCGAGCTCTCGGTCACTCTCATTGTCGGTGTTCGCTTTGACTCTGACACATCGAATATCGTTATCTTCGCGTGTGGACTCGTCTGGTTCGTCTTCCAGAATTACGATTGCCGGGTAGTTGGTCGCATCCTCAAACACACCGGAGTCGCGGAAGTCGTACACCTCCTTGATGCGACTTTCGTCTAGCATTACTTGTCGAAGGCCCTCACCGTACTCTGTGACCATGAACTGGTTCGGGGTAATGAACCCGAGTTTCCCCGTTCCCTCCTGGAGCCAATCGAGTCCACGCTCGTAGAACGGACAGTAAATATCGTAATTCCCGGTGGTTGAGTCGTATAGCGACTCCATCATCTCTTTCTGACTATCGGGTAGGTTCTGCACGCGCACGTACGGCGGGTTCCCCACGACGTAGTCGTAGTCCATGTAATTCTTCACAACGAGCGCCAGTACGGTGTCCTCGAACATCTTGAACAGGCGCCCGTCGTCGTGGTTCTCCTGCAGCTGCCGTGTCACCTCCAGCATATCGTCTACATACGGCGAGAAGAACTCCTCTACACCGTCGTATCCCTGGGACGTGTACCGCTCGATACCGGAGTTAAGACCGCCTTGGTACTCCCAGTATCCTTCGTCCATATGCCACTTCACGACGTCGAGAACGCCTTGTAGCGCCGCGAAGTATTCCCCGAAATTACTCACCCCGGTTTTCAGTTGGATTGTGTCGAATAACGGCATCCGAATTCGCTTTACCAGGAACCCGTCGTCAGTCTCGACTCCGGGCGTGTCTGCTGTATCATCGACCTCGATCGGGAGCGGTACAGGTACGCGAACGTCCTGTGTGTCCTCGGTCATCGCATCCCAAGTCAGTTGCCGACCTTCCGCGTCTCCAAGGTCGGCGCCGGTTAGTTCACGTTCGTCTCGGAGGGTGTCTGCGCGGAAAATCGGGAGTCTGCGGATCGTGAAATCGTGGTCCTGTTGTTTCGCTTCTCGGTATTCCGGCAAGATCGCGACCATGAATCGGATCTGCGCCATCAATACCGCGAATGGGTGAATGTCTACACCGACAACATGCGGGTGCGTACACAACTCAGTCAATTCTTTCGTCCAATCCGGGTCGTCGTCATACCGTCGTACGTCTTCGATGTATCGCTCGATGGCTTCAACCAGGAACGTACCAGATCCGCATGCCGGGTCAATTACTCGTTGCGAGGATACCCCGACGTCGTAGTCAACACCGTCCATAATGTAGTCCACGACGGGTTCGGGTGTGTAGAACTCTCCAAGCGCTTTCCGCGTCTCCGGGTCGAAATACCGCTGGTACAGATTCCCGAGTGGGTCACCCGAAATCTGGGCGAAGTCGAACTTCAGCACCGCGAACAGCGTATGTGAAATTGCGCGACTAAACCGCTCTCTGGTCGCTTCACTCAGCTCTGTATCGGTCCCTTCCTCTGCGACTTTCTTGAACCGTGTCGCACCACTTCCGTGCCCGGTCGCTAGCGCCGTACGGTAGCTCTCTTTCCACCACGTGAAAATGTCGTCCTCAAAGAGACTCTCAACGAGCTGTTCTTGCATGTCTTCGATGAGGCTTGCGGCAGCAACGGGGTAGGATTCAGGGTCGATTTCTGATGAGAATCCCGAAAGGCCGGTGAAGTAGTCGTCCATTCCCTCGTACTGGGTTTGCTTGAAGAAGTCGTAGTCCTGCGCAGCCTTCGACAACAACAGCCGTCCAAGGAGTGCGTGCCCACTCTCGAGGCAGAACATGAAGTCCTTTAGGTCGGACTGTCGGTTGCTCGGCAGCATCGACTCCCATGACTCGGGTGTGTCTTCGGGGATGTTCGCGTAGCTGGCTTCCCAGAAATCATATGCACCTTCGACGAATTTCGCTTCTTTGTCGTCGCGCAGTTCGTGTAGCAGGTCCATCATCGCGGTGACGAGATCTGCAAACACACTCCCTTCCTCCAAACGGAACGTGTCGAAGAAGTGTTCGCGACCGAGTTCGCCGTTGAGCGTGACTGGCTCAAGCCGATTCAGGTAGTCGTTTACACTTTCGGTGTCAGTGATATCCCATTCCGGTTTCTGTAGCGCTTTGAACGTGTCTCGCGCTTGCTGGCTTGTTGCTTCGGCGAGGGCGATCGTGGTGAGGTGGGATTCGTCGCGGCGGTATAGGCGCAGTTCTTCGCCGTTTGTCAGCACTCCATAGTCGGCTTTCAGCTCGTCTACGTAGTGGAATAGTTGGTCGGTGTGTTTGTCGAGGTCGCGTCCGCTGGATTTGAATTCGTAGACGGCGGTGACGGATTCGTTGTCGTCGAGGGTGATGTAGTCCGGGCGCTTGTTGTCCGGGAGTGTCATCTCGCTGCGCAGGTCGTGGCCTGCGCCGTCATAGTCCAGTAGAGTGTAGAAGTGTTCGTTGAGGAAGGCGTTCTCGACGTCTTTTTCACTCATTTCGGCGTGTACGCGGTCTCCGATATTGTGGAGGCCGTCGAGAAAGTCCGACGGTGTTGGCATGGAAGCGCTTTAGACTAGAACACTTATAAATCTTTTAGATATTCTACATTTCGTGCTGTTTGCTTAACATTCTTTGCAGCCTTCTCGCGAACAGAAGCGTGGTTGAGCGAGGCTAGCAGTAGTTGAAAGTGCAGTTTATTTATTCAGAGTACTGGGTGAAACAGTCGGTAAGTACAGACGAACAACTAACCTTGTGTGAGAATAGAAGGCCGCAGTCAGAGCGTATCCACGCCCTATCGGTAGAGATTGAACCGGCGGAATATCGTCCCGAGAAGTACTGCGACGGGGATAATTTCCAAGCGGCCGACCCACATGTTGATGACTAACATCGCTTTCGCGGTGTCGGGCATCCCCGGCCCAGTAATTCCAGAGTCCAACCCAACGTTGCTCTGCGCGCTCATCACGTCGAAAATCACGTATTCTAACGGATACCCCGGGGACAGGACGCGGAGGAGGACGGCAACGCCGATAGCGAGGAACGTGATCCAGAGGACGAATACAACGGTTGCTTCGGTGTATTCGCGTTCGGCTTGCTGCTCGCTGAGTTTGCGCTCGCCGATGCGTAGGTATCGAATCGCCGTGTTCGGTCGGAATACTTCCTGAATCTGCCAGACGGTGCCCTTGATGAGCGTGGCGACGCGAATCAGTTTGAGCCCGCTCGTCGTGGACCCCGCCGCGGCGCCGGTCAGCATCCCCAGACACGTCAGTAACGTCGCGCCAGCACTCCACACCTGTTCAGTCCCACCACCGACCGTCGCGCTCCCGAAGCCGGTGTTAGACGTCGCCGACACAAACTGGAACAGGCTCACTCGGAACGTCTCCTCCAGCGTCGCGTACTGGCCGTTGGCGTACAGAATACCAGTTAGCGCGAGTGAGCCGGCGGCGAACCAGAGGAAAACCCACCGCGTCTGGAGGTCCGCGTAGAAGTTCCGTAGCTCGCCTCTGAACAGTAGGTAGTGAATCGGGAACGCGATGCTGCCCGCGACCATTATCGGAACCGTCGCGTACTCAATAATCGGGCTGTCGTAGTATCCAATAGACTCCGCATGCACGGAGAACCCGCCCGTCGCAATCCCAGTCATTCCGTGGTTGATAGCATCCCACAGCGGCATCCCAGCGAGCAGGAAGAGGACGATCGAACCGACAGTGAGGCCGACGAAGATCTTCCAAATCTCTCGGACAGTCGTGACGATGCTCGGATGAATCTTCTCCGAGCGCGCTTCACTCTCGTACAGCGTATACGATCCGCCGCCACCACTTCGCCGGAGAATGGCGACAGTCAAGACGATGACGCCGACGCCACCGATCCACTCGATAAGCGACCGCCACCAGTGCAGCGACCGCGGGAGTTTCTCTTCGACAGCAGCCATCGTTAGGCCCGTCCCAGTAAAGCCGCTCATACTCTCGAACACCGCATCGAGCGGATGGAGGAATATCGCTGTCGTTGAATCTATTGGTGGTGTATTCGCCCAAACAGGGAATGGGTCAACCTGAATCGTCCACGCGATAAAGATAAACGGTAATCCGCCGAGGATGCCAACGATCGCCCACGAGCTGGCCGCAGTGACCATCGCGTCGCGTTTCTCCGGCGGTGCTGCATCTCGATAGCGTCGGGCCAACCCAGTTCCAATTCCGGCTGTGATGACGGTAGAGGCGAGGAATGCGGGGATGGCGTAGAACTCACGGTTGACAGCCGCCACGACGATAGAGACGACCATCATCAGTGAGACTGCCTGTACGATGCGGCCGACGTCGCGTGCGACCGTGTCTGTCTCAACTCTCATTAGTCACTACTAGTCGCGTTTCGCCGCGGGCTTGCTGGATAATTCATAATCCAAACCCCTCCGAGGAATCCTCCTCGTGGTCCTCGTAATGACCGAAGACATCCGTCACCTTCGGTGTCGCCCCAGTCCCGGAGTAGACCGTTAGGAGGTCATCCTGCTTGATGCGAGTGTCACCCCGAGGAGTAATGGGGGAGTCCGTTCCTTTCCGTTCAATTGCGACGACGAGTGTCTCCTCGTCAAGCAATCCTTCTTGGTCCGCCTCGCTGAGTGTCATCCCGGAGATTGGTGCATCTTCAGCGACAGTAATTTCGAACACTTCGGCAACCTCTCCGACGCGCATGTAATCGACGATGGACGGCCGGTCAACTGACCGGAACAGCGACTCTGCGATGAGTCGCTGAGGATTTTCCATCGTATTGACGCCAATCTGCCGGAACAGATTCATGTGCTCGGGGTTGTGCACGACCGAAACGATTGCCGGAATTTCGAGCTCTTGGGCGAGCAACGAAACCATCACGTTCGTTGCGTCCTGATCGGTTGTCGTGATAATCGCGTCCGCGCGGTCAGCACCCGCATCAAGCAGGGACTCTTTGACCGTCGCGTCCGCGTGAAGAACCATGCAGTCGTACTCACTAGCGACCTCGTCTGCCCGGTCGGTGGTCTTCTCAATCACGACGACCTCGTAGCCTGCGTTCGTTGCAATTTCGATGAGTGGCGACCCGATATCGCCGGCTCCGACGATGATGATGTACATGAATGGATTTCTAAATCGCGGTAAGGGACCTGTTCAAGCAATATGCGTAGACGTTCACGTCTCATTCACCTCGTGGTCTGGAAGGCTCAGAATCGGAACGTCGCTGTCGGTTACGAGCCTGTGAGCGACGTCGCCGGTTAGGAGTTTGCGCCATCGACTCCCGCCACGCGGTGTGAAGACGATGGCGCTGGCGTCCTTGTCGTGGGCTGCGTTGATAATCGTCGCTGCAACGTCGGTCCCGTATCGGAGGTCCAGTTCGACTGTCACTCCGGTCCCTTCGAAGCCGTCGGCGACGACGTCGAAGACCTCTGAGGCGTACTGTTCGCGTTGCTCTACGGACGCTTTGTCAGGAGCACCGCCAGCCTTCTCGATTACGTGAATGGCAACGACTGTCGAATCTGTCCCCCTCACGTGCGGGGCGAGCGCGTCGGCCGTCGTCGCCGCATCGTCTGGGGTAGCGACTGGCGCAATAACGCGCCGGAATAACGAGTTCGCCATCTCAGCCACCCCCTGGGTCGCTGTAGACCTTCCCGAGGTAGTGCCACCTGTACTTACCCTCTCCGCCGTTGACATCCGACTCCCAGTTGACTCGGTAGGCGAACGGGCCACGATCTTTGTCCGTTTCACCGGGGCGTTCGACGACGGCGATGGTGTATGCACCGTGGTCCTCGATGCGAACGAGGTCTTCTCCCGGCCGTGACTCGATGGCGTCCGTTAGCGGCGGATGCGCTCGGAGGAGCTGTTGTGCGTAGTGAATGATCTCCCGGAGTTCCGCATCACTGCAGCGTTCGAGCGTTGCTGCGACGTCCGTCGGGATGGCGTCTGGGGGGTCAATATGTGATGGTGTCATGGGTTAGCCGGCCACTTCAGGTCGGACACCGATGGTTGAGTATCAAACCAGTTTGGTGCGGATTCGGTGGCGGCTATCCCCCAGATAGATTGTCACCACGCAATAAGAGTTGGCATTATATTTTTGCAAGAGAAATATCTGGGGTAGATTTTTTAATTTGCAAAATATGCATAGGGAATGATGACAAGTACGTGGAGACACAATAGTGGGTTGTGTGCTCACAAATCGAGGATTAGTTATGCGTTCTAACCCTAGTACAAGTATGGAATATCGGGTCGATGAGATTGACAAGCGGGTCCTCTATCACCTAGCGCGTGATGCCCGGAACACGACAGCCGCGGAGATCGCAGAGGAGATGGAGGTGACCGCGGCAACGATCCGAAACCGAATCCATCAACTCGAAGCGGAGGGCGTGCTGCGCGGGTATCTGGCCGACATCAACTACAAATCTATCGAGGGACGCGTCACCTACCAGTTCAGCTGTACGGCCCCGATTCCCGACCGCGACCGACTCGCTCAGGCCGCACTAGAGATTTCCGGCGTCGTGTCCGTCCGGGAGCTAATGACTGGGAAGACGAATATTGCAGTAACCGCCGTCGGGTCGAATACGGACGATATCAGCCGTATCGCGGGCGAACTCTCGGACATCGGGTTAGAGATCGAGGACGAGAGCGTCGTCGAAGGCGAGTACCATCAGCCGTACAACCCATTTGGCCCAGATGATGTTCCCGTCGGGCCGTCGCTGACGGATTTCATGAGTCTCGCTGGCGGCGCTGAGGTCGTCGAATTCACCGTCTCAGAGGGAGCGGAAGTTGCAGGGCTTACCATCGAGGAGGCAGTCAAGAAGGGGCTGCTGGCTGACGAAATGCTGGTGGTCGGCATCGAACGCGACGGCGACATCCTAACGCCGAAAGGCGAGACCAGGATTGAAACGGGCGACGTCATTTCATTATTCTCGAAATCTGGGCTAGAGAAAGAGGCGCTGGAAGTATTCGGCACCCAATAACGCGGTCCTGATTATGACACGCCCTATTCAAGCAGTATCGGAGTGGAACGCATGAAATGCGGGCGCTGTGGCAGAAATACGACGGTCGAACACTACGAGGTGGACGGATACACTGGCTACCTCTGCGAGGAGTGTGTCGAAGCGTGGGATCAAATCCAGTCGGACTAATTGCGAGCGTTCTCTGCGGCTGTCTATCCCGGTAGACAGTGCGAACAGATTGCATTCCTACTTACTGATTCAGCCATTCCATTTTCAGGCATCTACCTGAATAAAGAAACCGCGTTAGCAACTACTGCTAGTCGCGGAGTTCTTCCAAGTCTGCAAAGCCCCACTGGTTGAGAACATCAACAGCGTCATCGAGATTCATCAGGCCCGCAATGTAGACTGCTTCACGGACGTCGGTGATATTGATATCCACGTTCGGGTAGAGCTCCTCAGTGACCTCCTCTAGGACTTCATCCTCCCGCTTCTTCGTTTCGGGGCGCTGGACGAATTTGAGATTGCTTCCGCGTTCATCATTCCACGTGTCACGGCGGAATGCGAACGGGTAGTTAGAGTCGGTCGCCGTTCCGGGCACTGGCCGCGTTGCTAGGTCTGCAACAAGATTCGGGTCTGCCGTCATTTCAGCATCTCCGGCGACGATCTCTGTCGGTTGAGATGAAGCGTCCGTTGTATCCGCTGCGGATTGGGAGTCTTCTTGGGTCTGTGACTCGGCGTTTGAACTGTCTGAACTGGTGGTGGGTTCCGTATCCGTGGGTTCAGGTTCGGGTTCTACCTCCGTTTCATCGGGGTCTTGCACTTCTCCATTCTTACCCACGACGTCGTCGAGGTCACCGAATCCGTCCCCCATATTCAGACACCTCCACGCTCGATGATGGCTGCGATTTCATCGAAGTGGTCGTTCTGATCGTTCTCCGGGGCGTAGTCGAGGAGGGGAACGCCTTCTTTCTCGATACCGTTCGTGATGGCGGCGGTGTCACGCACTCCGGGCTTCGGTGGTTCCATTTCACCAGCATCGATCTTCTCCCACTCCTCCTCGGTAATGCGGGCGAAGTCTGGAACTAACGTTTTGAACCGCTCGTTCGTGTTGATTGCTTCTAGGAGGACGCGGTCGTTCGTCTCCTGGTCGATGCGGGCCCCAAGGCGGTTCGGGATGACTGCGAGGATGTTGGCGTCCATGTTCCGTTCTTCGAGTGGCATGATGAGGCGCTCGCGCGTGCGCTTGTAGGATTCGATGGTCTCCCCGTTCGGGAGCATGGGCATGAGGATGTTGCCCGACGCGACGACACCGTTGTTGTTCATCATCCCGGAGTTGCTCGGCTGGTCGATGATGATGTAGTCGTACTCGTCACCAAGCAGTGGGTCGACGAGGCGCGTGCGTAGGCGCGAGGAAGCTGCGGCCTCAGACGAGATTCGCTTTTCGAGGGATTCGTGTTCGTTGCTGGATGGGAGCAGGTCGAACTTGAATGGCGTTTCGACTGGGAGGGTGGCGGGGTCTGGGCCGCTGTCCTTCGTGCCGAGTAGAACTTGATCGAGGTCCGTGCCAGATTTGTAGAGGGTGTTGTCGTATCCGAATTCGTAGTTACGGGTGGCGTGACCGTTCGGGTCAAGGTCGATGAAGAGCGTGCTGCCCTCTCCGTTCCGTTCCGCAAGGTGGCGTGCCGTGTTGATTGAGAGCGTGGTTTTCGAGGTTCCGCCCTTGAGGAACGCGAAGCTGACGGCGCGCGGTTCGCTTGAACCCGGCTCAGCGGCGGCTTCGTCGTTGCTGTCGGTTTGAGAGACCGATTCAGTTGGTGGTGCCATAGACACCCGTTGATTGGCCATTCCCATAAATGTGCGTCAGACGTACCACGGTACACTACCGTGGTACAGGACCGTGTACCATAGCCGTGTTAGTGGTACAGGGTACAACATCGGTCTGCGGTAGGAGATGCAAGGTATAGGAGAGTCGAGATCCCCTCCCAGCCGGCTGATGTCCCTCATCGGGGCTGCGTCTGAGTGTACCAGCGCGATGAACTGCAACTATGGAGGCGGCCAGTATAGGGCGTGGAGTGGCTGATTAACAGGTCTAAGTCTAAGGTTGGTGGAACCCGCGCCAGCTACACGGACCAATACCAGGGTAGTGTGCCGAAGTATGGTTCCATGAACCTGGCACATGCTTCTGGTTCAAGCTCCAGTACCAGATCTCACTATCACGTATGTGATTCAGGACTCGGGTACACGGGAGTGTACCACAATACTGTGCCATGGTACTGGAGTGTGTTATTGAACCATGTGACAGAAACGTGGTACAGATATATGGCACAGGAACATGGTTCAGGTTCGTGGAGCAGGATCAAGAAACAGTACCAAGGTATTGTTCCGCGATACTGGACTATGTGCCGGGCACGTGTGCTTGGAGCGAGTGTCAGTTTCGTGTAGCAAACTCACGATGCAGGAGCATGGGACGAGCACGTGGATCGGCCCCATGAAACAGATACGAGTAACAAGTCCATGATTCAAAGACAAGTTACAGTGCCAGGGAACAGGAACGCGGATCAGATTCGTGGGTAGGGAACCGGATACAGAACCACGATCGCGAAGCGCGCTCCCGACTCATGAATCTGAATCAGGGAGAAGGTTCCTGTTGCAGTAACAGAGATGTGAACCGTGGACTCGACCTGGAACGGGCGTTCCTGGTTACAGAGACACACTATACCACAGTGGGGGGACGAGAGCCAGTAACCGGACGCCCCATATCCGAGTGGCTTGCGGCTAATGGCGCGTTACTTGGGGGCGGGGATGGTAGATTCTTCAAGGATATCCTCTCGCGAGACGTCTCTTGTGGCTCCATCTCGCTTCTCACGTTCTCCCCAGTTGATTCCGCGTTCGGTTAACGTATTGAGGTACTTGAGATAGTCTTCTTCCGGTGCTTCTGTGAGAGCTGTCGCTACCCGGTAGGCGCTCGAATCCTTGTAGTCCTGGAGAGAGTCGTACCGACTCCAGATCGGGAGATAGAACCGTCCTTCTGCTGCAAGCCGGTTTGAGAAGTCGAAGGATCGCTTTCCGCCACCATTCCATTTGATGGTGTAGTGGTAGAGGTCGCCGTACGTGATGCCGTACTGGTCGAGAACTCCAGATACAGCAGGGTCAATACAACCGAGGGTCTCAGGCTGCCTCATTGAAGTGTCCCACCACTCGGTGTGTTCGAGGAGTTCTTCTTCCGTCGGTCTGTCTATTAGATGAGTTACCCTCCCTTCTTCTGCGTCGTGGATGCCTGCTGTGTCGTTTTCGTAGACTAATTCGACGTCGATCGAGAGTCGTAGGTCGTGGTCGTACTGGTATTCACCCTCGCGTGGGTAGTTGTCTGAGTTGCGGATCTCGCGGGTGAAGTCTTCACGAGAGGCGTCTTTGAGGGTTGAATGGAGTTTTTCTGTCGTGATTGGGGGTTGGAGGGCTTTGCTGGAGTTTTCCTCGGCTGGTCTGATGACGACCGTTTCTCCGAGCCATTCTCGTGGAACGGTGGCGTGGGCTCCGTTTCCGAACTCTTTGACTTCTCGCTCGAGCTGTGTGTCGTCGTCTGCCATATCTGTGTGTTTGGCTACAACTCCTTGAGTGTTGCTTATATACGTGTATATACGAGTATTTTAGCAGTAGTTCCTGATTTTACCGGAGTCTGTTGCACGTGCTTCTGCGGCTACGCCAGCATCGAGTCCCTCGAAGTCATTACCATCCCGACAGGCCACCCAAACCTATCACGCCCGGGAGAAAACCCCGGAATCGATGGACGAATACGATCCGCCGGACCACTTGCAGTCCGAGGTCACAGACCCCCCGAAGTTCGAACACAACGCCTCTCCCGGCCGTCTCTCCCCGTACGCAATCGGCAGCGTCCACCCGGCTGACGTCCACTGTCTCGCGCTTCTCCACTTCCAGAACACCATCGCCCCAGAAAGCAGCCTGTTCACCGAGTGGCCACCTAGCGAGGACGCCCCCCAGTGGTACTGTCTCGCCATTCTCCGCGAACTCGTCTCCGACGACGACACCGACTACCGCAGCCTCGCTGACTACCTCGCTGACACCCCCCGTGTCGCCCGTGAAGCGGGCTTCTCCCCGGATGAGATTCCGCACTACTCTACGATCTCCCGGCATCTCAGAGCGCTCTCCCCGGGGGATGCTGTCTTCACAGAGGCAGCAACGCGGGCGGACCAGGCGGCTCGCTACACCGTCATGTATGACCGACCGCTTGACGATCTCGGTCCTGACCCCCCGGAACCCGAGCCGGAACACTTGGAATGGACTGCAGACGATCCCGTTGACGTCGGGGAAAAGATGGAGGCCGCCACCCAGGTGGTCGGAGAGTTACTCGCGCTGACGATGCCCGCGCTGGGGTTCGACCGCGACCAGCTCGCGCCGAACTACCAGTATCGGACTGAGGACTTCTATCGGCTGCTCGCCCACATCGCCCTTGAGGACTGCTACGCGGCGAATGGGGCGAAGTTGCTACGATGGCAGACGGATGATGCTGTCGCGGTCCCGCCGCCGGCGACGCTGCGGAGCTACGCCCGTGAGTACGAGGTTGAGGAGTTGGAAGCGAAGTTCATTCGGGGCACCTGTCGGCTCTTGGAGCGCGAAGAACTGCTCCCGGAGGAACCGGTGCATCTCGCTTACGACATCACGGACGTCCCCTGGTACGGCGACGACCATGAGTGGACGAGTGGGGGACGCCAGTCTTCGAACACGACGAGTTACTGGAAATACGCTGTACTCTCGGTTGCGGCCCCTGATCGGCGGTACGTACTGGGGGCGACCCCGATTAAGAAGGAAAACGAGACGGCGGACGCGTTGCGGCGGCTGATTCGTCGCGTCAGCACGTATGCCGACTTCGAGCTGGGGCACGTCTACTGTGATCGGGGGATGTACCGGGGGGACGTGGTGACAACGTGCCGCGAGGAAGGGATTGACTTCCTGATTCAGGCGAAGGATACGGGTGCCCCTGGCGAGCTACTGGACCGACTCGATGACGACGAACCCGACGGCGAGAACGGGGTGCGATTCGCTGGATTCACCGGCAGAGACCAGGTGAACGTGTTTGCGCACCCCATCCATGAGGGGGAGATCGGGAGTGAGGCACGCGAGAAAGAGCACGTCGCGTGGATTACGGATTACGACGTTGAGGACGTCCCCGACGAGAAGCTGCGGAAGTACGCGTACCAGTTCCGGGATCGGTGGCAGGTTGAGACGGCGATTCGTCAGCTGAAACACGACTTCCAGGGGCGTTGTGGATCGAGCAAGCGCGCGGTGCGGACGTTCTACTTCGGCGCGGCTCAGATGTTCTATAACTACTGGACAGCACTCAAATACGAACTCCCCTACCACTTCGGTGGCCGGGAGAACTTCCAACTCACCGCGACAGACGTGCTTCACGCGATTCGGGAGGCCGACGTTGAGCGTGCGCGCACCGGTACGAAGAGAATCATCTGACAAACGCGGCAGACAACATCAGCCCTGGAGTGTGCAACAGACCTCGGTAAAATCAGGGACTACTGTTAGAACAGTTCTTCTAACCGCATTGAATCCTCCAACACTTCCCGAATCATCTCTGGCCGGATATCCCCAAACTCATAAAGATAGTAGCTGCCGCCCTTCGGCCCCTCATTATGCTCCTCAACCTCGAGAAAACCTTTCAACTTCAACTGGCTTAACCGGTCACGGATAGTCCGATCTGTCTTCACATCCGCATTAATGAATTCTGCCCCCTGCTGATACACCTGATACACGTCACTGCTTTTCGCCGGCAACTCATCCCGCTCGTGCAATTTCAAAATCGCATACAACGTCAAATGGCTCTGCGTCGGCAAAGACTCAAGCTCGTTCTCCACCTGACCCCCCTTCACCAACGGTTCAGCCTCACGAACCAAATCCTCCGTCACCTCAGTCATATCACGGCTACGCGCTAAATCGCCGGCTTTGAATAACAACTTCAACGCCTGCCTCGCACTCCCTGATTCCTGCCCTGCCATCGCTGCACACAACGGAACTACATCCTCCTCAAGAACACCGTCGACGAAAGCCTTCTCCGCTCGCTGGTACAAGATATTCCGCAGCTGGTTAGCGTCGTACGGCGGGAAGTGAATCTCCTCATCGCACAACGAGTCCTTCACACGAGCCGACAAGTTATCGCGGAACGTGAAATTGTTTGAGATTCCGATCACGCCCACCTTCGTCTCCTCTGGCGGAACATTCCCGTTATCGTTCGACCTCGGTAACTGGTATAGAATGTCGTCGTCGTTCCCGATAGCATCTACCTCGTCCAACACAAACAGGACGTGTGTAGCCTCTACTTCCCGAAGATGCTCCCACAGGAACTCGTAAACCGTGTCCGGTGGATAACCAGTCGTCGGGATCTTATCCTCAAAATCACGGAATTGATTTACCAACTTCACCACCACCTGGTACGAGCTCGACAAGTTCTTACAGACAATATCGACGACCTCGACGTCGAGATAATCGTATTGCTGCTGATCCTCACGAAGCCTGTCCATAACCATCTGCGTTGCCACGCTCTTCCCCACACCCGTCTGTCCGTACAAGAAAATATTACGTGGACGAGCGCCCTTGATTACCGGTTTTAACGACGACTGGTACTCGGTCAATTCTTGATCCCGTTCAATCAAACCCTCTGGTCTGTGACTATCGCGAAGAACATCCTCGTCGACAAAAATTGGGTCCTCTGCCGTGAATCGTTCCAATCCCATTTTACCCGGACACAGGAACACTAACCACATAAAACCCCTCCCTCTTCCTGAGAGTCCTGAGTCTCCCGAGACATTAGGATACTTAAATGGAGATATATCTCCCACACACGTCATTTCCTGAGAGCTAGCCAAAACACGGACGACCGGTTAGATTCTGACCTCTAGATAAGGATAAATTATAAGATCCCACTCCACAAACAGTATCCGTAATACAAACAAATTGCAGTGCTGTAACTGTCTGCGGTAGCTATCTTGATTCAGCGAGAGAATCCCGCCCTTCCCGTGAGTGACGAGTGTTCCGACGCTCAGTCGGAACCGAGGAGCGAACAGGGCGGGAGTGAATCGCGTAAGCTCTGTGCAACAAACCACTCGGTTTCTCCCTGCTGAATACCCCACGTCACAAGAGTTATCTGAATTGGGTGTCTCGTATCTGCTAAGGCCAAATGGAGTATCATCTGCAAACCGGGTCGCACACAGTGTACGCGCTTCAGTACCACTTCGTGACTGTCACGAAGTACCGGGCCGATATTCTCACGTATGAGCGGCTGGAGCGTGTGGCTGAAATCGCCCACGATATTGCAGACGACTTCGAGGCCGACATCAAGAACGTGGACGGTGGTACCGACCACGTTCACATCCTGTTTCAGACCAAACCAACCACAGACCTCACGAAGTTCATCAACTCACTCAAAGGTGTCACGTCCCGACGGATACGGTCGGAGTTTCCCGAAGTAACACAGACGCTCGAAGATGCGTTCTGGCAACCGGGATACTTCCTCGCCACGACCGGCCAAGTGAGCATTGACACGCTGATGGACTACGTGGACGACCAGTAGCATGACCGCGACAACCACAAAAACGCTGGAAGCTACACTCGCCCCGCCGACAGCCCACAAAGAGCGGAAACTGTGTGACCTGCTCGAAACCTACCGTGAGGGGCTACACGAAGCGTTCGACGCCGGGTGTGACACGATGACCGCCACCAGCGACGTGGTGACGCCCTACGACCTCCCGTATCAGGCGAAAGCAGCTCTCTGCAACTACGTCCCACAACTGCACGACACCTACAACGCACAGGAGTTAGACGACGACCACCCGGTTCGGCTTACCAACCAAGCCGCCGAGTTCGACCACTCGGCGGCGCGTGACTACGAGTTCACATGGTGGGCACCGCAACCCGGTCGCGGGACGAATTTCTGGATACCGCTTCGTATCAACCCCGAACAAGACGGTCTGTGGCACGACCTCGTACACGGTGAGGCGTCGGCAGGCCAACTCCGCCTGCAACGCCACCGCACGTCGTGGACGCTCCACGTCACTGTCGAGTTCCCGGTCGAACAACCGGACTATGAGCCGACCGACGAGGATGTGACGCCAGTCGGCTTTGATATTGGCGAAGCGCACCTGCTCGCGGGCTGTGCCTGCAAGCAGGGCACTCCGACTGACCCACTGCTCATCAACGGCGGCCGCGCTCGTCACCTCCGCAAAGAGATGTTCACAACGCTGAAGCGACTGCAAGAGCGTGACGCCGCCCAGTGGCGGATTGACGAGCGATTCGACCACTACCAGAACGCACTCACAGACATCATCGAAAAGGCGTCTCGGCAAGCAATCGAGTACGCCTGCCGATTCGAGAAGCCTGTGGTCGTTCTGGAAGACCTCTCGTACATCCGCGAAGACCTCGACTACGGCGAATGGATGAACCGACGCCTCCACGCATGGGCGTTCGCTCGCTTGCAGGAGCGTATCGAGGACAAAGCACGAGAGGCTGGCATCCCGGTCGAATACATTCGCCCGGAGTACACGAGCCAGACGTGCCACGAGTGCGGCCACATCGGGTATCGGGACGGCGATGAGTTCCGGTGTCAGAACGACGAGTGTTGGGTATCGGAGTACCACGCAGACATCAACGCGGCGGTCAACATCGCTGACCGCCACGACCCGTGGGGTGAGAGCCTGCCGCTGAAACCGGCGGGCGATGACATCTCACGGGATGGGAGCGCCTGTGACAGCGCCGCGACCCCCACCGAGCAGAGCCAACCACGGCAGATGACGCTCGGAGAGGTCGGGTCGGAACCCACTGCCGGTAGTTAACCGGTATTCCCATGCAAGGAAGCCGCGCCGTTCACGGCGCGGAGGATGTCACCTGCGGTAACGGTTGGAGGCGGTTACAGTTGGTACACCTCTCAACCACAACTCTCAGGAAATCTGGTGTGGGGGTGGTACAGACATTTCTTGACCGTGGCTGCTATCTTCTCAGCCAAGAGATCTTGTAGACCGCTATCGTTGATGCCATCCTCATTGTCACTCCGGAAACGAGGTGTGTCTCATGTCTGCCACACATTCATATATCACGATTTCACTCGAACTCGTGCATCTACACTGACCGATCCAGCTGTGTAAACCACTCTTCTCCACTCAGCCGCCTAGCAGCTTCCTTGAGGGCGGGGCTTCCTGTTTCGGGGACGTGCTTTCGTCCATAATACCGGAAAAGCACCAACATATACGTGCTAATGTTTCTCTTGGACTCAGGAAAAGAGGTGTGTCCCCCCGCCCCGCAAACCGGTTCCAGATCACGGAAGAAAACACTCAGGAAAAGAGGTGTGTCCCCCCACCCCGCAAACCGGTTCCAGATCACGGAAGAAAACACTCAGGAAAAGAGGTGTGTCCCCCCACCCCGCAAACCGATTCCAGATCACGGAAGAAAACACTCAGGAAAAGAGGTGAGTGCCTCCATCGACTCTTACCAAATACACTCCCGATATCCACGCTCTTGTTATAGCGTGTCATGGGATGGTCTACAGGCGGGGTGGGTCGAGTACCTCGGGGGCAAGCCCCGAGGTACTTCACGTGATATCTACGCATTCAGCGCTAGTGGTACTATGACCGCCAAACCCATCTCACGGCGGGCGTTTCCCTTCAAGAAGACGGTGTGTGGGTGTCCTGGGATACGCACTCCGAATAGGGAGTTCCGTGTTGGGAGGCTGGCCAAGCTCATTCGCGACCGCCTCCAGCTTGGTGCGAGAACCTTACCAAGCGATTGGTGCGAAGCGTTGCAATGACTTGGTAAGGTTCGGTGGTCCCCTCAACCATCCGAGAAAAGCTACCCCCACCCCCCACTTGCCCAAATGTTCGAGAGGGGGATGAGGGTTGGGAGAAGCCCAGAATCACGATGGGAGGAAAAGAATTCTTGCGGAGAGAACCTCAAACAACAAGAATCGAGAAGATAGGAAGAAAATGCTGTTCTAGGCCAGGTGTCGCCTACGTTCCTCGTCGACACCTGTGTTAGTTGCGGTGCGGGTATGGTTAGCGTGTATTCGTGTTAAGCCTTTCGTCTAGAAACGGCTAACGCGAGTATGGTGCCCTTACCTCTTCTTTCTGCTGTTCTTGGCGTTTTCGGCGTTCTTAGGTCATCTCCCTGCTGGCCCCCTCCCCACCAACTTCCTTGGAACATTTGGGCAAGTGGGGGGTGGGGGTTGAACAACCATCTCTGGAACCGTATCACTCTCGTTATGTTTCACTCTTGCCCACCACCAGTTACCGAATACATTTCTCATGGGGTTGCGTCTTTCCGGACTGAATACCGGTTGTGATACCACCCCCATATGAGACTCTCCTATTGTGAGGTTTGAACCGTCCCAAATCACCAGTCTCAATATCGGCATCTCTCTCTACATTCCGTAAGTGGGTGGGGATTTATGTGAGTCCATCCAAAAGAACCCCTAAATGGAATCAAACCTCGGCTCTGGTGATATCTCGGCTGCTGTTAGAGATGAAAGTACGGGGATCTTCAAAGACCGAGATCTCCTAGATACTAACCGCATCATCTCCGACGACCGCATCGTTGGACGCGACAACCAACTCTCTAACCTCATCACGCTGTTCAAACCTCTCATTCAAGGTAGCACCCCACCAAACGTTCTCGCGTACGGCCCATCTGGAACCGGCAAATCGTTGATCGTTAATCGAGTCCTCAACGAGTACCAATCCGCACTCGACGAACAGGATGAAGACCTCGCGACGATCCAAATCAACTGCGAGTGGCTCCAAACTAACTTCCAGGCGTGCGAAAAACTCGCAAAGCATGTGTCCCAGCTGGACAACGTCGACGAAAAAATATCTGTGAAAGGGCTATCGACTCACAAGGCTCTCACTAAAACTATTGAAGCAGTAGACGCCAATTATGACGCTCTTGTTGTTATCATCGACGAGGTCGATCTTCTCGTCAACCCACTCAAATCTGGAGCTAGCGAATCTGCGTTCTCTGCACTTCTCTACCAACTCAGCCGAATGAACGACCTTGTCGGATTCAACGATATGTCGGTCGTCGCACTCACCAACCAGCCGGACTTCATGCGCGATCTCGATGGTCGAGCTGAGAGTTCATTTAACCCACGCGACGTCCATTTCGATGACTACAACGCGAGCCAACTCCGCGAAATCCTCCATAAGCGCGAAGACGCCTTTTTAGACGGTGTTCTTGAGGAAGATGTTATTCCGCTGGCTTCAGCGATCGCAGCACAGGATCACGGTGATGCTCGAAAAGTAGTGGACCTCTTACGGACAGCAGGCGATGTAGCAGTGAATGAGGGCGCTTCGACTGTGGCCGAAGAGCATGTTCGCCAGTCTCAGGATGAAGTGGAAAAGGACCGAGTCCTAAGTCTTGCGAAGGGGTACAGTTTCTCTAAGAAGGGTGTTCTGTTGGCGATTTCAGCCACGCAAGCGTGGTCGAAGCACGATATCGAACTCATCCCGTCCCCGGTGGTGAAGAAAGTCTACCAGAACATCTGCGACCAGGTTGGGACGGAGACGAAGTCACTTGATTCGATTCGCCGGTACACGAGCGAGTTTGAGACGAATGGACTACTGGAATCACATCGAAAAAGCCAAGGCCCAGATTCGGGTGTCTACAAGTCCTTCGTGTTGAATCGGCAATCTGGATATCTTGTTGATGCTCTTATCTCTGAGGAAGAGCGGTTTGAAGATGTGGTTGACGAAAAGGATGTAGTGATGGGGCGGATCAACACGTCTCTCGATGAGTTCTTCTCGAAGTCTTAGTCACCCGCCGAGGGCTAGAACGGGGTCTATGTTGAATCTCACCCGTTTACGGGGTGGGTAGCTCAAGGCGCTTTTGGATACGGGACTAATAGATTGGGCTGCGTTCTACATTTGGGCAAGCGGGGGGTGTTCGGTTCGGGTTGTTCTACATTTGGGCAAGCGGGGGGTGTTCGGTTTGGGTTGTTCTTCTACATTTGGGCAAGCGGGGGGTGTTCGGTTTGGGTTGTTCTTCTACATTTGGGCAAGCGGGGGGTTGGAGTACACACCTCGCAAAGGGGATGTGTATCTTCATGCATTGCCTACAGAGGCCTGATTCCGATTGGATCACCCCCACACATGCGTGTTAGCTCTGATTCGACCTACGAAGACAACCTCAAACTCCGGGATTTGGCGTTGAAGCTGTCGAATACTTATAATCGGACGAATTGGTATCAGAAACCATCATCACGTTATTGAGGAGCACTCCCTCGCCCCCAAGGTCAACTCCCATACGCCTGAATGAATCTGTATCAGGGGCGACCGCAGGAAGTTTAATCGGTTGTGTGCTGCTATTGTACTTTCTCAGAGTCTCTTTGTTGATCCAGTGTGGCGGCGTCCATTCTCCATCCTTGTAGAATGTGTATGTTTGGTTGTCCTTTGGAGCCCAAACAGCCGTGGGTAGCTGGTCCCGGTAGCGTTCTAAGTTGTCTCCAGTTTGGTGCGTGATGATGGCTTGCTCTGGATTCAATAGCTCGATGGTATTCTCTACCGTCTCCATCGTCGGATGATTGACGGTGACGTACCGGTTAATTGTACATTGACTATCTGCAATATCGCCCCGATCGCCACTGACCAACTGGATTAACCCGGCATTCGGGTCGTGGCGGATTTCATCGAAGAGAAGTTTCGCCCCTCCGCTGTTCGGGATATCCGGCCCGCTAACCGTGATATATGATTCGCCGACGACGTTGCCAGCGTCGTATTCTTGTATAGAGTTCACATTGGGGACAGCGTATCCAAGTGCGTCGTAGAGCTTCGCTGCTTGTCCGACGATGTTGACCTGAGAAGGGCTTGAAGTCCGGTCGAGTAGGTGCCCGAGGAGATATGTGAAGTGGACACAGTTCAACCCGGATGCAGTAACGAGTGTTGGGGAGCCAGAAACTCCGTGCTCAAGCGCCTTGTCTAGGGCGCTTGTGATTGAGTCCTGGAAGCTGTCAGCGGTTGCGCCCGTGAGAATCAGTGTGTCCGTTTCGTGGAGGGGGAGCCCTGAATACCCGGCGACAGTCCGCCGCGTGAAGTCGCCAGTGATGAGAATAGTTTCAGTATCGCCATCACTGCCGAACTGGATGTAGAATCCAGTTGCGCCGGGTGTATGTCCAGCTGGGACTGGTGTGATGGTGAGAGCATCACCGATCGTTATACTGTCGGTGATTGGTGTGACAGAGGACTGAATTTGGTGGGTGTTGAACGAGTTGGTGCGGTTAGAGTTCGCTTCTGAAAGAACGGTGTTGAGGATTTTCTCGTTCTCTTTTGATGTGTATATTCTCGTATTGTCGCGAAGATTCTCGTCGAGGGATATGTAGTGGTCTAGGTGGAGGTGTGTGAGTAGAATCCCCGCGAGGAACTCGTTTTCATCCTCGTTGATGAGTGAGTCGACGTCGGTGCCTTCGCCGGCGTCAACGAGGAGGCAGAGTGTTTGGTTGTCGATGATGCCGTCGAATTTCAGGAGGACGGAGGTGTTACTTCGATTTGCGTATTTGAAACTGATGTTCATGGGTCTGAAAGTGTACTTGTTACCGATGGTGGTTGGTGAGCTTTTTCTGGGAGAAATTGCCCTACCCAGTGTCATCCCCTTCATCCTATTCTCGGGGGGCAGAAACTTATCTTGACTCTCCCTTACCAACTCATTGCAACGGGCTTGTTGGAACGCTTGGTAAGGTGCTGAGTTGTACTGTTGGCCGCTCATTCACCCACCATTTTTTTCGCGATCGCGCTTTTGGCGAGTGTATTTACTCTCCCACTTGTTTCGCGCGCCGTACGGTCTGTGGATGTGTTACAGCATGATGCGGGCGCCAATCCCACCGATAACACCGACAGTGAGCATCAGCGCTGCGATAAGGGGCGAGTAGCCAGCAGTCATAGCGGCGGCGACAAGCCAACCACCAAGTAATGCTCCTGTAAGGACACTCCCTTGGAGGCGAGCTGCTTCGTTATCTTGGTCGATGACTTCGCTGAGCCGCACCATGTGGCTGTTAATGGAATCTAACGCGTTACTACTGGACATGTTAATCACCTTGGGCGGGGGCTGCAGGTTGGTGGTGCTGTTGTTCCCAAGCGGATCGCTGATCGAGGAACCGCCGACCTTTCTCAGTGACCTCGTATTCGTTCGTCCGCTCGTCGTGCTTGCCTTTCTTCAGCAAGTCGCGTTCAGCCAGGATATCGAGGTTCGGATACAGACGACCGTGATTCACCTCCACATCGTAGTATTCCTCCATCTTCCCCTTGATTTCAAGTCCGTATGGTTCGTCTAATCCAGCGACGACATACAGCATGTCACGCTGGAAGGCGGTGAGGTCTTGCATCGCATGAAACGCTATTCGTGCGAATGTAATAATACTTCGGTGCGCTGAACAATACAACTTTGAGACGCGCTTACACCGTCCCAGATTAGTCATCTGCTTCAACAGTTGACGTCGCCGAGTCGGTGAACGAATCTAGCGTCGGGCTACTTCCAAGAAGCAGTTCTTTACACAGGGATTCTGCCACATTGACGGGGACAGCGTTCCCAATCTGCTTTACCGTCTCCGTTTTATTCCCCGTGAATTCGTAGCCCTCGAATCCCATTGCTGCGGCCAACTCTTCTGGCTTCAGCATTCTGAAGTTAATATCGATCCCCAGGGGGAATAATTCAGGAACCACTAACGCAAACCGTTCTTTCGTTGTAACAGTCGGAAGCGGTCCAGTTACAGGTTGAACAGTCCCATTTCCGTAGTATTCGACTAAGTACGGTTGAGTGAGACCACGCTTAATTGCTGATGCAGGAATTGTTGGATGTGGCTCATCGATATCGTGGGTCCGGGGTCGCTGCCCTGATCGCTCTCCGTAGAACGGAACCAGGTACGGCGTTACGCTGTATCCTTGGTCGATACGCCCTGCGACAATCGTGTGAAGCGGCTTCTTCAGGTACGTCTTGTTTGAGAATAATCCTCGTTGCTTCCCGTTCTTCGGCAGGATAAACGGGGTTGCGGTGAACCGGCTAATTGCACCCTTAGTCGCGACTGTTGGAAGGGGAGCGGCAGTTGCGGATTTTGCTTGAGCGCCAGATTGCTGTCCAAGAACCCACGTTCTCGAGGAGAGTGAGGGCAGCCCCCCGCCTGTGTACTCGATTGGTTGTTGTTCGTCACTCGCTTGCTCGAATGAGCTGCCGTCTTGGTCTAACCTGGGCGCACAGAGTGCAAACTCTCCTACATCGGGCGTGTGTATCTCGCCTGGCTCTGCAGTTGGATGGGTTGTCGACGTTGCATTGTACTTGACTAGGAATGGTTCGGAGACTGCGTCTGCTACCAGTGCCGCTTCTGGCGCTGGGATAACGTTCTCCCGCATTTCATAGACGTCATCCTGTCCAATGTCCGCGATCGCGTCTGCGAATGGTTTGAGCGCATCTGTTCCGTGCTGCCGGATGCCCTCAGCTACCCGTTGCATTGTTCGGTTCACGAGTGGGGTTCGTCGACCGTCACCGATGTCGCGGGTCCAGACCGATTCGCCCAGATCGTTCCAATCGATGATGTCGGCTGCAGTTCGCCATTCTTCAGTTCCTGGTACGTTCCCGTTTTCGCTGTGGCTCTGTTTTGGCCACGAGATCCCGCTGTCTTTTCGCCCAGCAACGAAGAGTCGTCGACGGCTCGTTGCATCACCATGATTAGCAGCATTCAACACCCGCCAGTCGACGTTGAATCCTTCAATGGAGAGTGCGTTGATCCAGTTATCGAAGTATTCCCCCTTCTTACTTTCAATTACTTCATTGTCGGAATCTAGCGGGCCCCATTGTTCAAATTCCGGCACATTCTCGAACAACAGGTTTCGCACATCTAATCGCTCAACCCAATCAAGAATCTCCCTGGGGGTTGCACGGGAGTCAGGGTCCTTCGGGCCGCCCCCACGCGCACTGGAGAAATACGTACAGTCAGGACACCCTATGAGCAGATGAATCGCATCACCCTTCTCAAGATCGGTGCGCTCGTCCTTTATGATGTCTCGGGGGCGGAGCTCTTGAATCTTGGAGTGGAAGTGAGTTGCCCAAGGGTAGTTCTTGTTATGCGTCTCAAGGGCGCAACTCCAGTGATTGACGGCGATTACTTCCGCGATTTCGTCGACGGGCTTGCCGACTTCTTCAGCGATTTGACTGAGAACCCGGATCGCCCCCGAACTCATCCCACCAGCACCGGCGAACAGATCCACAACGACAATCTTCTCACCGGCGTTAATCGTCTCGAAGAGATCGGCTGCTGGACCAGTTTTGTCTATCCCGCTCTGCGCTTCCGCATTCGTGCTTGTACCCTTAGTTGCCATAGTTTTCAACCTCTGCATCGCCCCCGGTTGCTCGACCATCTGAATCGTCATCTGGTGGTGTGATCATGTCTCCACCCCAGCTGTACGTTGCGCCGCATACCGAACACTGATATTCCCCCTTCTCGTGCTCGTAGACTCGTTCTAAGTCACCGGCTTCGACGTCAGCACAGCAGTCTTCGCGCTCGACGCGCCATGAGTTTGGAGTCTCGTCCTGTCCCATTTGTGGGACGACAGGAACGGTCGTACACTCACAACCGATGGAGAACGAGCCGGTAGCAAACCATCGTGCTTGAACGACCGCGTTGCAGTTGGTGCAGAGATACCGCCGGTCGACTCCTCGGTTAGAATTGGTGTTTGACGTTTCCATATATGTGTGTGATGAATGATGATGGCGGGCGCTCATATCGAATTTATGAACGCCTCGAAAACGCGTCGCAGGCCTACTCCCCAGTAGTACTGGGGCTGTCTACCTCTTCTTCGAAAGCGTCATCGATGGAAATCGGCCCATCGCGGTACAGGCTCCTGAGCTCGGGCTCAGTTAGCGAATCGAAGTACTCCTCAGCTGCGTCTTCGAGTTCTTGCTCGCTCAGTTCCTCCGGCGGTTTCTCGAACTCCTCGGTAATCGAATCGGCGAGGACTGCGACGAAGTTTACCGTGTGATTCACACTACAGTCCCCCATTCGGGCGATTGATCCTCGTCCGGTTCGACCACGGAGGACGGCGAAACACCCTCCCATTCTGTGTCCTCCAACGCCTTCTCCATCGCTTCGGTGAGGTTGCCGTAGTCCTGGTTGTGGACGATGTAGTTCGCATCTGCAATCGCATTGTCGTCGAACTCCCAGCCAGAATCAGCCTGCGAATTGACGAAGGCTTCTCGGTCGGGGTCCCACTCTAGCCTACAGGACACCCACCGTGGGGTTTCTGCGTCGACGTCAGGGTACACCGGCTCGACGGCTGTGACTGGTGGGACGCTACCGTCTCCATTCGTCCCTTCGGGGATAGCTGGCCAGTCCCGGATTCCCTCGTTGGCCTGCATCGCGAAGACTGTCGCAACCGCCTCGGTTAGACTGTTTTCGAGCCCTTCGAGTGGTGGTTCTCCGTTCTTGAGGTCGAGAACTGCGTCACTTCCAATCGTGAGGATCTCTTTCGTCGGGTTGTTGATTGCGAAGACTTCGGTGGGTAGTTCATGGCAGAGCCGGTTGTATGCCGTTCGCGCGATTCGAATTGTTTCGTCTGTGTACACGAACTCGATTCGCACGTACGCGTACCCTTCAGCGACGAGCCCCCAGTCTTCACCATTTTGGGGGTTATCGATGGGGAGGTTCTGTCGGTCAACTGCTTCATCTATACTTGGAACGTAAATGATAGTTCTTTCTCTGGCCATATTATAGGTGTTCAGGGCTCTACTGCCCCTTTCAACTCCTCCACTCCACTTCGGGTGGTACAAATTTCTATTCTCTCTGCGGATGGAACGCAATTGTGGTACACTAGTTGATTTTTCTGTCACCAGACTTTCCATTCGCCGCCATTTGGGACGCAGTAAGCCCGTTCCAAATCCGGCTATCGCGAAGAATCCGGCGTTGTGGTAACTCGCCTCAATTCTAGTTTCCAAAACATGACCGGTGTCACTTCGACTCCTGGCAGTCACCAAGCAGCTGCTCGATAGCCACGCGGTGATTTGGTTGCGTGACCCGCAGAATTGAACGAACTGTGCCTTCAGAAAGATAGTCGATCGCGAACGGAATCTCACGGAAGAGCGACTGCAGCATCATCCAACGCAGATCCAACTGAGCTTCCCCCACTGCCGGAAGCATATCCCACTGCACGCCACGGTCCTCGTCTTCACACCGAATCAGCGCCTGCGTTGTTTCCCCAACCCGCCACGCAGTCGTCGATTCAGAACCCCGACTGTACCGATAGAGCGGCGTCATCGGAAGAGTGGTCAACAATGCTTCGCCAATCTGAAGTGGCACTTGCTTTGAAAGAACCGGTCGGCCACGTTGCTCCTCTGGCGGGAGGTCAGTGTTCGCCTCGATCACCTCTTCGATAGAAGCGCAACCCCCATCGAAACTATTGACGTTCTTATTCAGTTCTCGCGAAACTGGTGCAACTTCGCTCTGGCCGGTGGATGCTGGGGCTTGACTCATAGTAACTCCTCTAACTAATTCTACTTCACCCCACCCCCGAGGCGAAAAAACACACCAAAAGAACTGCAACCGCAGAAAGGCCAGCCCTAGTTACGGAGTTACAGGCCCTTCGCTCGAGATGACTTCCCAGTTGTCCGGGGAAATCGTCCGCCCATCGAACGACCCGGCTTCTGGATAGGCGGTCGTCACAAGGATCTCCGTGGTGTCCTCTAGGTAATCGATCATATGACGGATGTGTTCAGCAGCAAGCTGTCCAATGCCGTCGAGGAGAATACATGGGACCCGCTCACTGACGTTGAACGTTCGGTAGCCGGCGAGAGCAGTGACAATCCCGACGAGCTCACGTTCACCCTCACTGAGGTTGCTGAGGTCCGTATTACGGCCTTTCCCGTCCACCTCCCGCGCAACAACAATTTCGAATTTATCGATGGTTTTATTGGTATCCATCGTTTTATCAAGGCGAGCCCCATCGAAGCCGGGCGCGAACGTATTCATGATTTCGTCCATCGCCTCATCGAACTGATCAACAAGCTCACTGTACTTCTTGTTACGGCGCTGTCTCAGCTCCTTGAGTTCGTTTTTCTTTTCGTCAAGTTTCGCTTGAATCTCGTCACGCCCACTGGCTTCCTCATCCAACCGCTCGAGCTTATCCTTCGCCCGACTGAGTTTGTTCTCAGTCGTCCCGATCTTCTGCTGGACGGTCTTCAGTTCAGAACTGAACTCCTCTTCTTCCTCCTCAGCCTCTTCGTATTTGGCGTCCAGTTCTTCAACCTCGTCTTCCAGGGCCTCGATGTCGCTTTTGACCCCTTCGACTTCCTGCTCGTCTTCCTGAATATCGACCTTGAGTTGCTTGATATCCGTCTCAAGCTCCTCTTTCTTCTGGCGGTTCGACCGAATCTCCCGCTTGCGCTGTTGGATTTTGCTAATCTCCTGGTCCAACTCCGCCTTCTGCTCTTCGAGCGACTGTTGCTTCTGCTTGATGGCCTCCAGCTGCTCTTGGACGTCTTCCTCTGAGGTATCTTGCCCACAGACGAAGCAGTCGAAGGTGTCACCGGAGATGTTTCGCTCAACGTCGGTGATGAGCGCCAGTTCGTTCTCATCGAGTACTGCTTTGTTGCTCCGGTAGAGGTCGCCGAGCAAGTTGATTTTCAGTTCCAGTTCCTTGACGCGTTCTTGCTTTTCATTAACGTTTGTGTCAAGGTCCAGTTCCTCGGGAACCTCCAACTCCTCTAGTTCCTCCTGCTTCTGCTCGAGTTGGTTTTCGCGGCGCCCGATCTGTTTTTCGAGCCGTTCAAGTTGACTCTTTTTCCGGTCTAAGTCGGACTGCTTGCTGGTTAGTTCGTTACGGAGGTCTCGTTGCTCTGTATCTTCATCAACCTTCTCTTCGAGTTCGTCTCGCTGCTCTTTGAGTTCCTCTAGCTCCTTCTCCAGTTGAGTGACGTCTTCTTGAGCAGCCGGTAGTTTGTCCATCGCCCGGTCTGCCTGCTTCAGATCGTCGTTGATGTCTGCGATTTCACTTTGCAGATTCTTGATTCGAAGGTCGATGTTTTCAGTCTCCAGCGGTTTCGTGAGGAGCTCCGTAAGTTTCTCTTGGTCTTTCTCGCGTACGGCTGCCCGTACGGGATTATTTTCACCGAGACAGGCGAACAGCCGCGCAGCGACTTGATCCTGTTCGTCTGTGAGGTACGTGTCGCCACTCCGGGTGATGGTGTCTTCTTCAACCCCTACGGTTCGTTCAAGTGTTGTCTTGTAGGTGCCGTCTTCTGTTTCTAGGGTGACGTGGCCTTCGTCTGCACGTTCCATGAGCGGGTGTTGTTCTCCAAATTGTCCGGTTGTTCCCATAGCTGTCTGGATTGCTGCGAGAAGACTTGATTTACCTTGGAAGTTCGAGGCCTGAACGATATTTGAACCTGGACTGAGTGAGGTTTCACCAAAACGAATCCCTCCGATGTTCTCTATTTCGAGGTTCCACATACATCGTTATTGGGCGAGACGAGTAATAAAGGGACCGGTGTAATCCATTCTCCAACGGGAACAAGGGTGTAGAGTTGGCAAAACCGGTTGTTTTATGTGGCGGAGTTGTGGCTGCAGATTAGGGGGGGTTTGCGGTTGTTTGAGAATCTGATTCTGCCTCGGGCACTTCGCTGTCTTGTTCAGTACTGTCTGTTTGGATCTCGTCATCGACGTCAGAGTGTTCGGAACAAATGTAGCCCCGGTTTTTAGCTCGCGCGAACCGTGTCTGTGTAGAACACTCGTCAGCGGGACAGCTGAGGATGATTGGTGTTTGGATTTCGGCTTCTGTCCCGTTCGGTAACTCTCCCTTTCGCTCAAGGGAACGAAGTACATCCGAGACGTTCTTCTGCATCGTATCTCGGGCGTATTCGATTTTATCTTCCTCCCAATTGCTGTCGCTGCTCGTCTTGTTTTTCTCCGCGTCGAGGCATTGAGTGAGGTGGCGGTACATCGTGGACCGTTTGGCGAAGTCGTCAAGCAACTCTTCGCCATCGATTCCGTCGTCGGCGAGGTCGTCGATGATTGCTCCGCGTTTCACTTCGTCATCCGACCGGAGTGCTTTGTAGTCGGATTCGAGCTGTGTTTCGATAGCTTTCCGGTCGTGCTCTGCGTAGACTTTTTTGAGGATCTTCTGGTTGAACCAGTCTGTAAGCGGTCGGGTGGCTGTTTCGGGGAAGTCACTCTCGCCAACCCACCGTGCGCGTAGGTTTTCGTTAAGGTCGCTACCGATCACACTCTCTTGCAGGGAATATTTGTCGATAGTTTGTCCAATTTTACAGCAGTGATCCGTCATGAGCCTTATTTCGTAGTTTGGGGCTCTGTCTATTCAATTCTTCTGGTTATGATCGTATTAGTTATACTAGGGGATGTATTAGTCAAACGGCTGTTGGTAGTGAGCCCCGATTATATCGGAATAACAGGAGGAATGTAGATGGGTCTGTAAGGGTGTATAGAAGTTAGATAATAAGCCACTCAGCTACTAATCTGTGTGAGATACAGCGTGTTCCTGGGCCGCGGGCGAAGAATCTCCTGGCGGGATGATATGCGCTTCATCTAGTCCTTCTTCAAGGAGTTCAAGAGACCCTTCGCAGTTACAGACTTGCTTTTGAAGCATTATGACACGTTCACAGAGGGTCATGGTGTCGTCGTTTTTGAGATTCGTCCAGTGAACCCGTTCAGAACAACTCTGACACCGGAATTCCTGAAGGACCTCCCGGTTTTCAATCGCGATCTTAACTTGGAAGATGTGGTGCGCCTTCCGAATGCTGATTTCCGAAGGCCGAGACTTGAAGTAGAACGTCTTGTAACTCTGATGTTGCGAAGATGGCTCTATAATGCACAGGTTTCACAGCTAAGAAGACTGGAAGAAGTACCCGAGCAAGTCTTGGAACGCGCTTCCGGGAGAACTGTCTGATATCGTTCACAAATCCGGTGAGAAGTCGGCGGGCGGGACAGCGCTGCCGCTCACGACCGAGCAAGCCCAGCGGAAACGAGGGAGTTAGTCGGGCGGGTCGAGGCCGTAGCTCTTCTTGGCGAACGTCAGGAACGAGTTCGCCGTAATCGCCGGCTCGTTCCCAACCTCCCCGTCCATCTCCAACTGCACGAGGATGTCCACAAGCCGCCAGCAGTTGTACAGTACGCAGGCGAACGCGAAGTTGAAGTACCGGAACCGGTGGTCGGGCGACTGCGTCTCCGCGAGGAACGTCTTCAGCTTCTTGAATCCGTTCTCGATGCCCCAGCGCCGCTTGTACCGGGCCATCAGCCGTCCGACCTGGTGCTTCATCTCCTGCTCATCCTCGGGATCAACGTCCACCCACGGGAGGTTCGTCTCGAAGGGCACCGCCGGCGCTTCAACCCGTGCCGGCTCCTTGAGCTCCTCCTCTTCGGCGACCTCGTTGAGGAGGTTGCTCAGCGGTGAGTCGACGTCGCGGTCCTCCGAGAGCGGTGTCGTGTCGCCGACGTCCTCAAAGTCCTCGATAAGCTCCTGATGAATCGTCACGTCCGTCCCGTCATCGTCTTCGTCCTCACGCCCCCACTCGCGCTTCGGGAGGTAGACCGCTTTCCGTGTCGGGCCATCGTCCAGGCGCTCCTGTTCGACCACGTCGAAGTCCTTGTCCTCGCTAGCGAGTTTGGCGATCTGGTGTTCGTGGTCGCTGCTGGACCGCACGACGCCAGGGTTCAGGTAGTGGACGTCGTGTTTCTCGCAGGCGTCCTTCACGTCGTCAAGCGCGAACTCGCGGTCCATCATCACCAAATCGAGTCCAGGGACAATACCGGTAGCACCGTCAAGGAGATCGTCCACGATGTCCGCCCGCTTTCGGCCACGAACGACCGGGACGGCATCGAGGATCAGCGGGACGTCGTGGCCGACAAGTTTGATGACCGCCCACTGGAAGAACGGGCCGTCGTTGCCCTTGTACCCGAGAATCCACGGCTCCTGATTCTGTCCGCTGCTATCGCGCTCGACTTGGCCGCTCCACGGGTTGCCCTTCGTGAAGTCTATAGCCGCCATTTGCTTGCGCCCCATTTTGTCCTTCGACTTTGCCCGCGCAACGAGCGTCCGGCCAGTCTCCCGGAGCATCGTCCGAATGCGCTCAACGCCGAGCGTCTTCGTCTGCAACCGGTGCGAGTCGCCTGACGGCGTCTTCCGCCGGGTCGATTCCTCGGCGAAGTTTCCGGCACCGTCGTGCGGGTGCATATCCGACCGCATCCCAAGGTAGGCCTGCTGCTCCCAGAACGCGCCTTCCGGGATCGAGGCGTTGCCAGCGCGGTCGAGGTGGAAGCAGTCCTCGACGATAGGCTTCGCGCCCTTCCAGACCTCGCGGGCTTTTTCACGGGCGAGCGTGTCCTTGCTCTTCGAGTTCGTCACCGTATCGGTCGGCCGATCGGGCAGAAACTCGGGTTCGGGCGCGGGGATGTCGTGGTAGCGGGCGATATCCACGACGACCTCGGCGGCGTCCCGCACGGCATCCTGTACTTTAGAGAGCCGATACTCCCACGCTCGATAGAGCGTGGACTGATCGGGAATACCGTCGAAGCCCAGCTGCGTGCAGAGGAACGGCTTCTGCTTGAGGTAGCGCCAGAGTGCTTTCTCGTTCTTCCAGCCTTTCACGCACCGTAGGACGTGAGCTCGGAAGACGGCTCCCCAGGGCTTCGGGTGGCCCTGATCGTGGTCGTATTCGTCGTAGAAGCGGAGGTACGAGACGGGCACTTCAGTAACGAGGTCCTCTAACGTGACCGAGCGGTTATGGCGGACTTGTTGTTCGCGGGGGTAGGTTTTGAGCGCGCCGTCCACCATCTCGCGGAACGTCATATCGAAGGAGGTAGCGCGGACGAGAGTACCGTCGTTAGAGCCGTAGAGGCCGTCTACGGGGTAATCTTTTGGTGTGGATTCGTAGCTGGCACTCTCGATATTCTTCGTTGGACCGAGCCACTTCCACCGGGAACCTCCGGGCGGACGCGCCGTCTGTGACACTACTGTCAATTCTGGCGTTTTGTCATAAAAGCATTCGCCTACTGGGGTACGCTATTCGTTGGTCCGTTACGCCACTTACCAGTAGTGAGGGTATTATACAGCCGTTCACATACCGCGTCTATCGATGCTGTTACACCGATAAGATCAGGTCAAAGACCTCCATGAGTAGGAGACCCCCAAACAAAGTGTTTGAGGAGGACGTATGTGGTCGCAAAGATATCCCGAATAAAAGGCCCTCGGCAAGTCCTTCCATAATCGTCCTGCCCGAGAGAACTACTTCCAGTAGGAGTCGCCCAACGGTGAAGAATACGATGAGCAGTAGATACCAAACCAGTTGGTGTGATTCAAGCCACGTATCCGCCCGCGAAACCTGCTCCAGGACAGTTGCCAACTCCATCTTCTAAATACAACCCATCCTATAAAATTTAATTTGTGTCTCTTCAATCATCCAGCCCGGTAAGTTCGTTCACCCACTGAGTGGCTGTTTCACTCCGAATTCGCTGGTATGAACCTGCTTCGATGTGATGCGTAACTTCGCTAAGTGCAGGTGGAGCACGTTTCGTTCAGTACAGAGCAAGCCGCTAATTCCTCACGCGATTAAATAGCATGGACAGAAAATGGCTTTATGTCATCCCATATGTGGTAACTACTAGTAGATTCTAAGCAAACTGGTACCGAGAATATTCGAGGTAAACGAGCTAAAATGCGGATATAGGAATTTGATGTAGTGACAAAAATGTAATTTCTATCCACTCAGTTTCCAAGTACAAATACCGCGAGGTCGAGGTGCGAGTTAATTGGATTGACAACAGCTTTATTCCTTGCAGAATACTTTTACTGTCTTCTGAACTACTGACTGAATATGAGTAGCCCCCGGTCAATCAAGCTCATACTCTTGACTCTCGTGTACTTTTGGGCGCTCACTCTCGGTGCTGGTCTTCTCGTAGTAAGTCCTGTTCGTGTCTTTCTTATCGTCCCAACTTTGGCTGCTCTGGGTTTGCTCGGTCATGCTGTGATAAAGGACCATTTAGATGAGCTTGGGTACGCGATAATGTGGCTATGGGCTACTATACTTGCTCTCATTGTCGGTGAACTCATTGTTGAAACCTTTATCTTGAAACGTGATATACCGCCGTTAGTTGAGCTCCCAATACCCCGCACTCTCGGAACTGTCGGACTTGTTGTTGTCCTCGTCACGACGTATACACTCTGTGTACAGCGTTCAACACAAGCGGAAGAGCGGGATGCAGTTACTACCTAAAATTCGGGCATTAGATTCACAATTCCTCTCTCGATTCACTGAAGTAATCCTTCGGGGCCAGCGCTGACAAAGTACGCTCACAGTGACCGCTGATATTATGTCACAGGCATTCCTAACTCGCACCTATCAAGTTTGTATGGCTACATCACAATCGCGTGTGCCCGCCAACGCACCAATCTATCCGACGGGCTTGCGAGGATTGGCGCACACCCCATCTTCGCATGGGCGATGCACACTGCTGCCCCTCCTCCAGATCATATACGGCCGATTTACGATGTCATTATGTCAAATAGATAGTGGCTCGCTCTGAAGCTTCGAGATACTTGGCGAACTCTTTGAGAGCCCATTGCAGAGCGGGCGAAGAGTCGTTCATTAGGACGCCCCGTACGCCACCATCCTCATAGACAGTAATATCAACTCGCGAGCGACCGTCGTGTTCCGTAATCCAAAGTGCATAGGGAAGATCTTGTTCGGTCACGTAGAGTTCCACATGTTCATTAGTGTCGATTTTGTCAAAGCGGTCGTGATAATATTCAAGTAGGGATTCTAATGCGTTATTGTGGAAGAGAAGTTCGGCTTCAATTTCATGTTTACAAATATGGTTTGTAAGGACTTCAATATATACAGATAGGACAACAGGAATGAGGCAAACTAATCGATCGCTCGTTTTGAGCGCCTTGATACTATTTTTGAGGGCAGACTCTGGAGCGTGCGGATCGGCTGTCTGAACGGATACTCCACTGAAGAAGTCGGGATCGATGCAGATCTCTCTGGATATAGAGTTAAGAATACCACTGGCGCGAGCGATTCCGTCCATAATCTTCACGTATCGGTTGTGTTCAGCGAAAGATACACGACCGAGTTGGGTTAGGTGGTAAGTTTCACCTTGACGCTCGATGCAGCTTGTGTCCTCGAGGGAGCTAATCGCGCGATCAATTGTTGAGCGGGATGAGTCGATAGTTTCGACGAGGTCTGGTTTCGTTTGAGGTTCTGTTTTGAGAGCGGCGAGCACGTTGTGTCGTTTGTGGAGTATCGACCGGAGTTCGGTGCCATCCTCCGTTTCAACCATATCAAACACCAACTGTCATATCGTAATAAAGATGGGTGGGCGTTTTCTCGTTATGAGCAAGTGAAGATTTCCACCTTCTTCCTGACTCTTTACAAAGTATCACCTGGAGACAGGAAAATTGATAAGAATGGATTTCTTCATTATAGGTATGGATATGAAGATAGAATATATATTAGGTTCGGCAATAAAACAGTTGCAGTCGCTGGGCGGAGTCTCCGATAGTACTCTGAACCAGAATAAAACCGCATACCGATCGCCAAATAAACTATGACTTCAACTGCAGCCCTCCTCACCATACTTAACACAACACTTCTCCTGAGTGTCGGGCTTGCAATTGGTGGTTGGGCTGCCCTAGATGCCCGTTCTCGTGGAAGCCAACATCCTATACTTTGGGCAGTTTTTGGTCCTCTCTCAGTGGTATTGCTCTTCTATTACGTGGGTTTCTGGCGTCGACATCATGACCGTGAATCTCCCCCTTCCCAGTGGGAGTGGCGTGCAGCCATCGTTGGTGTTGTTGGGCTGGGGACTCTTATCGGGACTGCTCTCGTATTCCCTTCGGACCCTGTCACACAGATGCTTTATTGGCCGGTTATCTTTGCTTGCTGTCTTCCACTAGTGTATTGGTTTCTCCAACGGAGATAACTAATTAATTGGCAAGACCCACTCATTGATGGCCACTTACAACCTGATCCTTGCCTTAAGATAGGGTTTTGTGGGGAGTATCAAGCAACTCATACTATTTCGTCCCTAGTCGACGAGAATATTCATTTTCAGGGACTGGGCATTTTCACGGTGCGTGGTGATATTAACAGGAGTTAAAATAATATACAACCCCATTATATTATCATCTGCAATGCGAGAACCAAACAAGACAAGACGGAACTACCTCAAAGGTATTGCTACCAGTAGTGCCATTGCCGCCTTTGGTACAACCGCAGTAACGGCTGATTCTTCCCCGAATGGACCGGCAAAGGCTGTTCAGAAGCTTGTAGATGAACATGGAGAGTTCCGAGTCGGCCGCGGCATAATTGTGTCCTCCAGTGGAAAGAAAATCGCCGACACCGCTGGTAATCGATTATCTGATACCGAAATACCCGACATCGGATCGGTAAAGCTAGTTCAGCCACTTAATTTCGAAGATGGTCATACAACTCGTGCCGAAACAGAACTCGAGCTGAGTAAGGCGCAGACAGAAGATGTTGAAGCTGCAGATTCATCCCCCTCTGGCTCAGCAGTACTGGTAAGCCGTGTTAGTAACTCAGAATATCGGGAGGAATTTGAATTCAGTACCCTAAGGGAAAAGGCTGAATCGGCACGCGAAGAAGCGCTATCTATGGAAATTAGCAGAGATGCTGGATCTTCCACTGATTCTATCGAACCAGCCGCAATCAGTATTCCAGGAACGATATCCGATGCGGATGACGGTACGGAGCAACTTGATAACGGGATTCCAATCATAAACAGTGTTGGCGCTAACTACAAAGAGGGAGACAACCGGTGCGGCGTTGCGCAGCGAAGCGCGTATCTTACGGTGAATTCGAGTGCCACTGCTGAGGTGTTCAAAGAGGCGTTTGTCTTGTCGGATGTCTCTGACGTCACCGTTACCTTCAGTGGAGACATTCTAGGTGTTATCTCCAGTGTCGGAATGGGTGGGTATGTTATTGCAGAAGGATTTGTACGAGATACATCAGAAGAAAGCGAAGATTCCACGCTGTTGATGGACGCAAATGTTGGCGTCGCACAACTTCCATACGTGGCAGGTGGTAACGTAGACGCATCATTCGGGCCGGACGAAGGAACCGTTGGTGATCAACCGTACCTAGATTACGAATTAACCACCGATATCCAGACCGGCTACGTTGACATCGGTGTCCGAATGAAGGTTGCATTTAACGGCCTCAAAGCCGGGGTTACTCAGACGAACTTTATGCCAGCTAAAGAAGCCTATCAACCACCAAACCTCGGTACAGAGTTCTTCTCCATCTCGCTTGACACCTGACGTCTTCACTCTCTCTCTCGCAACCCGATTATTATGTAGATAACATCTATTGTGTCTTCAGAGCGGAACGTTAACTGGCAGGGTAATAATATATGGCCTTGTTTAGACGCTTGATTTCACCCGGTAGAGGCGTCGAGCGCTAGTTCGACGTTTCTGACGGCACATTTGAGAACGAGTTCGCGGAATTGGACGAACCAGGTTCTCGCCCGGACGATCTCGCCGTATTTGCGCCGGAGTGCGAAAAACGTCGATTCGACGTTCGAGCGTTGATGATACGTCGTATCATCGAGCAATACATTGTTGGCGACGCCAGTCCAGCCGAATTCGCGGTGTTTGATCACTGGTGTAACGCCTTCAGCGCGGAGTTTTTGACGAAAGAGCCACCAGTCGTATCCTTTATCTGCGGTCAATATAGTCACTTTGTCGAGATTTCGTTTGAGTAGTTGCCAGCCGATCTGTGTATCGTGCGGTTGTTTCATCGAGCAATGTATATCTAGAATCGCACCGGTTTCACAGTCGATCAACGCGGTCGTTTTCACCGCCTTGAACGTGTAATTCGTCCGTTTCGCGTAATGTTGGCTGGCAGCGACGCGATCCATGCCGGTTGCGTCGATCGCCTGAATTTCGCCGGTGTCGTGCAGCTCCGCCGACAGCCGGAGTAAATTGCGCCAGAGCGGCATTTTGAGATCCTGCATACGCGTACAGACAGTGGTGAAGTCGGGCAGTTCGAATGGTTCTAGACCGAGAATTCGTCCGATTCGCGGCATTTCGTACAGCACGTCGAGAAGTCGTCGATACGGCAGGTCGAGATACGTTTTGAGACCGTGAATCGACACGATCACCCAGTCGGCGTAGCCGCCGTCACCGCGCTGTAAGGCGGGTTTCGCGTTGCCAACGACGGCTTTTTGGGCGAGCGTTACAACTTGTTTCGTGAAGCGGGCTAGCTTCGTCAACACAACCAAGCCTACCCGCTTCACTTCCTAGTAAGTTAGACATTTAGCGGTAGCTACTAGGAAACAGATACTAGCCCGTGAGTCGCTGAGGTACCTGGTTTCGGGCGTCTAAACAAGGCCTAATATATAGGTCTTCAAGGCACTGTCTAGTTAAGCCAGTTTGAGGAGGTCGTGTTTAGTTATGGCTGAAAAGTGAGGCGAGAGTAATTTCTGCTGTCCATGGCTGAAATCACTCGCCTCAGTGACTGTAGCGACTGGATTGAGTTAGAGTTTGTGGAGCGAGAGCGGACACCGAGCGAGCTGATACGGCTTGGTATTCGACTTCATTTGGCTTGACTCTCACTTTCGAATACCGTCAAAGAACTTGAGAAGTTCGGTGTCCAGCGCTCTCGGAAAGCCGTTCATGATTGGGTGCAGAAAGCTGATCTACAGCCGGTCCGCGATACCAGTCCGGATCAGATTGCGGTTGACGAAACGGCGATCCGCATCGACGGCCAGCAGTACTGGCTGTACGCTACCGTCAATCCCAACTCGAATGAATTCTGCATATTCGGCTGTTTCCGACGACAACAACGGCGTTAACTGAACGGTTCCTGCAGGAGTTACGCGAGAAACACGACGTTGAAGACGCCATGTTTCTGGTTGATCACGCCCAGCATCTCAAAACAGCACTACAGCGAGTCGGGCTTCGATTCCAGACCGTTCGGCATAGGAATCGGAATGCTGTCGAATGTGTTTTTAGAGAAATAAAACGCCGAACTTCCTCGTTCAGTAATAGTTTCAGCCACGTCGAGCCAACAACAGCGGAATCGTGGTTGCAAGCCTTTGCCGTCTGGTGGAACTCGCTAAACTAAACACGATGGTGAGCGGACGGCGACGCCCGTTAGAGCGTCGCCGTCCGCCTCCACGCGACCGGTTGTTCGCTTCGAGAGACAAAAGAGATTCTTCGGCTGTTCGGCGTAGAACGCTCGCATCAAGCGATCTTTCAGTAGGTACATCGGGTATCTGATAGCGTTGGCGACCCGCCAACGGCGAAGCCGTCAAGGGTCGCGGTTGACGAGACCGCTATCAAGATTAACGGCGAGTGGTCTTGGTTGTACACTGCAATCGATCTTGACACGAAGTTGATTCTCGATGTCGCGTTATTTGAGCGGTATGGCACCGATCCGGCGGCTGCGTTCCTGCACGGTCGCCGCGAGAAACATGACTTCTCGGAGGCGGTGTTTCTCGTCGATCGGTTCGGGCATTGGACTGCCCTGGCTCGATTAGGATTGAACGGTCGGGTTGACTATATCGACCGGAACCTGATCGAAAAGTGGTTTCACACGCTCAAATGCGTATCGACCGTTTCCATAACTCGTGGGTGGGCAGTCGGTCGAGCGCACGCGAATGGTTTGAACAGTTCGTGCATTACTACAACCATCAGAGACCGCACCAATCGCTCGACGGAAACACGCCGGCCGAGGAGGTGCTAAACTAGACAGTGCCCGGAAACAGATTTTCCTATTGTTCTGACAAACTCAGGTTATCCACTCGTAAGCAGGGGTACACGAGACCGCTCAGTCCTGCGAGTGATCGCCGTCAGACCTGTGCATTACTCCCAATCTTCGCAACACGTCTTCTCAGTAAAACGAAGAATCTGCGACTTCGGGAAGGCATTCATCTCGTGGAATTACAGGCTAAACATGTAAACTCAGGGATTTCAACAGAGCCGCATCGGACATAATGTTGAGGCCCGAAAAATTTGCTGTGTTGAATAGATGCTGAGTTACGGTCACAGCGGCTCACACAGCGGTTCTATATTGATGATGGCGAACATCAAGACAATCTCACGGAACTGTCGATACCAGCCCAGCGCTCGCACGGCATCGCCGAGCGAGCGCTTCGTTGTCGAATACGATGTTTCGGCCATCCACCGCTGAGAGTAGCCCTTTGCCCGGTTCAGAGCATTTTTCGCGGCTGCGTTCGCTGACGAGCCGCGATAATGAACGAGGTACTCAACGTCATATGCGGCGATCTCGTACTCGGTGTGCCAGTCTTGGAAGCCGTTGTCGGCGGCGACGGACTGCAGGTCGTCCGCGTTTCGGCGGACGACCTGCGGTCCGGTCTTCGTGTCATGCTTCCACCGAGCTGCGATGTGAACGTCAAGCACAGCAAGCGATTCCACATCAGTTAATGTCGTCACTTTCAGCGTCTGTATCGTCCGTCCTGCCCGCTGACGAAAGTACGAGGACGCACGTCGCCGGTCGAAGAACGTGCTGTCGAGCGCAGCAGCGCCCGCCACACCCACATTTTCAGCCGATCAAACGACTTGTAGAGCGTCGTGTGATCGGGAAGATCGCCTCGATCTAAGTTGAGAGCGTCGCAGATCTCAGCCATGTACTTCAGCCGGTTCGGCGTTTCGCGGTAGCTGTGGCCGTCTTCGACCCGAAAACAGTGGAGAACGACGTGAACCCAGCGGGCGAACCCGCCGCTGGCGGGTTCGCCCGCGTGCTTTCCCAACGCTTGTTTAGCTAGGTCACGACACTGCTCGATGAAGTCGAGGAGATCGATCTCCATACCAAGCTCGATTTCCTCGGCTTCACCCTTCTAAACCACCGATATCGGTAGATAAGATCGCTATTCAACACAGCAGAAAAATTCGACCTGAAACTGGCCTATCCTCCGAAACTGTGCATCGAGAAGCTCCGCGACGACGATGCACCGATATAGCGTTTGAGAAGTAAGAAGCAATTTGGTGATTTTCCAAATGTCGACTTCTTTTGCAGTGGTCGCCTTGAGATCCGCGCGGTTGAATTCGAGATGTTTCACAGCGTCACGAAGTACATCGCTTTTTTTCTCTCACTGAAATTATAGCTTTTATTATACACAAATTTTATTGGTTTTGAGGCTAACAACCGACTATGGTTAACATTGGCAATCCAACTCTTTTCTTGACAATATCTATTCTTTCAATGCTCCTAATTTCAGCCTATAAGCTGTATAAGGGACCAAATTGGGGTTATTTCTTCGGTGGAATATTAACGTACCTGGCAGTATTACCTCTAATTATTACGAACGTCTTTAATTTCTCGACTAACACCGAGCAGTTCTTATTTGGAGCCGGGATCGTTAGTGCATTCCTTGGAGTGGTAATTATTCACAGAACCAAGTATTCCTCTAAAGGCCATCGACCTGTTTAATCCCAAGAGATCACGCAGATTGTTGATCCCAGCTCGATACAAAGGTGTGAATTCGACATAAGCGACAACGATACCAATGGGGTTAGAAAATCCATCGGTTCACTAGTATTACGCACGATCAGTTCTTGCTGATAAATAAGCGTAAATACATTATTGATAGGAGATTCATAAGGAGTTTGTGGTCAAATGTTCACTCTAGAGACATGTATCAAAATTATTAATTACCTATTCCTCAGAGTCTGCGAGTGGGTCAAGTAGCGGTGTTCAGATAAAAACTGAACTCGAACCAACCAAAAACGACGTTGCTGAGTTAATAGACGTTAGCATATCTGGTTTCCGACGGCTTCGTCCTGAATACAATTATTTTTCGTCACGCAGTCAGTACCTGTTTCACAATTGATGTCAAACACAGCTGACGCGCCGACGGCGTTCGTACAACCGAAACAGGCTATATTGAGTATGCCAGAAGTTTGAATACAGCCATAACAGGCCGTTAGTGAACCGATCCCGGCAGAGACTTTCTTAGCCACACACGTATAATTGACATTCTCACAATCTTCGTATTCCTGATAGCAGTAGCAATTTTCATCGTGGTTCTGTGTTCCGATGCGATCGGAACCAGAAGAGGATGACTTAACTTTGGTCATCGTTTTGGGGCCGCCGTCCTCAACGATCGTCCGCTTTATCTCAACATCACTTCCAGACTGCCCTTGGACAGAAACGTCACTGCTTTCTGTGTCAGGGCCAACCTGAAAAGCCTCTACGTTACGGATTCCAGAATCAGCAGGGATGTCGCTAGAAAGACTGTTTATACCAGTATACATAATACCAGATTCCCTGTCATCCACACGCTTTTTTTGTTTTCCGGTGGATGAGAACGGGAAGTAAGCCATTGTTCGTTTCTCACCATTAGCTTCCGTAACCTCCCAGGCTTGGGCCTCTTCGCGATTGTAACGAAGATCTTCTTTTTTCAATAACTTAAACAATATCTTGGTATCATCCTCCTTCTTGAGGCGTTTCAACGTGGATTTTCGGTCTTTTCCTGAAATTTCGGTCACCGTGATGTCTGATGGGTCTGCCCCATTTTCGGCGGTATCTGCACTGGCAAGTCCAGTGGCACCTCCGAGAGCAACACTTGAGGCACCAATGCTCTTCAACACATCTCGTCGCGGTATGTTATCTTTGACCACAAGTCAATGTATTAACCATAACACAAATACCTTTCCATATAATATGGTATTATATTAAAGCGAGTAGCCCTTGAGAACGCCGCTGAAATCCATATAGTGTAAATCATGTCTCAGATTCCCATAGAATGATCTATGGCAGTACCCCCGAGTATGGGGGGTGATAAACTACGCTCTCAATCTATCTGTTTTAAATCGGGGGCTCTGTAGTTTCGGTACACGGCGGTCGATTTCACGGATATCGGACGCTCCGACGGAGGTTGTAGACGGTGGCTTTCAGCAGCATTTCGCGGAATTCTAGCCACCAGCTACGCGCACGCACGGCGGAGCCGAGCGTGCGCTTGATCGACGAGAAGACGGTTTCGGACATTGAACGCTGGTGGTACCGATCACCGTCCATGCGGGCGTTGTGGGCGTGATCGAGTGGATTCATGATTCGGTGTTTAATCAGCGGTCTGATGCCGTTTTCGCGGAGTTCATCGCGAAAGGCTTTGGCGTCGTAGCCGCGATCAGCAGCAAGGCTCCGCAGGTCACCGGCGTTGCGCCGAGCGACCTGCGGGCCGATCTTCGCATCGTGTTTCTTCGAGGTCGTCGAGTGGATGTCGGTGATGTACAGCGTCTCGACATCCACGAGTGCGGTGACTTTCAGCGCTCGAACGCGGTAGTTCGTGCGGTTGGCGTAGTGGCGGCTGGGCTGATCACGGTCAAAGCCAGTCGAATCGATAGCAGCGTGCCCGGTGTGTTTCTCGGCCGACACGCCGAGAAACGCACGCCACGTCTTGGTCGAAATCCGCTCAAACCACGTGCGAAGCACCGTGTAGTGTGGGAGTCTGGTGAGTCCGATCTCTTCAAGGACGCCGGGCATTTCTGAGAGCAAATCTACCGCGACGCGGTAGGATTTGCCCAGCTCGATGCGGAGTGCATGCACGGTGAGCATCGCCCATTCTGCGAACCCGCCGACCCCGAAGGGGGAGGCGGGTTCGTCCGGATTAGCGACAACTGATTTAGCCTTAGCCACCGTAACACGCGTGAAGAGACGGATTTCGGATGTCACACCGATCTGTCTCTTCGCTTTCTACGGCAATAACGCAGTCGTAGCCGTTGCGTCTAGCGAAACTACAGAGCCCCATTTTCTACTGTTCCTCTCCGCTCAGGTTGGGCAACTTTTCATCCCACTAATCGTTCTGGGCGTGCCAGTCATCACTGCTATAACACCCTCAAACTAAGCTACCTAAGATCTATGTATCGTTGTTATACGGTAGTGTCGGATGATCTTCGTGGTCGGGTTCTGGAGGATATTGTATAATACGCCATAACCAGACATCCTTATGATCGATATTTTCGAGTGGCTCAACTGACTGCTGCTGGAGGGCCTCTTTAACCGGTTCTGGATAGGATGAAAAGGGGGGTATCATATCTTCGCCTCGCGCCTCGAACTTCGTCAGTAAGTTATCTACGCGAACGTCACTCTCAAGTACCCAATCTAACCACTCAGCTTCGTCACCAACCTGTCGAGCGTATTTGTCTGATAAATTGTTGTAGTTCTCAATCGCGTTAACATATTCCGTATATGCGTCATCCAATCCTAATTCTACCATTCCCCAGTAACAGATCTCTCCAGCTGGTGTGAGTTTGTTAGTGAAGCTCGTTCCTATATCCGAAACAGCTTCTGCCTTGATCAATCCTATATTGCGAGCCTCTTCGACCCGGTTAGACACCGTATCATGGCTTACTGCTACTTGAGATACTATTTTTTTGAATCGGGCATTCTCAGGACCAATTGCGAGAATTAACCCAATTGCGCCATCTCTCTTAAAAAATTCCGCGATTTGATTGGTCATCACGTAAGTCGTAGAGGGACATCAACTAAGATTTTGAGTCTACTCAGAATCTGAGTGATATCTGGTTTGGAATTGGCTCACCAGCTGAGGGGTATCAGAGATAGAGTCTACTCAGCGAATTCTACTTATTTGGCAGCCAGACCTCGCGTCATACGTGAATTTGTTTCCGGAAATGACACCCATACTCTTTACTCAGATTTTGAGCTACTATTCAACAAAATAATATTTTGCTATGAATCTCCCAGATACCCCCTCCTCCCCGGTCACAGGCCTTGGAAAGCAAGCAGATGAGATCATCGACGAAGAGACAGAATGGATAGATTTCGTTGATGAGTTTGACACCGACCGATTTGAACGACGAGACAGATATCCAGATTGGCACACTGCCACACCGTTTCCACGAATGTTTCTCGCATACGTGTGGGCGAAAGCCGAAGATGTCTCCTTGACGACGATCCCGGACCAACTTGAAGCAAATCCAGAGTTGGCCACTGCTATGGGTTTTGACCTCGACGATCTTCCCTCAGAAAGCACGTTCAAGCCAACGCGATTAGATGGAGGACGATTCGAAGAACTTCAGTCACCCGTGGAACGGGGAGTGAAAGAGATTCGAACACTTGCTGCTGAACGAGGCGCACCAATCGGGAATGATCTTCTCAAAACATCGGACGGCGAAGACAAACAGTCGCTATCAAATCGAACCGTCCAACGCTTGTTGCGAAAGAAGGGACAAGAGGTGCTTAATGAGCTGAAATCAGTAGCCATCCCTTCAATCTCACTCTCCCGATCAGATGACGCGATCTACGACGACGATGAATTACTCGTCTTAGAAGCAATCGCGTCGATCAAGCAGCAGGCGGCACACGGTTCGGGACAGAAGCTGGGTGACATGAAAAATCCAGATCCCGCCGTTGATGACCCGTTCTACGAGGATGGTCCATCTGGTGAGACCCTGTTGGAGGCTCTCAAACACATGTCCGTCGATGATATTGCGACCGTGCTGAATTTCGCTCTCCGAAAGACCTACACACGCGCGAAGCCCCGAATCAGGGAGCTCGAACACGATAACGGCTCACGGTTTGGGACTCGGACAAAGGTCGCGCTGGACATCACGTATGTTGCCTACTATGGCGATCGCGACGAGATGAAATGGGTCCAGGGCGCGCCAGAGGGAAAGGGATACACCTGGTGTCACAAGTTCGCGACGGTCGTGATCGTCGGCGAGAACACTCACTACGTCGTGGGGGTGTGTCCGCTTGGAAGTACGGACTACGCCGCAACAGACGCGTATCCCGGCAAGGGTAATTCCTACTATATCGGGGATGTTGCACGACGGCTCCTTTCGATCGCCGAAGACTACGTCGACATCAGGATGGTGTACGCCGATCGTGAATTCCACGCTGTAGACGTCATTCAGACGCTTACTGACAAGGGGTTGGACTACGTGATCCCTGCTCAGAAAGATCAGCATCGGATTGGACCGATGTGCGACCGGTTTGACCAAGTGAAGCAGGGGTATCACGAACCGAACGACACCCCGCTGTATGTCGAGGAGGATTTCGTCATGCACGGTGCAGTGAAGGGTGGCGTCTCAAACCACACAGTACATACGACCGTTGCCGTGTTACCCCCAGCGGAAGATGATGATGTCCATGAAGAGGGATCGCCACAGCCGTTTATCACCAGTCTCGATGTGAGTGACGAGGTCGCACTCGATCGGCGCTGGGCGAAAAAGCAGATTGAACAGTACAGTGACCGCGGAGCGATCGAGAACTCGTACTCGTCGATCAAGAACGCAGCGGCGTGGACTACCTCGAAGGAGTTTGGAGTACGGTGGTTCCATTTCGCTTTTGGGTGTGTGGTCTACAATATGTGGCTGTTAGTCGATTTCCTCACACAAGAGCGCATTGGGGTCATTGAAACCCGGAAAAAGCCCAGAATCACACTCAGTCGGTTCCTTGATTGGCTGGACAAGGAGTTGATCACACTCATTTAGAACTCGGTCTAAGCTAGCCCTTCGCGAGAGGCATCACTATTTGCTGAAGTAGATTTCGACCGATAAGTTTGTTTAGTATAATAATTCTAGCTCTATGATAGCAATTAGAGCGTAATCGCGGCTATTTCTAGCGGGTACTGGTCCGAATAGCGTCGATCCCGTGAACGTTTTGCCCGGCATTCGCAACTCCACTTAGCCCAGTAGTTGAGACCAGTCATCTCAATGCATAGAGTTTCGCCATGTCTCGGAGAATGGTTTTGTTTGGTTCTTGATTACACTCTATTCTGCAACGGCTGTTGGGTAGGTCTGCGAATGTACCGCTGGAATTTCTACCAGTTACAGATGATGTTCGGCCGTCGTGCAAGATACAGGGCGCGAATGCGATATTGATTGCGAACCAATCTACAGAGGATAGGATCAGTCAATACAGAAAAGCAGGCACCGTTTTCTTGAATCCAGGGATGAGTGGCTGATCTCTACATTGAAGGAACCAGACCACTCAAAGCACCTTGTTAAGCGGTATTGCTGTCTACTGGGTTAGAGGGGACTCACATGGTACCAGCTCACTCCCAGTGCTAATATGAGGAGAATCATTGACGGGGCGATGTCCGTAGCAGGATCTCCCATCCGAACGTGCGTGACGACTGCTCCGACCATCGTTGCGACGACGAGTAGGCTTCCACCGAGGGCTAAGACGGGTGTCACGAAGAGGCCCGCCACGAGTACGACTCCCGCAAGGAGTTCAATACTGCCCGTCGCCAGCCGGAACCACTGCGGATAGCCGTACCGCTGGAACTCCTCAATCTGTGACTCGATACCTCCTAACTTCACTCCTCCTGCACCAATCATAGCGAGAGCCAACACCGATTGTACACCGAGGAATGCCGTGCCGAAGAGGCTCATTGATAAATCACCGTCAGATAGTCCGTCTGCATGTCTGTGATCAGGTTGTCTTCCATCACTACATACCCAGCTATGAGTTTGGAAGCCAAAAGCTACCAAGTTAGGAGTGTAGTTGTAACTACCGGATGTGGAAGTGAGAAAATTGACTCACACTTTAGAGTTACCCCCAAAGGTTCGGAAGGTAAGTTACAAACGAAATGCCCGCTGAACTCGTGGTTCGACCCCGATGTCAACTGATGTAGTAGACTCCGCGTCTCTTGGAAACAATTTTTACTTATGATATTTATTGAAATAATGCAGAAGTAGTTTTATTCGCCTGCTGCCCACTCTACTGCTTCGTCGATATCTTTGAACCATTCGACTTCGACGTCATTTTCGACCTCAACATTTGCGGACACAGCCATCGCTTTCAGTCCCTCTGAAACGAGCGCAACACGTTTAACGCCTCCAGCGTTGTCCCCCCACTCATTTGCTATGTACTGTTGGGTTTCTTTCGGCAGATTTGTATCTTCACTGAACACTGCAACTGTACCAATGATATCTGATTGGTTCGTTCGCTTGTCGTAGTGTTCTGATACACTTTCGAGCGTTTCCTGATCGTAACCATCCCAACCAGTCAGTAGCCAGACGCCGACATTGTCACGTCGCTTTTCGAAGTCCCATGGCCAGTCTTCTTGATCAGGCAGTTGGTTTCTCGACATACAATATCGTATTCCCTGTTAAGAACAGTTAGTTATCGATTAGTGATCCGAACAGAGCTTCGGCATCGGCTGGCGTGTCGAAATCGTGGAAGTGCTCGCCTTTCTCTTTCGTGAGAATGTTGAGCGCGGCTGCGGCACCGTCGCCTGCAGAGATGACAGCTTGCCATTCCTCAGCGCGTACCATCGCGCCCGTCGCATAGGCGTCTTCGACCGACGTCTCCATCGTCACATCGACATCGACGACGTTCTCGTCAGTGAACGCACAGCCGAGATCATCGGCAAGATCACGATTAGCTCCTGTTGCAAGGACCACGTAGTCTGCAGCGTGGTCGTCTTCGTCTGTTTTAACGGTAAACCCATCTGTGGTGGACTCAACTGCTGTAACAGCAGTGTCTTGATGACGGTCAACTTCGAAATCATCGACCTGTTCTCGGAGCGTGTTTATGTAATTCGTTCCGCCAATAGACCCGATTCCCGGGTAATTGAACAGATGAGCTTTATGCAGCCACGTCTGATCGGTATCGAAGACGACGGTATTGAGGCCGTTCTTTGCGGTAAACAGTGCTGCGCTCAGGCCAGCGGGACCACCACCGACGATGATGACGTCTGTCATTGTTGGGTTAGTCTCTCTCGTTGATTTCAAGAACCTTGCCAGCCGCGATGGTCTGACCCATGTCGCGGACGGCGAAGCTTCCAAGTTCGGGGATTTCACTCGATGGTTCGATGCTGAGGGGCTTCTGCGGTCGGATCGTGACCACAGCGGCATCGCCCGACTGGATGAAGTCGGGGTTCTCCTCGGCGACCTCACCGGACGAGGGATCGATCTTCTGGTCGATGGATTCGACGGTGCCGGCGACCTGCGCCGTGTGGGCGTGGAGGACCGGCGTGTAGCCGGCGGTGATCACGCTGGGGTGTTGCATGACGACGATTTGGGCTTGGAAGGTCTCAGCGACGCTCGGCGGATCGTCAGCAGGCCCGACGATGTCGCCGCGGCGAATGTCGTCCTTACCGATGCCGCGGACGTTGAACCCGACGTTGTCGCCCGGTTCGGCTTGGGGGACTTCCTCGTGGTGCATCTCGATCGTCTTCACTTCGCCGCCCACGTCGCTAGGCTGGAACGAGACGTTGTCGCCGGTGTTCATGACGCCGGTCTCGACACGTCCAACAGCGACAGTACCGATACCGGAGATGGTGTAGACGTCCTGAATCGGGAGCCGAAGCGGCGCGTCCGACGCTGGCTGTGGCTCGGGCAGATCGTTGAGCGCCTCAAGCAGCGTCTCGCCATCGTACCAGTCTGTGTTCTCGGAGGCGTCGGCGACGTTGTCACCCTCGAATGCGGAAACGGGAATGAACGATGCATCGTCGGTGTCGAATCGGACCTGGTTGAGGAGTTGCTTGACCTCCTCGACGACCTCCTTGTACTTCGCTTCCTCGTAGTCGACGAGGTCCATCTTGTTGACAGCGACAATAAGCTCGTCAATTCCCAAGGTGCGGGCCAAGAAGACGTGTTCCTGGGTCTGGGGCGCGACGCCATCGTCAGCAGCGACGACGAGGACAGCGTGGTCAGCCTGGGACGCGCCCGTGATCATGTTCTTGACGAAGTCTCGGTGTCCCGGTGTATCGACGATGGTAAAGTCGTACGCCTCCGTCGAGAACTCCTGATGGGCGATGTCTATCGTGACACCTCGCTCACGCTCTTCGGCAAGGTTGTCCATGACGTAGGCGAACTCGAAGCCGCCCTTGCCTTTCTCCTCAGCTTCCTCGCGGTGTTGTTCGATGACGTGCTCGGGGACGCTCCCTGTCTCATAGAGAAGTCTCCCCACGAGTGTGCTCTTGCCGTGGTCGACGTGGCCGATGATAGCCAGGTTCTGGTGGGGTTTGTCAGTACTCACTGTATCGCTAACTACGGTTTTAGAAGTTAAAAACTACCAAGTTAGAAGTGTAGTAGTAACTATCGGATGTGGAAGTGACTGAGAGGGGGTATCATTGGATGTATACCGTATTATCAGCTGTGTTCTCTTGCGGAGAGAACTCAGTTATATAATGAAACGCTCTTCTAGAGGAGATTGACCCTATGAAAATCCTGCTACTAAGCCCCTAGCGCGTGAGTCAACAGATAGTGGTTGAGTGAGATCGCCTATCAACAGGTGTCTCAATCATGTGGTATCGGACGAATCAAGCGCTGAATGACCAAATACCAGCCAAGGAGGTGCTGAACTAGACAGTGCCTGGAAAAAGGAAATAGCGCTATTTTGCTCTTTGCGAGAGTGACGTTTTACGTGTTCGATTGGCCTCCGTCAACAATGAGCGACTCGCCGTTCACATAGCCAGCGAGGTCGTCTGAGGCAAGATAGAGTGCTGCACCCGCGACGTCCTCGGGCTGACCGAGCCGTTCCATCGGTGTGTTCTCCGCGCTTTCCTGCGTTGCGATCGGGACATCGTCTTTGGTCATCTCAGTTTCAATAACGCCTGGATGAATTGCGTTCACTCGAATACCCTCCGGCCCGAGTTCGTCTGCAAGGGAGTACGTAAGTAGTCGTACCGCCCCCTTCGTGGTGTGATAGACCGAGAACGTCGCCTGACCAATGATGCCGGCGACGCTAGACATGTTGATGATGGCGCCCCCGTCACCCTTATCGAGCATTTTCTTTGCTGCGGCTTGCGCTCCGAAGAACACACCTTTGACGTTTATGTCCATCATTTGTTCGTATTCATCTTCCGTCACCTCCACGAAATCCTTCTGACGGAAGATCCCGGCATTGTTCACCATGATATCAATCCCACCGAACTCATCTGCCGCGTCCACCGCCCCAACAAGGCTATCGGTGTCTGTAACGTCGCATTCCACGAACTTTGTATCAACACCATACTCGTCTTCAACGAGTTGGTGGGTTGGTTCTCCACCTTCTCGTGGAGTCTCTTGAATGTCCGCAACTACGATATCTGCCCCTTCTTCAGCGTAAGCATCCGCAATCGCACGACCATTCCCGCTTGCGGCACCTGTTATTACTGCAACTTTTCCATCGAGGAGTTGTCCAGTCATACAGGTTTACTACGGGATTAGAAGTTAAAAACTACCAAGTTAGAAGTGAGATAGTAACTACCGGGTATGGAAGTGTTGATGCACACTCACACAGCTCAGTTATTGGCACGATGATGCGATTTCCACAACATACATTACTACTGGATTCGTAGTGAGTTGCATGAGTGAATCTAAAACGGAATTGCAATCAAAACAGCGGGGAGCGGTCGATGGGAGTGAACTCTTTTCACTTCTCGGAAAGGCACACACGCTGGCGATTCTCCGCGAACTCCTCCTTGGAGACAACCAGCCGGTTCGATTCGGCGAACTGCAAGAGGCCCTTGATATCTCCCCGAATACGCTGTCTCGACGGCTCGACGAACTTGTCGAAGTCGGATTTCTTGATCGCACGCAGTACGACGAGATTCCGCCACGGGTAGAATACGAGGCGACAGAACCATTAGAAGAACTCGAACCGACCTTCCGAGAACTCGAAAACTGGATGACTACCCATGGAGCAGAACAGCTTGATTGTCCTGAGTAAGCTCCTCAGTCAAATTGTTCGACAAACGTGTTGACCACCTGGATTTCATCGTCAGTAATTGCGTGGCCCAACTCTTCGTAGAGTTCAACAGTAACGTCTCCATCAAGTTGTTCAAACACGGATGCAGTTTCGTGAATACGCTCAGCAGGAACATACGGATCGTTCCTGCCACACCCAACGAAGACCGGTGTGCCATCAATCGTCCCGTCGTACGTATGGCTCGTTTCCGGTCCGAGTAGACTTCCAGAGAGTGCAATGAGTCCACCGTAGCGACGTGGGTTTCGGGCAGCGTATTCGCTTACAAGACCTGCGCCTTGAGAGAATCCGAGGAGGACCACACGCTCGGAGGGGATGCCGGCGGTAGTCGCCGTTTCAAGTGCCGTTTTCACACGGGCGAGTGCGGACGAAAACCACGGTTCATTCGCTTCTATTGGTTCATAGCCCGACCGGGGATACCACGTGCTCTGAGCTGCCTGTGGAGCGAGATACATCACACCGTGATGCAGAAACTCGTCTATAAGCGATAAGAAACTCTGAGCGGTCGCGCCACGACCGTGAACCATGATCACGGCTGCGTCGGCAGCTTGCGGGGGGGCACCGGCTGATTCGATCGGTTGTCCTCGATGCAGGTCATCACCCGACTCGGAGGAGTGGGATGATCGAGTCATTAGTTCGGTTTGAGGGCTGGTGGGAGTTCGAGCGGTTGAAGCTGTCCTTCGATCATCTCGCGGTCCTCTTCGAGCGAGGGGGGGAGGTACAGCGACTGCCCGAGCGTGTCGGTATCGACGTCGAACGTGAGTCCCGGCCCCTCGGTGGTGAGTTCGAACAGGATACCGCCGGGCTCGCGGAGGTACAGCGAGTGAAAGAAGTGCCTATCATGCACTCGTGAGACATCGTAGCCACGGTCTCGGAACAGGTTATGCCATTCATAGAGTTCCTCTTCGTCCGAAATACGTACCGCCACGTGATGGATCGAGCCGACACCCTCGCGGCCGAACTCACCGTCTCTGTCGAGGAGGTCAACGATGGCTGCTCGGTCCCCCGGTGCCTGATACCGAACCCGGTCACCCTCCTGGTCTACGAGCTCGAAGCCCAGCGTGTCGAGCACACTTGCGGTGACGAAGATGCTCACAGAACGGATCGTCACACTGTGGATACCCCGAATCGCGTGCTGGGTCGGAATCGGTCCGTCCGGCCACGGTTTGACCGACGAGTCGCCGGTGACGAGTTCAAGTTGCGTTCCGTCTGGGTCGGTAAACCGGAGGACAGTTTCGTCGAATCGTTCGAACGGGCCGTCAAATTCGATGTTGTGAGCGGTGAGTCGATCACTCCAGTACTCGATCGACCCGGGAGGAATGACAAGCGCGGCAGTGGTGATCTGTGGCTGTCCAATGCGTCCGTCTTCCTCTGCGGGATACGGGAAGAACGTCAAGCTCGTGCCGGGCGTGCCGGTTTCGTCGCCATAGAAGAGGTGGCGCGTGAATATCTCGTTGAAGTTCACTGTCTGTTTGACGAGGCGTAGCCCGAGGACTCCCGTATAGAAGTCGAGATTCCGCTGGCCATCCCGAACGATGCCCGTGATGTGGTGGATACCCGGCGTGTCTGTTACCATTAGATGTGTTTTGTGTTTATTTTAAGCGGGGGAACCGGCAGTAGCTGTTTACCGGCCGATGGTTCCCTGGTACGTAAGCGGTGCGTCGGGGTTGATGAGGAAGGCAACGAGCAACGTCTCTTCTTGGGCGGTGACTGTCAGTTCCTCTGCACCGACGAGTAATCCCTGTTCTGTCCGGTCGAAGGTCGTCTCGTTGGCCTCGACTGCGCCTTCGAACACGTAGAAGTACGTATCCCATCCCGTTATCGAGGGCAGTTCGACACTCATTCCCTCGTCGAGGCGGACGTCATAGAAGTTGACGTCGTTGCGCACGTAGAACGGTGCGTCGGACTCTTCCGGACCGAAGAGATGTCGCCACTCGTTGGCGACGGGATCCGGAACGGGACCGTGCTGGATATTCGGTTCGAGATCGACCGTGTGCGGTCGGACGAAGATCTGGAGGAGCCGCAGCTGTGGGTCATCTTCGAGTGTCTGCTCCTCGTGCCAGAACCTGGTCCCGGCGTTCATCACCATCAGGTGTTCAGAGTCCATGACTAACTCGTTGCCTGCCCGGTCTCGGTGACGCATCACGCCGGTCGGGACGTACGAGACAATTTCGTCGTTTTGGTGTGGATGCATACCAACGAACGTGTCCGGATCCAAGATTGCTTCGTCAACGCGAGCGAGCGGTCCGTAGCCGTGGTCGTCATGGTCTGGGAGGAGTCGCCCAGGGTAGTTGGTATGCATTCTGAACTTGCCCTGATTCTGCGTGAGATCTGTGCGAGGGGCCTTGTAGAGCGCTGTATCATTGCTTACTTGCATTTCTTCACCCTATGATACGGCTTTGGAAGTTAAAAGCTACCAAGTTAGAAGTGCGGTTGTAACTACCAGATGTGGAAGTGAGACGGTTGATTCAGAGTTGGTTCCTCAGGACAAACAAAGTCTGTGTACTGCATCTATCCTCTGTATTCCCACGCCGCGCTTGACAGATGCTAGTAACATAATCGCTATTCTGGTATCTGCTTGACCTGTATTGATCGGTTGGACGGATTCTTGAGTGTGTCGTGGCCAGTATCTCGTAGTGACTACGGTTCGTGAGTCTCGCCGAGCTGTCTTCCGACGAATCGCACGACGGTCGCACGCTGACTGGCCAGTATACGATTCAACACCACTGTACGACCAAACCTCGCTTGCCGGGTTGGAATCGGACGTTCGCATCGTCTCGGGAATCTGGTTCAAACACGACACTCACGACTCAGTTGAGCAGTTCGTCTGCTCGCTCCCGTTAGCCTACTTCCGGTTCGAGGCCCACGACCGCTACGCGAATACAAGACGCTACAAGATGGATGCGCTTTTTCGGGTGTTCGTTCTGAAGGAACTCTACGGATGGGATAACGAGACGGCACTCGTTGAGTACCTCAATTGTCGTCCAGAACTCTGTGAACAATTAGACCTGGAGGTAGTACCGGACCAATCGACGCTGTGGCGCAGCTGGCACAACCGATTCACTGCCGAGCTTCGCAGTACAGTCGAGACAGCTGCGCGGACCATCCTCATCAAAGCCCAGAACGCGGGTGTCGCTGTTCCGCGCGAACCAGAACGGCACCTTCCATCTCACCACAAAGAGGACGAACCACACCCAGACGATCAAGCTGTCCTCGACGAAGCGGCACCGATTACGGACCACGTCAGTCGCGTCGTCTTCCCAGCGTTCTCGTTGGATCGTGGTGAGGGCTGTGAAATCCACCAGAACGCCTTCTGGGATTTACAGACGTATCTCGGACTTCGCGAGAGACTGGCTGCGAACGAAGGGGCTCGCAGTTTCGTCTATGAATCGACGCGTGACCGGACACCGCTGGGGCACGCCCATCGCGAGCACATCCGCGACCTCTCGATTCCACAGGTCCGAGAGATGTACCGGCAGGCCATCAATCGGCTCCTGAACGAAGTTGCGGAGACAGAGCAGTTCTTCCGAGCTGGGATCGTCGCCATCGACATTACCGAAGCTGACCCCTTCACCGGTGATCGAACGGGCCACGAGGATGAGATCATCGGCACGAAGGAGAACACCGACGAATACGCCTACCAGTGGGCCACTGTCCAGTTGGTCGGCAATGCGGTTCCAATTGTGCTGGATGCTCGTCCAGTTCGGAGGGGTGAGTCACGCAAAGAGATCGTCGAAGACTTGCTGGACTCTACCGAGGAACTGGTCCACGTCGATAACGTCCTGATGGACCGGGAGTTCGATAGCCAGCACGTCCTGGAGATGATCAGCCAGCGCGGGCTGTCGTATGTCGTCCCGAAACGGATGCAGACCAGCGAGAAAGCTCAGGCAAAGCGGTTGCTCCAACACGGCCAAGATCGGTACGAGACCGACCGGAAGCTCCACCTCGGGAACAACGAGTGGCACTCAACGACGCTGATCTACCGGCGCAAAGAGAACGCTGAGCACGACGACCACCGGCAGTACTCGGTGTTTATGACCAATACCGTGAGCGGATTTCTCACTGAGTACGGGTATCGGTGGGAAATCGAGAGCGGCTATAGGTCGATCAAGCGATTCATGGCAGCGACGACGTCGAAGAATTTCGGGCTGCGATTCTTCTACTTCGCGTTCGCCTGCCTGCTGTACTCGATCTGGAGAGCCGTCGATTTGCTCGTGCAGGTCGAGTTAACTGACGAGTACGAGCATTCGCCGATTGTGACAGCGGATAATACACTTACACTCTTGAAGAAGGAGACGGGAATCGGATAGACAGCCGCTCAGGCCGGCCAAATGCCTGTTCTTGAGTGGTAACACTGGGTATATTCTCGAAAAATCGCTGAAACAGTTGAGCAGTGAACAAGAATGGTGTTCTCAGAGACTCCCTAAGTCTGATTCCGTGACGAAATTCGACTGAAACAACGCATCACGGGCCCGCTAAACCCCCTGTAGTCTCAACTTCCAACTTAGCCAGATAGATATAGCGCCATACAATTCATAAATCCCCTTCTCCCCCCTCTTCTTCTTCCTGTGGGATAGGGACCGAATCCACATCAGCAATCCCTTCTGCTGCCTTATCCCCGAGCTTACCGGCCTCTATATGCGAATATCGTTCCCTGACCATATCCTCGGAGTTGTCCAAGTACCGTGCTGCGACAGTATATCCGAACGAACGAACGAGGATCTCCCCCATCCCACGACGGCCACCGTGCGGAGCGAGGTACTCGTGGTTCGCGTCCGAGATATCGATGTCAGCTGCATCAGTTAGCCGTTCGAGGACGTTCCGAGCCCCCTTCGTCGTCATCGAATCTGGCCGGATGTCCTCATCGAGTGCGAGCAGTAGGTCACGGTTGTTATCGCGGCGGTCTGCGATTTCCTCGTCAGCAAGCCCACGGTCAGCCAACCCTTCTCGAACTAGTTTCCCCAGGCTTCGAGCGTCGAATGTGGGGAAGACCGGCCATCGGCCAGATGGTGGATCGAGTAGGTCCTGATACGCTGTGAGCGGCTGGATGACTGGTTTCGGCAGGCTGGCAGTGTCCCACTGCTGTTTCTTCCGATAGACAGTGATACTCCCGTCATCGGTGTTGACTTCTTCCCATCGAAGACCACGTCGACGAGGGTCAGATGGGTCCCGGAGTAATTCCCCACCTCGGACTGCAGTGTAGGCGATCACGTACACGAGCGCGCGGTCGCGAGCGGCTTTGATGGCGTGATACCGGAGAGTCGGGTTGTCCTGGTCTGCGTCAGAATGCTCGTTGTAGGCGTCGTTGAATTGTTGAATTACGTGCTCGGTGAGTTGAAGCCGGTGTTCTGGACTCCATGCTTGCTGGTCTCCGGGCCGACGTCCATCATCATCTGGCAGGGGGTCGCGTGCTGTTGATCGGTTCGCGTAGTGAGCGTCGAGGTAGCCTTCTGTCACGCACCAACCCGTCCACGAGGAGAGATAGGCGTAGTACGTTTGGGCAGTGTTCTGCTTCAGGCCGCGCTCGCCGGCGAGATACCGCGCGTACTCACGATAGACGGATTCGGTGAGGTCTCTGAACTGTAGGTCGCGATCTGTGTCGGCTGGGAGGATGCCGGCCCAGGTGTCGGGGCCACGGTCACCGGCTGTCCACTCGAGGAAGTGGTTGAGCTCTCGTTCGACGTTCCGCCGGTAGTGGCCTCCTTCCCCGTCTCGACCCTTGCCGATGTCCTTGAGGTAGTGCTTGAAGCTGGCCTCAACGGGTGTATCGCCGGTTTTGCTACGTGGCAAGACGACCACCAACAGGAACAGACTCGATTTGTGCGTTTGGGCCAGTTCGCCGCTGAAGTGGCGGTGAAGGCCTGCTCTGTGCGAGATCCATGTTTCGTGCTTCACCGACGGCGTCGGGGTACTAAAAATTGGGTGTGATTATCCAAATAATCACACCCATTTGGTTCGGGAGAGTGTTTCGACGTTATCCGGCGGTAGAGGTTGTTTGTGGTCGGGTTTACGCTATATGCCAGTCTGATAAACTGTATGTTACAATATAGAATTCCCCCCAATCTGAAGGCCGACAGATTCGGCGTTTGGATTTCTACAAACCACCAATCGGACAATACATCTTATGATCAACACGGGCCGAGTCAGGACTTCCTCCTTTCTTTCCGTTATGCGCTTAACTCGGCCGTTCGTGTTGTCGTGGTAGCCAAATCGACGTAATCAGGGTCATGCATTGGATTGAGTGCCTCGCCAGGAAGAGTGGAAGTAGTCAATTCGCATAGTGC
>NZ_JAJJZG010000014.1 GCF_021028995.1 Halobacterium sp. KA-4 | reverse complement strand
ACCACGCCGAGTTCCTCGGCGTGCTCTTCGAGGAACTCAGAGGGAAACAGTGTAGTGAGCCGACGCATAATCCGAGATGAGGAGTCCTTGTCGTGCACAGACTGGACTTCCTCATTCCTTCCGAAAGATGCCTCGATAAGCCGCCGCTATCACGCGGTTTCTCGCTTAACTAAAGACGGATGCTATCTCTTCTATCCTCTGGTCGGATATCTTGCGGCTTGGGTTCCATTATTGATGGGATCAGTAGGATCTGTTGGAGCAAGTGGAGTCACATTCGGCCTCACATCTTGGCTACTCGTTCACTCGATCAGCCGATTACTCGAAATGGGGTATGAGGGTACACTCGACCTGCGAATACTCCATCTCACTGCCGTCTTGTTTGGACTTGTGAAGGCTCGAGAAGCGGTTGCTCTCCTTGGGATGATGGATGGTGCTGATGATGTCACGCACTTTTTCGGAGCTTTCCTGGGTTTATTCCTCGGCCTTCGGTTCGTGCTCGATTACTACGGTCTCTCAATAGGCGATTGGATTCAACGTCTTGAGTGAAGTCATCCAATGCTTCAGTACCGATTTATAATCGGTTGCACTGATGCTGTAGAATCCGCTCCGGGAGGCCAACCTTCCCACAGACGGGACACTCCTGTAGGGGTGTCGGTGGCAGGTCGTTCCAAGCGTCCAGTGCGGCCTCTAACTGTGCTTCCACAATTGGCGAGTCGCTCGTGCGGCGGGCTTCGCGAATATGGATGCGAAGCCGCTCTCGGGCCGTGAGTGTCGTGTCATCAGTCATAGTGGGACGGGATAGCTGGTGGCCCCGCCACCCATCGCCGGGGCAGAGCAACACCACCGTACGCAGTTAGCGAATATCGGGCTGGAGTGGAGCGAACTCTTCCCACATCGTATGGTGGCGTTGACAGAGCGTAATCAGGTTCTCAAGCCGGTTCGACCGTTCGTAATCGAGGACGCCGTCGGCATCGATGAATGCGCCAAGCGGCGTAATGTGGTGGACGTTCAGGTCACGATCCCAGCGCTCGCGATGGGTCTCGCGATCGATCGGACAGCCCGGCATCTGGCACTCGAAGCCGTCCCGTTCTAGAGCACGTTTGCGCTGTCTGTACCAGTTCGGTCCGTACGAAATGTCTCCGTAGCCGCCCTTCCAGAGCGGATGCTCTGGGCCACTTGGCCGGCCGGGATACTCGAACCCGGCCGCTTCGATGGCGTCTTGCCAGGTCCCATACCGACGGGCATAGGATCCAACTGAGTAGCGACCAGAGTCGCGCATCTCGATAGTTGATGGGACATGGCCTAGCTCATCGACTAAGCGCTCGATCTCTCGATGGAGTTGTTCTTCACTGACACTCCATTGTTTGTGGGGTTCGAACCCTGCACGGCGCAACGCGCGATTCCAGCGGCCGAAGCATCGCTGGGCGACTTTCACCGACCACGCTCCGTGCTGTTCCATCTCTTGGGCTTTCGGTGGTCGTCCGAGTTCTGCGGCGAGGTTCTGAATCGCCTCGATGACATCTTCCTTTGTGGCGGTCTGCTGTGTGGTCGTCTCTAAGTCAGCTGCTCTGAGGCCCTCGTTCCACGACCCGAAATGAGTCTGGACAGCGTTGGCTGAGATACGCCCCAATTCTCGCCACTCGTTTCGTGAGGGCGAATGCCCGATCTGGCTGGCGACTCGTTGTAGCTCCTCGATGATCTCTGCGTCGCTATATCCGTTTGTTCGAGGTTCAAGTCCGGCAGCTTCCAATCCCTCGTCACAGCTCCCAAACGTTGAGCGCACTGCGCCTTTTGTGAATTCAGTCTCTTCTTCGATCTCCGATTGTTTTGGAACTCGTCCCTTCTCTTCGGCTAGTCGCTGCAGTTCGTCGATGATCGTTTCAGCAGGTATCGATACCTGATGGGAACGCATATGTCCGGCAATCTCGACGTTCGTTTCGAACGATTCGCCGCAGATGTCACACGTGTAGTCTCCTTCGACTTTCATGCGTAGCTCCGAGCGTTGGGCACGCCCGCACCCCTCGTGGGGTGGGACAAACACGCCCGGTCGCGCACCGTTTCCCCCGGTTTCAGGGATAAATCTCAGACCGGGTCTCGAGGTCGTGGCTGCGCGCGCAGCGAAGCGAGCACGGAGCGGAGGGTGGGGCGGTGGGGTCTGGGTCGGTCCGGCACACAGCAAAAAAAGAAGGCTGCTCCGACTGGCTATGCTTCCCACCACCGGCCGCGCTCCGGGAAGTGGATGATGCTCCACCCCGTCACGGCCACCGAGATCCGGCCCTCGTACCAGTTCGTGGCCGCTTTGTGGATGCGCACCGTCTCGCCTTCCTCGATCCACGGCGCGTCCGATGCCTTCCAGATCGTCACCTTCGTTTGCCCGCTCTCGTCCGCGATCAGCCCGACTTGCTGGATGGCCGGTGAATCACTGTCCCAGAGGGTCTTCACACGGCCTTTGATCGTGACCGTGCTGCGATCGACGTCCTCGAGGGCGTCGATGGGCACGGTGCCCCCCGGGGCCGTCTGCAACTCCTCGAACACCCGCACGACCGCACTCGTCATGTCCGTGCCGTCGACGACCGCTTCGGCCAGGCGTCGACTGATCGCCGCGCGCGACCAGCCATCCACCCGCGTCGCGAGTCGGTCTGCCTCCGTGTTCACCGTCGCCAGTTCATCCTGGGAGAGTTCCGCTCGGGGATCATCCCGTTCGGGGTCGGCCATCGGGTCCACGCTCGCGGCACGCTTCTTGAACTCCCGGCGCCGCTTCGTACTTCCTTGCGAGGCGACCTCCCGCGTCCGTTCCTCCCGACCGTTCTGCGTTCCCAGCTCGGCCTGGGCACTGATGCGCTCCAGTTCGGCTTCCCGCGCCTGAATGCGCTCCTCCTGTTCGAGGGTGACACCGTGAATCCGGTCCTCGCTCGTGTCCGCGATCCCGTCCGGGTGGTTCGCATCCACCTTCGCCTGCGTTTCCTGCTCGACCGCGGCCTCGAACTCCGGCGTCTCATCGACCACCGGGAAGCCGTCTTCATCGACCGCCTGACCGCCCGCCTTTTCGAATGCCTGTTCATCGACCGTAACGACCTTCTGACTCGAGTTGTTACTAGACATTGGTACTCACTTGTACCGTTGAAGGCGCTCAGCGCCCGACACCGCGATGCCTCTACATCGCGGTTTTCCGACGACAACGACCGACAGAACCATCTGCGCGCTCTCGCTCGCGCCTTCGCGAGCGCCCTACCGGGCGCGAGCGAGAGCGCGCCTGCATGAGGTGGCCCCAACCAGCACCGCGCGCCGACCCGCCCGGAGCGAGCGGCCAGCGGAGAAAGCGTGGGGGGGTGAGCAGCCACGCCGCGCAACCCCTCGCGCTTTCCCGCTGGCGTCGAGGGCACATGCACTTTAGCCCGGCAGTCCGCCCGCTACTGCAGGCAGACCGCCCGGAATGGTCGGTCGCGAGCGACGCGGAGGGCGGAATGCGGCGAGCGGTGCGAGCCGTATCGTACACACCGGCCAGCCGATAGAGGGTCTTGTCAGCTCAATAAACGGGCCCTGACTCGAAATTGCTCTTCCGCCTTGTGGCTACCAGAACGGCCACCAATCGTTCCGCGCCGCCGAGTACTCCGTTTCGGACGGGATACTCTCAGATACTTTCGCCGTCAGCTCCCACATTTCGTCTTCGAGGTCCGTCAGCTCCGACCAGTCCGTTGTTTCGTCAGCCTCTATTTCGGAGGCCATCCAGCGGTAGTTCATCCCGATATCTCTGAGAGCGGACCAGATCGACTCGTCCACCCCAAGATATCGACCCTCAGCTGCGTGTTGCTGGAGCTCGTCAGCTCGTGCTCTGAGAACCTCCACCGTGTCGTTCCCGGTCGAGTTCTCACTGAGAACCTCATTCGAGTATTCCTTCCTGGCTAAATCCGCTTGCACACCCGCATCCACGTACCACCGCTCGATCTCACGCCCCCGTTCCTTGTCGATTCTACTGTTGACCGTATACATCGAAATTAGGAACGAGCCGATCAAACTGACTGCGACCACGAGAATGTCTACCCACATAACCCCCCATTCCACCGACAACAGTTAGAGCATTACTGAAAGCGCTAGCAGTTGGAAAAGCGAGCGACCAGCGGATCGACATCCACTCCGCGTACACGGAGCGTCCGCTCACTGGTGGCACGGCGACACCACGGCGGCACCTTGCGGGTCTGTGCGCTATTCGTTGGGCCCCACCGTGGCTCCCTTGACGGGGAACCACCGGTGGTCGTCCCACTGGAACCGCACGGGCCGTGCCGTCGGCCTGACCGCGGTATTCGTCGCCTGTTCGAGCAGCGTCCGCGACGCGACGAGGTCGGCGTGCCCCTCGAAGCTACACGGACACCGCAGCGTCTCGCGATGCCGGCGCGTCCGATCGCGTTCGCCACACTCCGGACACGTCTGGGAGGTCCACGCTTCGGAGAGTGAGGCCACCTCGATGCCGTACTCCTCGCAGACGTTCGCGAGCTGGTCGAGACATCGTCGATGCGCCCAGAAGGTACGCGTTTTGAGGTTCACCTCGACCGACCAGTACTCGCCAAGGACGCCGGTGAGATCGCCGTGATAGATGATTTCGACGCCAGCTTCATACAACCGCTCGACCAGATCACGGAGGAGCGCGTTCACCGCGTGATCTCGCCGTCGAGACCGCTTCCGATAGAGCCGTTGGATTCGCTTGCTTGTGTGTCGATCTTCGGGGAGCTTCGCTTTGGCGTCCGCGATGCGCTGGGTCGTTCCTCGGAACTGCCGGAACGGCTCCTGGCCGCTGTACCAGTATTGGTCGCCCGCCGTCGTCGTACACGCGACGAGTACGTTCGCACCGATATCCAGCGCGGCGACGTCAGTTCCGGTTGGCGTCTCCTGGGCCTCGGCAGGCACCGACACTGGCTGATGAGCCCGGTACGTATCGGTGACATCGTCGTAGGTGAGATGGAGGTATCCCTGTTCCCCGTCCCACGGTGGCTCTCCCCGCACCGGGACGCATAGCTGTTCGTACGGGCCGAAGCCGTACTCGTCTTTGAGCTGCGAGCCGATACGCAGATCCAGTCGTGAGCGAGTTCCCCACTGCACGGAGTAGGCGTCCTTCCGGAGGTACGTCCGGAGTTCGCGTCCCTCCTCACGATTTCCCCAGTAGCCGGGCGGACGTACCTCCTGATCGGACTGTTCCAAGATTTCGAAGAACGACCGCCACGCAGTGTCGTTGATTTGAGTAACCTGTTGGGTCGTCGCGGCACTCAGCACGTTGACGTACTCGTCGTAGTACTCCTCACAGTCCCAGACGCTCCCGCCGGCGAAGAATCGCTGCCGGCGCGCATACGTCAGCTGGTTCCAAAGGCTGGCTGACGCATCGAGGAGGCGGTGGAGGACGGCCTCGTCTTGTTCCGACCGGGGGACGACCTCGAAGGTGTTGGTCCGTCTCATCGCTTTGACTCACCCCACATTCGCGGCACGTAACCGAGGCGTTCGATGTCGTCCGCATAGTCCCGTAGGAGCCCGATGAGGACGATATCCGGGGCACCGTTCTCAGCCTGTTCGACTAGCCACTCCTCCAGTTCAACCTCAGCTTCCTCGATCTCGTTCAGTTCGACCGACATCGATCATCGCGCCTCCATCAGACGGTTCAGCTGTCGCTGGCGGTGGTAACACATCCCGAATCACCTGTGCTGTGCAGGCACGACCGAACGCGCCTGCATCCTTCGCAGGCGCTCAAAAACACTACCGGACTAAACAGTTGAACCAAATATCATAGAACCATACCAAGCTTGATTTCTCGGGTTTCTACAGCCCGTAATTAGGAGAGTAGAAAGCGCACTCCGAGTAAGAGAGACCAGTGAGACTCGCCCTGACGAGACTACTTATCACCCAATCTCTGTAAGTAAATACGTGAGCAGTATGAGTGACATCCGCTATGATATCGTTGACGTCTTCGCACAAAGCCAATATACGGGGAATCAACTCGCGGTTGTCCAACCAGAAGGTGAATTGAGCGGCGAAGAAATGCAGCGGATCGCGAACGAATTCGACTACTCAGAGACAACATTCATCGACCCAGATGGAAGTCATGCGGACGGATTCGAGGTCCGCATCTTCTCGCCCACGACAGAACTACCGTTCGCCGGCCACCCCACGCTCGGTACGGCGTACGTTCTCCGAGAGCGGCTCGGACTTTCCGATGATGAACTAGTGTTACACGAACAAGTCGGCGCAATCCCCGTTTCAGTCGAAAAAACAGCTACTGGTGATGAAATCTTACTAATGGAGCACCCGGAACCAACGTTCGATGAAATAATTGAGCCTGCGAGGGCGGCGGACGCGGTTTCCCTACCAGCTGACGTTCTGGATGACCAGTTCCCAGCCCAGATTATCTCAACTGGCGTTCCGACACTAATTGTGCCAGTTGAATCGCTAAGTGCGGTGAAGGAGGCCGAGACTAATGATGAAGTGTATTCGGAATTGGTTGATCAGTACGGAGTACGGAATCTCCTCGTGTTCGCTCCGGAGACATACGAACCAGAAAACGAGCTCAACGTCCGAGTGTTTGCAGAGTTTTTCGGTATCCCTGAGGATCCTGCGACTGGTGCTTCGAATGGGTGTCTCGCTGCATACCTTACTGAGCACCAGTACTTCGACACGTCTGAGATCGACGTACGTGTCGAACAAGGATATGAAGTGAACCGACCCTCACTACTGTATCTACGTGGGCAGACAACTGCAGATTCGATTCGGGTAGAGGTCGGTGGGCGAGTAATTCCGACTGCGACTGGGACTCTCGTCGAGTCGAATAGCCTCTAAACTGGCTCCGATATCATTCTATTAGTTCGTTCGGGTTCTGCGGCAGAATTGATATCGTATGTCTATTTCCGCTGTGTCCTCAGCTAAAGATCAATCAGTAGGTGGTGAGCAGCCACGCCGCGCAACCCCTCGCGCTTACCCGCTGGCGTCGAGACCAGATTCATTTTAGCCCGGAACGGGCGCGGGCGGTGCGGAGAGCGCCCACACGCCCGGAATGGTCGGTCGCGAACGACGCGGAGGGCGGCATGCGGCAAGCGGGGCGGGCCATAGAGAAACCTCGTTCAACCGAATCCGGCGCTCGATGAACTAGCCGACAGCCCGGTGGACTCAGAAAGGGCGAGGCCGTCTCGGTCGTCTCCCGACCCCGCAAGCACCGCAGGAACGAGGCGCGCAGCGGGGTTCCCGTGAGCGGAGCGAACGGGAGCAAGCGAGACGCAGTCTCACGTGGTCGCGGGACGTCGAGCGGCCGAGGGCTTTCAGTGGAGAGGCCTCAGCTGTCTTGTTCCGAGTTTAGCTCTCGGAGGTATCCGGTGGCTGCGGTGCCGATCCAGACACCATCGACGTTGCGCATTTCGAGGTCAACTGTCGCAGTGCGGAACGGGTAGTGCTCGACGAGGATACGGCGGATCACGGTTTGAACAGTTTCTATCCCGTGTCTTTCGACGATATCTGCCATGGCCTCGTCGAAATGCGCATTCATGTGATCGTCACGGGGATCCTGGGCTCGCTTGCGAACGAGTTCACAGACGTCTTCGACGGACGCGTGGGCGGGATTCTCGGTTCGCTCCCGTACGTCGTAGAACGCCTCATCAACAGTCATGAATCGGGCTTATCATCAAAGGTGGCGTCAGTAGAGGCATTCGACGTGTTCGGTTCCAGACGGCGCTGGCGACGGACCTCTGCGAGCACATCCTCGAGCATCGTGATACGTTCGATGCCCTTTGCCTCACTCACGATCTCGTCGATGAGCGACGCGCGTTTGGCGGCCTGCTCATCGCCGTCGGTTCTCTCGATGGCCTGGATACGGATCGAGCGCTTCTCCTGCCAGCCACAGTTCCAGCAGTTTTGCGAACAGGCGATTTGGTCGTCTTCGTCAGCAGCAATCACAGCCTCTACGAGCGACATTGAGAGTGGCCGCTCTGGCCCAACCTCTATCGTGATGTCAGATCCACATTCCGGACACTGCATGGTCTTCCAGAATACCGCCAGGGCTGTCAAGATATGGTTCTCTGAGCGAAAGAGCGAGACCTAGGTTCCCGATTCTGGGTCTTGTAGTCGATCTCGGACATTTGCAAATTGGACCGGATCGGTGTCACCAGTTTCAGCGAGATCGTTCACCGACTGCAGCTGGGAGTTGATGAGTTTGTTTTGCTGGCGTGACCACTCCTCGTCACCGTGGGTCCGGATGTATTCCGCCCACTGCTTGATCATGGTACGCCGTTGCTCTGTATTCCCGCGCTGGTTTTCTTCAAATTCTTCTGAATCCAGCATTGTAGTTCGCACTACCGAGTTTTGTGAAGCATAGTTCGCGTATCCCCCTAGAAGAGATCGTCAATTGGGGATTCACTACGCTCCTCTTTGGGAGTCTCATCAGTAAACAACGACCCTTCTTGGAGCGCCGCTCTCCTATCTTCAGCGGATTCCGACTCTGTAACGTCGATCTCGTCGAATTCGAGCGCATCTGTGACCGCCTCCGGGAGGTCGGGGCGCGCAGCATTGAGGTGGCGTTCGACCTGTTCAGTCAACGCCGTGTGGTCGTGGAGCGACCGCATGATTGGGACCCCACGGAGATATTTGTACTCGTAGAGCAGTTCGACGCCGAATTCGGTAGGTCCCCAGAAGTCTGTCGGCAGGCCGCGTTCACCTTCGTTCGGCTCGTGATGGTACTTCGAGACGATGTTTCGATCCGCGAGGTTGTCGAGCTGTTCGCGAATCGTTGACCGGCTCTTCGGGATGAAGTAGTCAAGCTCCGTGATCGAGGCGAGGTGTGACGGATGGCCGAGGAGCACCTGGATAATGTGGTTTCGTGTCTCCTGCGAGAGAAACCGGTGGACGCGCCGCTGTTTCTCATAGGCGTCAGCACTACCGACGTCGAATACCGTATCAGCGTGTGCGTCTGCCGGTGCCGGCGTGTCCGTCCGTTCGCTCATATGAAGTTCTACTTCCTGAACGATTGTAACTGTTCGGGTGTACCATGACGATTTAGAGAGGAAATCCCGACGTAGTTAGCAAGACCTAACACCGTTGCCTGAGAAGCACCCACTGTGACTGAGGAGACGCGAAAGGACCGCTGGCGACGCGTGAAAGCCGCCGTGGATCGGGCACTTCACGGCGTTGCGGTTCCGCGACCGGATCGATCAGAGGTTGCCCGGTTCATCAACGAGGCTGTGCCCGCGTTCACCCAGGCGGGCATCACGACCTATCTTGTGTTCGGCAGTTATCGCGGCGACTACGAGGTTCGGCTCCGAGCGATGGCGTACGAACTCAGCAAACCCATCGACGCTGAAGCCACACTCATCGGTGACACCGCTGATCCAGACACGCGTGTCGTGCCGTCGTTCCTCATCAAGTTTCACGCTCTCGCCGAGTTCGCGGACCACCTCGTTGGCGTCTACGAGAAGGAGAGTGGCGGTGAAAGCCCCGAATTGGGGCTGCTCGATCAGCGTCCCTACTTCGAGAAAGGTTGGATGTTCCCCCGGGATTATACGGGCTTGACGCGAGATGCCCTTGAGTCGAAGGCGGACGTGATCGACGCTGCCATTCAGATATACTATGCACCAGACGCTGACGATGAGACGAAACGACGAGAGCTGAAAGCACTCGTCAGTGAAGCGCAAACCTTTGATATCGATATCACCGAACAGGAGGTCGTTGATGCGCTTCGCGACCGTGACCGGGATGCTCTCGGAGAAATCGCATCCTACAGTTGGGTCCACCTGAATCTGTTTCGGAAATACGAACTCCACGACCGCTGTTTCCCCTGGTTTTCGGAGCAGGAACTTCGGACTCTCGCGACGGAAGTGCCGGGGCCGGCCCGTCCGCAGTGGGAAGAGGAATTCGAATCCACAGACCTTGGAAACACAGAGTCTGATGAGTCGGACTAATCGCCTGCGAAAATGGCCGCATATTCTTATCTCCGGACACCGGAGATGAAATTGAATACCATGCGTGAGGATGCTGCTGGGCTCTACGAACGAGGCGTCGAAGCGGACTGTAGTGCCGAGGAAGCCTGGGAGCAAATTCAGGTCCGCAACGAGAAGACCGAATGGGATATCGAGGCCATGTTGGACTGAGCCCTTTCGGGATCTCGACAACCGGATTGAGTTCCCTCGTAGGGCTGGATGCATATCCCCGAATCTATTTTCCGGACGTACTGAACCAGTGGAGCGCACTGGGGCAGGCCTATTCGGAGTTTATGTCAGCAACGAGATGCTCTTCGAGGTCGCGCGTCCAGTACGTCGCGGGCCCACCAGGACTACAGCGGACACAGAGGTGTACTGTTCCGTCGAGGTGGCCGAGTTCGACGCGGAAGGACGTGAGTGCCGGCAGCGTATCGACGATGCGTCCACACTCGTCGCAGGCGTGGTGATCGAATTCCTCGGAATCAGGTCGCTCCTGGATTGCACAGTCGATGCAGATCGGATGCGTAACGAGGTCGTCTTTCCCCCACGTACGGGCCTGGCCTAAGTCTGCGCTGGGGAGCGCATCGCAGAACGCACAGCCAACGAGGGTTTGCTGCATCACTCGCCCTCCGCGTCGGCGTCGCGGCCGGCCGTCCAGCCACGGTGGAAGACAGCTAACTGCGTCGATGAGTCGAACGTGGTGCCGCTCAGCTTGTGAACCAGAACACGGTCCTCAGGGATGGGTGTGACGACGTCCGCGTCGACGAGGTCGTTAACCAGGTTCTGGGCCGTCGTATCGTCGACGTCCGCCGTGTCGACGCCGGCGGCGTCGCGGTCCTGGGCAAGCTGCGCTTTCTCGAACTGTTCGTAGTCGCGACTCGTATCGTTGTGCGGATCGGGACCAGGCATGGTGAGTCACGCCGCGCACGGTCGCACGCTGCACGCCTATCAGCGTGCACGAGAAACAGCGTTCTCGTTCGCACACCAGAACGCTCTGCGTTCTGGGGACGCCGACAAACAACTCATGGCGTACAGATTCGATACCTCCTCGGATCGCCCGGGCGCTATGATTCACTCACTCGAGGAGTAGGGTGGAGGGTGGGAGCAAGGGAGTAGATCCAACCCCAGCGTTAACCAACATCGTGTCGGTATCGGCCGAGAATGTTGGTTAAGGCTAGCTGCTACGGCGTTCGGAGCTCTCGAACTGGCTTCACGACGAAGGTATCTGGCTCGCTGGCTGCTTTTTCACCTGCCCGCTCCGTTGACGTCGAAGGCGACTGCGTGAGCTGGATGATGAGCTCGTCACGAACGGTTCGGCGAGGGACGGTGGCCTCGTGCCAGCCCAGCAGGTCATCGAAGTGCCACTTCTGGAACTGCTCGCCGATACCCTCAACCGCGAGGTACTGCGTCCCTCGACGAACCGGCTACGACTGCCGCCCGCATCCTCAATTCTCCTTATTTCGGTCGGACTGATCCACGCCGATTTGCGGTAATACGGGGAGTAACTTCTCAGAATGAGGGGGTTTTGCAGTGTAGTCGAAAACGGTGAAGAGTTGTATCGCCGGTGCTCCTCCATGGGGGTGGAGGGCGAAGGGTGGTGACAGGTAATATGGCGGCAGCGGTCTCAATTCTGGCGCCAACTCGGCGATACACACGGTAGTGGTTACTCTCGTTATGTGTACTTTCTGGATACTCTAATATTTTCCACAGCCACCCCCACTCGCCTTCGCTATCTCCCGATGGGGCTACTCGCGGCAATTTTCGGCACCTACAGTACCCGAACCATCCGAACCGACCCCCGTGAATCGCTCCCGGAGACAAGCTCCTCGGCATTCAGCCTCCGCCGCCTGTAGACCACTCAACGACTGCGTTTCACTCAGGCGCGACGACCTCCTCGCAGCTGGGGCACTCCGCCCAAAGACCGTTCTCGCCGTCGCTTGTCTCGTATTCGACAAGCAACCACGCTTAGGTGATGTTGTGGTATAGTGGAAGAAGTTGTACAATCGAGCATTAACTGCATCTTCTGGGTCTAGTAAGTAGACTTCAAAAGAAAACCAAGGCGGATTCCCCGCCCCACCGTGGGTGGGGAGGAAGCCGACACTCGCTGCATCATACCAGTCTTTTAGTGAATCCCATCCCACTAGTCTGGTAGTGGTCGGCGGCCAACAGTTGTCACCGGCCACGGGCCGCCCTCAACCGGCCCCCAAGGTCAGGGATGCCGACCTGTGAACGCCCGAAAGTCCTTCGGGTATGACGTGGTGAGTCCACTGACAAGCCGCGGGCCACCGTGCCCGTCGCAGTTGACTTAGGACAAACCACTTGTTACAAGGAGTACGTGTACGCTCCCGAGCTAGATTGACGTGCGGCCATCGACGCTGCCGAGGCGACCAGCGACGCATGGTAGGTTACCAAAAGAGTTCGACGCCGAGTCCGACGCCTGTACTCAGAAATCTTGAGGGCGACTAGCTGCCATCGTTGACCGGCAGCATCTTCATGTGAGGCTGCTACGCACCGCTAGTCGGTCATACCGAGGACCTCCAGGAAACGCCTCCCTTGCCTCTCCAGTGACTTCAGAACGACGCGGCGGAGACGGATCCCGACAGCCTCGTCTACTTGGGTCTGACACCGGTGCTGAACTACGTCCATAATTGGGCGAGTCACGAGGTATACGCGGACACCGGGTTCAACCGCGACGGTTGTCGTGAACGGTTCAAGCGGGATGCGTTATTGGTCAACGAGAAAAAGTGCTAACTACCGATGGGATCAATTTCTAACTACAGTTTCTCTTCGGGCCTTGGCGTACTTTCCCCCAAACATATAACTTAGATTATTATACTATGCTAACTCTGAGGACAAGTTAATTAACACCGGGTCGAGGATCAACAACTATGCCAGATCCCTCCGAAGAACATCAAGACGACTCCTCCAAGCAAAACAAAAAATTAAGTGAGGAGATGGACGATCCGGAGGAGTTTATCGAGGAAATCGAAGCGAGCCAAGAATACATCCAAATCACGCCCGTCCGCGAAGAAGTAAATTCAGAAACCGTCACCCGAGAACTGTATGGCCTCCACCGGTACGGCACCGGTCGAAAACTCCCACTCGACATGGAACTCCACGTCGATAGTATCGAAGGCGTGTCGAACTTCGAGTTCATCATCTACAAACCCGAGAACGAAGCTCAGTTCAAGTTCTTCCTCGGACCTGGTGAACGTGGCGACGCAAACTGCGACCGCTTAGAAAGTACAACGCGCTCGCAGTACCCAGAAAACTTCGAATTCGACCGCCACGACTTCGACATCACAGACGTCTTCGAGGGCGTTCCACACATGGTCCGCTTCGAAGGTGTCGAAGAACGACGGAAAGATTGGATGACGATGCTCACTCGCTTCGACACCGAAGCAACCAATCGCTCACCGCTGTCAAACCTTCTCGAAACAATCATTCAAAGCGACGGTGCAGTCCTCTTCCAGGCCGTCTTCGAACCACGCTCGGACTGGTCGCCGAAAGCACAGCGACAGAAAGGCCGCCTCAAACGCGGCGTTCACACACTCCCTGGAATGGTCGGTCGGAGTATTGTCGATGCCGTAGTTGGTGTGTCTGACAAGGAGAGAAAGGAACGCCACCGGAGCGACACACCCGAAGCGATCGGGGGGTCTATCATGGACTCGCAGGTTGACGGGCAGCGTGTTGGACAGAGCCGAATGGGGCAAATCGACTTGAAAAACCCCAGCCACACCTACAACGTCTCCCTCCGAGCAGCCGCACAGTCCGAACAAACCGCGGAAAACCTCCAACACTCACTCAACCAGATGAGTGGGCAGTTCTACTCCATCGACGGGAAGCACCTCGGCACGAACGAAAGCGAGTACAAGCGAATGCTCAACCACGCCATCACGTACCCGAACGGGATGGAGATGGTAACCCGGCGGAAACCAATCCTCGTCTGCAACATCGAGGAGCTCGCCAGCTTCATCACAGTCCCCTCGATCGACGCACTCCCGAAAGCCAGCCGTGGCGGAACAGGTGGCAAACCGAAAGCACAGTCAGCACTCACCTCCCCCAACGAGGAAGTGTTCAAGGAATTCTCTGACGGCATGACCATCGGTCACGCAGTCACAGCCCTCCGCGAAAACGCCGACGACATCACCGAACTCAGCGCCATCGATAGTGTGAACGAATGGTGGACTGAACTCAACAAGCGAGACGCACTCTCCCTGTCTGCGGGCGACCTCACGCATCATTACATCCGCGCCGCAACCACCGGCAGCGGGAAGACAGTCGCAACGCTCAACGACATGCTCACCACCCACGAAAACCTGAACGGGCCAACCATCCTCGTCGACCCGAAAGGTGGAGAGATGTGTCGGAACTACCTCCGATGCCACCGCACACTCTTCGGCGACCTTGACGACGTCGAGTACATCAAAGTTCCCGAGGAAGACGGGAACATTCCCGGCATCCCATTCTTCGACCTGCGCCCACTCACTCGCTCCGCCGGACGGGAACGTGAAACAGCAATCCAAGACATCATCGACCACTACTTCCAGCTTCTCCGGTTCGTCCTCGGGCGAGAGAAGGTCGACCAAGCATTCGTTGCAAATGAGATTCTCACGAATCTCATCAAAGCGTTATTCGACGAGGAAAACGGCTCCGCGCACTTCACGATCGGTGACTTGCTGGACGCAGCTCAAGAGTTCCAGCACTACGGACGAGCCATCGACGACCTTGAAAGCGCCAAGCAGGAAAACATCGACAAAGCACTACCTGCCGTGGAAGACGACCAGGTGCGTGGGTTCCTGAAGTCTCACCTTGAGAAGGATGAACGGCAGTTCATGAACACGACCGACGCAGTCCTGAACCGGATTCGCAAGCTCAAGGAACGAGACTTCATCTGGGACATGCTCTCCTTCGAAATCCCAGAAGAGCACTGGAACGACGACAAAGACTGGTACGCGCGGTCGGACATCTCGATGCTCGACCTGAAGAACATCCTCAACGGTGACAAGGTTCTGCTTGTCGACACCGGGAACCTTCGCGGGGAGAGCAGCGAAGTGTTCACAGTCCTGTTCCTCTCACATCTGTGGACATCGGTGCAGTCACTCTGGACACCAAACGACGAGGATTACATCGCGAACGTCATCATTGAAGAGTCAGCGAACGTCGCACGAAATGAAATCGTCTACAACGAACTCCTTCCGAAAGGCCGCGAGTTCAACCTCTCGTTGGGACTCATCATGCAGTACCCCGAGCAGGTGCTTGGTGAAGATCCACAAGCGAATCGGCGTGCCTACCAGGAAATCCTGAACAACGTCAACACGAAGATCATCGGGAACATCGCGACGGACGACCTCCTCGCGAACTCCTTGTTCCATGAAGATCTCGACACCGAGGAGATCAAAGACCGTATCGCTGGCCTCCGCCGTGGGGAATGGGTTGTCCAGCTTCCATCGACAGGATTCCATAAACAGAAGCCAGAAATCCTGACGTTGAAACCGCTCCCAATCCCTCCAGGACACAGCGAGGGCCCGTTCAACGTCACCGCAAAATCAGACCTCATCCGAGAACGCAGCCGAGATCGACACTGCCTGAACAGAGACAGTAAGTACATCAATTCAACCGCTGGCACGAGTTTCACCTCGGACGACGACGACAGCAGCGATAGTAACAACGGAACCACCGACAACAACAGCAGTAGTGATGATGGAGTTCTGAACAGCGAACAGGAGGTATTCCTCAAGACAATCTTCGACGCACTCCATGGAGAAATAGAAACATACAGTCTCCATCTTCCGATGACGAAACTACACCACAGCGAGCACGCCAAATATCTCACCGATGAAGGCCTCGTCGAGAAGGTTACTATCGGGCAGAACAAAGTCTACTACGTCCCGACGAAAGAGGGAGAACTCCTTGCTGATGGGAAATCACGCTCACCAGCGGAAGGTGGAGAGCTCGGTAACGAAAGTGCAGAGCACCACCTCGGAGTCCGACTCGCCGCAGAACGCTTCAGGCAGTTAAACTACGACGTTGAACTCTACGGAGACATTAACAACGGCAACAACAAGACCGACGTCTTCGCGAAACCCACGAAAGAATCCCCAACGGACAGACACCGACTCATCGAAATTGAAATCACTCCGGAGCATATTGGCCATGTTCACGAAGACTACGAAGCCCTCAAAGAAGGATATGGAGATGCCATCTGGGTCGTTGAAAGTCACGACGAAGCAATAACCCTCCTCGAAAAATTAAGCAAGAAAGTCGACGACCTCCCCAGTGGGCATAATCACCGCAGCGTCGCGAAGATAAACGAACAACTCGGGAAACCAGGTATCAAAGAAATTCACACGATAAACTCACTACGGGAAGACATCAAGTAACCGCACCAGCCACACCAGACAGAGTTCTACCTTCTCCTCCTGACACCCTTCCAAGCAGTGAACGTATAAAGAACTCTCGTGTGAACATGAGGCCAAGCATGGCGGAAGAAAGAACTAGAGACAACAATTCCGATGGAGAGAGTTCTTCCAGTCAAGAAAATCCCTCCTAATAATGGGAAATTGGAAGAGGAAAACGGGAAATTAGACAGTCTTAGCCAAGCAGAAGAAGGAGAGCGCGACGACTCTAACTCACTTGTCGATGAAATCTCTGACTCCCTCTCAAATGATGGGTTTGGAGTTTTTCATTGACGAGAGTTCGTCCGCTTCGTGAAGACGCGCATATTGCGCCGAACTCTACGGTTGCCGAACAATACCTTGACGACAAGGAAGCCGTCATGCTCGCGTACAACGACAGTGGCAACGAGATCGCAATCATTCCCCTTGAGGAAAACTACGACCGGGGCGATGTCTACGCCCACCGCGCCGGTAAAACCCATACAATCTCGGCGCGAGGCTTCCTCAAGAACAACGACATCATGCCCGACGAAACCATCCGCTACACGCCAGAGTGGGACGACGACATCGGCAGCGACCACGTCGACGGTGGGTTCCGACTTGATCTCGACCAGGACGGCGAAGTCGTAACCATCGACTCATCAAACGAGGAACCTGCCAACGACACCGGCGACGACACCGCAACACCCGACCAATAACATCCTGAAACACACCCCGAGTCGCCATCGTCACTCACAAGTCCACCACTCGCCTCCCACGCTATTCTCTACCCGCACGGTCTATTCACTAACGCCAGCCCCACCGAGCGCTACAGTGAGCGCACACGATATCTCAACGCACGACACATCGACGACACAGTCACGCCGAATGAACGCCACCAGCACAGCCGGTGTCGCACCACACGACTGCAAGGACGATACACGACGCAGTCCTCACAGAAGCATGTCGAACACGTGCTCCAACAATTACCACTAGTGCTCGAAGCGATGCGGCTGGCGTGTACTAGTCGCGAGCGATAAGATCGAACCCGCCGAATCTGAGCTGGCAGTTGCACCGCCAGTTCTGGCAGTACACCGTTCCCACAACGCTCCCGTACGCACGAGAACCGAACACAGTAACGACTCTTCAACGACGACGGACGTGAGAAACCTCAACGACACCCCGATTCCACAACCTGCACACCACGAACGACAATCGCCCACGAACACGCCCACGGCCGAACGCGAGTTCTCGCCAGTCTATCTCCAGAGTTCACCCGGCACTATCTCTGGCTGTCTCGCCCGTGGCTATCGGCGACCAACTCCCACCGCAATCGCCGAATCTACCAGATTCAATATGATTTCCGTGGTGTTTTCGAGGTCTAATTACAAGACGGGAGTACGATTTCGGGGGTTCGTGTGTAGTTCTGTAAGTGCAGGACAGGAGTGGAATTCAGAGGTATCGTATTTATCGTAAGCGCGACCGCAACAGCAGGCCGCGAATATTCGTAATCACATGACTACAATATATTTTATGGGGTTCGTGTTTAGCAATGTAATTACCAGATGGCGATAAGATTGCGTGGGTTCGTATTTAGCGGTTTAGACTCATCCTACGCCACAACCCATCTACACTAAATGCCAGATAGCAGCGTAATTCAGGGGGTTCGTGTTTAGGACTGTAATCACCAGAAGGCGATATGGTTTAGGGGGTGTGTATTTAGCGCTCAATTCGCGTCTATTTCGCCTGTAATCACTAGATAGCATCCGATTTCGCGGTGTCTATGTTTACTTACTGCTTAGAGTTGACATTTCGAGTAATCACCAGATGGCAGTTGATTTCGGGGCGGTCGTGTTTAGCTATCCACCCCCGAAATCGGGCGTGTACGTTCAGCCACGCAACGAGAGGTCTTTAGAGGTGCTATAGACAACGCTCTTACTGCCGTGTACGTTCAGCGGAAATTACACAATTAGGGTTCAAGGAGGTGAAGTTTGAGATGGGAGTCGGATATCGGATGAGTCAGGCGGAGCCGGGGTATGGGCGTGGCAGGTGGGGGAGATGGGTGCGTGGCGAGGGAGTGGACTCCCAGACTGTTGACAGTGGGGAACCCTGGGTGATGCGATTGGCTATGGAGGTGGAGTTGGGGGTCGGGATTGGTGGTGGAGTTGGCGATTCGTTATAGTGGTGGAGTTGGATTGAGATTGGTGGAGTTGAATGTTGGTTACTGGCGAGGATGAAGGCGGTGGATTGGCGGAGGTGGAGTGGGAGTGTTAGCGGCGGGGTGTGTCTTGGCGACGCAGGTTCGAGGACTTGACTGACGATGGGCGATGAACGCTTGGCGATAGACGATGGGTGATGAGCGACTGACGGTGGACGATGGGCGATGAACGATTGGCGAGCTGGATTGGAAGCGACTGCTTGGCGAGTGACGTGATCGGTAGTCGAGTAGCAAGTAGCGAGTGGCAATGGTGGAGGCGTGGCTTGGAGTAGTGGCGGCGGAGCGACGACGACGTGGTCGGCAAGCCAAGGAGGGAGACTGTGGATGGGACGACGAGTGAGCGGGTGGAGTGGAAGCGAGGGGTTGGGGGAGAGCAGGAAGCGAGACGAGAAGCAAGATGCGAGATGCGGGAAGCGAGGTGGGGTGAGAAGAGGGTGGTAGACGGAGAGTGACAGCATTGGGGGAGGGACAAGTGGAGGGACGGCAACGAGAGTGGTGGGGCGGCAGCGACAACGACAGTGATGGGATTGGGATGGGCGCCACTGGGGATAGGGACGGCGGCGATACACCAGGCGTGGGGCGAGAGCGAGGGGTAGGGGTTTGGGGCGGCGGCGACGGCAGCGATGACAGCGACAGCGAGAGCGAGGGGTGGGGTCGTCGACGATCAGGGATAGGTGCGAATACGAGATCCGGGGGCTGCGAGTGTGACGGCGGCGATGGTGTCGATGGCAAGTGCCAGCTGGGACTGATACAGGAGCGGGAAGCAACGACAACACAGGCTGCGGACGAAGGGGACTGGAGACCAGATCGAACAGGGACGAACGAGAAGGGGGTGAGGTGGGCGGAGGAAGAACAGGAAAGGGAGGGGCGAACAGAGAGGCCGGGTGGGAAGAAGAGGAAGGGGTCAAGCGAGGAAGGAGAAGGGTGGGTTGAGCAGGAGTGGGTGGAGTGAACAGGACGACGTCGAGCGAGGAACGGGTGGAGCGAGAAAGAAGAGTAGGGTGGGCGTGCAAGCAGATGTCAAGCGCAAGGCGCGCGGAGCAAAGGGCGCGGGGAGCGAAGGGCGCAGGGGCATTGGTGGATGGAGGAGGAAGGAAGTTGGCGGGAGATGAAATTCCCGAAGGGTTGCCGCCGGCAGTTCAACCGGGGCGGAGCCAGGAAGCTCGTCGGGACGGAGTCAGATGTCGGCGCGGCGGCAGGGAGTCGCCGGAGTCGGCAGACAGCCAAGCTGGGATGGAATCAGTCTTGGAGTGAAGCAGGGAAGCGGAACTCGACGCAGCCAGCGGGATTGTCAACCCAAGTCCCACGGCCAAGTGCGGCACAAGAATCAATGAACGAAACTGCGGGGGGTAGACCAGCATAGGAGGTAACGCGAAACAGGGGTGGAGGGGAATCACTTAGTGTAGGAAGGGTGAAGAGAACAGATATGGGTGAACAGATCAGTTCGTCAGTCGACGAGGGTTTGAACGAAACAATCGAGGGGGTTGCAGAGTACCACGACATCTCAAAGAGTCGAGCGATTGAACTACTCCTGCAGGAAGGGGTGCGAGCACGCGAGATGCGGTATCGGTTCGAACAACTGGACGCGAAACTCGACCTCCTCATTGAGAGCCTCGGTGGAGAACCAGTTGCACCGGAAGCAGTTAACGAACGATTCGAAGCAGTTAGCGAACGCGGACTGCCCGGCGGTCTTTCTGGTGTGGACTTAGCCGACAACCCATTCCCGTACTTCCAGAGCACAGGCAACTTCCCAGACCGCTCGGACGAAGAAGCCGAGATTCGGCAAGCAGTCATCAACGAACGCGATGCAGTTGAGCGAACAGACGAAACCTAACCAGATGTCGACGACCGAATCTCCACCAGATGATTTGTGTCCTTTCAACTCACTCCAAACCAACTGGTGTGCTCTGTTGAACCCGCAGAACACGAGGAGATAGCGTCGCTCTAAAGGTGGAAGAGAAGCGGAAAAGCCGAATGTGTCCAACCTACTTTTCTGCTTCGGTAGACAAGCCGCGTCGCTAGCTCAAAAGCGCTGTACTGCAGTCCAACAGCAGTGAGTAAGCCGAATGGCCACGGATTTCCGGCTGGAAGCACGTCAAAGTTCTCTTTTTGCGGATTCACATGGGCGAGACCTACCACGAGATCGTCGATTGGGCGAGCGAAATGGATCGAGTTCGTGGGCTGTTACAGCTCCCACGAACGGCATTTCCCGCACCCTCAACGCTGTACCGGTCCTTTGAGAGGGTGCCTATGTCCGTGTGGCAAGGCTTCCTTCGAGAGTCTGCGACAATCTGCGATCCGGGCTCGGTGCCACCGACGCTAGTCCCACCAAGCGCCACAGTGAGCGCACACGGCATCTCGACGCATAGTACATCGACACCACAGCCACGCCGAATGAACGCCACCAGCACAGCCGGTGGCGCTCCACACGACTGCAAGGACGATACACAACGCAGTCCTCACAGAAGCATGCCGAACACGTGCTCCAACGATCACCACCTCGTGCTCGAAGCGATGCGGCTGGCGTGTACTAGTCGCGATCGGTAAGATCGAACCCACCGAATCTGATCTGGCGTCTATACCGCCAGTACCGGCAGTATACTGCTCCCACAACGACCCCACACGCACGAAAGCCGAACGCAGTAACGTTCCTACAACGACGACGGACGTGAGAAACCTCAACGACACCCCGATCCCACAACCAGCACACCATCAACAACGAATCGTCCACAGGGACGCCCAGTACCGAACGCGAGTGCTCGCCAGTCGCCGCCCGAGCTCAACCCACGCTATCGCTGAGGTTGTCTTGCCGTGATCACCGGCGGTGTTCTCCCACCGCTATCACCGCACCTACCATATTCAATATAGTTTAGCCAATGTTTTTCGGCTCTAAGTACACGACGGGGGTCGGATTAGGGGGTCTCATGTTTACGTCCGTAATTGCCAGATGGCAGTCGGATTCCGGGGGGTGCGTGTTTACTGCCACAGTAGAACTGCGGCGCAGACAGTAACTCGCGTAATTACCAGACGGCGTTGGGATTACGGGTGTCTGTGTTTAACTCTTGAACCGGCTTCAAAACCCCGTGTAATCACCAGACGGCAATCGAATTGAGCGCTTCCATGTTTATTTATGCTTTCTACCTGTTAGTTTGTGTAATCGCCAGACGGCGGTACTATTCAGGGGGTAATCTGTTTAATTCGCCACCCCCAAATTCAGCCACATACGTTCAGCCACGGAACTAGACACGATTATAGGACCTATACAGGGTTCTCCACTCGTCTAATATGACCAGCCGAAATTACACAATTAGGGTTCAGGGAGGTTGAAGTTCCAGTTGGTAGTCGCGTGGCGGTTGATTCAGGCGGAGCCGGGTTGGAGGCGAGGAGGAGAGGGGGAGGAAGGGAGTGATGGGAGAGTGGACTACCAGATTGTTGATACTGGTGGGAACCCTCGGGGGAGCACGCGAGTAGGAGGGGGAGTTTGGTCGTTACCGGCGAGGTATTTGAGCGAGAAGGTGGGAAGAGTCAGTGGTCGAGTAGCGAGGGTGGATGGCTGGCGAGGAGAGTGGCGATGGTGGGGGTCAGACTGGACTCAGTAGAGACGGGGAACGACTGCGGTCGTGCGGCGGCGGCAAGATGGGGAGTGGCTGGACTGAGCGAAGTGGGGGATGGGTCGTCGCAGCGAATGAACGGGGACTGCCCAGGGTCGAGTAGCGAGATGGGGGCAGCGATGGCGGAGCGAGACGATGGGGTTCGGGGGGTGGGTGCTGCAGGACTCGAGACTGTGACGGCGGCAACAGCGATGGAGGGAGAGCGAAGGGAGCGAGGACAACGACGATGTGGTGGGGCGGCAGCGACAACGACGACGACAGCGAAGCGGGAGCGGGGGGAGCGAGAGCGAGAACGAAGACGACGACGTCGAGGGGTCGAGGGCGATGCGGGATGGGGGCGATAGCGCGAGCAGGCAGCAACGACACAACACGGCTCGGGAACGCAACAGCAACAACGACAGCGGACAACAGACAGCGAGGGGACAGCTTGAGGGCCAACGCGGTTCGACGTCCGGGAACAAGACATCCCCTTCTAGGAGGGCTCTAGAAGGGGGATGAGAGTGGGGGTTGGTATTAGAGCAGGAGAAGATCTTGCCCGGCGTTGCCGTAGGCGGGACTCTCAGGGCGGAGCCAGCGTGTCAGTCGGGGCGGGGCCGGATGGTGGGCGCGGCGGCGGGGAGTAGCCGGGGCCGGCAAACACGAACTGGAACAAGACTGGGTCGGCAAAATGGGAAGGGGCCTCGACTCAGCGAACGGGATTGTCAACCCAGGTCCCACGGCCAAGTCAGGCACGTGGCTAATACGTGTGGCTTGGGCTCAGGCGCTTTTGCTCGCTGGGGACGCTGTTTGGATGGTCTGTGTTCTCCATATCGCTTACAACGCTCTGCGGACCGAGACGACAGCAAGGCCTCGGTCCGATGTGATGATTACGGGGAGCCGAACAGGGGGACGCTCGTGATGACTTTGACGATATTTCGGTACGACTCTGTGAAGTACCTCGGGGACAAGCCCCGAGGCACTCGCCCTGTTCAGCCTGTAGAGGCGTTATGCGTTTATCGTGGTTATCCTGGTCTCTGAGTTGGTGCGACTGAAGTGTGGACGGACGAGATCTGTGACCCTCGTTCAACGAGTAGTCCCTCATCGAAGTTTTCAGTGGTATCAGAGATAACGGGTTCATGGCTAACGTGCCCAGCCTCGGTTGAGTGGAAGTCACGGTAGTTCTGTCTATTGGTGAATCATTCAGAGAAATGCGGATTAACGTTGAATTGTGGGCTCCTATAACCCTCTACCTCCTCTTCTAACTACCTATTAGATGCTACTCTCGGACCGCAATATCTAATAACTAATTAGTCATTAGTTCATAGTGAGGACGTTATCGTATGGATTTGAATGAGACAGACCAGCTGATTTTAGCGAAGCTCAGAGAGGGCAGGTGCACCCCGCGGTATTTAGCAGATGAACTCACCCGAAACAAATCGTATGTGAGTCAGCGGTTACGGCATCTCCAAGATGAAGGATACGTTGATCGCGTCCATCGAGGATTGTACCGACTTACCGCGGTTGACCCATCTCACGTTTCGGCCGATGAGCTAGTAGAATCGTGTGAGCCAGAGGAGTTAGTTTCCCCGTGTGAAGACTCCAGTCAATACGATTCCACAGCGAATGAAGTCCCGTCTGAGATATCCTCACTACGTATCGAATTCGGCACTGACGATATTCCGAGCGTGGCCTCACGTGTCTGTCAATCTGGGACGGACGAAGAGCAACTGGCCCTGGAGTCACTCATTCACGACATCCTGTGGGTACTCATTCAAGATGGGGAGCTACCGGGGAAGGCCCTTCGGACCAAAATAAAGCAGCTGAACGATCTCGACGTCGTTGATTTCAGGGATATCCACCAGTACAAGGTTGCAATCACGAACAGACTCACAGACCACCCTCAGATTAGCGTGCGACGTAATTCACGATCGAGAGACGTGGTCTATACTGGCGAATCACCTGTGGTCCGTTTGTAACGTCTTTGGTGCTGTGAGCGACGCGGTTTCTCGCCGGACAGGATGTTGACTATCAGGAAGGTTTCGAATTAATAGTCATAGTGGCATGGTTCAAATCGTAATGGGATGAGTCGAGTCTGTATTGGGTATTTGGTATTGTTGTCTAAGAAACCTAATTGCCGGGGATTTCATACCGCAAGAGGTGGATAATTAGGGAGAATATTTCTGTGTATTAATCTATTATAGCGATATCTCATGTAGGGAACAGTCCAATTTCAATAGATAAAACACAACGAGACTCGCAACCCCCCACGAAGTACCGCGGGAGTGGGGGCTGTGAGAGACTTGTTTTTAACTACCGGAGGTAGTGGAGTGTGAATTAATAGGTCGATAACACTACAAGGAGATTCTTGCGGTACAGACGTTCAAAGGCGCAAATACGCGATTCAGGGTTTGTGACAGCGATATAAAAGTCACAGTCTATCCAACACAGAATTAGCACGATTCTCGCGGAATCCCCCGGCGTCGCAGCGCCGGAGGAATCGTGCTGCTATACCGATGACAGCAAGCCAAATTACCAGGGTCAACAGTGATAACTCTGTCTCACAGAGCGCCACTCTTGAACACGACCCACTGACACACCACGCCGTACAATTCGCACGCCAGCGAACTGCCACAGCCGACGACGACAGCAGTCCCACAGGTATCCAGCTACGCGAACCGAGACCGCAGTATCTACCATGGCACCCGCACGGCACCGACGAACACCGCCCCGACGACACCTCCTCGAGAATCCGACAGGCGCATCGACGAACCACACCTATTGCGGGGGCGGTCTGAATGGACGATACAACCGACGATACGGCGTCGCTCGCCATCCCGATGGATCCCGATGTTGCGTTCAACGCAATCTCGAATAGTCGTCGGCGCCGCGTCTTGTTATCATTGTCACGTACCCACGGCGAGCTCACCGCTAACGAACTCGCCTTCGAAATCGCGGCCATCGAAAATTCAGTCGACCCCAGCAAAGTCGGCAGTGACGAGCGGACGTCCGTCTACATCACACTCACCCAATCACATCTCGAGACACTCGCTGAGTGCGGTGCCATCGACTACGATAGCCGTTCGAAGACTGCAACTGCAACGGATGCAACCGAACCGCTCGCCGAATACATCCGCCGACTCCAAACAGCGTGCTACAAGCCAGAATCGGAGGACCCCTCATGACGGACACCCAGCAGCCAGCACTCGCGGCGCTTCGAGACATCGACGCTCGCTTCCACCGGCAGCTAGAGGCGGCCGCCACCGCTGACGAGACAGCAGCTACACCAGTCAGAGATCCAGTTGCCACGTTGCGGCGCGCTCGCGCTCAGATCGACGCTGCACTACTCGAACACCAGCATCAAACCGACAGCGGGACACTCCCGGACGGTGGAACGTGCGTCCTTCAATGGAACCCGCCCGGTACACCACCCCGACGGCTCGTCCTCGATCCCAAAGACGGCGACACCTGGACTCGCCGTGAACTCGAATGGACAGGAGACGGCTGGCGTGTCTGTCGTCGTGACACCGTCGACGACGTTGCGATACGCGTCCCGGCGGAACCACGCTACCCGAACCCGGTCGATCCGCCGTCAATCAACACGCTGCTCGAGTGGATTCGAGGCAGCTGGACGAATCCGGATCCAGACGTACTCGTCTTCGATGCAACGGCAACCACCGAACAGGGCGTCCTCGTAGCTGTCGACGGTGAACTCCGCTACCGAGAAGTCGACAGTCACCGATGGGTCACCGTCACCGACGAAAACGAACTCTACCACCATCTCCAACAGCAAGGCCAACCCACGCTCACGTCGCTTGCAGAGACGCCGCTGACGCGACAGCACTTCACTCCAAGCCCACTCACACGATGACATCGGATGAATCCCCACTCCCAGACGAGTACGACGAACACCTGCGCGGGCTCACGGAAGCGATCGAGTCCGTTCGTGACACCCTCAAGACCGACCATACGCTCACCACTGACCAGCAGATGTTCGCCCGCCGACTCCTGTACTTAGCGAACGAGCCAATCAAGGAGGCCAAATCTCTCCTCCCCGAGCCCAACCAAGCTGATGCAGCGACGGACGAACGGTCCTCGAGTTCGGCAAGCGACTACATGGAGTTGGTCACCCAGATCGAACAGGAGTTGTGCTGGCTGATTCGATCACTGCAAGCAACGCAACCCGCAGCCCATCACTACGACGAACCACCCGCTGAGAAGTTCACAACAGCCCTTGAGTACGCTACCGCACTCAGAGACATCCTCCCATCAGTCCCAGAAGACAGCCCAGTACTTGCCGACCAAGCGGACCTCAGTCTCAAGGAGGTCGACCCACACGTTGGCGGGCGTGGTGATAGTGACGGCCGGTGGCTCGAGTACCAACTAGAGCGAGCACTAGGACGGTGGGGATACCGTGCAGATACCCGCCAACACCTCTTCAGCCTCGAGGTCGACATCGTCGCCACGCGGAGGGAGAAACAACAGGAGCCAAGCGACTGGATCGTCGCCCAATGTAAGGACTGGACGAGCGATCCGATCACGCCAGCAGTCCTCTTCCGGTTGTGTACCGTGGCGTTCGCGTGCCGGGCGATGCCAGTGCTCTGCCACACAACCGAGCTAACGCCGCGAGCCGAACAACTCGCCCGTGAATTCGAAGTGCGAGTCCTCGATCTAACCGATCTCGAACGTGCTGAGTTGCCTACCCCACAGGTTGCCAGGCCAACGGCAGAATTCCGGGAATGGCAGCCACAGTACCGCGCTCGCGACGACCGAGGTTCACTCCCGTTGATGTTCTACAACGAGCCCGGGAAACGATTCAGCTACGTCCCAGGATTCACCCCCGTGGGCAAAGACGCCGACTACGAACCAATCGAGAGTGATCGGGATGACGATACGCACCCCGCTGCCGATCATTAAGTGTCGTGAGACGTGGAACATCGAGAATCACGTAACAGTATCCGGTTCAATATCTGCTCCGAAAACCGTAATGGCAACTAGTAACACATAATAGCAAGAATGCCAGTTCCCGTCGACGAGCTCACAAATAACGACCAATCCCCGGTTAAGCCGGATACGAACAAGTACGAAGTCCTCAGTTTCCTCGTCGCACACCACAAGTACGGCTTCACGCCCAGTGAAATCGCAGCTCGAACAGACCTCAGCGAGGCAAGTGCATCAAAAGCGATGACTCGCCTCTTCGAGGATCGGCTCTTCGAACGAGCAGAAACAATCTATTATATCGATCCGCATCGGGCCAACGAGCTAAAGCAACGACTTGTATCGCTCGATTCAGCCGTTCAACGCTTTGAGAAGGCGCCTGACGACGCCTACGCCAAGCAGGGCTGGGAACAGGAAGTCCCCAGTATCGATCGAGGTGAAAGAACCGAGTCGACAAGCGAGCACTCCAAAACTGCAGAAGAACGAGTAGAAGCCCTTATCGCAGATATCGAAGACCGCCGCGCAGAGAAATAATCTCAACGGCGTGGTCCATTCGGCGCTGAATATCTGGTCTCCTTACGATCCCCCTCCTCATCCCGACAAGAGCGAGAGTTGAATTAGTAGATACCGTTCGTAACGGACGTCAGTGCCGACAGCCTTGGAATGGTCGTGCTCTAGATGTCGTACCGGGCGTCCCCTCGGAGGGACGTGACGACACCACCCCGCTCTGAGAACGCTAATGGTTGTCGTCACCGAACCAGCCACGCTCTTCGAGTTCGCTTCGCAGTCGCTCGACTGCAGCCGCCTGGTCGCCGTCGCCGACGACGATCACCTCCCACGGTTTGAGGTCGAGTTTCCCACCTTCGACCCAGTAGTCGATATCGCCCTCGAGGATGACCTCAGTCCCGTCCTCGAGGCCGGCGTCCATCTCCCGGTAACGGTTCGCCCAAATCATACAGGGGAGCTCGGCGTCGCCGTCGGTCAGCGTGAAGTAAAGCGCCGTACTGTTGAGATATCGACCTCCTCTTCGAGACCGACGGCTAACGCAAAACCTCCCGCCTCAAGCACGAGATAGTCGTGGTCGAACCCATCGCGTAGCGACCTACGGACTCGGGCGAACGCTGTCAGGGAGACTCGGGACACGGTCGCGAAGCTCAGTGAGGCAGGTTTCGAGGATTGCCATCGGATTCGAATCTGTGAAGGATGCAGATTCACGGTGCGGTGCTGGCCACGCTTCGTAGTCAACTTGGAAGTGACTCGGTCCAAGTTTCTCGTGGGTTTCGTCCTGATGCCAGCCACATGACCACGGCGTCCTCAGTTCATTATACTGGATGCGGAACTCATCCCGTGTGGAATGAGGGCGCCACTCGAATTCAAGCGTCGCGTCGCCAGCGTCCGTGTTCTGGTCAAAAAAGACCGCGCGATCGAGGGTCGCCGCGAGACGAACTGGACGCATCGGACTTGGGTTGGCTTCCACGGTCGTCACACCAGCTTCCCGTTGAAGTCGATTTGCAACTCGTTTGTGGACCTCGTATCGGTGGAGATGCGTGTCTCCAGAAATCGGTGGATTTCCCATTTCTGTCACCGAGTCAGTTGGCGGAGGCGATACGACTCTCGCGGGTCGCCTCGATCGTATCATAGAGCTGAATTGCTTGTTTGATGAGCATCGCCTGGTGCTCATAGTAGTCCCAATCCTCTGCGTCGTGGCGCCGCTGTCGGCGTTCGGATGCCGGGATATCACCACCGACGGTCGCCCGAAGTTCGTCGGCAGACTCCACATCGTACTCCTCTTTCCACTCGTCGATATCGTCCCGGATCGCATCTAATTCAGCCGTGAGTTCGTCTTTTCGATGGTCGTTGACGAGGTCACGGATCTGATCGAAATACTGGGTGACTGGATCTGGATAGTAGCAGGTCTCGCGACCACGCTGGATCGTCGCGAGTTTATCTGCTTCGACCAGTTGCGTGAGATACTTCTCGGCCGTGTTTCGGGCAACACCAGCAGCCTCAGCTATTTCCCCCGCATTTTTTGGTTCACGAACCGTCATCGCAACCTCTCGAATCCGGGCGACCTTTGCCGTGTGATCCATGGTTCCTGAGTCGCTCATACACGTATTTGGATCTCCACCACCATTACTGTTTTGAATCCCAATTCAAAATATTGAATTAGGCGCGTTTTTTCGCTCGCAACTCGATCAAAACACGGCGTATAGCAGATTGGACGAGAAGCCCCCACCCTCAAGGAGCGACCGAATGGGAGCGAGTAGGGTGGGGATGAATCGCTCCTCGATTTCAAAAGAAAACCAAGGCGGATTCCCCTCCCCACCGTGGGCGGGGAGGAAGCCGACAGTCGCTGCATCATACCAGTCTTTTAGTGAATGCCATCCCACTAGTCTTGTAGTGGTCGGCGGCCCACAGTTGTCGCCGGCCACGGGCCGCAGTCAACCGGCCCCCAAGGTCAGGGATGCCGACCCGTGAACGCCCGAAACCCCTTCGGGTATGACGCGGTGAGTCCACTGACAAGCCACGGGCCACCGTGCCCGTGGCAGTTGACTCAGTCACCATAGAGATTTGTACCGCTATCCTATGGTCCACTTTCCATGTCGAACGGATTCTTCTGCGAGTAAGCCGCCACTCCGTGCAATAGAAGACTACTTACTGGCCGAATCCATCGCCATGAATGTATATCCCTTCCAGCGGACAGACACGTCGTGATGTACTTGTTGCTGCCGGGGCAGCTGGTGTCACCTCTCTCACGGGCTGTCTCGGCCGCGTCGCCGGCCGTAGTACACGCGACCACAAGCAGGACGCACCTGTCGGCCCCGTCACCGGCGCGTGGCCAACCTACCAGCACGACTTCGCGAATACCGGGGCCACGACCGATCATGGCCCATCAAATGAGGCGACTAGTGAAGGCGTCGCAGCTGGTGATACAAAACTCGCCACGTCGGTTGCGCTCGCTGATGGCCGTGGATTCGTTGGCTATAGCGACGGGAATGGAGATGCAGGTGCGTATCGAGGCTTTGAGCTGGGTGACTCGAATGCGTCGTGGACAGTTGAGTATTCGGCGGGAAAGTCGACGCCGACGCTCGCCGGCAACGCAATGTTCGTCTCGACTGCAGAATTCCTTGCAGCATACGACGCACGTGATGGCGCACTATGCTGGCGAACGAACGTAGGTGGCTATGGATCCACTACGAACGCCCCCGTGCTCGCCGAGGACACGCTTCTCGATGATAGCGGTGAGACGGTGTATGGCCGCAACCCCGCGACCGGCAAGGAGCGCTGGCAATATGATGCTGGAGGCTCGGGCACTGCACTTGCCGCCCGTGACGGGGTCGCCTACACGGTTGTTGGGGCGAACCACGAGGACGCTGGCGTCGCAGCACTCGATCCAGCGACGGGCGAAGAAAACTGGCGGCGAGACGACCTCCCCCAAAGTCACACCACCCTTACTGTCGACGATCGGAATCTGTACTACGCCGCGCACCAGGGCGCCGTCTACGCACTCTCCCTCGATGATGGCACGACACAATGGACGGCATCGGTCCCGCTACCAGAGGACGGCAGCGCGTATGTCGCTGTCGCGGACGGCAACCTCCATGTCCAGTCGCCGGACGGTAAACTTGCGGCGTTCGACACGGCAGACGGGTCGGTTGGATGGCGGCGAACGCTCAATGCACCATCTGGCCCTAGATCGCGTCCCCCAGTCATCGCCGGTGACGTCCGATACGTGCTATGCGACCAGGCACTGTACGCACTCGACGCCGCAACCGGTGCGGTACACTGGTCGCACGCGCTTGACGTCCAACCAGCACTCACGAGTGCCCCCGCAATCCGCGGGACCGCACTCTATTACGCTGGCCGCGACGACGGCGTCTTCCGCGTAGCATCCACCCACTAGAAGTGCAACAGCGCGCGTTCGCACTACACCCCACCGACTGAAGGCGTTCGCTCCACACTTCATAGTGACCGACCCACCCTACTGTGACACGCTGAGGGCCTCTCGCATCGGGTTCGACCGCCTGCCGTTCGGTATCCGGTGCGTCCGCCATCTCCGTTTCCTCCCTTCTGTACAGGAACCTCAAAAAGCTACGTTCGAGTGGCGGGGTCGGCTGCGTTACACAGGCCTACAGGTCGCGAGGCTGGACCGTCTTCCGGTTGTTCGCTTCGGCACGGTCGGCGGCGTCATCGAGCAGTTCAGCGACTTCCGCGTTGAGGGCGTCGTAGAAATCGGCCGAGACGTTGTGCTCCGAAAGTTCGTCCTTCACGGCTGCTTTGACGATAAGGTCAGACATTCCATCGCAGGTTTCGCCTGCCCACCACATAAAGGTTCGAAGTCCTCACGCGGGATTCCCGGCAAGTAGTCTCGAATATTCCCCTCCGAGCACCAGAGAACACTTAATCCACCCACGAAAAGAAGGGAAATAGACGAATGCACGATTTAACTGGATTCCAGCGGGACATCTTGTACGTGATCGCCGGGCTCGACGAACCACATGGGCTCGCAGTCAAGGATGAACTCGAGGACTACTACGAACAGGAGATTAACCACGGCCGACTCTATCCGAATCTCGACGACCTTGTCGACAAAGGCCTCGTCGAGAAGGGACAACTCGACAAGCGCACGAACGTGTACACGCTCACACAGCGTGGCCGCCGTGAAATTGCTGCTCGTCGTGACTGGGAATCCCAGTACGTCGACGTCAGCGAGTAACACCCCCGTTCCCAGCGATCAGGGACAGGTGGATGCCACTCGCCCCAGCAACACAGCTCCTTTCGCGTGGTAGTCGTTCTATAAACGGGGGATTACTCAAGCAAGCCGAGTTCAGTGAGGCGGTCTTTGACGTGTGCCAGCGCGTGCTGGGCGTCCTCAGATTCATTTGCGCCGGTAATGACGAGTTTCCCACTGCCAAACAAGAGAACGACGACATCGGGTTCATCGAGGCGGTAGACGAGGCCAGGGAATTGTTCGGGTTCATACTCGATTTGCTCTAGGCCGAGCCCGATTGCGATTGCGTTCAAGTTCAACGATTGCTTGAGATCGGCACTGGAGACGATATTCTGCACCTCAATCGGCGGATTACTCGAGACATCGATGCCTAACTCGCGGATGTCCTCAAACACGATTTCGAGGGCTTCGTGAACGTCATCGACGCTTTGGGCGCCGGTACAGACGACTTTCCCCGAGCGGAAAATCAGCGTGGCTGACTTCGGCTCCTGGAGGCGGTAGACGATTCCAGGAAAGTCCTCGGGGTTGTACTCGGCGCCGGGAAGGTCTGTGGCGAGTTGGTCGAGGGCGAGTTCCTGGCCGAGATCACTGGACGCAACGACGTTCTCGATTTGGATTGTGTCCGCGAGCGTGCTCATACAGAGTATTCGTCGGACAACTCACTTAAAGTACGGCGGGTGGAAATTTGGGGCTCTGTTGAAACTCTCAACGGCTACTAGATTCGAGCGTCGGTCGGTAAGTACAGGGCGTGTATCTCTCACGACTCCCGTCGGTATGCTCTATATGTGACGACCCCGCCACCCACGAGGATTAACACGACTGAGAGCCACGGATAATCGATGACATCAGCAAGCGTCAACACAGCGTACACAATACCAATCAGAACAAGTCCAACATTCACCGGGGACAGGACCCGGACGGAGGGGGAATCTTCTGCGTCAACTGCACCAGAAGTCATGGTCTAATGCACAATTGCTCACATTTTAAATGTCCCGACAGACTGAACTGTTCGATACACTCGCACACCGACTGAGCAGCTGTTTCACTCCGAATTCGCTGGTGAGAACCCGCCTCGATGTGGTTCATATTTTCGGTAAGTACAAGAGATGTGTTTATCGGTCAAGTGCGGTGAGACACCCGTAGAGAACGAATAGAATCCCGAGTATCAGACCGCCACTGAATGTGCCAATCGTAGTCGAGGCGACGACACCCAACATGGCGAGACCGATTCCAACGAGTATCCAGAACAGGCCAGTCCAGCGAGGCGAGAGACTCGTATACCACGGTAACACTCGGGGCGCAAGGAGCTGCGCAAGCCCAAATACGGCAAGGGCGACACTCGCTACAACGCCACCAATGTTGATTGGGTCCGACGCGACCACGAACACGCCTAATGCAAGCACCGAGACGAGGAGGGTACTCAGCCCCTCCCAAATACCACCGAATTCGACGTCATCTCCCGTATACATAGGTCGTGAACACCCTACGGACAGCGGAAACTATCCCAGAGAACGATTTACAACTATTGGCATTTGAAACCGTGCGATAAGCATCTCTACTTCGCGCCTATCTCACTAGAACTGCTGAGGAATTTCTGCGTTAAGGTGGGTTTCTGCTGCGCTGTGCTGAGTTGTGGGTAGTGTTTTGGATTGGTGGCCTTAGCCCACCGTTTTCGTTGCTAGAGTGACTGGGTGGACTGCGCTACGTATCCGTCCCTCGTGGAATTCGGACTGCAACCGTTTGCTCGGGAAGTTCGAAGCGTACACTACGCAAATCTCGATCGGTGCGTATGGGTACCGATTGGGGCGAGCAACGTGCCAGGTGCCCGATGCAGAGCTGGATCCCCGATCAGGTAGCCATCACGGGTGTCGTGCCTGTGCCGGATGATTGCCCACCGGATTGACTGCTAGCGGGGATGCCGGATTGCTTGTCACCCTCGACGAGGAACGCGGCAACGTTGCTCAACAACACGTCGTTGTCGCCGGTCGTCGCGCTCGTCGACGTCAGGAAGTCAGTGTCCCCGACGGCGAGCACGTTCCCGTTGCGCGCAGCGACACTATACGACGCTTCCTCGCGTGTTGAGGACAGCGAGACGTCGCTGGCAGTGAGCACCGGCGAGGCGTCCCCGCCAGTTGTCACGGGCGTGGCGTCGGTGAGGACTGCATCCTCGACGCCGTCGGCGACGCCGCTGTCACCGCCCGCGTACACGGACTGGAAGTTGTTCGCGTTCTCGGCCATGTCGTAGAGGTAGCCGTTCCCGAACGACACGCCGAACGCGGCTGCAAGGTTCGTCGGCTGCCCGGCAGCGGACACCGTCCCGCTCGACGTCAAGCCGGGTATCGAGACGGTCGACGTCGTGCTCGTGGTCGTCGGCGGCTCAGCCGCGAGCAGCACGCGACCGCCGGCGTCAGCGAACGCTTCGACGCCTGCCACTTCGTTCGACGAGTACGTCGTCGCGGGGCTGGCAGCGACAAGTGCGTCCGCGCCGCGCAGCGTCTCGTTGAACGCCGCGCCGGACTGCGAGCCGATGGTGCTCGACGACCCGCCGGCGTACATCTGGACCTCGTGGCCCGCGGCGACGAGCGCGTCGACGAGCGGCTGGATGGCGTTCTCGCTGACGCCGTTGCCGTGGCTCATGTCCACCACGACAGTCTTCGACTCGCCATCTGCAGGTGCGGTGACGCTCCCATCGTCTTCGATGGGCTCGGCGACCAGTTCGTTCGTGTCGTAGGCGGGTGCGTCGGGTGCGTCACCCTGCGTGGGTGAGCCCAACACGAGACCGCCGGCGAATGCCGCGGCGACGACGACTGCAGCGACGACGGCGATGACGCCGATGGCGCGGGCAACCTTACGCGGTTGCATTCGCGGTCACCTCCGTTGCGTTACGAGCTGTGTCGGTTGTGATGGTTCCATGCAGCATGAGATATTGGACGGTGTCGACGCCGCGATAGTCGAAGGTCTGCTCGGTGGTCGCGTCGCTAGTGGTGTCTGCGGAAAGCCCAAGCTGGGCGAGTACCGACGGCTGCGGCGCTTCCATGCGCGCCACGTCGTAGTTGCTAAGGCCGGCGTCGTCAGCAGCGGCCTCGATAGCCGTGTCAACGCCGCCGATTTCGTCCGCGAGGCCGTTCTCCACGCCGCTGGCGCCCGCGTACACCTTCGCGTGCGAGACCTCCTCGCGCGTCAACTCGATACGGTCGCCGCGCTCGGCGAACACGGAGCCGACGAACGCGCGCCGCAGCGTCTCGACGCGCTGGCGGACTTCATCAGGCGTTGAGCCACCGACTTTGTCCGGACCAGTGACGACTTGCCCGGATGGAATGCTCGACGAGGGCAGGGTGGCGCGCACGCCGATGCTCCCGACAACAGAGGCGGGCGTGACGTAGATATCGTCAGCGGGCGCGGCAGCGTAGTACGACCCAGAGGCCGCAGTGCCGGTGACGCTCGCAACGACAGGCATCTCACCCGCGGTGCGCTTCACCGCGAGATAGAGCTGCTCGCTCGCCGACGCCGTCCCACCAGGACTGTTCACATCAAGAACGACCGCCTGAATGGAGTCGTTCTGACGGGCGTCCCGGAGATCGTCGATGACTGCGGTCGCGGAGTCACCCGTGATAGAGCCGTGAAGCTCCACAACCGCGACTGTCCCGTTGGGTTCGGTCGCGCGATCCCATGCCTGTGGTGCGACCGCAACGCCGACGAGGAGACCAACAACGATGAGAACGAGTGTGAGCTGGCGAGTAGAGCCATCAAGGGCCGTCACATCGCCACCTCAGCAGTATTCGATGCATTATTTTCGTGGAGATCGACGTCATCGTAGGAGACGGTAACGGTCGCCGGCTGCCCGTCAGCCGTCGTCCAGGACGTGACGACCTTCAGGGGAATCTTACGGTTCAGATCCACCCAGACGGTGCGTGTCACGTTCGCCGTCCCTGTCGCCGTTGCGTTCGCCACCGGCGTGAGTTCAACAACAGCGGTCTGGTGGCCGCCATAGCTAGTTACCCGATCGACGGAGACGTTACTTGTTCGGACGAGCGTTTCCGCAAGTGCCCCATAACTAGCCGGCGCAACCGCGCCAGTATTGCTTGGGCCTGTGGTGAAGACCGGGCCACTATCGGCTGCGCTAGTAACTGTTTCACCAGCATTCGGGCCAGCCGTGTACATAACATCTCGTTGATCGCCGTGGACGGTGACGTCCGCGCGGGTCTCCGTAGTTGCGTCACCGACTTCAACTGTACGGGAGACCGTGGCGTCGTAGCCGTCAAGGGCGGCGTATCGCTGTTCGACTGCGTCTCCGACTGCGGCGGCGTTGACAGAGCTATCAGTGGATAGCCCGCCGATACAGCCGGCAGTCAGCGTGAGGGCAACGAGGGCGGCTGCGACCGCCACTCGCATTCGTGTAGTATACATTACTCTCCATATCATCGTCTTTCGAGAGGGCACAAAACATATCCGATAGAGCTCCAGCGATAGCGAACCCTCGATTGACATCCTCCACGTTCACACGGAGGAATCCCGAGCGGTGGGAGTTGCAGGTTTGACAGTCTCACCGAACTCACCCTCGACTGGGAGGGCTCTAGTTGAGGGTGCCAAAGAACTGTTTACAGAGTGGTTATTTTCATTCTCGAACTAGGCGAATTCCCTAGGGAGTAGATCTGCGAACTTGGAGCCGAACCATCCTATGCACTCCTGTTCCTGATTCCAGAATCTACCTTAGCCGTATATGATTGGCTCAAGTTGGATCTGAATAATAGTGGTATTATGCCTGACGTAGACGGATACGGTTGGCTCCGTCACGTAGTCTGATTGGGTTATTTGATGTGGGAGCTCGCGGAATTGGTCTCGAAGTGACCGGGACATTTCGAGGGAGATCGTCTCATCTGTCGCGTTCGTTTTGACTGCGGTTTCGACGACTGATTGGACGGTTTCGTTCGCTGAAAGCGAGGTCTCGTTCCAGTTGACGACAGTCACGTTTGCAGGAGTACTCTCCTCGATACTCGCACCCAAGTGCACGGCGTGTGGTTCTTCAGGGTAATTATGGTCTGGCCCCTGCTGACAACCAGCGAGGACGAGAAGGATGACGAGGGCCAATCTTCGGGAATCCATATCGGATGAATATACTCCAACAAGTGTAACTTTTCGCTAAGCTATTTTGATGTACTTACCGGATCGAGCACGACATCAAGGCGGATTTTAATTCGGTTATTCGAAGTGAAACAGCCGCTCAGTAGGTGAGCGAACGCAACGAAAGAAGGCTTTTCACAAGGCGAGACGAAGTATTATGGAATGTCGCCAACTAATTCCAGTACGGACGGGTTGGAGTTTTCGCTCCGTAATGCGATCTTAGTCGTCCTTGCCCTGTTCACTTTTCACCTCGGAAGGGGGTGGGCGCGGGGGCTCGTGGAAGGGAACTATACGATAGGCATATTTGGATTGATAGTTGCTCTTGTTCCGATAGTCTGGCTACTGCTTGTAATCAGAGAGGCATATTTCTGAAACCCCATCAAACGTGGGCCTTCCCCTAGAATCATACTGTTGATAGCCACATAATGACGTCTGGAATATCTATAACGACCGATTCATAGACTTCCTGTACTTACTGAGGGTTCTCACCAGCGGATTCGGAGTGAAACAGCTGCTCAGTAGGTGTGCATACTGAATAGACATATTTGAACACGACCAATCTCTCAATTGGGAACACCAATTGGAGTCAGTTTCCAATCAATCGCGCAGGCTAGTTCCCTTCGATTGCGTCGATAACCATCGCGGCAGCCACTATCGGTTCCCGTGGGACAGAGCTGGTATCTTCGATATTGACGTCGTACCGGTCTTTCATCGAGAGCTGGCCAGAGATCGTTCCCACGTGCCCGCCGTCGGCGTCGGTAATCTCGTAGTGGTGTGGGATCAGATTACCCAATAGTCCCGTGCGGAATAGGCCCACGAACTTACGAGAGGAAATCTCCGCCAGTTCAGCATCGGTCTCGGGATCGCGGATCGTCCAACTTGCACCCTTAATCTGTTCGAGAATGGAATACTCGTGATCGAGGACGACGATGTCCTCACCGCTTCGGGCCTCCGTGAGGACGTACTGGCCCTCGTAGTCTCGGATCTGCTGAGCGTTTACCGTGAACACATCTTCGCCGTTCTTGTCGAAGAATGGGAACTCCTCTTTGAGTTTGAACGTCTCCTGCTTCCCCTGAAGGACTGTATTGCCGCTGTCGTCCTTTGCTGTGTACTTGTTTCGTACCATGCTCTGTTCGACGGTGTAATGATCGGACGACAGGTCAATTCCCTGAATATCGTATTGTCCCATAGACAAATTGATACCCTGGAGTGGGAAGAAGGGCACGGCTTCACCATTAATCAGGTACTATTTGTGGTGAAACAGCTTGTAAGTGGGGTTGCATATGTATCAACGTATGATTTTTACACACTCCTGTTCAAGTAACATCACGGCGATGGTGTTGGAATCATACTACCGTTTGGAGGGGTGGGCCGAAGACCTCCCCCGACTGAAATTCGCCATCGCCGTAGGTATTGCGAGTTTCTTCGGGGTATTCGTTGGGAGTCTGTTGTTGCAGGAACTGACCACTGTCCACGCAGTGATGATGGGAGTTACGACGGTAATCGTCGACTATGCGTTTGACCCACGATAGACTCACCCTCTGTATGACCGCAACCGGATCAGAATATCTCACTACTGAGGATTTCAACAATCCCGAGAGTACGTAACGATAATGGAGTTTACAGAGAAGTTCGATGCTGCAGAACCGACACATAGACTCGTCACTCGACGTCTATCTGGTGTGAAAGACTGGGACGAGCTCGGCGGTGTGACAGTCGAGAACCGGGCGATTCGTGTTCTGATGGACTACGGAACTGTTGTCCACATAGGGCTTGATCCAGAACACGGTCAATTTGAGACGGTACAACGGGAGCTAACGCAGGTCCCCGACTCGAAATGTATCTTTGTCGGTTCAGATCATGAATTCCGAGCGTCGCTTCTCGAGGACCGGGCATTGGTTGAGTCATTACTCGAAATCCCGGACGGTGATACTGATGCGTGGACGGACCGTCTGTTCTACTTCGTCGAATTTGCAGTTCTGACCGACCAGTCGTGGCTATATCGCTCAGTGCCGCATGAGGCCCATATCCGAGAAATCAACGCAGGGGAACACGAGGGAGTAATTGAGAAACTGAACGAGACATTTGCTCAGGTTCGAGGTTCGGCTATTGTTCCGTTTGGTGGGCTTGCCTCGTGGACATTTAACGGTACCACGTATGATTTGAAATGGAACTCTCTGTATTGCTCCTATAGAGAGCAGAGTACGTCATATGAGTTGGAACGGCTAAGGCAGGTGACTGCACTGTTTTCTGAGAACGTCCTACGCCTCGATTGGAAGCCGGTGTCCGAGGAGTCGTTACTTCGTCGAACGGTTTGGCGAGTTCTGGGTTCGGAGAGTGCTACTCCGCCAGCACAAATCGAGATTCCTACTGGTGAAGACGGAGAAAAGATATTGGATGCGTTCCGCCAGCTACGTGAGAAACTTGGATATGAATATGACGTTGAGACTTCTTCGGATTAGTACCCCGATCAGCGGAGAGTCAATAATCAGTACCTCACAAAGCGTCCTCAGTTGAGTCAGTCTGAGGTCTGATTTCTGTTGCGGAGTGCAGTGACCGACCGCGATCTCCTCACAGATCGACGGGAAGCTGTCGCTGTCGGCGGCGCTCAGCCGCCGACGCGACAGCGTCGCCACTCAGTGCGGGGGCTGTCCCGGTCAGTGGTTAGCGGTGGAATCGGTCGTCAGGTGGTCGGTTCGCGGGGACGGCCCGACGCACCGCGAGGGCCGTCCACGCAGCCCGTCGAACCATATTCACGAACTCCTTGTACGGCCACCACCACAGGCGACGCCCGCCTCGGCGCGGCGTCGCCACGTATTCATAGTGGAGATACCGCCAAACATTCTGTAGCAGCAGACTCACTACGACGTACAGCAGTCTCACCGTCGCGTCTCGTGTCGTTGTCGTCGCTATCGCTTGCTCGGACAACCGATAGCTCGATTCGATACCGAAGCGTTTGCTGTAGTGGTATCGAGCCTGGCGTGGTGTCTCGATGAACGGCGCGTCAGCGGCGTAGCCGTGACGCGCCACGCCGTTCTCGTCGTACCGTCCATTCAGGTATGTACAGTCGATGTAGACGGGAAACTCGACGGTCCAGCTGTGACCGTCGAGTTTCCCTGTCAGGTTGTGTTGAATAATGCGACTCCATCCTTCCGAGAGTTCCTGCTGAATCGCTTCACCCCACCGGATGATCGGAACCACATAGGCGTAGTTGTGCGTCTGTAACAGCGTGAGACACTTGCTGTCGTAGAATCCGCGATCAAGATAGACGGCCTTGACGTCGGTGTCAAGGCCGTCGAGGACACCGAGGAACTCAGCGAGGACACTGCTGGCGGTGTCGCCGTCTTCGAGACGGCGCACCGCCAGCGTGTAGCGTTTGTTCTTCACACGCGCGTAGAGTGTGGCGTAGGCGTGGAATGCGGTGGTTCCACGCTTCGCTTCCGAGTGGTAGAGAGCGTCTGTGTCGTCTTCATCACCGTAGTAGGGTCGCAGGTGGAGGTCTGCGCAGACCTCCACCTGCTCGGGAAGCAGCTCAACGATGTCTCGTCGAAGAAGCGTGTTAGCGACTCGTTCGAGCCGTTCCGGCTCGAACTTCGTCCGTAGATGATAGAGAATCGTGTTCGCCGATGGGGAGTCTTCACTGGAGTTGCACAGCGTAGAGACCGATGTCCCGTCGGCGCATGCGCCGACGAGGACCTCGTAGATGTCCTCAGCTTCGATTTCAGCAGTAGCGCCGAGGTCAAGATCAATTTCATCGCTGAGCGTGTTGACGAGAAAGTTAAGGAGCTGGTCTTCGTGGATTTCACTGTCTGCTTGCTTGGTCTTGAACACACCATCAGCAAGCAGACGTTCTAACTAACCGGCTTTGTGATGTACTGATAATCGGTTCGTCTGTTCTGACCGCAGTTACTCACCACAGCGAGGGGGGTTCTCACCAGCTGATTTGGTATGAAGCAGCCGCTCAGTAGCCGTGCATACCAAACAGTGAAATTCTTGGGTTATCCAAACTTCCTAGTAAACTGATGTGAGATGATAACCATGGAACGATTATATTTGTATCAAGGTTCGTTAGCTGTATGGGGATTGTCGTTTCTCCTTAACGCCGGGACTTCATTCGCTACCGGAGACGAGGGCTTGTTCCAATCCTCGTTGCGGTAAGTGGGAGTGCTCTGGTTCTCGGCTCGGGCTATGAATCTCTCCGAACTGATCCCGATGAGTTCACTGTCTCTGCTGGTGCACTCCTTCTTATCAGTGGCACTGCTTGTTTGATTCTGATTCTGACCGTCCTTGATATTGTACTTCCACTTTAATCGTCTGGCATACGCTCTGTGCTAACTGATCTTTGTATCCTCTGTACTTACCGAAGCCTCTCACCGCATCGAGATGGGTGCTCGCCAGCCGAATTCGGCGTGAAACAGCCGCTCAGTCGGGATGTGAACTGATTCTTGGTGTGACTTTCAATAGTATCTCTTAACCAATAAGTTCATAATTAAAGTGGTCTATCTTTGGAGTGATGTCTGCTCTTCGATCCGCGCTATTCGATTGGGACGCGGCCCGAGTGTCCAAAGTTATTGTTGCTGGACTAGCCGTATATATCGCACAGCGTATCGCAGACGGATTTCTAGCTGAATTAGGGATAGTAATTATACTTTGTATCGTACTGGACATTCCGTGGTTGATCGCAGAGCGCATCTTGGACCGCTGAAAGCCGAGTATCTCGATATATGTGTCCGTGAATCTACCGGTGGAATAATGTGGTTGAGAAGTGACTAGTTGAGTATGGCTGAGCAGAACGTTGTGGGATTTATTGAGGAATGGCAGACGGGCGCCTTCCTCATTATTGGTTCCGCACTCGTCGGTGCGGTATCCGGTAGTCTCCTTGGGACACTGGGGTCTGGCAATCTTGGCTTAGTCGGGTTTATCGCCGGTGCGGTCCTTGCGTTTCTATCTATCTCGCACCTACTATATGGCAGCTAAGTTGATTTCGGTAACAGAGAAACTGTTTCTCTGTACTTAGCGATGGAACTCAATCTATCAGGGTTGGTTCTTACCAGCGGATTCGGAGTGAAACAGCCACTCAGTCGGTGTACGAATGTGTTATATGAAGGGACTGTTTCTCTGCCCGTAATGCTAACCGAACTCTCCCCGCAAGAACTGGTTATTCTTGCGGCGATTCTCGTATTGATAGTTCTGACTGGTGAGATATTTATTGGATTGGTGGTTCTCTTATTGGTGCGGATTCTTGGGGTATTGGCAGATATTCGCCAAACTCTCACGGAACTTTCCGATAATGATTCTCCACCTGTCTAATTCACCTTGATCGTCCTGAAATTGACAACCCTGTGAGCCGTTCTATGAGACGCTGATAGCCGGCAGATTGTGCGAACGCTTTTAGCAGTATTACCCAATAACAGAGGTATGTACGATTTGACGGGGTTTCAGCGTGATTTGTTGTATGTGATTGCAGGACTTGATGAGCCACACGGATTGGCGATCAAAGATGAGTTAGAGGAGTACTACGAGTCCGAGATTCATCATGGCCGGCTCTATCCGAATCTCGATACGCTCGTTGACAAGGGACTCGTAGAGAAAGGGGAAGTAGACCAGCGAACGAATTCTTACACGTTAACTCGCCGTGGGCGTCGTGAAATTGCGGCGCGTCGCAACTGGGAATCTGACTATATCGACATCAACACCTAAGCCATAGTACACCCCGAATTCCAATAGAAAACCACCACATAGCTAGGGGAAAGACCGCCTATTATTGGCCTTGTTAATAGAACTCTCTGGCTCTATTGGCAGCCTCATCCGGTAACAGACTGATGCTCGAATCACTAAGGACAGCCGAACGCTTTATTGGGTCAAGCTTCGGTTAGTACGTGTGCAGGCACTTCGCAGGGTGTTGTTTCGTGAGCCGGACGGACAACCGAAGAGTCTCATCTTCGCACTCTTATCGTTCGTTTGCCTCCTCGGGTGGGTGTATTTCGGGATTGTCCTCAACGGCCCTCACAATATGCTCTTCTTGGGTCTCGCGTTTGGGTTCTCTGGGATAGCCGAATCTCTGCCGCCGAACCGACAACGTTCAGCAGGAGTACTGCGAATACTTGGCCTTGGTATCCTCGTTGTCCTCGTTGTTCTCCTCATATTGGCTCCAGAGATAATATGGGCCCAGTGAGTGCAGTCTGATTTGAGAAATACGCATCTCCACTTATCGGTTGTTCCACGCCAAATCCAGGTGGGGGAGAACCTTTCCCGATGTGGTGCGGCATTTCGTTAAGTGCAGAGGATGCATCTATCGTCTGTTACAGACGCGTTGCCCTATTGTTTGAATCGTCCAGTATTGTCCGTCGTACTGATCTTCCACGAGAATTCTCCAGCTGCATATACAACTCCTTCTAAGACGTTGTCGTACTCTCGGGTAGACGGATTGAATGGAACTCGTCCGCCTGTCTCGGGAAGGGTGCCGTCGATTGTGAACTCAACCAAGTAGTAAACGGATTCAGTGAAAATGTTTCTGAAGGTCTGTGTCTCACCGGGAGCGACTGACGACGAGGCTGTCAATTCTCGTTGTTGAGGCCGTACGGTCACGTTGCCGGAGACGCTGTAGCCATCGGAGTCCGTCTCTGCATCAGTGCCAATGTCTACGACTGAAATTCCAATCACGTGTGGGAGGTTGTCTTGATTCTTGAACTGGAGGCTCCCGGCGGGGATATCATCGCTTTGAAAGACAGAACACCCGGCAAAGCCGGACATACCAATCGCACTGAGCGATGCGAGGAGGGCACGACGATTCACATCCAAGATTTGTATGACTGTCGATAAGTATTTTTTGTGAGTTTGAGAAACCGGAGAGAATGATTGAGACATCCGCATCCCTACTAAGCGGCTGTTTCACTCAGGATTCGCTGGGAAGAATTCGCCTTGCTGTGGTGCGTGGCTTCGGTAAGTACAGTGAAGATTTATGATTCTCCGGGTAACAGTTACGGCCAAGAACTCTGCCATGAGTCACCTTGCAGAAATCACAGTCGGCGGTAGTTCGGTAGGTATATTCGTATACATGTTCCTTATTGGAGGGACAGCAGCGGGTGGTATTCTGTTAGCGCTTCTTCCAGTGCTAGTGTACGTGGCGTGGCGTTATTTATCGTATAGCGACGGTGCAGGCGGTCAAGTTAGCTAGTAACCCACATAGATTAGCACACAGAGTTATCATCTAGTTCGTGGGTTAATGTCTATGGACTGGCGGTTGCTCGTTGCCGGATTCGTCGTCTGTGTCGGCCTTGTTGTCGGTTGGAGAAACACCGGAACTGTTGGTGGTGCGATTTTCGTTGCTGGCTTGGTTTCAGCGTTGTTTGTCGTTAGCTGGCTCATTGATACGTACGTCTATGGACTGTAACCCGCTCAGAGCCATAATACAAGGGCCTATACCGGGATATTCGCTCACAAACTTTGCGGGTGATTCGGAACAGTCTCGGTTGTAACGAACAGTCCAAAGCGCACCTCCAGAGAGAGTAGCAACCACCAACGACGAACCAGAGTCAGCAGACAGTGTTCGTAGATCATCGGTCTAGGTGTGTTCGTCACATCGCATGACGAAGCCCATACACAGGCAGACCACGAAGGTCATCAGAAGTCGCCGTTGTCAGGCGATTCTGGGTCAGCAACAGTCAGCGGGCGCGAAGGGGACCGGTAATGCGCTGTGACGAAGCCGGGATATCGCCCCGACAGCGAAATTCGTAGCGGGCCTGTCCTCGAGAACAAATTACAGTGGAGGTTGGCAAATCGGGGAAGCAGACGCTCAAGCAAACCACAACTCTTTTGCATATACTGCAAGTAGTTTCCTATTATGCAAAATGGGGCGCGTGTGCTACTGGACTACCCCCTCCCCGAAGAGCGGGTCTTCCGGTATCAGGCAATGCAAGACATCCTCCACCATCTCGTGAACAATCCGTTCGAAGAATTCACGCAAAAGGAGCTAGCGACGATCACTGGAGCCGACATCTCGTCGGTCTCTCGGTCAGTCAATCTCCTCGAACAACTCGGCGCCATCACTGTCTCCGAGGAAACGCCCGCGAAAATCGCAATCGACCAAGACCATCTCACCGCATCCAATCCCCTCCTTACAATCCCACAAGAGGAGTTCCGGAAACCCGTACAGACGTTTCTGGAGGAGGTATCCGACGACATCGACGCCTCCGAGGAGGTGGACGAGCTCGTCGGTGTAGTGCTGTTCGGGAGCGTCGCACGCGGGACTGCCGACCGGAGCAGCGACATCGACCTGCTCGTACTCGTCGATGGCGACGCGACGTACGCACGACGGCTCACCTCGAAACTCGCCAGGGACCTTGAAACCCGAGCGTTCGACGGCGACCGCTACCAGTTCGAGGTCCTCGTCGAAACACCCGAATCAGCCGCCTCCCGTGGCGACAACCTCCGGGAGATTTTTGACGACGGCATTATCGTAGAACGAACTGATACGTTAGCAGATGTTCGGGCAGCAGTCTACCAAGACGACGGAGAGGTGACGGACTGATGCCACTCACGCTTGACGACGTTGAGTCAGAACTCTCTGAGGCTGAAACCGCATTTCGGCACGGCAATCAAGACCCGGAAGCAGGGCTTGACGTGTCTGATGCTGGCTTCGTGCAGTTACGAAAAGCGTGCCGATCACTCTCCGGAGCTGACCAGCTCATGGCGGACGGATATTACACGCTGACGATCGAAGCCGCCTTCACGTCCATCGAGAAGACGTTGTTGTTCTGGTTGATCGACGAGGGGCATCAGGACCCAGCGAACCCGCCACAATCACACACGACGGCAATCAACCGAAGCGCTGACGTCGGATTCATCAGCCCAGAACTCGCCGCCAGGCTAGATGACCTCTGGTCGGATAATCGCGCACAGACGTACTATCAGGACGGGATGGCAACACGAGCGCGAGCCGCGACGATGCTCGCGCTCGCAAACCGCATTCACCAGCAAGTCGTTCACCTGGTCGGCCAACACCACGAGTGCATCTGCTGACCAGCAGAAACGACTCCAGCAAGTACTGTCCGCGGACGGATTGCTAAGTACAGACAAGACATTTACCACCTCCTCGGGTTTGATACAGTATGTCAAAGGCGGCAGGAGGATGACTGAACGAGGTCGTCAGATCGCGGTGGCGGTGGTCGTCGGATTCGTGAATCTCGGGCTGCTCCTGTGGTATGGGGAGGTCGTATTGAATCTGTCCGGGGGGCCGTACGTAAGTCGGCTCAATTTCGTCGCAACGTGGTCGTTCTGGATTGGTGGCCTTTGGGTGATGGGCGCGCTCCCCACATACCTTGCTGTCCGTAATCGACTCCTTAGTCCACTCCTGCTGACCGGCCTGTTCACGGGGTACTGTTTCTGGGACTCGTTCTCTACGTCAATGGAGTCGTTCACTCCGCTATACTACGGCGTGTGGCCGTTCTTTCTCACAATTATCTTGCTCGTGGGTGGCGTTGAATATTATCTCTGCCGCTCATAGGTTTAGATGAGCCACCGGTTAATTGGTCCTACTAATGAAACCGCATCAACACTTATCCTCCAACAACTCATAGGTGTCGTATATGGCCCTCAGTGTTTGGGAAGTGTTCCTCTCCTTATTCAGCGGAGGTGAGGAATCCAAAGAGAAATCCGGTGAAGAATCTGTTGAGGAGGAAGCCGAGGGGCGCTTTGTTCCGTCCCCGCTGGACTTGTCCGTCCGAATCGGTCACGGTGGGTCGGACAGCCAGCGAGTCCGTGAACTCGCCAAAATAAGCAACCAAGCAGAAGAAATCGAGGAACAACGACGCGATAACTAAGCCCACACTAACAGGCCATTTCACCTCGAATCAGCTGGTGAGCACTCACTTCGATGGGTGAGTGGCTTCGGTAAGTACAGGAGGCACAACGAACAGAACCGATGCCCCACTAACCATATATCTGTTGAGAGTGTAAAACGAATCAAATGGCCCGTGACACGATTGTGTCTTGGAAGACGTTTGCCCTCTTCTTGCTGTTTCCGCCGATAGCACTCCTCGCTATCGTGCTATTCCCAATTACGCTACTAGTGATATTTTGGATGTACTTCCGTGGCAAGAAACAGGCACAGCAAACCACCTCATCTCCGAATGCTTGAACGACTCCTGGTTAGTTCACATCCCTACTAAGCGGATGATTCATCCCAGCAGTGATGGAATTAATCGCCCTGTGAACTGTTCTATGACACCCTCGGCGTACCGTCAAACAGAACACGTATAACTCGAAATACGGTAGTTCTGAATCGATATGTCCCTAAAAAAGGTCCTCGCCGTGATTGGTTTCGTGCTGCTACTCGGCTATTGGCTGCGCCGACGAACTGCCTCCACCGATGGCACTGCTGATCGTATACCGAACGGGAGCGACGCGTAGTCTACCGCTCCGCCTTAGATAATTCGACGGCCACCAATTACCGACTCTATCGTCTGTGTCCCTGGACCAGAAAAACCTACAACCAACGAGACAGCTCGGTAAACTATGTCCCCCGTGTTCCCTCTCCTCGTCGCCCTCAGCACGCTCCTCCTCTTGGTCATGTTTATTGCAATTGGCGTGTGGGTCGCCCTCGATGCCAGCGCTCGTGGAGCTTCACACCCTCTCTTGTGGGCCGTCTTCGCACCGTTCCCCGGCGTCCTCCTCCTCTACTATGTTGGCTGGTGGCGCCGCAAACATGGCCGTGGACAGCCGCCGTCTCGCCGGGAACGATATGCGGCCGTCGTCGCTGTATCTGGAGTGGGTGGCTTCCTCGTCGCTGCCGTGGCTCTCCCACCCGATCCCGTCTCACAGATGCTCTATTGGCCGGTCGCGTTCGCTGGGTGCCTTCCCATTGCGTACTGGCTGATTGGCCGGCGACAACCCTCGACGCAGCCCACATCGTGAACACTGCAGCCCTTTCTGTCAGAGTGCCGTGGTAATACAGTCGCACGAATGGGTTCTGGCGGCCACCCGCGGATACCAATCGGTGTGGCTGTTCGTGATTGAGACGGGCGGACTCACGGACGAGCCAGCGACATCACGGGCCTCGCGATGCAACTACGGTCTAGGAGATATCCACGGAGGACAAAAGTTCGGAACAGAGTGTCCAGTGACACTATTTCCGTATTCTCGAGTTCGGCCTCGTAGCGATCGTCACAATTTGGCTCGTTTCTTAGCTAGCCAATTGACCCCTCTCACACCGACGTATCCGACTGCGAACGCGGCTGTCCCGAACACGATGGCTGCGAGTGCGGACAACCCGATTGAGACCGGGTCGAAGAGGAATGCGAGCTTGCCAGCAAGCGTGTGGCTCGACAATCCAAGAAACGCCCATTCGGCAAAGAATGCGGCGTACGCGCCAAACAGCGTCACCCACGCACCGAGGAGACTCCCATGTCGATAGCCGATTCCCGCTGCTGCGACGGCGCCGACGAGCGTCGCATCCAAGGGAAGGAACACGACACCACCGTCGGCGCTGAAGCTGCCGGTCGCGTACATCACGAACGTGCCGATAGCGACGACGGCCGCGATCAGCACGTCGAGCCGGCGCTCGAAGCGATTTGCGAACAGGATCGTGTGGAGGGCTTCACGCATACTGGCAGTCCCGTCCGTACCACTACAGGTGTTTCGCCACCTGAAATAATGGTGGTATCGAACAGCTTCACACTGATCACCGAGTGCGTGAATCGGTGAAGTGATGAACCACGAGTCACTCGGTATAGGCCGCATATTCATTTCTGTCGATTCTGCGAGAAGCGTGGATACAGATTGGTCGGTACATACTGACTATTGTACAATATTCTCCAGGCAAGCAGTTTAAGTGTTGGTTGGTTTAAAATACCGTATGTCCCTCCACTCGCGCCGGGAATTTCTCACTACCGCCGGTACACTAGGTGTTGTATCGCTTGCAGGCTGTGCGACCGTTGACGGCCTTCTCGGCAATGAGTGGCCGACGACTGCGGACGGCACAACTGAGCCGTTACCCACTGAATCTACTGGCTGGCCCCAGTACGGCCGAGACACGCGCCACACTGGGTTCGCCCCAGAGGTCCGCGTTGACGACCCAAGCGAAGACTGGACGTTTACTCTCACTGGGAGTATGACGCCACCGGCGATCGTCGGCAACCGGGTCATCGTCCATGGAGGAGTTACACCGGAGTCGGATGGGAGCGACGGATTCTCTGGTGGCGCGGTATTCTCACTCCAGTCGGACGACGGAAGCCAGGAGTGGCGGCGCGACCTGCCAAGCATTGGCGGTGGCTACTCCGGGTGTCCGCCAATCGTCTATCGCGGTTCGGTGTACGTCGGGCACGCTGGTAAGAGCGGGCTATACGCGATCGACGTGCGGGACGGCAGTCCACGGTGGCGACACGAGACGGACAATTCAATCAACGAAGCCGCTATCGGCTTTCAGAACAACGTCGTCGCCTCCACCGGCGACGAACTACTTGCGTTCGACGAACGCGGCCACGATCAGTGGACCTACCACACTGGCGACGACCGGGCTTCCGTCTCTCCACCGGCGGTCGGCGGCGGCTACGTCCTCTACACGACGGGCTTCCTCGGAAGCATCGTTGCGATCGACCCTCGTGAGGGTAGTGGCGTCTCGGAGTGGATATACCAAGCCGATAGCAATTTCGGAACGCCGACCGTGGCGAATGAGACGGTGTACGTCCCCGGCAGTACCCAGATTCATGCCATTGACGTCGCGACCGGTGAGGAAATGTGGACAACAGAGGTGACCACGTCGTCCAGCGTCGCGACCGACAGCAGTCGACTGTTCGCCACGACTTCGGGGGGCGATCTCGTCGCCTACGAAACGGCGGACGGAATCGAGACGTGGCGCACGACCCTCGCTGCCGGCGACAGTGTGTACCTCCGAACGCGTCCACTCGTGACCAACCAGTCGGTCATCGTGACGACGGAAAAGCCCCAGCTGGACGAGCGTGTGACGACCTACGCTGTTGACCGTCAAACCGGCGAAATGCGGTGGACGGTTGACCAACCGGGCAATGTCGGCTTTGACGCCGTTGCTGCCGATGGCCGGATATACGTTCCCATCTACTGGAGTGCTGACGAGAGTGGCGGGACACTTGTCGCGCTGTCAGACTGACTACGCGATACGCACATCTACTGGGCGGCCGTTTCACTCTAAACGAAAAGCAGCGCAAGTTCCCCGCCCCACCGTGGGCGGGGGTAAAGCGCGTACGCTCCGCTGCATATTCCGTCCGTTCAAGTTGACAGGCAACCATACAGCAGGGACGGGAGCCACGTTATCCGCCTCGCAAAACACCGAGAGGTTGCGCCGGGCTGTGTCGGGCGGTGGTGAAGCCGCCGACCTCCACGGACAGCCACCTACGGCGGCACTAGACGACCGCTAGTGCGGTAGGAGACATGGCATGTTCGGGTGTCATCTGCTCGCAGACGACCCTTCGGGGAGTACGGAGGGAATTACATTCGCCTGCTGCCGTTACGCTCCCCATCTTGGGGAGAGGCCAAACGGCGAAGCCCCGCACCACCGTGCGCGGGGTACTTCACATTAGGTGGTGGGAACTCATTTCGACGGGGCTGAGTGTCTTCGATAAGTACAGAGTGCCCAGCTATCGTCGTTCGGCTGACCGATTGTCTCCGCTGGGAGTCCACATCCACGCGATGCCTATTCCGACGAACATAATGATGGCGGCAATAGGTTCGATCCACGGGAGGAGCGGCGACGCAGCGGAGAGGAAATTGTCATAAAACGCCCCGATGGTCGCACCACTGAGGAACACAAGCCATCCAACTGTCCGAATCACAGTCCAGTCCTCTGTCCGTGATTGACGGAGGGTGATAAGCCACGCAAGCGCAAATAGTCCACTCACCAGAAGCGTCACCCAGTCCATAACCACCGATACCAAACGCAGAAAGAAAAATCCAAGTGATAAATTCGCATACTCACTTACCAATTGTTTTCACCGCACGTAGTAATTGACCAATAGTATTTCAATAGCGCCAAATGTGTCACTCCATAGCCAGGAGATCTATACAAGGTATTGATTTGTGAGATTCCCGAGACTGAGTCTGGAACTATTGTGGACGCTTCTGCATTTTTACTCGTTCGTTTCGTCGCTGTCAGAAAGCCTATGACAGATGAGATGACTGCTACTGGTATGCCGGAGTGCCAAAACTGTGGCAGCCACGTCACAGATGTCTACGTTCGTGTATTTACACCGGACTCTATCGACGAACCACGTGTGTGTCCGAACTGCGAAGACATGACCCGCAGCCGCGAAGGAGTCCGAGAGAAACGAACATGATCCAAGTCATCGCGCATCCCAATATCGAAAGAGTCGATGGCTAGCGCCCTTGATACACTAGCACTCCACAGCGCTACCAGCCTGAAGGGACGTTGGGCTTTGTGAGTGAACAACAATTTGAAGTCTTTTCTCGTCTGGCTCGCCAAGACCGTCGACTCAGCAAGTGGTAGTGATTTCGAAGCGAGCACCGCCGTTCCGTCCGTTTGCTGCCGAAATCTCCCAGCCGTGCCGACTAGCGACTTCTTCGACGATACTGAGCCCGAAGCCGGTTCCCTCGTCAGCAGTCGTATAGCCTGCTTCAAACACGCTTCCACTCGCTGATTCGGGCAGTCCCACTCCATCGTCGGCAACGTAGAACCCGTCGTCTGTATCACCCACCATCGAACTCCGTGAAACCGACGACGGCGAACGGCAACTCCGTGTCAAAGGGTTTCCCGCTGCGTCCCGGACGTGGCACTCATTCTGACCGGCCGCCAAGAGCGCGATACGGACGGCGACGACTGCCGGGATGTTAATCGGTGGTCGCCGTTACCAGAAACGTTTCTGGCCGTACCGCTTCGAATTCGACTGTGAATCCGTGCTGACGGAGCGCACTCGTCGTCTCAGTGGCGGAATACCGCTCGTCAACGGGTGGGCCGTGAGACCCACTTCCGGAAGCTGCCCAGTCGACGATAACGAGCGTCCCCTGTGAGGCGAGCACGCGACTGAGTTCGCTCAGCGCCCGCTCGCTCGCGAACTCATGGTAGGTCATCGTCGAGAACGCAGCGTCGAGACTGTCAGTATCGAACGGGAGGTCGTCGATGCCACTCGTCACGAGCTCGACGTTCTCGGGGACGCTTTTCTCCCGGTAGTAGTCGTGCATCGCATCCTGGATGTCGACGGCGTACACGTGGTCGACAGTTGGTGCGACGTCGTCGGTGTAGAACCCGGTCCCGCTGCCGAGATCTGCGATCGTCTCGTCGCCGTCTGGTGACAGCGCCCAGAGCAGTTCCTCCGCGGAGAGGAAGCGGTACCGGCGCTGTGCCTCTTCGAGTTTGTCAGCGCGGTCGGCGTCGAACGTGTGATGTCCCATTTTAGAGGTTCGCGAACGCCTCGTCGACGAGTTCGCCGGTATCGGCGACGATGTCCGCCATCTCGTCGTCGTCGGGCGCCATCCCGACGAGGCGGGCGATACGCATGATTGAGACGTGATAGACGACCTGCTTGCCCGATTCCTCCTCCCAGACGACGACGTTGCACGGCATTAGTGCACCGAGCCGGTTGTCGGTCGCGTCGAGCGCTCGGTCGGCCACCTCGGGATTGCACGCGCCGAGCACGTAGTAGGGGTCGCGGTCCGCGTCCACCTTCTCGTTGAGCATCTCGGAAGGTGAGAACTCGACGGGAATGCCGAAGCCGGCGTCCGTGAACACCCCGCGGACGTGTTCGATCGCTTCTTCGTGGCTCATCTCGAGGGTCGCCTGTTCTTCGCCGATGTCTTCTGGGTCGATCTGGTTCGGGTCAATTGGGAGCGTCATTCGTGTATTATATTGGGCCTATAGCACAAAGTCCCTTCGAGTCTCCCCCATCAGAACGCATATTCACGGGCATAGAATATCGTCCGCAGATGTTCGAGGAAGTCACTCACGACATGCAGCGATTGCTCAACGACTGGTATGATGCCATCGGACATCTCGTCTAGGAGTTCGAAGCCCACCGGACTCGTTGTCGTGGTACGGAATGATAACTCACGTAACCCGTATGCGATCATTAAAGCGGTCGAAAGCGCGGGGGGTTCGGAGAAACCCACAAATTACTGTGGAGGCTCGGATTAGGACCATAATGGCTATCAAACACCGAGAAGATATTGGATAAAAATGGGTTGGCGAGACAAGATCAACGGGCAAAGACGGTGGCTCGGTGACGAAAAACCCAAATTCAGTGCTACACCGCTTCGGCTCAGCGACATACATCTACGTTGTACTTTCGGCGAGCAGCCAGTAACTCCACGAGCGTATTCGAATCGCCGGGATGCGAAATCATGACGTCGCTGCCACACCCTCGGCTGCTCCGGAGTGTCGGCGTGAGCGCAGCGCTCTTCGTCCTATTCGGGACGGTAACGGGCCTCTTGCCGAACCCAATCTACGTTCGGATGATTGACCGGACCCCGACTGATTACCTGTTTCTCGTCGCCACAGCCGCCTTCGCCGGCGCGTTCATCTACCAGCGCTCACTGGCCGAAGAGCCGATGGGCGACAGGCTCGCCGCTGGCGGCGTTGTCGGCGGGTTCCTAGCCTTTGGGTGTCCGATCTGTAACGCTGTGCTACTCGCACTGTTCAGCTCGTCGGCACTCATGACATACTTCGATCCAATTCGACCAATACTCGGTGTCATGAGCGTTGCAGTCTTCGCCGCGCTCCTGGTCTACCAGCGTCGGCGTTGTGAGGTGTGCTGACCGTACGACCGACGGTATCGCTGACCCAAACACACTTGGTCCGGTCAGGTGAATGCAAGACCAACCGATGACCGCTTCGGATGAGGAGACGAGTGCCGAAGACAGCTCAACACCGCCGTGGCGATTACTCGGTGTTGGCGGCGCGTTGAGTCTCTGTTGTCTCTTTGCGGCACCAGCAGCCGGTGTCGCCGCTGCCGGGGGCACGGCGGCTGCCCTCACTAGTGGCCTCGTTAGGATTCTGGTGACCGCTCTAACGGCCGGCGTGATTGGTGGCCTCTACTGGTTCCACACCTCCAACTATGCCGACCAGAGTTGCTCGACACGGACTTGACAGCGTTCGTGGCCGCTTCATCCTCTTATTCGGTTTCGACCGGGGAATTGAACGCACCAAGTTGTATTGTACAGTTTACCCAAGACTATTAAACACCGGGTGCGTAGAGGCTGGTAATGGCAACGCAGACAGCGAAGACGGACCGCGTGGTTTCGCTTGGTGACGACGACCTCGAAACGGTCGTCGAAGACAGTAGCGTCGCGCTCGTGGAGTTCTACACGGAGTGGTGTGGCACCTGCAAACGAATGAAGCCGGTCCTCGAAGCACTCGCCGAAGACACTGAGGCGACGATCCTGACGATCGACATCGAGTCGAACCTCGAGACGGCGATCGAGTTCGGTGCCCAGAGCACGCCCACGTTCGTCCTCTTCGTCGACGGGCAACCGGTGAAACAGCTTCGCGGCGGCCAGAACGAACAGACACTCCGCGACCTGATCGCCCGATATCACGACTAACTCCTCGAGAACGAGATGAACCCCAGAGAACTTCGCGCCGACACGCCCGCCCTGCACGACGACGTCTACCTGAACTTCGGCGCCCACGGGCCGAGCCCACGGTACGTCGTCGAGGCTGCTGACGAGTTCGTCCGGTCACACGAGTACGAAACGAGCACGCAAAACGATCCCTACGAGGTGGCGTTCGACGCCTACGACCGCGTGCGGGAGCGCGTCGCCACCTTCGTCGGTGCGGACGACGACGAGATCGCGCTCACGGAGAGCACCACCGCGGGCATCAACGCTGTCGCGACCGCCATCGACTGGGAGCCCGGCGACACCGTCGTTCGAACCGACCTCGAACATCCGGCCGGGACGCTCCCATGGCAACGCCTAGAACAGGAGGGCGTCGAGGTTCGCGTCGTCGAGACAGCGGACGGCCGTATCGATCCCGACGCCTTCGCCGAGGCCGTCGAGGACGCGTGCCTGGCCTGTTTCAGCGCGGTAACGTGGACGCACGGCACCCAGTTGCCCGTCAGCGATCTCGTTGATATCGCCCACGAAGCCGGCACGTTCGCGCTCGTCGACGCTGTACAGGTGCCAGGACAGCTTCCCCTCGATGTCGGCGAGTGGGGTGCGGACGCCGTCGTGGCGGCCGGTCACAAGTGGCTGCTGGGGCTGTGGGGCGGCGGCTTCCTCTACGTCGACCGGACAGCTGCTGACTCCCTCCTACCCACCACAGTTGGGTACCGAAGCGTCGAGACGCCGACTGCAGATCCCTACGAGTTCGCAGCTGGCGCCCGCCGATTCGAGGTCGGCTCGGCGAACCCGGCGCCACACGTTGCCCTGGCGGAAGCTATCGAGGCGATCGACGAAGTTGGAGTCGACCGTATCGCTGCCCGAATCCAGGAATTGGCCGGTCAGCTGGCCGTTGGCGTCCCTCACGACCGGCTTCTCAGCCCGATGGACCCCGAGTCGGGACTCGTGACAATCGACGTGGCTGATCCTGAAGCGACGGTCGATAGACTCGCGTCAGAGGGAATCGTCGTTCGTGCCTTACCGACGCCAGACGCCGTCCGCGCGTCGGTCCACGCGGTCAACACTCACACTGAGGTTGAGCGGCTGCTGGACGCCCTCGAATCGGAGTGGACCTGACAACCGCAGAAGAGTTTACTTCGGCTATCGCATTTCGTCAGGCTGACCCCTGTATCAGTAGACCACACATCTGCTGGCGCCACCCCGAAATGGAGGCGGTTATTTGTCGACGCCTGCCCCGTCCCGCACCCTGTTCCGCCCTGTTGGGCGCACCACCAAATTGGCTAACGCTGTCCTGATCGACGTCTGATCGCTGAGATAGCGGTTCGTCTCTGGAATGATAGCTCTTTGTCGTCACTCACTGACGGCGCAGCGTGAGCGGTTAGGTTCCTACCGAAGACCACCCTCTCCCTCTGATAGCACCAGTTTTCTCGCACGGCCTCGGTGGTCCTCGCGTCGAGAGGTTCAATGCTGTTCCTCTCGTTTCCAAACCCGGCGTATATCAGAACCCAAACTTTTCTAGGGTATTTGGGAACTTATATCCTCACCTATAAAATTTTGTGGGGGTATCCCGAAATTCGGGAAATCGCCTAATGACTAATCATATTGCGCCCCGCAGTGTCTACCCATGGTCCCAGCGACACTTCTATCCACCGTCGACCTGGGGTGGATGGCCTTGCTCTCTCCAGAAATCGCGAGCCGTATGCAGTTCGGGTGGACGATCTCCGTGCACATCATTTTCGCGTCTCTCTCGATCGGGCTCGCACCGTTTATTATCTACTTCACGTGGAAAGACGTACGGACTAACGAGCAGCGGTATGCGCGGTTACGCTCGTTTTGGGTGAAGGTGTTCGCCGTTGGCTTCGTGATGGGAACGGTCACCGGTATCCCGATGAGTTTCCAGTTCGGGACGAACTTCCCGCAGTTCGCCACAATCGCCGGTGAACTGATTGGTGGGCCACTCGCGTTCGAGGCGAAGATGGCGTTCTTCTTGGAAGCCGTCTTTCTCGGCGTGTTGCTGTACGGCCGCGAGCGGGTCGCGGACCGAACGTACGTCCTCTCCTCGGTCCTCGTCGGCGTCGGTGCTTGGCTGTCGGGGTTCTGGATCCTGGTCGTCAACTCGTGGATGCAGACGCCTCGGGGCTACGAGATGGTCACCCGCAACGGGATGGAGATCGCCAAGCTCACTGACCCGGTCGCAGCGTTCCTCACCCCGCGAATGCCGTGGATGTACGTTCACATGATGAACGCGTCGGTGATAGCGGTCGCGCTGCTCGTCGCGGGCGTCTCGGCATACCTCGTCTGGAAGAAGCCGGACGCGGATGCCTGGAACTCCGCGCTCAAACTCGCCGTCGTCCTGCTACTCGTCTCGGCGCCGTTCCAAGCGGTCCACGGTGACGCCTACGGCCGGCACGTTGAGGATACGCAGCCCCAGAAGTTCGCCGCGATGGAAGCCCACTACGAGACGGGGTCGGCCGACCTCCACCTGCTCGCGTTCCCGAAGTCCCTCGACGCGCTCACCGACCCGCGCGCCGAGAACCTCTTCACGGTGAGTCTCCCCAGAGTCGGGTCGTTCCTCGCCAGTGGCGGCGACTTCGACGCCGAGGTCATCGGCCTGAACGAGTACGAGGAGAACCCACCCGTTGCGCTCGTGTTCTGGTCGTTCCGATTCATGGTCGGGCTCGGGTTCCTGTTCATCGGGCTCGCGCTCTGGGGCGGGTACCTCACGTACCGCGGACGGTTGACAGAGAGTACGCGCTACCTGAAGTCGATGATCGCGGCATCGCCATTCGGCTATGCGGCGTTACTCACCGGCTGGTACGTCACCGAGATCGGCCGCCAACCGTGGGTCATCCAGGGCGAACTCAAGACGAGCGAGGCGGTCTCCTCGACGCTCACTGGGACCGAGGCGACCCTGACTCTCGTCGGGTTCGTTGTCCTCTACATCGCGTTGATACTGACTGCGCTGTACGTCCTGAAGTGGCTGATTCATGGAGAGCTCCGGTCGCTCGGCGTCCAGGAGTCGAGTGCGGGCCGCTGGCGCGGGCCCCTCCCGTGGGTGACCAGCGATGACTGACCCACTGATTCCCGTCGACACGTACCTCGTCGACTCCCTGCCGGAGGTCTGGTTCGGCGCCGTGGTGTTCGCGTTGGGGATGTACATCGTCCTTGATGGCTTCGACTTCGGTATCGGGATGCTGTACGCGACCCGGACGGACGAACACGAGCGGGAGACGTTCCTAGCGGCGTTCGGCCCGGTGTGGGACGCCAACGAGGTGTGGGTCGTGGCGTTCGGGACGATGTTGCTAGCGGCGTTCCCGTGCGTGTACTCGCGGCTCCTGGCGGACAACTATCTGCTCGCACTCGGGTTCGTCGTTGCGTTGGTGTTCCGCGGGCTCGGTCCGGAGCTCCGCGAGCAGCGCGAGGACGAGCGCTGGAAGCGCTACACCGACTACGCCTTCGTCGGCGGGAGCGTGTTCGCGCCGCTGCTGTTGGGGATGCTCGCCGGCCGGTGGCTATTCGGTGGGGCGACGCTACCGGTGGTGTTGACCGGCGTCGGTCTGGTCGCGGTCTCGATAGTCACGGGGGCGGCGTTCCTCGCCGCGAAGACCGACCCTGGGTTGGCGTCGGAGTTGCGTTCGTACGGCGTCGGCGCGACGGTCGCGTACCTCGGCGGCGTGGTCGTCCTGTTGGGGACCGTCGTCGCGACCGATGCGGGTGGGGCCGCCAGCGCGGTGCTCTCGCTGCCCGTCGCTGCAGTCGTCGCGCTCTCTATCGTCGCCGGGGTGGGCGGGAGCGTGCTGGCCAGACGCGGCCGGTACCGAGCCTGGCTCGCGAGCGCGCTGGCGCTCCCCACGCTGCTGACGCTCTTGGTCGCGGTGTTGCTGTATCCGACGGTCTATCCGCCGACCGGACTGCTGGTGAGAGAAGCCGTCGTGTCGCCGCTAGCGTTGAACCTCGTGACCGTCCTCGGATTCCCGGTCCTGCTGCTGGTCTTGTGGTACTTCAAATTCCTTTACGGCGTGTTCAGCGGTCCAATCGAGGGCGAGGGTTACGGCGGGTGACATCCTCCCAGACCGAACTTGGCTGGACAACACGAGCAGGTCGACCGCTTCGGTGGTTTCTGCCCGCCTAAGGCACTGGAAAGCTGGGAATCGGGCTCCCGGGTTTGTGCATCGGAGTTCAGACGAGGAGCTGGATGTCGGCCTCGGCCATGTCTTGGAGGGCGGTCGCCGCGCCGACGCCGGTGGTGACGCCGTCGTAGAAGTCGTCCTCGTCGTAGTCCATCAGGTCGATGGTCATCTGACAGGCCTGGAACTCGACGCCCATGTCGAGGCTCGTCTCGATGAGTTCCTCGATGGTGGCGGTGTCGTTGTCGTCGATTTTCTTCTCCATCATCTTCGTCGTCACGCGGTCCATGCCTGGGAGCGCTGCGACGGCGTTCGGGACGGGCATGTTCGGGTTGCCGACGGAGCTGAGTTTGAGGTTCTTCGAGCGTTCCTCGTGGAGGATTTCCAGCCCCCAGAACGTGTGAAAGACGGTCACCTCGTAGCCGAACGCGGCCGCGGTGCTGGCGAGGATGAGCGGCGGGTACGCCATGTCGAGCGTGCCCTTCGTGGCGATGATGCTCATCTTCTTGGCGTCGTCCTCGCTGGTGGCTTCGGCGAGCGCGTCTTCGAGTTCGTCGACGCGTGCGGCGAGTTCCGCACGCGAGGGCGTGTCGTCGGCGGACGCGTCGGGTGTGTCCGTGCTCATCGTTACTCCGTCTTGCGGACGTAGTGCGTGTACACGTCGTCGCCTTCCTGCTGGTCGACGAGCTCGACGCCGGCGGTGCCGGAGGCCCAGCCTTCGATGTCGCTCATGCTTCCAGCGTCAGTCGCCAATACTTCGAGGATTTCACCCTCGGCGAGGTCGTCGATGGCTGACTTCGTCTTCACTACTGGCATGGGGCACGATGCGCCTTTGACGTCGAGCGTCTCCGTGATGTCGTAATCTGCACTCATGGTTTGTCTGCTCCGGTAGTCTGTCTTGGAGCTATCGCACAATACCTACTACGCAACTAAAAGATTGTCGATTCTTGTGGAAACCACCAACTACTGCTGGGCGAGGGAACCGGGTTTGAACGCCGTAATACCTACAAATAGGCATTTAGGCGTGGTATTCAGAATATCGCCACCCTACAGTATTGCTTGGAATGGGAATTACTATGCAAATGCTTTTGTGCGTCCACCCAGTAGAAGCGACTGCACAATATGAACGCCGACGACTTTCCGACTCCGGACGCCGACGTGGAATCCGTCGATCCGGAATCGCTCAAAGATCGCATCGACGCCGGCGAGGACGTCACGCTCCTCGACGCGCGAATGACCAGCGACTACGAAGAGTGGCACATCGACGGGGAGAACGTCACGTCGATCAACGTCCCGTACTTCGAATTCCTCGAGGACGACATCGACGAGGACGTCCTCGACCAGATTCCCGACGACCGCGAAGTGACCGTCCTGTGCGCGAAGGGCGGCGCCAGCGAGTTCGTCGCGGGCACGCTCGCGGAACGCGGCTACGACGTCGACCACCTCGAAGATGGGATGAACGGCTGGGCGCGCATCTACGAGGCCGTCGAAGTCGAAGGCTACGACGGCGCCGGCACGCTGCTGCAGTACCAGCGCCCCTCCTCGGGCTGTCTCGGCTACCTGCTGTACGACGATGGCGAAGCCGCGATCATCGATCCGCTGCGGGCGTTCACCGACCGCTACCTTGACGACGCCGACGACCTCGGCGTCGACCTGCAGTACGCCCTAGATACCCACGTCCACGCCGACCACATTTCCGGTGTTCGCAATCTCGCTGAGGAGGGCATCGAGGGCGTCATCCCGGAGGCCGCTGTCGACCGTGGCATCACGTACGCCGACGACATGACGACCGCCGCAGACGGCGACACCTTCGACGTCGGCGACGCTACCATCGAAGCTGTCTACACGCCCGGTCACACGACCGGGATGACCTCGTACCTCGTCGACGACAGCCTGCTCGCGACCGGCGACGGGCTGTTCATCGAGAGCGTCGCCCGCCCCGACCTCGAAGAGGGCGACGACGGCGCGCCGGACGCCGCGCGCATGCTCTACGAGTCCCTCCAGGAGCGCGTGCTGACGCTACCCGACGACACGCTCGTCGGTGGCGCGCACTTCAGCGACGCCGCCGAGCCAGCCGCCGACGGCACCTACACCGCGCCCATCGGCGAACTCGTCGAGGAGATGGACGCGCTCACGATGGACGAACAGGAGTTCGTCGACCTGGTCCTCTCGGACATGCCGCCGCGGCCGGCGAACTACGAGGACATCATCGCGACGAACCTCGGCCAGCACGCCGTCGACGACGAGGAAGCGTTCACCCTGGAGCTCGGCCCGAACAACTGCGCAGCCAGCCAGGACTCCCTCGCAGGTGACTAACGACGCCGATGGTACTTGACCCACTTCCACTACAGGTCGCCGCTGAGCTGTTCCCGAACGGCATCAGCCGCTACGCTATCGGCGGACTGCTGGTCGGGCTCGGCGTCACCGTCATCTACCTCGGAACCGGCATCAGCGCCGGCGCCAGCACGTTCCTGGAGTCGACGCTGTCGTACGTCTCCGACCAGTCCCGCTTCCAGCAGTACGTCACCTCTCGGGACTGGCGGCTCGTGTTCACGCTCGGCATCGTCCTCGGCGCGGCCGTCTACGCCGTCGTCTATCAGGGCGGCGCATGGACGACCGACGTCCAGCCGTGGCGGCTGCTCGTCGGCGGTGTCTTCGTCGGCATCGGCACGCGCGTCGGCAAGGGCTGTACGTCGGGCCACGGCGTCTGTGGCGTCGGGTCGGCGTCGAAGACGTCCATCGTGGGCGTCCTCGCGTTCCTCACCGTCGCCATCGTGACCGCACAAGTGGTCGCCGCACTGGGGGTGAGCCCGTAATGAGTGACCGGCATCCAGCGTTCATGCCGTTGATTCTCGTCGGCGGCCTCATCTTCGGGTTCGGGCTCGCGTACAGCCAGATGGCCCGGCCCGAGGTCGTCCTGAACTTCCTCCAGTTCGAGGACTTCGGGCTGGTGTTCGTGATGTTCGGCGGCGCCGCCGTGACGGGCGTGACGTTCTTCCTCGCGCCGCGGCTGTTGGGCCGCGCGCCGCTGACCGGCGATAGCTTCGAGCGCCGCCTGAAGTCCTTCGACCGGAACGTCCTCATCGGTGGCGCCATTTTCGGCGTCGGCTGGGGGCTCTCCGGCATCTGCCCGGGCGCCGCCTACGCGAGCCTCGGCATCGGGAACATCACCATCCTCTGGGCGCTCGCCGGGATGTTCCTCGGCGCGTACGCCCAGGGCTTCTGGCGGAGCCGCAGCCAGGCGCGTGACGCTGCCGTGACGGGCGCAGACTAACTCACTGTTTATGGACCCCGCTCTCATCGCCCTCTTCGTCGGTGCAGCGCTGGCTAGCCTGTTCATGGCGTGGGTTATCGGCGCCGGCTCGAGTGGGGCGACGCCGTATGCCCCTGCCGTCGGGGCGAACGCCATCTCGACGATGCGTGCCGCCCTCCTCGTCGGCCTTTTCGGCTTCGTCGGTGCCGTCACGCAAGGCGGCAACGTCTCGGAAGCCATCGGGAGCGGCCTCGTCGGTGGAATCAGTCTCCCGGTCGCCGGTGTCATCCTCGTACTCGTGTTGGGTGCGGGGCTGATGGCAATCGGCATCACAACCGGCTATCCCATCGCGACGGCGTTCACCGTGACCGGCGCTGTAATTGGCGTCGGCCTCGCGCTTGGCGGCTCACCGGTCTGGCCGAAGTACCAGCAGATTGCCGCCGTCTGGGTGTTGACTCCGTTCATCGGCGGCGGCATCGCGTTCACCATCGCAAGCCTGCTACCACGCCCCGACGTCCCCGAGCGGTACAGTATCCCCGTTCTCGCAGGCCTCGTCGGGGCCGTCCTCGTAAACGTTCAGTTCAGTTTTCTCGGTGAAGGGAGCGCAGCGGGAACCATCCGTGGGCTCGGACAGCGGACGCTGGCAGTCGATGGACTTGCGTCGGCGGTCGGGATTACCGGCTTCGCAGCGCTCGTCGTCGCGGTGGTCGTCTGGTGGGATGTCAGTCGCGACGAGCGCGGTGGCCTGCGGCGTGTGCTGCTCGCGCTCGGGTCGCTCGTGGCGTTCTCCGCCGGCGGGAGTCAGGTCGGGCTCGCCGTCGGGCCGCTGTTGCCGCTGCTCGACGAGGTAGGGATGGTCTCGACGTTCGCCGTGCTCGTCGGCGGCGGCCTCGGGATGCTCGTCGGCTCGTGGACGGGTGCGCCACGGATGATCAAGTCGCTCGCTCAGGACTATTCATCGCTTGGGCCGCGACGCTCCATCTCGGCGCTCGTCCCCTCGTTCCTGATCGCACAGCTGGCCGTGTTGCTGGGAGTCCCAGTTTCGTTCAACGAAATCGTCGTCAGCGCCATCATCGGAAGTGGTGCCGCTGTCGGCGGTCGAGAAGCGGTAGACGCCCGGAAAATCGGTGTGACGATTGGTGCGTGGATCGGATCGTTCGCCCTCTCGTTCGCCCTCGCGTATGCCGCTGGTGCGTTGCTGCTGTAGTCTTTGCCGACCGTCGTTAGTCAGCGGCCTGTTCGATTCGTCGACCGTCCTCGATGCCCAGTGGGTCGGTCGTCGAGGTCGCGGTGACCAGCCGTAGGAACTGGCCCGCGTTCGTGAGCAGTTTGTTCTCTGCCTTCCGGAGGTGTTCTTCGTACGTCGAGCGAGCGACGGCCGTCCGTTCGGCGAGGTCGCGGAGCGACGTCCTCCGGGGCTGTTCGTAGTAGCCGCTTTCGAGGGCAAGCTGGAGTGCGGCTAACTGCCGGTCAGTGATGTCCTCGAACAGCTGATTCGCCGGCGCCAGCATACTGTGGGGAATCTGTGTCTCCGAGATTGACGTCTTCGAGAGGAGTTCGATCTCTCTGTCGGAACGGAGCGATTCGAGCAGTTCGCGCACGTCCTCGCTGTCGAACGCGACGACCGTGTAGTGCTCCCAGCCCTGACGATAGATTGTCGGTGACTGGTACAGGCAGTTGTGCTCCTCGAAGCGGTCGATGACGGAGTCTTCGAGCGAGCAAAGACAGGACTGAGTGACGACGTGATACCCGTTGTCGTCCGCCGATTCGTACAGTACGGTGCCGATCTCGTTGATCTCGTCGAGTAGTTCGTCGGTTGGCGTCGTCTCCGTTGTGATTTCGAGTACTTGGCAGTCGCTCAACGGCCACTCACGTATTGTCAGATCCGGGTATCGCTCCGAAATCCGTCGGTACGGGCATTCGTGTTTCACTCGAATGGAGGCCTCGTACAGTCCCATACGCGTAGGTTCGAACTCGACGTAATTAGCGGTGCCGGTCATGGCCGGCAGTACCCATATGATAATATATCTGCTAATCCAGACTACCGATGCAGGAACTCTCGGCAGCGGAACTCGGCGAACAGGTACAGGATGATGATGGCCCACTCGTGCTGGATATTCGCCACGAAGAAGACTTCCAGGAGTGGCACATTCCGGGCAGCCGTAACGTCGACGTCTACGACGAACTGACTGACGACCCGGAACAGGCCATCGAAACGCTCGACGACCTGCCCAGTGACGAGCAAATCGTTACTGTCTGTGCAGCAGGCGTCGTCTCCCAGACTGCGACGGCCGTCCTCCGAGAGCTGGGGTACGATGCGGTGACGCTGACGGACGGGATGAACGGCTGGAGCCGCGTCCATCGGCACGCGGAAGTCCCCGTAGACGTCGATGGGGCCCTCGTGCAAGTCGCCCGTCCGGGGAAGGGCTGTCTCTCGCATGTGCTCGTCTCCGACGGCGAGGCTGCCGTCTTCGACCCGTCACACAACCTCGACGAGTACGACGCTGTCCTCGACGATTACGACGCCGAGCTCGTCGGCGTCTTCGACACGCACGCCCACGCGGACCACGTTTCAGGGGCGGCAGATCTCGCTGACCGCCACGACGTTCCATACTATCTCCACCAAAAGGATGCGCTTGCACTCGATGCGACGCCGGTCGAGGATGGACAGACTGTGACGGTCGGGAGCCTCGACATCGAGGTCGTCCACACGCCCGGCCACAGCGAGGGCAGCGTCTCCTTCGATGTCGAAGGTGTGGCGCTTCTGACTGGCGATACGCTGTTCCACGACAGCGTCGGCCGCGTCGAACTCGGCGTCGAGGCCGGCATCGAGGACGTTAACGTCAAGGAGAACGCCGCGACGCTGTACGAGAGCCTCCAGCGGTTGCTGGACCGCCCCGACGACGCGCTGGTCCTGCCGGCGCACGATCCGGGATCGCCTGAACCGCCGGTGGCCGCCACACTCGCGGCGGTCAGAGCACGGAACGACGACCTTGGCCGCGACCGGGAGGCGTTCGTTGAGGAGCTCGCGTCGGACATCCCGGACCATCCGCCGAACTTCGAACGCGTCAAGCGGACGAACGTCGGCCAGGAGTCGATCCCCGAGGAGAAACTAGCCGAACTAGAACTGGGCCCAAACAACTGTGCGGCCGAGTAATTCATGAGTACGACAACTGAACTCCGCCAAGGAATCCGCGAACACCTCGGGCAGTTCTCGCTGCACGTCCTGCTCGTGTTCGCGACCGGCCTGACCATCGGCTCCGAACGGACAGTCGTCCCCGTACTCGGGGAGGACGTCCTCGGCGTCGAGTCGTTCCTCGTGATCGGCTCGTTCGTCGTTTCGTTCGGCGTCGTGAAGTCGATCCTCAATCTCTACGCCGGCAAGTGGGGCGAGGAGTACGGCCGCAAGCCCGTCCTCATCGCCGGGTGGGCGACAGCGCTCCCGCTGCCGATTATTCTCATCTTCGCCCCGAGCTGGGGCTGGATTACGGTCGGGAACGTCCTGCTGGGGATCAACCAGGCGTTGACCTGGAGTATGGCGATCAACGCGAAGATCGACCTCGCGGGCCCCGATCAGCGCGGGCTCGCGGTCGGCATCGACGAGGCGTTCGGCTACACTGGCGTCGCCGTCGGCGCCTGGGTCACGGGCGTCATCGCTGGCCAGTGGAGTCTGCGGCCCGAGCCGTTCTACTTCCTCGCAGTGGTCGTCGTGCTGGCGTTCCTCATCTCGATCTTCCTGATCAAGGAGACTGTCCAGTACGCCCAAGCCGAGGGTGACGACGACCATCACGACGCGAACCTCCCGTTCAATAAGGTGCTGAAGCGCGCGACGTACGGCGACCGGACGCTGTTCGCGGCGGCGCAGGCCGGCCACATAGAGAACTTCGTCGATACACTGTTCTGGATTGCCGTCCCGCTGTACCTGACGAGTCAGGGCCTCGGTATCGCGGCGGTTGGGGTCGTCGTCGGTGTCCACAGTGCGATGTACTTCCTCCAGATTGCGACCGGGGGGCTCGCGGACCGCATCGGCCGCCGTCCGCCCGTCGTTGCCGGGATGTTCCTCGCGGGCGCGGGCGTCCTCGGGATGGTGCTCGTCGATGGCTACCTCCCGTGGGCCGTCTTGGCTGGGGTCTCCGGGCTCGGGATGGCGTTGCTGTACCCGAACCTGATGACGGTTCCGAGCGACGCAGCTCACCCGACTTGGCGGTCGGCGGGGATGGGCGTCTACCGGATGTGGCGTGATTCCGGCTACGCTGTCGGCGCGGTCCTGATTGGACTCTCGATGGAGTTCGTGAATGCAGCAGCCGCGTTTTACCTGACTGCGGGCCTGATGTTTGCGTCGGGTGCAGTAGTGTACGTTTGGATGGAGGAGACCCATCCTGACTTTGGTACGCACGAACCACCTGCGCCTGCGCCCTCCGATTGATAACTGACCTGTCGAAGTATCCAATTTCGACAGTATCTACGATTTTATCGCCCCTCTCTTTGGTGTTTACCTACTCGTGTTCATTCGATAAGTTATAGAGTGCTGCCGCAAATAGTATTGTGCAGTCGTCCCAAAAGTGTTAATACCCACTGCCGGTTACGGTGCCATGTGCAGAAAAGTATGATTCGCACAAACCCGGTTCGGATGGGTGGACCGCAGCGATGATCGACACGCTGTCGCTCCCACCGACCGTACAAGCAGCAGGACTGATCGGCACCGTATTGCTCGAAGCGATAGTCCTCCACGTCGGCTACGGTGTCGTTACGAAGGCGCTTGGGCCGAACGTAAAACAAGCGCTCGGAGGTGAGTAAGCTGTGGAACTGCTCGGGATGAGTCTGCTGCTCGTCAGCTTCTTCGCCGGGTTCGGGTTGCTCATCGGCATCCTCTTCGGCTTCTTCGGGATGGGCGGGTCGTTCCTCGTCACGCCCGCACTACTCGTGATGGGTTACCCCTCGCGGGTCGCCGTTGGTAGCGGACTCGCGTTCGTGTTCGGTACGAGCGTCATCGGCGCGCTCCGCCACCGCGATCACGGTCACGTCGACTACAAACTCGCCGTCATCATGACCGTCGCGATGACGATCGGCATCGAAGCCGGCAAGCGTGTCGTCGACGCCCTCCACGCGGCAGGGAACGCCGACCTGGTCATCAGCGTCGCGTACGTTGGCCTGCTGGCGACGGTGGGGATATTCACGCTCCGTGACGCCCGCGCTAGCGGCACCACAGCGAGTGTCGACCTTTCCGAGCGCGTACAGGCACTCGAAATTCCTCCGATGGTGACGCTCCGCGGAGACGTTCGGGTATCTGCGAGCATCATCTTCGGTATCGGTCTGGTCGTCGGCGTCCTCTCCGGGCTTCTCGGCGTCGGCGGCGGCTTCCTGTTGATGCCCGCGATGATGTACGGGCTGGGCGTCCCCGCTGCCATCGCCGTCGGCACGGACATCCTCCAGATTACGATTTCGGGAGCGTTCGGCGCCTTCGTCTACGCCCGCGACGGGTTCGTCGCGATTCCGGTCGTGGCGACGCTGCTCGCCGGGAGCGCGCTCGGCGCGCGCATCGGCGCGGGCGTCTCGAACATCGTCGACGAGGACGACATCAAGGGGTACTTCGCGACGATGCTACTCGCCGGCAGCGTCGCCGTCGCCGCCAAACGCGTCGGCACCGCCTACGACATCGCCGTCCTCAACACTGTGAGTATCGCGCTCATCTTCGGCGCGACCGTCGTCGTAAGTGGTGCGATCCTGTTGGCTGCGGTGTGCCAGCTTCGCGACGACAACGCTGACTTCTGGTGTCGCCTGTCGGCGACGTAACCCGTGGTCACGGGGAGCGTCTAACCCTGTTTCTCGGGCCGCTATAGCGCACAATTGTGCAATCCATACAAAAATCTTATAACTGCACAGCCCCTACGATTGAGTGATACTAATGCCAGATTCGATGTCCGAACAACTCCGTCAGGATATGGAGTGTGAGGGGCTTCTGGAGTGTTTCCACGGCCTCAAAGAACTCGACAAAGAGTGCTTTCAAGCGCTCGTTGAGGCCGAGGAACCGATGACCGTCGACGAACTCGCGGAGGCCGTCGACCGGGAGCGTTCGACGGCGTACCGGGCCGTTCAGCGGCTCCTCCAGACGGGATTCATCGAGAAAGAACAGGTCAACTACGAGCAGGGCGGCTACTACCACGTCTACTCGCCAAGCGATCCGTCTCAGATTACGGATGACATGCAGCGGATGCTCAACGACTGGTACGCGAAGATGGGCCAGCTCATCCAGGAGTTCGAGACGAAATACGAACAGCCCGATAGCGTGCCCCAATCTGCCGAAAGCTAACGTTTCTTGTCCCTTTGACGTGTGCTTCTGCGGTCCCGCAGCCCCAGCTAGTCGCTTAATCCTATCCCAAAACCATATCTGCTTCTCATAGCCGCGCGCGGTTACGGTGTGGTAGGTGAGTTACCGGCCAGTAGTATTGTGTAGTACGTCCAAAACTCTTAACTACTGCACTCACATACTATCGAGTGATGGCAACCGATACTGCAGCCACGACTGGCACCGCAACGCCTGACGAACCACTCTACGTGAACGGCCAGACAGAGCTCGATGACGTCACCAGCGACAACGACGTCGTGCTCGCGGACTTTTACGCCGACTGGTGTGGCCCCTGCCAGATGCTCGAACCCGTCGTCGAAACGCTCGCCGAGGAGACCGACGCGGCCGTCGCGAAAATCGACGTCGACGAAAATCAACCCCTCGCCAGCGCGTACGGCGTGCGTGGCGTCCCCACGCTGGTCCTCTTCGCGGACGGCGAGCAAGCCGAGGAAGTCGTCGGTCTCCAGGGCGAAGACCAGCTTCGAACGCTCATCGAGAGCTACACCGAGTAAATGACTCAGGATATCCACGACCTCGTCATCGCCGGGTCAGGAATCGCCGGCCTCTCGGCAGCGGTCTACGCTGCGCGGGCCGACCTCGACCCCCTCGTTCTCGAGGGCGACGAGCCGGGCGGCCAGCTCACGCTGACGACCGACGTCGAGAACTACCTCGGCTTTCCCGACGGCGTCGGCGGGATGGAACTCGTCCAGCGCGGCAAAGAGCAGGCCGAGCAGTTCGGCGCCCAGTTCGAACACGGCCGCATCGAGGCTGCGGACCTGGACGGCCAGCCGCTGGAGCTATCGCTGTCGACCGGCGACACGCTCTACACGCGGTCGCTGATCGTCGCCACCGGCGCGAGCGCGCGCTGGGTCGGTGCCGAGAACGAAGACGAGCTGATGGGGGCCGGGCTCTCGACGTGTGCGACCTGTGACGGCGCGTTCCACCGCGGCGACGATGTCCTCGTCGTCGGCGGCGGCGACAGCGCCATGGAGGAAGCGTTGTTCCTCGCGAAGTTCGCCGACTCCGTGACGGTCGTCCACCGACGTGAGGAGCTGCGTGCGTCCGAGATCATGGCCGACCGCGCTCGCGACCACGACGACGTCCAGTTCCGCTGGAACACGGAGCTCGAAGCCATCCACGGCTCCCAGGAGACGGGCGTCACCGGTGCCACGCTCGTCTCCCACCCCGATGGCTACCCCACGGAGAAGGCCGAGTCCGGGGTCGACGTCGAGCGGGAGACCGTCGATGTTGGCGGCGTGTTCTACGCGGTGGGCCACACGCCGAACACGCGGTTCCTGGATGAGACTGCCGTCGAACGAGACGAAAGCGGCTACATCTTCACGCAGGCAGACGATGTCGGCCGACCGACGGCCCGGACGAGCGTCGATGGCGTGTTCGCCGCCGGCGACGTCGCCGACCCCCGGTACCGCCAGGCGATCACGTCCGCCGGCACCGGGAGTATGGCTGCCCTCGATGCCGAGGAGTTCCTCGAGACGCTGCGCGAATCAGACGAGCTGACGGCGACTGCGACCGCCTAACTGTTCACCCTTCTCAGGAGGCGGTGTTCAGATAAGGATTGAAAGGTGAGGCGGAGCGTTTTCTGAGTGATCTATGCCCGAAAACGCTCGCCTCGACGAGAATATCGACCTCTGTGTTGAGGAGGCAATATAGGTCAACGCGGCTCAGTGTACTGTCCGAGGTTTCAGGCTTTTCGAGCCTCGGTCAGCGAGGATCCCATACGTCTGTTTTAGCCTCTAAAGTTCCTCACTGCCGGCGTTTCGCGCCTCACTCTTCGTCGGTGTTGTTATACCGGACCTTCTCGATATCCGCGCTCAGGTCCTCGGCCCGCCGCTCCCGATAGGAGGCGTGGGTTGTCTCGATGGACTTGTGCCGGAGAACCTCCTGTGCGCTCTCGGCAGTAACTTCGCCGTAGAGATCGTGGCCGAGTCCACGCCGGCCGCCGTGCGGTTTTAAATAATCCCCATCAATATCGACGTTCGCCTCCTCGCAAAGCCGCTTCAAGAGCGTTCTCGCGCCCTCTGTCGTCAACGCAGGCGGCACAACCGCATACTCGCGCAGCACCTCGTCGATTTCGCAGTCTTCCAGGACTCCCTCGATTGCCTCGTTCCCGTACTCGCGTTCGCGTAGCTGCTCGCGAACGGCCCGGTATTTTGAGGCTGCATCGCCGGTCGGGATGACGGGCCACTCGTCGGGAGCGTCGATGAGCCGTCGGTAGCGCCCCAGCTTCTCGGTGGTTACCCCCGGGAGCGACACCGATTCTTGGTCGCCGGACTTCCCGAGGACAGTCATCACGCCCGCCTCGAGGTCGGCGTCTTCCCACCGAAGGCCGTTGCGGCGGTCGTCGCGACTGACGCTGCAGACCTCTGCTCCACGGACGCCGGTATCCGCAAGGATGTAGACGAGGGAGCGGTCCCGGAACGCGTGTGCGGCGTCGCTGCTGTCGTTCTCGAGTGCAGCATGGGCGCGCTCGTCGACGTGGGCGAGCAACCGTTCGCGAGCATCGGCAGTCCAGAATTGTTGCTCGACGTCGTTGCTCTTCGATGGGAGTACTTCTTCGGCGGTGGTCGTCGCGAGCGGGTTTTGGTCGATTTCGCCGCTGCGTTGCCACCAGCCGAAGGTGGCGCGAGCGAGCGCGAAATACGTCCGGATGGAGTTCGCGGCGAGGTCGTCTTCTTTCACGAGGTGGATAACCCAATCTCGAGCGTCCTGTTCGTCGACGTCTGGGACGCGGTCGACGTCGTTGTTCGCGGTGAGGAACTGGAACAGGTTGTTGACGGCGACCCTCGTGATTTGCTGGGTCTGTGGGCTTTCGAGGCTGACCATCCGGTCGTCGAGGAGGGTTTCGAGGTCGCGAACCCCAGGGGTAGCGTCGTTGTTAGACATCTAAATCACGCTGCCACGTGTTGAAACACTCCGTATCGTGGAGTACGAAGGATTTGTAGCGGACGCCTCGGCCACCGCCAGCGCCGAATCTGAGGGTGGTGTGGAGGTGGTAGTTGCTGGTGTCGAGGTCCTCGTCGCAGCCAGCACAGGCGACGACTTCGCTGTTGTTTACGACGGTGCGTTTAGCGATTGGGCCAGCATCGACGTTTTGGTGGGATATAGACGCTCGCTGTGGGACTTCCATTGTTCGTGCTTACGGGAGGGCGGCCACCCTCTTAGTTCTGGTTTGTTTTACGCTTCTAAACCAAACCAACTCTGTCGGAGCGAAATCACGGCTTTCGGGCTCTGAAGCGCCTGCTATGCCGGAATAAGCGCAATCTTAAACTACATACCGCTATACAAAACTCTGGGATCTGGAAGATAACACAGATTCTGCGTTTGGATTTCTACAAACCACCAACCAGACAATACATGGCACGTCTGGCAAATCAAAATAGTACTGCCGCTTACGACGGGTAAGCGGACAATGAGGCTACTCGAGTTCTTGAACAGCGTTCACAACTTCAGTGTCGTCCGGCATTGTCTTCAGGTATCACCGCATTCGAACGTAGTATTCGGCGGCGGCTATCACCCCGATAACAGCGAGGAAGAACGGCCAGACACCGAAATAGAATGCTGTGAAGTCTTCCATCGAACCTCCCGGTAGTCTGTCTGCGAGACAGTACCCAGAGAGCAGAATTGTCAGTAGGGGAGCGGTGAATAGGTTGTACTCGAAATAGAGATAGAATGGGATAGCCCCAAGGAGGAACGGGCCGATGATCCAGTACGACCACGCCCCAATCTGGGTGGCAATGGTAGTTTGGGGGCCAGGACCACTTCCACCTAAAATGGAGATGAGCCACCAGTTGAGAAGTACAGTATTCAACACTCCTCCGGCAACTGCGAAGGTAAGACGGCTGTTCAGGGAGGGCATTATTTTACAAATTACTAGCTACCGACATAAATGCATCCAATTTTGAATGAAAATGTGGTGTATATGCTACTGAAGCTCCTCAACGAGTGCAGCAACCGTCTCGTCAACGAGATCTCCGGCAAGACACCCCTGCCAGAAGTCGATATCCTCGTGGTCAATGGATTGGACGCCCCACGGGACGATCCGACTCTCGTCCGGTGTCCCGCCACGAAGCCAGCTCTCCTCAGGAATGGCGAGGAGGCCATCCATCCAAGACTTCGACGTTAGTGTTACTGCGATATACTGCTCGCCGTAGAACGGACGGCCTTCGTGGTTCGAGAGGATAAGCTAGGGACGAGCGTCTTCTTCGCCTTTGAACGGGTCATCGCCGTAGACGACATCGCCACGCTCAAAGATCGGTGTCCCTTCGTCGGTCACTGTTCATCCTCGACGCTCGGGTGGGGCTTCTGGGGTGCGTGCTCGCGCCACGCCTCCTTATCCTCTGTACCGAGTTGGTCGTTGAACAGTGCGGTCGCCCGTTCGTAGCCGCTGTATCCTTCGAGGCGCTCGGCGTCGTCGGTTATCGCCCAGTACGTCGCCTTGTGTTCGACCAGACCGCGATCCTTCAATCGTGAGAGTGCAGTGCTCACCGCCCCGTCGTCAACGCCGATCTGAGAGGGAATTTCGCGCGCCTTGAACGCCCGATCCTCGTTGGCGGCGAGAAACCCGAGAACCTGATCAGGGACCGAAAGATCCGCGAGCTCGTCCTCGCTCGTGTTCTCGAACATATCTCGGTCGATGGACATCGTTGAAAGGAGGTACGTCATGCCCTGTAAAGAGTGTTAGGTGTGAAAGCTACGAAATTGCTGAAGGTGAATTACTGTCCATCGCGAAGGCGGTCGAGAACCGTATGCATTGAGACGGCCAGTCTCAACTACTGTCTGCAACAGCGGGGAAACTAATATCCCAGACTGGTAATAAAATATCCTGCATGAGTAATGACGGCAAAAATCAGGATACTGACGAACAAACAAACCGTTCTGAAATAATTGCTAACTCCCGTTCTCGCGGTGAGCAAGAAGCTCTCGGTGGTGAGCGGGAAATCCCTGAAGACGCAGACCACGTCACGATGGCTCCGGAACACATCCCGACGCAGATGCAAACAGACGACAAGTCGAGTACTGAAGACGAGTAGAGACCTGCCCTAATGCCAGCAATTTCCCCGGAGAATGTCCTTTTATCGTTAATCGTTGTTGCACCCGGTTTCATCGCAGTCTATACCCTTATCATATTTGGCGGTCTCAGAGAGACTCTCTCCGATGGGCGACTACTCGGTGCGAGTATTGCAGCAGCGTTCATCATCGATCCACTATTCTTCTGGGGTTACACGCTGTTTGGCGGGGAAATCACCGACCCAACAGCAGCAGTCGGATTATTCTTTGAAGGCGGATTTCGACCAGAGCGTGTTCTCATACTCGCACTTCTCTCCGTAGTGGTCGGAATTCTGGGGGCTATTGCTATTAGTGGCGATTTCACCTATGCCGCTCGCAATAGACTTCAGCGACGGTTTGACGTGAATAGCCACCCACACCAACCCTGGGAGGGCTCGCTGAGGACAGCGTTCGTCGTTCGAGTATTAACTACTGATTCGTGGTATCAGGGATATATTGTTGAGTGGAGTGAGTCGGGGGATGAACGCCAGCTTGCTTTGGGCCGTCCTGCCGAATGGGATGGGAGTGACTGGTCAAAGATGGGTCTGGAAAAGATTCTCTTTTTTGAAGATGACATCGAACAGATTCATGTCGTCTCAGAGGTCGACTCAGAGGAGGAGGAAACGAACCCCAATAGTCATAGCAACGACGAAGAGGCAGATAATAACTCTAAACCGTGGTACAGGCGACGGCCGTCAATATTTCAATAGCGTTTAGTTACTGAACTCAATTTTCACGGTCTGGATCAAGCCCGCGCCCTTCCATAATCAACTCTCCAAGACGCTCGGGATTCTCGATAGCCATTCGATAGAGCGCATCATGGATTTCCCGCGTCTCAACGTTCTTGATGCCTTCTGAGACAAGAAACGGCTGCACCTCCGCCGTATCAACCCGCTGGAACTCCTCAAGAGTCTCCTCGCGCGGGTACGTCGAATACTGGCGGACGTCCTCCGTCCCGAACTGTGGTTCTTCTTTCGGGTTCACTTCCTCTTCTTCCTCGCTGGTGGCGTCCTCTGCCGGCGACTCCATCTGCTCCGCGTCTTCGGCCGTCTCTTGCTCGGCCGGGTCGTCGTCCGCGTCTTCCGCGCTCTCGCCGAGGTCGAATCCACTCATGCCTGCATCCCTCCGTTCTCGACGATATCAGCAAGCGTCTCGAAGTGCTCTAGCTGCGGGTTCTCCGGGTTGTATGCCGTTAGCGGCTGGCGTTCCTCGTAGGCGTCCCCAAACTCGCTGGAATGCCGGATGCCCGGCTTGAGGTGGAGGTCCCCGTTATCGATCTGTTCCCACTGCTCGGCCGTGATTCGCGCAAACGACGGGATGTGTTCGTCCAGGACTTCCTCGACGTCGACGCCGTCGTGAAGCTCGGGCTGACTGCCTTCCCAAGAGGCGCGACGGCCAGCTTCGAGGTAGGCGGCAAACGTGGGGTCAGTGTTCATCGACTCAAGCAGGTTGCGGTCCTTCGTCCGCTGGTCGATCCGTTGGGAGAGGTTGTTCGGGATGGTTGCGAGAATCTCGAAATCGAAGGCTTTCCGAATGTCCATCACGAGCTTCTTCGACGTCTCCCGCAGGCCGTTCAGGGCTTCTGGAGCCGGCATGAGGGGGAGAATCGCGTTCGGTGCGCCGACGACTGCGTTGTTCACGAGCTTGTTCCGGGAGCCGGGGACGTCGAAGAGGATGTAGTCGTAGTCGTCGCCGAGCAGCGGGTCGACGAGCTCGTTTTTGAGTTTCATGTCGCTCGCGAAGACGTCCTCGCGGGCGAGATCGTCGTTGACGCGTTCGAGGTTGAGTGCGGGGATGAAGTCGAATCCGTAGCCGGGAGACTTGATGATTTCTTGGGGGTTGGCGTCGTTGAGGAGGACGTCTCCGAGGTCGGTTTTGTCTTCGTCTTCGCGTGTGTAGTATCCGAGGCCGGTGGAGAGGTGGCCTGCTGGGTCGAGGTCTGCGACGAGGACGTTGTGGCCGCGGTTGCCGAGAACGCCGCCGAGGGTGTTTGCGCAGATTGATTTGCCGAAGCCGCCTTTGAGCATCGCGAATGAGACGGCGCGGGGTGTTGGCTCGCTCATCGTGGTAATTTCTATAATTCTTCTCATGTTAAAACTTTGCGTGATTTTAGGGAATTGCATAGTTTCCATAATTTATAGAAATTGTGGCTGTGTAGGGGCTGAATCACGAGATTTATAGAAATTATAGAAATCGTAGACTCTACGTAATGTGTGGGAATCACAGAATTTGCATACATTATGAGAATCCCAGGCCGCATAGAAGTCACCTAATCTACACCGGCAGTGTTTGCTACAGGTCCGTAGTGGCATGGCATCGCTACAACGTTCGGGAGCTCGTCGCTGGGGGCCACTTACCCCTTAGGAAGGCGGATGTCGCCAGATGTGCTCATTCGTGAACGGCCTCGGGTTAAGCCCCGAGGCTCTCGGCCTGCTCATTCGTAGACGGTATCGCGAGTGTCGATTTCTAGGACTCTGAGTTCGTCCTGGTTGGTGTGCCAGTCGATGATCGCACGGCGTTTGCCGATTCGAAGCGAGTAGTCGTCTCGGCCCTTGAGTGGCTTCAAATGCCGGCTAGGGTTGTCGCCGGCTTCGCCTAGTTTGGAGCGGATTCGGTCCTCAATGTCGTTGGGGAGTGCGTCCAGTTGCTTCTCGACATCAGGATGCAACAGTACCGTCGCCATCCGTACCTAGAGTTCAGCCCATTCGTCGGAGTCTTTCCGGTCTTCGACGGTTTCGGCAGTTTCAGTGTTGAGATCGGGGGCGACTTCGGCCCACCAGCCGACTGCTCGTGCGCCGAGTTTCTTTCGTGAGACGAGGCCTTGATCGGCCATCTCTTCGAGTCGGTTGCGGACGCCTTCGGGGGTGATTTGTTTGCCGAAGCGACGCAATCCGTCTGCGACCTCGGGAGCGGTGAGGACGGGGTCGTCTTCATAGTCGAAGACTTTGAGGATGTCCTGCTCGGTCACTGTTTCTTTGAATTGGCCGGTATCGTCGCGTCCTTGGCTCATAGTCTGGATTTAGCGCCCGAACCCCATAACCGTTTGGCTCGTGCAAACCGGTCATGAGCCGCCAGAAATGCTGCTGGGTTCTAACCGTCGCTGGATTCCTCGCTGTTCTCGTCTTCGCCGGACGCTGAGTGGTCTTGGGTGTTCGTGGAGAAACTGGCCGTATCGGCGTCTAACCGACTCCACTCGTCGGTGGATTCTCCGACGCTACTACTCTCCATCTCAGGGCTGTCTCGCCCGCTATCTGTGGGCTCATCCATGGAGAAACTACTGTTGCCGTCTCCACTCACACCCTCGCCTAACCACCTCGTAACATCAGTCGCCTCGTTGTCCATCAACTTTCCCTCAACCTCAGACAGACCAGTATCCCTTACGTCTCCTGACTCGCTGCGAGACGCGGGCAAACATAGACGATGATGAGTTTGAGGCAATTCCGGAATTTGAGACAGTACGTGAGATTATCGACCGGATAGAGACAGCGGAGGATACCGACTCAAAACTCGCAATTGTCCACAAGCGCCACCTCCCCTTAGAGGAGCCAGCCGAGGAGTAGACACGCTTTCTCGAACAGGGGGATGAGGTTACTACGAATCTACATTGACGGCCCCGCTACGGCAGAGACGCCAACGTCTGAGTCGCCGGCTGACAGCCCCAAGGGCGATGACTCACGGTCGGAGACCTCCGGTGAAGACGGTGCATCCTTGAGTTATCCACTCTCGGAAGAAGCCGTCTCGGCGGCCGGTCAAGCGACGGGCGTCTCGACGACCGGAAACCGCCGGAGGTCTTGGAGAACGTCAACGAGCTCGCAGACTACGGCCTGCTTAAACTCGAGGAGGATGGGCAGGCGAAACGGCCGGTCGTCTGGTACGACGAGATCGACGTCGACCTCCCGTTGATGTCGACGGAAGCCCAGCAAGACGCAGCAAACGCCTAACGGACTGGTTCTTCGCTTGGGTCGGTGCTATTCTCGCCCTCCACGTTAACCAACACAGACCGAATCTGCCGGCAGGTGTTGGTTAGAGTAGTATTGGCTGAGCGACCCCGACTTACCTAGCGGTTGCCCGGTCGTGTGAACAAGAACACAGTCAGGACACAGTGTTGCGGCGAATTAGTGTCTAAACGGGTGAACGTTCCAATCTTCCCATCGGTTCGTTCACACAGGATTCCCGATTTCGTGTGCACATCTCGAAAGTCCATCCTCTCGACGTGGAATCCCGAGGGTTCACGCGGAAACTCGTTTCCTCGGGATCCTATGAATCGCTAAGTACAGGGAAAAGGCTCATCGATAGCGTATTACGCTCGCCACGTGATGGGACAACACTCTATTGAACGGTAATCCAGTCTTCTGTCTGAAAGTCTGCAACGCAGCGTTCGCAGATAAGCACATCCTCGATGACCTTGCCGCCTTCCAGACGTAATGTGTACTGCCTTGAGGTAGCCCCTACGCAGTTGAAGCACTCTCCCATAATGATTCTTAACTAACAATACATCCGTGGTGTCTTATAACATTCGGTTATTTATAATTAACCGAGTAAATTTTGACGGTGGGGTATTGGTCCACTCGCATCCTTACTGAGCGCCTATTTCACTAGAACTGCTGCGGAATTTATGCGTCAAGATGGGTTTCTGCTGCGCTGTGCGGAACTGTGGGGAGTGTTTTGGATTGGTGGCCTTAGCCACACGCTCCGCATTCTGTTTGAGTGCGTTCGCTAACCAACAACTGGGCTTTGTATACGCAAGTGTTGGTTAAGACGAATGGGTCCAGCCAGCGGCCGCTCACTACGATTCTCCAGCGGACGTCCAAGTAACCCAGTCGACGTCCGGAAAGCCCGTACCTATCGTCAGAACGGCCCGATAGAGACCCGACACACCTGCATCCGGATAACTTTCGATTCAGCTCCGCGAGTCACGCACGCCATCGCGACCACGAACCTTATCCTCACAACTAGGGTAGGCACGCGGTTCCGCGACGCCATCTGGTGTGAACACACGAACATACTCCGAGGTCACGTGCCCGCCGCAATTCTGGCACTCAGGCATCCGTTTGGTCAGGCGGGTGCGGGTTCGTCGCTGGATTCGGCCCCGACCAACTCAACATCCAGATGGATGCGTTCGTAGGGGAGGTACGGCCGCTTCGCCTGCCCTTCATCGACGATGAACAACAGACCGTAGTCTGCAAGCCGAGTGACGTCGTCGTGGACCGTCCGATAATCGCGGTCAAGCGTCTCTGCAAGCGCAGAGATGCTCTCTGCGGCACCTTCGGCCGCGATAAGCACCCGCAGCAGTTCGAGACGTCGGTTTGTGAGCACTTTCCGAAGTTCATCGACCGTCGCGAACGAGACGACTGCCGGCTGCTCGTCGCCATCGCTGACTGCATCAGCAGCGGCAAGCGTCTGCTCGCGTGTGTGGTCGAAGCCCTCGACGGTAACGCGAAGGACGTCAGGATGGGGGCGGTCGCGGGGGTCGCGGTACTTCTCGGGCCAGCCGTCGTCAGGCGTGTCAGTCATGGGTTTCGTTGGTGGGGTAGTGCTCAACTTCGGTGAGGAAGCGAGCGACGTGGGTTGTCAGCGAGTGGAACGTGATTTCGGTGTCGTCGCCGGGTGTGATGTGGCGGTGATGCCAGCCGAGTGTATCGTCGTCGTGGGCGTTGTCGTATCGGAGCAGTTCGCCTTGTTCTGGGTGGTAGTATTGGAACCGGTAGAACCACCCGCCGGGATAGTCGTCGTCGGGGACGGCAAACAACTCGATGCGGCCGCCGGGGACAGCTCGGTTTAGCTCCAGCGGGTGGCCGTCGGTCATCTGCTACCTGCTATAGCCTATGGGGTCATACCCCATAATGTTTGCCACGGAACGCAGACTCCAACACTCAACAGCCGAGTGAAACTTTAGTCTAACTCCACCCCACCCCATACTCAGGCACTAATGTTATGAATGAGGGACTCATTCAATCAATTGGTTCCAATCATCACGTGGGTGGCGCAGTTAATCCACCTACGCACTAAGCCTTCTCAGCGACGGCTATATCGAGTGTATACGAGGTCGACTTCATCACCGCGCTATCCGTCGATTTTCGCGCGCACGCGGAACGTGGGGCTTTATTTGGGCGGCCGTGTTATGAATGGATGGCAGTATTCCACTGCCACCTGCGTGATGATTGGAACCATCATTGCAGGCTTCACGGTATCGGAGACGATGAGATGGGTCGTGACAACGGCCCTCCGCCTCATGGCACTCATCGTCACCGTCGTGCGGCTCAAGCGGGAGTAAGGGCCGTAAGGCCCCTCCCTACGATATGAGCCGGGGCGGCGATGGCCGTCCCACTCAAGTGACGATGGCTCCGGACGAGCGATTGAGTTTCGTATCGGTCATCACGCAGGTTTCTCCCCTCAGAAGATAGTGGTGTAGACTCACTTGGCGAAAGTTTAGCACCAAACTATACTGGTGAAGATATAGGGTCTGGCGTTCATTTAGTGTATCAGACTCTTCTTCACTGCATCTAATGGTGCCTAAAACGCCTGTAAGTGTAATGAGCTTCGTGTCATTACACCACTGGTTGTAAGAGATGATCGAGTTCAGTGTGCTTAATGCGGCCACTACTATGACCAGCCAGCAGCGCTAATCCTACTCGAGGTGTCTTGGTAGCGCAAGATTCCGGCCCAAGCGGTGAAGGATGACAAATCGAAGGCTTCGGTAAACTGGTCGGTGGTGCACATTATCAGTAGTTGTCAGCCCAGTTTCTTTATCCAGAATAAGGGCTGAAACAGCCGCTACATACAGAGAATATACATGCGCTCATGCGTAGCATATTGTTGATGTAGAGCTGTCTTGCGATTGTGCTACAGACCGAACTAGATACGAACTAGGTCGCTAAGCAGTCTAACGGTCAGTTTCTATCCTCGAACCCTTTGGGGGAACTGTATCAACAATCTCCTACGGAAGAGCGATATACATGATCGTACGTCAGCCACACACCTGTTTATCGTATCAGCCCGGGGCGAATTTTTATTCCGTTCACCTGACTACCCAATAGCACTGTACAACCCCACGACGAGTCCGACCTCATCGGTAGTTGTTGACGCACTCAAATTCTTGAACACTCCCAACTCTTCACACCCACAATCACGATGGACGAATCCCACTTCGAAGCCTGGTCTCGATACGACGACAACAACCAGCTCCTCAAACTCTCCCTCACCCAGACCGACAAAGGCACCGTCGATGTTGTCGCCGCTTGCGAACGCGCCGTCAACATCGTCGACGACGGCTGGGCGATGAAAGACCTCTATGCCGTTCCCATCTTCGAACCAGATACCGGCCGCCCAACCAACCGATACGTCCGCTACCACCCCCAAGACCAGACAATAAAATACTACGACAGCTCCAAGAACCTCCCAACAACAGTCGACGCCACCGACATTACGGACACGAATCTTGCTCACCGCCTCAAATGGTGGCTTCCCGAATACAACGACAACATCGAAACCCTCGATGAATCCAAACTCCCGCCGGAAACGATTGCTCCAATCGACACTATCCCTGAACCAGATATTGGCAAGTGGTTCGGAGACATCCGTTCTGTCGTCGACGCTGAACGTGACGCGACCCTCACCGCCAGAAAGGAAGCCTACAACTCACAGCCGGCAAGCCAGCCATCTCGAGATTCCCGGCTGACGGGGCCACTCCAGCCAACCGACCACGAAATCAACAACCAGAACGCCTTTTCGGCAATCCTCATCACTGAGGACCCGGACGAGCCAGAACGCGACCTCGACCTCCGTGATGATGCCGGCATCTTCGAGGACAACCACTACTATGTCGTCTGTGAGGACGCCACCGACCTCGACCCCATCCACGTCGTCGCCACCGACGTGAACACGCGCCGCCTCCGCCTCGAAGCAGTGAACAACGACGTGCATCGGCATTCAGAAGTCGGCCAATACCTCACGGACACCACGAACCAGCTGTGGCTATATCAGATCCTGAATCCCACGCCCTTCGACCGTCGCGACGCTGCTATCCGAAGCGTCAAAGCTAGCCACGAGAAACGGGACCTCCTCACCGGGAATACGGACATCGAATTCACCCCGAACAAGTATGCGGCTCCGAATCCGGCGGTTGACCTGAACGACTCCCAGGAACGCGCGCTGATCTGGGCACTGGCTGCAAATGACTGCGTCTGCATCCACGGGCCCCCTGGCACTGGTAAAACCCGGACACTCACAGCGTATATCAAGGCGGCTGTGGATGCGGGCCAACAGGTGCTCGTCTGCGCTCACTCGAATCCCGCGGTCGACAACCTCCTCGTCGGAGACAGCACCCTCACCAACCCGGAGGAGGGAACGCTGCACGCGATTGCAGAGCGCGACGATACCGACCTGACTATCGCACGGGTTGGTCGGAACTCCACAAGTGAAGTCGCTCAAGGCTACTACGGTGCGACACCACCGAGTGGGGCAGACGTAGTTGCGGCGACGACAAACGGAGCAGCAGAATTCGACCAGGACACCTTCGACGTCGCAGTGGTTGACGAAGCGACTCAAGCAAGTCGCGCCGGCACGCTTATTGCATACGATGCCGCCGAGAAATTGGTGCTGGCGGGCGACCACAAGCAGCTCCCACCGTTCAGCGCCAGCGACGACCTCTTAGGCGACGAGCAGCGGCCGTCGCTGTACGAAGCCCTCCTAAATCGGTACGGCAACGACATCGCCGTGATGCTCACGAAACAGTACCGGATGCACAAATCGATTGCAGCGTTTCCGAACGAACAGTTCTACGATGGTATGCTTGAGACGGCTACCCGGAACGAATCGTGGACACTCGATGGCCTAGAACCCTTGCTTGGAATCAATCTCGTTGGGGACGAACAGACCAGATCGGGTGGGCATTCGAAATTGAATCCGCAGGAAGGGGAAGCAGCCGCCCAACAGGTCAGTATCCTCCTCCAGCAGGGAGTTCCGGGAAGCGATATCGGCGTGATTGCGGCCTACAGCGCACAAGTCGAACACATCAAGCAGGAGCTCGCGACGGTCGAGGCGGACGGTGTCGATGACGTGAGTGTGGACACGGTGGACGCCTTTCAGGGGAGCGAGCGAGAGGCGATCATCGTCTCGCTGGTACGGAGCAACGCCGAGAATCGGAGTGGGTTCTTGACTGTGCCGGAAGAAGGCCCGCGGCGGTTGAACGTCGCGTTGACACGCGCTCGGAAACGTTTGGTTGTGGTTGGCGACTGGGAAACACTTGGCACCCCTGCGGACGGAAAACAGTCTGACGAGTCGTGCGCGGACCTCTACACAGCGTTAGCTGATGCCATCGACGAGCACGGCCGTATCATCTCTCAACCGGACCGCTAACAGACGCCACACGAAGACACGGCTCTCTACCGGAACGATCACAGTAGTTGGCATTACGGTTCCTTTATTTAGAGGTCAACCTGAAACAGTCGCTCGATATAGAAGAGAATTAGCGGAAAGACTACCGCGGGTCAGTGTGACGGTAGCCCTGAACAAAATGGCTGACAAAGATTCTGCATCGTTCGTCCAAATCGATGAGGTCACGAAAATCGCATCGATAGATTTGGAGAATGTTGACAACGTGAGCCCTTCACTTCGGGATGACCTTCTCGCATTTCTGCTAGCACTTGACGACGAGGACTATGGATCAGCGGCGGAGCTCTGCGGACGTGTCTCTGAAGACCTAGAAACGCTCGCAGACGAGTGAACAACCTCGTTACGAGACGTCGTGGTGTGCAGCCGTGTCAAGTTGGACTGTCAGTTGGTGCTGTGTGTCGAGACCAGTATGGAATCGGTTGATAATCTCGGTTTGATGCTCCGGGCAGGTGAGAATCGCGACAGCACCGTCCTCAACCGGGACGAGCGGCTGGTGCGGCGTATGTGCTGCGAGGCCACAACTGGGACAGCTCACGCCGCCAGCAGGCCGGTGGTTAAGAAGTTCAGCGGAGGCCTCCGTCGTGTATCCACAAATCGAAGCGAACTGCTGGAGGTGGTCGTCACAGCCGATAAGCGGGGCTGTAAGCTGGTCGAGCAGCAGAAATGACAGCATGTGCCGGTCTGGAGACTGAAGTGCTAACTCGCATGCGTCGCACTGGATCGGTGGAATTTCTTGGTTTCCATCCGATTCGTGATGCAGCGATTCTCCGAGGTCCATCTGAGGACGTGTTTCGGTTGCTACGCTAGACGGGTAAGTGACGGGGAGAACCGAGGCGTTAGATACCCATCGAGGGTTAACCAACATCTGGGGCAGTCCGCTCAGTTCGTTGGTTAAGTTTGGTTTGCCTCAATAGCTTCAAATTACCCCTGCATTGCCCGTCGTGTGAACAACAGAACTACCACATGATTTCATTTCTGAAACCAGGGGCCACGACGTATCTCCAAGTCGATCTACAAGGTGCCTCGTTCACACGAAATTCGTGGTTTCGTGTGTACATACCAGAAATCGCCGACCACGACGTACAATCCCATGGATTAATCCGAAATTGGGCTCCGAGCGAACAGAACTGTCGAATGGGGTTATTCCAGAGGAGTTAGCGCGTCGACTCGCAAGGTCTTGTCGTCAGGATCCTCAACTAGTGCAAGATGGTCGACTTCCTTTGGGTCTTCCAGCCTAACTACGCAAAACTCTCCGTTGTAGGCTTGACCTTTGATATGGTGGCACTCTGAGTACTCAGATTCACAGAGGGTGCATATCCCGGTACCAATCTGCATCCCTGTACTCGAAAACAATTGATCTGGGAATAACAACTCCTCAATAATATTGAGTCGCTTATAGAATGGTGTCATATTGAGTTTGTCACCCAGCATATCTGCCCGTACAGACGCTTGGGCATGCCGCTGAGCATAAACCATCTTGTCCCAAGCAGATTCCCACTCTTCCGCCCGCAATTCACTCCACATCTGAAGGGCAAGGCTCCAAGCTTTGCCCGCTTCTTCGATACTCAGTATTCGATTAGCGCACTTTGGGTTTTCATTCCTCTGCTTGACAGCCTGTTTATACTCTTCTGATTTTTCTACAAGTTTTTCTGCTTGGGCAATCACCTTTTCGCGTGACTCTTCGGATTTAGAAAGGTTGTTTACTTGGTGAACGTTCTCAGACACATCCTCAGCCACATTTAGTAACTCAAATGTCTCGTGTTGCATCCTAATAGGAACTAAGTCAATCATCGTCTAAGCTGCTTACACTCTCAAGAACGGAGTCTAGCTCATCAATCGGACCCTCATAATCGAACTTTTCAACTTCTCCATCATCTTTCTCCACGCTAATGCTGATTTCGGCTTTACTGCCAATATCATGGCGAGAGTAGTGCTCCTGTATCAGTTGGATTAGCGTGACCAACTCCGCCCAGTTGTTTCGGACGAAATCTAGCGTTACATATAGGCCACCGAAGAAGAGCTCAGTACTGTTTAACTGGACCGTATCTGCATCACTGTATGAGATAAACTGGTCGATTCTAACGTCTTCTTGCTGGGCCAGTTTCTGGACCGTTATTACCTCGTCATGATAGGCGAGCTCATCTTGAGAGTCCGCCGCAAGCAGATTCCATGGTATGAACGCGATCTCGATATCGGTGTTACAGTCTAGTTCTTCGGCCCGCTCGAGAATATGTTCGAAATCATCTGATGTGGCCATGTTGTCCTATTCCCGTTAGATGGTAAGAATTTTTCCACGTCACTCCGACTAGGTCTCGCGAGACTTCAAGCCGGGTCACTCCTGCAAGGCGTTATAACTGAGCCACGATTTCGATAGACTGGTTTTCGAACTCCTCGGGCGCTTTGCTTCCGCTGCGCGACAGCGCAACGGTATGGAGTGTTTTGGATTGGGGGGCTTAGCCACACTATCGGGCACAAATTCACTGACTAGGGCCACCCGAAAATAACGGGTTCTTGCCCCATCTGGTGAGATGCTTATTGGCTGAGATCGGATTCGGGAAATTCCCGGAAACCCTAGTTTTCCGTAAACAAGAACCGCGTGACTGCGTAGGAATTAAGATAGCTATTGAGTGCCCCTTAGATCGTTTCCGGAAACGACCCGATCACGCTTTTAGGGGTAGACGCAAAATGAGGCGACTACAGACTGATGAGCCGCGATGCTCGCGTCCTCCGTGCCGGATTCGTCCCTCGAGAAGTCGAGCATCGTGACGCCGAAGTCAACCACCTCTCTAGCGTCCTTGAACCAATCGCGAACGACGAGCCTGTCGACACCGCCATCGTCACTGGCCCTAGCGGCGCCGGCAAAACATGTATCTCGAAGTTCGTTACCGAGCGACTACGCGAGAAAGTCCTCGACGTCGAGACGACCTCGGCGCGACCATCGACATCCACCGGCAGTCGACGCCCCACGACGAACTCGTCGACCGCCTCCAGCAGCACGACGGCCCGCGAACGGTCGTCATCCTCGACGAGGTCGACCAGCTCGAAGATCCCAGCGTCATCTACGACCTCCACAGCCTCCCGCAGTTCGCGATCATCTGCATCGCGAACAAGGAAGAGGAGCTGTTCAGTCGCGTCGACGACCGGCTCGTGAGTCGGCTCCATTCGAGCGAGCACGTCCGGATGGACAAGTACCACGACGAGCAGCTGTACGAGATCCTGAGTGCGCGGGCGAAGTGGGGCCTCGACGAGGACGTCATCACCGACAACCAGCTCTATCGGATCGCCGCCGCCGGCGACGCCCGACTCGCAATCGGCATCCTCCGAACGGCCGCCGGCAAAGCAGATCGCGAAAACCACGAGCGCATCACCGACGACATTCTCCTGGACGCCGCCGAGGATGCTCGGGCCCAAATCAAGCAGAAGAGCCTCGACTCGCTCACGCCACACCAGCGCGCCGTCTACGACATCGTTCGTGAGCACGGCCCAGTCGGCCCGAGCGAGATTCACGAGCGCTATACCGAGGACGTCGATGACCCCCGGACCAAACGGACAGTGCGGACGTATCTCTCCAAGATGGCCCAGTACAACCTCCTTGATGCGAAAGGCACGAGCCGGGACCGGAAGTACTCACTCGTCGGTTCGGAAGTTGCGTCGCTAATGCAGTAATATCTTGTCTCCTTGGGTGAGATCGAGCGGCAATCAAGCGAACCCTTGCGGAATCGAAAAACGCCGAAATCACGGGATACTAGTACGGAGTACCGACCGCGAATCGAGCATAGGCCATGAACAGTTAACCAACAGACCGTCAATACGTGCGCTTTGTTGGTTAATCGATGATCTATATCGGTCGAAATTCGAACCACGATGAACGACAGGGATCACGGAGAGTAGATTCAGAAACGGTCATCATCGGGAAGTGGGAACGAGCGAAACATGTGGAAAGAGGTCCACGGTCATCGATCGGTTGGTGTCGGGAAGGGTAGATTTCAGCTGGAATATCGGGCAGGCAACGATGGAAGCAGGGAGAGGACGACCAGAGTTGCCAGTATTGCCAATAATACCGTCGTTTAAGTACCTCTCTCACTCCACTATTGCCAGTAACGAGACGGGAGGGCAGAAGCTGTCACGTCTCTAGTCTAGTTGCTATTACTCCACCCACTACAGCTATTTGCGTTTCCGCTAGTACGGTTTTGGTTTTACGCCTATTATAATAAAAGTATCGCTGGCTAGAGAGGGGTCAACGACCCCCTCCAGTTGTTGCGAAGGTTTACTGGCAATAGTGGAGTGTGTGTGTTTTATAAGTAGATGCGATACTGGCATAACTGGTTCGAGTGGTGGGTTAGTGGCGATACTGGAACCCCTGGTTTTATGATGGTTCTTCGTCTTGGGTCCGCCTATGGGCCGATTCAATCGAGAATCGTTCATCATCCAGGACAAAGATGTCCTCCGAGATGATTATCAGCCAGAGACGCTCGAGGAGCGGGATGAAGAACTCGACGAATATGCGGCCGCTCTCCGTCCCGTCATTCAGGGCTGGCAACCGAACAACGTCTTTCTTTATGGCGTTACCGGCGTTGGGAAGACAGCTGCGACGCACGATCTTCTTGAGGAGCTGCAGGAATCTGCCGAAGAATATGATGACGTCGATCTCAACGTTATCGAACTCAACTGTACTGGTTGCACCACATCCTATCAGGTAGCGGTCAATCTCGTGAACGAGATTCGCTCTCCGTCCCATCCTCTCACTACTGTCTCGTCTCCACGCGAACCCATGAGTGAAACCGGATATCAGCAAAAGCGTATCTTCAACGAACTCTACAATGACCTCGAGTCGGTCGGTGGGACGATTCTCGTGGTCTTGGACGAGATCGATAATATCGGATCGGATGACGATATCTTGTACGAACTCCCGCGAGCACGCTCACAGCTGGATCTCGATGTGAAATTAGGTGTAGTCGGCATTTCGAATGATTTCAAATTCCGCGAAAACCTCTCTCCGAAAGTTAAGGATACGCTCTGCGAGGAGGAAATTCTATTCCCTCCCTACGACGCGACGGAATTACAGAATATTCTCCGGCAACGCGCCGATATTGCGTTCTACGATGATGTTCTTGAGACAGATGTAATTCCGTTGTGCGCAGCGTTCTCTGCACAGGATTCGGGATCGGCTCGACAGGCGCTACGGTTACTCCGGAAAGCAGCCGATATCGCTGAAAACGAGGCAATGGCCGACGGGGAGGCGAAGATCACCGAGGAGCACGTTCGGGAGGGAGAACATCAAATTCAGCGCCAACAGGTTGTCGAGGGAATGCATTCGCTGACCCGACAGGGACAGTATGTGCTACTAACAGTCTGCCAGCTGGCAGCAGAGGGTGAAACACCCGAACGGACGAAACTGATCTATGAACGGTATCAAGAGGTTCTTCGTGATCACGGCAGTGAACCGCTGAAACGCAGGCGGGTACACGACCACTTGTCAGATTTGAGCCTTCACGGAATCCTGCGGTTGGTCGACTCGTCGGGTGGACGCGGGAACTACAACGAATACGAGCTTGATGTCTCTCTATCGTCAGCTCTTGATGCACTCGAGGGTGAGCTAGGAGAGCTTGACGATATTCGTGAAACTGCGAAACGGCATCGGGTTCTGGAATGACTTCAGAACCGCCAACACCAGTACTGCCAATACCCTCTCCACTTTTGCCAGTAACCACGTAACCGTCAGTGCCAGTTTTTCCAGTACCCTCTCCGGTGTTGCCAGTACCCTCATATATGAAATATATATGATTTGATTCTCAAACACCCTGGTTGCCAGTAATCTATGATGCACTATCGTACGCCGCTTTTACTGGCAATAGTGGAGTGTCTGACGAAGTATCAGATAATTAGATGGTGTCGCCCCTCATCCGTAAATTGCGACCGATGTGAACGCTCATCCCTCAACAAGTACGAACTCACTCGTCGGGATTAACTGGTCTCTTGTACTTAGAGCGGATTCTGTCGCCATCTCGCCACTGCCAGTAGTAGTAGCGGTTGTCGTTGATCTCCTTGATCGTGATCGTCGCCTTCGCCGGCACGTCGTCTGGGAGGTCATCGGGGCGCTCCTCGACGTCGGCGTCGTCCGCTTCCTCCTCGAGACGAGCTTCCCGCTCTTTGTGTTCCGCCAACGCCTCGGCGTAGCTGGCAACATCCCGAAGATGCTCCGGTGTGGCTTCATTGAGCGTGTTGACGATCTCCGTCGGGAGGTTCGCCGGTGGGGTCGGGGGTTCGTAGGACATCGGCTACTCTCGTGTTAACCAACACGTCCCATGAACCCATAGTTTTGTTGGTTAAGACGATGGGGGCGGTTCTCGCGATTGTTGGCTGTAACACTACTCGAAACTTCTTTATATACAAGTTTCGTACTATGTTACACCGTGCTCCGGCGCATCGAACTCGAGGTCCTCGCCACAGTCGACCGCGGCGACACGATCTCCGAACTCGCGACGAAACTCGACCACAGCGAGAGCTACCTCTCTCGTGCCGTCGCCGAGCTCGTCGAGAAGGGGCTCGTCTACACGGAACGCGACGGCCGGCGAAAACGAGTCATCCCGTCGGATGCTCGCGCCGTCGAACTCTATCAGGACCTCGTTCGTCAGCACTCCCACATTGACTTCCCCGAGCTACTGACCGGGAAGGCACTCGAGGTGCTGTACTACCTCGATCAGCCGCGAACCGTCTCCGAGATCGCTGACCGGAGCGACAACTACCGCAACACGGTCAACCGCGTCCTCAAGCGGTTTCGTGACCGTGGTCTCGTCGGGACGGCCGACGGCCACTACGAGTTCAACGCGGACTTCGACCGTCTCCACGAGTTCGCCCGTGAACTCGCACACCATCTGCATCGTCAACGCCTCGAAGCCGTCGCCCCGAAGGGCACGATTCTCTGGGAGGACTACGACGAATTCCTCGCGCAGACCGAGACGGAGATCGATGCGGAGGCGTTCCACGAAACCGGCCTCGCTCGATTCGCGGCCTTCGACCTCCAGTTCCTGCTCACCGACCACCGCTACTACGTCTACGCCGAGGACCTCGACGTAGTCTCACCGGCGGAGCTCTGCTGTCACACCCTCTTGATCGACGACGGCAGCCGCCACCGTTCGTACTGTCTCCTCCTGCTCAGTCACGTCGACGTCGACGAGGCGGCCCTCCGAGCGCAGGCGGCGAAGTATGGCCTCGAAGACGAAATCGACGCCTTGGTCCGCTACCTCGAGACGCACGGCGAGGTCGACGACGACCGGCTCCCGGAGTGGGATGAGTTCCAGAAACTGGCGGCTGACTACGAGGTATCACTACCACAATGAGACCAACATTCGGCCGCGAGTACATCGAGAACGAATTCCAGCGAATCGGGGATGGGTTATCTGAACCGCTCACGGTCTACCTGATTGGTGGTGGCGCGATGTCGCTGCGCGACCTCAAGGGGGCGACGAAAGATATCGACCTGGTCGTCCCAGATGGCGACGCGTACGGCCAGCTGTGGGCCGTCCTGATGGACCTCGGGTATGCGGAGGTCCAGTCGCTGGATCCAGATTACCGGGCGCTGGGGGCGACGAGCTGCGTCGAGAACGACGATGGGTGTCGCCTCGACATCTTCAACCAGCAGGTCGCGAACAAGCTCGTGCTCACCGACGGGATGCAAGAGCGCAGCGAGCCGTTCCTCGACACGGATCGACTGATGGTCCGGCTGGTCAGCACCGAGGATATCTTCCTGTTCAAGGCGATCGCAGGCCGTGACGACGACATCGAGGACATGAATATGCTCGTGCAGGCCGGCCTCGATTACGACGTCGTCCGGGCTGAACTCGAAGCCCAGATCGAACGTCTGGGGGACGATCAGTTCGCCACGTTCGCGAACGAGGCGCTGGTCGAACTCGAGGAGCGGTACGGAGTGACCACACCGATCGAGGCCCGCGTCCAGGAACTCACGAACAGGTACTACCGGGGGCTCGAAGTCCTCCAGGCACTCGACGAGCCGATGACCGTCGACGAACTGGCCGCCAAACTGGAGCTGGATACTGACGAGGTTCACGACCGGATCGCGTATCTCTCAACGTTCGACCGGATTCGTCGGGATGGCGAGACAATCCGTCACGTGGAGTAGCTCACTCACTACCTATGGAGAAGGAAGGCGGCCGTCTGGTCGGGGAACACGGCCTCGTTTGATCTCGTGATCGACGCGACGCAGGTGCTTGCAGCCCCCCTCGGGTGAGCGCTGCTGCCAGTCAGGACAGGAACACGACTCGTCGACGATGTCGACTTCGTACCTGTTGCCGGACGCGGACTGCACCTCATAGCGGCCACCTTTCGAAAGGAGTGAGACGTCCATTGCTTCGGCGACGGCACGCTTCGTGCGGGGCTCGAGATCGTCCTGTGACTCTGCGTTCTCGTCGACGACCAGTCGGTCGTGAACGTCGCCCGTTCGGCCTCCGTCCGGCGCGACGGCTTCCGCAGGGCCACTGAGCCGCTCGTGGAGCAGTTCCTCCACCGGATGGCCTTCCGGCCACAGGTAGTGGACCTCGCGGCGCTCGCGATGGTCGTAGGAACCCCACGCGGCTGCGCTCCCAGTCCACACCCGCCAGCCCCCGAGCGCGGCCATCACGTCGACGATGTCGCGGGGAACCGTCTGGCCGTCATCCGGGAAGAACACCCGGAAGCGGGTACACGCCTCCTGCGGCGGGACGGTCTCCCACCAGTCTTCGCTGGAGCCCCAGCTGTCGCACATCGCCTCGTCGGTCCCGTAGCCGACGGTCACGCCGTCGATCGGCGTCCAGTCTGCTGGGAGGTGGTCCGCCTCGCCTTCGAGCACCCGAAGAACGGCGTATCGGAGGTACTCGTGGGCTTGGTTGTCTGTCGTTCGAGCGACCTGGTCATGCTGCTCGGCAACGTGCTCGGCTTCCTCGAGAACCGTCGTGAGATAGGGTTCAGTCATCATTCGACGGAGATCTGAATGCGCCTCCGCCCCTCCGCGGGCGCAGAAAAAATTCCGTGTAGCTGATGGACTGGTTTTCACTCAGAATGACTGCTTATAGACACGAAGGGTGTAGTGTTCGCGTAGGCGGTGCTATTTACAGATATGGGAACGCTCCACTAGGTATGGCTGCCACGTACTCAATACTGTCACTACTGATCATCTTCGCGCTGTCGTTGTTGATTGTGCGTACCGGCTCGATTGCGCTGGAAATGACGGGCCTTTCACCAGATGTGGCCTCCTTCCAGGCCACGTCGGCGTTCTCTGGAGCCGGATATACGACCGAAGAGGCAGAACAGGCTATCACCACCGTCGGCCGCCGCAAAACCGTGAAGGCGCTCATTCGGCTCGGCAGTATTGGGCTCCTCGGTGCAATTTCGTCACTTATCCTTTCATTCACGCGAACTGGTGGCGACGACCTGTTGAACTTACTGTACATTCTCGGTGGCGCCGGTGTGATCATTCTGTTCGCACGGAGTCGGTGGTTCAACCGCCTCGTGACGCCACTTATTGAGTGGGCGCTGAGTGAGACGACAGAGTTGGAGATCTCGGATTATGCCCAGTTACTCGGATTGCAACGTGAATATCGTGTGGCGGAGGTGGAAATCAGCGAGGGGGATTGGCTGGCAGGGGGGTCGATTTCGGAGCTGGATTTACCACGCGAAGGGGTGTTGATACTCGGCATCCGTCGTGATGATTCATATATTGGTGCCCCACAACCAGATACGGAGACAAAACCGGACGACACGCTTGTCCTCTATGGGAAACAAGACCGTCTCAAAGAATTGTCAGACCGGCTCAGTGGTGATGCAGAGGCTCGGGAAGATGCTGTTGAAGACCACGAGGGAACGCTCGAAGAGCAACAACAACTCATTGACCAATAACAGGAGCCACTCACCGAATTTGACCTCCTGATTAGAAATTAGGGGCTTGTTTAGACGCGTGAGATCAGCGGTATCAGAGCTTCACGGCTTGCTCGATGTTTCTGACGGCGGCCTTTAGGACGAGTTCTCTGAACTGGCCAAACCATGTTCTAGCCCGCAACGTCTCGCCGAACCGATGCTTCAACGCGAAGAAGATCGCTTCGACGATCGAGCGGCGGTGATAGACGTTCTCGTTGTGGCGAGCGTTGTGCGCTTTGTCAAGTGAGTAGAACTCTCGGTGTTTGATCACCGGGCGGATGCCAGCATCCCTGAGTTCGTGCCGCAGCGCGTCCCAGTCGTAGCTTTTGTCGGCGGTAATCGTGTTTAGCTGTGCTAGATTTCTCGTCAGTACCTGTCGTCCAACGTGTGTATCGTGCGGCTGTTTCATCGAGCAATGGATATCGAGGATGACACTGGTATCGCAGTCAACGAGCGCTGTCGTCTTGATATCGTCAAAGTTGTAGCCGACGCGGAGGACGTAGTGGCGGCTGGCTTGATGGCGTTTAAAGGCGGTCGCGTCGATTGCCTGAACGTTGCCGAGTTCGTGTAGCGAAACAGACAACTGTAGCAACACCCGCCAGACCCGCATTTTGAGATCCTGTTTTCGCGTGCAGACGGTGGTGAAATTCGGTAGTTGATCCACAGAAAGCTCGAGTTTAGCGGCGATTCCGGGCATCTCGTACAGGATATCGAGCAACCGCGGTATGGCTGGTTCAGGTACTCTCGGAGGCAGTGGATCGATATAATCACCCAGTCAGCATAGCCGCCATCACCCTTCTTGATCGCCGGTGCTGGCTCGCCGATGACAGCGTTCTGGGATAAATCGACGCATCGGTCGGTGAAGCGGGCGAGTTGAGACGGCATACTCGCCGCTTCCTCGCTCAACGCCACATAATCCCGGTCGAGACGGCAACTGAGCGGCGTCTAAACACGGCCGAAATTAGAATTGACTGAAAGAATGGCGACATCACGTATGGATTAACCAACAATACAAAACTACACATCCCTCTGTTGGTTAATCAAATTGGAGAGAGAATTTTTCCTCGAGAACGTCGATGAGTTCTTCTGCCGTTCGACTAATCCGGCCGAGGCGCTCGCGAACGACCTCGGGATCGTCCGACTCCCACGCAGCGAGGTAGAACGCTGACCCGCTCGTGTCGAGCCCGCAGTAGCGACCGACAACGTACGCGACGGCTTCAGCCTCGACCTCGCGTTTTGCCCGTTCGGTGTCGTCGTCGACGTCGAAGTGGAGCAGGGCGTGGGCGTACTCGTGAATCAGCGTCCGCGCGAGGTCGGCCTCGTTCTCCCGATCACGCACCTCGACGAGCGGCTGAACGTCGACGAGGCTTAGCTGCTCGCAGATGCCCTTTGCCTCGCCGTGGGTCCACTCCTCGGCTGGAACGATCCGCACCGTCACGCCGAGGTCGTCAGCGGCGGCAGTTAGCTGTTCGACGAGGTCGCCGGCGTCGCCGGTCGCTTCCGTGTCTAGGTCGGGAAGCGGCTCGCCCTCGGTCTGGGAGACGTCGAACACCGGCGCGGGCTTGAACCCGACGAGTCCCTCGGACCACTCCTCGGGCGGCGTCTCGTCGTAGTCACAGTCGCTGTCCTCGTGGTAGCTCGGCGAGTTCTCGCACTCCGGGCACTGCTTGGTGATGATCGGCGCCCAGATCCAGATGGCCGACTCGCCCTCCGTGACGTGGCGGTCGAACTCCTCCTGCCACGTCCGGTAGCCAGCCACGCGGGTTGCCTCGGGACACTGCCGCTTGATGAGGAGCGTGTTCCGGTAGGAGTAGTCGTAGAACCGACTCTGGACGTCAAGCCACTCCTGGAACTCTGAGCTGGCCTGCGCATCGTCGACGCCGGCGACGAGGTCGTCGATCCACTGTTCGATCGTGCTGTTCATCTCGTCGGATCGCGTGTCGGTCTGGTCGAAGGAGACCGACGAATCACTGGTCGTAGCCATTGTGTGCACGGAATCGAGTTCACGGCGACTGCATCAGTTCAGACCGCGCCGCACCCCTCAGGGGCGTTCAAAAAACCGCTCTGGCGGTTAGCGGAGCTCGTGACGTTCGTCCGCAAAGCCGACCGTAACGAGGTACTCGAGGAACTCGTCGAACCGCTCAACGTCGCTGGGCGTGTCGGTCGCAAGGTGACGCGCCCACTCGATGGCCCACTGGAAGGCGGGATCCGTGCCGCCCTTGCCGTGAATGTACCACCACCGGGCCGCTTTCAGCACGACCAGCGGATTCGTCGGTGGCTGCTCACCGGCGAGCCCACGGGTGATGGATTCGATTCCGTCGGGGATGTCGGCGGGATCGACCTCCGCTGATTGCGTGTTGTCGATATCGACCGGGATCTCGTCGATCGAGACGTTGTCGGGACTCTGTTGTTGACTCACTGGAAGTCACCTCTGAGGGCTCTCGAAGGAGCCCTCGCCCTCTCTGGGGGCACGAAAAACAGGTCGCGAAATCACGCCGGCGGGAGGTAGACGCTCTGCTCGCCGGCGATCTCCTCCAGGTTGTTCCGGTGACGGTGGTCGTATCGTTCGCCGAGAATCGACTCGTTGAGGCCGACGAGGTCGAAGTTACCGACCGCGATCAGCGAGTGGCCGATATCACCGGCATCGATCCGCGAGAAATCTCCGCGATCGCCGATGAAAGCGAGGTCATCGGTGCGATCCCGATCGCAGAGATCGGCGAAGACCTTCTGTTGGGACACACTGTCGACCCCGAGTTGGCGCAGGAAGCACTCGAGGAGGTCCCAGCGATGCTCGTGACCGAGCGCAACGGACAGCTTTGTACAAAGGCGGGTTTCGATTGGTCGAACAGTCCGGACGGGATAATGACGTTGCTGCCGGGAGATCCCGACGAGAGTGCTCGTCGTCTCCGCGAGAGGATCGAAGGACGGACAGACACAGATATGGCTGTTGTCTTGGCTGACTCGGAAATTGCTGGCCCAGGTTCGGTGGACCTGGCGATCGGGTGTTCGGGAATCGGAGCGGTCGATAGCAACTTCGGACAAACAAATCCGGATGATTAGCCGAAGATTCAGTACATCACAAAGCCGGTTAGTTGAGACGTCTGCTTGCTGAAGGTGTGTCTACAACCCAGCAAGCAGACAGTGAGATTCACGAGGACCAGCTCCTTAACTTCCTCGTCAACTGCCTTGACGAGGAAGTTTCTCTCAACCTCGCCAACAACGCTGAAATCGGTGCAGAGGACATCTACGAGGTCCTCGTCGGCGCGACCGCCGACGGGACCTCGATCTCGACGCTGTGCAACTCCAGTGAAGACTCCCCATCGGCGAACACGATTCTCTATCATCTACGGACGAAGTTCGAGCCGGAACGGCTCGAACGCGTCGCTAACACGCTTCTTCGCCGAGACATCGTCGAACTGCTCCCCGAGCAGGTGGAGGTCTGCGCAGACCTCCACCTGCGGCCCTACTACGGTGATGAAGACGACACGGAGAACCTCTATCACTC
>NZ_JAJJZG010000013.1 GCF_021028995.1 Halobacterium sp. KA-4 | reverse complement strand
TCACCACCGAGGAACACACGCTGTACGCGGTCAGGGAGAGTCGTGGAAGTGATGTTCCCGCGGAAGTCCTCGGCGAGGACTTCGCGGGAACGGTTGTCTGTGATGGGTGGACGGCGTATCCGGCTTTTAGCAGCAACCTCCAGCGGTGTTGGGCGCATATTCTCCGGGAGGCTGAAGACGCCGCCGAGAAACAGGCGGAAGGTGAACCGATCTACCGTGCCCTCAAACAGTTGTACGTCGCTCTCCAGACGCAGCTGGAGAGCGACGTGACAGTCCATGAGCGAGCAGAACTCCAGCGTGTGGCGCGAAGAGAGCTTGAATCGCTGATAGAGCGGTCAGTTCCCGACGGACCAGTGGCAACACTACTCGGCAAGATCGAAGGAGGCCTCGACCACTGGCTCACCTTCATCGGTGAGCCAGCGGTCTCCCCAACGAACAACGCCGCTGAAAATGCGCTTCGTGAGCCAGTGGTTCTCCGGAAGCTCATCGGAACGCTCCGCAACGACCGCGGCATGTTTGTGCATGAGACGCTGCTGTCCCTGCTGGCGACGTGGCGCCAGCAGGGACGCAATCCCTACGAAGAGTTCAAGCGAATCGCTCGAAACAACGAGATGATTTCACGAGCCCAGGCTGTACCCGCTGTTCCGTCCTCGGGGTAAACACGTACCTTTTAATTATTAGTTGAATATGAATGCAGTGTGCCCTCAAGCGAAAGCCTATAGTAATCTCCAGAAGTGTCTACTCACATCTCTCACCAGATCCTCAAGAACCGACTAAGCTCGCCTATCTACGATGGGTACCACTACAAAGACTTCCAGATTCTACTATAGGACGGATAAGTGACTTCCCGATTTCATATATACTATAAGAGTAACTGAGCCATCTCATGGCTCATAGGCCATGAGCGGAAATCAACTCTCATTAAATTCCAGGTGACTCATCTCAACGCTCAGTCCTCGTTGAACATTTCTAACCCCTCAACTTGTATGCAGTAATTTCATTATCTGTAGTTGATTGTTGCTCTGCATGAAGCTGGTCGATATTGAGATAGAACACTTTCGGTCAATAAAAGACCAGACGGCAGAGGATTCAATTGAATTCCAAGGTCTTGACTGTTTAGTTGGCGAAAACAACGCTGGCAAAACAAACATTCTATCCGCGGTACGGTTTCTGCTCAGAGAAGAAAAGAAAACGAATGACGAGGAACTCTTCTGGCAAAAACGGGATAACGAAGTCGCCGAAGTGAGGGGATTTTTCAAGATCAATTCTGGGGATTTAGACCGAATCAAAGACGCCGAAAAACGAAACACTATCAGAGATATCCTTATCTCTGAGTATGAGCCCTATGACCAAGTTCTGGGGATTTGTCGCCAGTTCGATGGTGAGGAAGACTCCAGTCCGTCGTTCAAGCTTTTGCAGCGCGTTCCAGAAGACGAAGATCTGCGAAAGAGTTCAATTGAGGAGGTACGGAATCGGCTCTGGGAGAAGCAGAAGTCAGACAAGAACTATTCAAAAGCCGATTACCGGAGCGAGATGGTGGACCGATATGAACGATTGGCCGATATCATCCCTAGAGAGAAGCAGCGCAACAAGGCCATCTGGACTAGTAGGCATCAAGAATTCGTAAGCCAGTACGAGGACGAGCTTACCCTGACAATTGCCCCCACTGACTTTCCCCAAGGTACAGTAACAGCAGTCCGAGAAAACCTCCTCCCCGATGTCATCACGATTCCAGCGGTCAAAGAGATGGACTCAACCACAAAGCGAGGCGGTGAAGTGGGAGAATTGGTCGACGCTATCTCTGAAGGCGTCAAAGAAGAACTCGAGAAGAAACTTGAAGCACAGTTAGAAGGCTTCGAGTTTCAGGACCATGATGGTATCACGAAAATCGAAAATCACGTTACAGACCATCTTAGTGAGACATTCGATGACCGTGAGGTCTCCTTTGATTTCCCCAACTTCTCAATGGACTACATTTTCTCCGGCGCAGACATCAAAATCGACGAAACACACCTTGACGGGTCACTCTCTAAAGAAAACGTCGGCGAAGGTGTCAAACGAACCCTGATTTTCAGTCTCCTGCGAACACTTGCCGACCTCCAACAAGGACGCCTCAGTGTCACTGCAGACGATCAGGACGACAATTCGAAAGCGCCGCCACTCCTCATTCTCTTCGAGGAAGCTGAACTCTATCTCTATCCACAACTCCAGAATCAACTGCTCTCTGCCCTCTCCAAAATCACTGACAGCCAAAATCAGGTTATCTTCTCAACTCACTCCCCTGTTCTTATTGACCATACAATCCTGGACACAATCAATATCGTTCGAAAAAACGACGCTGAAGCGACGACAGTCACACAGTTCCACTCAATCTTAGTGCGAGTGATAGACGAATCTGACCGGCCACTCGTCACTGACCTGAACAGCGTCTCTGAGTACATTTTTTCTGACCAAATCGTGCTTGTCGAAGGCGCCTGCGATCGTATTATTCTACAGAAGTTAGCACCTCATCTCGATGGTGAGTGGGACTTCAGAACGTCTGGCATTCCAATAATGGAGGTTGGCGGGAAATCCGAAGTGACGCGCTTTCACAACTTCTTATCAAACCTCGGTATTACTACGTACTCTATTCTCGATATTGACGCCGTCCAAGACCAAATCGAGAACATCAGTGACGAACCAGCCACTATCGAACTAGCCGAGGAACTGCAGGAAGCAGCCGAGGACGAACTTGACAGCTCGGGATACAACCGCAACAACCTGCCAACTGAGGTCACACACGAACCGTGGGATAACGCATTTGACCGGCTTGAGGACCTCGAAGAGAGAATTCGAAATGAGAGCCCGGTGAATGAGAACCATGCAGATATGGTGGCGAAAGTTCTCGCTGCCTGCGAAACACAAAACACGACTGATGTTCTTCCGGAGTCAGCCGTTGAAGAACAGCGAGTAGCTCTAGTTGAGGCTTTGCTTGAGGAAAACGTGCTGCTCCTGAGCGGTGAGATCGAGGACTATTACCCGAAGGATCAAAATTTAGGCAAACGCGAAGCTGCTCTTGCCTTCGACCCCAAAACGGACTACGAAGATGTGGAACCACGCTCGTTCTTTCAATCGCTCCCCAGCCGCGAACGACCAGATTTGGGAGAATTCCTACAACAAGTCTTCGATGATTGACCTGCCTGCATGGGCTGTCTCACCAGACATCTGCCTACCCTGTACGCTATCGGTCTGTTACGGTCTACTTGTGGTTCCCCATGGAAGGGATGTGCGTCTTTTTGGTCAGCAGGGCCTCTGAGAACGATCACCGAAGAAGGGCTACAACAGAACAAGAGATACTATTCAGCTTGCCAATTTAGAGTTCGTTTATTGGTTTGTTGATGATGTGGAATATCTCGTTTGCTCGATAGAATCGATTTCTGGCCTGCCCAGTGAGCTCTTCAAGAATCCCGTCCTCCTCCAACTGGTCAACAAGGCGGTTCGCGGTGCTATACCCAACATCAAGCCAGTCAGCTGCTGTATTCACGTCCAAGTAAGGGTCCTCAAAGAGCCGCATCACCAACTCAAGAATGTTCTCAGACCGCTCACTCTGGTACCGTTGCTGATAGTCCTCTCGCAAGTCAACGAGCAGATTCGCCCGCTGGTGAGCTTCATCTGCCTGTGACTGTACTCCACGGAGGAAGAATAGCAGCCACTCCTCCCATTCACCGTCTTGACTTACCGATAGTAGATGATCTACGTATTCTGATCGGCGAGCGTTAAAATACGAGCTAAGGTAGAGATATGGCTCAGGGAGCAAATTCTCACGCTGGAGAAGCAAGCTAATCAGCAGCCTTCCCAGCCGCCCATTACCGTCTAAGAATGGATGGACAGTTTCGAATTGATAGTGGACAAGTCCGATTCGAAGGAGGGGGTGTAGATCGGTGTTTTGGTTCGCATACTCGAGGAGACCGCTGAGAAGGTCAGGAACGTCATTTGGCGGTGGTGGGACGTATCGTGCATCCTGGATATAGGGTGTACTGCCAATGAAATTCTGCGTGTCCCGAAGCTCGCCGGGGTCGGCTTCATTTCCGCGAACCCCAGACAACAACCGATTATGCATCTCACAGAGTGTCTCGACGGTTACATGGCTGCCCGCTGTGATCGTCTCTAACCCGTGTGTGAGGGCATGAAGATAGTTTACGACCTCTTGGGTTCCCTGCCGTCGGTCTTCATCGATGAGGGCTTCCTGGCCGGCTTCGAAAGCATAGATGTCAGAGAGGGTTGCGTGCGTCCCTTCAATCTGAGATGACTCGAGTGCTTCTTTGCGAATGAACGGCTCAATGAGAATTTCACGAGACCCCACACGAGGCCCAATTCCGTGAAGTCGTCCAAGTGCCTGAGTGGCCTCTGCAAGTGGTGTGATTAGCTCCTTGGTGTCGATGTCTGGTGGAAGAGGATCTGGGCGAAACGCTGAATACGTTCCCTTTGACGTAGTCGTCGGAACAATCTCTCCCGGGGCCGTTTCAGCAAAGTCATCTCGGTCCATCAGCAGTTACCGATCGTACAAACACAACCGACCTTATTGTTGTTTTCGACTCTAAATCAGAATAGTAGCCGTACTATTCGTACTCGCACAACTACGAAAGCGACAATTGGCATCGAGGCGTATTTTCCACAATAATCGATATTATATTGCGGGTTCTCATAGAACGCCTGGGCCCTCCACATCGATAATAGCAGTAAGGCCTTGATCTGGAAACTGTGGCAGTTCTCGGGAAAATTCACCGTAAACCCGTGTGTCACGTCTCGTTCCAGAAACGCTTACGCAAGGCCGTTGCTATTTCCCATGGGGCGAGGTTATTGGGTATACACCCACAGATCGGCGCGGCTCACCGGTCATCCGTCTCTGAACGCTGCCTAGAAGAATCATCCATCTGTTTCTCGACGGTCTCGTCAGGAATCGTCTCTTCATTAACCCCGACATCAACATCTTCCGCACTCATATTCTCACCGTCAGAACCATACGAATCGCGCGGTAGAGGCTCTACTTCATCAGATACCTCTTGAATGTCTGGGTTTTTCAGAGTGACTGAATGAACTACGGGCTCTTCTGTAGTCACAGGATAGATGGTGGTAGTTACTTCACCACATACCTCGTAGGTGCCTGGTGATTCCGGAATCTCAAGAGACGCTCCGTCCTTTCGATTTACCTTGAGAGGGACCTCTTTACCCGGGTATTCAACTGTCATGCCTCCATCGTCATACCGCAATACTCGGACGCGAGCACTCTCGCCCTCTGATGGGTCCCAAGTCCCATCCATTATGTCCGCTTCCATACGAACCAGTCATGAATAACACAGATTAAAACTTTCTTCCACAGCTGGCTCAGCGATTGATTGGTCATGGTCTGTTGTACTATGTCTCTTTCATCTATAATTTCCAAGCCCTACCGTCCAGTTTGGGATGGGGCGTATGACACCACTTTTTCGATAGAACGAGCTCAGCGGCACTGTCTAGTTGAGTTAGTTTGAGAAGTGAGTAGGCCGTTGAGTGAGTTGGTCAAGATGCTCGCAGACCTGCTCAGCGAGAGCTATGAACCGGATTTAGAAGAAACTTGGGAGAACGAGCGGACGGCGACGCCCGTCAGGGCGTTCGCCGTCCGCCTCCACTCGACCGGTTGTTCGCTCAGAGAAATAACAACTCTCTTAGCGGAATTAGGCGTAAAACGCTCTCATAGCGCGGTTTGGAACTAGGTGCATCGGCTATCTGACAGCGGCTGCGACTCGCCTGAGGCGCAGCCCAAGCGGGTCGCCGTTGACGAGACTGCTGTCAAGATTAACGGTGAGTGGTCTTGGCTGTATGCTGCAATAGACATCGACACAAAGTTGATCCTCGATGTCGCGTTGTTCGGACGACATGGCACCGATCCGGCGGCTACGTTCCTCGCTGGACTCCGCGAGAAACATGATCTCTCGGAGGCTGAATTTCTGGTTGATCAGTTCGGCTATCGGACTTCCCTTACTCGATTAGGATTGAGCGGTCGGGTTAACTATACCGATCAGAACCTCATCGAAAAGTGGTTTCACACTCTCAAAATGCGGGTTGACAGCTTCCATAATTCGTGGGTGGGAAGTCGGTCAAGCGTCCGCGAGTAGCTTGAACAGTTCATGCATTACTACAACCGCTACAGACCGCATCAGGCTCTCGATGGCAGAACGCCGATCGAGGAGGTCCAGAACTAGACAGTGCCTACAGGGCAAATATGCACCCTACTATTGGTGTGGTTAGTAGAAGACAATACTCTCTGCATTGTCCATTAAATATAACTCACTGCAAAGTAACACTTTGAATGAGATAATGGGGTCGGTTATTCCTAGTCTTATATTTCTTTTTGGACTATCTGTTGGTTTCATTGCGAATAAGATTGTACCAATTGAGTACAAATTCTATCGTCGGAAACAGCGTGAAGAGGAAAATGAAATTAACCAATGGTATAATGAAACTCTGCCAATAATAAACAAGCTTGCCATCAAATGTTTGCAACTCTGGTTAAACCAGAAGCAAAACCCAAAAGATGCAGAATCCCATATTGGGATTAGACTAGGGGAATATAAGAATACAGATGTCTACCAAGATATAGAAGAACTCTCGGAAGAGTTTTTGGATCAGCTCTACGGTGCCCCCAAAGATCTGGACATTAATCTTACTTCAATTGACGGCACAGACCCTCAGAGTCTGTCAGTGAGCTTGGGGAAAGTTGTGGCGGACGAGACGGCAGAAATCACAAGCAGACAACTGTATGACCTTATGCGGGTGGCAGTCGAAGTTAATCAACGTGCTGCCGAGCGAACAGGTCGGCACACGTCTGGTATTGTAAACCAGGAATTGATGGAGTTGATTGAGTCAGAACTGTCCAATTCTACTGATAAATATGGATGACCTATTTTACTTTTGATATATGATTGATGATTCGCTTGATCCACAGTCAGGACACTGATCTTCGCCTAGAGAGAGGTTCGTTCCGCAGTGGCGGTACTCCACGACGACCTCCTGCTCGCCACTGGGGAGGAGCTGAGCGAGTACCGCACGCACACTCATGATCACCCGATATTCTCCCGGCATTGCATGAATGGCACTGGTGGGGATTTTCTCCGGAAATCCGGGGTGAATGGTCAGCGGACCCACCAAACGCTACCTTCCGGACGGAGCGAAATCCATCTGGAAGGACCTGTCACACGCTCCTTCCACCCCTAGACATGCCTACCGATGACTCGTCGCTTGGTCAGTGCCCAGAGTCCGGCGAACCGATATCTGCCGCGTGGATGCTCGTTAAATACAGTAATAACGACGGGACTGACGGTGTCTGGGCGGAGTGCCCATCATGCGAGAAGGTCGTTGCGCCGGAGTAGCCAGACAGCAGCCTCAAGTGGCCGTCACATCGTATCTCGACCAGGACACGAGTAATGGAGATTCCTACGCAACTGCGGTGTCTATTCGGTGGCGCTGTCGAACAGCGCGACGGGACGTATCTCATTGAGGTCCCGGAGCAAGAGATTGAGGTTGGTGAGCTGCAGTCCGGTGAGACGTACCGCGTGGCTGTGCTCGGGTCACCAGCCACCGACGACGCTAACGAGAACACTACCGACTCACAGCGTGAGCGGACGCCGAGCACGCCACCTGTTAAGGAAGGCGAACAGCGAACCGTCGAAATCGAAGACATTGGTGATCAGGGGGACGGAATCACCCGTGTCGAGCGTGGCTTCGTCGTCATTGTCCCGGATACCGAGCGAGGCGAGCGTGTCACCGTCGAAATCACAGAGGTAACTGAGAACGTTGCCTTTGCCGAGGTCGTCGAACGCGAGAGTTATTACGACTAAACAGTCCCTCGGTACGATTTCTGTCTGAGCGAGTGCTGGCCCGTGAGCTCCTACTAGTAGTCAATCGGTGTGGAGCGGGTTCCAAATACAGTAACTACTAGTAGATTTCCAGAGGATGAGATATACTGTATTTTCGCGGCTTCAGGGCTATATCCCGGATCTTTTGTGTGTTATTCGTCGGCTATGGATTCGCGTTTGATGCACCGAAGTGCCGAGTAGAATAGCCGAAAAGTAGAGAATGATTGGCCGTTTTTGAAATCCTCCGCCAGTGATAGGTTTCCGCGACCTTACTGAATACCAGGGTGCGAATTCAGCAGGCGGATATAATACCTAAGTTGAGCCTATGAGTGTCGGAACTGCGGGAAAACCTTAGATGAAGAAGCGGAGCTGTGTCCTCAGTGTGGACGCGGAGAAAAACGACAGCTATACTCTCGATTAGCTGGGGGAGTCCGAACTCATTTTGAAAACGACTCCGTCAAGTCCTCGACTATCTATGAATCCTCGGAGACGGGTCTCTAATTGCACGAAATCATGCGGCGCATTAGTATAGGGTACTGACTCCAAAGGCTGATTCGGCATGTCAAAAACATCAGTTTCCTCACCTGGTGTAGCTGTCACCCTCAGAACCCGTCCATCTTCAATAAACTCCACACCGTAACTCTCGCTTTCCAGCAGCAGTAAAGCGGTATAGTGGTCCGTTGCCTCGGTGAGAACAGGCTGATCAATGAACGAAAAATGTGCATCATCCATGTCACTGCCCCGCTCGAATCTTTCATCTTCTAAAAACTGCCTGCGGTGCTCACCAGTCTGAAGAAGAACAATCGACGGATTTCTCTTCTTGACCTCAGTCTCCATCTCATCGATCAGTTCTTCTATACTCTCTATAGTACGCTCCTCAAGAGTCAGCCATCTCAATACATACTCACGATAGTCCTCGAGAACACGGCGAAAATTGGCGGTCACAGGCTTAGCCACTTGATCCTCAGGTACGAAACTGCGTTTCTGCGGATACCCCACTGAAACCTTCACACCGTCAAGATCCGGAGGAAACCTTTTCTGTTTCAACACGTCGACCTCTTTCAACGCCCGTCTCAACTGGCAAGAGCTATCAAACTGGTCGTTCATCTCCTGCTCCCAAGAATCGACGTAATCAGGGTCAATAGGGTGGTTACGGACCCGCATAATCGCCTGTGTCTCTGCATGGGAAAACGCCCGGTCAAGAACCTCAGACAGCGCTTCTATCCTCTCACCGATATCCGTTTGACCATCCAAGAGGAACTCCAAGGGATAGTCATCTTCAAACTCCTTTATGGAATCCAATAAGTTGTCGAGATCCAACCGGTCGTCCTCTGTTGTCGGAAAAGGAAGGTCCTCAGGTGCAGAGTCCAGGAAGACCTCCTGCTCATCTTCATCAAACAAGTACAGTGAGAAAGCCAGATAGAAAGACGGTATCCAACTGTTCGAACCCATTGAAGTCATAACAGGTCCTCCTCTCGACTCCTCCAGCTGTCGCTCCATTTCCCAGTCATCCCAGTAAGGGACCCCCTCTAAGACGGTTCGGATGTCGAAGTAAGTTTCAGTCAGGGATTTGACCGTGGGGAACTCCTTTTTAGCGTGATTCTGAAACAGTTCTTTGAGAAAGTCCTCCGAGAGTACATCTTTCACGTAGAGATTGTATGCCCACGAATATGCGGCGAACTTCTGTATCTGAATCCGTTTCCTAACAGCATCAGCTGCCTCCTGTTTCTCCTCCAAGAACTCCTCACTGTACTGGTTTTCAGGCCTTCCCGGAGGCAGGTACCGGGCTTGCTCAAACGCCCTTACCTCCTCCAGGTTCTCATGAAGCCGTATAGCAGACTCTCTACACTCGTACTCAACGGCATACCTCCACACCTCACGGTAATACCCGAGGAAAGTATCGATAAGATCACTGCTCTTAGCCAGCCTGTCGACGCTGTCAACCTTTTCAAAGTTCTGTGCAATCCCTCGTTGATTAACGTCCAACCTTTCGAAAAAGTCCTCTAAGGACTCGTCGAAACCTGGATTGGGATATGAGCGGACGTAACAACTGACAAGTGCGTTAAGTAGCTGGTCGAAGGCCTCCAAGTCGTTCGACTGCCTAGAATATCTAACGTTCACAGATATCGAATTGAAAATGCTCGATCTCAAATCCTCGCCAGCACCGTTCTCAAGCACGTCGTCGTAAAGCTGTAGGTATCGACGTCTGCAGAAGGCGTAGATAGACCTGAACCGGGTTGGGGAGTCTACTTCCCTGTTAATCAGTTCATCGATCAGTTCTGCGATGTGAGATAGGTTATCTGAAAGCTCCTGGCCTTTTCCTTCCCGGATAGCGGCTTCCGCATCTGTGAAGAAGTGCTCTAAGTAGTCTTCGTAGTTGGGCATCAGTTCTCCCTCCGTGTCCGTATCCCTTGACGTAGTTGTCGTTCGATCTCCTCCAGGGCTCCCTCAGAGACATCTCCATCCAAGGAAAGAACCGTTGTGTCTTCAGCCAGCGAGGTACCGACAGAAGGGCTCCGGTCTATACCGACGCCGGATTCCTCTTCGACGGTTTGAGAGATCCGCCTCATATTCTTCAGGTTGATATCTGTGATATTGCCGGCCTTGTCTATGTCCCTTGATAGTATAGATGTTCTTTCCAGTCCAAAATCCATAACTCCCGCTGATATATGTTCAAATCCGGGTACAGACTCTGAGAGAACCCTGTTCGGGTTGGAAAATTCATTTACCATTTCTTTCTCCAGATTTTCCTTTGCGTATTCTTTCACTTCTTCGTCAAAATCGGTGTAAAACAGTAGATCAAGTGCGTCCAAGAACCGGGTGGCAACAGCGTATATAGAGGAAGCAAACAGTACAGCGGTGACGTATACCGGTAGATAGCCTGCGTTCTCTGCTGAGGAGTGTACGAAAGCTATGAGGCCGATAAACAGGTTTGAAGTGAATACGAAAGTTACTGTCCAAATAGATCCAATATCTTCGATAAACAGCCTCGTCAATTCATCGTTTAACGGGTTACTGTATATTTCCTCCCAGGCAAACGTCAAAGCAACGAAACTGAAGCCGATGATGACTGCATGGACCTGCCAAGTCGTGGACAGTATCCCTCCTTGGACAGTGAAAGGAGAATCTCCGAAGATAACTGACTGTATCAGGTAGATAGAGCTACCTACAACAACGGCCAGAAGAGCTCTGAAAACTCCTTTGAGGACTTCTACTCGTTTCTTCTCTCGAGATTTGAGCAGCCTAAGCAAGGGAAGTAGGCCCGTGTATCTATATTTTTGATACAGGGATCTCAGTCTCAGAGACCAAGGTGATATGAAGATACCTCGCGACCATATCGTTCCAAAGAGGAGTGCCAGGGTAACGACACTCACCAAGGAGATGATCCACCAACTGACGTTGAGAAACTGCTTAAGGAATACGAGTGAAGCGGATAGAACCGCAATAAAGGCCCCGAAGCGCGTCACTAAAGAAACCAGTGACTGAAAGCTCTTGTTGTATATCTGTTTCCGGGATGCCATTCTTCTTAGAGGGATAATTCAAGGCATCGGTTAAAGAATGACTGTTCTGTTCTCTGATGCCGTCATCAACCGCTGAAATCGTCGAAACCTGCTTGGATGGTGTCGTCTTAATCTTTTTCGTCTTCTCCCGGAGGCTTCCATGTCGCCTCTGTGGTCTAGGACGTGCAGTTTCCCGGCCTCTGGGCTCTTCTCGTTGCGGTAGACATCTTCGTCTCCGAGGGCCTTAAAGAACTCGTGGGCGTCGAGGTCGTACTTGTTTTCGAGGTGTTCGACGTCGCTTGTCGCTGCCCAGCTCACCGTCCTCAAGTTCGTGTAGTCGTTGATCAGGTGTTCGGCCAAGGACTTGTCGACGCCGTCCAAGTCGGGTGATGACTGCGATTGCTGCTCTCAATGAGACGTTCGAACAGGCACATGGCTCACCGATGCTTGGGGAACTACGGGAGAGTGATCCAGTCGATCAAGTGATTATGCCTGCCCGCGATGAGAAGGACCAACTATTGGATGCGATGGAAGCGCTAAATGAGGTTCTCTTTGAGCGGATTGATGGAGACTACATTGACAATATCCGAGGGTATCTTCCCGAAGAACGGTCTGATGAGGTAGATGGCTCGAAGTCCGCACTGTTTGAAGTAGCTGTTCATCTCTTTGATAGGGGTAGAGCAGCGGAACTACTTGATCCATTGAACGCTGTGTATGACCTTCGCTTAGACCGCGCCCATCGTGGGAATAGTAAATGGCAACGAGCAATGGATGCTGTCGGTATCAGCCGGCCAGTCAGAGATTATCGAGGGGGCATACATTAACAGTAGTTGCTAACGCGGTTTCTTTATTCAGGTAGATACCTGAAAATGAAATGGCTGAATCGGTAAGTAGGGATGCCCACGTATTAGGCAGAACGCACATATGGCACAAATATGAATAAGTCAATAATGGAGATTAACCGCCGACGTATTCTCCAAATGCTCGGTAGTGGCTCAATATTCACTATTGCCGGGTGCTTACACACTGATTCACTACCAACAATATCCATCTCTAACCAGACCAGTGATAGAATTGATATTAAATTAGTAGTACGAGATGTGGAGGAAGAAGATCCAGTCATAGATGAGACCTTTTCGTTAGATGCTGATGGAGACAAATCCTACTCGAAACCATTTGAGACGAGTGGTGAAAAAGAGTTGAAGATAACCGTTAACGTCAACAGAAGTGAACGACACACATGGAATGATAGTCCATCAAGTAGTGGCTCTGTGCTAACGGTATCAATACTTGAAGAGGAGATCAATATAGAGGAAGCGGTTAGCTAATTATTGAACTAACCGGCTGTTTCACCCAGTACTCTGAATGAAGAAACCGTATTGGCAACTACTGTTAAGATCATGACTCAGGTGGCGCAGTCACTTGAAGAGATTGAGGAAGAACTGAGCTGACGCAGAAATTCATAGTTCTCAATGCACTATACTTAGCAGCTCAGTTCTGCCAGCAGCTGAGGTTTCAACATGTTGGTCTCCCAATAGAGATATTGGCCTTACTTCAGAGACAGCTAATTCGCATTCTTACCCTGTCAAATGGCCCAGATCTGAAGATGGTTCAGCCGTGAATGTGAGTAATGGACGAAGAAGAGAAAGAAGCTCTAATTGAGATGCTCGTCACGAACTCGCTCTCAATTCGTATGATGGAGCGTGTATCCAGTAATGACGAAGACGCGTCTCCTGAAATATCTCCTCCAGAGCATGACCAGCTCACTAATCTGAAGTACCAATATGCGATGCAACGTCTCATCGTTGAATACTTCAACTACGACTCGATGCAGGTCACCGTCAGCGATCTTCAACGGCCGGTAATGGCTGTACTGATGGATTTAGCGGACGATCCGTGGGTGCTTGAACAATTCACCGAGGGAAGACCAAGCGAGAACCCAGAAAACTCAGACCAAGTACCACCAGACCCGAGTTTCCCCGTACAAGAGACATTAGAAGATGATGGGCTTGTCGAGGTATTCTCGGCCAAGGTAGATGCAATCAAACAGAATTGGGGAGAGAGGCCGTCTCGGGAGTTCACCATTTGGTTCCCTTGGCATATCCGCTGGGGTGATGATCCACCGGTATTCGAGGTGTACGGACATACATTCGAGTCCGCCGACCAGTCTGAATGGCGTCCTCGTCTCGAGGAAATCGCACACGGCCCGGATGTGAGTGGTGGTGTCTACATCCTTCAAGAAATCGAAGACGGGAACTACGATGTCTGGAGGACGACTATCTCAAGCCGAACTCCTCGGTGGGCGATGCTTCGGTTCAAGAACGCGCTCGAAATTCTCTCGGCACAGTTGAATCACTCGACGTACTTCATGGACTACCAGACGAGAGCCGATCGCTTGGACCGAATGTCGGGAGATACGAGAGATGGCGGCCGATGGACGGCAATTCAGCGTCCATTTGGAATTTTTTACGTTGATGAATACGTCGACGAACAACCCTACACACCTCACTGGGGAGCAAATGTGTATCATCGCGGCGGACGTCCTGAGGTTTCTCTCGACTACTCTTCACTCAGTAACCGCTTTGATACCCATCTTCCGTTTGAGGACCTACGAGTTGGCAATGAACCGCTGCTTCACGATGTCTTGGTTGACTACCAGCAAGGTCTCACGGAAACTGATCATCGACGCTCGTTTATCAATTTCTGGCGAGTCATCGAGGAATTGTCACTGGCCGGGCAGGGACAGAAGGATGCGACCGTTGAGCGTGCTCTATTCGCGTTAAAGGTAGTTACAGACGGGGAGTATGACCCGATTTTCGAACGGGTTGCCGATGAAATTTGGAAGGTTCGAAACACTCGCACCCACGAGACAGGATGGATTCACATCGGACCTGAGCATGAGATTGTCGCGAAAGTGCTTGCCGATGCTATGATTGGGTTATACCTTACCGAGTTTGTAGACACAGATGGGGGCGTCGATGAATCAAAGACCCGTCGTGTCTTCAAGTGGGCGACGAAGTCTGGAACGGCACGAGAAGAGACTCAAGAGGCGTTGAACACTGTTAACCGACTTCTCGGGGAGTAACGTTGAGTGGGAGAATATAATCTGAAAGTATTGCCGGGAAAATAGATAGGCGGTGAGAGTAGACCAGAGAGTCCGCAAATTGCACTTAGATACGCAACTTTGTGCGAAGACAAATTCTCCTAGCTGCAATCACGGATCTTGTTCTCAGGGCAATTGTATTAGAATGTTGGTGCATATACCGATACTATAGAGGAAAAAGAAGGCGAGAAGTGCCGTTGACTTGCTCCGGAGACTTCCGTTACGCCCCTTCTCAATGTGGTCTCGAATACTGCTCTCAACTAGGTAGAGGAGGTTGCGAGTACCAATCGCTACTACGGCTGATGGGAGCACAAAGAACAGAACGAAGAGAACGATTCCATATTGGCTTGCGTTGGGAGCTGCGGCTCCTAGAATGCTGTCGAAATCCAGCACTCCAATCCCGACGTCAATACTGTTGCCGACGACAGTCAGCCACGAGGATGAGAGCAGGTTGTTCAGTGTCTCCGCAGCAAGTTGCTCAAACAGCAGTAAGAGGAACGTGATGGTGATGAAGAGAATTGAGCCGTTTCCTAAATGGTCCTTGGCGTGCTTCCATGCTTCCTCACGCTGCTGGTTGGTGGGTGGCCACTGTTTAGAACCTGCCTCAGTTGTCTCCGTTGAGAACGGCGGTGTATTTTGATTCCAGAACTTGCGGTAAATCGTTCGTCCCCAGAGAACAAGGCGAACAGTGGAAACGAGTAGGAGCGAAAATAGAATAACTCCATACGTGAGGACAACGAGCAGACCTACGGTCCAGATATGGCCGAGGAACCACGATATGTTGTTAGCGAGTGCAGGAATAGTCGCACCCTTCTCAGCGGCGTAGGTAAGCCCCATTCCGAGAGAACCGATAGTGAATGTCAGTCCGATAAGGGTAACCCAGAATCCGAGCCACTTCTCTACAAATAGGATGAACGCAGCAGGAATGATTTCTGCAGTCTTCTGTTTCCCCTCCTGAATATCGTGCCGTATGTCTTCTACAATACGTTCAATCATTCGTTGAGGGAGAGTCAGAACCCCCTCCTGAGTCTCATTATTCTCCTCTGTCATAGCAGTGGCAACGCTGTTGAGCGGGAAGTAACTTATCCGGATATTGTATAGTAACTACGATAGATGTCTTGGTCGGCATAACCTGCGGTTGAGGATGGAAGCACCGATTCTGCCCACGTACTATAGTAGAATCTGGAAGTCTTTGTAGTAGCACCCATTATAGATCGGCGAGCTTAGTCGATTCCTGAGGGTCTGGTGAGAGATGTGAGTAGACACTTCTGGAGATTACTATAGTAGATCTCCGTTGTGGGCGTTCCATATACAGTAACTACTAGTAGACTCGAAGAGAACGATATTCGCCGTATCACCGGCGTTAATCGCCGAGATACCTGGGATATAGCACGCCGAGGATTAACTTCTGGTGCGCTTTCTCTTCACCGGTGTATCTGGTGGAATAGCCGCTCAGTAGGTATGCGTACGACACTCCACTCTTGATGCACCCCTCACCCATGTAGACATCAGCAACTTGCTTGTGGCGGCGGCCGAGCGAGTGCGACGACTACAATACCCGGGGTGAGTCGCATGGAGTACCCGTCATGGATATTCTACTCCTGTTCCGAGCGTAAATCGAGGAGAGAGCTGCCGTTAACTTCATTTCCTCTCAAAATCAATTTCTCTCTCAGATAGTTGCCGAACCAACCCTGCGCGCTTCCAATCGCCAGGCCCGTATTCGAGTAAATCGTTCATTTTCTGACCTGTGAAGTCGTCTCGGCACTCCAGGTACAGTGTTATCATACCGTCCAGCAGAACCTTCGTATACTCCTGGAATCGCCTTGCAATAGTCGTATTCGGTCCCTCGTGAACTAGCGAATTCCGTTTATTGGCTAAGTCACGCAGTACGTCATTGAAGACCGGGTCTATATCCCCGAGTTGTTCATACACGAATCTTGCTCGTTCCACGGTGTCGCCCGTATTTGCTCGTTCGTCATCCCGTGTTGCTAGCCGTTCAAGCCCCTGCCAGAAGTAAAGGAATGAGGAATGCTTCCGGGGTTCAGCCATCCCTCGCTGGTGCGCGTGAAAGGCGTCTAGGAGCTTCTTATCGTACGCTGATTCTGAGTCCAGGGATGGAATTGAGTCAAATCGATTCCGGCGATTGTCGTCTACCCACTGCACGGTTTCCGCCCGACGGTGATTCCGGTCGATAGCGTGCGCATAGTTGATGTCTCCGTCCTCGTCGGCTACAAGCAGTATCGGGGGAGCGCGTAGGTTCGACCAGCTGTGCTTCGGCAATCCGTTGGAGTCATCCCGCGGATGCAGTCCCCGGAGGTGGAAGCTGTATTGGATTTGCCCGAGTAGTGTTACGACGGCGTCGTACACGATATTCGGCGGGACAACCACATCCCGAGCGCCTACATCAGCTTCCCAGAAGGTGAAGGTATCCTCATCAAAGTCATTCGGATGCTGTGAGAAGAATTCCGCAATTTCATCTAACTGCTCGGCCTCGCCTCGATAAGTCTCCCACTCGTCGTAGGGTATACGGTCGATCTCGACACCTTGCTCAAATCTATCGGGCGGGGTGTGGAACGCGGAGAAGTTGATCGGGAAGTAGACGGTGTATGTCGGTTTCGGGGACCCAAAAGTGTCAGACATGTAACTACGAAATGACGCTACAAATTCCTCTTTCGGGTTGTCTTGTTCGTACGCATCCAGAAGAAGTTCCTCAATCTTATCACCGACCGTTTGCCTCGCTAGTCCTTCCTGCACCCAGTCAACACTAACATCGGCGTCGAGAAACTGGTCGATTTGATGGTCGAACTTCGACCGCCTTCCCCTACGGACTCGTGGGTCCCGCTCAGGAAGGGATCGGATGCAAGAGAGGGCTTCGTCCAAGTGTTCGGAGTTTTGCACTGGGAGGGCTTTTCCGTTGGAATCCTTTACTATTTGTCGCATAGACGAGTTTGTGGTGTGTTGGACAGGCAGAGGTGCCCCCGACCAGCGACTGCTTAACCATGAGGAGATAGAAAAGTTGAAAGAGGTAGCGATTGACAAATTTGCTGAAACAGCGGAAGTGGATGAGCTTCTATCGACACCGCATATGGACTCGGTTTTAGGACGGTGGCAGGAATGGTCAGATTCTGACCGGCCGCAAGAATGGGCCGAAGAGGCCACACAATCGGATGCTGCGTTGCTCCAGTTCGTCAACCAGTTTATTCGTCAAGGAAGATATTCCTCGATTTCTGAAAGTGGCACTATCAAGTACATCGATCCGCGATGGCTTGAGCCATTCTTGGATTACTCGACAGTCGAAGACCGTTTCGCAGAGTTAGATAGGAGTGAAATAGAGGAGTGGGAAGTCGATACGATCGAGATATTCGAGCAGGGGATTGAGTTCTTAGATGATGGTCAGGATCCAGGGGAGTTCGAAACCTGGAGTATGTCCCGACGCTCACTATGAACATGTTGTTGAGGACTCGGCTATTCTTTATGAAAGCCTACACAAGTGACAGGATTTCTTCAGCTGTCAGAGACCACCATTAAATCTTAAACGACTGACACCATGGATATAGACAGATGGGCCGAATTCTATCTGAGAAAACGTCTCAATCGCCTCGATTTACCGGGCCCGCCGAGAAAGAACTGATTCCGGACCGACTACGGATTGATGGAGAGATTCCTACATGGAGCAAAGCAACTCGTCGCTTCCGGTCGCTTGTCCAGTATCTCGAGGAAGAGGACATCAAAACATACCGAGTGCTGGATTTCGAGACTTTCACAAGTGACTGGGCAGGCGCTGCATGGAGTGATCTGTACCGAGTTGATCAGCAGGCCTGTGAATGGGCTCAGTCGACCGCACTCATCTCATTCAGTGGTTCATATTGGCTGGATAAATCCTCACAAACGTTTCTCCCTCCAGTAACATACCTAGCCAGACTCCAATCGTCAAAGCGAGCCCGACAGAAGTCGCTCAGTCGTGCATTAGATGACGTAGACCACTGGCAAGCAATTCGCGCTATCGGAGGAGAGGGGTATAATGGCTATCCACGGGTCTTCTTGGGACTCTACCTATCAGAACCAGTCCAGCAATCCACACTTGCTCCGGTATTAGAATCCCACGTCAACAACTGCCCAATCGCAAAAGAAGACGCACACGATCCTCAAGTAGTCGTGAGGATAGAACACTCACCGGAGCATAGATCTCGGCTTGTACACGCGTTGGGGCAGAAGGTGCCAGCGCTGAGCTCACAGGACGCCATTTCAGTAGAGAGCTGGGAGAAACAAAAGATCGCGACGGTATTACATGGCGGTGGATGGCGTCCATATTCGTTTGGAGAGTCACTTAAATAAAGTCTATTGAATCAACAGACACCGGAGGGGTAGATCTCACCTCGTCACCACTATAATAATTTCAAGCATCTTGTTTTTACCATCCGGGTAAAATGGAGATGTTCGTAGTAGTGGCAGCAAACAAGGTAGTTCGTACTTCCAGCCAACACCGAAGAATTGGTTTAAGCAAAAACTTGCTCGGACTCAGTACAATAGAGCCGTTGGACGGGTTGCCGGCTAGAGTGGTTTTTATCACCCAGTTTGAGTGGAGATGTTTGTAGTTGATATAAGCAAACCAGTAAGTCCACCTAGCCACTCTAGGATAACCTGTAAAAGCGAAAGCTCGGAGGAGAGGTGTGGTCTTGAGGATTCCTTGGTGAAGTGGCTGAGTGGATTGTTTTTAACGCACAGTGGGGGTGGACGCTTTGAGGTGTGTAGTGACTCCCGATCGGTCAGAAAGTCTCCTGAGAGAGGGAGAAGTTCCTGAGTAGTTGCACCTGAAGCGTTCGTAAGAGCCGAATCAAGCCGTCGCGCCTAATCATGAATACTGCACGTACTAATTACGGCTTCCAGAGGCATCGCTGTCACAGTAACTGCACCGCTCGAGGTGAAATCCATGGCTTCTGACGTTGGTGTTGAACAAGCCCTCAACAAACTGCTTGAGGAGAACCCCAACTTACTCGATCAGATCGGTCCGGATCTCAAAGACATTCCTCCTGAGCAGGGGGTTGTTGAGTTTGTTGAGCACAAATCAGAGGAGGTCCGTCCGAAGACAGTTCAGGAGTATAGGAACAAGCTCGCGTATTTCACTGAGTTCTGTGAGATGCGGGAAATTGAGTCGTTGAACGAGATCGGGTTCCGTGAACTGAATCAGTATCGACACTGGCGGCGAGAGGAGAGTCACGATCTCGATGATTCGCTCTCGGCGAAAACCATGCGGGATGAAATGTATCTGTTGAAGGATTTCGTCCGGTTCCTTGAGAAGATTGATGCGTTAGAGTCCGGGCTGGCGGATGAACTCAATCCACCTTCACTAACTGGCGATGAGGGCGTTCGTGATATCGATATAGCCGACGAGCGTGTCGATGCGGTCCTAGATTATCTCTCAAGCTACGAATACGCCACTGCAGAGCACGTCGTCTGGCTGTTTTACGCAAGTACTGGGCGGCGTCCCGGCGGACTTCACTCACTTGATCTTGAAGACCTCCATATCGACTGTGAGGATCCCTATATTGTCCTTGAACATCGGCCCGAAGAGACCTCACTGAAAAACGGAGAAGGAGGAGAGCAGCAGGTCGTAATCAAACCGGGTGTCGCCGAGGTCTTCAAGGACTACATTGAGCAGAATCGAGTCGAGGTCACATCCGAAACTGGCAGAAGTCCGTTTCTGACCTCAAAGATGGGACGACTGTCGAAGTCGACAATGCGGAAATACATCTACAAGTGGAGTCGCCCGTGCGAAATTGGGCGTGACTGTCCGCATACCCGTAATCCAGAAGCGTGCCAGGCGTCTCAGAATACCGATCAGGCATCGAAATGTCCGTCGAGTCGGCCACCCTATGCACTCCGACACGGCTACATCTCGAATCAGCTCCAAGAGGGGCTGCGAGTCAAGACGCTGAGTGAGCGCTGTGACGTGAGTGAAGAGATTATCGAGAAACATTACGACGAGCGGACGCCGGAAGAGCGTCGAGAGTTCCGGCGGCGTCAATTGGAGCAACTTCAGAATGAGACTGACCAGGGGGGATTCATCTAATGTTCACCAGTCGACTTAATCGCCAGTTGAATCTCATCTTTTATGTTCTCAAGCGGCTCTGGCACAGAGTACATAAAAAAGATCAGATACGGACAGGGAACCCTCGCCGTATCCGATCCATTATATTAAGTCTGTACCAGAGACTATGGCAGCGCGTCAATCAAGAAAAAGACGACACCCACCAGTTCCTCTACCTGCTGAAGTTCACCACCTCGGCAAAACAGCATAGCCTCACCGACTTCGAGGTTCCCTCGTCAAAACCTCGTTCTGGCGAGAGTCAGGACCAAGGACCAAATGAAGAAGAAGAGTCGGACGAGGCTGATGGTACAGCCATCATTTACGCTCGTGTTAGTAGCCAAAAGCAGGCACGTGAAGGGCACAGCTTAGACACACAGGTGGAACAACTGAAGCGGATCGCAGAACAGGAGGGGCTGTCTCTCCACTGCGACCCGATTCGAGACGAGGCGCAAACCGGGGGTAGCTTCGAGCGGGACGGAATCCAGCGCGTGTTTCGCGAAGCACAGAAAGACGCACCGTCCTACCTCCTTGTCCAAGACGTTGACCGAATTGGGCGAGCAGCAGCAGAAACTCTGTACTTCATTTATATTCTACAGAGTGAATGCGACGTCACACTCATTACTCAGTCAGGTGAGAAGGATGTCTCCAGCACAAGAGGCCTTATGCAGACGACACTCATGTCACTAATGGCACAGCTGAATAATGAACTTCGAATGCGGAAGGCGAAGGAGTCGGCAGTCCGGAGCTTCATCGAGAACAAAAACTGGAGTGCGTATAAGCCGGTCACCCCACTCGGTTACGAGAAGACCGACGACGGGTGGGTTAAGAAGCAGCCAGAAATGGAACCAGTCGTTCAGGATCTGTTCGATGAGTTCCTCGACTGTGAGACGTACCAAGAGACGAAACGCCGTCTCGAAGAGAAATACGGAGATGTCTTAGACGGCCACCGGGTGAAGACGCTCCTCCAAGAGCCCGCGTACAAAGGGAAGCCGCAGGTGTCCGCGAATTCGGTTGGCAATTACGAAGGAAAGCGAGTCCGAGATGACCCAGAACTGCAGTTCGTCCACGGAGAGAGGTTTGAGAAGGCACAACGGGTTATTGAGGCCAAGAACGAACAGTACTCAAGTGAAGACACGGGCGGACTTGCAGAGTTCATCGAGGAATTCGACCTATTCACAGTCGTAGAGTCGAGTCCACCGGTCGAGTTGCGTTGTGAGTCATGCGAAGGTCAGATGGTCAAAAACGGTCAGCGGTCACTATCGGGTGCATCGGTGGATGGTCATATGTATCGTTGTACCGAGTGTGGAAAGTCTCGGAAATGGCCTCGTGACGATGATTACAATCGAATGGAACTACTTCAGAAGCTCCCCGACCTACCGGCGCTTCTGGACCGGCTGACTAACTGATTCACGAGCCTAGGGTAGAGTGCAAAAGCCGGTAGCAACAGCTATCTCGATTCTTCCTTCAGGAATTCGGAGTAGCGTTCGATCACCCCATCAATAATGCGCTGCTTCCGGGAAGGCTGCATCTTCTCGCGAGCCATAGATTCCGTCTGAAAACGCAGTCGAATATCGGTCACTTCTTCGAACAGCTCATCCGGGATGATTCGATACTCGTCGACGTACTCAGTGAGGTCTCCAACCGAGTACTGACCGGTGTAGAGTTCGTTTCGGAGAACATCCCCCACAGCACGGGGGCACCACTGATTACCTGCCTTTGTGGGGACCTCTCTGTCGTTCAAAGCTCCAGCAACTGCTGGCATTGATCGCTCACCAAGGTAGGACCGGAATATCTCCTGAATTAGATCCGCTTCTTCTGAGTCGATTGAGAGCCTGCCGTCAGGTAATTTTGTGTATCCAAGGGGCGGACGGTCATTCGGCCACTTGTGGTCCATTGCAAGCGCTTGTAACCCCATCTGAGTACGCTGCTGGATCATATCCCGCTCGAATTCAGCTGCACTTGCGATATTCCGGAAATTGAACCGGCCAGCAGCCGATGTCGTATCAATCTGCTCTGTGACACTAAACAGCCCTACATCTGATTCGCGAAGGTCTGCTTCCAACTGGACCGCATGCATTAGGCTTCGCGAGAACCGGTCGAGCTTCCAAAACATGATGACGTCAAACCACCGCTGCTTCGCACCGGACATCATCTTCTGGAACATCGGCCGGTCAGTGTCTTTCCCACTCTCAGCCTCATCACGGTAAATAAACTGGACAGTCCAACCGCGGAGCTCACTGTGCTCAACGCATTGGCGAACCTGCTCGTCTAACGAGTATCCGAACTGCTGGCTCTTCGACGAGGTACGGGCATATATCGCAACTGTAGACGCTTCGCTGTCTTCTTCATCCGTCACACGAGGGCTGATCTCAGTCGACATTTCGACTCAGCTCCTGTAATTCAGATAATCGGACCCGCAGTGTCTCAGTCGAAACGCCCGCCACCTGGCAGATCTCTGCCTGTGTTCGCTCCCCCTCCAGTATGTGATAAGCCCCCGCCGCTACAACTCCTACTGGGTTACTTCCACAACTATCCCGGTCTGCTTCGACCCGACGAAGAAGCTCTACGAGAGCGACTTTCTCTTTGTATTCTATATTTAATTGGCGGGAGAGATACGGGACATAGTCAACTGGCTGTGTGGGAGTCGCTGGAATGCCGAGAGAGTTCTGGAGTGTGTTAATGGCTTTCGTGAGATCAGAGCGAGGGGTTCCGCTGATATTTGCAATTACCGAGATAGGGACTGGTTGATCGGCTTGACGTTCGCCCCAGTAGAGGGCTGCCAATGAGACGGAGTCCGTACTTCGGCCATCAGTGATTCCTTCAACCACTCCCTGTCCGAGTAGCTCAGCACAACGGATGCGTGCCTGGGCGTCGAGTCCCAGATCGTCTCCAACTTGGTTTTGAATATCAATCGCAGCTGTGAATCGCTTTTCAGTCGCGTTGTGAATCGGCGAGTAATCTTTCCAAGAGTCTAGCTCTGTACCAGATTCAGCGAGAATCTCTTGGGACTGAGTGTGCTGTTCCACGTCGTTATCGGTTACAAACCCACAGTTGGCGCATACGCCTTTTAGAGAATATTCTGGATGGACTGATGACTCGCTTCCACAGAGCGGGCAATCAGAGTTAGATTTGCTTACTTGGTTTGTGCTAGTCATTTGGTTCTCCAATATTCTGCGGGTCTGGCCGGGTAAGCGGCGTTAAAATGTCGTCTTCAGCACAGCAGGGGCAGAGCGGTTCATCTGCGGCTTCCACTTCCTTCCAGTTGATACTGGACCCGCATCGGTTGCACGACCAATGTTGCACTGCGTATGTAGCAGCCAATTCCGGGTATTCGGCAGCGAGTGCGGGCGTGAGCTCCTCCTCAGGGTTGTTCTCCAAGTACTCCTCAATCTTTTCCGGGGGATACCCGGCAAATTCCCGTACAAACCCCCGAACACCATAATCAGCGGCAGGGGCCGAGCCTTTCCCGCAGCGTTCTCGGTACGAGCAGTACTCACATTCCCAGTCCGTCTCAGGCGTGGCCGGCGGAAGCTCCTCGTCAATCCGGTACTGAGTATGGGTGGCAGCCCAATCAAGGACCGTCTCGTTCCAGAATGCCGCATCGAAGTCGATACGGAACGTTTCGATGTCGAGAGATTGTCGGCTAACGTAGATCAAGACGCCAACGTCGAGATCGATTTCGAATTTCTCCGAGAGGCCGAGGAGGTACGCATGTAGTTGTGCGCGGTGCGTTCGGTTTGGTTCGTTGAGGGTCTTGAGGGTGCGCTTGGTTTTGATTTCGGTCGGGAGAACAGGAGTCGCGTCTTCATCGACAATAACCGGATCGGTACTCCCCTTGATTTCAATTGGCCCCGCGTGGCTGTCGGTCGAATAGTCGATCCAGATAGAGTTTCGTACGTAGGAATCTAGTTCTGCGGCAGTCTGTTTCAGGAAAGGAAAGAGAAGTTCCTCTTCGAGTTTGGAGCCGGCCCAGAAGATGCCGTCCGGGTCGGCGCTTTCCTCCGGGGCGTTATAGTCGTTGTAGAATTGGCGGCGGTGGCAGCGAAGAAGCTTGCTAGGGCTGTGTCTTTCGGCACTTGGCTGATAGCCAGTTCCGTTGAAGTATGGCGTGCCATTCTCGATATTTTGCGCATATTGCTCTTCCCGGTGCCACTCGGTGAATTGGGTTGGAGTCAACCGGTTCAATAGACCGTCTCTGAGAGATTCTCCCGCGTGTGACGGGGCAGGGACATCGCCGCTGTTCCCCAGATGTTCTGGTTCATCCATGTTTGATACAAGGCGGGGACTACGATGCTCTATCAGTCATTGTCGGGTTCCTCAGACTCCTGTGATTGGTCGGTCCCGTCAGATTTGGAGAAGAGTTCGACGGTGGGAGTGTCAATATCGATGAGGAGAGCAGCGATCTCAAAACTCGACCCACGCTTTGTGGTCTGACGCTTTGGGTCGTAGATGATGATATCCGCAGCCGCTAGTGTTCGAAGATGAGTCTGGGAAAGTGCATTGTACGCATTCCGGTAGGGTTCCCCGGTCGCGTTCGCTGTAGGAACGCCCTCTTCGTTGGCTGCGATGGAACGTGCGAGGCTTCGAACGGAAACGGCGTCCTCGGTGGTCTGTTCGAGGTGTTTGATTACTTGCCGGCGGCGGTCGGCACGGAGGCAGTGATAGAGTTCGGAGAGTCTGTTGTTGGTGTCGTGAGCCATGGCATTTGTTGGTTTTGTGTATTTTCCGTGGTGGAGGTATGGGCCTCAGCCGTATTAACTCCCTCGTGGGAGCAAATTCATAACAGATGTGACACGGCCAACTAAGTCTAATGGAAAATGGCCCCGGGCGGCCGCCCGATGTCTCCGACAAAGAAATCCTCCAAGTCTTCGAGCAATCCGGGGACCCAGTCTTGACAGCCTCCGAAGTCGCAGACCAACTCGATATCGGCAGGCGAGGCTTGTTAAGTCGATTAGACCAACTCGAAAGCGAGGGATTCCTGAAATCGAAAAAAGTCGGCAGTCGAAGCACCGTATGGTGGTATCCAGGAAACACCTCGACCAAACCAGTCGAACCCCACCGATGAGATCAGTAACGGCAAGTGCAAGCTGGAATCGGTGAGAACGACCGGGATTCGAACACACTGCCGTACCCAAATCATACAGAACTCCAGTTAGGGAAGAGTGCCGCCTAACCCGGCTACGACGACCCCGACCTCGCCATTGTCACCAGCGTCGACGACGGCGAACTGACGGTAGTGTTCGACCACCTCATCGAGAAAGACTACCTCCAACCCCAGCGCCTGACGGACGTCTGCGAGAAGCACGACATCGACCAGTACTCGTTCGACAGCAAGGCGATGGCGTTCGAACCGCAGTACTGAGCCAGTCTCGGTAGTCCCCTACTGGTTTCTTGTCCAGTATTTTCAAGCAGTTGCCTCGTGAATAGTCGAATAATATGAACAATCTCTATCTCGCGCCTGTCGGTCCGGAGTGGATCGACCAGTTCAACAAAACCGTCGACAATCGGGTTCCGGTCCCGGAAGACGCCCCCGACGACCTCCAGCGGGAGGACAAGATTCGCCTCTGGGGGACGGGGGACGGTCCACAGAAGCGGAGTTTCTTCGAAGATATGTCCTCGGGCGACGTCGTGTTGTTCTACAACAACGGTGAGTTCATCGCGAGCGGCCGCATCGGCACTCCCTTCGAGAGCGATGCTGTCGGCGAAGCAGCCTGGGGCGAACCCGAGAGCAGTTTCCTCTTCACCATCACGGATTACAAACGAATCACGCTCGACCGGCGTCGTATCGGCCGCCTCCTCGGGTACTCCGAAGGCTGGTATCCCCGTGGGTTCGTCGAGGTCTCGAACGACGCCCGGAACACGCTCCTCCAAGAATACAACTCGATCGAGGAGGCGTTCCAGGACTTCCAGACCGAGGAAGACGGTGGCGAGAAGAAACCGTCCAAACCTGACGACGATACCGACACTCCCCGCGAGCACACCGAGATTCAGTACTATCTCGTTCAGCTCGGGCTCCGGCACGGGTACGACGTGTACGTCGCGAAAAACGACAAGAACCGCGAGTACGACGGCGAGCGCCTCGGAGAGAACTGCGTGGAGTCGCTCCAGCTACCGGGGTTCAGTTCGGCGGCGACAGACATCATTAAGTACGTCGACGTGATTTGGCTGGAGGACGACCACATCGCGAAGCTCTTCGAGGTCGAGAGTACCACCAGCATCTACAGCGGGATTCTTCGAATGGCCGACTTCGCGGTGAAGGTCCCGAACATCGCTATCGACATACGCATCGTCGCGCCCGGCAACGACGAAGACAAGGTCCGAAAAGAGATGACGCGCCCGACCTTCGACAAGGTGCTGGGGAACGCTGAACACTGCGACCTGGGGTTCCTCTCGTTCGACGACGTTCAGGAAACCTACGAGACGGTTCAGGACGCCGGCCCGCTCCAGAACGTATTCTAATTCACCTATTGGCCCAGTACAAGTATCCCATATCTGTCTGGGACGCTTCCAGAAAGGTCTAAACCTGTGTCGGGCAACGGTGAGAACATGGCTGCAGAAAACGAGGATCTTCGCTACTACGCCGACGGCGAAACCCTCGATTTGGACACTCTCGAATCTCACCTCTGGGAGGCGGCCGATATTCTCCGGGGCAGCATTGACGCGGCGGACTACAAGAACTACATTTTTGGACTACTGTTTCTGAAGCGCATCAACGACCGTTTCGACGAGGAGACCGAGGAGATCGCCGAGGAGTACGACGTCGACGAGGAGACGGTCCGGAACGACCGTGACCTCCACGAGGAGTTCTGGGTGCCCGAGCGCGCTCGCTGGAATCACATCACCGCCCAGAGCTCCGACATCGGCGCTACCCTCAACAAGGCATTGGAGGCCGTCGAGGACGAGAACGACGCAATCGCCGACCGCGTGCTCACGACGGTCGACTTCAACGACAAGGAGCGTCTGGCGGACTCGACTCTCGAAGAGTTGGTGACGCACTTCGACAAGCACCGCTACCGGAATTCCGACCTCGACGACCCCGACATCTTCGGGCGCGCTTACGAGTATCTCATTCGGCAGTTCGCTGACGACGCCGGAAAGAAGGGCGGCGAGTTCTACACCCCCCGCGAGGTCGTCCAGCTCCTCGTCGAGTGTGTCGACCCCGAGCCCGGTGACCGCGTCTACGACCCGGCGTGTGGGTCTGCGGGCATGCTCATCTACTCCGCCCAGCACGTCGACGAGGAAGGCGGCGACCGCGACGACATCTCCCTGTATGGGCAGGAGAAGAACCTGAATACGTGGGCCATCGGCCAAATGAACGTCCTCCTCCACGAGCTCCAGGACGCCACCATCGAGAAAGGCGACACCATTCGGAAGCCGCAATTCGTCACTGAACACGACGAACTCGAAGTGTTCGACCGCGTGGTCGCGAACCCACCGTGGAACCAGAAGAAATGGAACAAGGAGTGGGTGCAGGAGAACGAGCCGTACAACCGCTTCGAGTACGGGCTCCCGCCTGCAAACCGTGGGGATTGGGCGTGGATCCAGTTGATGCTCGCGTCGCTATCGGAGACCGGAAAGGCTGGCATAGTGATGGACAATGGTGTACTATTCCGCTCGCGTTCGGAGAAGAAAATTCGCAAGCCCCTATTGCAGGACGACCTCGTGGAAGCGGTCATCGCACTCCCGGAGAACCTCTTCTACAACACGTCGTCACCGGGGTGCATCCTCGTCCTGAACAAGGACAAGCCCGCGGAGCGCAAGAACAAGGTCCAGTTCATCTATGCCGAGGACCAGCAACTCCGGGAATCTGGCATTCACGTGTTCGAGGACCTCTCGAATCAGAACCAGCTCACCAGCGAGGGGGTCGAGTACCTCGCCGAAACACACCTTATAGGGCGGGAAGAAGACCACCACAGTCGGCTCGTCGACTTGGAGGAGATTAAGGAGAACGACTGGAACCTTAACGTCCCCCGCTACGTCGACACAACCGAACCCGAGGAACCCATCGATGTACGTGAAAAGCTCGAAGAGTTGGACCGGTTGAAGGCTGAACGCGAAGAGACGAATGCAGAACTGGATGCATACATGGAGGAACTAGAGTACCGATGAGTGAGGTAATAACTCCAGAACGACATCCAGAAAAATACCGAGAGGTCCAACTCGGCCCTAGGAGTGTTACATTCCCGGAGGATTGGGAGATAAATACGGTTGACAACCTCTTCGAAATCCAGAAAACCCCGTTTGACCCTTCGGAACGCGAGAGAGGCTCTAAGGTCCTACTCTATTCCATGCCCGCGTACGATTCCGGCCGAGAACCAGAAAAGACGCGGGTAGAGGAGATCGGGAGTAAAAAATACGAAGTACCCCAGGACACGATTCTGTTTCCAAAATTAAATATACGGAAACGGCGGTTTTGGAGAGTCCGTCATGACCACGACTATCCAGCAATCTGCTCAACTGAGTATTGGCCTCTTCTACCCAAGAAGGAATTGAGTTTAGCCTTCTATAATTACTATTTCGATAGTTACCGATTCATGAGTGATCCTAAAGTCACTTCCTCCTCATCCACAAATAGTCATAAGCGGGTGAAAGAGCAGTCCTTTACGAAACTTCAACTGCCCGTTCCACCGTTAGAAGAACAGCGCCACATTGCAGATATCCTCGCGAAGATAGACAAGCAGATTCAGCAGACGGATAGGATAATCCAGGAGACTCAGGGGCTACGAGCAGGACTTCTCCAAGATTTGTTCCATAATGGATATGGTGAACACGAGGAGATTCTCGCTGCAGAGGATCTCGGTGCGCAATCCGGTGGCGTTAGCACTGGGATGGATCAAACGACCGTAGGCGATATCCCCGCCGACTGGGACACGGAACGTCTTGGTGAGCTTTCGGAGTCCTCGTCTTATGGGCTAAACGCGAGTGCAGAGGAATTCAGCGAGGCGAAGCTTCGGTACCTCCGAATCACCGACATTTCCGAAGAAGGCCACTTGAAAGACGACGACCCTACGAGCATTTCTCCTAAGAAGGCAGAAGGTTACGAGATAGAGCCGGGAGACATCATGTTTGCAAGAACCGGTGCAACCGTAGGGAAGACATTCCTCTACAGGGACTATCATCCGGATGCAGCGTATGCAGGTTACCTCATCCGGTTCAAGTTCGATGAAAGTCGCGTCCTCCCAGAGTTCGTGTTCTACTACACACAGACAGACAACTATAGCCGGTGGGTCGCCAGAATAACCCGGCAGGGTGCGCAGGAGAACATCAATACGAGCGAATACTCCAGTATCCTTCTCCCTCTCCCCCCAATTGACGAGCAGCAAAAAATCGTTAGCACCCTACAAACGGTGGACGAGCAAATCAAAGAAGAGCGCGAGACAAAACAAGAACTTCAAGCTCTCAAGCGCAGCCTGATGCAGGACCTCCTCACTGGGAAGGTTCGAGTGGATATGGTGGAATAGATATGCCGGACGAGTACGTCGAGACCGAACGCACGACCCTTGACACCCTCCAGAAACTCGGGTGGGAGATCATCGACCAGCAGCAAACCACCTGGAACGACCCACGCGATACTACGTCCTCGGCTGTACTCGAAAACCGACTCCGTCACGCCATCGACCGCCTGAACCCCTGGCTCTCCGAAAATAACCTGAACGCGGTCGTGCGCGAACTTCAGCGAGTTACCGGAACGAGTACGATGGCCGAGAACGAGCAGATCCACGAGAAGCTCGTCCGGCACACATCTGTCAAGCAAGACGAGGGCTACGGCGCGAAACACCAGACGGTCAAGTACATCGACTACGAAAACCCCGAGAACAACGACTTCTTCGCCGTCAACCAGTTCCCCGTCGAGGGCGACATCGAGACAATTAAACCGGATATCGTCCCGTTCGTCAACGGCATTCCCCTCGGCGTCATTGAGTGCAAGGCTCCAACTGCCGGCGAGCCGAGGAGCGAGGCGCTCGAACAACTCCAGCGCTACCAGAACGAACGTACGAGGACCGGCAGCGAGGGCGCTGAAGAGTTGTTCCGGTACAACCAGTTCTCGGTCGCCACTTGGTACGAGGGCGCGGTCATGGGGACGTACGGGACGCCTAAAAACCAGTACAAGCCTTGGCGTGACCCCTACCCTGCGGACGACGAGCAGCTCGCGGAGCTCTTCGATGTCGGGTACGTATCGCCCCAACACCGGATGCTGTACGCGCTGTTCAAGCCCGAGCGGCTACTCGAACAGCTCCGGCACTTCACCGTCTTCGAGACCAAGCAGGGTGGGACGATCAAGATGGTCGCGCGCTACCAGCAGTACCGCGCTGTCCACAAAGCCCTAGAGCGGATTCGCAAGCGCAGCCAGCGGGAAGCACAGGGCGGTGTCATCTGGCATACCCAGGGCTCCGGGAAATCCCTCACAATGCTGTTCCTCGGGCTCAAACTCCGCCGCGAGAAACCTAATCCCACGCTGTTATTGGTGACCGACCGGACGGCCCTCGACGAGCAAATCCACGCGACCTTCGAGCGGTGTGGATTCCCGAACCCGAAGCGCGCCGAGGACAAGGAAGACCTGCGGGAGAAACTCTCCAGTCACGCCGGAGAGACAATTACGACGCTCATCCAGAAGTTCCAGCTCGACGACGACGAGGACGGCGACTTCCCCGTGCTCTCACGCGACGAGGACATTTTCGTGATGGTGGACGAGGCTCACCGTACCCAGTACAAAGACCTCGCGAACAACATGCGGACGGCCCTTCCCAACGCCTTCTACATCGGGTTCACGGGGACGCCAATCGAGAAAGACGACCGCGACACCCGCCGCACCTTCGGCAATTACGTCGACACGTACACCATCGACCAGTCGCTCGAAGACGACACCACTGTCGAAATCCTCTATCAGGGCCGCCTCGCCGACATCCATCTCGAAGGCTCGAACCTCGACCGGATTTTCGACCGCGTGTTCGCCGACTACACAGAGGAAGAAAAAGCCGAGATCAAGAAGCGCTACGCCCGCGAGCAGGACCTAGCGGAAGCCGAGGCGCGCATCGAGGAAGTCGCGCTGGACATTATCGAGCACTACGAGAACGAGATTGCGGACCCGTTCAAGGGGATGGTCGTCACGACCAGCAAGGAGGCCGCCGTCCGGTACAAGGAGAAACTGGACGAACTGAACGGCCCGGAGTCACGCGTCGTCATCTCGAAGGGCCATAACGACCCCGAGCACATCAAGCGGTGGACGCCGACCGATAGCGAGATCTCGGATTACAAGGACGCGTTCGTCGACCCCGATGGCGAGGTCGAACTCCTGGTAGTCTGCGACATGTTGCTCACGGGGTTCGACGCGCCGGTCGCGCAGGTGATGTATCTCGACAAGCCGCTGAAAGAGCACAACCTCCTGCAGGCAATTGCTCGGGTGAACCGTCCATTTGAGGGGAAGAACCACGGGCTCATCGTCGACTACTACGGCGTCTCGAACGACTTGCGGGAGGCGCTCGCGATGTTCTCCGAGGACGACGTCAAGCACGCCATGGTCCCTCTGGAGGACAAGAAGCCGGAATTGGAGGCCGCCCACCGGAAGGCCACGGCGTTCTTCGAGGACATCCACGATATGGAGGCGTGCCTGCAAACGCTGGAGAACGAGGACACGCGCATCGAGTTCAAAAACGCGTACAAGCGGTTCTCCCAGCTTATGGACGTCGTGCTCCCCGACCCGATGGCGAATCCTTACACAGACGAACTCGACCAGCTCAGCGAGATCTATGCCCGGGCGAAACAACGATTCCGCGACGACTCGATGGACCTGGAAGGCACTGGCGAGAAGGTTCGGGAGGTCATCCAAAACCATATTCGCTCGCAGGGTATCGACGTGCTCAACGAGGAGCCCGTGTCGATAATGGACGCTGAGGAGTTCGACCCCGAAATTGAAGGCCTGGAGAGCGACGAAGCCCGGGCCAGCGAAATGCAACACGCCATCAAGCACGAGATTTCGGTCCGGTACGACGAGGACCCGGTCCAGTACGAGTCCCTCCAGGAACGCGTCGAGGAGCTAATCGAGAAATACAAAGAAAAGCGCCTCAGCGACCAAGAGGTCGTCGAGGAACTCCACGAGCTCTTGGAGGAGATGCGGTCTCGCGACAAGCAAGCGCGAGCGAAGGGGCTCGAAGACGCGACGGAGCTTTCCTTCTACCACGCCCTTGAGGATGTCTTGCTTAGGGAGTCCGGGGAGGCCGACCAGCAGGAGTTGGTCGAACTGACCAGTACCATTCTGGCGGAGGTCGAAAACGTCGTCGACGTGGTGGAGTGGCAGCAGAAAGTCGGCGTGCAGTCGAAGCTACGGAAGAAGGTAAAACTCCAACTGCTCCAGTCCGATGTCGAAATGACTGACGACGAGCGTACCGAGCTCACGAATCGGATTGTAGAGTTGGCTCGGGCTCACTACCAGCCATGAACGAGTACCACATCGGTCAGACCGTTGTCCCATACGAAATAGAGTGGAGTCCCGACCGTGAGACGGTCGCGCTCTCGATGGACGGCTCGATGGAACTCACGGTTCGGGCACCTGTTTCCGCGACTGTCGAAGAAGTCGAGGATGTACTGGCTGATAGGAAGCAATGGATTCTGGAGACGCTGTACGGCGTCGCAGACCAAGAAGACCCACCGCTAGACAAGGAATACCTGAGTGGCGAGAAGTTACTGTTAAACGGCCGTCGCTATCGGCTGAAAGTTCACGAAGACGACGTAGCCGAGCCATCGTTGGAGTTCGATGGTTCGCGGTTCACTATGCGAATCTCGGCCGACGAGCGTACGAGTGTTACCCGAAAGCGACAGGCGGTTGTCGACTGGTATCTCGACCGTGCTCGCGAAGACCTGCCTACGCGAGCAAGCGGCTACATTGAGAAATTGGGGCTCAACGACGTGGACATCACTGTTCGCGAGCTCAATCGGCGTTGGGGTGAATACCAGGACGGACAGGTCTCACTACACTGGCGGCTCATACTCGCACCACGGAATATTCAGGACTACGTTGTCGCCCACGAACTGGCCCATTTCCGACACGACACGCACTCCGATTCCTTCTGGAATACAGTGGGGACGCTCGTTCCGGACTACCAGAAGCGAAGGGAATGGCTCCGTGTTAACGGCGGAAAACTACGGGTATAGCATTTCGCGCTCCTTATGATACTATGACTTTCTCGAATCCACTATTTCCGCAAACCGCACATTTGTCTGGAGAGAATGCCTTAGTAGATTTTCGACCCATGACCACATGACATTCCTTACACCGGTATAAATCACACTCTCTCGTTTTCACCATACTCGATGGTTAAATCCAGCCATATATAATCAATTCGATATATTTTGCGATGAACGAACTGTTCTTACAGAGGTGAGTCCCACATAAAGTGCAAGTAAAATACAAGTATTAAAGCCTGCCTCGTGTCAGACATAACGTATGACAGCATCTGGTGTGGCGGAGGATTACGATGAGCAAGTATATTCAAGGCTACAGCAGCGAAGAAAGCAAACGCTCTACGATGCTCTGAGTCTGTTTGAATCCGGGGATTCAACTAAATCAGATTATCAAATCGAGGGGCTCCAACGCGCACTCTCTTCTGAGTATGCTGAGGAGACTCGCGAATGGCTGGCAATCTATGGCCGATTTGACGATGAGAACGTCGGAATCGATACCACAATCCGGTTCCTGGCCGAGGAGTACGAAGTAGACTTCGACGAAGAATCGCCAGCGTCCAAGTACCAACTCGCTCTTCGAGTCCTTCAGGAGGACCTATCCAGCGAGATTGACCACATTGTGGTCGGCTCCCGAATCCGGAAGGTCTCCTCTACAAAAACCTATGTCTACAACGGAGACCTATCGTTAGACGGGGTTGAGGAGGCTGTTGATGAGTTCCATAAACAGTGGAACTCGGACGGGCAAACCAAAGCGGTGCGAGTGAAAATCGAAGAATCGGGTAGCGAAAGTATTGTGCTGCACGTCACTGCCGAGCGCGGTATCCAGCCCAGTAAGGTTCGGGTCTTCGAATTCCGAGAGAGTGAGGCTGACGAAATGCCCACGGAACCGGAGGTGGCTATGCAAAAATACCGGGCAGTCAAGTCGAGCCGTGTCTATATTGACGCAAAAGGAGAAGACGCCACCGTCGTCCTGTCGGAAGGGAAGCAGGGCTGGAAGAAGATTCTCAACTCATTTTTCAGCCGCGCATTCGGCGTGGACGATTTCGTCGACGAACTTACGACAAAGCAAGTCGAGGCTGCCGGAGAACTCGAAGAAGATGCTTCCGAAGCAATTCAGGAAGCGGATGACCCAATCGAGCAGACGCGCCAGTTGATTCAACATCATGCTGACCAGGCCAAGGATCGTGTCCGTGATGCAGATTCGCTCCCACAAGACAAGCAGAACTCCGTCATAAAGTGCTTAGACACCATCGAGTACGACGGCTCGCAAGTAATTGATGACCCGTCGGTAGCGGCTGAAGAATTCTCTTTAGTTGGCCGTGAGGGGCTCGAAGCAATTTTCGACAGAGTAGACCAGATGCGAGACAGCTTCCTAGACCTTCTCGCTACCGCAGACGACGAGAACGCCGCACTAGTTCTCTCTATCGACAACCGAAACGTAGCAGTTCGAAGTGGGGATTACCGCCCGACAGATAGTGCTCGTCTCTCCGACGATGCACAGCTCGCTCTGAAGTACTTCTTCGACGAGGAAGACGTGGTATGAGCAAATCTTTGTTGGAGGCATTGGCAGAGGCTGTTGCTTCGAGGCTCCGTGACGGAGATATTCACTACGACGACCTCCCCGAGGCTCTTCTGGAGACAAAGTTCGTGGATTCAGAGCTGAAACCGCCCCAACGCTGTCCAAATCCGCACTGCCGGGCACAGTTACGGGATCAAGAGACTGATAAAAGCGAACAGGTGTTCCGTACTCGATGTACGGGAACATCCGACGGAGTACACGAGGAAACAATCAGCTTTGAAAAGCGGAGATTTTTTGATCTAGACTGGGAATCTGTTTTAGAAAAAGTTTCTACAGAAATCAGTAGAGAACTGGCACGCTTTGACCAGCAGAGCCTCCCGAGCTCAGTCCACGGAGTAACGAAGGAGGGACTCCGAATCTCGATAATTGGTGGGCGGAAGCCGGAACGAGAAGCGACGAAAGTGTATGCACACGCATTACGGGAGAATCAGCCCACGCTGCTTCTCGTTCCCGACACCGAGATTGATTCCTACCTCGAAACGCAGTCCCTGTTCTCGACTGGGAGTCTTGTCTATACTGCTCCCCTCTCGATGCTCGCTGAGGACTCAGAGTACCTCGAAAACCCAGTGGAAGCTATGGAGCAGATACAGGCTTTGGAGGAAGATATTGTCCGAGAAGAGCTGGGAGAAGAGTCACACAAGGTAGTCGGCAGAATTCACTCGAATCCCCGATATATGCTCACTGAACTCAACCATATGCGGCTTCTTCGAGCGAATAAAGAACTCGAACAAAGTTCTGGAACGCGACTCGAAGAGGTCGGCTATGCTGCCTTCTCAACTTTGACACCGACGTATCCGGACGCTGGCGGGGAGGACGATCGAGGTGATGAGCTTCCAGACTTAATCTTCAAAATAACCGATATCGCGCCTGACCCCGATGATAAGTACGCGACTGTCGGTGGCATTGTCGATACGAAATCTGGGGATGACGCGAAGTTTGGTAGCGAAGAAACAGAGGGGAAGCATACAGAGTATCTGAGCCGGGCGAGAAGAAACTTAGACTCAGAGTTCATTTCCCACATTTTCGTCGTCAACGAGATTGATGGTAAGAAGGACATCGAATTCTTCGATAAGATGGACGAGTTCTACAAAGCGAACGAGAACCTCGTAATTTGGTACGTAGACGCGCTTGCAATGCTACTCGATGTGGCCCTAACAGTCAACATTCGGAACGATCTGCAGTTGATTGGCGGTGACTTCCAGAAGTTGTTCTATCCCTTCTTCGTCACCGAGGCATTCAGAGAGACCAACGTGAGCGGAATTACGAGAAGCGTTGGTCATCAGCCTGAGCAAGGTGTTGGGAAGGTACAAGAGGAATATAATGAGGAGTACAAAGGACGCCCTCGACTGCACGTCATAACCACGGATGTCGTGAAAGAGCGGATACGGAACTTCGTAAAATCCCCTGCAGAGGTAGAAAAGGACCTTGCAGAGTATTTCCGCAAGCCCTCTGTCCTATCAGGAGGATACTAACCACAGATCGGGTAGAGATTTCGTTCGAAGAGACCCAAGGCAGGGACCTGTTCGCTTTCCGTTCGCACTTCCGTTCGCAGGTAGACGCGCTCTCGAACCAGAAAACAATAATCTAAGCCGAAACCGCTGTTTCCGTTCGCGCCCGCTGTGGCCTTTTCCAAGCTAACTCCCTCGGTTCGTACGTGACCGAACGCAAGCAGACGCGAGGTGAGCAAGGAATCGTCGAACGTCCAGCGAGAATGATCGTTGTGGACTTCAGCTGTCGTCTTCGAGGTCATCGGTCGGGAGGTCGCCGTCGAGCGACGCGCGACCGCGGTCAGAGAGCTGGTAGATGCCGCCTTCCTCGTCGTAGTACTCGACGAGTCCTTGTTCGCGAAGTTACCCGAGATGTTCGCGAACGGTTGGACGGCTCCATTGCATGAGACGGCCTATGTTTGCTCCCACAATCACCAATTGTTGAAGACGCCGTAGAACCTGTTTGGATATAGCGAATCGCAGGACGGAGCCGCCCCAGTTCAGAATCGTCTGGTAAGCGAACGAAATCTAACTCAGAAACCAACGTCGGTTTATAAACGATGTACCGCTGTCTGTCGGATTTGGATCGTTCGAGCAACGAATGGGCGCTGCAGGATTTGAACCCGCGGCGTCTTGGTCCGAAGCCAAGTGCTCTGTCCAAGCTGAGCTAAGCGCCCGGCACGCAAACGTAGACGGAGGTCGGCTTTAAACCCGGTGATTCCGGGCGGACCGGGTTTCGGTTGTATCGCCTCCTTTATTCGGGGTGGTCCGCGTAGGCGTGGGTATGAGCGTGGCGGCGACAGTTCGAGGGCTGGTGGAGCTCACGCGACCGGTGAACACGGTTGCGGCGGGCGCGTTGACGTTCATCGGGGCGTTCGTCGCGGGTGGGGCGTTCGCGGAGCCGACGGCGACGGCGGCCGCGGTGGGGGCGACGTGGTTCGCGACAGCGGCGGGGATGGCGATAAACGACTACTTCGACCGGGAGATCGACCGCATCAACAATCCGGAGCGCGCGATTCCGCGGGGCGCGGTGTCGGCGCGCGGCACGCTCGTGTTCAGCCTCGCGCTGTTCGCGGGCGCGATGGTGCTCGCGCTGTTGTTGCCACCGCTGGCGCTCGGCATCGCGGCAGTGAACCTCGTCGCGCTGGTGACGTACACGGAGTATTTCAAGGGGCTGCCGGGCGCGGGGAACGCGCTGGTGGCATATCTCGTTGGGAGCACATTCCTGTTCGGCGCGGCGGCCGTAGGTGACCCGCTGGCGGGCGGCGTGCTTGCGGTGCTGGCGGCGCTGTCGACGTTTACGCGCGAGGTCATCAAGGACGTCGAGGACATCGAGGGGGACCGCGAGGAGGGATTGCGGACGCTCCCTATAGTTGTTGGTGAGCGGCGCGCGCTGGTACTCGGGACAGCCCTCCTGATAATCGCCGTGCTCGCGAGCCCGGTGCCGTACCTGTTCGGGACGTTCGGGGTCTGGTATCTCGTCGTCGTGGCACCCGCGGACGCGGTGATGTTGGCCGCGGCGTACCGGAGTTTCGACGACCCGGAGGCGGGCCAGCAACTCCTGAAGGCCGGGACGTTCGTCGCCGCTGTGGCGTTCGTCGTCGGTCGGCTGGTCGCGCCGTGAGCCGGCCAATCAAAAGGAATATAAGCGAATCAGCATATCTTTCGGGCAGATGAGAACGGGGGAGTACGACTCGACGACACGCCACCCCCCGGTCGCAGTCGGGACGCGAGGGGTAGCATAATGTACGAGCTTGGCGCGGCCTTCTCGGACGTAGACGTCGACCCGGGGACCAACATCCTCGTCGAGGGACCGCCGATGAGCGGCAAGCGAGACCTCGGCTTCGACATCCTCGCGACCGGCGCTCGGGAAGGCGAGGGTGCCATCGTCGTGTCGACGAAAGACAGCGCCGAACGCGTCATCGAGGACTTCGCCGAGCACGTCGGCGACACCGAGCCGCTGCTGGGCGTCGTCGACTGCGTCACCAAACAGCAGGGGATGGGGACGGCGACAGAGTCCGAACTCGTGCGCTACGCCTCCTCGCCGGTGGACCTCACCGGCATCGGTATCGAGCTCTCCGAACTACTGCGCGCGCTCTACCAGCAGCGCGGCGTCACCCGCAACCGCATCCTCCTGCACTCGCTGTCGACGCTATTGATGTACTCGGACCTCCAGACGGTGTTCCGATTCCTCCACGTGTTCACGGGGCGCGTGCAGAGCGCGGACGCCCTCGGTGTGTTCGTCGTCGACTCCAGCGCCCACGACGAGCAGACGGTGAGCACGCTCAAGCAGCTGTTTGACGGCATCGTCACGATTCGGGAGCGCGAGGACGGCGGCTTCGAGGCGCGCCTCGTCGGCATCGGCGACGGCACCGACTGGCGCGACCTGTAACTTTTTCGCCGCGGCCGCTCAATAGGAACGTATGCCCATCGAATCCGACGCCGAAATCGAGGAGATTCTGGGGTACGACCACGTCGCCGTCGTCGGCTGCTCCTCGACGCCGGGGAAGGCCGCCCACGACGTTCCCCAGTACCTTCTCGACCACGGCTACGACGTGATTCCGGTGAACCCGTACGCCGACGAAATCTTCGACCGGGAGGCGTACGACTCGCTGTCCGACGTCGACGAACAGGTCGATATCGTGGACGTGTTCCGGCCCAGCGAGGAGGTCGCGGGCATTGTCGACGAGGCTATCGCGCGCGACGACGTGCAGGTTGTCTGGACGCAACTCGGCATCCGCGACGACGACGCCGCACAGCGCGCCGAAGACGCGGGGCTGCGCGTCGTTCAGGACAAGTGCATTAAAGTCGAGCACGGCCGCTTGAAGGCCTGAACCTACGCTACATCTGGCCGCCTTCCTCGTGGGGCTGGAAGACGACGAATCCCTCGTCGGCGGTGAACTCCATCTGGACGGACTCGCCGGAGGTCTGCCCAATTTCGAACGCCTTGTTCACGGAGAACGACGGGGAGAGGTCGTCGCTCCATGCGACCGTCGCGTCTGGGTCGGTCTTCACGGGCGGTGTCACGACCAGCGGGTCGCCGTGCGTCGTGATGGCGACTTCGCCGGGGCCGGTGAGGTAGACGTTCGTCAGTCCGCTCGCGGCGGCCCCCGAGAGGCTGCCGATGGTGTTGATTTCGTAGTCGACGTTCGATTCAAACGCGAGCACGTCGTTGCCGTTGACGGAGAGCGACTCCCCGGCGTCGAGGTCGAGAATCTGGACTTTCTTGCTGCGGTCGGCGACGTAGAGGTAGCCGGAGCCTTCCGCGACCATGACCGGCGTCCCTTCGCTGGTCACGGCTTCCTTGACGAAGCCGGTGAGGCCGCCTTCGGCGGTCGACTTCCCGGTGAACGTCAACTCGCCGGTGTAACCGACCATCGAGCCGGCGCGAATCATCACGCTCCCGTCGACCGGGATACCGAGGAGCGGTTGTTCTCCTTGCGAAACCCGTCGCCGTCGGCTTCGGCGGCTTGTGGGAGGTTCGAGATGTCCATGGGGACGTCGGCACGGTTCTCGACAATCCGAGTTATACGCTTCGTCGAGTGACGCGTCGTGCGAACGCTGCCGCTCCGGCGATTCCGGGTGGCGTCAGCCCTCCCACTCCTCGTAGCTGCCGTAGACGCCCTTTGAGAGGTAGCGCTCGCTGGAGTCCGGGAAGATGGTGACGACGCAGTCATGCGGCAAATCGAGGTCGCCGGCGGCCGCGCGCTCGGCGACGTCCAGCGCTGCGAGACTGTTCGCAGCGGAACTTGACGCTACGAGGTGCCCCTCCTCGCGGGCGAGCCGCTGCATCTCCGCGTGGGTGTCTTCGTCGGGAATCTGGACGACGTCGTCGACGAAGTCGGGGTCGAACAGTTCGTTCGTTGTCGGGTCGTGGGTGCCGATGCCTTCGGTCTTGTACTCGCCCTTCTCGACGTCGGTTCCCTGTGTGGTCGCGTACAGCGACCCCTTCGGTTCGACGGCCGTGACGTGGAGGTCCGGCACTTGCTCGCGGAGGAAGCGCCCTGTTCCCATGAGCGTGCCCGCGGTGCCACAGCCCGCGACGAGCGCGCCGACCTCGCTGTCCAGCGCCTCGCCGATCTCGGGTCCCGTGGTCTTGTAGTGGGCTTCCGGGTTTAGCGGGTTCGAGAACTGCTGGGGGACGACGGCGTCGTCCAGTTCCTCGGCGAGTTCGTGGGCTCGCTCGATGGCACCGCCCATCCCATCCTCGGTGGGCGTGTTGATGACGTCGGCGCCGAGTGCGCGCATCAACTGTTGTTTCTCGATGCTGAAGCGCTCGGGGACGACGAAGACGGCGTCGACGTCGAGCTGGCCGGCGGCGACCGCGAATCCGATGCCGGTGTTGCCGGCGGTCGGCTCGACGATGGTGCCGCCTTCGGGGAGTTCCCCTGAATCGAGCATCGCTTCGAGCATGTACTTCCCGATGCGGTCTTTGACGCTCGCGCCGGGGTTGAACGACTCGAGTTTCGCGTACACCGGGACGTCGTCGGGCGACGCGTGGACGCGCACGAGCGGCGTCTCCCCGATAGTCTCCAGCACCGAGTCCAGCGGCCTCCGGTGGGTGGTCATCTACGCGGTAATTCTTGCCTGGGTTCTTTAGTCGTTGCCATCCACACGCTCGCTGCCGGCGTCGCCGACGCCAGCCTCCGCGGCGGCTTCGGACTCAGTACCGGCGTCGCTGACGACGGCCTCGACGTCGACGCCTTCCTTCTCGGCCAGCGCTTCGACGAGCGCGCGCTGCTCGGCGAGTTCGGCTTCGAGGTCCGCGACGCGGCCGTGCGTGTCCTCGACGGTCTCGGTCAGATCGTTGACCTGCTCCCGGAGACGCTCGAAGCGCTCGTAGAGCTTGTCCGCCATCTCCGTCACTTTCTGGAGCTTCTTCGCGGTCGAACCGAATCCCATGGTCGCGAGTAGACGTTCGCCCGGGATGACCGTTTCCCTCGGCTGCAGCGCCAGCGGTCGCTTCTGTTACTCGGGCCACGCCGCCGCGAGGTCCGCGAGGAAGTCGGCGTACGCCGCGACCGCGGCGTCCCACTCCTCGCCGCCCGCTCGACAGGTGGTCGCCAACTCGTCAAGGCGCTGGCCGTCGTGTTCGGAGACCAGACACAGCATCTGGTAGACGGTGGATTCGGCGGGCGTCGTGCCGTCGTCGGCCTCGTGGACGAGTCGCCGCACTCGTTCCGGGTCCATGTCCATCGTGATGCCCGACCCCGGAATCGTCTTCGCCATCTTCGGGTATCCGTTCAGCCCCGGGACCATGTACGTGAACAATCCCTCGAAGGCGGGCTCGAACGGCGTCTTCTCGGTGTAGTACTCGTTTGCGAGCACGAGTGCATGCTCGTCGACGCCGAGCACGAACACAGTCTGGTCGTAGTCGTCCCCGACTGTGGGATGGAGGAAGTCCGCGAGACAGAGCAGCGACGCGACTCGACCGCCGAACTTCGTGGTGCCTGTCGCGTCGTCGTGAGTCAGTTGGTCGTCGTCGTACGCCGTCCGGAGTTGCTCGACCCACTCGGTCGGTTCCACGTCGAACGTCGGGCCGTCCTTGAACTCGAAGTGCGGCGCCAGCCGGAACGCCGTCTGCATCACGTCGTAGTCGTCGTACTGTGTGCGAACCTCGCCGCTGTACTCGATTCGGTTGAGGAACGTCCGGTAGTTGTCGGCGAGCGAGCGCACTACGTCGAGGTCGCGGCCGTCGCTGGCGTACTTCTCGTAGTCGGCGAGCAGAAACTGCGTGTCCAAGCCCGCCTCATGCAGGCGCTTGACGGCATACATCTGTGCGACGGTGCCGACGTGCGGCGTCCCGGTGAGGCCAGCGCTCGCGACGAACAGTGTGTCGCGGTCGCCCGTCTGACAGAGTGCGTCGGTGTCGGTCGTTGCGACGAACGCGCGGTCTACGAGCGACGCCGATAGCGACCCGATGTCGACATCCGGGCGGTCGTAGTCGAACTCCTCGCGGACGGCCTCGTAGTGGTCGAGCAATGCCGACATGGCTGGCAATTTTAGCAGCGGCGTTAAAGTGCTAACGCGGTTCGCGATACCATACGACGCAGCGGTTGTCCCGAAAGGCCCTTAAGAGGCAGTCGACTACGGTGAAGTGGACTAGGCCGGGCGGTTTGGCCCCGCCCTTTACCCGCGAGACAGTCATCAGCGGGGGCCGAAATCCGGGGGAGTCCGGTCGACCTGTCCGGGCCCCGGAAGCCAACGTGGAAGCCTCGTCCTTCGGGGACGGCGGTCCGCGGCGCACACCTGCAAGGGTGGCGTCGTCGCGGTTCGTCGGTGCCACTCCGTCAGGCACGGAAGTGAGCAGCGGAGCACCGAACGCTCGTCGCTCGAAGGGTCGCGGGGTGGAGAAGGCGACCGGGACTACCCGGGCAGGAACACCGGGCCACCTCGGCCCGTCCACCATTCATACGCGCCATTTTCAGCCACCAGCCATCGGCTCCCGGCTAGAAACCTACGTTAAATAGCACTCAGCGATGGGTCTGTGAGCCGTACCGACAGTTCGTCAGTCAGCGCGCTGTGAGTTTTACTCCGTCTCTACGTCGAAGTTCATCCACTCGCGGGGCTGGTCAGGGATGCCGCGGGCGCGGAGTTCCTGGCCGGATTCGGTCTCGCGAACATCGATGCGCGCCGAGCAGAACTGCGTAATCGTGCTCACGGTCTGTTCGTCGTGCATCCCGGGGTCGATGCAGAACACGCCGATGCCGTCGACTGCGTCGATGCGGCCGACGAGCGTGTGTACGAACCGGGAGACGGTCTTGAGGTCGCCGAACGACAGCAGCGTCGACACCGAGAACAGGCCCGTGCGCACGCGTTCAACGCCGGACTGGCGGAACGTCCGGTAGACGTCGGAGTAGCGCATGCCGATGCCGGTCAGGTCCGACGGCCCCGAGACCGGCAGGACCTGCGCGGGGACGTTCTGGTCGTCGTCGCCGACGCAGTCCAGGATTGCGGCGCGCTCCTTGTCGAGTTCGAAGCCGCTGCGCGCCCAGTCGTCGGCGATGCGGCCCGCGCGCTGGTTTGTGCTGACGAGAATCGCGCCCTCGGTGGGCGGCCCGGAGAGCATCCGGAACGCGAGGTGGCGGGTGCCGGCGTGTGACGGTCCGGCGACTAGGACGGTCGTTCCGGGGCGCAGCGATGCCAGCGGCAGTCCTTCGAAGTTGTAGTCGTCAGTCATCGCCGTCACCTCCCGCGTCGCGGATGCGACGACGCAGCGACAGTTGTTCCATCCTCGTCGCCGAGCAGCGACAACAGCTCGCGGTCTCGGCTGGCGAACGTCCGGGGTTCGTCGTTGTAGATGCAGAACGTGCCAATCGCCTCGCCGTCCGGCGTGATCAGCGGGGCGCTCGCGTAGAACCGGATGTTTGCGGCCGCTAACCCCTCGTTGTCCGCGAAGCGTGGGTCGTCCGCTACGTCTTCGACGACGGTCACGCGGTCGTCCAGTATCGCGTACGTGCAGACGGTGTCCTCGCGGTCCATCGGGTCGAAACTGACGCCATGACAGGAGAGGAACTCCTCGGTGTGTGCGTCGATGATGCCGATCGCGGCGGCGTTGACTCCGAATAACGCAGTCGCGAGTTCGGTCAGCCGGTCCAGCGACGCGCCGAGTTCCGTGGGGTCAGCGGCGTACTGTTCGAGCGCGTTGACGCGCGCGCTCTCGTTCGCCGGCAGCGGGTACGCGGTCTGGCTTCGAAACGCCAGCGCGTGTTCGACGATGCCGACGAGTTCATCGTGGTCGTCGTCTTTGTGGACGTACTCTGCGACCAGGGAGCCGAACGCGTCGGTGTCGATGTCGTCCAGCGGTGTCGCCGTGAACAGCATGCACGCTGCGTCGGGGTGGCGTTCGCGCACCGCGTCCACGAGTTCGAGGCCGGTGCCGTCGGGGAGGGTGTACTCGGTGACCACGCATTCGACGGGATGCTCGTCGAGCGCCTCGTACGCCTCGGCGAGCGACCCGGCCTCTACGACGTCGAAGCCGGCGTCCGAGAGCGCGCCCGTCGTGCGCTCGCGTGCTGGCGTTTCGGGGTCCGCGCAGAGAATCATACGCTCTGTATACTATCCGGCTCCGTAAAATTTCGTCCTTAGCCGGTAGCCTCGTGGGTGTATCGAGGTGTGTCGCCCGTTCACGTCAGTTCCTAGGCCGTTCACGCGGCGGCCACGCTTCTCACCTCGCCCACCCGAACTATTATATTAGTAGCATCTAATATTAGAATACGCTAAGATGGCTGGGGAACCCACTTCCGCTTCGGCCGACGAACTGGACCGCCCGGAACCGGGCTGTTGCTCGGTCGGACACGACCTCTCGGTGGACGCGGCCGCAGCCGACGTCGACACGCTTGCGGCGCTCGGCAACGACACGCGCTACGAGGCGCTCCGGCTCATCGCGGACGCCGACAGCGCGGTCTGCGTCTGCGAATTGGAACCGGCGCTCGGCGTGAGCCAGGGCGCGGTCAGTCAGGCGCTCTCCCGTCTGTTCAGCGCCGGGCTCGTGAACCGGCGGAAGGACGGCCGGTGGCGGTACTACACCGCGACGCCACGGGCCCGTCGCCTCCTCGACGTGCTCGATGAGACGAGGAACGCCGATGCGTAACGGCCGTCGTCGAGGAGCGTTCCCGCCGACTCCGCCGTCGCCGCGACCCATCGGATTGAAAAACCGCTCGCGTAGTGCCACCGAACGACGCACCTGAACACTCCCGACGATGCCACACTCACCACGCGACTCCCCGAACCGACCGCCGCACCGTCGAATCACCTGGCAAGAAGTCCTGGTAGCGTACGCGCTGGCCGCCGTGATTCCGTTGGCGCTCTGGGCTGCGAGCGCGCCCCTCGCAGCCGGGTCCGTCCTCGTCGCCTCGGGCGTCGCTGCCGTCAGCGCGCGACGCGTCCGCCGGCTGGCTCGCTGCGTCAGGAACTGTCGCGGGCTCGCCGTCGATCTTCCGGGATCCGTCAGCGTGACCGTCACCTGGCGTCAGCGGTGTTGTGCGACCTGAGATGCCGAACTCGCTGACCGTCCGCGAGGCCGACGCGGAAGCGATGGAGCGCATCGCTGCGCTGCTCGCCGCGAACGACCTCCCGCACCGCGGCCTCGACGAGAGCCCGGGCACATTTGTCGCGGGCTACGCTGACGGAGTTCTCGTCGCTGCAGGTGGTGTCGAACCGTACGACGCTGACGCAGTTCTGCGGTCCGTCGTCGTCGCGGAGGCACACCGCTCTGCGGGGTTCGGGACGGCGCTCTACGACGAATTGGAGCGGGTCGCGGCGGCCGGGAGCGCGGAAACCGTCTACTTGCTCACGACGACCGCGTCAGCGTTCTTCCGCGAACGTGGCTTCGAGACCACTTCACGGGCGGATGCCCCACCAGCGGTCCGCGGGTCGACGCTGTTTGCTGAGCGGTGTCCGGCTTCCGCGACTTGCATGCAGAAAGAAATCGCGTGAACCAAGGGCGCTGCGTTATTCGAGGTGTTCGGTGGCTGGCGACCCCGAAATCTCGACCTCGCCGTTGAGTGTGCGAATCGGGTATGGGATGTCGATGCCCGCCTCGTCGAAGCGCTCCTTGACCGACTGGACGTACTCGCTGCGGGTCTTCACGAAGTCCGAGCGGGAGGGGTTGGCAATCCAGAACCGGGACTTGAGGCCGACGTAGGAGTCGCCGAGTTCGGTCAGCCGCACCGTCACGCCGGGGTCGTTGAGGATGTTCTCGTGGTTCTCGGCTTCCTCGACGATGATTTCGGTGGCCTCGTCGATGTCGTCGTCGTAGCCGATGCCGAACAGGAACTGCTGGCGGAGTTTGTCCTTCGCCACCGGGTTCTTGATGACATCGTCCGTGAGGTTCGAGTTCGGCACCGTGAGCAGTTCGTTGTCGAACGTGCGCACGCGGGTGACGCGGAGGCTGATGTCCTCGACGATGCCGGAGTTGTTGTCCCACTCGATCCAGTCGTCGACGCGGAACGGCTCGTCGGTGTAAATGAATACGCCCGCGACGAAGTTCTTTATGACGTCCTGCATCGCGAACCCGATGGCGAGCGTCGCTGCAGCTGCGATGGTCGCGAGGCTCGTCAGGAAGTTCCCGTAGCCCGCGAACCCGAACGCCACGGAGATAGCGACGAAGACGACGCCGAAATTCACGAGCCGCTGGAGTGGTTTGCGGGCGTGCGCGTCGAGGTCGCGGCGGCGGAGTACGCGGTCGAACAGCGGTCGCACGACCACCTTCCCGAGGAGGTAGATGGCGACGAACGCCGCGACGAAGTAGAGGAACTGGGTGACTGCGCCCGCGTACTGCGGCACGAAATCCTCGATGAACGGCAGCGGCTCCACTGGCATTACTGGTACACCGCCGTGTTCCCGCGCGTCTCCACGACGTCCGCGCCGGCGAGGTCAGCGAGCTGGTCGGCGAGCTCCTCGGTGGAGCCCTCGCCGCGCGCCGAACGCAGGAACTTCACTTTCACGACGTCCCGGTCGTCGAGTTGGTCCGAGAGCTCGTCCGCGACCGCATCCACGCCCGCCTTCCCCACCCAGACCGTGACGTCGGCCTCGTGGGCTTGCTTCGCTAGATCCTCGCTCATGTTCTACCAACAGTTCAGGCCGCGAGGCTTTGAAACTTGTTGCATCGGTCGCGGCTAGCTCTGCTACTTGTATGGGTACCGGGACTGGTAGCCGCAGTCGCAGGTGACGACGACGTGGCCGTCTTGTGTGCGGACGCGAGCGTTCCGGCCGGGTATCAGGTAGGCGTCGCAGGCGTCGCAGGTGAACCGTCGGAACTCGCGGGGGAGCGTGAGCCGGTTGCGTTCCGCGAGCCGTCGTGCGAGGCGGACGTACTCGCGGGCGCGGTCGTCGTCGCCCTCGCGTGCGGCTTGTTGCGCGAGAGCGTGCAGTCGCTCGATTCGCTCCGCCGCGATGGACATATCTACGGGCAGGCGTGGGTGACCGAAGACAGTTCCGGTAGGATTATCGGCTGCGGTCGGCTTGCGTCGGACGATGCGGGCGCTGAACTACCTCGAGTTCGAGGACCGGCTCCGTGGGGGCATCGTGACGGCGACGCGCCAGCAGCGCGAGGCCCTCGCGACGACGGACGTCGAGGTGGTGGAGACGCCGTGGCGTGCCGGCAATCCGGTACAGTCGCTGGGCACGCTGTTCGCTGGTGAGGGCTACTTCCGGGACTACGACCTCGCGCACTGCAACCTCGTTGGGCCGGGCAGCGTCGCGGTCGCCCAGCACGCCCAGCGGCACGGCATTCCGCTGGTTCTGCACGCACACGTCACGAAGGAGGACTTTGCGGAGTCATTTCGTGGCTCCTCGACGGTTGCCCCCGCGCTGGAGCCGTACCTGCGGTGGTTTTACTCGCAGGCCGACCTCGTGCTCTGCCCTAGCGACTACACGAAAGGCGTTCTCGAATCCTATCCCGTGAATGCGCCAATCAAGCAGATTTCGAACGGCGTGGATGTGGAGAGCCTGGAAGGCTACGATCAGTTCCGAGAGGAGACCCGGGAGCGCTTCGACCTCGACGGCATGGTTGTGTACGCCGTCGGCGAGGTGTTCGAGCGCAAGGGCCTCACGATGTTCTGCGAACTCGCGAAGGCCACGGAGTACGACTTCGCCTGGTTCGGCCCCTACGATGAGGGGCCACAGGCCGGGAAGGCGACGAAGAGGTGGGTGAACAATCCGCCCGAGAATGTGACGTTCACGGGTTACATGGAGGACAAGCGCGCGGCGTTCGGCGCCGGCGACGTCTATCTCTTCCCTGCGAAAGTCGAGAACCAGGGCATCGCCGTCTTGGAGGCGATGGCCTGCGGGAAGCCGGTCGTCCTCCGGGACATCGACGTGTTCCGGGAGTTCTTCACGGACGGCGAGGACTGCCTGATGTGCTCGACGTTCGAGGAGTTTCGAGACGCGCTCGAACGGCTCGCCGACGACCCCGAACTCCGGGAGCGCCTCGGCGAGAACGCCCGGGAGACCGCCGAATCGCACAGCCTCGCTCGCGTCGGCGACGAACTTGAAGCCGCCTACCAGGGCCTCGTCGACGGCGTACCACCGGAAGAGGTCGCTGCCGGCGACGCGGAGGGGTAGTGTGAGCGAGGACCTGCCGACTGTCGCGGCGTTCACGGATTCGTACCTGCCGACGGTCAACGGTGTGACCTACACGGTTTCGACGTGGCACGACCGCTGGCAGTCCCGTGGTGGCGAGATGCCGGTCGTCTACCCGCGTGCGGACTACGACGCCGGGCCGGCGGAGCACGCCGTGCCGAGTCTGCGGTTCCCGTTCTACGAGGGGTACCGGATGGCACTCCCGCGCACTCCGAGCGCCGTCGTGGACCTCGATGTCGACGTCGTGCACGCGCACACGCCGTTCGGCCTCGGGCTCGCCGGCCTGCGGTTCGCGCGCAAGCACGACCTCCCGTTCGTCGCGTCCTACCACACGCCCACGGCCGAGTACGCCAACTACGTCGTCCCGGACGCGGCGACGGGCGTGGTCCGGCGCGCGAGCGAGGGCTGGGAGCGGTGGTTCCTCGACCACGCCGACCTCGTGCTGACGCCGAGCGAGCGCACCCGCGACCACGTCTGGGACCTTGGCGTCGACGCGCCGGTCGAACCGCTCCCGAATGGCGTCGACATTCAGACGTTCCAGCCGGTCGACACCGATGACTTCCTCGCGCGCCACGATCTCCGCGAAGACAGGCCGCTGGTCGGCTATACTGGCCGCCACGGCTACGAGAAGCACCTCTCGGACTTGCTCGCGGCCGCCGAAGGACTGGACGCGACGGTCGTTTTCGGCGGGGACGGCCCTGCACGCGACGATCTCGAAGCCGAAGCCCGCGAGCGCGATGCCGATGTGCGCTTCCTGGGCTTCCTTGACCGCGAGGAATTGCCGGCGTTCTACTCCGCGCTGGACGCCTTCGCGTTCCCTAGTCCCGTCGAGACGGAGGGCTTGGTCGCGCTAGAAGCCAACGCCTGCGGGACGCCCGTCGCGGGCGTGAACGCCGGTGCGCTCGCCGAGACCATCGACGACGGCGAGACCGGCTATCACTACGAGCGCGGCGACATCGACGGCTTTCGCGAGGCCATCGAGCGCACGCTTGACGAACGCGAGCGCCTCGCACAGAACTGTCTCTCGCGACGCGAGGAGATTAGCGTCGAACGCGCAATCGACGATCTAGAAGAGCTGTACGGCGAACTGCGCTAGTCTTCGAGCGCGTTCGCGATGCGGTCGAGCTTGTTGTTCGTGCGTTCGAGTTCCTTGCGGAGCTGTTCGAGCTCGCGCTCGACCTTCTCGCTGGTGCCGCCCTCGGACTCCTCGCCGCGGCCGCCGCCCATGCCGGGCGGGCCGCCACCACCGCCGCCGCCCATCATGCCGCCCATCATCTGCGCGAACGGGTTGCCGCCGCCACCGCCGCCACCCATGCCGGGTGGGCCGCCACCGCCGCCGCCCATGGCTTCCTGCATGCGTTCGCGGGGGCCGCCTTCGCCTTCCTCGCCCTCGTCGCGTTCCTGTGCGCGCTCCTGGCGGATCTCCTCGACGCGCTCTCGGAAGGACTTCTCTTCCTCGTCTCCCTCGTTCTCGGCGTCGGGTTCGTCGTCTGCCATACCACCTAGTTCACCACCCGCACGGAAAAAAGCCGCTTTCTACAGGCGGATAGGTCGAATGCTTCGGGGCTTGACCCCAAGACGGGTCACCGCGGTCCAGCGCGAAGGCCCACCGCTCTAGGGGTGGATCGCTGGCGGTTTCGCTCGCGGCTACTAGAACGCGCTGAGACTCGACTGACGATTGCGGTCGCTCGCGCCCTCGGTGACGTCGTAGCCGACGAGGTTGCGCATGTCCACGGCGTACGTCGTCCCGCCGCGCTCTAGCGCGAGTACGCGGCCCTTCGTGCCGAGCACGGTCCCTGTGGCCATCGTCTCCGCGACCGGGCGCGCGTCGAAGGCCAGCCCGTAGTCGAAGTTGAAGCGCTCGATGGGGTCGTATGCCGCGACGAGGGACTCCCATGCGTCGTCGTCCACGTGTTCGGCGAGTCCTCTGATTTTGGTGGGGACGCGCACGCGGTCGGGAATTTCCTCGGCGATGCCGTATTCGATTTGCCGGGCGCGCTTGCCGTCCTCGACGGTCCGGATGTGGGCCGCGCGGTCCGCGCCCTGCTCGCGTAGCCGTGTGTCGAGGCGCCACGACCGTGTGACACCCACCTTGAACGTGTCTGGCGCGAATGCCGCGAGATAGATTGCGTGCTCCTCGTGGCACGATTCGAGGGGCATCGCGCAGTTCCCGACGCAGCGTGCGCACGGCCACATCGACGTGTGGTCGTCGCAGTATGGCGCGTCCTTATTCCCACAGGCCTCGTGGACGCCGTCTTCGGTCGTGCCCGCGCAGTGGCGTTCGCCGAGCGTGTACGCCAGCGTCTCGCCCGCCAGCAGCGGCACGCGCTCGACGCGCCCCTCGCTGGCGACGCGCAGCGCGGCTGGCCCTTCGCCGGGCGTCGTCTCGTACCCCACAATCTGCACGCTCGCGGGTACGCCGCTCCCGAATAAAGCGGTGACGTTCGCGGGGCCGATGACGTGCGTGTCACCCGGTGGCGTCGACACCCGCGAGCGCTTATCCGACCGGGCGGCCTACGGAGGGGTATGGCAGACGAATCCATTCCCGTCTCCGCGGAAGCGCCCGACAGCCCGTTCCAGACCACGGGCACCGACCACATCACCATCTGGGGGAGCAACCCCGACGACACCATCGCGTTCTACCGCGACCTGCTCGGGATGCCGCTCGTGCTCCGGCAGCCGAACCTCGACGACCCCTCGCAGACGCACCTGTTCTTCGATACCGGCGACGGCCGCATCCTCACCGTCTTCGTCAGTGACGACCGCGCCTCGAACCGCGGCCGCATCCCCACCCAGACCGGGAGCGTCCACCACCTCTCGTTCTCCATTGCGGCGGAGGATTTCGAGGACGTCATGGAAGCCCTCGAGGACGCCGGCCACGGCTACAACGTCTTCGACCGCGGGATTTTCTTCTCGCTGTACACGCAGGACAACAACGGTCTCATTATCGAACTCTCGGCGGACAAGTACGACATTCCGGACGACCGCCGCGGTGAAGTGCTGGCGACCGCCCAGCGCCTCCGCGAGGAGGACGGCGCGGACTTCGCCGAGGACCGCCACATGAAGCAGGCTCTCGAAGAGCTCGGCCTCGACGCCGAACCGGCGGACCTGCCCGACGCCTCCACCGGCGTCGGCTACTGAACGTCTCACGTCCCAATTCTCCCTAATTCGTGCTCACTGACACGCCTGGCATCCACCACGTCACCGGCCTCGTTGAGTCCGCCCAGCGCAACGTCGACTTCTATGTCGGCACGCTCGGCCTGCGGCTCGTCAAGCGCACGGTCAACCAGAACGACATGCTGCGCTACCACCTCTTCTACGGGAACGAGACCGGCGACCCCGGGACCGTGCTGACGTGCTTCCCGTACCCCAACGAGGTGCCGGGTCGCGTCGGCAAACCCCAGATTTCGGCGGTAGCGTTCGTCGTCCCAGAGGGCTCGCTGCCCTACTGGCGCGGGCGTCTCGCCGACCACGGTGTGGACGTAATCGGGACCGACAGCCGGTTCGGCGACCGCGTGCTTCGCTTCACCGACCCGGACGGTACGAATGTCGAACTCGTCGAGGGCGAGGCCTCCGTCGAGCCGTGGACTGGCGGCCCCGTCCCCGAGGAGTACGCGATTCGGTGCGTGCACAGTGTCACTGCGCTCCCGACGAATCCCTACACGACTGGCGCGCTGCTGGAGACGCTGGGCTTCGAACTCGTGGGCGAGGAGCGCACGCGCGACGAGACGCGGATTCGCTACGAGGCCGACGGCGAGTACGCGACCGTCGTCGACTTGCTCGACCGCCCGACGAGCGAGTTCGGACGCGAGGGAACGGGCTCGATTCAGCACGTCGCCGTGCGCGCCGAGAGCGTCGAGGAACTGTACGAGTGGCACGAGTTCCTCCGGGAGCGCGACTACGACGTCTCGCGCGTGCACGACAGGTACTTCTTCCACTCGCTGTACGTCCGCGAACCCGGCGGCATCCTGTTCGAACTCGCCACGGAGAAGCCCGGGCTCGCGTTCGACGAGGATGTCGCCGACCTCGGGAAATCGCTTGCGTTGCCCGACCAGTTCGTCGAGGATCGCGACCTCATCGAGCGCCAGCTCCCGCCGCTCTCGGTTCCGTATCTGGATGACTGACGGCGACCCGCACGCCGACCAACCCGTGGTCACCGCGGGCGCACCCGCATCAGTAGCGGACGCCGTGGTCGTCCTGCTGCACGGGCGCGGCGCGACGGCGCAAGGCGTCGTGAACCTCGCGGAGCCGCTGTACCGCCACGGCGTGACGTTCGTCGCGCCCGACGCCGCGCGCAGCCGGTGGTATCCGTACTCGTCGTTCGCGCCAATCGAGCGAAACGAGCCGCACGTCTCCTCGGCGCTCACGGCCGTCGACCGCGTGCTTGCCGACGTGCGCGAGTGGGGCGTTCCAATCGAGGACGTGGTCCTGTTCGGGTTTTCGCAGGGCGCGTTCCTCGCCAGCGAGTACGCCGCGCGCAACCCCCGCAGGTACGGCGGCGTCGCGGCGTTGAGCGGCGGTCTTCTCGGCGCCGAGGTCGACCCCAGCGACTACCGTGGTTCGCTTGACGGTGCGCCGGTCTTCCTCGGCGTTGGCGACGACGACCCGAACGTGCCCGTCGAGCGCGTCCACGAGACTGCGGCCGTGTTCTGCGAGTTGGACGGCGATGTCACCCAGCGCGTCTACGAGGGCGTCGGGCACGAGGTCACCGACGACGAGTTCACGGTCGTCGGGTCGTGGCTCGATGGCATCGTCGGCGACGTGGCCTGAGGCGCCGTTCTGTTCGCCTTATTGCAGGGGTCGAACTAGTTGGCGACACACGTGTCACTCGGTGGCCCGCGTATCGCCAAACGTACAAGTAGGTTCCGCGGCGAACCAAGTAACGTTGTGAAAGTTACTATCAAGACGTCAGCCAACTCGGCTGCATCGCTCGACGACTACGCCGGCTCCGACGCGGAGGTGTCGGCCTGATGGCGGCCGCCGATGTCCTCCTGCTGGTCGCGCGCGTGCTGTACGGCGGTGTCCTCGCGTTCATGGGCCTCAACCACTTCATGCAGACCGAAGCCCTGACCGGCTACGCCCAGCACAAGGGTCTCCCCGCGCCGAAGCTCTCGGTGCTCGCGTCCGGTGCGGTGCTCGTACTCGGCGGCCTCTCGGTCGCCGCGGGCGTCCTGCCGGTCGTCGGTGCCATCGCACTCGCTGGGTTCCTCTTGGTCTCCGCGCTCACGATGCACGACTTCTGGGCGGTCCCCGAGGACCAACAGCAGGATGAGATGACCGGCTTCCTGAAGAACGTCGCCCTCGCGGGCGGCGCGCTCGCCATCGCCGCGTACGCCACGACAGGCTGGGCGTACAGCGTCGGTATCTCCCTCTTCTAACTCGGTACCCCCGAGTTACCGCGCGCGTTCCGCAGTTCAGTTTCGTCGTCCACCCTCGTTCTCACTAGCGCTCTGGCTGGAATTATGTTCGTTTCGCGTGTGGTTCTCGTGCACGCGGGAGCAACAGACCTATATTTCGAGAATGTACAGAAATAGATTGTATTTCTCGAGAATCCTGTTGGATTGTCCTTATACACTACCTACACTACTATTGTGATGCCATTCGATTAGGCGATTATACGTTAACCTTTAGTGTAGGAGCGTGGTGTCCAGCGATGTGACGGATTTAATGCCCGAACGTGTACCAATCTCGGCGATTAGTGGTTGTATTCTGCAAGAATTGCACAGTTCACTGAACGCAGCTCCGGCTGCGGCAGGTGTGGAGGGGCGCAACGATGCTTGAGGGAGCACTCCTCGCGCAGGCGGACGCCGGCACCATCGTCAACGGCGTCAACACCGTCTGGACGCTCGTGGTCTGCTTCCTCATCTTCTTCATGCAGCCGGGCTTCGCGCTGCTGGAGGCGGGGCAGGTGCGCGCGAAGAACGTCGCCAACGTCCTCATGAAGAACCTCATGGACTGGGGGATGGGCGTCCTCGTATTCTTCGTGCTCGGGCTCGGCGTCTTCGGGCTTGCGGGCGCCCTCACCACGCCTGGCGCGGAAGTAAGCGTTTCCGCGGCGTTCGCGTACATTAACGACCCGAGTGCGTGGATCGGTTCGTACCTGTTCAGCGCCGTGTTCGCGATGACCGCGGCGACCATCGTCAGCGGGGCGGTCGCCGAACGCATCAAATTCAAAGCGTACATCTTCTACTCCATCGGCCTCACGGCGTTCATCTACCCAGTTATCGCCGGGTTCGCATGGGGGGGCAACGGCCTGCTGTCAAGTGCGGGCTACATCGGTGAGGCCATCGGTGCGGGCTTCCTCGACTTCGCTGGCGCGACCGTCGTCCACATGCTCGGCGGCGTCGCCGGTCTCGTCGGCGCGTACATGGTCGGTCCACGCCGCGGTCGCTACGACTCCGAAGGCAACAGCCAGCCAATCCCCGGTCACTCCATCACGCTAGCCGTGCTCGGGACGTTCATCCTTGCGTTCGGCTGGTACGGCTTCAACGTCGGCACGCAGGCCGCAGTGCTCAGCGTCACGGACGGCGCGCTCTCGTTCAACGGTGACGCGCTCGGTCGCGTCGCGCTGAACACCACCCTCGGCATGGGCGGTGGCGCAGTCGCTGCCGCACTCGTGACCGGCTGGTCGGACGGCAAACCCGACCCGCTGTTCACCGCCAGCGGTCTGCTCGCCGGACTCGTCGCAGTTACCGGCGCTGTCCCCCACGTCACGTGGGTCGGCGGCCTCGTCCTCGGCATCATCGGCGGCGCACAGGCCCCCATCGTCTACCGGTGGGTCACGGACAAGCTCAAAATCGACGACGTCGCGGCCGTCTTCCCCGTCCACGGGAGCGCAGGCGCAATCGGGACGCTGCTGATTCCGGTGTTCGCGGTCGACGGCTTCTCCGCCTCGCAGTTCCTGATGCAGGCGGTCAGCATCGGCGTCATCGTCGTCTGGACCGTCGCCACGACGGCAATCGTATTCAAGCTCGCGGACGTCTCTGTCGGGCTTCGCCCCGACGAGGACGACGAAGACATCGGTCTCGACCGCAGCGAGCACGGGTACACGGCGTACCCCGAGTTCGTCGACACCGCCGGCGACGGCGGCGTCACGGTCACCAGCGGGGACAGTGGAGCTATGGCAACTGACGGCAGTGGGGTGAACGAAGATGACTGAAAGCGATATTGAACTCGTCATGGCGGTTATTCGGCCGGACAAACTCTCGGAAGCGAAGAAGGCGCTGGCGGAAGTCGGCGCGCCCAGTCTGACGGTCACGGACGTCAGCGGGCGCGGCAGCCAGCCCGCGATGACCGAGCAGTGGCGCGGCGAGGAGTATACCGTCGATCTTCACCAGAAGGTAAAAATCGAGATTGTCGTTGCGGACATCGATGCTGAGGAGGTCGCGGAAGCCCTCAGCGACGCTGCCCACACGGGCGAGCCGGGTGACGGCAAGATCTTCATCCTCCCGGTCTCGGAGGCTTACCAGATTCGGACCGGCGAGTCGGGTGTCGACGCGGTCTGACGCAGCGCGGCTTCGACTTAATTTTTCGTGCACGTCTCGCCAACAGGTGCCATGTTAGGCAAATACTGCCATGTCGAACGAGCGTTATTTATCGTTCCGTGTCTGAGCCTACCACGAGAGAACTACACATGGAAGCGAACGCAACAGTAGAACGCGGACTCCGGGCCGCGCGGCGCAGTCCCGGCGCGGCCGTCGTCTGGGCGGTCGCGGCCGTCCTCCTCTTGGACCTGCTCGCGAAACTCGTGGGCGTCTCGATGGGTCCCTTCGAGACCCCGTGGTTCGCGCTCTGGTTCGGCGGGGACGTCCCCATCAGTGAAGTCGTGGGGCTGGCGTGGAGCGGCGTCGTCATCGGCGCCGTCATCGGCCTCGCGAGCATCGGCCTGTCGCTGACGTACAGCATCCTCAACTTCGCCAACTTCGCGCACGGCGACTACCTCACCGTGGGCGCGTTCTCGGGGTGGGCGGTCACCTACGTCATCGCCGGCATCGGCGGCTTGCTCGCGCTCACCGAGACTGTCGTCAACGCCGTCACCGGCCTCGGGCAGTCCCGCGCGGGTGACGTGGACCTCGTCTCGCTCGTCTTACTTCGGACGCCGCCGCTGGACGCCGGCGCGAACATCTGGCTGTCCCCGGTCGCCATCGTCGTCGGGCTGGTCGTCGCCGTTGCGATGACCGTCGTCGTCGCGCTCGTGCTTGATCGCTTCGTCTACCGACCGATGCGCGACGCTGACGGTATCTCGTTGCTCATCGCGTCCATCGGCGTGGCGTTCATGCTCCGGTACCTGGTCGCGTTCGTCTTCGGGAACAGCCGTCGCATCGTCACGTCGACCGAACAGCTCCCGTCGATGAACGTCGCGGAGGCGGTGACGGACGCGCTGCCGTTCCTCGGCCCGGCCCGTGGCTCTATCATTATTGACCTTCACGAGGTTACGCTCGTAGTTGTCGCGGCCGTGCTCATGTTTGGCCTCCACATCCTCCTCCAGCAGACGAAACTCGGGAAGGCGATGCGCGCGATGGCCGACAACCGCGCGCTCGCGCAGGTCACCGGCATTCCGACCGAGCGCGTCATCAAGTCGACGTGGCTCATCGGCGCCGGGCTGACGGGTGCCGCCGGCTACCTGCTCGTGCTCTCGCAGGGCGGGCTGGGCTTCCAGACTGGCTGGCTGCTTCTGTTACTCATCTTCGCGGCGGTCATCATGGGTGGTATCGGCTCCATCTACGGCGCCATCGCGGGCGGGCTCGTCATTGGGCTCGCGAGCCGGATGTCGCTCATCTGGCTGCAGGGCGATCTCTCGTCGTTCGCCCGGCCGACCGCGTTCGCGCTCATGATTCTCATCCTACTGTTCCGCCCGTCGGGCATCTTCGGGGGGGTGAAGACCGCATGAGCGAGTCCACCACGCGGGATGTCCTCGACCCGCTGCGCAACCTGTTCGCGTACGACGCCGCGAAAGTCACCGTGATGTTCCTCGGCATTTGGGCGCTGTTCTACGCATTCGGCACCCAGCTCGGTTACGGGAACACCGGCCTGCTCGCGCTCGTGCGCCGCGTGACGTTCCTGTCGGCGGTGTACGGTATCGTCGTGCTCGCGCTGAACATCCAGTGGGGGTACGCGGGCCTGTTCAACATCGGTGTGGCGGGCTTCATGGCGGTCGGCGCGTACACCGTCGCGATGCTGTCCAGTTCGCCCACGGGCGCGCCGCCGGGACTTGGCCTCCCACTCCCTATCGGTATTATCGGCGGCATGCTCGCGGCCACCCTCGTTGGCCTCGTCGCGGCGCTGCCCGCGCTTCGCTTGAAAGCCGACTATCTCGCCATCGTCACGGTTGCGCTCTCGGAGATCATCCGTATCTTCTACAACACGCCCGCATTCGCTGACATCACGGGCGGTGCAAGCGGCTTTGACAATCTCCCGACGAATCCAGTCAACGCGCTGCTGCTCCAGGACCCGACGAACACCGTTTCGGAGCCGACTGCGGTCGGCGAGGTGGTGTTCTCGTTCTTCTCGTCGTTCGGCGTTGAGCGGTTCGTTGCCATCCCCACCGTCTACACGGTTGGCGTGTTGGTGGCGCTGCTGGTCGTCTACCTCGTCCTGGAGCGTACGGGGAAGTCCCCGTACGGCCGTGTGCTGAAGGCTATCCGCGAGGACGAGACCGCCGCCCAGTCGCTAGGCAAGGATACTCAGAATTTCAAGGTGCGCGCGTTCGCGCTGGGCTGCGGGCTGATGGGCCTGGCGGGTATCCTCTGGTTCGCGATGGGGCCGCGGGCGTCGATTACGCCGGTGACGTTCCGGCCGAACATCACGTTCTACATCTTCATCGCGCTCATTATTGGCGGCGCCGGGTCGAACATGGGGAGCGTGCTCGGCGGCGCGCTGTTCGCCAGTCTGCTGTTTGAGGCACCGCCGGTCGTCCGGAACATTATCACGAACGCCTTCGAGGTCTCTGCTGATCCCGCGAATCTCATCGAGGCGCTTGTCCCTATCGCCAGCGGCGAACTCATGCCGCTGGCCGGATTCTTGTTAAACAATATTGACACGCTCCGGTTCATGGGTATGGGGCTGTTGCTCGTGGTGCTTGTCCAGCGCCGGCCGGACGGCCTGCTCGGCGCACGTAAGGAGACCGCCGCCGGTGTCTCACTGGCTGCGGATACGCGCCCCGGCCACAGTAATGCCGCTGCCGAGAACGGGGGTGACGACGATGAGTAACGCCGGCGACGACATCGCCGACGCCGAGGTGCCCGAGGACGTCGACATCCCCGAGGATATCGAACCGGAAGGCGCCGACTCCGAAATCGAGAAGGGCGCGAAGGAAGTCCCCCACGGGCTTCCGCTCAGAGTTGAGGGGCTGCGCAAGGAGTTCGGCGGTATCACGGCCGTTGATGGTGCTTCCTTTGAAGTCGAAGAAGGGTCGCTTACGGGGCTCATCGGTCCGAACGGTGCCGGGAAGTCCACGACGTTCAACTGCATCACGGGGGTTCACGAGCCGACTGCCGGCGATGTCTACTTCCGCGGCGAGGAAGTCACCGGCCTCCGGCCTCACGAGATCGCCCAGCGTGGGCTCGTGCGGACGTTCCAGATTGCCCGCCAGCTCGACGAGATGACCGTCCTGGAGAACGTGATGCTCGCGCCGGGCGGGCAGAAGGGTGAATCCATCACGCGCTCGGTTGTCCCGGGACTGCGCGGGCAGGTCGTTACCCAGGAGCGCGACCTCCGCGAGGAGGCCTGGGAGACCTTGGAGTTCTTCGAACTCGACCACCTCGCAACCGAGTACGCCGGTAACCTCTCGGGTGGCCAGCGCAAACTGCTTGAACTGGCGCGCGCGCTGATGACCGACCCCGATGTGATGTTGCTGGACGAGCCGTTCGCGGGCGTCAACCCTACGCTGGAGGAGAAACTCCTGGACCGTATCCACGACCTCCGTGAGCAGGGGCTGACGTTCCTGCTCGTCGAACACGACATGGATCTTATTATGGAGAACTGCGAGCACGTTATCGTCATGCACCAGGGGCGCGTCCTCGATGAGGGGCCGCCCGAACAGATACAGAACAATGAGGAAGTTATCGAGGCCTACCTCGGGGGGAACGTATGAGCGAGCACGCTTCCCGCGAGGCCGCGCTCCCCGATGGCGAGGAGGGTATTCTCGCGGTCCGCGACCTCGATGCGGGCTACGGCGACCTCCAGGTGCTCTCGGGCGTGGACCTCGACGTCCGTGACGGCGAGTACGTCACTATCGTTGGGCCGAACGGGGCCGGCAAGTCCACCGTGATGAAGTCCATCTTCGGGCTGACGACGTACATGGGCGGCGCGATTACGTTCCAGGAGACGCCCATCCACGAACTCCCGCCGGAGGAAATCATCCACGAGGGCATCGGCTACGTCCCCCAGAACGAGAACGTCTTCGCGGGGCTGTCGGTCCGCGAGAACCTTGAGATGGGCGCGTACATCCTCGACCACGTCCCCGAGGACCAGATACGGGCGGTGTATGATCGTTTCCCGATTCTCGAAGAGCGGTCCGGCCAGAAGGCGGGGTCGCTGTCGGGCGGCCAACAGCAGATGCTGGCGATGGGGCGCGCGCTCATGCTTGACCCCGACCTCCTGATGCTCGACGAACCCTCGGCGGGGCTGGCGCCGGACCTGGTCGACGAGATGTTCGACCGCATCGACCGCATCAACGACGACGGCACCTCCGTGTTGATGGTTGAGCAGAACGCCAAGGAGGCGTTGCGCCGCTGCGACCGCGGCTACGTGCTCGTCAACGGCGAGAACAGTTACATGGACGACGGCGACGCGCTCCTTGCGGACGAGGAGGTCCGCCAGGAGTTCCTCGGCGGCTAACTCCGGTTACAGCCGGGGTAATCAAGCCGTCATGACCGGCGGCATGGTTCCGTTCTGCTCGCCAGTCGAACTTGATGGGCTGGCCGGTGCGCCTGCTTCTTTATCGCCGCTAACGAGGAACGCCGCGACGTTACTCAACAGAACGTCGTTGTCGCCTGCAGTGGCGCTGGACGTCAGGAAGTCGGTGTCCCCGACGGCAAGCACGTCGCCGTTGCGCGCGGCGACGCTGTACGATGCTTCTTCACGCGTCGACGACAGTGAGACGTCGCTGGCGGTGAGCACTGAGGAGGCGTCTCCGCCGGTCGTTACGGGTGTGGCGTCGGTGAGTATCGCGTTCTCAACACCGTCGGCGACGCCGCTGTCACCGCCCGCGTGGACGGACTGGAAGTTGTTCGCGTTCTCGGTCATGTCGTAGAGGTAGCCGTTCCCGAACGACACACCGAATGTCGCTGCGAGGTTCGTCGGCTGGCCGGCAGCGGCGATCGTTCCGCCGGATGATAAGCCGGGTATCGAGACGGTTGAGGTTGTGCTCGTAGTTGTTGGTGGTTCGGCGGCGAGCAGCACGCGACCGCCCGCGTCGGCGAATGCTTCTACGCCCGCTACCTCGTTCGACGAGTACGTCGTCGCGGGGCTGGCTGCGACGAGCGCGTCCGCGCCGCGTAGCGTTTCGTTGAACGCCGCACCGGGCTGGCTGCCGATGCTTGATGTCCCGCCGCTATACATTCGGACGTTGTGGTCGGCGGCGACGAGCGCGTCGATCAGTGGTTGGAGGTCGTTTTCGCTGACGTCGTTGCCATGGCTCATGTCTATGACGACGGTTTTCGCTTGGCCGTCTGTGGGTGCGGTGACGCTGCCGTCGTCCTCGATTGGTTCGGCGATGAGTTCGTTCGTGTTGTAGGCGGGTGCGTTGGGTGCTTCCGACTGCGTGGATGGGCCTAGGAGGAGTCCGCCGGCGAATGCCGCGGCGACGACGACTGCAGCGACGACGGCGATGATGCCGATAGCGCGTGCAACATTACGCGGTTGCATTCGCAGTCACCTCCGTTGTGTTGCTAGTTGTCTTGGTTTTGATGGTTCCGTGCAGCATGAGGTATTGGACGGTGTCGACGCCACGGTATTCGAAGGTCTGTGCAGTGGTTGTGTCGCCGGAGGTGGCTGTGGAGAGCCCGAGTTGGGCGAGCACCGATGGCTGCGGCGCTTCCATGCGCACCACGTTGTAGTTGCTGAGGCCGGCGTCGTCGGCGGCGGCCGCGATGGCCGTGTCGATGCCGCCGATTTCATCGGCGAGGCCGTTCTCCACGCCGGTGGCGCCTGCGTACACTTTCGCGTGCGAGACTTCTTCGCGTGTGAGTTCGATGCGGTCGCCGCGCTCAGCGAATACGGAGCCGACGAACGCACGGCGCAGTGTCTCCACGCGCTGGCGCACCTCGTCGGGCGTTGACCCCCCGACTTTGTCCGGGCCGGTGACGATTTGCCCCTCGGGGATGTTCGCTGAGGGCAGGGTGGCGCGCACGCCGATGCTGCCGATTACAGAGGCGGGCGTGACGTAGATGTTGTCAGTGGGTGCGGCAGCGTAGTAGGATCCGGAGGCCGCGGTACCGGTAACGCTCGTCATGACGGGCATTTCACTTGCGGTGCGTTTCACCGCAAGGTAGAACTGTTCGCTTGCTGACGCCGTCCCGCCCGGGCTATCAACGTCGAGGACAACTGCCTTGATGGAGTCATTTTGGCGGGCCTCCCGGAGGTTGTCAATTACCGCGCTCGCGGAGTCGCCTGTGATCGTGCCGTGGAGTTCCACGACAGCGACCGTCCCTTCCGGTTCGTTCGCGCTATCCCAAGCTTGTGGCGCGACGGCGACGCCGACGAGAAGGCCAACAAGCACGAGGACGAGCGTGAGCTGGCGGCCGGAGCCGTCGAGGGATGTCACGTCGCCACCTCTGTGTTATCGGATGCGTTCGTCTCGTGGAGGGTGACGTCGTCGTACGTGACCGTGACCGACACTGGCTGACCGTCGGTGGTCGTCCATGACGTGACGATCTTTAGGGGGATCTCACGGTTGAGGTCCACCCAGACCGTGCGTGTGACGTTCGTGGTGTTTGTCGTCGTTGTGTTGGCCGTTGGAGTGAGTTCAACGATTGCGGTCTGGTGGCCGCCATAGTTGGTTACCCGATCGACGGAGACGTTACTGGTTCGGACGAGTGTTTCCGCGAGTGCTCCATAGCTTGCCGGGGCGATTGTGCCGGTGCTGCGTTGGCCGGCGGTGAAGACCGGACTGCTGTCGGCTGCATTCGTGACTGTTTCACCGGCGTTGGGGCCAGCTGTGTACGTGATTTTTTGGTGGTCGCCGCGGACGGTGACGTTCGCGCGGGCAGTGGTGGTCGAGTCGCCGACTTCGACCGTGCGGGTGACCGTCGCGTCGTAGCCGTTCAGGGCGACGTACCGCTGTTCGACTGCGTCTCCAACTGCGGCAGCGTCGACGGAGCCATCAGTTGATAGTCCGCCGATGCAGCCGGCAGTCAGTGTGAGGACGACGAGGGCGGTTGCTGCCGCCACTCGCATTCGTGTAGCTTGCATGACTCTCCACACTGCCGTAGGATCAGCCACCACAAAACACATGGTTCGGTGTTTCAGTTCGAGAGAACGCTCAAACACGATAGCATTACGACACGTCTTGCGTCCTGCGTTGTTTCGGTGGCTGAATTCTCCCGACTCATTTTATATCCGGTCGACGAGACGCTTGGCGTGGAGCCAGCCGCTGGCTCTGTGAACCATGGATCTTGCGCAGTTCAAATCCGCGAACGAACCGACGGAAAGCACTGACACGTTCCAGCGTGAGAACAGCTACACCCTTGACGTAGCCGTCACTGACTCGATCATGGCGAAGGCCGGCGCGATGGTCGCGTACACGGGCAACCTTTCGTTCACCGGCCAAGCGTCGGCGGAAGGTGGGATTCGAGGCTTCTTAAAAGAGGCGGCGACAGGGGAAGGAACGCCGATCATGTCCGTTGACGGCGACGGACACGTGTATCTGGCTGACCAGGAGAAGAAAGTCCAGATTCTAGAGCTGGAGGCGGGTGAGTCGGTCACCGTCAACGGCGAGGATATTCTCGCGTTCGAATCCGAACTCACCTACGAGATCAGTACGATCGATAGTCTCGCTGGCTCCTTTGCTGGTGGCTTCACTAACGTCTCTCTCGAAGGGCCGGGAGTCGTCGCGTTGACAACGCATGGTGATCCGCTTGTGCTGGAGCCGCCGGTTTCGACGGATCCGAGTGCGACCGTCGCGTGGAGTGGCACCTCGCCATCGGTTGAGGTGAATAAGAATCTCTCCGACTTTGTGGGCCAAGAGTCCGGTGAGCGCTTCCAGATGAACTTCGATGACGCGAGTGGGTTTGTCGTCGTCCAGCCGTACGAAGAACACGTTTAAGCCGCTAATCGCCGGTGTCTCCTTGATTCAGAATCTGGATTGGCTGTGTTCCGGTGTGTTGGCGAGTACAGCGAGTGGACTGGCCGGGCTGGCGGATGCTCGATCTGCGGTGCTACTGGGGATTGCGCCGGGGCTTGTCGCGGTGGTGCTGTGGAGTCCGTTCCTGCTTAGCGGACGACTCCGGTCGCTGTTTCGCCGCCTTCCACCGGCCAACTCGTTACTGATTAGTTATCTTGTTGTGGGGGTCGGGTTGGCAGTGCCCTTTGTGCTGGGTACGGTCGTGGCGTTGGTGCGGATGCCACAGGCGGTTGTTTCGAATGTGATTCTTGATACGGTGGTGCAGATCGCGTTCGTGTATGTGGTTGCGTTGCCGTTGCTTGCCGGGGATGTCCTCCCAAAGTTGGGGGTTGATTGGGATTCGACTGGGTACGGCGGGACAACGTGGCTGTTACTTGTTGGCGGTGTTGTGTGGTATGTGGTGATTGTTGCTGTTCCGTTGGGCTTTCTCGCAGTGTTGCTTGCTATTCCTCACTGATACGCTGTGAGCGGAATCCGGTTCTGTGGCTGGTTGGTTGTGGGAAACACGATTCTGGGTTGTTTCAGGGATGTGACTTGTGGAAAATAGTAGGATGGGTGACCTATATTCTAGGGTTCAGGACGCGCGGGTTTTAAATAGCCATGACGGGATAGAATGACCGTCATGAAGCTCGCCACAATCGGCGTCGGGAACGCCGGAAGCAAAATCGTGGACCGCATGCTCGAGTTCGAATCGCGCACCGATCGCAACCTCTGCCAGCACGTCCACGCAATTAACACAGCACGGACGGACCTCGCGAAGCCCGATTACATTCCCGAGGACCGACGAATCCTGATCGGCGACACCAACCAGAAAGCCAAAGGCCACGGCGTCGGCGGCGACGTGGAAGTCGGCGCCGAAGTCGCCTCGGCGGACATCGAGGAGATCCGGCGCGCGTTCGACGACATCGAAATTCACGAAGTCGACGCGATGCTCGTGGTCGCAGGTCTCGGTGGCGGCACCGGCAGCGGTGGCGGCCCCGTCGTCATCGACGCACTCCAGGAAATGTACGACGAACCCGTGTACGGCCTCGGCGTGCTGCCCGGCGAATTCGAGGGCGGGCGCCCAGCACTGAACGCCGCGCGATCGCTGCAGTCCTTTGTCACGAAGGTCGACAACTTCATCGGCTTCGACAACGACGCCTGGCGAGCGCGCGAACAGACAATCGAGGAAGGCTACGAGCAAATGAACCGCGAGCTGGCCGCCCGACTGGTGACGCTGCTCGCGGCCGGCGAAACGGACGACTCGGAAGTCGCCGAGAACGCGATGGACTCCAGCGACATCATCCGCACGCTCGACACGGGCGGGGTGTCGACAATCGGGTACGCCGCAACCCAAGTCGATAACGACGCGAGCGAAGGCCTCCTCGACCGGTGGAGCGGCGACCAGACCACCCAACAGGACGACGGGAGTAACGCAACGAAGATTCAGGGGCTCGTTCGTCGCGCCGTCAACTCTCGGCTCACGGTGCCCGCCGAAATCTCCAGCGCCGACCGCGTCCTTGTCGTGGTGTCGGGGCCGCCGAGCGAGTTCTCCCGGAAAGGCATCGAAAGCGCACGCCAGTGGCTCGAACAGGAGGCCGACACGGTGGAAGTGCTCGTGGGTGACGACCCTCGCAAGCAGTCGCCACAGCTTGCGGCGGCCGTCCTGCTCTCGAACGTCACGGAAACCCCGCGAATCGACGCAATCCAGAATCAGGCCGTCGACGCCCAAGAGAAGATCGCCGAACAGGAAGCCGTCCGTGAAGAAGAGATTAACGAGCTGATTACCGACGAAAACGACGATCTCGACCCGGTCGTCTAATGGAACTCGCACTCGTTGGGGTCGGCGAGGCCGGGAGTCGGATCGTCGATCGCATCCTCGCGGTGGAAGCGGAGACGGAGCGGACGTTCAGCCACGGCAACGCGGTCGTCTGCGAGATCTCCCAGACGATCCCCGACGACCTGGACATGATCCCCGAGGCGCAACAGTTCCTGATCGGCGACACCCATCATGCAGTTGACGAGCAGGGCGTCGACGGGGACCCGGACCTCGCTGTTGAGGTCACGCGAAATGACTTGCCCGAGATCCGGCGGGCGTTTGACTCGCTCCCGATCCACGAATGCGACGGCATCCTCGTTGTTGCCGGGCTTGGCAGTGGCACCGGTAGCGGTGCCGGGTCAGTCATTATCGAAGACCTGCAGGCAACGTACGATGAGCCGGTGTACGCGCTGGGCGTCCTGCCGGCCGAAGCCGAGGGCGGGCAACCGGCAGTGAATGCGGGTCGCGCGCTCCGCTCGATCGTGCCCGCCGCAGACAGCATGCTTACGTTCGACCGTGAAACCTGGCAGCCCCGAGTGGATGAGGATGGCCACGACGAGGCAACGCATGCGCTCGCGACACGAGTTGTGACGCTGTTTGCAGCGGGCGAACTTGACTCGTCGACGGTCGCGGAGAACGCGGTCGACTCGAGCGACATCATTCGCACGCTTGCCCCTGGCGGCCTCTCGTCGCTTGGGCACGCCGCAACCGAACTTGAGTCGGAGCCGTCCGGCGTCTTTGCTCGGTTGCTGACGTGGCTTGGCGTCCGCGATGAAGCGGAGCCCCAAACGACTGATGCCGCGAAAGTCAAGTCACTCGTCCGGCGGGCCGCCAACTCGCGTCTCACCGTCCCCTGTGATATTGCGAGTGCGGAACGAGCGCTGGTTGTGCTCTCCGGGCCGCCACAGGAGCTCTCACGGCGCGGGTTCGAAAGCGCGCGCCAGTGGCTCGAACAGGAGACTGACACCGTCGAAATTCTCGCTGGTGACGACCCCCGAAACAGTTCGTCCACCCTCGAAGCGGTTGTCCTGTTCTCGAATGTGACCGACGTCCCCCGGATTGACGCCCTCCAGCAACAGGCCGTCGACTACCAAGCAGACGCTGGTGGGGACCGCGACGAAGCGGCGATGTCGCCCGAGAATCAGGACTAGCGTCGGTTGCCGTCTTCCTTGGTCATCGCTCGGTTTTGGCGGTCTGTCGATGCCGTTCGTGAGTGGCTGTGGGCTGTTTCGCCGTGGTTTAGCGGCGTGAGTTCGTGCGGGTGCGCGGGCGGATCAGATTGGCGAGGGAGACGAGTAGCGCGAGCGTCCAGCCGACCGGGATGGCGAAGCCAAACCACATGGCGATGAAGGCGACGCCAGCAAGTTCGAATTGCTGGCGGATCGTGGTGCTGAGATCGCCGATGATGACGACGTTGTTGAGGAGCCATTCGGCGAACAGTTCGCTCTCCGAGAGAATGCCGGCGCCGATCGTTGGTGAGAACAGTGCGGCCGTGACTGGCGGAACGAAGATGGCTGCGACTGCGAACGGGTACGCGAGGATGAGTGTGAGTCGGCGCGACCCGCGGCGGGCGAACACCCAGCTAAGGCCGACTGAGGCGGTTGCGACGACGCTTGCGGCGAGCACGGCACGGAAGCCGGTTGTTGGCAGGCGATCCCAGGCGAGTGCTGTGAGGCCACCCCAGAGGACGGCCATCGCGGCGATGATGACGAGGACGCCGAGGCCGGCGACGAGCCGGTCGATTTGTCGGCCGACGTAGCGCGTCCAGAAGCCGAGTGCGGCGAACGGGTAGAGGACGGTGATGAGGATGGCGCCGAGGAGGCTCCACGCCCAGAACGCGAGTTGCTCGACGGGAGAGTTGAGGTGCCAGCGGTCTTGAATCGAATACTCATCGGCCTGTCGAGAGAACGCGATGTCACGCCACGCGGCCAGCAGCCGTGTCAGGTCAATCTTGGCGGCGGTAAGGAGATCTCGCAGCGTACCCATTATTCAGACCATCCACCGGCTCTGTAATAAGGACTGTGAGGGAATTTTCCTCGGCGGCCGAAACTGAGAGCTACCACGGGGGTTGGGCGGAAGGCTGCGACAGTTCTTAAGCGGTTCTGGTAGCGAGGATGTCGGTGATGCGTTGGTTGGTGGTTGTGAGTTGGTCGCTGATGGTGGCGATGGGGTCCAGGATGGGATGGGTGGTTTGGAGGGATTCGTAGAAGTACTTGGTTCGCCGAAGGGTGTTTTTGAGGCCAGCGCCGACTGAGTGAAGTTCTAGATCACCGGTTTGTCGGCGTGTGGCGAGTTCTTCGCACTGCGCGGAGAGCTGGTCAATATCAGCGCGGAGGTGCTGGAGTTCAGGGGTTGTACAGTCGTGAAATGGTCGCGATCGGATCGCGTTGGTTTCTTCAGCGATCGTATACAGGTCCGCGTGTGCTTCCTCTAGTGCGGAGGCTTCCCGGTTGAGTGTCGAGATCAGCTGTTTTCGTTGTGCTTTCGACTGCTGTGCTGCTGTCAGCACGTGGTCTTTCAATGCTGGAGTGATTACTGCTGCCTGATCGAGCATCATCGCGAATTCGTTCCCGAACTCTGCAGTGATGCTCTCCCAGTACGAATCTGCGTACTCTCGTTCGTAATGTGGGGTGTCCATTACGGTCTCGACGTACGCATCCCGAATCGGCGTGTCTCCTTGGGGTGGGACTGGGTCGCTGTGGAAGGCGACGGTATCGTGTCTGGCTGAGGTTGAAGTGACTGCCTCCCGGGGTTTGGTTTCGCAGTCTATTCCGTCGAGGCGGGCACAGAAGTCGCTGAAGGCGTTTGCTTCCGTGCGTAGAAGCTCTTGTTCTTCGGCGACTTTCTGGTGTGCTTCCTGCAGGCAATCGATGCGCGTGTGCGAACCTGGGTTCCCGACGTTCAGCGTGATCGGCTGGAGCATGAGTCTGATTTTCGTTGAAACTGAGTAAACTATTACTAATAGAAATATATAGGCGTGTTGCCTATTTTCCACATACAGAGAATCCAACTAATTCCAGCGGTGCCGAGATGTCGTTCGTCTCGTCCACACAGTGGGCGGTTTTCGTAGCAGGTGGGCTTTGCTCGGGGACCGCAGCTGCTAATATCCCCAACCCAATCAAGCAATCCGCAAGCAGTACGCTATGAGTCGAGACCAAGAACACGAAGGAGAAAAAGCCGAATCGCTCCAAGAGGAGATCGCTGCACAGCACGCGGAGTTTCGAGATACGTTGGATGACCTCACGGACTCGTCTGAACGCGGTGAGGAAGCCGAGGACTCCAGCGGCCAAGAGTGACGATCTCGTTCGCCTTACCGAAGCCCCGGCCTGTGGGGCGCTCCAGCGCTTCCGCTGGCGCGGAACGCACGCGGTGCTCCAGAGCGACAGCCACGAGTTCAAGTTCTACTGGCTCGCTGTGGTACTTGAGTAGGAAATCTTGGAAGAGATTGTGACGCCCCCCTCAACAGCGTCGACCTCAATCTTCCAAGCGTTGGCCGGCCTCCGCGGCCAGAACCAACACTATAGAATACTGCGCTCACCGCCGATAAATCTGTTGAGGTGCTTCTCGGCTGGTCGACTGCGTCACCCGTCTTAAATCTCCCATTTGTTGTATCGACTCCGAAAAATAATGCGTAGGCTGGACAAACGTAGGGATTAATATCGTTCGCTCAAAACTGGCGAGGTGAGCATGAGTACAACAAGCATGGACGACACCACCGCTGAGGCAATCCAAGATCTGCCGCCCAGCGCGAAACTCGTCGCAAAAGTCCTCGAACACAACGACACCCTCACCCAAAGCGAGCTCGCCGACGAAACCCTCCTCCCCGACCGCACCGTCCGATACGCACTCACCCGCCTCGAAGAAGCAAACGCCATCACCTCCCGATTCTCATTCACAGACGCCCGCAAACAAGTCTACTCCCTCAACTAACGCCGACCAAAGACACCCCAGAGCAGGCTAGTCGCTCGCAAGCGCGTCTGCAACCCATTCAGGCGGATGGACAACCGTCCGCCCACGAGCGGTGAACCGCATCCCTATAGTGACCGTGACTGCCCGCCCATCCCGGGTCGCCGCATAGGAGATAGTGTACGCGTGGACGAGCCCATCGGAGCCGACGAGCGCAACCATGGTGTAGTTGGAGACACCGGCGTACGCCGACGAACTCATCGGTGGGCCGGTCGACGTCACGCGGTAGCGCGTCGCGCCGTTGCGGTCGACCGTGTCTGAGACGGTCGTAGAACTTGCAGTCAGCACGGCGTACACATTCCCGTAGCGCTCCGTCGCGGGCGTCGCAGCCGCCTCAGGGCCGCTATACATGACGGTGCCATTATCGTACGTTGTCCGTTGTGCGAGCGTCGACTCGTTCCGGAACACGGTCAGATTTGGGAGTGCGGCGGCCGTGCCGTGAGCGTGGCGCTCGTAGACGTAGCGGTCTCCCTGTCCCTGCCGGAGTGTCGTTGTTACCGCTTGGCGGAGCGTGTTATTCGCGCGTACGGCGCGCTGGCCATATTGAGTGTACGTCGTGTTGGCGAGGCTGTCACGGTGGGCTTGTGCCAGTGCCCACGCGTCAGTCACACCCGAGTCGGTAAGGCCAGGCGCGAGCAGCAACTGGGGTGTATCGCGGTCGGTGGTCGTGCTGGTCGCCGCGTCCGGCGGGGAGGTCGTATTAGGCGCGACTGGTTGCCCACTACACCCCGCGAGCACAATGAGGAGGACAATCAGGACGAGGGGTGGACGATCCTGGTTCGCCATCTAATGACTGGTTACATCACACGTCATTAGAAACGCAGGGGTAGTTCTCACCGGATGCAGCGGTGTGTGACGGCTGTTCGGCACGCTAGTGATCTTGCTGGACGCGGCTCGAATGCGTCGCGGCACGATCATCGTACCCCAGACATTAGTCTTCAGTCTCAGTCTGGGGTGGGAGTTGTCTCCGCACTTCAAACTGGGTTGCGCGAGTGATCTCTACGCCAGTTTCGAGAGTGCCCGTTACCGAGAATTTGTACCGTCCCTCGGCGAGATTCACAAAGAGATACGTCGTTTTGCGGCCGGGTGGCGTGGGATGTTCGAAGAGTGCGAGATGCCATGCGTGTTTCTCGCCACAGTCCAGCGTTCGAGTCTCACTGTCTGCGACACCGCCCTCAGTTGCGACTTGCTCCCAGCCATCAGATGTGCGTCTCTCGATTTCCCACGCCTCCGTCCGCGTGATCGTCAGCGAAGCCGTCGTCTGATTGCGGAGCGTGAACTCGAACCCGTCGTACTTCTCATTGATGGTGAACACCTCGCTTTCGGCGGTGAGAGTTACCTCGCCAGATCCTGAACACGACGGCGGGGAGGAGGGAGCGGGCGTGGTTGAATTTGGGGTGTCCTGTGTGGGTGTCTCGGTCGGTGAGCTGCCGCTACAGCCGGCAAGCAGTACGCTCGTGAGACTTGCGAGGATGGCACGGCGAGACCGGTCAGGGGGCATGATTACCATTTCAAAACATGTTGGATAAGTGTCTTCTGGGCAGCTCGCATCCCTCCTGAGCGGCTGTTTCAGTGCAAATCAGCTGGGGAACACCTGTCGTATGTGGTTCGCCGGTTTGGGAAAGGACAGACAAACGCCTGCCAGCTACCTACAGTGGCGACCGTGGCCAGATGCTGTCGTAGTGCTCGACGAGAGCCAGTAGGCCAGCCAGCACGAAGAGCAGCGGCCACCCGAAGATGAACACCATTGAGTACGCACCCGGGCTGGACATGCCTCCGTCGACGCCACCAGTCGATAGCACTCCGACCAACAGGACGAGAAGGGCAAGCGAGACCGGGGTGACCAACCGCTCTCGCCCCAGGGTGAAGCCCGCTAAGCCGCCCAGTGCAAGTCCCCCGAACGAAATCCAGAGATAGGACGTGAACGGTGACCCCGAACCGAACACTCGCAGCCAGACGCCGGCATAGAGGACAGCCCCGAGTACGAGCCCGATCGTGCCACCGTTCACTGCGAGAGCCCGCTCCTGCACAAGGCAGAGAACCAAGCGTGGGCCTGATAAGCTTTCTGCGTGCCTCCCCGATCAGCGGACACATTCACGCCACCAGTCTGGATTGTAGTTCGCGTCGCAGGCCTACTGTGCGGCTGTCCTACAACAAATTAGCCGGCGAACCACATCAGTGTGGGGAGTAGCTTCGGGAAGTACTGAAGAATACACTTTAACAGTAATTAAATCCTCAAGCTAGAATGGAACTCTCGATTTCAGAAATTACGGCTTCAGAAACTATGAGTTCTTCTTGTGGCGGTTAATCACCGCCATCACGGACAAACTCCTTAGGCAATATCCACGTCATTCCTATAAGTGGAATATACATTTTTCTTTAATTTCTATTTTAAACGATTGTAGCCATTAGTAAGCCGGTAATGACGCTCTCGCGTATACGCAAGCACCGATCCTTATCAAATATACAGACAACTATTGATGCCTCAGTGGTGTCGCGATGCTGAATAAGGCTCATCGCCTCGTCTTCGGCCCGCCAACCTATACCGCCGCCCAAATCACCGCCGGCGACCCTCTCGAGTATGCTGTCGAAGACACCTGGGGCGTCCTATTGCGAGTGCAGCCCCACACGCATTCGGCTGGCGTTCAGGATGCCGCCGGAATATACCGGAGTCTGCATGACGTCGAGACATCCTTCTGGGGGTCGAACCAGAGCGACTCGTACTCCTTTGAGACGTGGTTCACTGGTGAGCAACTGGAGTTCTACGTGCATGCGCCGACGGAGGCGGCTGCGGACACGCTCCGGCGCCGGCTCGCCACCAACTACCCAAATACTGACATCGAACGCGTTGAGACTGGGCATGGCCTCCCCCAGATTAAGCCCGGTGAGTACGTCGCTGGCGCACGCGTCGCAACGAATATCGGGTCGTATTATCCGATTCGCGACCACACGAACGAGGGCTTCGACACCGACCCATACGGCGAACTTACCCGTGAGATGCTCGGCGATGAGGATACCCGCGTCGTCACCCAAGTCGTGTTCCGGCCCGCGAAACCCTCGTGGACGAATGGCTCTCGCCTCCGCAGCGACAGCATCGATGACATCGCCAACAGCCTCCGACAAGGCACCTCAGTCGGGTGGTTGAATCCGCGAACGCGGCCACCAAGTGCCGCTGACAAACGTGCAGCGAAGATCCTCGAACACGAACGCGACAAACCCGCCTACCACACCACTATTCGAGTGTTGGCGATTTCGCCATCGAAGCGGGACGCCGTAGCCCGCACGCGGGGTGTTGCAAATATCTTCGAAACGCAGTATAACGGCATTTCCGAGCAGGGCTTGGAAGCAACGCCAGTCTGGCATCGTGATGACGACGGCACGGTCGCTCGGCTTCGCGAGTTCGTTGAGGCAATGGCAACCCGCCAGTACACGCCCCAGCAAACGGTGTTGACCGTCGACGAATTGGCTGGGGTTGCGCACCTCCCGGAAGGAAAGGTTCCGACGCCGAACCTCGACCAGAAGACAACCGAAGACAGCGACCGTGTGTCTGGCACGGAGACCCAGTACAACTTTGCTGACAGCACCCAGCGCGGTGGTGAATCAGCTGCAACTGATGGAGGCTACGACAGTGTTTAACGGGATTTTCAACCGCGGTGCATCCAGCGGCGGTGACGAATCACGCACCAATCAGGCGACCAGCGATCCGCAGGACAAATCACACGCAAATGAGCCTGAACAGCAACCAGAGACCCCAACCGGCAATAACGAGCACCCGTATTCAATCACCGAGACAAGTACGGAGTCAGTCGGTGATATCGAGGTGCAGGCGGAGACGCTTGACGAAGGCGTTGTTGCCGGAGCGGACATCCGAATGATGTTCGAAGTAACCCCCGGGGCTGGACCACAGTCACTCTGGCTGGGCTACCAGAAAGACCCGCATCGTGGGTTTGTGGAGGCAGGGCTGCCATTCAATTCATTGTTCCGGCACCTCTGGGTGAGCGGCACCACCGGCTACGGGAAATCCACGATGCTGGTCAATAGCATGACCCAACTCGCGAATGAGGGACATGGCTTCGTCTACGTCGACCCGAAAGGCCAAGACTCCCGCGACCTCCTGCGAAAACTCCCCGAGGACCGCCTGGATGACGTGGTTTGGGTCGAACCCGGGAACCTCGACAGAGAAGACACAGTCGGGTTGAACTTCCTCGACATACCCAGTGGTGACTCCGCTGTCAGCCGGGAAGAAGAGATTGAGACGCGGATTGAGACGCTGAAAGCCGTCCTGAGTAATGGCGAGTACTGGGGAATCAACATGGAATCGATCACCGAATCGATGGCCCGAGCGATGCTACAGTCGGACACCCAGTACTCGCTCATCGACATGTACTATATCCTCCTCGAAGCCGACCGCCGCGAGGACTTCGCTGAGACCGTTGAAGACCGCTACCTCAGGGAATTCTGCGAAGAGATCGCCGCAATGCCGGATAAGACGATTCGGCCACTATTGAAGCGGTTGAAGGCGTGGGTGGAGAGCCCAGTGATCCGCCAGATCATCGCGCACAAACAGAGTACGATTGACTTCCGAGACATTATTGACAACGACCGGATTGTCATCGTCCGCACGCCAATCGAGAATTCCTCAGTTAAGCAGATGATCTCGCTGGGTGTGATGCGGCAACTCTGGACGGCCGTCCGCCAACGCGCAAGAAGTCAAGACGGCCAGCCAGACCCCTACTTCCTGTTCTGCGACGAATTCGACGATATTGCAAGTCCAAACCTCGACCTCGAGGGGATGCTCGCCAGAGCACGCTCCAATCGGCTCTCCGTGACGCTGTCCTGCCAGTATCCCTCCCAGTTGGATTCCTCGACGCAGGATGCAGTGCGGAACAACTGCGATACCACCCTCGCATTCTCCGTCAACGCCAAGAGTGACGCGCGCATCCTCATGGAACGCTTCCAAGAGTACAGCGCCGAAGACTTGCTAGGGACGGGGCGCTACCAGCTCTGGACGAAACTCCCCCGCGAAGATCAGAGCTATTCCAATCCCGTCCGCATCAACACCTTCCCACCCTACCCACCACTCCGGACAACTGAAGCCATCGATACCATCATCGACGCCAGTCTCGCAGAACACGGCACACCACAATTATCGGACGTCGAGATCCACGAACAACTCGTCTTCTCGGATACAACCGGGCAGACAGCGCTTCATTCAGAGGTGACTGCAGAGTTGGCGGCTGCCGTTCGAGCCGTCCAACTCCGCGAAGACTCACGACTGGACAACGACTGGGTGACCACCAAGGCCGTCGATGCGGAACTCGCACGCCGCCACTCCCTCATCCAACACGACCTCGACTACGATGACGTGGACCTCCCGGAGCTACGCGCGAACTCCACGCGATTTGTGGTCGACACCGTGGCTGGCAACCCAGTGGTACAGCTCACCGACACCGGCGAAACCGCAGCAAAACCCACGACAGGAGACATTGCATCGGCGGGCGGTGACGCCCACGACAACCTGCTGTTCGATACCGAAGCCGCACTCACAACACGTGGATTCAGTGTCGACATCCGCGAGCAAGACGGCAGCGAGCAACCCGACGCCACAGCCATCCATCCGAATGAGGAGACGGTCTATAGCATTGAAGCTGAAACAACGACGTATCGGCGTCCGTCAAAAGTGCTCACGAACCTGGCGCGTGCACAAGAATCGGATCGAACACCGCTGTTTGTGGTTCGGCCCGGAGAAGAATCCGAAACCCAGTATGCCAGTCGTGTTGAATCGATTCTATCACCCCCAGTCCGGCAAATGTCTGATGGGTCCGAGCGCTTCTACAACTCCGACGAACCCCTCACGTTCAATGGCGGCGCCACAATCGACGGTGGTGTCACCGGCCTTCGCCCGAAGACAGATTCCAAGCAGACGGTATGGATTCGCCGAGACGATGAGTGGGAGCTGTCGGACGGCGACACCGAGTTCGCCAGCCTGCCAGCCAACGCCCCAATTTCGAAAGACAGCCTCCCAGCGTACTACAGCTACGACCAAGAAACAGCCCAATACACCGTCTACACCCCCGGCAACACCAACGTCGACCAATCAGAAGCACGGCTCCGAGAAGAGTGGACGCCAATCAAACGCCCATTCATCCCTGCCGTCAACCTCCCTACGCCAAACTACGACCGCGACAGCTACCACATCCTCATCCTCCCGCAAGGAGGGCAACCAAAACGCTACACTGACGGGCACGTCCACCCACTCCCAACGTCCCCCGCCGATACGAACCCGCTTACTGGACTAGGTGAATCGGCTTCAACTCCCAACAAGCAGACACCCAAGGAACCTCACAATCACGCACCGGCATCGACGATTCAAACCGGTGCGATTGCAACAGCAGATGTCGACTCCAGTGAGGGTGGTATCGAAACATTCGCCGACCTGCATCTCACGAACAGCAAGGATGCACGGCTGCCACGAGATGAGCTCTATCAGGCCTACCGGGCCTGGACAGACCACCACGACATCGAGGAACTCTCGAAGCGATGGTTCACTCGCAAATTACGCCAAACAATTGACTTCGAGATTGCAAGGCCGCGGGTTGATGGCGAACGCATCCACGTCTTTGAGGACCTCACCTTCACCAACACCGGCCAAACCAACAACGGCTAACCTCGCCTCCACGGGCAATACGTATCCCGAGGAGCTGTCCAGACAGTCCCGCGGTTATTCTGGGGTTTCAGGGCTTGAAACGCGGAATACAGTATTTGTCCAGACAGTCCTGTCCAGACAGCGGTTGTCTGTATACGCCTGTCCAGACAGAACCACCAGACGGCGCGGCTGTCCAGACAGAATCCCCGAAATTAACAACTAGTATAGGCGGGAATTCCCGCCTAGACGATTGTCTGGACAATCCAAATCCACCCTAGGTTCATTGACTGCTGAGAGATATCTTCTCACCCCCACGAATTACTCTCTCGACCGCCATTCGGCTCGAAGCCTGCTGCTTGCTCGACCACAAACCACACCAACAGACACACACCACCGCTTCAAGTGAAAGGTCGACCCTCCGCTCCTCGGAAACACCGTGATCAACTACAGTACCTGCGGGACGTAGTACTGCCTCACCACTGTTGTTCACCGTGATACGTGTCAGTAAGCTAACCCACGGCTAAAGCCGTGGGCTTTCAGCGTGGACTCGCGCTCTGGCCGACACTGTCGGCAGGAGGTTCATACGCTCCGTTCGCGTTCAGCGTCCCGCTGTTCAAGCGCACGCCTACGGGTGCGCCTCCACCGGCGCCAGTTTGGGTCCGGCGGAGATACCGCAAACCGATGTTCTTGGCGGCGTTGTAGTCGGCGTGATTCTCGTAGCCACACTTCAGACACTCGAACGATTCACTCTCACGGTTGTCCGGGTGCGTGAACCCACACGTTGAGCACCGCCGACTCGTGTTCTCCGGGGCAACCTGCTCGACGTCAATACCGTACTCTTCGGCTTTGTATTCGACGTAGTCGTAGAGGCGGTTGAACGCCCACTTGTGGCCCCATGACGCGCCAGTACGCTCACGAATGTCGGTCAGGTTTTCAAACGCGATTACTGAGCACTCGTTTTCACGGGCTTCTGCGACGAGTTCGTTACTGATGCGGTGGAGTGTGAGTTTGAATCGACCGGTCTCTTTCCGACCGACAGATTGGATGTTCTGGTGTGCCCACCGTGTGCCGTGTTCCTGGAAGTCACCACGCCGGGTCTCGTATTCGCGGCGCCAGTGGTCGAACTCGTCGCCAGTCCAGAACGTCCCAGTTGAAGCAACGGCAAGATTGGTCACGCCGAGGTCAACCCCGAGAACCGTTCCGTTCTCGGTGGTTTCCTGTTCCGGCGTGTCAGACTCCACGTCCGTTTTGCAGTGGATGTGAAGCATCCAGTTGTCGTTCGTGTAATGTAGTTCTGCCCCAGTTGTCTCATACTCGTCGGAGAAGAAGTATTCAGCGTGGGGCGTCTCTCGCTCCTCGGATGGAAGCACGTAGTCGGCTTCGATGCGACCGTTAACGGTTGCCAGCGACACGTAGTCGTCGTGGAAGGTCGCAGTGCGGTGGTCGTAGACGAGATGTGGGCTAGTGAAGTGAGGCATCGACGCCTTCTTGCCTTGCTTCCACTTTGCGAGGATGCTTTTGGCGGCGTCAGCGGCCTTGTTGCGGGCGGCTTGGACGTGATTGCTGTGTAACGGTGTTTCCTCGCGCACGTCGTCGTACGTTTCGTCGTGGAGCGTGGTCTTGCTGGTGGTGACGTATTCGCCGTCGAAAGCGTGGCGTGTCACGTAGTTGGCAGCCCAGAGGAACTCGTCTATGGTGTCTTCGAGGAGTGCGGCGCTATGGCTGTCCACGTCGAGTTTCACAGGGACAGTACGCCGCTTCTCCATACCTCATATGTGTGTTTGATGGTTCAAAAATGCTGGGAGTGGGCCCTGTTGTAGTCGGTGGGTTGTGTCACTGAGCGGACGCGCTTGCTCCCACTCCTGAAGGGGTGGGTTTCCGCGCTGTTACCGCTATGAAGACTGGGGGAGACACGGAAACAAACGTCTGCACGATTGGGCGTTTGGCATTCTGATTCAGCAAATCGAGTACAAGGCCGAAGAGCGCGGGATTGACGTCGAACGGGTTGACGAGTACGAGTTAGCCACGTCAATAACGTGTTGTGAGTGCGGGATGAAAGCGGATGCAAACCGTGTTGAACGTGGGTTGTACGTCTGTGAGAACTGCGAGCTGGTCGCTAACAGCGACCTGAACGCGGCGGAGAATATGCGAGCGACGGTAACTCCGAGTCCCTCACGGGATAGGAGTACCGGCTGTCTGGCCCAGCCATTGGTGCGCCTGTTCGATAAATCGACGGGGAGAGTCGCCCCACAAGAGCAGGTATGACCGTAAACCGGCAAATATCCCAACGCTGCGGTTTGGGAAGCCTCGCCGTTTACCGCCAGGAGGAGGTCACAGCTGTTGATCACCTCCCATAGATGTCTTCGCGCGAGACTCACCTTGCTTCCAGGTGCAATCCACCGAGTCGAGTGGGAGTAGGGACGACCTGTCGGAGTTGATTCCACTGCTTGACCGGCGCTATTCTCACAAATATATTCGTAACCAAAGCGTATATTTTCGTGGAGCGTGTGTGACGTGGTATGAGCGGTTTTGACCCAGCGCCCCAGAACGACAGTAATGGCGCCCGGAAACGGTGGATGGCTGAAACGGACACCTTCGACCGCGTCTACGACGTCATCCTTGGCATCACCACACCGACGCCGTATGGTGATATTGCGGATCGAGCAGACTGCTCGGCGAACACCGCCAAAAAACACCTTGACCGGCTCGCTGAGATGGGCGTTGTCCACAAGGACGAACAGAGCCGGCCAACGCGCTACGAACGCGATGACGGCTACCTCGAATGGCAGGAAGCCCGCCGTATCGCCCACGAACTCACGGTTGATGAGATTATTGACCGCGTCGCCGACCTTGAAGCCCAACGAGACGCCTACGAGCAGCGCTTCGAAACGACTGACCCAGCGTCTGTCACAGTCTTCGAGGTAGACGACCATGATGCAGTACACGAGCGCATGGAAGCGGTAAGCGACTGGCAGGCCACCACCCGCGATATTCGACTCTACGAACTCGCCCGCCAACTCGCCCAAAACGACGGCCACCTCATCCCCGCCTAATGGGTCCGCCATCGGACTCCCCAGCATCAACCGGCCCGCCCGACCGTCAAACCCTTCGCCTCCTCGAACGACACCTCGCATCCGATCCACTCGTTGAGACCACTACCTTCGACCCAACGCCCCACGAACCACGACTCCTCCACGCACACCTCGACACAGCCCGCTACCCAGCATCGACGACTACCGCCCGACTGGACGTGCGCTGGTTCACCACCGGTGATTTCTCCTTTCACTATCTCGAAGCCAACTCAGACACCACCCACTGGGAGTGCCGATGGGACCGCCACCCCAACACCCACAATACACGAATCCACTTCCACCACCCCCCAGACAGCAACGACATCACCGACCTTTCGCTCCCTTCCCAACACCCACTCGATGTGTACTCAACCGTCCTCGACGCCATCGAACAACGGCTTACCGACCACTGGGAATAACCCCAAAATTGGGTATTGCGTCTTCAATCGTCGGCAAATTCGCCAGCGACCAACTCGAATTCAATAGCCCACACAGTACGTTTCGTCTGTCTTTTCTAGCCCAAGCTGTGTATTCCAGCAGACGTCCAGCAAGAATAATACTTTGAAGTATCATACTCTGAAGTACGATTATCGAAGATATTATATTCTGGCCTACGGTATCGGTTGTATGCCCGACTTCGTGGATCGGACGGCAGAACTCGACCGACTGCACGAACTCTACGACTCAGCCGATGCCGAACTTGCAGTGATCTATGGCCGTCGACGCCTCGGGAAAACCGCGCTCGTCAAAGAATCCTTGAACGAATACGACGACGCCATCGTCTACCAGGCAAAACAAAAAACGAGCGCGCTGCAGCTCCAGCAGTTCATCGACACAGCCGCAGAAACGTATCCTGGCGTTCGACGAATCCGGGAAGACTGGGATGAAATTCTCGGCTATCTCGCTGACCAAGATGCGATTATCGTCCTTGACGAATTCCCGTATCTCATCGAGCAAACCGAAAGCCTCCCCTCCGTGTTACAGGCACTGTTCGACCACGAACTCGACAATTCAGCTGCAACGTTCGTACTCGTCGGCTCCTCAATCAGTATGATGGAAGACGCGGCATTACTCGGGAACAGCCCACTCTACGGTCGCTCATCACTAAAACTCGATGTCAGACAACTCCCCTTCGACGCCGCAATAGAGTTCTTCGATGACACCTACACTCCAGACGAACAGATCCTCACCTGGGGTGTATTCGGGGGCGTTCCATACTACCTCGAAGAAGTCTCCCCTGATGCAACACTCGCAGCCAACATCCAGCAGACAATCCTCTCCCGGCATGGAACACTCCACAACGAGCCTGACTATGTCCTCCGCATGGAACTCACCGAACCGACCCGATACTTCTCGATTCTTGAGGCAATTGCCGGCGGGAACACCAGCCGCAATGAAATCGCCGGGACAACAGGAATCGACTACAACCAACTCTCAAAATACCTCAACCGACTGTCCCGACTCCGACTCGTCGACCAACACGTCCCCATCACAGAACAAAAACAACACAGCAAACGCAGCCGATACCGCATTCGTGACCCGTTCTTCCGGTTCTGGTTCCACTTCGTGTATGGAACTGGCGAGCAGTACGACGAACTGGGCGCTGAGGCCTACGATGCACTAATCGAACCGGAACTCGCTGATTTCGTCAGTCACTCCTTCGAAATGCTTTGCTGTTCGGCCCTTCGCACCCTCTACCCCGAGTACACAATTACGAACACAGGCCAATGGTGGTATGGTGAACATGAAATCGACGTTGTTGGCCTGACCGCCGGTGAGACGCTGCTTGTCGGCGAGGCCAAATTCCAACAGTCACCACTCGGATACGACGCACTCTCGAACCTCGAGGACCACGCTGCTGAACTTCGCTGGTCACCACAAAATGGAAGCGACCGCGTCATCGAATACGCACTCTTCTCCCGAAACGGCTTCAAACCATCAGTCAAAGAAGCAGCCACTCAACGCGACAACCTCACCCTCTACACCACCACAGACATCGTAAACGCACTCACAGATGACCCACCGTACTCTACTCGTTGACGGCTGACGCTGTTCGCTCCTTGAGGATGGCTGTATTTGAGAGCAACTCGGAGCTGTCGCAGTCATCGGTGACATCCTCCCCGCCCTAAAGGGCGGGGCTTCCCGTACCGCAGGTGGGATATTTGCCGGTCTACAACACGACTTGTTCTCTCGGTTTGAACGTCCCGCTGTCGCGGTCGAACAACTGTGTCGAGGGCTGTGCCACACAGCCGTTACTCCTATCCTCACCGTGAGGACTCGGAGTTATCTTCTGACGCATATTCTCCGCCCCATTACAATCCGCGTTCCCGACTAACCCACACGACGAACAAACGTACAACCCACGGTGCTTGCGGTTCGACTTCGTGTCGTCACCACACCGTGAACACGTCTTCGAGGTGTTCCACTCGTTCTCTTTCAGTACCTCGACGCCACGTATCTCGCCTTTGTAGTCGAGATACTGGTAGAGGCGGTCGAACGCCCACGAGTGCAACTTCTTATTGCCGGTCTTGCCCCAGTCGGATTCTCGCACGTCTTCGGGCCAACTCACCGCGAGCGTTCCAACACCGCGCTCAACACACTCCGTGATGATGGCGTCTGTCAGCGTGTGGTAGAAGTGCGTCTCGCGGTCAGCGAGTTTTCGCCGTGCCCACATCGACTTCTCGGACGGCCCGTTCTCACCCTCAGTATCGTACTCGGCTCGCGTGAGGTAGTGCTTGTCCTGCTTGAGCGAGTTCCCGGGGTACAGGACGTACTCATCGGGGAACGCGACCGTGGCGATGTTTTTGATGCCAAGGTCGACGCCAGCAACTTCGTCACCTGCCGAGTCGTTGGTTTCGAGTTCGACTTTGCAGACAAAGTGGAGTTCCCACTCGTCACCGTTCCAGACCGCTCGAATGTTCTGCACCGAGTTGACTTCTGAGAGGTCAACGTCAGGGCGAGTCTGGTACTCACAGAGCAGGAAGTCTGAGAAGTGGTCTTTGAGGTTTGAGCCTTTGCTGAGTCGGACGCGGTTGTTCTCTGGGTCGTGTTTGAAGCCGTCTTCTTTGAACGTTACTGTAGAACGTGGCCGGGTGTCGCCGTGTTTGCGGTAGCCGGGCGGATTCGCCTCGTCAAACTTGTGCCGCAGATCGAACCATGACTGGAAAGCGTCGGAAAGTTCTTCGATGACTTTCTGACTGGATTGTGCGTTCAAGTCTTTCCAGCACGCTTGGTTCTTCATGTACGATTTGAGCGGACCCTCATCTGGGATTTCGCCTGTTGCGTTCCAGATTCGGTCGGCTGTCCATCGTGCGACGTTCCATATTTTGGAAGCGGAGTCTCCGAGCGAATCGAGGCCATCGCAGACCTGCCGGTGGTTCTGAATGGAACCAACGTAGGTGCGCGTGACCTCAATCGCCATACATAGCCTATGTAGTCTAACCTACTTAATGGTACGGATTAACGTTGAATATCCGGCCTGCCAGTGACGGTGGATTGTGTAGGAAGTGACGCGATTCACGCCCGTCCCCAGAACGCTTCGCGTTCTGGTGTGCGAACGAGACGCAACGCGTCTCGTTAACGCCGTGAACGGCGGGATTCTCTCGCTGGATTAAGATAGGCCGACGCAATCCTCGTTCACGTCCACACCGATGAACGTCCCACTAGTTTGCGTATCGGCCACCTCGTGAGTTTCGTGCGTGACGTTGACGTGCAGTTCGTGCCGGTCGCGTTTCCGCACAACTTCTGCTGTGCCGACACGCCAGTTATCATCGGTTAACGCTGTTTTTAGACGGTTAATCTGGTGTTGGCTACTTTGGAGTGTGCCTCGGACGAAGTTTCGCTTGAGGGCTGTCACACGGAACGAAATACTCTCGGACTTTTCGTCTAGGGAGAGTTGGTAGCCTTCGCCGTGATTCATCCGAGGTGGGAATGATTCGTCGTGGTTCTGCCGTGGATGGCCGTAGTCGTCTTCGTCGTAGTAGCGTTCGAGCGCGTCTGTTGCCTTGTCAAAAAGACGTTGCGTGGTGTTTTGGACGTGGGTTGACCGTTTGACTACTTTGTCTTCGATGGTTTTCCAAGCATGTCCTTCGTCGTCTAAGCGGAAGATTTCGTTGACAACGCGGCGGGCTTCGAGTTGTCCAGTATCTAGCAGTTGCTGACTGCCCTCGTGGATGTCAAGTTGGAATACCAGAGTGCTTGTCAGCGATTTCTGCACAGATACCGGTTAGAAGCCGTGCTTTGTAGGTGTCCGTGTTTGTGGTAAGTCAGGTATGGCGACGGGTTTCACCCTCGGGGTCAAGCCCCGAGGCACTCGCCTTACTCCGCCTGTAGATTTTCCACGGGAATCTTCAGGTTACGCGTCTCCTCGGCGATGAAGTACGTTTTCGCGTCAGCGGCCGCTGTCCAATTACTCTTGTATTTGAGTGGGCGGTCCAAAGATATAATAGACTGAGTGGGGTAGTAGTGTGTATGACTGATCATGGGCTTGAATCGTGGACGGAGGGATTGTCGGCTCGTGAGCGAGTTCGGGAAATTGCGACAACGCTGACACAACCACGGTCGGTGCAGTGGGTGAAAGACGAAGCCCAGATCTCCTCGTGGCAGACCGCCAAAGACGAACTGGAGATGCTCGTCGAATTTGGGCAAATACACGTGATTGAGGGTGATGATGGGAATCCGAAGTACGCGCCGAACTATCAACGCCGCTACTTCAGCGAAGTCACCGATTTGATTAACAACCACACCCAGCCAGAACTCCGCGAAGAAATCGCCAGCATCCAAGAGCAAATCGACGAGTGGAAAACCAGATTCGACGTTGCCTCACAGAACGATCTCGAATCCACACTCACCAACCCCGACCTCTCTGGGGAGGAAATTCGCACCCGGAATACGATTCTTCGCCAATGGGAGCACTACGAGGACAACAAGCGACTACTCAAACACGCCCTTGAACTGTACGACGATGCCCGGTCGCTATACCCCAGCCAGACTGATTCGTCGAATTCCTCGCTCTCACTCTCCCAGTAGCACGCCTCCATGATCTTTCTTGCAAACCGAGCGAACCTCGACAAGCGAACGCTTCTCACTCGAATCCACACGCATCTGCAGACACAAGCCGCTGGAGATGACACGCCAATCAAGCAAGTCCGATATCACACGTCATCAGGGAACAAAGCCGGCGTTCGAGCACTCGTCGACACGCAATCATTTCTTGGAACCACCCACCCGGTTACTGAAGTTGAACTCCACGTCTCATTTGATTTCCCACCAAACCGAGACTATGACTTCTACGAAATCCAGTGGGTAGAACCGGACCGCAACCTCATGCTCGGATGGCACCAAGACGACACACACATGGATCTTGGAAACTGCCACTTCCAGATCGATTACCAGAACGAAACCGTACAGCGAACCTCCGCAGAATTCCTCGACGCACACCCACTCAACGTCTATGAACACCGCCTCAACCAGCTCATCCCAATCCTCAACGAACTCATATGGGAACACGACCACCCCACAGTCCCAAACCACGCGATCACTAACGACTGATACCGTCCACGGCAACCCATGACTGTCAAAATTGGCTAAGACTGGTGAATTTCCGGTCCAGAGTTGATTCGTCGCATCGACAGCCGGCCGCTACTGGGTGTTGAGACGATCTCGAAAGCTAGTGAGTCGATCCGGCAGTGCAGCCAGACACGTACTGAGAACCCACACTGGATGCTGGTCACCGAACGACACCCCGTACCGTTCGGTTCGCCCAGCCGGATATTCTTCCTGGAAGTGTGCCTCGCCAAGTTCGTTGCAGTGGTCGTCTTGATGCCAGCCACAACTCACCGTATACCCCTCCGGAAGTATCGAATTACGGCCGTCGTCGGAAGAGGGTGTCCGCTCTTGCTCTGGTCGCTCGAACCACTGGATAGCGAAGTGGTCGTTCCCGGAAGGTCGTGGCGACCATCGAATCGACAGTGTGGCAACTGGTGCGGGGTATTCCATCCCGAGGAGTTGGGGCGGCTCCACGGCGGCACGGAGTTCGGTTGGGGCAATCGTCCCGGGTTCGAAGCGCGTGTACTCGATGCCGGGTTCCCGTTTCAGGCGGTCGTTCAGCTGGCGGAGAATGCCTTTCCGGGTTCGTGGACTCCCACTATCGAAGGCGACCGGCCACTCGTCGCCGGCCATCGCTACTCGTCCCCAGCGGCTTGTGCTCGCTGCGGGGAGTTCGTCGCGGTGAACTGCTGGAGGTCGTCGTAGAGGCGGATGGCGTGCCGCACCAACATTCGCATCTGCTGGGTGTACTCCCAGTCATCGATGACGTGCTCGCGTTCGCGGCGCTCGGCGACGCTCAACGACTCGTCAATAGTCGTTCGTAGCTCGTCGGGGTCCGCGACATCGTAGGTCGTTTGCCAGTCTTCGATCCGGTCGCTCATCGCGGATAGTTCCGCGGTGAGTTCGTCTTTGGTGTACTGGCTGACCAGCTCATCGAGTTCGTCGAAGAACTCCGTCCGGGGATTTGGATAATACAGTGTCGTCTGGTCGCGCTCGGTCGTCTGGAGGCGGGCGTCACTGACGAGCTTTTCGAGGTATTTGCGTGCAGTCTTGTAGTTGACCGCTGCTTGATCGGCAACCCAGGACGCACTCCGTGGCTGCGTCAGCGTGTCTGCAACCCTTCGAACACGATCCTCACTGTCCAGATCATCACTCCAGACGTCGGGCTGTTCGTCAGTCATAGATACCCGTAACACCCACAGTATCGTATATCTTTGGACTAGATTAGATATAATTCCACTACTCCGGCTGCGGCGAATCATGGATATCGCCGTGAACTACCGTGGTATTGCGCTTGCTCCGCGTATAAATAACGCCACGCATCCAGCTATGGAACATATTTTGGAGACTGAAGGATTCGAAAAGCAGCCTAATGAGATTGGATGGATGAAGAATATTTAGCGGACTTTCTGGTATATTCGTACGATCCGAGACCACTCCACGCGGCCAGATTACGCGGACGTGACATCCTCGCCCGCCCTGAAGGACGGGGCTTCCACCGCAGGTGGAATACCCAACTTGTCTGGGATTGAGGTTTCAAGACGTGTGCGCGTCACCGGTCTCCGGGTTCGCCCCCGCTCCCACCGGTGGTGAGCTAGACGAATCCTTGTCATCGGAAGCCCGCCTCTCGGACAGGAGTCCCTCGCTCGGTGACGTGTCTTGGTGGGCCTGCCACTGGCCCCCGCTCTGTGGCGAGTCATCGCCTGCCGTTTTCCAAGGTAGGCTCTCTCCCCACGGATTTAGCCGATTGGCAATGTTCGCTGCTGCGTTCAGATCCGCTTGGTACTCCGACACCCAGCACGCCTCGTTCGTACATTTGAACGTGCCTTGATGCGGTCGATACCCAACGTGTTGACACGCATGGCATGTTTTCGACGTGTGGTGCGGATGTACGTATTCCACAGGAATACCGTGTTCCGCTGCCTTATAGGCTGAACAGGCGTAATACCACGGCCTTTAGGCCGTGGATACGCGCCGTCACTTCTGGGAACAGTCCACCGTTGAAACGCCACTCCCGAGTTTCACATGGTGGCGTTTAAGTGACAGGCCGACGTACTATAGAGTAGGAATTGGTCGGAACGGAGCGGATTCCGACCCGTCCTGCGGAGGCGGCCTGTCCGCCCGCAATAACGAGGTCGTTCGAAAATCCCTGATTTTCGTGATCACGAGAGACGCTGTCTCTCGGACGACAGTATCCGGAACCAGTCTGGTGAACGGCTGGTTCCTATAATGAACCAGTGCAGTGCCGGACTGCTTGCAAGCACCACAAAGTAACTCCGAGTCCGTCGACGTCTGGGAGACTCCCTTGAGGCACAAACAACCCTGGGAGTTCCAATACGACCGAGGATAGGAGTACCGGGGGCTTGGCACTCCCAGCACTCCCACCCACCCGGTCCACGAACCCCGCACGGATTCTCACCGCGTTGGGGTTCGGTGGGACTGGAAACCTGAAACTCCCACCGCTCGGGATTCCTCCGCGTTCACGCGGAGGAGGATGTCAATCAGTACGTTTTCTCGTATGCTAAATGTTCGGGTTGGTGTTGGGTATTCAGAGTGCTGTCGCTCGTGGTTTGCGCAGTCAAGTGACGCGATTCACGCCCGTCCCCAGAACGCTTTGCGTTCTGGTGTGCGAACGAGACGTAACGCGTCTCGTTAACGCCGTGAACGGCGGGATTCTCTCGCTGTTTCAAGATAGTAGCCTCACCGACGGGTGTTACTACAAAAATACGCGTCTAGAGCCCCCCCAGGATACCTCTCCGGGCGGTTTCAAGTGCTGTGTTACGACAGAGTCCGACTAGTATAGACGAGAGTTTGCCCGTCGGAAAGCGATCTGACCAGTGCAGCGTGGTGCTGATCGAAAACGGAATAATCCGCTCTAGCAAGGTTTATAGCGTTTTAGGTTGTGGGTTGGTGTATGGAAGACCCGCGTTCGGACTTGCAAGCTGATGCCAGCGAACGCGAAGCAGCGCCGGATTTTGACGAGTTAACCCCACCAGAAGACGTCGTCCGTGGTGACCGAACACGCGATGATTTCTTCGATGCCGTGCTCGGACTCGACAGTCCAGCAACCGCCAGTGAAGTCGCCGACCGTGCAGGGCATGGTGTTGATGCCGCACGTGAATACTTGGACTGGTTCGAACAGATGGGTATCGTCACCCAAGTGACGACCGCACCAGCCACGTACAAACGGAACCAAGAATACCTGAATTGGCGGCGCGTCCAGACACTACGCACCGAATACACATCCAAGGAGTTACTCGATTTGCTGGAATCCGAATCCGAACGAGCAACCGCACTCGCACGCGAATTCGACGCTGAGTCTCCAACGGCGATCTCGCTCACACGGTATGCAGCCGCGACCGACCAAGCCATCGAGGACGTCTGGGAGCAACTCACGGCATGGCAAACTGCTCGCCGTCGCATCTCACTGCTTGAACGAGCACTTACTACTCAATCTAGCGACGCTACAGATCTCGAATCCGTCGCATGACGGACGGACGGGAGAATGAGCCGTCCGATTCGCTTTCTGGTGGGCCGATTGATTTCGACCGGCTGGACGCCATCCGAGAACGCCTCGCAACGGACGATCGCTTCACCAAGATTGAGGACCAACCAGCGTTCGCTCCCGAACGATTGGTCTGTCGGTACGACCACCGATTCTACCCGGAACGCGTTCGACGTGCTCGTCTTGAGATTGTCTGGTTCGAAAACGGGGATTTCTCGCTGCACTACCACGAAGCCCACGAGACAACCGCATTCGATCACCGATGGGACAGACACCCGTCCAATTACAATACCCGCGACCACATCCATCCAGGCCCAGACGCACCAACACCCGGCGACGATACAACACACCCCATCGACTGGCGTGATGTCCTCTCGCTGGCGCTCGCAGACATCGAAGCCCGCCAACATGGCTTCTGGACCAAGTAGCCGCCCCACACACCTCCAGCAGGCGACTTGATATCCTCCTCGACTCACGCGGAGGATGTCATGGTTGACACCGCCGTCGGCCACAATACAAAGACGGGAATTAATGCGAGCCTCAACGCTGGTATCACGCTCGAGACGGACACGTGGACAACGCTTGGCGAAGCCGTCGAACACGACAAAAATCCGAGTTGAGTATGCGAGCGTCGCGATACTGTCGGTGAACGTTCATCAGACTACACTGTGTATTGTTTTGTATGTCTGCTCCCGAGGTTGGAGACAAGGACGACACGGAGTCCTCTGAAGCCGTCTCTGCGGAGGAAGCGCTTGAGATGTTGCCGGACAAAGACGAATTCGAACATTAGCCTGTCATCGGTTAGCGATGGCGAGAGCAGCGTGATCCTAGTGTGTCTGTCCACCTTCTGGAATACATATGGCGCAACATGTACCATGAAAGGGTCTGTACTAGCGAGTATGGCAGCTGAAGAACCACCCGTGGAAACCCAAGTCAGTGACCAGGGAATGGTTACGATTCCAGCGTCGCTCCGTCGGCGGCTCGACATCGAGGCTGGCGACAAGCTCCGCTGGAACGTCAACGAGAACGGTGCCCTCACCGTTGAGGTTGTCCGACAGCGCTACGGCGCGTTCGAAGATGCCGACCTGCAGGCTCCGATGGGTGGTGATGGCCTCGAAACGCACGACCTCGCCGGCCACGAGGAAGACCCTGCGTTCACAGAGGACGGCTGAATGGCGGTCGGCGTCGCCGATTGAAATAATCTCATTGACTACAAGGATACGAGCCCTAGCAGCCGCCACGAGCAGGCAGAAGCCAGCATTGAGGTTGTCGGGAATTGCTGAAACGGTGGTGGGGTGTCTGGTACTAGCTCTGGTGAAATTTCACTAATGAAATTGTGCTCTCAACTATCGGTTGAATAGATGTTTATTGATCATATCGGATATTATGGTAGTTAGTTATATTATATTTATCCTCAAATTACGAAAGAGTTTTATAAATCACTTGCGTTATTTGGGAATACATGATCGGTAAGAGTCATTTCCGAGTAATATCATATCTCATAGAAAGTGACGATTCAGAAGTGAGTGTTAGCACGATTGCTGACCAACTCAATTGGAGTCCCGGCCACGCCTCACGAATCGTCGCCGAAGTAAACAGCCTCGGGCGCGGTGGCCCGAGGCTTTTGTAATTCCCTCAGCCGTGGGTTAGCACTCCCTGCTCGGCAAGCGAGCGGGATGAGGGTGGGCGGCTTACACGCCCCGACCCGGACAGACGCACCAACCGCACCTGCGGCTGGGTTTTGTGAGTCCGGTAATTCGATTCGTTACCGTCGAGTTTCGCCGTCTCGCGCCACGCGATATTCACTGACGCATTCCGGTCAGCGTGATCCTGCACCACGCCACACTCGTCGTTCGGACACCGGAACCGCCGCCCCTGCCGATCCCCACGCTCACCACAGCACGAACACGTCTTCGAGTTGTAGTACGCGTCCACCGTATCTGTCGGAAGTTCCCGCCACGTCGCCTTATACGAGACAAATTTCTCGAACTTGTGGAACGGCAGTTTGTGCAACCGGCGGTTCATATACGTCCCGTACTTGATTTCCTCGCGGATCCCCTCCATGTCCTCGAACACGATAACCGGATCCGAGAACTGTGCTGCGAACTCCACGACAGCACGGGAAAGCCGATGCAACACCCACTCGGTAAATCGATCTTCCTTGTCACCGAGTCTGTGGTGGATGCTCGTCTTCCCGTGTTCCTGACAGCGTTTCGTGATCGTGTGGTAGCGTTGGCGTTCCTGCTTGACTCGCCCATAATCGAGGACGAGCGTGCCCTTCGTCCGCATCGTCTCACGGTCGAGGGCAGTGAGAGCCACGTTGCGCTCGTTGATGTCCACGCCGACCACTGTCTCGGCGGTGTTGGGTTCGGGCACGTCGAACTCGCGTGTAACCGTGACGTGTAGGGAGTACACGCCATCTCGGTACAGGAGTTCGGCCTGCCCCACATCCACCTCATCCGACGTGAGAGCGTCACGAAGTTCGTCCATCGCGTCCGGCTCACCGCGCAGGTGGCCTGTGACCTTCTTGTAGGGTTTCGGGCTGATTCGGAACTGGACGCGGTCTGTGCCGTCGTCCACGGTGAGGCGATAGCCTTCCGTATGCGCCATCACGAGCGGATACGCACCCGATTTGTCCGTACTCGGCGGCGTCGGCTTGCCGCCATCAGGATCATCTTGGTTCTCCCACCACTCTTTGAGTGACTGGTAGGAGTCCCATGTTTGGAGGGCTTTGCCGACAACCGCGCACTTGTTGTTGCGAAGGAAGTCGTCGCGGTCAACCTCCCGCTGGATCTCGGTACGCGTGTACCCGTGTTGTGTGAGGCGGATGGTGTCGTTGAAAATTTCGCGTGCGGCAAGGCGGGCGTCGTGAAGCCACGACCGTTCACCAGACGCTACGTGAAGGCGCGTCTGAATCGTCTTCGTGGCTTCTTCACCCATACGTTGACAATCGTTCCAGCCTATCATAAATGAAAGGATTCAGGATGGAAGAGTACCGTAGTCATGCACATTCGGTTAGTTCCTGCAAGTATCACTTCGTCTGGTGCCCGAAGTAACGCAAATCGAAGATTTGCGTACCTCGCGGGATCGGAAATCTCGCTCAGCATCGCCACCCGGTTCTGGATGTAGTGGAGGCCGATGTGCGAGAGTTGTTTGGTGAGACTGCCGACCACTTCGGACACGAGATTCTGGCGTTGGAGATCGCGGACGACCACGTACACCTGTTCGTGCAGACAGACCCGAAGCACAGTCCAGCAGACATCGCTCGGCAATTCAAGTCGTATTCGGGTAAGCACTTGCTGGAACGGTATCCCGAAATTCGAGAGTCGTATGTCTGGGGTGGTGGATTCTGGAAGGGTGGGTACTACGTGGGAACGACGGGAGCGGTGTCGGAAGAAGTGGTTGAACGGTATATCGAAGAGACGGAAGACGCGCCGGAGTGACGCGCTTCACCCCCGCCCACGGTGGGGCGGGGAACTCGCGCTGCTTTTCGTTTAGATGACGCATCGACCGCCAACCACCAGTAATTGCATCCTAGCGAATATCCCCAAGTTAAACGCCAACCCAAACACTACGCCTCCTCCCCCTCCCACGTCACCACCAACAAGAACCGAAGCCCCCACACCCCCCTGCGTCCGGATAATCCACCCACACACCCCGCAACGAGTGACCCCCAATAATCCAGTAGGGATCTAGCTGGAAGTCACCGCTTCAATGACAATATCAGGGTCTTGCATCAGGTGATGTTCAAGAAAACTACCTTCGCTCATCCCACCACCAGTGTGCTTAGATTCTGTAATCCCAAGGAACGACTGCTCTTTCAGCAGCCGATACACGCGATCCTCAGAAAGCGGACTACTCCCCTCCTGCTCAGCGATGGAAGTATAGACTGAGTAAATGCGTTGCGTGCGAAACGCCTTCTCCCCTGGATTGTCCCGAGTAAGCAGTGCTAACGCGTGAAGGATGTATTTAACATGCGGCGTCGTGCCACCAATAAGGCGTTCAAATCGATTCACAGCAGCCTGATGGACCGCTTCATCAACATGGCCAATAGTAACCGTGTTGTCACCGCGTTTTTCGGCGAGGCACCCCGCCTCGTAGAGTGTATCGACGGCTTTGCGGGCGTCTCCATGTTCTTTCGCTGCCAGCGCCGCAATCTTCGGAATCACCGCCGACTCAAGAACACCATCAGCGAAGGCATCAGTTCGATGGTTCAAAATCGCCTGAATCTGGGTAGCATCGTAGGGGTCGAAAACAAGTTCGTTGTCCTGCAGACTGGAATCGAGGCGCTCGTTTAGTCGGTCGCGGTACGCGATCTTGTTGCTGATGCAGATCGCGCCGATATGCGCGTCTGCTTTCCCACTCTCTCTGGCGCGAGTGAGACTGCGCAAGAGCGCGTCACCGTCGAGTTTGTCGACCTCGTCGAGGATGACAACGCAGGCGTCGACGTCGTGGGTGGCGAGTAACTCCCAGGTGATGTCGCGGTAGTCTGCAGCACCAATCCCCACACGGGGAATGTCTCGGTCAGCGTCGAGATTCGCGGCGAATTGGCGCGCCATCTCCCGGCTGGCCTTGGCTTCAGATTGGTAATCGGAACAATCGACGTAGTAGTTGTTGCAAATGCGATTTCTTTATTTGGTCTGCAGTGTGGTTTTTCGGGGAGGTTTCTTCTCCTTGCATGAATTCCCTCACTCGGGAAGGTTCGTCTGTTCTCTCAAGTTCTGGCATTGGTCAGATTGGGGTTCGACGGGCTTCACTCGTAATTCGCCGAAGCCGTACTTCGAATGGCTGCCAATCCGCCGAATGCTGCTCTTCGCGGTCTCAACCGGTCGATCGCCTTTGTAGGCGACTACTTGGCCGTGATCCACGGTCTGGAGGGTGTACACCTCGCGTTGCTCTAGGATCTTTTCCTCACGTTCACGGAGGTCGTGACGGTCTTCCGTCCACCACCATGGGACGTCTTGGTCGTGGGCGTTCGGATACTCTGACTCCAGCACGAACGGCGTCATGACTTCGAGGATGAACGCTTCGCCGTCTCGGAGACGTGAGTAGTCTAGTGCCCCAAGGTCTATGATCTGTGTATCTTTCAGCCGAGTGATGCCGTAGCCGTAGTTGCGTTTCCCTCCAAACTGGAGGCCATCCAGGTCATTCTCATCAAGCGGAAGGATGTCGTTCCGGTCGGCGTGGAGGTATGCGTTAATATACCATTTCGTTGTCTGCTGTTGTTTCCGTGCGCTGTCAGGCTTCCCCATAATCGTTTCGTGGGAGAGTGCCGGGTGGCTGCTCTGGACGCGGATGTCGTGCGTGTTTAGCGCGTCCCGTGGCCGGGAGTCAAGAAGCCAGGAGTGTGATGGATGCCGCATCAAGAACAGGTCGTCATAGTGTTTCACATCCGGGAGGGTGCTACCGAGGTATGGCTGGGTACCGGTCTGTGAGTGTTCCTCGGGGAATGCTCCGAACTGCCCGGGTACGAAGATACCATGACTCGCGTTCAAGTCTTGGTGGACATCGTGCGGGAGTTGCCGTCCGAGTGCGTGCATGATTGCATTCCCCGAGATGTAGTAGGGGTGGCCGATGTAATCCATCTCCAGTTCCCAGTGAACTTGCTGGATGCGCGTCACCGGTCAAACGCCTCCATGTAGTCCTCGATGTATTGGAGTGCGGTTGACCACGCACCGATCCGGCGGAGATTCGCATCAAGCACCATATCATACTTGTCGTGGTCAGCGTCAAGCGGGTGCGCAGTCAACCGATTCCACGTCGAAGCCCACGACCGCCACGGCTGACTCCCCAGACGGGAAGATGGTTGTCCATCGATGCCTTCGTCGATTCGGAGCGCAAAGCGCTCACCTGTATACACCGTTCGATGGGGTACAATCTCCCCTGCAGGATCCACTACTAATTGGAGGTCGGCGAACTCGTGGCCATCACGGTAGTTGTCCAAGAGCGCTGCCACGAGCAGCGTATGATACTTTAGACTCGTGTATGGGTAGTAGACGCTTTCGTTGAACACAGAGACGATGTCGCTGGTTAGCCACGCCTGATGCATGGCCTCATGGTCGTCCTCGATCAAGAGGTCACGCACAGCACTCTCTACACCATTCCGCGTGAACTTATCGGGGCTGTATCGACTCTCGCCCTCGATAAGCGATAACCGATAATGCGTCTCGTGATTCTCCATCGTCTGCTTAGGCTTCCCAGTAGGTCGGCTCAGCGCCGACGCATCACCGTCCGCGCCATGCGGAACCGTCTGGTTTACAGGCACCCCGACGAACGTTTCTGGGGCAGTGTCGTGGGGTTGGCCGTTTATTTTGTGCGCGTCATGCCGGTAGCAGTCGATGAGAACGCGAGTTCTTGAATCAGCCATTACTCTTCAATTCGCTCTTTCAGCGCTTCCACGAACTCTGGACGGTGATTCTCGGTCCACTGGTCGTCCTTCTCGTCCATCGCGTTCGTGGGACTGCTTCCACGGTTGAAGACACGGCTTAGCTCGCGGTCGTTGTAGAGTGGGTTGATGAGGCGGCAGTCGACAATGCCTGCGCCGAAGTTCCGTGCGCCGCCGAGCTGGTGCATGAAATCTGTCTTGTGCGCGTCTAGGTAGTCGATGGCCTCGGCTAGCAGGCCGATAAATTCGGGCTTGGATTCCCGAAAGGAGAGCTGCCAGCAGCCGTCAAGGTTGGCGACAGCATCTACTTCGACGTTCCGCAAGGGTTCACGATTGTCCTCAGCGTTTCGAGAGACGATATTGCGGTTAAGTCGGCGGTAATGGCCTTCTGCTTGCCCACGCGTGTAGTCAACACTGGAGCGAACAGGATTGAATTTGATCGGCCGCCGCATCACCTTCCCGGGGATACCACCGAAGCCGCCAAAGAGATCAAAGACGACGCAGCCATCGTCTGTTTTTGGATTCTCTGTGCACGCGCCTTTCTCGTGATAGCCGGCGTTGAGGTCGCGCTCGTAGACGTCGTCTTTCTTGAAATTCGCGTTGGCCTCGCCGGGATGGCAGGCGGTACCGCCATACTCTTGAACGACCTCTTCGATCCCGTGGCGAAGCCACCCCGAGAGTGGGAACGCAGGGATGATGCCGCCGATCTGATTCTGTGGATCATCATCCTCGTAGTTCCCGTTACTAGCGTGATGCCGGTCAGTCAGGATACTATCCCCAATGACAAGGAGATCCGACTCGATACGAATATAGACATCCTGGAATTCTGACGCTGAGACTCCCTCCTCCATTATTGGCGCCTCCGTTGTTCGAGGAATGACTGGCAGTCGTGGTCCTTGATGCGTTCGGGGAGGCCAACGGCGCTACAGACGGGGCACTCTTTGAGTTCTGGGCCGAGTTGGTTGTCAGACTGTTCGGTAGACTCTTGGTACGTACGGTCTGATGTCTTCATGCTTCGGTGGGTTTCCGGAGCACGGGGTCGGTGTTCTAGCACCGGCCTCATTTCCTCTGAGGCATCCCACGCTCCTCACTCGATACGTATCGCGGCAGCCACTTAATAGTTACTTTGTAACTTCTAACGTAACTATATCTTCGAGGTACTCCCGAACCAGTAAATGCAACACCCACATACCCACCACCAAGATGGTCAACGAGAACTTCGAACCCAACGACCGCCAAGAAGCAATCCTCGACGTTCTCAAAGACGGCCGCAACGAAGACCGCCCCTGGGGATACGCTAATCCAAAACGCCTCGAAGAACACCTCGACACCCGACGCCAATACATCAATCGAGCACTTCGAGGCCTCGTCGACGCCGGCTGGATCGAGAAGGTCAACCACGGCCTCTACCGATTCGTCAACGACCCACGCGAAGAATGAGTCCCTGTCCGGCGGCCATCATTGACCGCGTGCAATCAACGCCCCCACACCCCCTACTGTCTGCATAATCTCACAGAGATAAATCCCACCACGTCTCCTCGCCGCTGAGTCTCATAACGTCCTGATTTTGACGGAGATTGCTACCACCCGAGAGAATTTCGAACAGTGCCCAGAAAGATCAATTGTTGTTTCGGGACTTCAACCTGGAAGTGAGGGAGGTGTTTCGTCTGTCTCGATGTTCCCCGTGAATGAGTTTCTACCTTGAGGCTACTATTGATCGCGTGAACCCAACGGCCACCACACCCCACTGCGTCCGGATAATTACGCTGTATTGTGGGCCACCGCGTCCCCTCAACGCTGTGGCTCGTGAAGTCCTAGAGGGTGAGAGTACGTTTCGTCTGTCTTCGGCTGGAGTTGCGTGTAGTGAGAGAGTACGTTTCGTCTGACTCAGAGACAACAACCACCAACCCACTCCACTCTCCCCAATTCAATATGACAAAGACACACAAAATCCACTCCCTACACCCCCACATCAAAGACTAATCGCCCGATTCTCATTCAATCCCAGCCTACTCCAAAGACAGACGAAACGCACTCTCTCACTCCCCGGCAAAGACACACGAAATCCACTCCCCCGAACCGAGAATCCGGTACTCCCACAAGAGACGTCGAGGAGGCACTCACACGCAAGTGAATACTCTCCCCTTTCACTCGTTACTTGGTGTGTGTCTATGGTCGCCTGCGAGTGAAGCAACCAACTATTAGCACGCATTGCTGTTCCCGAGTTGAGATCAATCGGGCCTCCCCGGAGGTTGGGAAGACAGACGAAACGTACTCCCCATCAGTGAGAACGACACCCCAACCGGAGACCTGGAAATGGGTAGCGCGCAGGGAAACGTAGTCTTTCATTCGGTATCCGGTGTGTCTGTGGTCGCGTGAACGTACGCGACTGGTGGCGTTAATTGGCGCCTCTGGGAGACGATTCACCGAGCCTGACTAAGATCCGGGAAGACAGACGAAATATACTCTCTCACTCCCAGCCGAAGACAGACGAAACGCACTCCCGGCGATGGTGCAAATCCAGTTTGAGGATTTAATTAGCAACCACTACTCTATTGGCCAGATTATACGCTGAGCAGGCGCAATACCACGGTCTTTAGGCCGTGGATACGCGCCGTCACTCAGTGTCACATTCTCCCGACTCCGACAGGGCCGGATATTCCACCGTTCTCAAACCGTGCCTTTTACAAGAAACACAAGTATAAGAGATTATAGAAGCGTTTCATAGTATGCTGGAGGTCCACCGTACTCATCGAGCGAAAATCCGCAACCATTCACAGGTCGCGGAGTCGCTCGACCGGCACGGCTGGAGTGCCAGCAAACTCTGGAACGTCGCTAACCATCACTCCCGGCAACAGTGGGAGGATACCGGGGAGATCCCTGACCACAGCGAGCTGAAAGACGAGTTGAAGACTCATCCAAAATACAAGGGACTGCATAGTCAGTCCAGTCAGCGGGTTCTGGAGGAACTCGCTGAAGCCTTCAACTCCTGGTACTCCTCGGATGACGACAGGGACAACCCACCCGGTTACCGCAAACGCAACTACTACGACCAACAGGGCCGCCGCGTCCACGAAGAACACCCACGCAGTACGGTGACGTGGAAGCAAAACGGCATCAAACACGACACCAAACACAATCGCGTAAGGCTCTCAAAAGGCGCGAATCACAAAGAACACCCGAAGGCGTGGGAGTACATCCTTGTCGAGTACGAAACCCGGCCCGGTGTTACCGTCGAGAATCTCCAACAAGTCAGGGCCGTCTACGATAACGCGAAAGGCCGCTGGGAACTGCACTTAGTGTGCAAAGACGAGGTTGAGACGCCCACAGCGCCCGGTGACGAGACCGCAGGTATCGACCTCGGAATCTCGAATTTCGCTGCCGTCGCCTACAGCACCGAAGACGCTGACCTCTACCCCGGCAACCGCCTGAAACAGGACGGCTACTACTTCCCGAAAGAAATCGCCAGCTGTGATGATTCAGGCGGCGACAAAGCAACGCGACTCCATCACAAGTGGTCGGAACGCCGCAGCCACTTCTTCCACTCCTTGGCGAAACACATCGTCCAGCGATGCGTCGAAAAGAGAATTGGCCGCATCCACGTCGGGGACTTGGAAGGCGTCCGCGAAGACGAAAACGGAGAGTCGAAAAACTGGGGCAAGCACGGCAACCTCGACTTGCACGGGTGGGCGTTCGACCGCTTCACCAGGATTCTTGAATACAAGGCGAAGGTGGAGGGGATTGAGGTCGTGGAAGTATCCGAACGCAACACGAGTAAAACGTGTTGCGTCTGCGGGCGAGAGGATGAGAGTCAGCGTGTTGAGCGCGGCCTATATGTTTGCGAGTCGTGTGATGGGGCGTTCAACGCCGACGTGAATGGGGCGGAGAACATCCGTCTCGATCTGAATGAAAGTAACTCCGAGTCCCCGCCTGTTTTGGGTGGGGATAGGAGTACCGGCTGGTTGGCACAGCCAGCAGTCTACCTCTATGACTTGTCGTGCGGATTCCAACCGCAGGCACAAGTGGTCGACTGCAAACCCTAAGATCCCAAGCCAGCGGTGCGGTGCCGTGGGATTCCCGCGTCTTCAGGCGCGGGAGGATGTCAAGCGGACATGGTGGGGTCCCCCTATTCCTTCCCAACGTACTCTTTCAAGTAGGTTGGGGGCTGGCTTCGTTCGTATCGACACCAGTATCACCCGATAGAGACCATGATCTGGTGCTATTATTGGTCCTGCCTGAGTAGGAGCCATATTCGAAATCATAGACTGCACAGTTCTGTTGAAATCCGCGATCCGTGACAGAGTTGGGGATGATTGGGAAGTACGCACGCCTACTGAAGGGATGTTTCACGTTGAATTCGCTGGTGAGAACTATCCGTGCTGTGGTTCGTAGTTTCGGTACGTACAGATAATCTATTTACTACTCCCAATCTAAGACAGGGATATGATGGGTTTTCCACATATGGGGGTTTCATTAGCCTCTACGTCGTATTCCCGCTCTCAAGATATGTTTGAAACGTGGGCCACGGGATTTTCTGATTCCCGGGTACGTCGATTTTGGGTGCTTGGGCTCGCTGCATTACTCCTGCATACTGTCCTCGATCCACTGCTCACGTATCTTGCAGTGAACGTGCTTGAAGTTGGTGTTGAGATGCCTCGTTGAATCACAAGACAGCGTCGGGGTAGGGAAGACTATTCGCAGTTTCACAGCGTCAGAGACGGGTTCTTGACCTCAGAAGATGCAGTAGCTGTCACTCACGGCGGTTGCTGAAGGGTCAC
>NZ_JAJJZG010000012.1 GCF_021028995.1 Halobacterium sp. KA-4 | reverse complement strand
GACAGCGACAGCTCTCCGTCGGTTCGTCGACGATCTTCTCGTCAAGACCACCCAGCACAACCGCTCCGCCACAGAACTCAGGCTTCAGAAACAGCTAGCTGAGGATGCTTTGTGAGGTACTGAACCTATCTTTGAGGACCTGAATGAACGGGTTTTCAGGGAGTACGCTCGGCATCTTGCTGGTGATCGTGGACTTAAGCAGAATACTGTACAAACCTATTATCGCTATATCTCTGCATGGTGTGGCTGGTGCGTCAACGAGGGGTACCTTGAAGCGCACTTCGCGCAGCGGGCGAGTGCGATGGCTCCCCTCCCCGAGGACGACGGCCGCAAGCCCGGTGACCAGCAGGCCTGGACATCCGAACAGCGCCACGCCCTCACTCGCTACGTCGACGAACGGGTCCGCGACGCCGTCGAGGCCTACACGACACTTCCGGAGGATACTGGCCCCCTTGACAAGCAGCGTGCGCGCTACGCGGCGCTGAAGGCGGCTCGTGACCGGGCTCTAGTGTTCGTTCTCGCGTACACTGCTGTCCGCGTTGGGGAACTCCTCCGGGATCCGAACGACCCGCGCCGGCGCGGCGTTCGCTGGGAGGATCTCTCCCTCGACGATGGGAGTATGGACGTCTACCGGAAGAAACAGCAGTGGGACGCCGCGAGTCTCCCCGATCCAGTGATTTCCCCGCTGCGAAGCTACCGCCAGCTGATGGATCCGCCGACGGAGCGGTGGCCGGTGTTTCCGACGTTCGACCAACGGACGCTCGCAGGCCTCGTTCAGGAGGAGCTAGCCGAACGAGGGGAACACCCAGAGGCAATTGCTGAGCGACGTGATGAGTACGCCCGTGACCTGCTGCTAGCGCTCGATGAGGATATCCGGCCGCCGTCGATCACGACGGACGGCGCACGGTCGATTCTCCAACGGCTCTCTAAGACCGCAGAGATCGATATCGACCATCCGAAACACGATTATCTCGCGCCGCACGGTGGTCGACGTGGGATGGGAGAGGTACTTGTCCGCGCGTTTGGGTACACTGTCGCTGCTCGGTACTTAGACAACTCTGAGGAGATGGTTCGTGAGCGCTATTCGCATATTGAAGCTGGTGAATTGGGTGATGTCGCGACGGAGGCTCTTGAAAACGTAGATAACGGAATCGGCTGATCCCCGAATACGCTGAGCAGGCGCAATACCACGGCCTTCAGGCCGTGGATACGCGCCGTCACTCAGTCCCCTGTTCCACCGACTCCGACGGGGCCGGATATTCCACCGTTCTCAAACCCAGTATTACAAGATACATACGTATAAGCGATTATGCGGGCGTTTCACGATGCTGGAAGTCCACTGCACCCATCGAGCGAAAATCTGCAACCACTCACAGGTGGCGGAGCCGCTTCACCGGCACGGATGGTCGGCCAGCAAGCTCTGGAACGTCGCTAACTACCACTCCCAGCAAGTCTGGGAGGACACCGGGAAGGTCCCGACCATAAGGAGTTGAAGACACATCCAAAGTACGAGGGGCTGTACAGTCAGTCCAGTCAGCGGGTTCTAGGGGAACCCGCTGAAGCTTCAACTCGTGGTATTCCCGTGATAACGACAGGGACAATCCGCCCGGCTATCGTAAAGAAAACTACTACGACCAACAGGGCCGCCGCGTTCGCGAAGAACACCTGCGTTCGACCGTGACGTGGAAGCAAAACGGTATGTTCACCGACGATACTGACTATTCGTATAACTTACATCGAACATCAGTGCAGCAGGCGCATATATGGTTAAAACCGAAGCTTTCATCCAATTCATACCCCGATTTTGACTCGGTTTCGAGCGCAGCCTTCCGAATACAGGTTTAATCAGACAACGATTACGAGGTAGATTTCATTAATGGCTTCAGTACTCTTGGTGCTGAGTATCGCTCTCATAGCGGCCCTGTTTATGTCGTTCACAGTCGGGGCCAATAGTAACTCCGCCCCCGTCGCTCCAGCCGTCGGTGCAAACGCACTCTCCGTCCTCCGGGCTGCACTGCTGGTTGGGATCGTCGCTGGTCTAGGTGCGATCCTCCAAGGGGGGAGCATTTCCGAGACGATCGGAAAGGATCTCATTACTGGTGTCACGATTACGCCGCTTGCAGCGGCGGCTGCCCTACTTACAGCGGCGACGCTCATCACGATCGGGAACTCATACGGTTATCCGATTCCGTCCGCGTTCACCGTTACCGGAGCGATGATCGGCGCCGGAATTGCATTAGGCGGCGGCTTTGCTTACCATGAGTACGTCGTCATTCTCGGGTTCTGGTTTGCGATTCCAGTTGTCGAAGGCGTTCTCGCATACGGGCTCGCACGTGGCCTTCGAAGCGAATCCGTACCCGAAACCGTAGGAATTCCGCTTCTCGGCGGAGCGGTCGGGTATGCACTCGCTAATATCCAGCTCACGATTATTCCAACGGCATCCGGCAGCCAGGGGTCAGCCGCACGATATATTGCGACGCAGTCGCAACTTCTGCCAATGACGATCGGCGGGACGTACACGCTTGGGATGGTCCTCGTGAGCGTGATCGGCGGTCTCGTCGCGCTTCTTGTTACCCGGGCGCTCCTCCAACGGGACGAAACCGCAGGCATCAATCAATTCCTCATTGCCCTGGGGCTCATCGTCGTGTTCACGAGCGGTGGTACGCAGGTCGGACTGGCAACCGGGCCCCTCGAAACGATCTTTGAATCGGAACTCCGGCTTCCTTCGATCTATCTGCTCGCCCTCGGAGGTGGGGGGATTCTCTTGGGCGCGTGGATTCGGGGGCCGCGACTCGTCCAAGCTGTCTCGAACGAGTACGCCTCGTTAGGACCGAGACGATCTATCGCGGCGCTCATCCCGGCATTCCTAATAGCGCAGCTTGCAATCGTCTTCGGCATCCCAATTTCGTTCAATAAAGTAATGATCGCGAGCATCGTTGGAAGCGGTCTCGCAGCGGAATCGTCAAGTGGAAATGGTGTCTCGCCTCGGAAGGTGGGTTACACGGTCGGCTCGTGGGTCGGCTCGATGTTCGGAGCAGGTCTCATTAGCTATACGCTCTATCACCTCTTGAACGCGCTTCTTGGAATCGGATAGCCTACGAGATAATCTGATCAATTATCTCCTCTTCTGCGGCCTGTGTTTTCATTCCCTCCCACGATTCGAAGTCGGTTGTGGCGGCGACGTAGTCGTTGAGTTGCTCGCGAGGAACGTTCTGAATGTCACTTCTGTTGTCGAGCACCCAGGGACTCTGCTCGCAGAAGGCAGTGAACGACTCGAACTCTGTGTGGTCCTCCATAAACGGGTGTGAGAAGAATGCATCCGACTGGACTCGCGTTCCGGCCTGTAATTCGCCGATTCTATCGAGTGCCGTCCCTACTCGGTTATGTAGATCCTCCAGCCCGGCAACCTGAAGGTCCATAGTGGATGTCTGTTCTTGAACTCAGTAAAGGCCACGAACATCTATCGAAGCTACCCATTTCTCGATGGACGCAGTGACGGTTGAAATCCTCCTCCATCGACCTCATCCACGTGCAATTGATGGTCTCCTTCCTCGAGGGTATCGTCGGGTTCAGGAGCACGCCCCAATCGACTCAACACGAATCCACCAAGCGTATCGAAGTTTGCACTCTCGAAGGACGTGTTTAGCGCCTCGTTCACCGCTGTTAATGGGACGTTCCCGTCGATTGTGTACCCACCGGTATCGAGCCGCCCGATTGAGGGATTGGATTCATTGAGGTCGAACTGATCAAGAATGTCTCCGACGATCTCCTCGACGACGTCCACCACCGTCACTAGCCCTTCGAACGCGCCCCATTCATCGATCTTGGGGATGCACAACTCTTCGTTACCGAGGTTCGGTATTTTTCGGTGGAAGTACTGCATTTTCCGACGGCTGTGCTTGCATTGCTGATTGCCCCTCTGGCGACGGAGCTACCCGAGAAGTTCAACAGTATCATCTGGATTTCGCGGGATAAAGATACGCTCGCGATCGGTAATATAACGGGCGTAATGGCCTTTTAGAGTACTGTTCCGGTGACGCTCGAAATTCTGTTCACATCGTGGAACCTCTCCCTAACGTGGGGAACGACGGGATTTCTGAACGCGTTATCGACGGTATTAGCACTCGTCGGTGGCGGGATACTCTACGCTCGGGCTTGGTCAGCGGGAGAGACAGATATGAATCCGCTCCCGTTTCTCATTGGTGGTCTGTTGTATCTATTGTTCATCGACGTTGTTTTATATCATATCTTCTATCTCAGAGTTAGCGTCGTTGGCACTCACTGAACTAACCCCGCCCTGGCCTACGGCGGATTCTCTTCTTCGTCACTGTCGATCCCCCGGTAACCGTATTTTTATAGCATCTGTTCGTAGGGCACCTGTATGAGACACAGGATGACCGAGCTTGCTCCCCGGCTTGCTGATCATGAGTGAGAAAATCGGTCTTCCCGAAGCAGTTTCTATCGCTGTCGGTGGAATGGTCGGGGGCGGTATTTTCGCGGTTCTGGGTGTCGTTGCCGCCGGGGCAGGAACCGCAGCGTGGATCGCGTTTACGCTATCCGGCCTGATCGCCCTGTGTGCGGGCTATTCGTTCGTTCGCCTGAACACCCTGTGTTCGGAGCTACGTAGCCCGATCGGGCAGATCGAGGAGATCTCCGACAGCCGCCAGCTTGCCGGGCTCGTTGGATGGCTGTTGACGTTCGGCTACGTGGGCACCATGGCGATGTACGCCTTCGCGTTCGGGAGCTATCTGGCTGAACTGGTTGGAGTTCAGCACGTACTCACCATCCCGACTCGTCCCGTGTTTTCAGTCGGTGGTGTCGTCCTCTTTGGCGGTCTGAATCTCCTCGGCGCGCATGCATCCGGTAAATCCGAGGATGCACTCGTCGCTGCAAAGGTTGTCCTTCTCCTGTTGTTTGCCGGGGGTGGCCTCTACTACGGCACCGTCCACAACACGATCGCATCGGGCTTTGATGCTATCAGTATCAACGCGCTTACTGCTGCGGCCATCGCGTTCGTCGCCTTTGAGGGCTGGGAACTCCTGATGTTCGACCAGGATAGCATCCGCAACCCGTCAGAGACAGTCGCCAAAGCGATCTACATCTCGCTCGTCGGAACGACGATACTCTATGCACTCGTCGCCGTCGTCACGACGAACCTCGTCTCCCTCGCGACAATTAAAGAGCACCCCGAGACAGCACTGGCAATCGCGGCAGAGCCGCTCCTCGGCCATCTCGGATTCACTCTCATCGCGATCGCCGCGGTCCTCTCGACGGCGAGCGCACTGAACGCGACTCTGTTCAGTGCATCGCGCTTGTCGGCCAAAATATCTCAGACAACCGCCGGCAACGAACAGCAACAGACTAAATCAGCGACCACGGATGGTGGGCGTAACCCGTCAGGATATGGTGCGTCCACGCCGACGCACCGTTCCCCCGGTGCCACGACCGAGTCCGCCCCGCCTGTGCGAACCATCGTGGTAATCAGCATGCTCACGTCGATTTTCACGCTGTACGGGAACCTGAACAGCATCACCTCATTCGCCTCCGGAGCGTTTATGACGATCTTTGGACTCGTGAGCTGGCTCGCGTTCACGAAGCGTAACTCGCTGGTGAGTACGATCATCCCTACGGTAGGTGTCGTTGGTTCTGTATCGGCACTGCTCGCACTTGGATGGAACCTGCACCGAACTGATCCGGACGTTCTCGTGACTGTAGCGGTCATCTGGGCGGTGGTCCTCTCGGTCTATTGGGTGCCGAGACGGCGGTGACAATTCTCGTACCGTCGGTGTGCGCGCCAGTAATCACGTTTATTAGCGGGCAGACCCACCTTCCCAGTAGAACAAAAAATGGGATGCAAGGTCGATTCCCTCATCGAACGCCACGCCCTGACCGTGCCCGACGCCGGGTACGAGTCGGTCGATGAGTATCTCGTGGCGCGGTGGACCGGCTCGGACGGTCGCTCAGCCGTTGGCTACAAGGCACTCACTGAATGGTTCAACAAACGACTGCTGAAACGAATCTACGACGAACACGATCGTGGCACGGTGAACGTCCACCTAGACCGCGAGTACGAGATTATCACTGGCGACCAGGATATCCAGCGTGACGAACTCGCCGCCGACCTTGCGACCGATGGGCTCGATATCGACGACATTGCTGACGAGCTGGTGTCGTGGAGTACGATGCGCCATCACCTCAAGGGCTGTCTCGACGCCGAGAAGGACACGACCCCCGCGGAAACGGACTGGGAAACCAATACCGTCCAGATGACCCGAGAACGGGCCGCAGAAAAAGCCCGATCGGTCCTGTCGTCGCTTACATCGAAGGGCCGACTTCGGGACGCGGATCGCGCACAGGTGGATGTGCAAGTCAAACTAAGTTGCCCAGACTGTTCAGTCCGGGTGCCGTTCGAGGATGCCGTCGAACGGGGCTACGTTTGTGAGACGCACGCCGAGACCGAGTCCGAGGACCCGGTGCTCGAACGCGTTGGCAACCAGTCGTCCGCTATCGCCCTTCCGTACGTGGTTGTCGATGCAGTCCAGACTGCTTTCTTCGGTGAACCGTTCCTCCTCGAAGCCGCCACGATTGCCGCTCTCTAAGTATGACGTGGCACCTCTCTCTCGAGAATATTGCAGGCATCCGGCAGGGTGACGCTGATATCGAGCCGGGCGTCAATGCTGTCCGGGCGAGCAACTGGCAGGGAAAATCAAGTTTCCTCGCGGGCATCAAGACCGCGTTCGGAACTGCGATGCCGCTGACCGAAGGGCAGTCGACCGGTCGAGTTGTCTTGCAAACGGATGATGAGGAGATCACAGTCGAATTAGAACGGACCAACGGGTCCGTGTCGCGCTCCGGACAGCCGTACCTGGAGGACGAATACGATCGTATCTGTGCGGAGTTGTTTGCGTTCCTCGACGAGGACAACGACATCCGCCAGGCGGTGCGAACCGGCGAGAACCTGGAGACAATGCTCACCCGGCCGCTTGATTTCGAGAACATCGACGAGCAGATTGCGGACTTACGGACCGAACGTGAGCAAGTCGAGCGCGAACTCGAACGAGCCGACCAGGCGGCCGAACGCCTCCCACAACTCCAGCAACGGGTCACGAGTCTCGAAGACGATCTCGAGGAGCTGCGTGCAGAACGGGATGCTATCGATGACGACAGCGGTGGTGAGAGCGACGCTCGCGACCAGCTGAGTGACCTTCGCGCGGAACGTGACCAGGTAACCACGAAAATCGAGCGCTTGGAGGCGACTGCCGAGCGCGTTCGGGAGACGTTGGCCGAAAAGCGGGCCGAACTGGAGTCGCTTACCGTTCCATCGGATGCTGACGTTGAGGACGAACTCGAGAATCTTCATGCCGACCTCCGTGACATTGAGCGCGACAGAGAGCTATTGCAGTCGGTCTACGAAGCCAACAAACGGGTACTCGACGAAGGGCGTGTGGAACTGCTGACCGAGGTTTCGCACGATATGCTGTCGGATTCGGTGACGTGTTGGCTCTGTGGGACCGACTCGACACGTGACGATATCGAGGCACAGCTGACGGCGCTCGATGACCGGATTGCAGACCTCCGATCGCAGGCTGCCGAGACCCGTGATCGTGTGGAGGACCTCGAAGCGCGGCGCGATGAGATCAAGCAGGCACGCCGGAAAGAAACAGACTTGACCGATCGCATCGGCGATCTGGAATCCCGCCTCGCAGAGACTGAGGAGAGCCTTGAGACAGCGCGCGACCGCCGAGACGAGCTCGAATCTCGTATAGCTGACCTCGAAGCAGAAGTCGATTCGACTGAAGACCGGGTTACGGATCTCGAAAGCGAGATCAAATACACCGAGGCAGAGTTGACAGACGCACGTGAGGAACTCGAGGAAACCGAGACCCTCGCAGAACAACGCGAGATGCTCGATGAGGAGTACGACTCACTGACTGACGAAATCACGGACCTCCGCACTCGGAAAGAAGATGTCAAGCAACGAACGCGCGAGGCATTTTCGTCAGCACTCGCTGATCTGCTCGAACAGTTCGACACGGGGTTCGAGACGGCCCGTCTCACAAGTACGTTCGATCTCGTCGTCGCACGTGAGGGGCGAGAAGCCCAGTTGGACGCATTGAGTGAAGGGGAACGAGAGCTTCTTGGCATCGTCGCAGCACTTGCGGGCTATGAGGCCTTCGAGGTGAGCCAGCGTGTCCCAGTGATGCTTCTCGATGGTCTTGGCGGACTCGCCAGCGACAATCTACAAATCTTGGTTGAATATCTGGCTGCGCGAACGGAGTACCTCGTCCTCACGACGTATCCCGAAAACGAGGGCTTCGACGGAAACGAACTGTCGCCGTCCGAGTGGCAGGTCGTGTCGCACGAACCGGACGTCGGTGCAGCGTAGGAGGATCATCGCCTAATCGTTCTTTAGTCGTCTCGGTCTCCTGACCTCCAGCCCGTATCGAACCCTTGCACCACTTATATTACTGTGGTACAATGTGACAGTCTCTCGCCAGAGTTAAGTACAGAGTTCATCTATGGAGATTGTGATGAGTCGGTTTACCGAGCAGCACGAGAAGGGAGTCCGTGCATTTACCGAGAGTCTGGAACACAAGCAGAAGACGTGTACCAACTGTGGATTTGAGGATGGTGTTCTTCATAGTGAGTGGAAGACGCACGTCGAGACGACGCCGAAGTCCGGCCATATCAAATACAAACTCACGTGCCCGGATTGCGACTCGACTGAAATCGTCGAAATCGATATTTGATCACCTCTGTTGAAGCAGGTCGAGATTTTTGAGCCGAGACTGAACTGTGCCGAGCGCTGTCTCAGCGTCCTCAACTGTCTGTGCACCTGTAATCACCAGTTTGCCACTCCCGAAGAGCAGGACGACGACAGGGGGGTCGTCGAGTCGGTAGACGAGTCCGGGGAACTGTTCTGGTTCGTACTCGATGTTCGCCAGGCCGAGACCAATTGCGATTGCATTGAGATTCAATCGTTCGTCGAGATCGCCACTGGTCACCATGTTCTCGATGGTGAACTCCGGTGATTCGTCGACGTGGATCCCGAGATGACGCAATTCTTGAAAGAAGATCTCGAGTGCGTTTTCGACAGCGGTCGCACTTTGGGCCCCGGTACAGACGACTTTTCCCGACCGGAAGATGAGTGCCGCGGCCTGCGGGTTCTGTGTTCGATAGACCAAACCTGGGAAGTGGTCGGGTGCATACTCGGTTGTCGGAAGGTCGTCGGCGAGTGTCTCGAGGTCGAGTTCTTGGCCGATACTGGTAGATGCGACAACGTTCTCAACCGCAAGCGTATCTGATGGACTGCTCATCTCTCTGCTCGAATGTTCCCACGAATGATAAAATACTGGTCGATATCCGTCCGGCGGAGCTATCGGTCTTCCATGAGGGTTGCGATGAGCTCAATTCCTAAGATGGCTACTTGATACTATCAATCGGCTACGACCGCTCAGTCTGTGAGCGGGAGGAAGATACCGAAGCCGAAGACAGAGAAGAACCCAACTGCAATCCCGAGCACCATAGAATCGAACAAGACTGTTCGTTCCCATCCGGGGAGTTCCCCTGCGAGGCTTGGACCAGCAGTAGCTCCGAGAGCACCGAGAAGAAAGAGCCCTAGCCCCAGCAAGAACCCACGTTTGGCGTACTTTGCATAGTCGAGTCTCATGTTGTGGCCCATAGTCACTCGTGGTCTACACTCGATATTATCTGTTTCGACCCTAGTCGAGCGATTATCACGGAGATATCGAGCGAGAGTGTGGGCCGTACTTCCTACTCTGTTTGAGGGACGGCATAGGCACCGAGACCGAAGAATACCACTGCTAACACTGCCAGGACGACTAACTCGCTTCCTGCTGACTGGTGCAGATAGGTTGCGTTTCGAACGCCGCGAGCGAAGTACGTGAGTGGTGAGAGGCCGATAGCCGGTCGGAACCATCCAGGGAGCATATCCGGGGTAATGAACGTCTCGGACAGGAACACGAGTGGGAGGGCAACTGCGTTGCTCGCGGCGATAACGCCATCCTGTGAGTCCGCGACCCGGCCTATTAGTGCCCCAATCCCACAGAACACCACGACAGCCAGTACGATGAACGGGAGTAGGAGCGGGGAGAGACTGAAACTTCCGCCAGTCACAAGCTCAAGTACACCCAGTACGATCGCGCTGGCGAGCAGGATTATCCCGATGTTTACCAGCGTGTGTGCTGCCAGCCATTCGCCCTGATTGAGAGGTGTCGTCGCCAGCTTCTCGAATCGATTCCCCTCTTGATACCGGGCGATAGAACTCCCGATCCGGGAGAGGGGAGTAAACAGTACAATGATTGCGAGATAGCCTGGGACGTAAAATCCGGTCGGATGTCCGAAGAGGCCGCCGCCGGTGGGATTCGTCTGGACGACAGCCCCGAAGATCCCGACGAGGATGAGCGGGAAGCCGAACGTGAAGAAGACCGCCGTCCGCCGCCGGAGGAACGACCGCCAAGCCGTCCCAGCCTCGGCACCGACACGCGTGATCCAAGTCATTGTGATTCCCCCACGGGATTCACAGCAGGTTCTGATGGTTGTTGTTCGTCGATCGTTTCGCTGGTGAGGTGCAAATAGACGTCTTCAAGCGACGGCTCGGTCCAGGTAAGCGTCTCGTAGTCGATTCCCTGTGCTTCCAGCCGACTGACTATCTCTCCGATCTCCGCCGGTGCAACGTCTGGTATTCGCAGTCCCGTTTCGGTTGTCTCGACGTCGACACCGAGCGACTCGATCTGGTGTAGAGAATGCTCTGTTTCGATGCGGAGGTGTGTTCCGCCGCCATATCGCTCGATGAGGGCAGTCGGCCGGCCGACTTCGACAAGTGAACCAGAATCGAGTAGAGCTACTTGATCCGCCAGCTGTTCGGCTTCTTCCATGTAATGGGTCGTGAGGAAGACCGTTGTTCCGTCGTCTGCAAGGTCAGTGATGAGCGACCAGAGTGATTGCCGCCCAGCTGGATCGATCCCTGTCGTCGGTTCGTCGAGAAAGAGGAGATCGGGGTCGTTGATCAGAGCGATGCCGACACAGACGCGCCGTTGCTGGCCACCGGACAGGTTCGTATACCACGTTTCGTCGGTTGTTTCCAGCCCGACGTCGGTAAGTACGTCGTCGACGGGTCGCGGATCGTCATAGAGCCCTGCATAATAGCCCAGCAACTCACGTGCTGACAACCGCTCCGGTGGTGTAAACGATTGCGGGAGGAGTCCGATCCGCTCTTTTTTGACCTGGTTCGGTGACCGCCCTAACACAGTAACCGATCCCGCGTCTGGCATCGTGGTCCCTGTGAGTGTACGAACGAGCGTCGTTTTTCCGGCCCCATTCGGCCCTACGAGTGCAAAAACGTCACCGCTATCGACTGACAACGAGACGTCCTCGAGCGCGATTGTATCGCCGTATCGCTTGGAGATACCTTCGGCAGTAACTGCCGCGGTCATACTGGAGAATTGGAATGACTTGAGGTAAGCCGTTCGATTTTGGCACGAACTGCAGTCGAAATAGCTGGCATTTCTGTTCCTCGGACAACAGAACTCGGAACGGCACCGTGGGACATCTAACAATCACTTAGCGATTGTTAGACGAATCGCCAGTGGAGATGTGAACACGAGCCCTACCGACTCCGGGGTCTACTCTTGTCACCAACGGCGGGTACTTCGCCCCGGGATCGACGACGTCTGGAGACAAGGATAGTACCCGAACAGAAGGGTTGATAACTGTCTAGTTCAATCCCCAGATAATGGTATGCCAGCAGAGCAGTTAGAGTCGTTTCTCGATAATCCAGCGATGCGTGAGGCCCTGTCGATCGTGTTCGAGCGGAGCGAAGAGGGAACCGATGAAGTCCAATGGGCCGACGTCAGCGATGCGCTGTCAAGCGGGCAATGGGGCCGATTGATCGAATCGGGAGTTCTCGTGAGCGGTGGTACTGGATTCACGCTTGCGAACCCCGACCGCGTCCAGCAGACGCTTGAGGAGCACGGCCCGCTCTCAGATACAGCAGAGGGGGTAGATGAGATCGAATCCGAGTCGTGGGCCTGGTACGACAAAGCAGCTGGTGTAACAGCCCTCGTCCTCTTTGCGGGGTACTGGAATACTGGAATCCGTAATATCATCGCGTCCGTCGATAATCTACTTCTCGCACCGATTGTTGACATGCTCCCGTTCTACGCGGTCATCATCCTCCTTGCGATTGTCACAGGCTTGTATTCGACCGTGTTGCAGGCACGTCTCATGGACCACGAGAAGATGCAGGCGTATCAGGAGCGGATGAACGAACTGAAAGAACGGAAAGAGGAGGCTAAAGAACGCGGGGATGACGAAGCGCTCGAACAGATCCAGGAGGAACAGATGGAGGCGGCCGGCGACCAGCTTGGGATGTTCAAACTACAGTTCCGGCCGATGGTCTGGATCATGCTTCTGACGATCCCCGTGTTCCTCTGGCTCCGCTGGAAGGTTCGTGGCGGTCACCTCGGTGTCGGCGAGACTGGGATGATATTGCCGCTTGCGGGCGCCGTCTCCTGGCAAGAGCCGTTGCTTGGACCGATGCGGACGTGGATCGTCTGGTATTTCCTCTGTTCGATGGCGTCGCGGCAGATCATCCAGAAGACGCTCAACATCCAAACGTCTCCCTCCTCGTCCTCGTGACAACGTCTAAGTGGTTGTTATCAGATCAAGATCCTTTTGAACCACCCATCTATTCTGAGCGCTCTTATACGCTGAACAGGCGCAATACCACGGCCTTCAGGCCGTGGATACGCGCCGTCACTTGTGCTAACAGCCCGCCGTTCAAACGCTTTCCCCGAGTTTCCCACAGTGACGTTTAAGTGATAGGCCGGCCTACTGAGGAGTAGGAATCGGTCGGGACGGAGCGGATTCCGAACCGTCCTTCGGAGGTGGCCTGTCCACCCACGTAACGAGGCAGTATCCGAAAGGGCAGCTGGTGAACACACATGTAGAAGCGTGTGCCTGTGCCGACTGCTCAAAGCAAACCAGACGATACCCCCAAGTCCGTTGACGCTTGCCGGCGTCCCCGTGGCAAAAACAACACAGGGACACCGTACACGGTTGAGGATAGGGGTACCGGCGGCTTGGCACCGTCAGGAGTCCACCAGTCCGATACCGTGGGACTACCCGTGCCCGAAAGGGCTGGTAGTCCGGTGATTGGACTGCACACCTGAAACTCCCACCGCTCGGGATTCCTCCGCGTTTGCGCGGAGGAGGATGTCAATCAATAAGCACAGTCGATTTGGACATTAATTTCGATGGTCGTATCTTGGGATGTCTCGGCGGGAAATATAAGATGCAGCCTCGCTGAATGTGGGTATGAGCGACCCAACGGACATGCCGAATCCTCCAGCCGATTATCCGGAGAATGTTGCGTCGACGCTCCAAGAGCTAAGTGTTCACGATCTCCGGGAGACGATTATCTACGCGCAGGAACTTCTCCAATTTCATCACGTACCGACTGATCAGATCGAACCGACACCGGGTGAAGAGATCGTAGAATTGACTGAACATCAAGGGTACACTGAGGTCGTGAAACGCCAGCCGTGTGGAAATGAGTGCGCGGACTGCCCTCACGGCCCATACGTCTATCACGTGACCCGAGAACGTCATCCGAATGGTGATGAGAAACTCCATTGGGTTCTCATCGGACGGAAGATTTCGGAAGACGCCTGATATCACAAGCTTCGGAGCGAAATCACAACAATATCTGACGCACATCTCGAAACGTTCGGAGTAGATGGTTCAGAAGGTTGGGACGATTGCTCGCGGCCTGGGGCGTATGTTACAGGCCCTCTCTGGTCTCATGTTCCTCTCGATCCTCGTTCCTGTCGTCTGGGGAGAATACTATGCTATCCCCGCCTTCCTCCTTGCGGGCCTCATTACTCTCAGTATCGGTGGCGTACTCGCTCACCGGTACCGAACCGCCGCAGAACCAGGACGGCTCCACGGGATGATGATCGCAGCGTCAGGATGGTTTTTCGTCGCCCTATTCGGATCACTTCGATTCCTTCTTCCCCAAGCTATCGAGTTTCTGGTGAGCCTTGTTTGAATCGAGAGTCATATGGGCAGCAACGTCACGGAAGGGTTCGAGGGCCAGTCTCCAACAGACCGAAGTACCAGTCCAACGAATAGTGACAGCATGGTCGAAGTAAACAGCCTCGGGCGCGGTGGACCGAGGCTTTTGTAATTCCCTCAGCCGTGCGCTAGCACTCCCTGCTCGGCAAGCGAGCGGGATGAGGTTGGGCGGCTTACACGCCCCGACCCGGACAGACGCACCAACCGTACCTGCGGTTGGGTTTTGTGAGTCCGGTAATTCGATTCGTTATCGTCGAGTTTCGTCCTCTCGCGCCACGCGATGTTTACCGATGCATTCCGGTCAGCGTGGTCTTGCACCACGTCACACTCACTGTTCATACACCGGAACCGCCGTCCCTGCCGACCACTACGCTCACCACAGCACGAACACGTCTTCGAGTTGTAGTACGCATCCACTGTATCCGTCGGAATCTCTCGCCACGTCGCCTTGTACGAGACGAATTTCTCGAATTTGTGGAACGGTAGTTTGTGCAATCGGCGGTTTATATACGAACCGTATTGCATTTCCTCGCGGATACCGCTCATATCCTCGAACACGATAACCGGGTCCGAGAACTGTTCTGCAAACTCCACGACAGCACGGGAGAGACGATGCAACACCCACTCGGTGAATCGCTCTTCCTTGTCACCGAGTTTCCGGTGGATGCTCGTCTTGCCGTGTTCTTGACAGCGAGTGGTGATGGTGTGATAGCGTTGGCGTTCCTGCTTTACCCGTCCGTAGTCGAGGACGAGTGTTCCCTTCGTCCGCATTGTCTCGCGGTCAAGAGTGGTGAGAGCGACGTTACGCTCATTGATGTCCACGCCAACCACAGTATCGGCAGTGTCGGGTTCAGGCACGTCGAACTCACGTGTGACCGTGACGTGTAGATAGTACACGCCATCGCGGTACAGGAGTTCGGCCTGCCCCACCTCCACCTCATCCGACGTGATAGCGTCTCGGAGTTCGTCCATCGCGTCCGGCTCGCCGCGCAGGTGGCCTTTTACCTTCTTGTAGGATTTCGGACTGATGCGGAACTGGACGCGGTTCGTGTCGTCGTCCACGGTGAGGCGGTAGCCTTCCGTGTGCGCCATCACGAGCGGGTACGCATCGTTCTTGTCCGTACTCGGCGTCGTCGGCTTGCCGCCATCAGGGTCGTCTTGATTCTCCCACCACTCTTTGAGTAATTGGTAGGAGTCCCACGTTTGGAGGGCTTTGCCGACGACCGCGCACTTGTTGTTCCGCAAGAAGTTGTCGCGGTCAACCTCCTTCTGTATCTCGGTGCGAGTGTCCCCTTGCTGTTTGAGGCGGATGGTTTGGTTGAATATCTCGCGTGAGGCGAGGCGGGCGTCGTGAAGCCACGACCGTTCACCAGACGCTATGTGAAGGCGCGTCTGAATCGTCTTCGTGGCTTCCTCACCCAGACTTTGACGGTTGTTCCGATTGGTCATAATTGTAGGGATTCGGGATGGAGGGGTCCCGTAGTCACGCGCATTCGGTTAGTTCCTGCAAGTATCACTTCGTCTGGTGTCCGAAGTCAAGCAAAGCGAAGCTTTGCGTACCTCGCGGGATCTCCGATCCCGCTCAGTATCGTCACCCTGTTCTCGGTGTAGTGGAGAACGATGTGCGAGAGTTGTTTGGTGAGACTGCCGACCACTTTGGGCACAAGATTCTGGCGTTGGAGATTGCAGACGACCATGTACACCTGTTCGTACAAACAGACCCGAAGCACAGTCCGGCGGACATCGCTCGGCAATTCAAGTCGTACTCGGGTAAGCACTTGCTGGAGCGGTATCCCGAAATTCAGGAGTCGTATTTCTGGGGTGGCGGATTCTGGAAGGTTGGGTACTACGTGGGAACGACGGGAGCGGTGTCGGAAGAAGTGGTTGAACGGTATATCGAAGAGACGGAACACGCGCCGGAGTGACGCGCTTCACCCCCACCCACGGTGGGGCGGGGAACTCGCGCTGTTTTTCGTTTGATATCGGGAAACATGGGGTGATTCTGCTCGTTCTGGTCTTTCTTCTGAGGGGTATCGAAGATATCCTCATCTGGCTGAATACTGGAGCGCTACCGGCAATCGAGTTCTTCATCGGAATCGTCATCGTCCCCTCGATTCTCGCACTCGCAATCCGAGAAGCGCGCCATCACCCTCCCCCACGTCACTAACGTTCCGTCGGTGATAACAAAACAGGTGACGACACTTTCGGTGTACGCCACACCTCAAACGACGGGGTGAGGAGGGCACCTCCAATGAAGTGGAAATTACGACCTTCGTGACTTGAACCACCGTTTGAGCCGCGACGTTATTCCGAGATCGCGTTTCGCCATGATCACCGTACTCTTGGCTCGTTCGCCGACGTTTTCCGGAATTGCTCCGAAGACCAGCTGCTGGAGCAGTCCTTCTCGTGTTGCCCCGATGACCGTGAGGTCGTGATCGGCAGTCTCTCCGACGATGGCGCCCGTTATGTCACCACTTTCGATGATCTCGCTTGTCGTCTCGAGGTCCTCGAGGTCGGCGAGCGTAGACTCGATGATGGATTCCGCCTTCTCTCGCGCCGTCTCGCCCGAGAGGACATGCACTACCTTCACTGAGGCGTTGTTCTGTCTGGCGATCGACCGAGCGATTTCTGCTGCGAGTTCGGCGTGCGCACCGCCTGCAGTAGGGAGTAATATCGAATCAACCGTGCCGAGGGACTCCTCGTCACTGCTGGGGCCGATTCGTTCGACCAAGACGTCACAGCGAGCCTTCTTCACCACCTCGTCGACGTTACTGCCCAAGACGTAGTCCCGACGTCGACTACGGCCCCGCCAGCCCATCAAGACGAGGTCTGCATCGTCCTGTTCGACCGTATTCAAAATCGCTTCGGAGACATCATGTCCGATTCGGATCTTTCCACTCACCGGGACCTCTGGATGTTCCGTCTCCGCGAACTCGATCGCGCTGTCGATGACGGCTCGTTCTTCACTCACGAACTTCCGGCCCTCGGACAACGGGGTTTGTTGTGGAACAGAGACGACGCTCACAACCTCAATATCGGCGTTCCGTTCCTCAGCCAAGTCGAGTGCCGTCCGCATCAGCTGCTGGACGCTCTCGGGATTGGCAATCGGAACGAGAATCCGCTGTTCGCGCTCGGTCCGTTCCTCGGCTGTGGCCTGCTCGGTGGCGACTGTCGGTGTTTCCTCCTCGAGTTTTTCCTCCTCTTTTGGTTGGGAATAGCCGTAGTAGACGGCGATTCCAAGACCCATCCACAGCACGGTCGTAACGAGCGCAATGAACCCGTGGGAATCCGGTCCGAGACCGATCTCCATTCCCAGTGCCGAGAGGAGAAACGGCGTCAGCAGGAACTGGAGGACGATGCCGATCAGTGGCGGCCACGGCATATAGGGGACTTTGAAGGTGCGCGGTAGGTCTGGATGGGTCTTGCGCATCTTGATGACCGTCCAGTTGACCTGCACGAACAGCAGAATGAACATGATGTCCGCAGAGGCGGCGACGGATTCGATCGGTAACGTCACTGCCATCACTATGATGAGTATCGCAGACAGGAGAATCGCCCAGTGGGGCGTCCGTTTCTCGGGATGAATCCGGTCGAAGATCCCGGGTAGCGCCCGATCACGACCCATCGCGAAGGACACCCGCGAGGAGGAGTACACGGTCGCGTTCAGGGCGCTCATCGTGGCTGTAAGGCCAGCAATCAGCAACAGCGGCACCCCGTACGGGACGAACTGCCCCGCCGCTTCGATGATACCTAGCTCGCCGAGATTCCCAAGCAGCTGCCAAGTAGGTGCGTCAGCGGCAAGTCCTGCGCGCTGTGCAAGCTCGGGAACGACGCTAATACCGCCGATCGCAGCGAAGGCGACGAGAATGTAGATGGGAACGACGATAGCTAACGAATAGAAGACTGCCTTCGGAATATTCTTCCCGGGGTTCACCACTTCCTCGCCGGACTGGACGATGATCTCGTAGCCCTCGAATGCGATATACGTGAACCCCATTGCGCCGATAATTCCAATAGCTCCATTTGGGGCGAATCTCGGACTGCTGAGGAACTTCGCCGGCCAGTTCGGGGTATTGACCGTCGCGAGGATACCGAATGCGACGAAAATACCGAGAATGACTACCTTGATGGCAGTCACGATCACACCTGCCTTCCCGGTCTCTTCGGCACCACGATAATTGATGTAGGCGAACAGACTCACCATTAGTACCGCGAGTACCTTATCCAGGAGTCCTCGGCCGAGGAACCCGAAGAGCTGGAATCCTTCCGCGAGGACACCACCGTAGACTAAGAACTCGGTAAGGAATACACCGAAGGTCACTGCATAGAGTGAACAGGCGACGGCGTGGGCGAACCAGCTCATCCAGCCAGCGTAGAAGCCGTTCGGATCGACGAGCGCTTCCTTTACCCAGAGATACCCTCCGCCTGCTTCCGGGAAGGCAGCGCCGAGTTCGGCGTATGATACCGCCGTGAACACCGCGACGAATCCATTCAGTAGGAATGCGATCGTGAGTGCTGGACCAGCGAGTCCAGCAGCGAAGCCGGTGAGGGCGAAGACCCCAGCGCCGATCATCGCACCTACACCGATGAACGTGATATCGAACAGGCTCATGTCTCGGGACAGTTCCGTTTCGACCTCGCCGCTCGTGTCCCCCGAGTCACCCGTCGCCGATACGTCGCTATTGTCAGTCATCTGGTGGCGTTTCTCAAACCAGACGGACTAACCTTACGCTTCATCGCTGGATTTTCTTCCTCTCCTTCTGTCTCACGCCGACACGAAGGCGACACACAAATTATTCCTCGCAAGTACGATGAAGTATGCTCGATTCGGTACGCTACCGGTATCACTCGATTCGTCGTCGAGTGCGTCGAGTCGAACGCCGGGAAGTACGGGACCTCCGCAGCTGGCTGGAAGATACCGAAAACCTCCTGCATCTGACTGCACTCGTTATCGTTCCGTTTCTCATCGGCGTCGTGACGTGGCTCTCAAACGTCTCACCGATCGTCTCCTTTCTGGTGTATCCGCCACTTGCTTCGGGTGCGTACACCTTGTTTGCTGACCCCGAGGGACGCTACTCGTCGCCACGTAAGTTCGTCGGTGGGATGACCGCAGGAGCGATCTGTGGCTGGATCGCCCTCGAGGTGAGCGCACGATTCTGGTATCCAACTACGCCTGAACAGTTCCACGTTCACGCGGGGGCAGCCGCGCTGGGGATCTTTCTCACTGGGGTCGCAACGTGGGGACTGTCGCTGGAAGAACCAACGGCATTCTCGACGGCACTTCTCGTACTCGTCACCGGTGCCGAGCGGTTGACTTACGTCGGCGGAATCGTGGTATCGAGCCTGCTTATCGCCGGCGTATTCCTGCTCTGGCGACGGAATGTCTATCACGAACGCGCGCGCTATCTGTTCCGTTCAACCCAGAGTGACGACCAGATTCTCGTCCCCATTCGCGACGATACCGATGAATCGGTCGTTCTGTTCGCGGCACGCCTAGCATCCGCTCACGACGCCGGGAAAATCGTCCTCATGAGAACAGTACGTTCGGAGACGATAGAGGAAACAGCAGCAGCACTAGAAGCTACCGATGGGGAGGCAATCACCGAAGACCGTGAAGAGTCATCAGAGCCCGTCACTGAACTAGCTGAAGAACGCCTCACCGAAGAGCAACTCCAAGACCTTGAGCGGCTTCAGGACCGAATTACTTCCGTCGTCGACGTCCCCTGCGAGTTCGTCGTCGCCGTTGAGGATGAGTCTGCCGGTGAGACCGTTCTCTCGACTGCGAAAGCAGAGAATTGTGATTTGATCGTCTGTGGATACGAAACTGAGGAGGAGGATCCCAGCCCGTTCGTGCGGACGATTTTGAACGGCAACACGGATGCTGTTGTCTTTCGGTCATCGAACGGCCGCACAGAATGGGAACGCATCTTGGTGATGGTCCGCACGTCGGGCGAACTCGCTAACGCGATGCTTGACTTTGCCCACCGACTCATCCCCGGCGACGGAACAGTAAGTGCGTGTACCTGTGTGTCACAGCAACGTGACCGACGGATGGCCGAGATAACCCTGGAGAATCTCATCGAGTCGTTCCCAAATCCAATCGAGACGCGGGTTGCCACCGGCTCAGTCGAAAAGTTCCTCGAACGAAATACGTCTCTCTACGATCTGGCCGTGATCGGAGCGAGTACCGATCGAGGTGCTGTCTCACGTTTCGTTTCCACACCGACGTTCGAACGAATTCAGGCGGTTGACTGCGACTTGGCAATCGTGCATCGAGGGTAATCAGGTATCTCGTTCGAGTGCTTCGCGTCGCTGTTCGTATTCCTCGTCGGTCAGTTCCCCGCGGGCGTAGGCGAGCCGAAGCTCTTCCAGTGCTTGGTCTGAGTCACTTGCACCCCCCGTGACCGCGCGATAGACGAGGTACCCACCACCGACGAGGGCGGCGAGGAACAGCAGCTGCATCAGGATGCCCACGATGAACATCCAGCCAGGTATCGTCCCGTCGCCCCACATGTGACCACCCCACATCCCGCTCATCATCGGACCGAATCCCATCATTCCGAAGCCTATGAAGAACAACGGGAAGATGAATACGGCGCCGATGATAACGAGGAGGAGCGTAATAAGTTGCGTGTCGTCTGAATTTGTCGGCATATTGTGATTCCTCCGTGAGTTTGGGTTCTCAGATTATACTACGCAATAACTATTTAATGCGGTTGTGCCTTTGACGGTAGTGGGTAGTGTTCAGATAAGCTGATTCCATGCGAAGCTGAACGATCTGAGCCAATCGTCGGCGGTGCTTGCTGCGGCGTTGCTGAAACAGTTTGAGAACGAGGAAGTACGTCGTTTTATTTTTCGAAAGACACGTTCGACAGCATTCCGATTCCCATGTTTTTCATACTGGAACCGGAGACCGTGTCGTTGACAGGCGTCTTTCAGCGGGGGTGCGCCATCAACGAGAAACAGAGCATCATCGATGTCATGTTTCTCGCGGAGTTTGGCGAAAACGAGCGAGCAATCACGTTCGTACGCGTCGGTTCAAGCTCTGTATGGAGTGATTCGTTCGTTTCTGGATCGACAGCAGCGTACAGCTAGTACTGTTCGTTATCGAGTCGAATCACAGTTTCGTCAACCGCGACGTGATCCGGAGTCCGTCCAGACTCGGGCTGTAGGTCAGCCTTATGAACCCAGTTATGAACGGTGGAGCGTGCGCGTTCGACATCGAATATCTAAAGAATTAACACAGTATTCGAAATATAGACTTCAGCAAGATGGCGCTGAATACTGAGCTTCATCAGCAGTTGCGGTGTCGCTTCTCGTTCAACAAACTCTAACTCGATCTGGTCTAAACAACCGCTAAGGCGGGTGTTTTCGGGCATAGATCCCTCAGAAAACGCTCCGCCTCACCTTTCAATCCTTATCTGAACACTACCGTTCCACCCGACACAATTCTTTTGAATACCTACTCACCACGGCTCTGACCCGAACTATCTGAAGGAAAACTGCAATAGATGATCCCTTCGAACTGATACCTATGGTAGCGACGATGATTGATGGCATCTCCGAAGCTCTACGTATCGGAGTGGGCTTCCTCTGGACGGCGGCGTGGGCGATCATCATGGGCCTCACGATCACGAGCCTTGTCCAAGTCTACGTCTCCAAGGAGCGGATGGCGCAGGTCCTCGGTGATGGCGATCTGAGCGGGCTCACCAAGGCGACTGCGTTCGGCGCGGCCAGTAGTGGCTGTAGTTTCGGTGCCGTCGCCATCGGGAAGGGGTTGTTCAAGAAGGGGGCGCACGCGGTGAACTTCCTCGCGTTCATGTTCGCGTCGACGAACCTCATCGTCGAACTCGGGTTGATAATCCTGATTCTGTTGGGCTGGGAGTTCCTAGTCGCAGAGTTACTCGGCGGACTCATTCTCATCGCCGTGATGGCCGTCATCGTTCACCTCACGCTTCCGGAGAACCTCTTCGATGAGGTGCGAGAGGCGCTCAACGAGCGCGACCGTGAGGCGGGCGTCACCGAGGATCCGACCTGCGGGATGGAAGGCAAAGACGAGTACACGCTTAGGACTGACGGCGGTGAAACGCTCAAGTTCTGCTCGGAGGGCTGTATGGAGACCTACCGCCAGGAGATGTCGAGCCGCGGCGGGTGGCGTGACGAATTACTGTCGTGGGGTGGCTGGTACAAAGTCGGGAACCAGTACCGCAAGGAGTGGTCGATGATCTGGAAGGACGTCATCGCCGGCTTCCTGATATCGGGGTTCGTCATCGTCTTCGTCCCCCAGTGGGTGTGGAACACCCTGTTCATCCAGGGCGACGGGCTGCTTGTGACGGCCGAGAACGCGATTATGGGCGTCGCCATCGCCGTTATCAGCTTCGTCGGCAGCATGGGTAATGTCCCGTTCGCCGTCGCGCTGTGGGGCGGCGGCATCAGCTTCGCCGGCGTCATCGCGTTCGTCTACGCCGACCTCATCACGATTCCCGTGCTGAACGTCTACCGGAAGTACTACGGCTGGAAGATCATGCTGTACATCCTTGGCGTCTTTTTCGTGACGATGGCGTTCACGGGCTTCCTCATGGAGCTGCTGTTCGACGCGCTCGGCATCGTCCCTGATCTGGCGGGCGGCGAGACGGCGACCGAGCAAACGTACTTCGAGCTCAACTACACGTTCTACCTCAACCTCATTGCGTTCGCGCTTTCCGGCTTTCTCCTGTACGTGTATCGTCGCGGCCTCGGTGCGCCTGGCCAGTACCGTGATCCCGTCTGTGGGATGCGGACTGACGATAGCGAGCCATCGGCGACCCACGACGGTGAGACGTACTACTTCTGCTCGCAGACCTGTAAGGAGACCTTCGAGGAGGATCCCGACGAATACGCCACCGGGCATCCGATGGTGATGGAGGGACACGACCACTAGTGAACGGCTGAATGTCTCATATCTCAGCTGGATATCCTTGGGGTCGACAGTTGGCGAACCGAAGAACGGGTTCGTGAGGGCTGTGGATGAGATTTCGAATCCAAAGTTTTCCCTATGGGACATCAGCATCATCAAAGGGGAAATCTGCTAAAGACAGGGGACCGTATGTACCCCTGTATGACGACGACCATCACCGTAGAGGGAATGACGTGCGGTCACTGTGAGCAGACGGTCGAAGAGGCCCTTGAAGAGGTCTTTGGCGTGACTTCCGTGACCGTCGACAGGGAGAGTGAACAGGCAAGCATCGACGGTGAGGCAGAGGTCACGGCCCTCGTGGCGGCCGTCGAAGACGCGGGATACACCGCTCACGCCTGAGTATCGTGCGCTGTAGATAGCACGGGTCGCTCCGAGACGACGGCTAACCGCTGTCTTCAGAGTTTGCCTGTGCTGGACCTGCTGTATGATTTTAGGGCCGAAGATTCAGGAAGCCGGCGGAACCACCTCAATTGAGAACATGACCCATGGACGACCACAAAGATACAGCTGAGAATTCCCCGGGAGGAGAGGACCAGCAGGACACCAGCAGTCACCAGCACGAACACGGCGACCACGATGAAGCGGTCGCTGAATCAGGCGGGGAAGGGGTAGAACAGGAGCTACTGGAGGAGGAGGCTCACCCTGCTGCGGCAGGTGAGATGGCGTCCCACGAACAGCACGAACACGCCGGCCACGAGGGCGACGGGCACGGCCACGGTTCCCACGAGGGACACGGCGAGGGCCATGGCGGGATGCACGAAGGCCATGAACAGATGTTCCGCCGGCGTTTCTTCATTTCGACGCTCCTGTCGATTCCCGTTCTCCTGTACAGCGAAATGCTACAGGAGTGGCTCGGCTTCTCCGTCCCTGTATTCCCGGGCAGCGAGTGGATCAACCCTGTCTTCGCGGTCATCGTCTTCGCGTACGGTGGCGTTCCATTCCTCCAGATGGCACTCCCGGAGCTGAAAGACCGGTCGCCGGGGATGATGACGTTGATCTCTATGGCGATCACCGTCGCGTTCGTCTACAGCCTCGCGAGCGTGATTTTCCCCACACAGTCGGCGTTCTTCTGGGAACTCGTCACACTGATCGACATCATGCTGCTCGGCCACTGGATCGAGATGCGGTCGGTCCGGCGGGCCTCCAGCGCGCTCGACGAACTGGCGAAGCTGATGCCCGACACCGCCGAGCGTATCACCGACGACGGGGAGACCGAGGAGGTCCCCGTCAGTGAACTCTCTGAGGGCGACCTCGTACTCGTCCGGCCGGGCGCGAGCATCCCGGCGGATGGCGTCATCGAGGATGGCGATTCGGACGTCAACGAGTCGATGATCACGGGTGAATCGAAACCGGTTTCGAAGAAGCCCGGCGACGAGGTCATCGGCGGCACCATCAACGGCGACGGCAGTCTCCGTGTCCACGTCGGTGCGACGGGCGAGGAGACGACGCTGGCGGGCATCATGCGGCTCGTCGAGGAAGCCCAGCAAAGCAAGTCGAAGACCCAGGTGCTGGCCGACCGCGCGGCCGGCTGGCTGTTCTACGTCGCGCTCGGGGCGGCAGTCGTGACGGCGATTGCGTGGACACTCACGGTCTCGTTCGACGCGACGGTCATCGAGCGCGTCGTGACGGTACTCGTCATCGCCTGTCCGCACGCCCTCGGGCTCGCAATCCCCCTGGTCGTCGCGATCAACACGTCGCTCGCCGCTCGGAACGGGATGCTCGTTCGCGACCGGATCGCGATGGAGGACGCACGGAATCTGGACGCTATCATCTTCGACAAGACGGGGACGCTCACCGAGGGCGAACACGGCGTCGTGGATATGGCGACCATCGACGTCGTCGACGACGATGACGCGCTCGCGCTGGCGGCGGCCGTCGAGAGTGACTCTGAACATATGATCGCCCGAGCCATCCGCGAGGCAGCTGACGAGCGTGATCTCAGCGCTCCTGATGCATCCAGCTTCGAGGCAATCAAAGGGCGAGGGGTCCGGGCGAACGTCGACGGCAACGAGGTGTACGTCGGCGGCCCGAACCTGTTGGCCCAACTCGATAGCGAAATTCCCGATTACCTCCAGTGCTTCGCTGACGAGGCCGGCCAGAACGCCCAGACCGTGGTGTACCTCGTTCGCGAAGGAGAGTTGATCGCCGCGTTCGCGATGGCCGACGTGATCCGCGAGGAGAGTTTCCGCGTCGTCGACGCCCTCCACGAGCTAGGTATTGAGGTGGCAATGCTGACTGGCGATTCTCAGGACGTTGCCGACGCTGTCGCCGACGAACTAGGCATCGACACGGTGTTCGCGGAGGTACTCCCCGAAGACAAAGACGAGAAAGTCCAGGAGCTCCAAGACCAGGGGAAGCTGGTGGGGATGGTCGGTGACGGTGTGAACGACGCGCCGGCGCTGACGCGAGCCGACGTCGGCATCGCCATTGGAAGCGGCACCGACGTTGCGGTCCAGTCGGCGGATGTTATTCTTGTCCAGAACAATCCGATGGACGTCGTTCGGCTCGTAAAGCTGAGCAAGGCGAGCTATCGGAAGATGCAGGAGAACATCGTCTGGGCGGCGGGGTACAACGTATTCGCGATTCCGCTTGCAGCAGGCGTGTTGGCACCGATCGGGATTCTGCTGTCTCCTGCCGTGGGCGCCCTCCTGATGTCGTTGAGTACAGTAATCGTCGCGATTAACGCGCAGTTGCTCCGGCGCGTCGATCTATCCCTCCCCGAGCTCCCAAGTGCGACTTCACCTACTGACGCTCAATCTGCTGACTGAGAAGTGCTTTCTCGTCATTCACGTAAGGCTGAATCTTTCGGATAGATAATTATTTCTGGCACTAGGAGGCCGTTTTTACGACTTAGAAGATGCCCAAAATGAATCCCGTACCCATCACGATGAGGATCGTCGCCGTGAATGCTGGCAGATACTCCGCGTAGTCTTCAAGCCGATCTTCGTAACGCTGGTAGCCAGCCACGAGTACCAGGGTCACACCGACGAGTGACGTAATGACGGCCAGCGAGTAGATGAGCATCAGTTCGAGGCAATAGGTCGAGCCGGTGCAGATCGCAATAATATCGAACTCCTCGTTGTGGGTGAATCCGAGGGCGAACGCGAGGGCTGCCATGCCGTAGAGCCCGCGATCTGGCGTCTCGTCGAGGTGATCGTGAGAGTGTGAATGGTCGGACTGGCCGGTAAACGGGACGGTCCGCCGAACTCGAGCGATCCACCCCTGATTACCGTCGGTGCTGTGGGAATGATCGTGGCTGTTGTGGGCGTGATCGTGGTCGTCATGGCCGTGGTGACCACTGTGGTCGCCATCGTGATTTGACGCGGTGTGGTTATGTCCATTGAAGTATTGCCAGATCCCGAGGGTGATGAGTAACGCTCCGGCGACGTAGTTCATCCAACTAATCTGGGTGAGGTCGAAGTACGAGAGTGCCCAGAAGTACACGACCACCATCGCGATACTACTAATAAGATGTCCGATACCGAGAATGAGGCTCGATGCGGCGGCATAGAACCATTTGTTCTGTTTGTCGAGCGCGTAACTCGCTGCAATCGCCCATCCGTGCCCTGGGGCGAGCCCGTGAGTGAGACCGAGAGCACTTGCCCCGAGTGCGAGTCCGAGAACTCCGTTGGCCATCTACTCGATAGCAGAGTGAGATCGCTTATACGGGTTGTTATGACCCGATTCGGGAGTTCGTAATAATGACACTCTTGAGGAGCGCCGTCTATGGCTCACGTATGCGAACGAGTTTGAACATTCCGCAAGAGGTTCTCGAGTCGTTCGATACGACGTGGCAAGACGAAGGATTGGAATCACGCTCCCGTGCCGTCCGCGAGGCGATTCACGAATACATCGAGCGCCACACAGAGCTCGAAGGATTAGAAGGCCCCGCAGTCGCAGCACTGGCATTCGATTACGAGCACACACTCGTCATCGGCGAACTCCATACCGTCCAGCATGACTTCGAGGATGTCATCGGCACCACACAACATATGCACCACGGGGAGTGGTGTCTTGAGACGGTTTTCTGTCAGGGACCCGCAGCTCGAATCCGGGAGTTAGTGTACCGACTCCGAGATTTCGACGCCGTCGGCCGCGTGAACGTCATGTTCCTCCAACCGGAACTCTCCACGGAATAGAGCGACTGAGTCGTCTGCTGGATCGGGGACCGGGTTATAAAGAACAAGGAGAATACCCGCGCCTTTAGGCGCGGGATAAATCCGACATTCTGACCGACAACCCACCGACGACATTCCAGCCGGATATTCCATACCCGGTCGTTGGTTTTAATAAGAACTCTCATAACGTGTTATAAAGGCAGTTCGATGTTGGAAACAACCCGCACCTACGTCGCCCGAATCACGAACCACCAGCAGGTTCGTGACGATCTCGACCAATGCGGGTTCTCAGCATCCAAACTGTGGAACGTCGGACGCTACTACATCCAACAACGGTGGGACGAAGACGGTGAGATACCCGACGAAGCCGAACTGAAATCGGAGTTGAAAGACCACGAACGCTACAGTGACCTGCATTCGCAGTCAAGTCAGCGAGTTCTTGAAGAACTTGCTGAGGCGTTCACCGGCTGGTACAACTCCGACAACGGCAACAACCCACCGGGATACCGGAAACGTGGCGACGACCACCCACGCTCCACCGTGACGTGGAAGAAACGGGCCATCAAGCACGACGACAAACACGGCCAACTTCGCCTCTCGGAAGGCTTCAATCTGAAAGAGAGTCGGTCTGACTTCATCCTCGTGGAGTACGAAACTCGCCCCGACGTGGATGTTGAGAACATCCAGCAGGTGCGTGGCGTCTGGAACGGCGACGAGTGGGAACTCCACCTCGTCTGTAAGAAAGAGATTCCCGTCGAAGACGCACCCGGTGACAAGACAGCGGGTATCGACCTCGGAATCAGCAACTATCTCGCCATCGACTACGAAGACGGCGCGAGTGAGTTGTATCCGGGGAACGTGCTGAAAGAGGACAAGCACTACTTCACCCGCGAGGAGTACCAGACCGAAGGCGAGAGCGGGCCGTCGAAGCGTGCGTTGAAGGCTCGGCAGAAACTCTCCCGACGCAAAGACCACTTCCTCCATACCCTCTCGAAGCACATCGTTGAGCGGTGTGTCGAAGAAGGTGTGGCGAAAATCGCGGTTGGCGACCTCAGTGACATCCGCGAGGATGAGAACGGTGACTCGCGGAATTGGGGTGCGTCGGGGAACAAGAAGTTGCACGGCTGGGAGTTCGACCGCTTCACGAATCTACTTGAATACAAGGCCGATGAACACGGAATCCTTGTTGACCGTGTAGATGAGGAGAACACGAGTAAGACGTGTTCGTGTTGCGGGCAGATTCGGGATAGCAACCGTGTGGAGCGTGGTTTGTACGTCTGTTCGTCGTGTGAGACGACGATGAACGCAGACGTGAATGGTGCGGTGAATATCCGACGAAAGATAACTCAGAGTCCCCCGTTGGGGGATATGAGTAACGGCTGGTTGGCACAGCCCGGAGTCTTCCTGTTCGACCGCGAGAGCGGCCGGTTCACACCGAGAGAACAGGGAGTCTGCAAACCCTAATATCCCAACGCTCGGGATTCCTCCGGCTTTAGCCGGAGGAGGATGTCAAGTGTTTTAGTTCAGGAAGAGAGCCTGCAGTTTGCCGTATCGAGGGTCGTTCATGCGGGAGAGGTGGTTGATTCATCCGCGTCTTTCCACTCTCCGAGCCCTGCCGGATCCAGGTGGACGTGGACATCAGCGACTGGCTCGATTTCACGGACGCGCCGGCGGAGTTCAGATTCTACGTCATGTGCTTCGACCACCGATAGTTCTTGATCGACTTCGGCGTGAAACTCGACTTCGATCATGTGCCCAGAGTAGTACGCGACAAAATCGTGAATACCATGAACAGCAGAGTGTTCCCGGATGCGCTCCTTGATCTCTTCCTGTTCTGATTCCGGAGGAGCGCTATCGGCGAGATACTGAATATTCTCTCGCGAGATATCTACGCCTTGGTGGATGACGAGTAGACTCACGATGCCGCCTGCAATCGGGTCAAAAACTGGGTAACCAACTGCCATACCGAGGACACCCACCAGAGCCGCACCAGTCGTATAGAGATCGTTAAGACTGTCCGCAGCAAGCGCGCGGAGGCTCGGGAGCTGGAGTTCCTGATTCTTGTATTGGGTATACCAGTAACAGACGTACATATCACCGAGTGCAAACAGGAGCCCGATAATAAGCCAAATACTGTACTCAGCGGTCACTCCAGTTAGAATTGAGTGACCCGCATCGTACAGCAGTTTGAGTCCGAGGAGAACGAGCATGCCACCGACGAAGAGCGCGGAGAGGGGTTCGAATCGGTTGTGTCCGTGGGGGTGTGACTGGTCTGCATCCTCATAGACGGACCGGCCCCAGATCAAGACGACGCCGCTCGCGAGAAGGTCAGCGACGGAGTGCGCTGCGTCAGCGGTGAGTGCGAGGCTTCCGGTGAGCAGTCCGAGTGTCCCCTCGACACCGATTTTGAGGGCATTTAATAGCACATTAGCCCAGGAGACTTTGAGAAAGGTTACACGTGAATCCGCCATAATATATGGATCCTGCTACATCCACATAAGAGACCTCATTAGGCGCGTATAATCGAGTTTTTGATTCAATCGAAACCTTTCACGGTGCGTTGAGAGTGAAAGGTAACTTCTCCTACGACTAAAGCCGCAGGCTTCCTCTCTGGAGTGTTAGGACTACGTCGTCTGGGGAAGTCGCAGGCTCCATCTCACCTTTGGTTCCCTTGAGTACAACCTGCGTTTTCGGCTGAGTCATAACTACTTCACCCGTCGATAGCGGGATTCGAATGTCCTTCCGACGGCTTGTTTGCCGATGTTTGTTCCACCATTCTTGTCGCCGTTGTTGTCCAGTCCACAGTCGCGGCACTTGGCCTAGAGGAGGCACTATCGGGATTGGAAATAAGTTAACTCCCAACACCAGACAGGCTCCGACTGGAAATGTGATAGTGGCGAGTCCGACAACATTGCTTCGAGTAAGGTTAGTTCGCAGAGGAGTCAGCATACCTTACTTCAGATCAGTACATCGGTCAAGCGGCTATCTCACTTCGTTCTCGGGAGACTTTCTTCTCCTCGTTTGGAAAATCGGTCGAGAATGCTCCGTCGAGGATTTGAACCTCGGTCCTCGACGTGAGATGCCGAGATGATTGGCCGAGCTACACCAACGGAGCACCTCTAGCTTGGGGTCTCAGTACTTCAAATAAGGCCGGTGTCCTGCTCAGTGGGAATCCGCCGTTTCCCCTTATGTTGAGGCATTTGATAAAGTGGTATGGAGCGTCGACAGGTTCTCAAGACGGCTGGAATTCTCGCTACAGGTGGCGTAACTGGTCTCGCTGGATGCAGTAGTTCGGGGAACGGAGATGGTGGCGGTGAGCCGACCACGACTGAAACGCAGGAGACAGCTGGTGGGTCAGGAGACTCAAATACCGTTATGATGGTCACCGAAGGGAGCGAGTACTATTTCGATCCCATCGGGCTGTTCGTCGAATCCGGGGAGACAGTGACGTTCGAAATCCAGAGTGGAAGTCACTCGGCAACCGCCTACAAAGAGGGAACGAGTTCAGCAGAGGTGACGCGGATTCCCGACGGAGCGGAAGCGTTCAACAGCGAGGTTCTGAGTGAACAAGGCGCAACGTACGAGCATACGTTCGAGACCACGGGCACGTACGATTATTTCTGTATCCCGCACAAGTCCCTGGGGATGGTTGGTCGAATCGTCGTCGGCGAACCAGGCGGTCCCGCGGAGGGGAGTATGCCGCCGGACGGAGACGTTCCCGAAAGCCAGACCATCGTCGATCAAGGCAGCGTCTCGTACAGCTCGTTCTCAGGGTAGGCGGCCGCGTACACTGCGAGCTGTGCGCTCCGGAATCGCTCGTACACCATTTGGCCGACACTGACTGTGCTTCGGACCACCAGTATGGAGACACACGCTGCCGATGACGCTTGCACAAGGCTCGTGGCCGACATACCCGGATGCTGCCCTCGATAGTGTTCGGCAGGAACGACGCGAGGTCGAGCGCGAGTGTCAAGCTTTCCAACGGTTTCGCCAGCGTATTCAGACCGTCGACACACAGGCTCCTCGGTTCGAACCGTCAGTTGTTGGAGTGAATCAGAGCCTTACATCCGCAGAGAAGTCGGTTCGCGATATCATCGAGCGGCACTGTCTAGTTCAGGCAAACCGGCTGATTTCGATTGTCTGAAAGATAGCTGTGGTCCTAGAGAGAGTTCACTTCTGAACCGCGTACGAACGAAACGGAGAGTGTCTCAGAAGCACGAGCAAGAAACGAACCCGTTTCGATTCTAGTATACCCGGTGTGAGACACTAAGTCGCCAGAATCCGCTCAACTAGACAGTGCCCATCGAGCCATTGTATCGTGAGACTGTGATGGCAGTCGACCACTACGGCGACGTGTACGGTGATTCGTTCGAGGCGAGCCTCAGTGCCGAGTTCGGGGTCGATGTGTTGGTTCTAATCTCGGAAGCGACTACGTTCTCACCAGTCATCAAACAACGACTCCTCGAGGCCGCACAACAGTGTATTGACAATCGCCGGGTCTTTCTGGAGACTCTCCAGGATGAATTCACTACGCTCAAAGACGTGCAATCTACAGTTCACGAGATTCGAGAGGCGATAGCAGAACTTGATTCGACGGAATTACAGGGGATCTCAGATACTGAACTGACCGACCGATACGACACGCTTCACACGTTGAATGATAAATGTCAGAGCTGGATCCAGCAACGGCAGGAGGAAATCCACGCTCATCGAATCGATCGGTCGGCAGACGGGGATGCCCACACTGACCTCTGTTCGTATCTCTATGAGGGTCTGGAGGTTGATTATCCGGTGTTGGCGACGTTTGTCGATATCTTGGAGATTATCTCCCAGTATGAGTAGTCCCCCGTTTCACCTCTTACCCAGTCGTCAGTGCCGGTTTCCAGCAAATCTACAGGCGGAGCAGGCCGAGTGCCTCGGGGCTTGACCCCGAGGCGGTTCACTTTGTTAACGGTTTTGTCTATCCGGTCACAACAGTACATATGGAATCCGACTTTGTGCGCTCGGTGGCTCCCCTTGTCGTAATTGTCGCCGTCGCGGCGATTGCGCTCACGACCGTCATGACCTCCTCGACAGTCTTCATGATGGTTCTGCCCTCGATGATTGTCTTCTCGGTCATCGCGTTCTTCTTCGGGATGAAACACGGCGAGTTCCGCGCCAGTCCGTAACAGGCCGACCCAGTAGCCGAAATCCGCCAGATTGCGGTCCATGCGAGCCCCCAGATGTGTTGATTCCGAATCATTTCGATGACCGATTCGCAGTCCTAGCGACGGCTGTTTCAACGGGGCGGTGTCGAACCAAAAGGAGTCCACCAGAGCCGGGTAACCCCTATCGTTCAGTTATATCCAGTCCTGGTCCTCGTGTAGAGGGTCTCTACGTGGAGTAACCGGCGTACTCCATAAGCTGGTTGAAGATGTCCGTATCCATGACGGATCGATAGACCACACCAGTAAGCATCCCGCCGGGGTAGAACGTGCCGTTCATGACGTGGTTGACCTTGTGGCAGTGCATCAGGTAGATGCCGGGGTCTGCATCGGCAGTAAATTCGATCGTGTGTCGTTCAGCAGGGGCGACGTTCGTGACGTCCATGTCGTGGCGGGCAGCCTCCGGAATCGTCCCGCCGTCCTTTTCGACGCGCTGGAAGCGGTGGTTATGGATGTGCATCGGGTGCGACATATACCCGCCGTTGACGAGGTGGATACGAACTGAGTCGCCCTCGTCGACGATGATCGGCGCCCCTTCTTCGGGGTGCAGCGTTCGGGGTGCGCTCTTCCCGTTGACGGTAAATACGTCTGGATTTCGACTGGCAGCGTCATAGGTAAAGTCCGCATTCCCAGCCCACTTCCTCGGGACTCGGGAATCCCAGTCTTTGACCGTCATGAAGTACTCGCGATCTGCCGGCTCATAGCCTTCCGGATCGACGCGGAAGATACCATACATCCCCATATCGATATGCCGATGAGTCTGGAAGTGGCAGTGGTAAAAATGCGTCCCCGGCACGTTCGCCGGAATTTTGTAGGTGTGTTTCTCACCTGCGGGGACCTGAATCCCGGTTGTCGTCGGGACACCGTCATTTTTCCAGGTTTTTCGAACACCATGGAAGTGAATCGTGTGGGGCCGACGGCCGTCCGTGTTGTCGAGCGTTACTTCCATGGCATTACCCTCGGTGGTCCGGAGGATCGGACCGGGTACACTGGGGTCGTTGTCGTCGGCTTGCCACGCCCAGACGCGGGGGAATTCGACTGGTCCACCCATCGTTTCGAGCGGGTGGACAGCATGGCGAGCTCGCTGCGTTCGCATCGTTACTTCGCCGCCCTGTTCGTCAACGTCGACGACTGTCGGCGGACTCGTAAACGGAAGAGGAGCCGACGTAGATTGGCTACTAGTCTCTGTCGCTGTGGTGGCGACTGGCTGGCCTCCGTTGTCTCCAGTACAGCCCGCGATGGCTGAAAAGCTGGTGGCGCCAGTTGCTGCGAGAAATTCTCGACGCAATAGCCCAGATCCGGGAGCGCCAAAGCGTTTTGTCATGGAACAACCCGGATTTTGGACTACCTATACATAGGGGGACGGCGATGTCTCGCCCCGCGAGACAAGGACCGATGATGTTCGACACAACCCACATGAGTCACAGTCCGCGGACGCGACTTCCTATGAATCCAGTCCAGACAAACCAAACGAAAACACGCACCTCTAGCAGGTACGCCCTAGAGTGCTGACATCCGCGTCTTCGCCCATCGGTAGACCAGCACAGCCCGTAAAACCAGTCTCAGTCGCTGTGCTCGGTCGGCCGAGTGTGCGAATCCGCTCCAAGGACATCCACTGTAACATGCTCGATGCCGAATTCGTCATGGAGCAGCTCAGTGATCGTCCGCTTAAGTTCGTCACGTTCCTCAACGGTAGCTACGTCACTAGTCACGTGGACTGTCGCCACATCGAGTCGACTCGACAGCGACCAGACGTGAATGTCCAAAACCGCAGTTACGTCGTCGAAAGCTTCGATGCGTGCTTCCAGATCTTCGACCGAGATGGGGCTGCGCTGAAAGAAAATTGCGCCACTCTCCCGGAGCAGCTTGACTGCCGACCAAATGATGATGGCAGCGATGAGGACTGCCGTAATCGGGTCCGCGATGTAGTACCCACCGAACTCCACGAACAGCATCGAGACGATGACAGCGACCGACGCACCTGCATCCCCGAGAAGGTGATAGAACGCGCCACGCTCGTTCAGCGACATTTCACCACCCTGAACAACGTATACTGACAGGAGATTTATGACCAATCCCCCAGTTCCGAGGAGGATGGTCATCTGGGGATTGATATCGACGGGTGCGAGGTAGCGCTGATAGGATTCCCAGACCAGGAACACCACCATCGGGACGAGTAACACGCCGTTCAAGAACGCTGCAAACGGCTCTACCCGGCTCAAGCCGTAACTCCAGTACTCCCCGGGATTCGAATTAGTTCCGATGTAGGCCGCGCCCAGAGCGATCACGTATGCCAGCGAGTCGAACAGCATGTGGAACGCGTCCCCGATAAGTGCGACAGACCCGAACGTCAGCCCCCCCACAAGCTCGATGACGAAGCCGGCGAGATTAATAGCTGCTACTGCTCCGAGCGTACGAACACTGCTGTCCTCGTTGTGCTCATGGCTGTGCCCCGCTGAACTCATCTTGTTATATTTCATGTGAGAGCCCGGAGTGCCTTTAATCCCAGCAACGGTGGGGCGATAACTTGTATGTGGTCCGTGGCAATAGGCCGTCCTCGTAGTGGAAGATTCTATGAGTGAGTATGAGAGCCGCCATTCCGTAGAGTCCACTCTTCTGGGGTAGTCGTGTGAATGGTTAGCCCGACTATCGAACGGATTGCCCGGGAATCAGCTGTCGGGGGCTGGTAGCAACCCATATTATTAATAAAACAAGAATATATTATTATAGATAGAATAAGATAGTTCGTTTTTTAGCAGCTAATTTAACAAAAGTGCGTGTTCACATTTCAAGCAAGACATGAGCAGCCCACAGCGGAGCACACAAAGTAGTCAATCAGGAAATACTGTCGTCGAAGCAATCAACATCCAAAAGACATACGACTCCTGGCTGCCGTTCTCTCGCTCTGTCGACGTTCTTGACGGAGCGACATTAGAGATCGGTAGTGGTGAAATCGTCGGCATTATGGGCGAAAACGGCAGCGGCAAGTCGACGTTGATGCAGATTCTGGCTGGTGTGCTGGACTACGACGACGGCACCGTCGCTCGGTCGGGACGTATCGGTTGGTGTCCCCAGGAGCCGCGGCTCTACGACCGGCTGACCGTCGACGAAACATTCGAATTATTCGGCGAGGCCTACGAGATGTCCCCCAGCGAAGTCGACGCGGCGCGGTCGTGGTTGCTGACAGAACTTGATTTCGAGCGGTTCCGGGACCGGCAGGTTCGGAATTTGAGCGGTGGGAACAAACAAAAGCTCAATCTCAGTGTCGCGCTGATGCACGAACCCGACCTTCTGCTGCTTGACGAACCATATACAGGCTTCGACTGGGAGACATTCCAAGCATTCTGGAACCTCACCGAAGACCTCCGTGACCGCGGTGTCGGTATCGCCATTATCTCCCACATCATCAACGAACGTGACCGCTTCGACGTGATCTACGAACTTCACGACGGCCACCTCCACAGGGAGGTCGTCGATGAGGAAGGCGGTCCGGCATCCACGCCAACCGAAGAAAAAATCGACTGCGAACAACCCGATACCACCGGAGGCAAGTCCGAATGAGTCTACTCAGCCGATACGCCGCGGGCATCCGGGCGAGCGCACTGTCGTTCTTTCGCGAACCCCTGAACCTCGTGCTCTTAGTCGTGCTCCCGGCCGCCTCCATTCAGATCTTCGGCGTCGCGTACGGTCAGTTCCCCGAGTTCGGATTTCTGAACCTCCCCGCGTCGCTTGATGCCACCGCCAGAATCACGGGCGCAACGTTTGCGACCGGGGCTCTGGCGGGAGTGCTCGGGCTCTTCCAACTCATCAGCGCACGTGATGCCGATCACCGCCTCTCTATCTGTGGGTTTCCCGCGCTAGATTTGCTCGTCGCCCGATTTGCGACGCTCGTCGTAATCAGCTTGGTGATTGCGGGCGTCTCCACGCTGACGCTAGTTGGACTGTTGTCCGAACCCGTCGCCTCGCCGTTGTTCGTCTTCATGGGCCTCACGCTCGTTGGTGTCATTTACGCGATGCTGGGAATCCTGGTCGGAGCAGTCCTCCCTCGAGCGCTAGAGGGCTCGCTCGCCCTGGTCATCCTCGCGGATATGGACAACGTCATTGCCAGTGGCATTTTCCCGATTCAGGACCGAATCACGCAATTGTCGCCGACCTCGTACGGCCACGAGGTGGTCACCCGCGCTGTCCTCGACGGGGAACTCGCGACAGGTGAGTTGCTACCGGCGCTGACAATCGTCGCAGTTCTGGGCGGCCTCGCAATACTGGCCTACACACACACTGTCGAACCTATCGTTTCGGGGGGTGTCGTGCAATGAATACCCGCATCACAACGGCTGTGACGATGGGGCTGCGGGAATTTCGTCGAACGCCGGCCCTGATCGGATTACTGATCGCCCTCCCGCTGTACTTCATCGGGGGATTCATGTACATCGTCCCGGAAGCGACGTTGACTATCCCGATTAGCGGTGAGTCAGTGACGGTTACGCTCTCGGAATTCGTCGCAGCGCTGGTGACGCCCGTCACCGCCGGGCTGCTGTCGGGTATCGTCGGACTGTTCCTAATGCAGTCCTCGAAGGCCGCCGACGACCGGCTTCGTCTGGCTGGGTATCGCTCGCGTGACCTCGTCGTCTCCCGTGTGAGTCTGCTCGCTGCTGGTGGCCTAATCGTCAGTGCTGTCTCGCTGGCAATCGTCCTAGTCGGATTTTCTCCGGTGTCGATACCTGCCTTCGTCGCCGCAACTGTGCTGACGGCTCTGATTTACGGCGTCTTGGGTGTGATTATCGGTGTTTCTCTGAGTCGCTTGGCTGGGGTGTATGTCATGCTCTTCTTCCCGTACGTGGATATGCTGCTGTTCCAGAACCCGATGGCGACCGACTCCACAGCCTGGACGAAGGCGCTTCCGGGGTACTTTACGACGAAGGCGACGATGGACGCAGCCTTCACTCAAGGGCTGGACCTCTGGAACTTCATCGGCGCCGTGGGATACTTCACCGTCGTCTTGATCGTCGGTGTAGTCGTCTTCCACCGCGTTACCGCTATCGAATAAATCGGCACCTTGAGGTGTCGACAGTAATCACGGCACCAGCGAGCCGTTGCGTTAACCGAGTGTACCGTAAGCCGCTGCGTACGCGATAGCACCAGCTGTGACGGCGGCGAGCCCTGTGACGAGCGTTTCACCGCGTCTGTGGTGATTGAATGGCCGTGTCGGAATCCCGACTCCGACTATAGCGAGCACGAGAATACTGAAGACGAATGGAGGGGCCGTGTGAATCGTTGGTGTCGGAATGACGAGGACCGCAGCCGCGTACCCGCTTCCAGCTACGGCACGCGGACGAAGCAGGCCACGGATTGGAATCTGCTGCAACCACGTGTACGCGAATATAGCAAACCAAATCGTTCCAAGTTCGAGGAGGAATGCCGCTAGCAAGTGGGCCGTCGGGTCCGGATGCAGCGCGACTCGACTGGTCACCAAGACAACGTCGAACGGATAGAGAAAGTCAGCAGGTCCGCCGGTAAAGAGGTCGCCGAACGGATGTGATACCAGACCAATCAGCGCCGCACCAAACAGCCAGCGTGTTGCAGCTCCGTTTCGGCGGGCCCCATTCCCCGATTCCAAGCCCTGAAGCTACGTACACGACTAAGACTCCCGCGTTCACGAGGCCATCGACGACCGCTCCGATCGCGATGATGGACAGGAAGCCGCCGACAGCAACAATCCGGCTACGTCGTGCCGGGACATTCCATGCCGCGACAGCGGCAGCGAGAATCGCTCCGACAACAAGCGAGTGCGTCGCTCCTCGATGAATCGTATTCGCAGTCCCCCAGAACACATCAGGAGACACCGTCTGTATGGACCGTGCGAGCAACCCGATAGGGGCGTACACGATATCCACGTCGGGAACGAATGCGAACAGGCCGGCGATGATGCCCACTCGTATCGCTCGCTCACGGCTACAACCCATCACCGTCGCTAGAAACGCGACGAGGGCGAATGCCCCGAGGCCGTGCCCGACGAACATAGACTTCCTACTTCGCTTACGGCAATAAGCGGCGCGTGACACGGTGACACACGAATCGCTCAACGGCACTTGTCGTCCAGCCGATTGTGAATCCGGATCCTCAAGCCCCCGCCTAGGTAGGTTTCTGATTACAAAGTGGTCAGGCGCATAGAGTCCCCCCCTATCGCCGTCAGATAGACTGCTGCGAACTGCACTGCGTTATACGTCCCGTCTTCGAAGTGAGCCGGTGAAGCTTAGTCACCGGGATCGTCTCACACACACACGAACTCATGGTACCTGCTCGTACTGCATTTTTTCTCGGCTGGAAAGCCAGCCGGTGAGGAATGTGGTTAGCAGGCAGAGCAGAATGAGCGTTGCGACGCCAAGATGCGTAGTGACGACGAACGGTTGGAGGTTTTCCGTCACCGTTAATCCACCCAGGAGGACCTGTGTCGGAAGGAGGACCAGTGCTCCCGTCGCGGACCATGTGACGAGTCGATTGTTGGGATACGCAAGCCACCCTCCGATCGTCGTCCCCAAGATGATGAAGCCGGCTGTCATCGCCAGTCCACGGTGTGCCCACTCCGCGAAGATTTGGAGTGCGGAATACGAGGAACTGGCAACGATCCCGGAGTGGAGAAAGGGGACCCACGTTCCGTAGCACGTTGGCCAGTCTGGGCACGATAATCCAGCGCCGATTGCGCTCGTATATGCGCCGAGGAGCATCACGGCATAGGTTACGACGAGTGTGACCCCTGATAGATGCGTATATGTGACGGGGGACTCCCGGAAGCCGTATCGAACTCGCGTGACGATTGAGGATACCTGCATAGTATCTTGAAGTGAGCCGTGCGTTGTTACCGTGTCATCCTTTTTCATCTGACTCGGTAAACCGTATCGGCGGGTTCCTACTTGTTGGGAATCAGCCCCGTACTCAACTAGACAGTGCCGCATTTCTAATAAAGCGCGAAGACGCAGTTCTTACTGCAATCGAAGAATCAGAACCGTTTCAAACCGCCCAACAATAGTACGAGATAACTGGCTGAGGGTCATGACAACTATCCAGACTTCAGTCCCACCGAACGACTCGCCAGAGATTTGCCAGTACTGCGGTGACCCCTTCCCCACTGTGGAACGTCTCACCCTTCATCGGGGCCTCGAACATTGGCCTGACATCGATGAGGCAGAACGAACAGCCTTCCACGATGCACGAGCAGACGAACAAGATGCCTTGAGTTCGTTTCGGCTGCGGGCGCTTGCCTGCCTCGTCGCAGTATACTTCGGGTTCCTATTTCTCTATGCTATCTTCGCCATTTAACACCGAGAGCCCCGAGACTGACGAGTCCACGGCAAAGACAACCGACCGGAAGGAGAGCCGTTCAAGCAGCGTGAGCGGTTCCGCTCTCCGCGTCGGAGTGCAGGCCCTTGCGTGGGCAGCAATATTGATTGTTCTCGTCGAGAGTGTCACCGCCGCTAACGGAATGACGCTCTCCAAACAGCCCCGGGAAACGTTAGCTGTCCCTCGCTGGCTGTATCTGGCAACAGGGGGAGCTACAATCGGTGCCTCGGCACTCCTTGCTAGCTTCGTCACCGACCGCGCATTCATCTACGCGCTGCACTCGTGGTCCGTTCAGCTGCCTGGCGTCCCAGCTATCCGGCGTGGAGCCTCCAGACTCGGCCAGCTACTTGCCCTCGCTACGCTCGGTCTCATGGTCTATGTCGGGTACAGTGGCCCCCAACTCCCAGCTGCGAGTCTCACAGTTCTCGTAACGTTTGTCGGGGTTCGTGGTGGACTGCCGGTCGTCGCGTATCTGATCGGGAATCTCTGGCCTGCGATTAACCCGTGGCGTGCTCTCACGACGTTCCTTCCAGAAGGCTTCATCGAATATCCCGACTCGTTCGCTCGCTGGCCAGCAGTCGTGGGCGTCCTTGCGCTTGTTTGGGTGGAGGTAATCTTCCCGGTCAGTACCGTCCCGCGCGTGCTGGCGAGTGCGATCCTCGGTTATTCACTGTACACGGTTACTGGGGCAATCGTCTTCGGCTCTGATGCGTGGTTCAAGCACGCCGACCCGCTGGCTGTTTTGTTCCGGTGCTACGGGACGGTTGCACCAATTCAAATCGTAGACGGCTCGTTAGAGGTGTCGCTTCCCGGGAACAACCTCGCAGATTCAGCCATCGTAACTGACGAGTCCGACGTCGCCTTTATCATCGCCCTCGTTTGGGAACTCACGTACAGTGGATTCATCACGACGACCGCTGGCGCGCAGACGATTAGCGCCGTTGTGGAGACGCCACTCGGCGCAGTACTTCCGACTGTACCGATGGCTATACTCGTCTATACAGTTCTGTTCCTCGCGGGATACGTCCTGTTCCTCTCAGCCTATTGGTATGCTGGAAAGGCCGCTCGACGACTGACAAACACGTACGTCACCAGCCGTTCGATTGCGTTGCGACTCGCTCCACCACTGTTGGCTATCGCAGCTGGCTATCACCTCGCCCACTACGCCAATCTGGTCGTCTCGTTGAGTCCCGCACTTGCGATTGCAGTCGTTTCCCCACTCACCCCGCCTGCAAATCCATTAGTGCTCGCTCCTCCTGGCTGGTTCACCGGCCTCAGCATCGCGTTCGTACTGATCGGGCACCTGCTCGCCATCTGGGAAGCACATGCGGCCGCGTACGATCTGTTCCCGAGCCGTCTCGTCGCGATTCGTAGCCAGTACCCGTTTATTGTTGTGATGATCGGATATACGGTGATCAGTCTCTGGATTCTCTCCCTCGCTGGCGCGACACCACCGTATCTTGGGTAACCGAATCCCCACCATAGACGGTCGGATTCTCGCCTCGTAGAAGAGTCGAGACAGTGCAATAGAGACCCCAAAGCTTCGACCCTCACGGGACTCCTGAGAGAACACACTCCAAACGAACGCGACAGCACCAAAGCAATCTTACTGTGAAGAACCAAACGGATAATTATCATGCGCTCTTCTAACGCTACTGAGGCGTTGTCGTCTCGAATGTCGCGGCGACAGGTCCTCGCAACGGGGAGCATCGTTGCTCTGAGTGGCTGTCTTGGTGGTGGTTCGAATAGCTCGACTGACGGGAACGTGAACGAAGACGTTGCGAATGCGCCTCTCTCGAACTCGCCAGATTCGTTGACGTACGCGACGATGGGGTCGAGTGACGGACCGACGATAACCTACTATGGAAACTGGAAATGCCCCTACTGTGCCGAGTTCAGTACCGGCACTCTCGGCGACTTCGTCACCGACTACGTCGAGAACGGGAACGTCAATATCCAGTTTCGAGCGCTCGCATACATCAACGGCGAACCGTTCCTCGGGGCCGATTCTCCTCGAGCTGCGCGTGCCGGGCTGGCAGTTTGGAACGTGAACCCCAAGACGTACTGGCGCTACCATGAGTACGTCTTCGCAAATCAGCCTCCTGAAGGTGAAACGTGGGCGACGGCTGAAAAGCTCCTCTCGTTCGCTGAATCCGCGGGCGTGAGTGATCTCGATCGCGTCCGAGAGCAACTCGACGAGGGAATGTACGAATCCGAAGTTCAGAACACCACTGACGCGGCTGCATCAGCGGGAGTCTCCGGAACACCCACGCTCGTCATCGACGGCGAAACGGTCAACCCGTTAAGCGACGAGTCACGGGCTCGAACACTGATTGAAGGCCTCACGGATGCCTCTTGACCGGGACCGAGTTGTACTCGGTGTGGCGACACTGGTTGCCACGATCGCTACGTTGGGGAGCCTCTGGTTCAGTCTCGGGTTGGGGTTAGTCCCCTGTGACCTCTGCTGGTATCAACGCATCCTGATGTACCCACAAGTAGTTATTCTGGGGGTGGCGACGCTCGAATCACGACTCAACGTCTGGCGGACTGTTTTGCCGTTGTCAGCAGCCGGAATCATCATCGCTGCGTATCAATCTTACTTACAGGCGACAACCACAACATGTGGCTTTGAAGGAGCCTGTGCCGTGGTTCAGTGGCGCTCGCCAATACTCAGAGTGACCATTCCGAACCTCTCGCTGATTGCGTTCGTACTGGTGACGGCGCTACTCCTGTCCTCACTCTTAGTGGACAGGAATGCTGGGATGCAAGTAGACGAGTGAGTGAGTGCTCGGCGGAATCAAACAGTGAACTCAACAGTGGGCATCTGCATGAATGCGGTTTCGTAACCGTCGTGGCGCGACACCTGGGGTGGTGTCTCAACGCGAACCACAATGGTATCATCCCGCCTGATGGTCTTTGCGGTCGTTCCGTAGTAGTAGCCGAGGTCGGGGTCGATTGTACCGTCAAGTCCCGTTTCCAATACAGTGTCCCCGTTACGCTTGACGACCATCGAGAGCGACATTCCAGGGAGTAGAACGCGATTATAGGGCGTACGCGGAGAGACAACGAGATACGGTCCGTCCGTCCCCGGGAATCGTCGTGCTGTGGAGACGAGACTCGCGCAGAACACGGCACCGTCAGCGGACTGCTCGCCGAGCAATCTTCCGGGGAGTTGTTCCTTGGGCGGGGCGACTGGAGCTGGCACGCCGTCCATCTGCATCAGGTCTACCGTCCCCCGCGTGCCTGCCTTCTCATCGAGACGGCGAATCGGAAGGTCGTACGTTTCAGACGGCTCGAAGGTAAATTGGAACTGTGCGGTCCGCGTCTCTGTAAACCGACGTTTGAACGGGCGGGTTCGTGCTGCCTGAACGGGCGTAATCCGAACCGTTGCCTCATACTCGCCGCTCCCCGACAGTGCCACGTTGTCCCCGTAGTGGAACCCCATATTTGGGGAGAGCATCGACCACAGATTCGTCGTTGAGACATTCCCCTCCTCATTCTGGATATCCACTGACACCGCTGTCGGGAGCACCGTTTCGGATTCGGCATCCCAGACGCTCGCCATCAAATGCAGCGAGTCATTCGACGAGACAACGACTTTTGTTTTGTTCGTCCCGGTCACCGTCCAGAATCGGTGGGGGAACGAGTGCATCAACGCGACGCCGATACCCTCGACGGTCGTAGTTTCGTAGACGTCCATCCCCTCAACAATCGCCGGATAGTAGACACCGTCTGGTCGGTTTTCGACGAGCGGTGGATCTCGCCACGCGGACTGTGTCTCGAATCCGAGTCGCTGAAGACACCCGGAGACGCCAGCCACGCCGACCAGCCCACTCGTGGTTTTCAGAAACCGCCGCCGGTCCATGTTTTGGAATGCTCTTGGAGGTTGAGTAGGTGTTGCGATTTTCGTTAGGCCGTCGTAATCATCCCTTGATATAAAGAAGACAGCGAGAGTTCCACGGGTCACCTGACCCGCGGTTGTTTAGTTCACGTGCGAATAGAGCTCCCAGAAGTGCTGAATCCCGGGGAAGCAGCAACATCAGCGGGGTCCGTTGGGTAACGTGCCAGCCGAATCAAACCAGAGTGACCTCGGCGGCTAGAATGTGTAATCCCACTCGTCTTCGTCGTCGAATTGCCCCGGCGGATGCTGGGTGTCTTTAAGCTTCGCCAATACAGCTGGACGGACCGGACTTGCTCGGGGGGCTTCATCCACGACGCCTCCGAACCGAATCCCCGGCATCGTCTGCTGTAATTGCCGTATCAAGCTGAGTGCCGGTGCTCGTGCCAACGTCGGTGTCCCAGCACCCCCGTCTGCGACCATCCCGACCGGTCCTGTCGCACGGAACGACCGTGAAAGTGAGCCGTCGCCGTCGGTATCGATACCGGGTGCGCCCCGCCAGTAGTTCCCCTTCCAGACGTGTAACACGTTGAACCGTGCTGTCGCGGCGTACCGCCGGTTATACGCGATGTCGTTGTCGTTGACGCGGTTCGTCGGGAACAACGACATCGCTCGAATGCCGACCCGGTTGAATGCCGCGACGTTTTCCTCATACACTGAATATTGGCCTTGCACGACGACGCCGTGCTGGTTATGCGTCACAACATTCTCCGCGACGTAGCTCGACCGCCCGAACACAAGAACGCCGTTCTTGCTGTTCGTGACGGTATTCCCTGTCACAATGTTTCGGTTCGATCGGTCGTGGATGTAGACGCCAACGTACGTGTCCTCGATATCGTTGTCAGCGGCGAACGCGCCCTGAGCGAACACGCTGAACACGCCGATCATCATCCCCTCCATCGAGGAGTCGCGGACGGTGAACGACTGCGTGTCGTGTGCGAAGACACCAACTTTCCCGCCGTAGAACGTCGAGTTCTGAACTAGTGCGGGCGCGCCGAGAATCGAGACCCCGAGGAATCCATCCTCCCAGTCTCGCGTTCCCCGAACTGTGAGGTTCGTGACGGTGAGATTCGGGCTATTCCGCGCGATAATTCCATTCGCGCGCGTTTGGATTTGAACGTCGGCAACCAGCGACCGCGTGGACGCCTCGAAGACGATACCTGCGTCGCCGTAGCCGTGCGTCGTCCAGTAGCGTTCCCGGAACGACCCGTTGCGGACGGGGACACTCGTAATGTTCGCTTGGCCGCGAGTTCGCACTGTACCGATACCGGACAGCGAAACGTCCGTAATTGCGACGCGTGAGGCGTTCACGGAGACGACGCTGCGATTCCCGTCACCGATGATGCGCGTCTGGTTTACGCCACTGCCGCTGATCGTCAGGGGCTTGTCTACCGTGACGTCGGAGATAGTATGGTTCCCGGCTGCCAGCTGGATGGTCGTATTGGGCGGGGCGCGCTGGATTGCTGCGGTCAGTGACTCGTTCGGTTCTACCGTCGTCGAAACTGGGCGTTCGAGTAGCGAGCGGGCACGTGCGCTCGTCTCGTTCGCCTGCTCGCTTCGTGCATCACTGGTGCGCTCCCATTCAGCGGTCGTCCGGGCCGCACTTCGGACATCGAGTTGTTTGACTGCGTCCCATTGTTCGATGCGACCACCGTACTGTTGAGCGAATGCCGTTGCATCGTTCCGGTTCGAGAACGGCACGATTGCTTGCTTCCGCGTGGGGATACTGGCCGTACTGTTGACGACGAAGTACGCCGCATCAGCTGGTACCCACTCTGGATCTGCGTCTTGCGGTGTTCTGAGTAATCCATCGTCGCCAACGTAGACGCCGGTGCCAGAGAAATCCGAGACGTACACTGCCATCGCCCGCCCAAATTCACGTTCCGTGCTCTCTTGCAATCCCGCGACCATGGACGTGATGCCGTAGTAGCCAACGGTGAATTTGAACTGAGAGAACGATACCTGCCCGGTCGGCAACGCAATCGTCGAGTCGGCGGCTTGGACGACGACGCTTTCTGGAACACCCGTTGACTTCGTATCTGACATCGGGACCGCAGCCGCCTGCTGGCCACCCCCGCTCACGGCGAATGGCCCGACGACCGCCGCGAACACGAGGAGGCCAGCAGCAGCCACGTGCCAGAATTCCATAGATGGCGATACGGGAGGAGCCACAAAGAATGCTGGGGCAGTACACTTTTTCGAGTGGCACGGAAACCATAATACGTAATGGGTAGTCGTGAGGCTCCTAACCGCGGTGACAACGATGCTGCGACGGCCGCGTCAGCCGTCGTCGAAGCGTCGGAACTCTCGAAATCATTCGGTGACGTCGAGGTTCTCTCGGAACTCTCCTTCTCAATTCCAGATGATGCAGTTACGGCGATTATTGGGCCGAATGGCTCCGGAAAGACCACGCTCGCAGAACTCGTTACGGGCGTAGAGAGCCCGACAGCTGGCGAACTCGCGCTCCATGCTGAGGGTGAGCGACCTGTCGGGTATCTTCCCCAAGACCCGCGGTTCCAGCCCTCGGCCACGGTCCGAGAGACGGTTGCGTTCTACGCAGCACTGCTCACTAGCGAGACCGATGTCGACGCCGCACTCGCTCGGGTCGGCCTCGAAGCCGCGGCCGACCGCCGAACGGACGCACTCTCCGGAGGTATGCGCCGCCTCCTGGGAATTGCGGTGAGCCTTCTGGGGGCACCAGACCTAGTCGTGCTCGACGAACCGACGAGCGGTCTCGACCCGGAGATGACTCGCCACGTGTATGACGTGATCGCGGGGTTGACCGAGCGCGACCAAGCCGTCGTGTTGACGACCCACGACCTTTCGCGCGCAGCAGACGCCGATTACATCCTTGTAATGTCTGATGGCAACATCGTCTCGGCCGGGTCCCCGGCCGCTGTGCTTGCAGACACGGAGACGGAGACCCTAGAGGACGCGTTCGAGACAGCAGTAAGCGGTCGTACGGTCACATCCGCGGGAGGCGGTAATCGTGAGTGACGCCACCCAGCAGTTTACTGCCGTCGTCGAACGGGAGGTGCGAGCACTCTCTCGGTCTCGGTCAGTTTGGCTGCTCGCAATCGGGTTCTTCGCACTGGTTGTGGCGATTGCGGCGCTCGGCGGGCAGGCCGGCTACGTCCCGCTCGTGCTGGCGCTCCTTACGCCAATCGAGGTTTTAGTACCGGTACTGGTGGTTGCACTCGGGTATCGGGCGATTCTCGGCGACCGGTTACGAGGCGAACTGAAAGTCCTCGATACGTTCCCGATAACGCCCATTCGGTACGGGCTCGGCGTCTACTGTGGCCGACTCGCAGTCGCACTCGGGATTCTCGTCGTGACGCTGCTCGCAGCAGGGTTCGTTGTACCACTCTCGGGGGGGACGCCGAACGTGCTCGCACAACCGGGCGGACTAGACTCACCGGTATACTACGCGCGGTTTGTCGCGTTGACAATTCTCTTCACAGGCGTCGTCCTCGCCATCACGCTATTGATCTCGTCGGTGGCTCGGTCTGCGCGTCGCGGGCTCGTGTCGGCGGTCGGCCTATTACTCGTGCTTGTGGTCGGATTCGACCTCGTGATAATTGCCGGAGTTGGACAGGGCTGGATTGTCGAACGAGGGCTAAGCGAAGCGCTTGCCGCGAGTCCATTAAGCGCCTACCGTGGCCTTGTGATGACGTCCGCTGTCGAACCGGCAGTGACGATGCCGGTTCGTGCAGCCTCACCAATTGCAAGCGTGTTTTCGCTGGCTGTATGGACGTCGCTTTCCCTCCTCACTGCCGCAGGTCTGACTGGGATTGAGTGACCGCCGAACTGTTGTACGAAGTCGCGTCAACAAAGCCTTCGTGAGCAGTAGCTGTGGTGGGGTCATGTGAACGTGAGATACGCGATAGCGAACTGAACAGCGTTGTACGTGCCGTGAACGACGACCGGCGCGAAGAGGTCGTCTGTCTGCTCGTACGTAGCTCCGAGTACGAGTGCGACTCCGAAAACTCGGGCGAGCGTGACGAGGATAGCGCCCGGTGTGGCACCCGTCCCGCCGTACGCGAGGATGTGGCTGGCAGCAAACACGAACGACGCGGTGATCACAGCACTCCGACGCGAATACGCACCGTATAGGTACTTCTGGAGCGCATTTCGCGCGAGTAGTTCCTCACCCGGGGCGACAACGACGAACGAAAGGACGATTAGCGGAAGCAGGATCTCGGGAGTTGTTTTGGCTGCCTCGATGAGAGAGTGCGACGTTTGTGGCAGTGAGAATACAGCGACCGCGGCAGCCATCAGTACGTGGAGCGTGAAAATCGCGAGAATTCCCGCTGCTGCCACGATAAGGTCGCGGCGGGTTACCGTACTCACGTCGATACTACTGTTGGTGGATTTAATGAACACGACACCAACTATCGCATAGGCGATACTGGCGACAGCAGTGGACACTGAAACGCGGACTATTGGTGTTGAGGGGACAAGAGAGACGGCTATACTATTGAGGAGGCCCCCAATAAGGAGTGCGAGCGCGGAGACGGCGAGTGCGAGGAGAGTTCGACGCTCCCGTATTTTGCCTCCCGACTGGTTCAATTCGGTGATGACAGCACCACCCACTCCCAGCGCACTGAAGCCAGCCAGCAGCGAGACAATCGGTCCGAGTACTGTTGCTGTTTGAAGCTCGATGACCGCAGCCGCTGCTCCGATCGTCAGTCCAGCGGTGGCCGCCGTTGCGGCAGTGTCGACCCACGGCGGAGCAAGTCCGTGACGTCGGACAGTGAAAGCCAGAACGGCGACCACTCCGAACACACGAGTAGCTTGTGCCGTGAAGTCTGTTGGTGCAGGCCACGAGAGGAACGTCCCGATTAGTCCGATCCCAGCAAGTACAACCCCAACTGAGTGCGCGTACTGTCGTTTCACAAGACGAGGGCTACCTCGTTTTCCGGTAGCACTTCCGCTCAGTATTCATTTCACTCATTCTTCGTCAGGCGAGTCGGAGGACGAATCCGGTGAGGAATAGTGCGAAGACGATCCCTCCGAGAACCACCATCATGAGGAATTTATCATTCACAGCCGGTGGTTAGGTCTCCATGTATCTCTTCCTTCCGAAATGGTGAAAACCGAGCCGTTTTTGCTGTTGTACGAGGGGAATCGCTAAAGCGGCTTGCAAAGATGTGCGCAGGGAAACCGCCTATCGACGCGGCGAGGAATAGAGCTCATTCCTGATCCGTTTAGAGAAGAGCCGGAACACTACAAACTAGTACGGTATTCGCCGTGTTTCATCCCGAAGAAGAACGCGATGACCGAGAAGGCAATCATCGAAGGAAGAACCATCATGAAGACTGTCGAGGTAGTCATCACTGACGTAAGGGCGACCGTAGCGATCGCGACGAGCGGGACTACCGAGCGCGGGAAGTCAAACTCCATACGCCACGTTGTGACTGGACGGATTAAGTCGTTAACCTAGATTGGTAACTACTGATATCGGCTCGTAATTCTGTCGTTGTCAGGCGGTAGCGTCGTCGTATCGGCTGGCATGCGAAATGGCGAGCAATCCGAGTCCGAGAAGTCCACCTACTGCCACTAAGCCGAAAATCGCTAAATTTGGCGGATTCAGTTCGAAAACGATTGGGCCGATTTTACCGTACTGCACTGCCGGCCCACCGTCGGTAAGCGGCCCCGACGGCCCACCGTTTCCATAGACAATAATTCCCAGCACGTACCCGAAGATGCCTGCGACAGCAACGGCGCTGAGATACATCCATAGTACGACTCCGCGCCCGTTGGTCACCTGTCTGTCTGTCATTCGTCTAGGCGTATCAGTGAACTCCAGATGCAACAATCGCTCGTTTTCCAATATCGCTCAGCCACAGATACCAAGCGCAAAGGGTCTCCGGGGACATTCACCCTCTCCGAAAGCCGGATATTACCGTGTCGCACGCGTCGGTAGCGTAAGGACGAAAGCGATGTGCTTGAGGAACCAAATCGGGATGAGTAATGCAAGCAACGCGCCAACTGCGGGACTGCCGGTCCCACCCCAAGCGACCTCCGCGATAGCGATACTCGGGAACAACACACCATTATACGCAATGGTGCTGACGACAATTCCCATCTGCTCCCGCGGCCAAATGACCACGTCAAACCGCTGACTGTTGTTCTGACCGAACCTTAGTACACCAATAAGCCCTGCTACCGCGACAACTGCCCACCCGAGCAGTCGAATTGGACTCGCGAAGAGCATCCAGCCAGCTACGAGTAATCCCGTGGTCGGCGTAGTGACCAGGAGGACCTCCACCGTCGGTCGCCGTCGGAAGAACTCTGTTTTTTCCGGTAATTCAGGCATTCAGTGGCTTCCGCAGTCTCGAAGAATGAAGCAGAACTGTCGTAGTTACGCTTGGCGACCGGTCGATTTCGTAGCTAAATCCCGAGTCACCATCACTAGCAGAGCGACAAGCAAACCCAGTATTGCGACGATGCTGGCCACGACGAACATACTGGCCAACCCACCTTCGGTGTATCCGGGGTTCACGATATGTATAATCGTAATTGCTACGAGTAGAACCAACATCGTGACGACCATCGCATCTCCCAGCCTCTTTCTCATATTCAAATGCCGATTGGGAAGAGGGGTGGAAATGTCTGAGCCGGTGTCCCGAATTTTGGGAATCCGCTTCAAACTCATTAGCTGGGACTGCTTGCTTCTAAATCAGAGCCACCCGATTGTCAACCGGGCTATCCGTGTGGTAGTGTAGAGCCGAATCCTCAAAAATATATGACGGAACCACAAGAAAACCGCAGTCCAAAAGATCGAACAAATTGCCCGGAGTGTGGGGGACAGATTCGGTACAATAATTCACAGAGTGAGGCAGCATGTCAACAGTGTGGGTTGGTCATCGAAGAGGAAACTATCGACCATGGGCCAGAGTGGCGGTCGTTTACTGACGAACAACGCCAGAAAAAGAGCCGAGTCGGCGCACCGACGACGCCACTGATGCACGATAAGGGACTCAGCACGACTATCAGCTGGCAGGACAAGGATGCGCGCGGCCAACATCTGTCAAGCAGAAAACGGGAGCGACTACGACGGCTCCGCCGGTGGGACGAACGATTCCGCACGAAAGATGCCGCAGAGCGGAACCTCAAACAGGCATTCGACGAGATTGATCGGATGGCGTCGGCACTGGGCTTGCCTGAGGCAGTCCGTGAGACAGCGGGGGTCCTCTATCGGTGTGCCGTCGAGGAAGGGTTACTTCCGGGTCGTTCTATCGAAGGGATGGCAACGGCTGCACTGTACGCGAGCGCGCGGCAACATCAAACACCGAGATCTCCGTTCGTAGTCGAGACGGTAAGCAGAGTCGAAAAGAAACGCTTTCAGCGGGCATACCGGTATCTCTCTCGGGAGCTCAAGCTTGAAATCGAACCGGAATCTCCGGACCAGCATCTACCGCGGCTCGCATCAACACTTGACGTAACTGACGAGGCACTTCGCCGTGCGCGAGACCTGCTCGACGTTGCCCAGCAGAACGGCATCCATAGTGGCAAAAGCCCGGTCGGAATGGCGGCATCCGCGCTGTATGCGGCGACGTATTTGACGAACGAGAAACTCACCCAGGAGACCGTGAGTTCAGCGGCAAGCGTGAGCAAGGTCACGATTCGAACTCGCTATCAGGAACTGTTGGACGTATACGCTGAGCACAAGTGATGTACCAGTACCCGAGCCAGATCGAAAGAGACATTCTAGAGGCACTCGCCGGCGAATCACCGATTCACACGGTCGAGATTGCGGCCACAATACATCGACATCCAGTACACGTTGAACGAGTATGCATCCAGCTTTGCGAACAAGGAATCCTCAACTCGAGCCGACGCGGATTCTACGAACTCGCCGATGATAGCCCCCAGCAGTTCAGATGGCAGTGACTCAGATTTCAATTGAAGGTGCACCACCAGAAGGCGTATCAACCAGACTCCGACGAAGAGGCCCAACAGCCAACACTCGGCGAACAGCTGAACGTTGTCACCTGGAATGACAGGCAGGAATCACACGAAGTATCCCGCGAAAAACCGAGGCGTGCAACATGGCGGATGATGCAACGACGCCGGACGACCAGCCGCCCCCGGAACTTGTCCTTGACGCGCTAGATGACCCCGATTGCCAATCAATACTCCGCAAAACCGCCGAGCCAATGACTGCTACCGAACTCACTGAAGCGTGTGACATTCCTCGTTCGACGCTGTACCGAAAGCTTGACCAACTCAGTGATGCCGCACTCCTGCGAGAACACGACAAGATAAACCCCGACGGTGGGCGAACGGCGTACTATCAGCGGAATTTTGAGAACGTGAACATCACGATTGACGAGGATGACACGTTTTCAGTGACAATCGACCACAGACAGCAAGGAACTGATGAGCGGCTTCGAGATATCTGGTCGAAGATGGGTGACGAACTATGAATGAGATCATGGCTGCGATTGTCGCTGTGAAAGCCCTCATACTGGGGCTTGGCGGGGGAATTACGTATATCGCGCACAGAGCGTATCATCGGACGGGCGACCCCTCACTCGGACTGCTGCGGGTTGGCTTCGGGATTGTGACGTTCGGTGCACTGTTCACTGGTGCTATCAATATGTTCTATTCCGTATCGCTCCCTCTCGGCGTCCTCGTTAACAGCACCTTCGTGGCCGCTGGTCTCGCGGTGATTCTGTATTCGCTGTATGTACAAGACTGACAACACGTTCACACACACTCATGCTCCAAGGATATCCCCGACATCAAATCGGACGAACCGCCGCAGCCGTACAAAACCTGAACGAACGCATCTCAATTCCCGCACAAAGCAAAGGCAATCGTGGGAGTGCTCGCTTCGACTTCCTTCTCGTGTTGGTCGTAGTCGTGGTTCTCGCACAGGTTCCGGTTGCGTCAGCCCATGGCGGCGACGGACCTCTTGTCATCTCCAAACAGGCGAGTATCGCCGTATTTCTCGGCGGAGTTGGCCTCGTCGCTGGCTGTGCATTATTGAAGCGTCGGGAATACGTCTCACCGACAACGGCACTGTATGGAATTGGAGTGGGATTATTCGTCGCTATCCTCGGCATCATCATTTTTGACGGGGTTACACCAGATCCGGCCTATGCAGCCAGTTCGATGCCGTTCCCCCGGTCGTGGTACGAATTGTTCGGGCTCGGTATCGGGGTCAGTGTTGTGGTAGCGAGTTTTGGTATCGGATTACGTCGGTGGCCGACTCGCCCACGATACACATTCCTCGGTATTCTCATGGGCTTGTGGATCTCGTACCCATACATAATCCGCGGATCCGCAAGCTACACCCACCCGCTGGGGTATCTCATCGTACTAGGCACGCCGATTCTCGTCGGATATATTGTCTGGACGGACCGAGGAGACGTCGTCCGGACAGCGTTCCGGGACCGTGTTGCGCGACGGTTCGGGGCGACCGTCACGCTTCTCTCTGGGCTGTTTTTCCTCACGTCGAGCGGGTATCTCTCCTTCTTCTGGGAAGAGGGGCTGCCACGTGAGCGCGTTGTCACAGTTCTACCAGTCAATTATCAGCTTGTCCAGTGGGATACGCTCGAAATTGTGCTCCCGCAGTTTCCCTTGACCGTTGCACTCTCAATTGGTGTCGTCACGATAGTAGGGCTGCTGAGTGTCCTAATTGGAGTGAACGCCCTACTAATTGCTTGGCAGTGGCGGCTTGAGGAGAAGGCGGGGATGATGCAAGGAACAGCCGGCACAGGGTCTGTAATTGGTGCTTGCACGTGTGGTTGCTGCGGGCCGCTCGTCGCGAAGATCGCTGTACTCGCAGCCGGCCCGTCCGTTGCAGCTCCACTATACTGGGTCTTCGTCGATTCATCTTCCCCACTCAGCGTGTTGTTTATAGTGGCGACGGTGGTCATCTTCACTGCAACACTCATCTATTCGACTGAAGAGCTGGTGCCGTCAGCGACGTAACCACGATGTCCACGGGAACGGTAGCCTTGCGAGAAAACCACACCTCCACACGACTGGTTTCCTTCCCGTACTAACTACGCTGAAGTTTGCTGCGCACGGTTCGCGTTCGAAGGTACGGCGTTGGTGTGTTACGCTCCTTGCATGTCCATTGGCCGGAGCCAATGATACCACACAAACAGTACCATCCCACCGTATCCCGCTGCCCAGACAACCTGGCCGAGCGTATCTGCACCCATCTCAGAGAGGAAGTAGCTAGTCACCCCGGGGATAGCGATACCCGCGAAGACGATCGCTCCGAATACGACCCGGTCGTCGAGGTCCATTAGGCGACACCTCGCCATCGAACCAGTTGACGGCCAACAATCCCGGTTGTAATGCCGATACCACCAGCTATCAACAGTGAAACACCGCGGAAGCTCGCTTCGTAGCGAAGGAGAAGCAGTCCGCCCACCGCTGCGAGTGTACTCAGCACAGCAATCACACGAAGTGGTCGCGTAACGTGTTGGGACTCTGTGAGAATTCCTGCAACAGAGCCAATAAACAGTAGCAGGCCGCCGATAGTTACCGGTCGTAGTCCGAACACGACACCGATCTCGGACGTAACGAGCGCGAGCGCTACCAGTGGTGGCCAGGGGCTCGCGCGGGGATAGGCGTCACTCAAGCCGGCGTCACTCATGGGGCCACCTCGTCAGTATCTATCTCAGCTGGCGTGATGCGGGAGAGCCGCATGGCGTTTCCGGTGACGCCGAGCGTCATGCCGGCGTCGCCAACGAGGACAGCCATCCAAATCGGGACGAATCCGAACGGCACGCCGAGTGCGAGTACGGCCTTCGCACCTAGACTCGTCCAGATGTTCTGCTGGATGACGCTGTTCGCGTCGTGCGAGAGTTCGTAGAGATACGGCAGCTTCGACAGATCGTCACTCATCAGTGCGATGTCGGCGGTTTCGAGGGCGGTATCTGTCCCAGCGGCGCCCATCGCGATTCCCACAGTCGCAGTCGCGAGCGCGGGTGCGTCGTTGACGCCGTCACCGATCATCGCGACCCCGTCGTGCTGTTCGTCGAGTTCTTTGATCGCCTCGACCTTCTCGTCCGGCAGGAGTTCGGCGCGATACTCGTCGACGCCGACCTGCTCGGCAATCGCTCGGGCGGTCCGCTCGTTGTCACCCGTGAGCATGACGATCTGCTCGACACCGAGATCGTGGAGCTGCTGGATCGCCTGCTTCGCCCCGGGCCGAATCTCGTCGGCCACGGCGATCACACCCTCGATCTCGTCCTCCGTACCGACGAGGACGACAGTCTTCCCCTCGGACTGGAGGTCGGGAACCGTTCCCTCGAGGAGGTCGAGGCAGTCGTTGCGTTCGCACATCTGCCGGCTCTTCGTCGTGACGATACCGCCGTCGGTCGTCGCGTGGACGTGTTCGAGATTGAACCCGAGTTCTGAGAAGAATCCGGGTTTTCCTGCGTAGTGTTTCTTGCCGTCGAGAGAGGCCTCGACGCCTTTCCCGGTGACACTCTCGAAGTCATCGACGGTCGGTGCCCCAATGTCGATCTCCTCCGCGTATTCGACGATTGCGTCGCCGATGGGGTGTTCGGACCGCAACTCCAACCCGCGTGCGCACCGGAGGACGTCGTCCTCGCTGTTGTCGTTCAGCGGGACGACATCCGTGACCGTGAGTTCGCCCTTGGTGATTGTGCCGGTCTTGTCCATCGCGATAGCCTCGACCGCCCCCATCGCTTCGAGGTGGTTGCCGCCCTTGATGAGGACGCCGTTCTTCGCGGCGCTGGTGATTCCCGACACCACGGACACCGGCGTCGAGATGACGAACGCACACGGGCAGGCGAGGACGAGTAGCGTGAGCCCGTAGACGATGAACGTCGGCCAGGACGCCCCGAGCACCAGCGGCGGGACACCCGCTACCAGGACCGCGAAGCCGACGACGATCGGCGTGTAGTACGAGGAGAAGCGGTTGACGAACTGCTCGCGCTCGGTCTTGTTGGACTGGGCGTCTTCGACCATCTGGACGATGCGCGAGAGCGTGTTGTCGCCCGCTTCGGAGGTGACCTCGATTTCAAGGTAGCCTTGCTCGTTGATTGTGCCGGCGTACACCTCGTCGCCCGGTGTCTTGTCCACGGGGACGCTCTCGCCCGTAATCGGGGCCTGATTGACGGCACTCTCACCGTCGAGAACCTCGCCGTCCATGGGGATCTTCTCGCCCGGCCGCACGACGACGATGTCGCCGACGGTCACGTCGTCGACGGGAACGGTCACCTCTTCGCCGTCGCGTTTGACCGTCGCCTCGTCCGGCGAGAGGTCCATCAGCTCCTGGAGTGAGTTCCGCGCCCGGTCCATCGAGTAGCGCTCGAGGAGCTCGGCGATGCTGAACAGGAACGCGAGCGTGGCGGCCTCGAAGTATAGCGCTTCTCCGAAGACGAGGCTGGCGATAATCGCGCCACTGATGGCGATGCTCATCAACAGGTCGATGTCGAGGTTGCGATTCAGCGCGGAGTAGTAGCCGTTCCGGAAGATGATTTGGCCAGCAACCCCGACTGCGACGAGGAAGAGGATATCAGCAGCGAGTAATTCGCGGCCGACGAGCTCGGCCACGAGGACGTTCTGGCTCGTGAGGAAGAACTCGAAGAGTAGGCCGAGTGCGACGAACCCGCCGCTGATCCACGTCTTGATAGCGCGCGAACTCCGCCAGACACTCTCGCGCTCCTCGGTAGCGCTTGCGGCAGCGTCCGTTTCGTCCGCTGGGGAGTCTGTCACATCGTAGCCTGCACCTTCGATCGCAGCGACGACCTCCGACGACGTCGTCGCATCGTCGTACGTCGCGACGACCTCCCCTGTCGTGGGTCGCGTTTCGTAGCTTCTGATGCCCGGGACGTCGTCCAGTGCGTTTTCGACTTTCCCCGCACAGGACGCACAGTCCATGTCTGGGACGGCGAACGATGCTGTCCTCTCGGCTCGATCTTCGACAGTGTATCCGGCTTTCTCGACGCGTTCTGCAATCTCGTCCAGGGAGGTCTGGTCTCCCTCGTAGGAGACGGAGAGCGTTCCTGTCGTCACCTGTGGGTCGATAGTCTCGACGCCGTCGAGTTTCTGCACACTGTTTTCGACCTTCCCCGCGCACGACGGACAGTCCATTTCGGGCACAGAGAACTGGGCGACGTCGCCACGACTCGATGAATCCGTGGTTACGTTCTCAGTTTCTTGTTCATTGGTATCATGGTCCTGGTCATGGTCGTGCTCGTGGTCATGCCCACCGTCTTCTGGTGGTGGAGTCATTATGTAGGTCGTAGCTCCACAGACTTATTAAATCGACTGCTATATAGCGGCAATTTATTAACAATAGTTATTAAAATCTGTTGGATAGGATAATAGCTACGGCCGGCTATATTGCAGTGAGGGCTTCGAACCTTTATATGGCGGACAGGAGAACTCCGCGATGGAATGTCTGACCTGATCGTCAAAGCAGCCGTGAAGGATGCGCTCTCGGACCACAACGTCTCGGCAGATTTCTACGACGCCCTCAACGAAGAGGTCGCCGAACTGCTCGACGACGCCGCAAAGCGTGCTGAGGCCAACGACCGGAAGACGGTCCAGCCCCGCGACCTCTAATTCGGAAGGAACTACACCAACGCTCGAAGTCACTCCCCGTTTTAAGGGGGTTGTGACAGGAAGGTACTCCCATGAGTGTCACAGCCGAATCAATTCAAGTCGAGAATGTGGTTGCGTCGTCCGATATCGGTCAAGAACTCGATCTCGAAACACTTTCTGAGGATTTAGGGGCCACCGACTACGATCCCGATAACTTCCCTGGACTCGTGTATCGGATGCATGATCCCAAAGCCGCAGCGCTCATTTTCCGCTCGGGGAAAGTCGTCTGTACGGGTGCAAAAAGCGTCGACAATGTGACGACTGCGTTGGAATACGTCTTCGACGAGCTCCGTGAATTGGGTGTCGATGTCGCTACCACCCCAGATATCGAAATCCAAAATATTGTCTCAAGTGGGGACCTCGACCACACACTCAATTTGAATGCGATTGCGATCGGCCTAGGTCTCGAACACATCGAATACGAACCGGAGCAGTTCCCGGGGCTCGTCTACCGGCTTGACGACCCGGACGTCGTCGCACTCCTCTTCGGGAGTGGCAAGCTCGTCATCACGGGCGGAAAACAGCTTGACGATGCTGAACAAGCGCTTACAGTGATCGAAAATCGGCTTACTGATCTCGGGTTACTAGAGTAATTCAAGGACACAGAACAGTTGGCAGGGTACACTGGCACTGAGGGGTACATTTTTGAATCTGCTCTCCCCGTCTTAAGTTAGTGCGATGGCTGATGCCGAACGGGAGGTAGATGATGCCCTGTCCGGGAATGTTCTTTCAGTCCAAGAGCTGAACGACCGAATTGCATCAGTCGTCCAGGACACGCCTGCCCTCAACGGCGTCCGCTGTATTGGCGAGGTCACGGATCTCCATCAGAACAGTACCGCCCTCTATTTCACCCTGACCGACGGCGACGCCGAGCTCCCCTGTATGCTCTGGGCGAACCGCTACCGGGGAATGGACGCCGACCTTGAGGACGGCACCGAAGTCATCCTCGAAGGCGATATCGACTACTGGACTGAGGGTGGGAAAATCGATCTCAAGCCGTGGGAGGTGATCGTCGTCGGCGACGGCGACCAGGCGGCCGCCGTCGAGCGACTGCGAAGCGAACTCGAAGAACGTGGTTGGTTCGACGACGAGCAGAAACAGCGCCCGCCGGCGTTCCCAGAGCGGGTTGGTGTCGTAACCTCCCTCCGTGGCGATGCCCGCTATGACATCCAGAACGCGATCCACGAACAGGACCCTACCGTCGACATCCTGGTGAAGGACGCCACCGTCCAGGGGTCGGAGGCACCCACGTCCATCGCGAACGGCATCCACCATCTGGACCGCTCCGAGGACGTTGACGCGATTATCGTCGGTCGCGGTGGCGGGAGTGATTCGAACCTCCAGGCGTTCAACACCGAGCGGGTCGCGGAAGCTATCTTCACCGCGAACACCCCGACCGTCACGGCGATCGGGCATACTGACGACCGGTTAATCGCCGATCAAGTCGCGGATGTGGCGACGATCACGCCGACGGCCGCTGGCGAGTATATCGTGAATTCCCGCGAGGAGTTCTTCGCGGGCGAGGTCAAGCCGCTGGCCCAGCAACTCGACGCCGCGTACGAAACCTTCCAGCAGGAGCACGAACACGAACAAGAACTTGCCGAAGCAGTCGACGAGGCGGCCGCACCCGAGGGGCTCCCGCCGGTCTACTACAAGGCCGCAATCGCTGTGCTGCTGTTGCTGTTGTTGGCCATCACTGGGCTTTGGTTGGGGGTGATCTAAGCGTGGCAAACGACCAAGAGATCCACGACCGGCTGGCCCGTGTCGAAGAAATCATTAAACAGCTCGATGCGGACGAGTGTGACCTTGATGAAGGGACAAGGCTCCACGAGGAGGGTCAGGAACTCTTGGCCGAGGTGCGAGAAATCCTCGACAACGGGCGTGGAGAGGTCGTGGAACTCGAGTAGAGTGCCATCCTAACCTTAACCAACAGACAACGGTATCTAGCCCCATTGTTGGTTAACTGTGCCCTTGCGAGGTGAACGAGCTCTCCGGTTATAATTTACTTTAGATTTTTGCGCCAGTTGGTGGCCAGAAAGCATATACCGATCTTCTAGCTAACGCACCACCATGGACCGGGGCTCAACCGGTGCATACCCACCCCGCACATATGATCACACGGGCAGTCACCATCGAAGACATCGATGATCTGTACCTGACGTGGAACAGCCATATCAACGGTTCCGCCCTCTATCGCCGCGCCCTCCGAGATGAGATGGAGCTTCGCGACGTCGACCCCGACGAGCTTCGAGATCTCTTCGAACGGGCCCGCGAACAGGGCTACACGAAAGACGAGATCGTCGACGAGACCAACCGCTACGCTGATCTGAAAGCACTCGTCGACGAGACCAACCGCTACGCTGATCTGAAAGCACTCGTCGACGACGCAGAGGAGTAACCCGCTATGTCACAGGACAATACGCCCTCCGAGACGGCTTCGAATCGCCCCGACAGCCAGTCCACGGCATCGAGTAGGCTTCCCAGGCAAGCTATGTTCATCGTCGTCGCCCTGAGCCTGTTCGCTGTGGAACCCGCCGCCGCACAGACGAATGCCGTCTGTAGTGCGGACAACCTCCCCAGCATGATCGAGGGCTTCTTCCAGCTTACCACGGCGCTGGGCATTGTCGGCCTCGCAGTCGTGTGGCAGGCCGACTCCCTTATCGAGATGTTCACGATTACGCCCGAGCAGAAGAAGGGCCTCAAGCGCCACAAACGGTCGGCGATGAAGTCCGCGGTCGTCCTCGTCGCCCTCGGACCACTCTACACCGTCGCTGGGTCGATGATGAACCTCCCGCTGGCGCAGTGCGTCGACCTCGCCCCTTGGTAGGTGACTACCACCCCCGTCGCGAGCCCCCATGAAACAACGAGAGCTCTCCGTGCTAATGGCCGCCCTGTTCGTGACGAGTTTAGTCACGGGTCTCGTCACTGCAAGCCCGCCACGGCCAGGCACGGAGGGGAATGGGCTCACTGAGAATGAATCAGCGACGCTGTGGTCTCGCGACGCGGACAAATACATCAGCCAGGAGGAGTATCAGCAGCGCTACGGCGAGAGCCGGACCGCGATGCACCAACTCGCAAACGGGACGGACATCACGTTCACGCGCCCGCCGGCGACAGCTGCAACGTGGACGCAAAACGACTTCGCTGATCTCGAAGCCGGTGGGTCGGATACGTCCGTGTATCCGCGCCACGCGTCGCTCGAAGACGGGGTGTTCATCGAGGACGCCCACGCCACGGTGTTCGCAGTGCAGCCGTCGACGCGAGGTCACTTGGAGTCGGGTGAAACCCCGCTCTATATCGCGCCGAACGGCACGATGCGGGGGTTCGTTGACTATCGTGTTCGCGTCCCGAACGGAAGCTCTTCGGGGAACACGACGATCGAGTGGTCGCTCACGAGCAACGAGGTCGAGGAGGTTCGATTGCAGAAGGACGGCGAAACCATCGTCGAGAGCGACGGCTCGCACACGCCGGCCCTCGACTACCAGATCGAGGACGACTGGAGTGCAAACCTCACGCTCGAAGCCGAGATCAGCGTCCGGTTGAAGAAGACCACGCGAATCGACCGAGGCGACGAGACCGATGTCGAGGTCACGTACCGAACCGAATCGCTCAACGTCTCGGATTCGATCGCCGTCGAGATTTACGACCTCTCGGCGTACCCCTACTACGCCGAGTACCCCAATGGTGACGCTGGTGTGGCTATCTTCCAGTCCAGACCGTGGCAGGGGTACACGCTCACGGAGAATGGAAGCGCACGAGTGCGTGGCGTCTGGCGGTTCTACACCGCTCGGAACACCAACTGGGATACACTCGTCAGGTCGAACCGGACCGACAGCGCCACCGTCGAGTCTGACGCGATTCCGGTCTATGTTCACGCGTATCCGTCGCGAATCGGCCCGCGTGCTGAACCAGTTCGCGATGGCCCAGAGATCATCGACACCTGGGGCACTGACCGACCGTCTCCGGTCGGCACGCTCGGTGAGAACATCAACATCGACATCGTCAACCAGTCGTACACGACAACGTACGGTGTTGCGGTTCGCGCGGAGAACGTCGACCGCAACGCCCTCCAAGTAGCGGGGATCGTGCGGGGTGTGAACGCCTCGATTGTGGCACCTGACGCTGGCTCAGAGCGGCAGCTCCGGCGCAGTAATCTGACTGTTGAGGTGCTCCAGCAGAACGAAAGCCAGGCCACACTCCGCATCGAGCTCCGGGATAACGAGACCGGCGCACCAATCGTGCTCAGCGATCCCGACCGACGATATCCAATCGGCGGGAACACTCGCAACGGGTACATCACCATCGCGGAGCAACGTGTTGAGACCAACGCCTCCGGGGTAGCGATTGTGACGATCGACAAGCCGGGTATCTACACGGCTCGGTACCATCCGGGTTCGTGGCTCGGGCACGACCCCGCGTATGTGAGTGCGACGGCAACTGCTCGGTGGCATCCGCTCGGCACCATTGACGGTTGGTTCGCGTTCATTTTCGAGGTCGGCTGGCAGCTCATCCCGTTTATTGTGATGTTCTACGCAGGCAAGCGACTCCTCCGAATGCTTGGTCCAGAAGACATCTTCCAACGGAACCCATAGTCATGACTAGAAACCACCCACACATCAGTCGGCGAACCGCCCTCCGAACAGTCGCAGGTGCCGCCCTCGTGAGCGTCGCTGGCTGTCTGAACGACAATGGCGGTTCTGGGACGCCTAGTGACGGAACGACCTCTCCAGATGGCAACGGCCCACTCACACGTGTCGCTGTCGAGGGGACAACACTCGTCGTCGAACTCTCCGAAGAGACCGACATCGACCAAGTCAACCTCATCCAGCCGAACGGCGAGCTATTCGGAAAGCGTGACGTAGCCGCAGGTGCTCAGCAGGTCTCATTCGAGATTGGCACCGCGTATGCCCCCGGTGAGTACCGCGTACTCGCGTTGAAAGGCGAGGAGACAGTAGTTGAGATCACGACTGAACTCCATCCCGAGATTCAGATACAGGATGTTGGACTTTATCGGAATAATCCAGATAAGCCGTGGGACGAAGTCTATGGTGAATCCGAGACAGACCGGATCAAGAATGGCGAGGCATTCGTCACGGTAGAGAACACAGGAAGCGGTCCGGAAGCGATAACTGAACTAATCTTCTCCGGGGACGTTCCCAATCCAATTGAGAACCCCAGAGGCAGTGGAATGCACGAAACCGACCGGGTAGTAGTCTCCCCTGGTGAGACGGCCGACCTGTTCAGTAGTTCGTTTCCGTTCGGTACAGAAACTGAGGACGGGATGGGATGCTCCCCAGACGGGAATAGTGGCCAGTTTACTGTTATCGTTGAGACAGGGGTCGGTGGAAATCAGGTCTCAAGCACCTACAACGTTCAATACACTGGTTCCGGCGATATGACTGATTGTGAGGTCACGATCACTGAGGTATAACGATGGTCGATCTCATTGATGTCGTCCTTGAGGGTATCAAGGGCGTCGTTGAGTGGTTCATTGGGCTGTTCATGGACGGTCTCAGATCAGGGTATGAAACTCTGACTGAGGGAATGTTCGGGACACCTACTCCAGAGACGAACGGAGCTTTTGTCTTCGGTGAACCAACCAATGCACCCTGGCCAGCGATTCACGATGCTCTCATCGGCGGCGAAATCATGCTGGTTGCCCTCTTGCTCCTCGTGATGAGCGTTCAGGGCCGTCACACGGTTCGGATCTTCAATATTGGAAGTACCTACGAAGCCCGAAAAACGAAGAAGACGGCCTGGGTCGGTGCTTTTCTAATCATTACGTGGTATTGGGTTGGAACTCTTGCACTCTACCTCGTTGACGGATTCACTATCGCCCTGATGCCGGAGCTTTCCTCGGTTACGGAGGCGATGATTGGATTCTTGGAGGTATCTATCACAAACCCCGGACTGGGGCTATTGTTTGCCGTGATTGGTGGAATCTCGATGTGGGCGCTGGAGGCGCTGTTCTACATCCGGATGATTCTGCTGTATGTCTACCTGTACGGAATGCCGATTGCATTTGCACTGGCCTACGGAAATATTCCGGTCGTATCCGATATCGCGATGGGGTTCTGCAAACGGTTTGTCCCGTTGGCTGTCCTCCCGCTCCCGGCAGCGATGGTCCTCAAGGGGTACGACTTGATCTACGGCGGTGGGACTCTCACACCAGGAACAGCGTTTCTCAAATATCTCGTTGCTGCGTCCCTCCCGCTGGTCGCCCTCTACATCACGTGGAAGACGTTCAAATACGCGACCCCGTTGACGGCCAAAGTCGTCGGCGGTGCAACGAAAGGCGCAGCACTCGTTGGCGGTGTCGCCGCTGGAGCCTACGTCGGTGGCGCCGGCGTCGCGACGACCGCCGCTCGGTGGGGGCCGAAAGCCGCCGCTGGCCACGCCGTCGCGCAAAAAGCGGCTGCCCGCGGTGGGCATGGAGGAGACGATGGCGGGACGCCATCGTACCGTCGAACAGAGAATGACCCTGGTGGAGCGACAGCGGAATCGGCGAGTGACGACCGTGGGATGGAGTTTGATCGAGGAATCCACTAACAATGTCAGCAGATCAAGACGCAGCCGCACGGCGTATCATGGATCAGTTCGGCGAGGAGAGCCGCATCCCGTATCTCAATATCGAGGAAGGAGACGTTGGCATGGTCATCGCCTTCCCCATTATTGGGCTGTTTATCGCGGGCCTCACCGGGATCGAATCACTGGCCCTCCCGTTCGTTGCTGGCGGGCTTGGCTTTGGCGTCGCCGTCATCTACGTCTCACCAACCCACCTGAACGCCTGGACGTGGACGAAAGACGTCTATCGGTACCTCAAACGACCTCAGGTCACGTTCAGTGCGCCCGCCGACGCCGACACGAGTACCAACGAGTCGGAGCGGAACGAAGGCGGACTCGCGAACTACACGCCGTTCAAGCCGGACGAGCGGACACAGGACCTCACGAACATCAAGCGGGCGTGGCCGGGCGCTGGTGCTATCCAGCGTGAAGACGGCGCGATGGAGGCATTCATCGAGATCGATCCGGCCAACATGGACTTCGCGATGTCCGACGACTGGGCGCAGCTCCAGGATGCTGGCGAAGAGTTCGCCAACAAAGAGCTGGACTCGAAGCTCAAACTCCACGCCACAACCCGTTCCTTCCCGGTCGAGCAGATCACCGAGACCATTGAGGAGCGCCTCACTGACGAAGACGTCACGGAGAACCCGATCTTCCGGGAACTCCTCGAAGAATATCGGGAAACACGGCCGAAGGAGATGCGTGACCGGGGCATTCAGCAGGTCCGGTACTACATCGGCGTTGAAGTCAGCCCGATAGAAGTGTACGACCGCTTCCGTGACGAGGGCACCCCCGCCGAGAAGCTGACCCAGTTCCCGGTCATCGGATTCCTGTTCAACCCGTTCGTCACCCGCCGCGAGGACCTCACCGACGTCGAACGTCGTGCGCAGATGTTCGAGAAGCTCGACAGTCGCGTGAATGATGTTCGCTCCGAGTTCATCCAGCAGGCGTCGGGGTGGTCCGCACGTCGACTCAGCACGGTCGAGCTGTTCGTCCTGAATATGGACTTCTGGAACGGCCGCGAACATGACTACGACGAGGCGGAACGTGTCGTTCGCGACCAATCGATCATCGGCCACTCGCGCCGGGAGGACCCACACGATGCGTAACGTGATCCTCCAGACTGGTGGTGGCGGGCTTGGCTCCGTCGCCGGGTGGCTTCAGAACCTGACACCAGCAGAGAGTGCAGTACTTGCCCTTGTGGTGGGTCTCGGCCTTGGCGTCGGGAGTATGTACCTCTGGGACCGCTTCACTGCGGATGATGAACCAGACGTGGACTTTACCGATGTCCTCGACGAGGAGACACTCGAAGAAGGCGAGGCCGAACGCAAGCTCCTCGACGACATCTCCGAGTCGCACAAGACCGTCACCGCTCCCGGAGCTGTCGAGTGGGAAACGCGAGCCGCACGGGTCGGCGAACAGTGGACGACGACACTCTACATCGCTAACTATGCCGACTATCCCAACGACGGGTATCTGAGCGACCTCTTCGAGATGACCGATGTCCAGTTCGATTTGACGGCCCACATCACGCCGAAAAATCAGGAGCGGGCCCGGAACGAACTGCAGGACATCGCTGACGACCTCCAGGTCGATGCTGACCTCGAACAGAGTATCCGGAGCGCCTATCTCCAAGAGCGCGCCAACGAGGCCGCAGCGACGTACAAGGCCGTCGAGAACGGCGCGAACGTCTTCGACCAAGGGATGTTCATCACCGTGCGGGCCGACGAGAAAGACGAACTCAGAGATGCCGTCCAGACGGTCAAGAGCGCGCTCCGCGACGACCCGGCGAACCTCACGCCGAAGACGGCTATCTGTCGGCAGGATCTCGCCCTCCAATCCGCCGCGCCCATTGGTGACAACGAATTCGGGCGGACATCGATTGCGCTCGGCGGCGCCGTCGGCGCGTTGCTGTCCTCGCCGCACAACGCGACGATTCTCGAGGAGGGCGGCGTCGAGTTCGGGATTCACAAAGATAACCAGAGTCCCGTGGTCATCGACCCGTTCGCGCGGGACAACGGGTACGCGATGTTCACCGTGGGCGACACGGGGTCGGGGAAGTCGTTCAGTTCGAAGCAGAACTTCATCCGCTCCATCGAGCAGAGTAAGGACCGTATCGGCATCATCCTCGAGCCGCTGAACAACTGGGCCGGTGTCTCGGAGGCGCTCGACGCCAAGCGGATCACAGTCGGCGGGACGCTCGGGCTGAACCCCTTGGAGATTCGGGAGACGCCCGAACACGTCCAGCGGGCGATGGGCGAGGACGCGAGCCCGTTCAACGAGAAACTCGACGACGCGATGAGCTTCCTGACGAACTTCTTTGCCCTCCGGGGCATCTCACTGGGAGACCGGCGCACTACGCTCGAACTCGCCCTCAAACGTGCCTACCAGCGCAACGGCATCACCGACGACATCTCGACGCACAGCAATCCGAGTCCGACCATCCGTGATATGATGGACGTCTTCGAGGACATGGTCGACGACCCTGAGGAGTTCGTCGTTCGATCCGACGAAGAGGCAGGGAAGATCAAAGAGGACGCGACGTGGCTCCTCGATCAGCTGCGCCCCTTCGAGGACGACGGTCGCCACGCCAACCTCGGCCAAGAATCGGATTTCGACATCCGGGACGAGAAGGTCATCTACCTCGATCTGGCCCAGCAGGAGGGCAGCGTCGACAGCAGCACGGCACTGACGATGCAGCTACTCATCTCGCTGGTGTACGAACGGGCGAAGGTCTCGGAGAAGGAGGTCGTGTTCTACATCGACGAGGCGCGCTACATCATGCAGGACGCCGCAAGTCTGGCGTTCCTCGAGACGGTGTTCCGGCACCACCGCCACCACGACCTCTCGATCCGGCTGGTCACCCAGACCGTCGACGAGTTCTTCGAGCACGCCGAAAGCGAGGCGATCCTCGATCAGTGTGCCGTCAAGCAGTTCCACCGCCTCGACGGGATGGACAAGGAGTGGGCCGACGAGTTCGGGCTGAACTACGCACAGATGCGGTTCGTCCAGGACGCCGTCCCCGGCAACGAGGACGCCGGCTTCTCCGAAGCACTGGTTGGCGTCGACGGCGAGTGGCGTGGGATCCAGGTCAAAGCGATGCCCAAGGAGAAGCAGGTCATCGACTTCGAGCCAACCGAGCAACGGCGAGCCTCACTCCCCGGGACTGGTGAGAACGCCGTGGACGCGGACGTGCAGGCGTTCCAAGACGATATTGAAAGCCGAGCGACCGACAATGGACAACGCCCACCTGAGCAGACGCCAGCAGAGACTGATGGTGGCGCAGCGGGAGGTGACGACGATGCGTGAGTACCTCCGCGTGACGCCTACCTCCGAACGCCTCAATCCGGAGCGGCTGCCGCAGGCACTGGAGAGTCTCCACAAACTGACCTTAACGAACTCGACAGGGCTAGCTGACAAACTCAATCCGCTACACAGCAAAACACCGCTACGATTCGAATTCCTCGCGCTCAGCGAGGGTGCAGACGACCCCGTCGAATTCTACTACGGTGCTGACGACCATCTGGATACGCTTGAGAAACGTCTCCGGTCGATCTATCCCGAGACGTTCGACATCGAGCGTACCAAAGTCGACGTCGCATCCCGACTCGTGCAGCCTGTGGAATTCGACCGAGAGACATTCGTCGATCACTATGAGTCGGGCGATCTCACGTACGAGTTCGGTCCTGACGAGCAATACGAACGTGGGACTGACGAAGACAGTCAAGCGAGGCAAGCAGACGCCCAATCAGTCGCGGAAGGAGGGACGGTCGGCGACCTGTCTGCCGACCACATCATCGAGATCGGAGACACCGCCCTCGAACTCGCCCCACCAGATGCGATTCCCGAGGATGAGCCACTCACGACGCTTGCCAAACCAACGGTGACAACAGAGGGGACGATACTCGCCCGGCCAGCGACCAAGACCGTCTCCCCACTCGGCGTGCGGTGGCAGGGGTCGGCCACTCGGAAACAGGACTGGATGACCTCACTCTCGCCATTCACTGCCGACGACGAAGCAGAACTCCCAGCCGTCGATCAGCCAGGTGGTGCGCTCGCGTCGCTTGTCGACCACCTGATGGAGGCGACAGCACCAGTAGCGTTCCAGGCCGTCTTCCAGCGACGCGAGAGCTGGCAGTCCGATGCCGACCTTCGCAAGGAGGACGTCATCGACGGCCGAGACACACTCGCTCAGGAGATTATTGGCTCCCTTTTCGAACTCGACGATCAGTCGGAGAGCCGGGACAGAAACCAGCTGAGCGACGCCGTTGCAAAACGTGTCGCGGCAATCGAGGCGAAAAATCCGAAGCGGTCGTTCACCGCGAACATCCGAGCGATCGGGATTCCGTCCGGGGACGACGGTCGCGATGATCTCGATGATCGGATGCAATCACTTGTCCCGGTATTCGACCCGCTTGACGGACCGTACTACGAGGTTGCGGCCGAACGGGTACGCGACAGCGGCTTCCGGGCAGCCACGAAAGAACGGAACGCACGAGCGGCGCTGCAGCGGCTCTTGGATCGTGAGATCACGACCGGCCGTGGGACGACCCGACCCGAGTTCGTCCTGAGTGGCCGAGAACTCGCGAATTTCGTACTCGTGCCCTCCTCGGAACAGCTGACTGTCGAGGGGGCACGTGGGACGCGTGCGGAACAGCAGAGTCGGAATCCATTGCCACGCCCCCACCAGGACCTCATGAGTGAATTCCGCGACGGGATGGCAATCGGGTATGCCCTCGACGACACCGGCGAGGCCGAAGACGAGCCGACACACATTCCACCCGGACTGCTGCCCACTCATTACGGCCGGTTCGGAACAACCGGCTCTGGGAAGTCGAAAGCCCTCATCAACGATATGCTGTCGCTGTACGCCAACACCGAGGGGCCGACGATCCTCATCATCCCGAAGAACGACGACATGGCCCAGAATTATATGCGGGCTCACGCGCGTCGGTTCGGAATGACCGACCTCCAAGAGAACGTCGTCCACTTCCCGATCCCGGACGTCCTCCCCGGGTTCTCGTTTTTCGATCTCGAACCGTCGATGGAGAGCGGACGGCGCCGCGAAGACGCCGTCCAACGGAAGGCCGACCACTACGAAGAGATTTTGAAGCTCGTGATGGGAACCGACCGCTACGAGCGGGCGACTGTGGCCCCAACTCTCATCAAGACACTCATCAAGACACTGTTCGACGAGGAATACGGGCGTGAGAACGGGCTCTACCGAGCGTCGACGGATTACTTTGCCCACCGACAGCTCGAACACGTCGTCGACCAGCTCTGGGAGGCCGGGCCACCGAACGAGAACATCGGCGACGCCCCACGGTCGAGCGACGAGGAAGTCACGCGGACGATTCGACGGCAACTCCAGTTAGATTCGAACACCTTCGCGAACGTGATGGGGGGTGTCGGAAACCGTCTCGCCTACATCTCACAGGATACGCACCTGCGGCAGATCTTCAACAATACCGAGAACCAGTTCGACTTTCGGGATGTCCTCGACGAGGATACGGTCATCCTCTTCGACCTCGGAGATCTCCGCGACGACGCTGCCCGGATCATGACTGGTGTGATCCTGACCAATCTCGATGCAGCTCTCAAGGACCGCAAACAGGCCCTCTCCCAGCACTCGGACGACTACGTCGTGAACTTGCTCGTCGACGAGGCAGCGTCGGTCGTAGTCTCCGACATCATGAATGATCTCCTCGAGAAAGGCCGGGGATTCCGGCTCTCTGTTGGCCTGTCGATGCAGTTCCCCGAACAGATGGAGGCTGAAGGTGGGCGGAAGATCTACCTGAATGCTCTGAACAACATCGGCAGTTCACTCATCGGGAAAATCAACGTCGACCGGGAACTGGCGCGAGCGATGGCCCACGAAGAGATGGACCCCGCGGATTTCGCCAATCGGATTCGTTCGTTGCCACGAGGGGAGTGGATCGCCAGCCTGCCAAGCCCGACGTTCGGTGAAACGGGGCCGTATCCGTTCAGTCTCGAACCACTCCCGATTCCACCGGGCCACCCCGAGAGCGAATCTCCGCTCACAGAGCGTGAAGAGGAGCAGTTCACTGAGACACTCTCCTCGATGCACGAGAACATCAGCGAGGAACACGGCGTGCCGGCTGCAACAGACGCCTCAACAACGAGAACACCGACCGACGGACACGGAGTGCTCGATATCGCGAGCGACGACCTGGACGTCGCGATTGCGACGGTGGTCCGGAGTCTCCAGCTTCGAGAAGGATGCCGTGAGGAGAACGGTTGGGTGGCCGTTGAAGCGGTTGACGACGAACTCAGACGCCTCTTTGACGACGTCGACGCCGAGCCGCCATCGTATGATGCACTCGCGGACATTCGCGAACGATCACGATACCTCGATACGACCGTCGATATCGACGCCGACGAGCTCCGCATCCGGCTCACTGACGCCGGAGAAAAGGTCGCGACACCCGATACTGGTGGCGTGCAGGCCGCCGGTGGGAGTGCCCACGACGCAGCACTCCTTCAGATCGAAGAAGAACTCACTGCACTCGGTTTCACCGTCTCGATCCTCGCACAGGATGGCAGCGAGAAACCTGACGCGAGGGCGAGCCACCCCGACGTTTCCGACCGATTCGCCATCGAAGTCGAAACGACGACACCCGAGAATCCCGCGAAGGTGCTCACGAATCTCCGGAAAGCCCAAGAAGCAGGGGATATCCCGCTGTTTGTCGTTCGACCAGGAAACGACGAAACTGAGTGGGCCGAGCGTGTCGACGGCATTCTCACACCACCCGTTCGCACACTCCAGAATGGTGAGACACGGTTCTACACGACTGACTCGAATCTCACGTTCAACGGTGGAGCGACCGAAGAAGGTGGAGTGACGGCCGTCCGACCGGCGACCGACGACGAGAACGGGACTCAGAACATCTGGCAGCGTGATGGCGATGAGATCATCCTTCGTGATGCCAGCGGGACGGAACACATCCGCCTCCCGTCGCTTGGAAAACTCTCGAAAGATCGTGTTCCGGCCATCTACAGCTACGACCACGCTGCCGACGAGTACGTCGTATACGAGCACGGTGAGCAACACATCTACGAGACGAAATCGGCGTTCGAGGGCGACTGGGTGCGTATCAAGAAGCCATTCGTCCCCGAAGCCGAACTCCAGACACCCGATTATAGCCCCACGTCGTACGCTATCGTCATTCTCCCTGAAGAAGGCAACCCGGTCGTGTACGATACTGACGGTACGTACTCGATGGACACCTTACTCGATACCGTCACCACAAGTGGGTGCGAAGAAACGACAGGAGAACAGGCAGACCATATTCAGCAGGCGCCTCAGCCATCGATTGACGATATTGCTGAGGATCCAGAGGCGGTTGTTGAGCGATTCGCAGAGACACACCTCGTCGAAGATCCGGAAAGCAGAGTAGCCGCCGGAGATGTCTACGAAATCTACGAGCAGTGGGCTGAGGCTCACGGGATTGATACAGATAGCAAACCCTGGTTCGGCCGTCGCCTCGGGAACTATGTCACGTTCGAGCGGAACACAGACAATGAGAACGGCGACTCTGTTCGATACTACGAGGGGCTTGCACTCAAATCAGAATAGATCTGGAGGGGAATACAATGCAATCCACACTCAGCGCCAAATATATCGTAAATGTAAATTTGAGTTTGCATAACAGGAAATGCCTCTCGCGTTACGGAAACATCGAGGCATATCGTCTCCGCAGCACCGAAATCAGCAGACGGAGAGGGGTTACGGCAACCAACCGAAATGCCGTAACACAAGCATTCTGGAGAGATTTTGCTGTATGCACGTATCGGGAGCCTCAGACCCAGGATTTCACTGATTTGAATGATCTGTTACGGCAAAAACCAACTAGGATAGAACGGGGGTTCCCCGTTGGGACCAAGGGATTGGATCGACACGCAGAGCAGCGTGAAGTCTGTGCTGGCTCAGAGCCAGTGAGAGCCATGCGAGGTGCTATGTGAGGATGAGTGAGAGTAGTATCGACGAATCGGAGGCGATTCCGGAGACGCTACGCGAACGGGACCAGTGGGTGTGCTGGCGCGAAGAGGAGCGGGACGGCAAGTCGACGAAGATTCCGGTGACGCCGGGAGGTGGGGGGTTCGCGTCATCAACAGAGTCGGAGACCTGGGCGAGCTTCGAGACAGCGCTCGACTACACCGAGACGGCACACGCCGATGGCGTTGGGTTCGTGTTTACCGACGACGATCCCATCGTCGGTGTCGACCTGGACGACTGCCGTGATCCTGAAACCGGCGACGTCGACGACGCGGCACTAGACATCATCGAGCGCCTCGACTCCTATACGGAGGTGTCACCGTCCGGCACCGGCTATCACGTCCTCATCAGGGGCGAACTTCCCGAGGGGCGGAACCGTCGCGGGAGCATCGAACTGTACGACACGGCACGATTTTTCACCGTCACTGGCGATCACGTCGAGCGGACACCAACGTGCGTCGCACGTCGACAGGACGCGCTCAGAGCGATTCACCGTGAGTACGTTCAGGAGACAGAGCGTGACACGGCAGCAGAGTCCGAACAGCGTGGTAGCGCTGACGACGAGTCACCGACGACCGGTGCAGCCGGCGTTGACGTCGACCTCGAAGACGAGGACCTCCTCGAGAAAGCGCGGAATGCATCGAACGGCGAGAAGTTCGAGCGGCTCTGGAACGGGAACACAGCCGGCTACGACAGCCAGTCCGAGGCCGACATGGCGCTGTGCTGTCTGCTGGCGTTCTGGACCGGCGGCGACCGGACGCAGATGGATCACCTGTTTCGCCAGTCAGGATTGCTTCGGGAGAAGTGGGACGAGGTCCACTACGCTGATGGGTCGACGTATGGGGAGAAGACCATCGAGCGAGCAATTGCGACTACTTCGGAGTTCTACGACCCGGACGCCGGCGACGATACCGCGGACGAGATCCCCGCCACATCGTCGCCAGACGTCGGCGCTGCTGACTCGGAGCGGAGTCGCGCGTATCTCGCCGAGAAGAACCAGATCTTGAGCGACCGCGTCGACGAGCTCGAGGCGACACTCACGGAGAAAACCGAGCGCATCGACGCTCTCGAAGCGGAGGTCAAGCGACTCACTGACGAACTCGCCACCCGTGGCCAGGAGGAGGAGTGCCAGGGCGAGCACGCCGCTACTACGAGTGAGAACAGTAGTGAGTCAGAGTCATCCTCACTGTTGGGTCGGTTATTCGGCGGTCGGTCCAAGTAGCGTTGCGACCGCAGCGGCACGTCTGTCACCCCCGCCAGGGGGCGGCGGGGTACATCACGTGCCCCCGATAGACGATGGCTTCGGAACGTACGACCCAAACGCAGACGGTACAGCAAGCAGCAACCAACTCCGACGGGGAGGCTCCGTGGGCAGACCTCGAGGTGGCGATCCCGAACGACCGCGATCACGCGTCGCTCGTCGCGCTCGTGGAGTGTGCCCTAATCGAGCTGACGCACGAGCACGTGGGGGCAGTCGTCGTCACCCACCAGGTCCGGGGGACAAACCGCACGCAGTACGTCGCCGTCGACGACGTCAGCGAGCAGTTCCAAAAGCGGCACTTCGACGCCCGGCTGGGCTGGCACGAGACAACCGTTCCTCGGGAGATCGTTCGCGACGAACTCGTCACCCAGCTCACCCGGTCGGCAGCCTCACAAGCGGAACGCACACGAGAAGCAGCAGCCAGCGAGCCGGACACGTTCAACGTGAAGCCGGTTCAGGAACTCCGGACTCCATAGGCCACACTCTTAACCAACACTCGGGACCAGTTCTGTCGAAGTGTTGGTTAACGACGTTGCCAGAATTCATGCCCTCAACCCCCGCCCACCGCCCTATCCCTCCGCGACGTTGCCGTTTTCGAGTATCGCGACCCAGGGTCGGACTGACGCCCTCCGACTGGGCTGTTTATCGGCGCCGGGAGGCGTGCAGCGCGCGAGAGCGTGCGCGGCGTGATTCACCATGGCTGGTCCCGATCCTCACGACGACACGAGTGCCGACCACGAACAGCTCGAAACCGAACTCCTCGCACAGGACCGTGACGCCGCGAGCGTCGCGACCGCGGACGTCGACGACGCAACGGCCCGCAGCCTAGTCGACGACCTCATCGACGCGGACGTCGTCACACCCGTTCCCGAGGATCGCGTTCTCGTTCACGAGCCGAGTGTTACTACCTTCGACTCGACGACGCAATTGGCCGTCTTCCACCGTGGCTGGACGGCCGGCCGCGACGCCGACGCGGAGGCGGAGTAATGCAGCAGACGCTTACAGGGTGTGCGTTCTGCGACGCTCCGCCCAGCACCGAGACTGGCGACGCCCACACCTGGGGGGAAGATGAGCGGGTCACCCACCCTATCTGCGTCGACTGCGCGATCCAGATGGAGCCGGATCCCGACGAGCGCGATCGCGACGCCTGCGATGGCTGTGGGCTCGTCGTCGACGCTCTCGCGGCGCTCACGCGCTTCCGTGTGGAACTCGGCCATCTCGAGGGGCCGCTGCAGCTGTGTGCGCGATGTAGTCCTGGCGGGCCCGCGACGTACTGGACGCACGACCTCGATGAGCATCTCGTTGAGTGAGACATGTTGCCGACGCTTACACCGTTTCCATGGAGGACCTCGTTGACGAAGTCGACGTCGCGCTTGACCGCGACTAATGGGGAGTCTCCCTATCCATGGATAGGGAAAGTATCCAATAAGCCGCACCGCTTGGCATTACGCCATAGATTCCGGTATCCCTCGCCGTCAGATCGTCGTCGAAAGACGCTCGATGCGATCAGCGGTTTCCTTGACTGCGTCTTTCTCCTCGAGACGACTCACGATATCCTGTAATTCAACCGTGGTGTAATCGAGTTCCTGCTGGAGGGCAGGCATAGATTTCGGTTCGTCGAGGGCGTGAAGCACTTCGAGTTCCTCGTATACGCGCTCTGTAATCTCCGCGACCGGCTCATGCAGGGGTGTCCTCACGTTGTGTTGCTCGGTGAGATCGGCCAACGCCTCGTTCACGTATGTTACGAATAGCTCTTGATCCAAGAGGTCGATCTGCGCGGCGAGTTCTGCTTCGACGACGTCGAAATCGAGGTCAGTCTGCAGCAGCGAAAACATATCTTCGATATCGTCCACCCGTCCGGCGACCGCCTTGAATAGGAAGATGTCCTCTGGGCTCACGAGTTCGACCACCAAGTTGCTGGGGTTGAGGTACCGCTCGCTACGCTTCCGAATCCCGTCAGAAAGAACCAGTTTATCGATTACCTGCTGGTGAAAGATGTCGATTCGACACCCATCATCGTTCTCGAGGATTCGCTGAGCACCGAGCGCTTCGTATTCTTCGTCCGGTTCCCGAACGATATCGTAACCAAGTTCGAGCAGTACTGCTTGGAGCTGCCCGAGGTCATCACCGGATGCGACGATGAGATCGATATCCTTGGTAGTGGTCTTGAGATCCTGGAACGCCATTGCCCCACCGCCGATCAAGAAGACAGTGAGTGGGTCGTCTAGCTGCTCGCCGATGCGCTCGAGTTCCGACCGAATGTACGAACTGTCGAATCGCGCCCTCATGCTGACACCCCGTAGTCCGCAGCCAATTCTTGGAACTCTTCCCACTCGGGAAGTCGAGATGCCCGCTCCTCGCCACTCGTGTCGAGATACGTGAGCAAGTCCTCGACGAGATCGTCGACGCCGTACTTTGTGGCCTGGTCACGCAGTTCGTCACGGTCGACGTCAACGTGGCTGAGCAGGAGCAGACAGTATGACTGGGTACGTGCGCCCGAATCGATTACGAGCATATGACAGCACAGCATCGCCGGCGAGAGATCATTCATCGTCTCTGAATGGAAATAGTACCGACGGTCGCGGGCCAGAAGGGGCAGGTCGTAGGTCTGGAAACGCTCTGGCCCCGTCGAAAGGAAGTCCTCGGCGGTAATCTCATCTGCGGTCTGGACGAGGAACTCGTCGAGTGACTCCCAGAGAATCGTGTAGGTGTCGGTGTGTTGTTCGACGGTCTGGCGATGGTCGTGGTGAACGAGTTCCCGAGCAAGCGTACTCAGTTGTTCGAATCCCTCGTTCAGCACATATGCATCCTCGTCAGTTTCGTAGATGATCCCTCGATGCTGAAGTGGATCGAGGGCGCGATGGACGGTACTCCTGTGAATGTTGGCCCGGCGTGCGAGCTCCATTACGACCCGCGGTGTTTCAAGATAGTAGAGAACGCGGAGCGTCGCACCCGACAACAGTTCAGGCCAGTCGATGTGCGAATACTCTTGGGTGATGTCTGCGAGGAGTTCGAGTGCTTTCGCGTCCGATGGCCGGATCTGCTTTGTTTTCCCTTGTCGACGCGTCTCGACGAGTCCGGTCGCTTCGAGACGATCGACAAGTTCAGACGTGTAGCTGAGACTGCGGTCCAGCTGGGTCGCAAATTCGGAGACTGTCTGCTCACCGTGAAGGACGGTGAGCGCGCGAACCTCGCCTTCGGTAAGCATCTGTTGCGTAGATACGAACCGATATTTAAATAACTTCGCTATCTCGCAACGAGTATGACTGACTCAGCTGAGGTTGCTGGGTGAGCAACACGATGAAGGCCCTCGGCCGTTCACGGGCGGCGCGCCGCCCGTTAGCTCGGGAGAGCCTGCTTTCCCGGTGACCGAGACGGCCTCGCCCTTTCTGAGTCCGCCAGGGCAGTAGTTGGGTCGCTGAGTGTCGCGGCTGGGTGGACAGGTGTGTCCGTTATGGCCCGCACCGCTCGCCGCGTTCCGCCCTCCGCGTCGCTCGCGACCGACCATTCCGGGCGTGCGGGCGCTCTCCGCACCGCCCGCGCCCGTTCCGGGCTAAAATGCATGTGCCCTCGGCGCCAGCGGGTATCCCCGTCGGTTGCGCCCCTTGCGGGCTTTCGCGTTCCAGCGCTTGGTGCCGCCTGCGCTGTCGCGCGCCACACCGCGGCGCGCGTTCTCGGCGACAGTCGCCCTGGACACGGACCCGCACATCGGGCCGGACACGAGCGGGCATATCCCGCTGGCCGCTCGCTCCGGGCGGGTCGGCGCGCGGTGCTGGTTGAGTGGCCTCCCTATGGCGCGCTCTCGCTCGCGCCCCAAGGGGCGCTCGCGAAGGCGCGAGCGAGAGCGCGCAGACGAGTCTGTCGGTCGTTGTCGTCGAGGAAATCCGCGATGTTGTAGCATCGCGGTGTCGGGCGCTGAGCGCCTTCAGGAATCAGGGTAGATTCCAATGTCTAGTAACAACGTCACCACGGATGTAGTTTCGGTCGATGAACAGGCTTTCGAGAAACACGATGAAGGCGAGGTCGACGAGGATGGCTTCGAAGTCGTCGACGAGACCCCGGAGTTCCGGGCGACGGTCGACATGGAAGTCCAGGCCAAAGTCGATTCCAACCACCCAGACGCGCGCGTCGAGGAAGGCCCGGATCACCTGTTCGGGAAGACCCTCGAACAGGAAGAGCGCATCAAGGCACGAGAGGCCGAGTTGGAACACATCAGTGCCCAGGCAGAACTCAGTCAGCAGGAGGGGCGTGCGAAGCGGACGCGAGACATCGCAGCGAAGCGAAGCGCTGAGCGGCGTGTGAAGTTCCAGAAGCGGGCAGCGAGCGTGAATCCGATGGCTGACCCGGAGCGAGACGATCCTCGTGCAGAGCTCACGCAGGAGCAGTTGGCGGCGGTGAACAAGCAGTCGATGCGGTTGGCGGAAAAACTGGATGGCTGGTCGCGAGCAGCGATTGGCCGGCGGTTGGGTGAAGCCGTCGTCGGTGGGAAAGACCTAACGAGTGCAGTCGTCGGGGTGTTCGAGGAGTTGCAGACGGCGCCTGGGACGGTGATCCCCATTGGGAAGCTCGAGGACGTCAATCGCAAAGAGGTGAGCATCGAGGGTCGAGTCGAAGTACTCTGGGATGCGGACTCGCCGGCCATCGCTCAAGTCGGGCTGATCGCAGACGACAGTGGAAAAACGAAGGTGACGATCTGGGAGAAATCAGATGCGCCGTGGATTGAAGAGGGCGAGCAGGTGCGTATTCACAAGGTAGCCCGGAACTGGTACGAGGGGCGCGTCTCACTGGCTGTCACTGGGTGGAGCACCATTATGTTCCCTGAGCGCGGTCGGTGGTGGGAATAGCCGGTCGGCGCACCCCTTTTTTGCTGGTGTGTACGCGGTCACCGCCACCTCCCACCACCTCCACGGTCCGGGCTGCTCACGGCGCTCACGCGCCGTTTCGCGGCCGGGCTTTCGCCACCGCAGCCCTCCAGTGTCAGCGCTGTTCCGTGTGGTGTGTATGTGCCCCTGATGGGTGAGGGGCACTCCGAGAGACGCGATCCGCGTGAGTCCCCTCGTGAGTATCCATGGCAACCAGAGAGATCTACGAAACGACGTTCGACGAAGACGTCCAGACCGACTCGAATGCTACGCAGTGTCCCGAGTGTAACGGGCAAGTTACAACCAACGCGGTTGAAACCGTCTGCGAGGACTGTGGACTCGTCGTCGACGAGCAGCGGATCGACCACGGGCCAGAGTGGCGAGGGTTCGACGAAGACGAACGGGAGCGCACGGGTGCTCCGTTGACAGCGGCGCGGCACGATCGTGGGTTGTCGACGGAGATCGGCCACGGGACCGATGCGAACGGGAACGAACTCTCAGGACAGAAGCGACGGCGGCTCGCTCGGATGCGCCGTGAACAGACGCGTGGGCGGTTTCAGTCGAAAGCCGAACGCAACCTCGCACACGGGCTTAGTGAAGTCCGCCGGATCAGTAGTACGCTCGAACTATCCGAGACGATCCGTGACCAGGCCTGCCAGCTCTTCCGCAGCGCTCAGAACGAGGAACTCCTGCAGGGCCGGTCGATTGAGGCGATGGCCGCCGCGAGTGTCTACGGAGCGTGTCGGTGTAACGGGCGACCACGAACGCTCGACGACATCACCGAGTCGGCGCGCGTCGAGCAATCGCGGGTGACGAACGCATACACGACGCTGAATACGGAACTTGGCCTGCCAGCCCAACCCGTGACGCCCAGTGCGTTCGTTCCGCGGTTGGCCTCGGAGCTCGACGTCTCCGATCAAATCCGGCAGCGGGCTCGGCAGTTGGCGGAAGCATCCGAATCGACTGGGGCAACCACCGGGGTTCGGCCGTCCGGGTTCGCTGCAGCCTGTCTGTACAAAGCCGGACGCGAAGACGGGCAATGGCTCACCCAGTCGGACGTCGCTGACGTTGCGAACGTCTCGGTGGTCACCGTGCGGACCCACCGCGACACACTGGACGAACTGGCTGTCTAACGCCCACACTGCTGATTTTCGATTGTATGTCTGTAGGCTGATTGATGTGAGAGCCATTATTTAAACCCGAAGACGAAGCATGATACGGCCAGATCACTCTATGACCGACCAGTACGCCGACTACGAAGCCCTCCGACCGCTCGGCGAAGCGACCCACGTTCCCGACGATCAACTCGCCAGTAGTAGTGGCGAGCCCCGGCGGCAACGCTCTGGTGGCGTCGACGCGGGCTATCCAGACGACCCGACAGAAGGTGAGACCGAGTGCGATTCCTGTGGAGCGTCGATCCCCGCTGGCCAGTCGAAGTGCCGGTTCTGTCTCACGAACCATCTCGAAGCAGCCGACGATCAGGACACATCGACTGCCGAACGGACTCACCGCCACGTCATCCAGCTGCTCGTTGAGGCGTCGACGTTCTACGGCGCCGTCGGGAAGGGATCTGCTGCGGCCACCCTCCTCGCGAAGGCAGACGATGACCCAGTAGTCGATGACTGCAAGCTAATCTATGATCTCGACGAGGAACCGGCCCCACAGCTTGTCGATCAGTGGCCCTCGCTCCCCTCGGCGACACGGGTCACGTCTGAATGTGGTAATCAGCTGCTCGCGGCTGCTCGTGAGCGGACGGCGTGGACAGAGACGACGCAGTCCTGTCACGACGGCGAGCACACGACGTTCCTCTACGACGAAACCGGGAGCGAGGTTCGCACCGAAGCTCGTCTTGCAAGCCTACGTGAGGACGCAGACAACGACCTCTGGCTGGTGCCAGCGATTGCGCTCCAGAAATCCGTTGACAAGACCGATACCGAACAGCCACGACGCGAGCGCCCAAACAGAACTCACCTCGAGTGTCGAGAGTGTGATCGGGAGACTAAGCATCGATTCCGCGAATTCGAGGCTGTCCCCGATGACGAGTGGACCGGGCAGCCAATGTGGGGCTGTCAGCGGTGCGGCACGCCACGCTACGGGCCCGAACCCGAAGCCGATCAGTAAAGACGACGTCAAATTAACCAACAATTCTGGTGTCGGCTCGGAGTTGTTGGTTAACAGAAGCCAGCTCGCGACCACCCGACGATACCACACCTGCTGACTGCCCGCCGGTGTTTTTCGGCGCCGAGAATTGGCGGAGGCGCACACATGGATCCACGAGACACCCCCGGCTATCGACTCCACCGCGCGCTCAGTAGCCTCACCAGTATCGACAGCGACCAATTGGAGCCCGCTGATCGAGAGCGAATTAGCACCGCGACGACGCTCCTCGAGCAGGTAGATTTTCTCACCCAACCGAATACGACGAGGGACGGTGACATCAACAGAGAATCCTGACAGCTCGACGCATCGGCAGCGCAACGTCATGTGGCCGTCACAGCGTGAGCAGTTGCTCGCCCCCTGAAAGGGTGCGGGGGCGCGAGACCGCTCCCGAGAACAATCCATGGCAACATTGCAAGCCGCAACGACATCGACCGGCGCGCTCGTATCGGATCCACAGGCAGTCCGCGAGCTCTGTGAGAACCACTGCTTCGGGACGCTCAACTGGGAAGTGGACGACGACGGCGAACTCGTTATCTGGGGCTACGACAGCTTCGAAGTGTACGAGGCCCGTGAGAACGGTCTTCCTGACTACGACGGTGGCATCGTCACTCACGAGTTCCTCCGGTCGCTCGCGGAGTATCTCGAACCGAACGAAGAATTCGACATCCAGACAGCCGGATTTACCAAGTGCCGGTTTCCCGTGCTGGCGAAACGGTACGTCGTTCGCGACGGCGAAGTCCTCCACGCGGACCTCAGTTCCCCCGACCCGATCGACGAGTAGCGTTGTTCGTCCCCCGGGAGGGGTGCGGGGCGATCCAGTCGTGGGTCGTCCTGCAAGGAGATTGTTCAATGGGCCACCGCGCACTCGTTGCGTACGAACGCACAGACGGACAGTACACGCTCCACTACAGCCATTGGGGTGCAGCGAATCTCAAGCTCAAGCACCGAATCTCGGCCGAAACACCGTTCGGTGGCGACGACACCGACTCGAAGTGGGCGAAACAGCTGCTGGCGGAACTGGCCGATGGCCTCGAAGCAGATGGCGTCGACGGCTACCTCGCCGGCGAGGATCGTCCGTCGTCGGTCGTCAAGCCGAAGCCCCGTGCCACCGGGCTCACCCTCGACGAGATCGTCGCGGACCACCTCGACTATCTCCACCACGAGGCGATCTTCGTGGTGTCACCCACCTTCGAGGTGACCGCCTATCGGACGCTGTGGTTCGGGCTGCAGTACGACTCGGAGACGGTCGAACAGGGAGAGACGGTCGGGAACGGCGCGCTCGCGACGGTGCGCTGGTACGACGGCAAGCCGGTCGGCGACGGCCACCTACAGGGACAGTTCGCGGCCCTCAAAGACGTCGTCGGCGACATGCTCGATAAGGGCGTCTTCACGCCGTCAACGGCGATACAGTATCTGAAACGGAAGCTCGCTGAGCGGGTCGGAGACCGACAGGAGCTGCTCATTCCGACCGGAGAATCACCCTTCGAGACAGCGAGTCTCGGCAAGCCGTAACACCAATCCCTTAGTGGATATCGGGGGATGTCTAAGTATGTCAAATCAGTCTGAAGATGACGTTCGTGTTTGGCTTGTCGAACGGACGTACTCCGATGACGAGCAGAACCTGATCATCCTCACCTACGCAACACCCGATGGAGAACAGTACTATCGGAAGGAACGCGCACTCACGTCCTTCACCGACGTCCGAGATACGACAGCAGCAGTCGATGCTGAACCCGGCAATCTTGGCATGGTCGATGACCCCGACCTCCAGGAGCAATACGCGGCCGAAGCACAGCGAATGCAGGAAGTTCACGACCCTGACGACGTAATCTGAGATCTACTGGTCGACAACGCTGCAGGCCATGGGTTATGTCGTAGCAGGCCTTAGACGGGGTATGCGCGAACTCGTCTTCGCTCTCGAATACGAGCCCGGCTGCAACAGGGTGGCGGACGCCCTCGCCGACCACCCCGACGCTCGCGTTCGCTCGCTCTCGCTGCACGCCACTGCCGAGCGTCTCTGGCGGGTCGACCATGCCACCGGTACGCCTGAGGCGCTCAACGCCATCGAGGACGCCTTTCTCAACGGCGACTACTACGCTGACTGTCTCGCCACCGAGGACTGCAACGCCACACAGACCACCCGCGTCCTCGACCGCACGGACGACGCGCTCATCCTCTACTCAGATTGGGAGCGCACTCCGACCTGCGCCTCAGTCCCCCACATCGCTCGCGACCACCTCGGCGACGGCGTGCTGTTCGAGACTCGTCACGAGGGCCGCCACTACACGTGGCGACTCATCCACTCCGGCGATGGCGACGTGGCGGCGTTCTTCGACGCTCTCAAAGTCGCCGTCGGGGAGTGCGCCCAGATGGAGATGCTCCGCACAGCGGACACAACATCAGCTAGGGGAAGCGACGGAACACCAAGTGGATTGCCTCCAGCCCAAGAGGCTGCTCTCCAGGCCGCCGTCGAACACGGCTACTACGAATCACCCCGCGAGGTCGATGTTGGAGAACTCGCAGAGCATCTCGACGTGCCACGGTCAACACTCACCTACCGACTCCGTCGGGCGGAAGAACATTTGGCGAAGCAACATGTCGCCGGCGAGCGGGTAGCGGAAGAACGGCTGGCATCCCACTGAGGGCCGTAGTTGGAATATTCCAACAAAGACATATCGAACTCCCGCTCCTACCGTGACGTGATGACAGAGAATCCGGACGCAGCAGGAGGAACGAGCGGCGGCGGACAGCGACGTGAGCTGACCGCCCGCCTCGCCGTTCCCGAGATGGACTGTCCCTCTTGCGCCCAAAAGGTGGACAAGAGCCTCCAGCGTGTCGACGGCATTACTGACGCCACGCTCCAGCCGACCACCGGCACGGCCAACGTCACGTACGACCCTGATCGGACTAGCGAAGCCGACGTAATCAAGGCGATTGAAGGCGCCGGCTACGAGGTCGTCGGGGGCTCGGACGCTGAGGGCGATGATGAGGACAACCAGGCGACCGACGGCGTCGACATCGCGCCACCATCGGAGGTCTGGACGAGTCCTCGCGCGAAGAAGACGTGGCTCGGCGCGGCGTTCGTCACGCTCGGCCTCCTCTTCGAATTCCTCCTCACCGGACAGAACGTCACGGTGGCGAGCGTCCTCGAGTACCCGCTCCACATCGCAGATGTCCTGTTCCTCGGCGCCGTCGCCGCCAGCGGCATCCCCGTCGTCCGTAGCGGGTACTACTCCGCGAAGAACCGAAGCCTCGACATCGACCTGCTGATGGGGACGGCGATCATCGCGGCGACCGGTATCGGCTACTTCGTCGAGGCCGCCACGCTGGCCGTCCTATTCAGCATCGCCGAGCTGCTCGAGGACTACGCGATGGACAGGGCACGGGACTCCCTGCGCGAGCTGATGGAACTCTCGCCCGACGAGGCGACCGTCCTTCGCGATGGTGAGGAAGTGACCGTTCCCGCCGAGGAGGTCGACGTTGGCGAGACCGTCGTCGTCCGCCCCGGCGACAAGATTCCGCTCGACGGAACGGTCATCGACGGCGAGAGTGCAGTCGACCAGTCGCCGATCACGGGCGAGAGCGTCCCCGTCGACAAGACTGCCGGCGACGAGGTCTACGCCGGCGCGATCAACGAAGAGGGGTACCTCGAGGTAGAGGTCACCTCGACCGCTGGCGATTCGACGCTCTCGCGCATCATCGAGATGGTACAGGGCGCACAGGCGAAGAAGACCGAGTCTGAGCAGTTCGTCGACCGCTTCTCCGGCTACTACACACCCCTCGTCGTCGTGCTGGCAATCCTGACCGCCGCTATCCCGCCGCTGGTTATCGCCGACCCCATCTCGGTGGACGTGGCCGGGTACGGGTTCACTTTCGCCGGCGACTGGCAGACCTGGTTCATCCGCGGGCTCACCCTGCTGGTAATCGCCTGCCCCTGTGCGTTCGTCATCTCCACACCCGTCTCGGTGGTGTCGGGCATCACCAGCGCCGCGAAGAACGGCGTCCTGATCAAGGGCGGCAACTACCTCGAAGCGATGGGCGAAGTCGATGCCGTCGCGCTCGACAAGACGGGGACGCTCACGAAGGGCGAACTCGCCGTCACCGATGTCGTCCCGGTCGGCGACACCACTGAGGATGATCTGCTCCGTCGCGCCGCCGGGCTGGAGCGGCGCAGTGAGCACCCCATCGCTGCGGCGATTCTCGCCCGTGCTGAGGAGGCGGGCGTGGGCGACCTGCCCGACCCGAGTGGCTTCGAGAGCCTCACGGGGAAGGGCATCCGGGGCGAGATCGACGGCGAGACGTACTATGCGGGCAAGCCCGCGCTCTTCGAGGAGCTGGGCTTCGACCTCGCTCGAGCACGCCGCGAGACAGACGGCGGCGTCGTGGCGGAAGAGGCGACCGAGGCCGACGACGGGGCGTTCGCCGAGGACGCGCTCACCTCACTGGAGCGGGAGGGCAAGACGGTCGTTATCGTCGGGACGGAGTCGGAACTGCTGGGTGCAATCGCCATCGCCGACGAGGTGCGCCCGGCCTCGAAGCGGGCTGTCGAACGCCTGCACGAGCTGGGCGTCGAGCGCGTGGTGATGCTGACCGGGGACAACGAGGGCACCGCCCGCGCCATCGCCGAGCAGGTCGGTGTCGATGAATATCGCGCCGAACTCCTACCCGACGAGAAGGTCGACGCAGTCGAGGAGTTACAGGCGGAGTACGGGGAGGTCGCGATGGTCGGCGACGGCATCAATGACGCCCCCGCGCTGGCCACTGCGGAGGTCGGCATCGCGATGGGCGCGGCGGGCACCGACACCGCCCTCGAAACGGCTGATATTGCGTTGATGGGCGACGACATCGGGAAACTCCCGTACCTGTACGACCTGTCGCATACGGCCAACGGCGTGATCCGGCAGAACATCTGGGCGAGCCTCGGCGTGAAGCTTCTGCTCGCGTTAGGCGTGCCGCTGGGCCTGGTCAGCGTTGCGCTGGCAGTCGTTGTCGGAGATATGGGGATGAGCCTCGGCGTCACCGGGAACGCGATGCGGTTGTCACGAATCGAGCCCGATCGAATCATCGACGCCTGATTCTGCGGCGGGAAGTGCGGGCAGGACGCTCTTCTTTCGGGACTTACCTCCGCTACATCGAGACTAGTTGTGGTTTGTCTGGGGCAGAAAGGACTGAGCCCCACCGTTGGCTCGTGATTTGATGCCCGAGAATTCAGACGACGATCCATTCCACGATTGCGAGTTAGATCCCGACGCAGTCCTCGGGACGCGCACCTTCCACGATGTCCTGTTCACCGATGAGACGGAGACACCGGTGAACGTGCTCACTGGCGAGACGCCCGCACATTCACAGGCGACCGTCGAGGAAGCGAAGGAGTTCGCTGCGAGTATTGACACCGACACGCCACAGATTGCACTTCCGGCGTCAGTTGAGACGCAAATCGAGACGCAGAGTAAGCCCTACACGTCGGCTGCGTTCTTCCACTTCAAGGCGACGGGCTCGCTAAGGCGTCACCGCGCCTACCACGCCGCATATGACTCGGATGCGTTCACCGTCGACTTCGAAGCTGACTACGAGTCCGGAAACCTGACCATCACAGTCGATCGAACGAACGAGTCCTAAGAATCGACCGCTAGATCAGGGTTTTTCGAGCGCCGGCGATGGGTGCCGGCGCAGCAGGAGCGAACGATCAACCACTCCCGGTGCGTCGGCGTTTCGAGGTGTTCGAGATGCACATGGTAATTTACGCTCTGGTAGAAGAATCGACCCACGACGACGCACTGGCCAGCGGAAAGTCGGTGTTCGACCGCCTGGTCGGCGCGGACCCACACGCCGGCGCAGTCTTCGACTACCACGTGACGTTCGATGAGGAGGACACGTCCGTTGCGGGGAAGGCGCGATGGGGTGAATTGCCGACTGCAGCCCCCGTCGACTCCGATGCCGGCCAAGACCTGCTTGAGCGTGGCTGGGAGGCGACGAAAGAGGAGTTCGAGCGGAATCTCGACCGGGTGAAAGAGGCCATCGACGAGCTCTCCGATGAGGAGATCATGCGCGACGAAGATCTCGCTCGGCACGCCTTCCACCAGGTTGGCGCCTACGACGGGCCAACGATCTTCCTGTACAACGAATATGCGAACGGGATCCGTCACCGTGAGCAGCTGGATCGAGTGCTGGAGGAGAGCGAGGAGCTCTGGATCGTGCCCGCCGACGTCCACTTCTAACAGATGTCCCGGATCACAAACTGGAAGCGCGAGAGCCGCACGCCCACACTCGCATACCGGAATACCGAGACCGGCGCTCGGGCGGTCTTACACCGAGCGCCGGATTCATACCGCTACAAGTGGCGTGGCGTAATCCTCGTCGACGGCTACCCAGTGTGGTCGCGGGGGTACGAGACGAAGGACGCGAAATCGTTCCGTGACGAGCTCCGTGACCGGCCAGCGCCCGAACTGAGTTGTCCCGAGTGTCCGAACAGCGATATAGCAATCGGTGGAAAAACGGCTGACGGCGCGAAGGTTCAGCGCTGGTTCGAGTGTCGGAGCTGTGGGTACGAAGCATCCTCGAGAATCGTGTACGGCGCCGAGCGCTGATTGATTGGAACGTATCTGCGGTGACGTTTATTTTGGGCCGGGATGGGTGGCCCGTCTCAATCGGGCCAGATCCACAGATGAGTCTGGAAGGCATCGACCGTCACAGCGAAGCACTGTTCGAGTTCCTCTGGTGCCCCGTCTGCGGGCACGAGGTATTCAGTCACATTCCCTTTGAGGGGGTGTTCTGCAAGAATTGCAATACGCAGGTCAAACTGCAAGAGTCACGGGAGACACGCGGCTACGAGGAGGCCGTCCTCGCCTGCTTCGACACCCACTCGACGTGGAACCTCCACGTCGACGAGAAGCTCCGTCGCGACCTGCCTGACGGCTCGGCACGGGTGAAAATCCTCGGTGCACCGGGGGCCTACAAAACCGACTGGTGGAGTCCAGCACCTGGGGAGGATTGGGAGCCGGTCGAGCGTGGTGAATTCGACGACATGGAGGAACCAGACGAGGTGTCACATCTCGCGTAGCGGATTGCAATCCCGCTACGACTGTGTGGTGTTGTTTCAGCGCCGGCGATGGGTGCCGGCGCACACGCGCCGGCGAGTACCGATGTCGACACGGAGCCAACTCCGATTCGTCCAACGAGTCGAACAGACCGGTGAGACAGATGGCAGCGCCGACCGCGTCGCGCAGGTGTACCGGCATTCGGACGGCTACCCGGGGAGCGTCCTCCGGGAGCTCGTACAGCTGAAAGAGCTTCTCGATGCGACCCGCGCAGAGCGGGGACCGGGCTACACGGCGGCGACGTTCGTGTTCCTCGACAAGCTCTCGACGGTCGACCTCTATCTGGATGGCGACCCAGAGCGAACGATCGACGCGGCTCAGCCAGCGGATCTCCTTGAGCCGTCCAATATGGAGCACTTGGACCAGCCGCTGTTCCTGCTGGGCCACGGCGTCGAGAATCCGGCCGACGGCATCCACGGCGACGAGGAATACCTCTACGTCGTGGAACTCCCGACAGAGAACCCGTTCGACGAGCCGACCGAGTGGACCGTCAAAGTGAGCGGTCACTCCGCGTTCCCCCGCTGGGACGGTCCGACCGACGAGGCCTTCGAGCGGGCGAGCTGGCAGTTCCACGGGTCGCTCGAGGATGCACTCACAAACCTGGTTACTGGATAGCTAGTTCGTCAACCTAAATCCAGAAGCGTATTTATACGAGTGGGTGTTAGGGTATACACAGATGATTTCAAAGGCCGGACTCGCCGTGATTGACGCGCTGAGTACCGGTCGCGAGGCGACGCCAGTAGACCTCGCAACGGAAACCGGGTATTCACAGGCACACATCTACGAGGTGCTCGATGACTTGCTGGACGCGGGGCTCTTGGTCGAACGCCGCGGGCCCAACAACCAGCGGCAAGTCCGTGTCGCGGACCACCCGGTCATTGAAGCATACCGGACGTTGCAGTCGGAACTCAGCCACGTTGAATGGGCCGACCTCCTCTCGCCTGCTACCCTCCAGGTGTGCTGGTTTCTCGACGAGCCCCGCCGAGTATCCGAGATTGCAGAGCGACTCGAGATTACTCGACAAGGCGTTCATAAGGCGCTGTCGCCGCTCAAACATCGGGTGATGCTGTCCCCGTCCGGCCCCGAGTATGCGGTGAGCGAGGACCTCGCACCGCTGCTGGCGTTCGCGCAGGCCGTCGTGACCCACGAGCACCGAACACGAGCCCGGGAGCTCGCGCCGAGTGCAACCGTCGAGTGGTGCGACCCGAAACGCGCACTCGTCCGCGTGCAGACCACCGAGGATGCGGACACGCTCCTGGACGCCCCTGAGTGGCAGGTTACTGGACTCGGTCGATTCGAGGAATACGGGCTACAGTTCTTCCTCGCGGGCGAACCCGCGTTCTGGTATGCACCCGACGAGGAACTCACGCCCGCCGACGTAGTGTGTCACACGCTCGTTCTCGATAGCGGCTCCCGTCGCGTTAGCTATGCAATGCTGTTGATCGAAAAGTTGGACATCGACCAAGAGACGCTCACAGACACTGCAGCGTGGTACGATCTGGAATCCACGATCGCTGCGATGTACCAGGCACTGCAGGAAGGGGTTGAGGACGCGGACGAGCTCCCTGTCGTCCTTCCAAGTGAATCAGAATTTATGGCGCTCAAAGAGCAGTACGGAGTCGTATGACTGTATTCAAGGGTGGCGAGGCGATCAAAGCGTTCCTCGAGGAGTTCGACAGTTGGCTCTCGGAGTCCGTGACGGTGTATCTCCTCGGCGGATCTGCGATGACAGTGCGGGGATTGAAAGACCAGACCGAAGATATCGATCTCGCAGTGGGTGTGGTGTCCGAGTTCGAGCACGTCCACCAGACGCTCACGTCGCAGGGATTCACGGTTGTCGATGAACCGACGGAGTCGTTCGAGGGCGTCGGAAAAACCGTCGAACTACATCACGAAGATCGCGGGTTTCGGATCGATCTCTTCGAACGGCAGATCGTCGGAAAAGTCTGGATCACCGACCGGATGCACGACCGGGCCGCGGAGTTCTGGGTCGGGACCCACGCGACAGCATTCGTCCTCTCCGATGAGGATATGTTCTTGCTCAAAGCGGTTTCCGGTGGTGACCTAGCAAGTGGCCGGCGACGCGACATCGAGGATATACGGACGTACGCCCAGCGAGGGGTAAACTACGAGGTGATTCTGAACGAGATCAACGAGCAGCGACCGTTCAACACCGGCGCGACTGAAGCACAGCAGATCCGCGACCGCTCGCATCCGCTGTTCGCAATCGAGATGGCGGTGAACTCCCTCTCGGGACTCCCAAACACGTTCACCGCCCGTATCGAAGAATTTGCGACAGAATTCGAAATCGAATACACCGTTCTTGGAGCAGTGGACGATGGGATCGACGACGTCGACACGATCCGAGAGCGCGTCCTCGCGAATGTGCGGGCGCTGTCGGACCACCAGGAAAATGCCGTCGATGACGCAATTGACCGACTGGTCACCAAGCAGATTCTCGAGCGCGACGGCGAGACGGTTCGACGCCGGTGAACTGGTACTTCGTCCGCAGTTGTTGTTTGTCGCCCCCCGAGGGGTGCGGGGGGTGTTCGAAGGAGCCTCCGCGGACCAACCGATGAGTGGAATAAGCAACCCACACTCGCACGAACAGTCACGGATCTCGGATAATTCCGATGTCGTCTACGTCGGTTACCGTCGTCAAGGCCGCGTTATCGTCGAGAAACGACCCGGCGAAGAACAGCTGACACCGGAGCGAAGTCTTGAACTAGTAAATCACAGTCCAAGCGGATTCGAGGTTGGGTATTGTGGCAGTGGACCGGCCCAACTCGCGCTTGCACTCCTGCTCGATTACACCGACGACGAGGACGTCGCCCTCGCTGAATACATGGAATTCAAGACAGACGTCGTGAGCCAGCTAGAGTGTACAGGACCCGATGGGTGCTGGCGGCTCACTGGACGCGAGATCGACGCAGCCCGTCGCGAGCTCGCCGACGAACCGGTTGCGCTGTCCGCCTGAAATCCATTCTAGAGAGCAATCCATGGCAGAACCCACTCAGCAGTCGCACATGTCCGCCGAATCGACGGAGAACACTGAGCGACAGGCACCAACCGAGTACGTCGAGCGAAGCGACGTCGGCGTCTCACTCACCGTGAAGCTCACTCGCGGCACTGGCACCCGCGATCAGGACAAAATCGTGGCCAAAGCGAAAGGCAAGACGCTCGAAGATGCCCGCGAGGACATGGAAATCCTCCGGGAGTACATTCACGATCTCGCTGAGGACGCTCGCCAGATCCAGCCAGCAGCCCCACACGAAGAGTAATTCTTTTAGGTGTTGCACAGAATTGTGTAACCATAGGATGTACGAAGTATGCGGTGAGAAGGAACTCAAGGTCATCCTCGCGCTTGACCAAGGCGATTCCATCTCCGGCGTCGCGCGAAAGATCGACGAGAACCGAGAGACGATTCGGCGCGTCATGAACCGCATCGAAGAAGCGGGATACGTCGCGTACGATGATGGCCTCCAGCTCGTCGATCAGACGCTCCGAGACGCCGGTCTCGAGTTCCTGACGACGGCAGCAGACATCTCACCACCATCCATCTCGGAGGCGTACGTCATCCCGCAGTTCGCCGGCCTGGACTATGCATTCACATCCATCGATGCAGTATACGTCTGGACCCAGGGCGGCTACCAAGTCGCTCGCGACCCGGAGGATTATCCCCTGTTCATCGCTGTTCGCGAGCAGGACGTCGACGCCTGGGAGACATTCTTCGATCGGTTCGGAATCCCGACTGCGGAAGAACGCCAGCCCGCTGAAGACCTTGATTGCGCCATTCAGGTTGTCCTCGAGCCCCGGCCACAGATCGATGCCGAGATGGTCGACGGACGGCCTGTCATTCCGCTTCAGGAAACCGTGGCATTCGCGAACGAGTACTACGCAACCTTTCAGTCTGCCCTCGACATGCTCGGCCGAATGTACGACGACGTCGACACCGATGCGAATTATCGCCGAGAGCCCGCCTGAGCATGAGCCAGGAAGACCGCAGTGACGCGCTCATCCAAGTCCTCGATGAACTGGAGCAGTCAAACATTGGATTCGTCCTCGTTGGTGGATACGCGATCAGTCAGTTCGAGACGCGGTTCTCGACCGACCTCGACCTCGTCATTGCACCAGATGACTACAAGGACGTCGTGGCGTTTCTGGAACAACATGGCTTCGAACGGACAACCGAGTTCGAAGTCCCAGCAGAAGAGACAATCTACAACCGGGAAATCGACTGCTTCGAACGAACCGAAGGACTGCCCCATCCGGTCGGTGTGGACATTCTCGTGAACGGACTTGGGTGTCGACAAACCGAAGCAGAGTGGTCGTTCGACTATCTATGCACGCACAGCTCCCCGACGACGATTTCAGGCGGGACTCGGTCGACGACTGCACGAGCCGCTGATGGGGAAGTGCTCGTTGCCGCCAAGCTCCATAGTGGCCGGAAAACGGATCTCGCAGATGTCCTTGCTGCGATCCCCTCGATCGACTTAGATCTAGTCGAGACACATCTGCATCGCGGCGATGCTGATGCCCTTCGGGAACAGCTCAGTGACGCACAAGCGTTCATCGAAGAGGGCGGACTCGATCACCGATTCAAGAGCTTGTTCGGCCAATCGTCGGCATCGGCTGAGGACATCGAGATCCTCCTCGAGTTTCTCAAGCGACAACAGAAGTGAGACAGCGGTCACCGCGACAGCAGCAGTACCGGTAGCTGCGAATCCGTTCCCGTAGCTACGGAAGACGGAAAGCGAGTTAGAGCGGTTTGTTGCCGCCTTGAAAAGGCGGAGGCGAACATACGTGAGTGACTCGTCAGACCAAGCTGCAGAACCAGATGGTCTCACACCGGAGCAACGGCTCGACCCACCAAGCACGCGACTCATCAACGCCGGTATCGTGACGATCAACGACATGGAGACGCTGCGAGCCTGCGTCGCCTACGAGAACGCGAATCAGCAACGGGTCCAGATCCTCCGCCGACTCAAACAGCGGGCTACCGAGATCCGCTCCCAGGGCGACTGACGCGACACTCGGAGGTGTCTGTCGGAGCCTCGGTGGGTGGAGGCTCAATCCAAATGAGCGAGCGACCCGAAATCGAGATTCAACAGCAGACCGCGTTCGGTGATGATGGCCAGCTCGAAGTCACAGAGACGAGCGTCGAAACCTCACTCGAGGACTTCGGCGCTGACGTGGATCATCGCGACCGGGATTCACGTCTCGATCGGCCCGAGTCGAGTGAGTTCGGCGTCGACGACCGGCCTGAAGTTGAGCAACCATCCGAGGGTGAACAGTCCAGTCTCTTCGCCGATACAGCCGAGGACCAGCAGACGCTCGCCGGCGACGATGCGGCCGCTCGCTGTCTTTTCGAGGAACAACGATGACACGACTCACCAATTGGACGCGAGAGAGCCGTACTCCAATCCTGGCGTACCGAAATACAGAGATCAACGTTCGAGCAGCCCTGCACCGAGCGCCGGACTCGTACGTGCATAAGTGGCGGGCCGCGATTCTCGTCGACGGCTATCCCGTATGGTCGCGCGGATTCGCGACGAAGGAAGCCACATCACTTCGTGACGAACTCCGAAAGCGCCCTCAGCCTGAACTACCCTGTCCAGAGTGTCCTAACGAAGACGTCGTCGTCGTCCAGAAGAGTGCTGACGGCGCGAAGGTACAACGGTGGTTCGAGTGTCGAGACTGCGGCTACGAAAGCCGCTCAGCAATCGTCTACGGCGCCGAGCGCTAATTCCCCTAGTAGAACAGACAAAGCCTTAGAAAACCGGCGTCGTGAGATCCACCATGGATTGTACAGAGTGCGGTGAACCGGTCGACGAAACAAAGGATCTCGATGTTCCTGAAACAATCCTTGAGCACGGAACAGCGAAGGTTGACCCATCAAAGTCCAAGGTCACCCAGTTGGATCAGTACGCGGATGAGATTAAGGAACACGTCGAGGCGAAGAACGGCACCGAAGACCTCTTGCCCATCATCAAAGCCATCGAAGATGCGGATAGCTACTGCGTCGGTACAGGCCTCAGTATGGGTGAGAGCCCGGACAAGATAATCTTCTATATCCACTGAACATTCAGCGAGAGCGCATTAGTCTCCTCGAGTACGCTCGTCTGGCATGGGTTTTTCGACCCCACAGAGGGGTGCGGGGAATTCGAAGACCCGCGTTCGACCTATGAAGACGAATTCGACCAACCACCCACGAGCGGCAGTACAGGATGATAGTGAACGGTGCCAGGCAAACGCAGACCACGTCGAGTACGTAGGCATGCGCGTCGACGGAACTCCGGTGGTGCTGAAGCTCACAGAGCACGAGCGCCTCTCCCCCGACCGAAGCCTCGAGCTCGCGCGACATAGCCCATCAGGATTCGACTGGGGCTACACAGGGAGCGGTCCGGCGCAACTCGCCTGCGCGCTCCTGCTCGACTACTACTACTACTACTACTACGAGAGCGGCGCCCACCAGCACTACATCCAGTTCCGCAACGCGGTGGTGAGCCAACTAGCGTGCGATGGCCCGGCTGACTGCTGGCATCTCACCGGCGACGACATTGAAGCCGCACGTGCCGAGTTCCAGGACAACCATCCCCTCACTCCAGATGGTGGGGAACCGTCGCCATCGCTGCCGGCGAATTGGAGCGCCGTGAGCCGGTCAGTCCAGACGGTCTTCCAACGCCGGGACATCGACCACTACGTCGTTCTCGGCGACGGGAGCGAGGAATGGCTCATTCTACTCTGCGCTCAGGGCGACCGAGCGTATCCCGCCCCGCTCGACGTGCGAACGCTCCCGGTCGAGGATGACCCTGCGCCCGCTGTTCAGGAACTCGTGGCTGAGAGCAACGACCTCGTTGATCCCAAAGAGGGGGATGTCAGATAGATCGGGATCAGGAGTAGGCGACGTTTTCGCGGTGCTCAAACTCAATATAACGGAAAGTATAATGCTGCGGGATAAAAATACGACTTTCAACAATGGCGGAGTTCGTGGCAGTCGATGCCTCAAAACATCAAGATGATGATGGAGTCTATCTCGTTGGCGTTGCATTAGAGGTAAGTAGCGGTTCTAATTTCGACGAGTATTATTTTGAACAAGTCTCTGATTTCGTAGATGAATATGATATAGAGCTAGGTCATAATACTATTAAATCAAGTGATGTTCAAAACAGAGTGCCCACTTTCGAGATTACTAAAGCCGTAGATGATATTATAGAACGGTTAGCGAACAATCCAGCAATAAAGAATATCCACATTACCGTCGGATGGTTCAAAGATGATGTGGTTATTGGAGAAGGTGGAAAAGAAATATCGGGTATTCGTTATACCGACGATTATCTAAGCCAATTTTTCCCCATAATTACGTTATGGGATTTCCACCGAAATACTGCTGATTGGGATGATGTCCCTGATGAGGCTTGGTTAGACAATGTTCAAGGGAAGATTACGAAGGCGTGGAAATATGTTGGAAACCAATTTGATCTGAAAATCGTGCCTCATGGCGACTCAACCTACCCATCATTGTCTACAGCTGATCTCATTTCTAACAACTTAGCTAGAACTCTGCCTAAGAACAAAGATTACGATGAATTGCCCTCGGCCGCACATGGTACAGTCACTGGCGAATATATCGACAGTTCAGGGCCAAGGGTAAATGCGGAGTCTGTTAGCGAAAATCATGAAAACTCAGATCATATTGTCCCTACCCATCGTTATTCGATCCAGAGCGAACTTCATTTCCCTCATCCAGCTATGTTCATATATGACGATATTTTCTCAGGCTTTGATCAACGTGTACTGCCTCAAACAGATTTCCATGCTTACGCCCGAAAATGGGCTCAAGACAATGCAGGCTGTGTGGTGAAAATGGAACCACATCGGTTGCCCTCTGTCGTTAGGAGCGGTGACCATATTGTCTATACTAGGGGAACCGATGCCGACGTCCCAAAACTGCTCAGGGATCTTAATCCCTCCAAGGATATTCACATACTGAGTAGCGATGACTTCTTGGAGGAAATGGAGTATGAATAGGAACCAGGAAGCGCCCCTGTGGGGCACCGCCCTATCTAGAGTAACTTTAGGAGGGAATAAGAAACTTTGGATGACAATACAAGCTATGCACACCTGTACAACTCAACGAGACCCAGTTAATGGGGAGAACTTATGACCAATAGCTACGACGACAGTTTACCGTCACCTGAGCCCAAATATTCCTATGTTTGTTGGATGGATATCATGGGTACTGGTAATAATATGTATCAGAATATCTCTGTAGCCGCACAGAAGATTTTGAATTTCCAAATTTTAGCTAAAGAGGTTGAGAGCGATGGGCTCACGATATACCCAATGATGGACGGAGTTTATATAGTTTCAGAGGACATTCAAGATCTAACTGAATTTATCGAGGTTGCTTTCGAAAATGCAGCACATCAGGTACTTGAAAGGGACACAGAGGGTATGTTCATTATCCGTGGAGGAATCTCATTTGGTCCGATAGTTGAGGGTAAAGATTTTCCGATTGAATTTGACGACGAGGAGTACAGCCAAAATATTGAGTCTCTCCTAATTGGTCCGCCAATGGTGGAAGCATATGGTGTTGAAGAAGATGCGCCACCATTTGGAATTGCAATCCATGATTCTGCCCGTTCTTTCACCCCTAATGATTTCCAATACCAGTGGTACAAATGGTTCAATCCAAGCAATAGGGAATTGGCGAACGAGCTCCGTAAGAAACTGGAGTCCTACTTTGAATATAGCAAGAGGAACTCCCATATTACAAATTACCCAGAAGAAAAAATCGAGCAACATAAGGACATGATGGAGCTATACCTCCCAGAGGTCAAATTGAAAAATAGGGAGTGATTCCAGGTCTCCCAATAAGCTATTGGCTTATCCCAATACTTCGTAACACGGGAGACGATGAGATTCTCTGCGACCGCTGAAGCAACTCGATAGCCGTGAGAGCCGTCCTCTGGAACGAAAATCCATCGCAAAACCAGATGTTACGACCTATCGAGATGAGCGTAAGCTATTTTTGAGTCTGTAAAAGGAGCGCAAGGAACGTGATGAGAGCATAAAGTCGATGATGAATCCAATTCGAGGTAATCACAATGAAAGAGCCAAACTTTCGACACCGGCAAGTGGGTCGAAACGGGGCAATTCAACTTCCTAATCAAGCCAGCCAGAGGTCGTGGGTAAGTGACGGCGGACGAGTCCGATACCGATTCGATTAAGATATTTGAACTGTTACGAGTGCACCTCGCCAAGAGGTTCACAAGTGCGTTAGTATGGGATTCAAGGACCTTGCGCTAGGCTGGACACAACGATACCGCACCTGCTACCATCTGATTTATTCCACCGGCCTGCCTCCAACCCCATAAGTCCGTGAATCTTGTTACAAGGTCCCTCATAAGGCTGTTTCCGGTTCCAGGACAGTCTGTCGGCGACACCGATGAATACAGCGTTGGTGGAACATCGGCGACTGTTTGCTGGATGCCAGACGAAGTTATCGGCGCCCCCGGGAAAACGACAATATTCAATACAATTTGGCTAAACGAGCGGGTTAAATGCGACCTGTCGACCGAGCTTGTTGAGTATCTATTCCTCCACGAACACGGCCACGCCAGCCGAAGCCCTACCGCCCGACTCAAATTCATAGTCCTCACAGTCAGCCTCGCGTCGCTCACTGTAGGTTTCATCTGTCTCACCATCGCCGTCGGTGTGATCGGCGTACTGGATCCGATTTATTCATTGGTTCAGGGTGCCATTGCAGTCTTAATCGGCATCGTTTTCGCCACGCTAACCGGAAAAGGATATCTTCGCGTTATTCGGAACGAAGAGCTACACGCGGAGCTGAACGTTGTTCACGAGTTAGGCACTGAGGAGTTTCGCCGCCGGCACGAATTATTTGAAGAAACCAGAGATCGAGGGCCGATTGAAGTTCTTCAACGCCGCCTCTTCTATCCAACTATGGATATGGTCGTAGCTGCATCTCAAGACCAGTAAGTGTCTGGATCGCGTCCCTTTTTTGCTCCATCAAACGGTGAGGCGCCCACAATGGGTGACTCGTCAAGCCAATCCGAATCAGCAGATGAGGGTCTACCGGAGAAAACGGCTCAAAGCACCGAATACCCACTTATCAACGCAGCCATCGCCACTATCCCAGACATGGTGATGCCCCGAGAGTGTGTCGCCTATGAGAACGCCCACCAGAATCGGACACAGATACTGAAACGATTCGAGTGGAAGGCGGCCGAGTTACGAGAAGACTTGAATGAGTGCCCCGTTAACCAACACAGCACTGTATCGTTAGTTATCGTTGGTTAACAGCTGACCGCCGGTCGTTTTTTCTCCCCCGGAGAGGGTGCGGGGCGGCCAGAGACGGTCGCGCCAGGCCCTACTCATGTCGCTTGATACCAGCACTAGCAGCAGCACTGCACGAGAGATTGCAGCTGCCAGACAAGCCGACGTCGTGGCGTTCCTGCATCGCGCTCCGTTTGTGTTTGACGCCTTCAAACTCGGCTTCTTGCCCGGCTTTCGGGAAGATTGTAGTTATCAGCAGACGCAGTTTCAGCACTTGAACATCCCCGTCGGGATGCTCGATAACGATTTTCGGAATCCCGATCTTGACCGGTACGTCTCCCGATTTTTCGAACACGAGCCCCGAGTCGGCGTGATTGGGGATGCATACGAGCCCGACGACGTCTACGAGTACGTGGCCGCGGCTCGCGAAATCCAGGCGAGCTATCCCGACGCAGAACTCGTCATCGTCCCAAAGTGCCGCGAGGTGATCGACACGATCCCGAACGACCTCGTGCTCGGCTACTCGCGGGGGTACGCCGACCGATTGGCCCACGAGTTCTCCGAGCCGACCGACTGGCGTGGCCGTCGTGTTCACATCTTGGGGGGCAGCCCACCGAAACAGTGGGACGTCATCCAGCAGTTGACCCGACCGACACTCACGGACGACCCACCGGCCGACATCGTCGGCCTCGACTGGAACGGGCTGCATCGCGGCGCGCAGTTCGGGGAGTTCTGGACGGCTGACGGCTGGGATGATAGCGGTCGTGACGCCTCCCACGTCACAGTTCGGAAGACAGTCCGACACAGTCTCGCCCGCATCAAGGCCTTCTGGCAGTCTCACGGCGTCTGGCCCGACTCAACGCCACATAGCGACATCCTCGAAATCGAGTACGAGGGTCCGTCACCGACCAATCTCGATAGCGCTGTGTGTACCGAATGCGAAGCGAACGTCTGGACGACTCGACGCGGTCCCTTCATCGCTGAGTATGATACCGGCGTGCTCTGTGGCTACTGCAGCTACGAGTGCTACTTCTCACATCGCCATCGGAACAACCTGGAGGAGATCGCCAGCGAGCAGAGCGTGTACATTCCACCGGCGTGACGCTACGAGTGGTTTTTCGCGCCCCGGAGGGGGCGAGGGCTCGATCCAAAAAGTCCTCCGAGAAGGTGATTTTCCGTGAGTCAACAACAGCGTCCGAACGATGTCTCGATTGACGACATTCCAGTCGACGTATCGAACACCCAATCAGGCGAGGTCGACCCCGCCGAGGTACCCGAGGAGATTCGGTCGATCACTCGTGGACTCGCAAGCGAGCAACCGCCGACGAATCCGCTCGTCGTCCTGAAGGCCGCCCGCTGGTGGTATATACATGGTAAGGGCGGGACCGATCCTGCGTTCCAGTGGGCCATCGAGTGGGCACGACACCTCGCGACGGACACGCCGAGCGATGTCGACCAGTTCGACGCGTTCCTTGAGTACCTCGTCACGGTCGGCTTCGCTGACGAGAAAGCAGCGCTCCGATAGCAGCTCCGATCTAAACCCCCCGAAGTCGCGCCGATGTTTATCGTGCGCCCCCGAGGGGTGCGGCGCGTCCTGACTTCTCGGAGACGTCGTCGTACTCGATGTGATGCAATCCATGATGACAGCCAGTGAGTCGGGGGTCTCGTTCGAGGAGACCGACACCCGACACGACAAGATGCACAGTACGATCGAAGACTGGATCGACGATCTCGTCGCAGACGTCGACGAGGCAAAAGCCAGCCAACAGTTCCAGGAGTGGCTCGATGTCCAGTCCCGATTCCACGACTATTCTCATCGTAACACCCTCCTGATCAAACTCCAGTGTCCCGAGGCGACCCGCGTGGCGGGCTACAATACGTGGAGATCGGAGTTCGACCGGCACGTCCAAGAGGGCGAACAGGCGATCTGGATCTGGGCACCCATTATTACGAAGCAGTGCCCCGAGTGCGAGAACTCACCGAGCTACCACGAGCAAAGCGACTGTGACTATGACGAGACATCGCCCGAGGAGTGGTCGAAAGGACTGGTTGGATTCAAACCAACGGCAGTCTTCGACGTGTCTCAAACCGAGGGCGAACCGCTACCCGAGCTGGAAACCGAGGCAGCTGGTGACGCCGACGACCTGGTGCCAGCGCTCCTCCATGCGGCAACTACTCTCGATATCGACGTCCGTGTCGTCGACGCTGCCGAGTGGGAGCATGGCGACGCGAAAGGCGTCTGCAAACACCGGACTCTCCACGAGGGCCAGCCCGTCGTCGAAGCGAAAGCCCGCTCAAATCAGGCCGATCTCGCGGTGACATTGGTTCACGAGTACGCCCACGCGCTGCTTCATTTCGATGGCGACGACGAGCCCGAGCGCGCAAAACGCGAGGTCGAAGCGGAAGCCGTTGCGTACATCGTCGGGCGGTATTTCAACCTGGATACGAGCGGGTCAGCGTTCTATCTTGCCGCGTGGCAGGACGACGATGCGGAGAGTATTCAGGAGCGTCTCGGCCGGATCAGTTCGACCGCTCAGGAAATCATCGACACAGTTGTAGAGGGCTGAACACCCCCTTCCCGGCTGTTAACCAACGCCGGAGGGTACTCTGTCGACATTGTTGGTTAATTCGTTCGGCATCCCGACCCCGTGTGTTTCGATCGGTCCCGAGACATACCCATCGACAGTCGATGTTATCGTTCAGAATCGATTCGGCGCTGCTGGTCACGAAGGAACTCAACGACGGCATCGATATCCTGTTCGGGAACCGTTTGCTGTTCGAAGACTCCTTTGAATGCATCTGCGAAATCCTCCGACGTGAGGCGGTTGAGGACAGTCTCGATGCGACCAGCGAGCTTCTCGGATTCTCCGCGATGCAGATGAGTCGCGATCCGGTCGAAATCCGCGCCAGCAGCCAGCACCACCAGATCCCGGGAGTCTGCCTTGCGGCCACTGTGAAGTTTCACGGCAAACAGCAACTCCCGTTCCGGAATCCTGGCTGTTACCGGGCGCCCGGTTCGCAGTTCCTGGGTGACGGAGTGCTGGGTCAGATAGCGATACGACCATTCAGCTTCCGTCTGGCGACAGCCCAACGCGTCGACCATCGCGTCGAACCGAACCGGATTCCCGATGTCCTTCTCAAACCGGATGGTACGGCCCTCGTAGAGCTCGTTTCGCTCGACATCGGCCGTTTTCTCGTAGCCGCGGTCGGTGAGAAGGTCCGTGTAGTCGTCGACCGCTTGGGCCGGAATGACGACGTCGACGTCCGTGGTGAAGCGCTGATTGAACGCCGCGATCGCCCACCCACCGACGAGGACGTATGGCAGGTCAGCGTCAATGACGGCCTCCAGCGTATCCAGCAGCTCGTCTTCGCGTTCACCGAGACTCATGCGTTCAAACGCGGATCCTCGTGGGACGCGTCAATATCGCGGTCGTACTCGTCAGCGATCATCTCCAACGCCGGCTCGTAGTTCACCCGGTACTCCAACATGTGCTCGATTGCATCGTCCAACGGAATGACCGGATTGCCGTCGACCCACTCGCGAGTGATGCCCCCACTCGTCGGGAACAACACGTACGAGACGGTCGCGTCGTAGTCGCTCGCATCCGGCCGCTCTTCGATCCGGCTCGGAATCCCGAACTCATCAAAGAATGCCGTCCACTGCTCAACATCCCGGTCGGCGACCTGGATGAAGATCGGATAATCGTCGTGGCCCCGGGCGATCTGATAGCCGCCGTGGGTCCAGACGTAGACGCCGTCGATTTTCGTGTACGCAAAGGGCATCCCGGCGAAGTGCGGAATGACGTAGCCGTCGTCGATCGAGGGGGGAACAGCGCGAGAAATAGCGGCGACGAGATCGTAGTAGCGATCCCTGACAGCGTAATTCTCGATGTAGACGCCGTCCTCACGCCGGATGAAGCCTGCGTCCTCCAACCGCTCGATCCAGTCGTAGACCCAGGAGTAGGAGCCGTCGATCTTCTGGGCGATTCGACGGATCGAGTCGCCCGGCCGGGCCGCGACCATGATCTTCGCCGCGGTCTCGTCGACGTACTCCATCATTGCTAGTTATCGGTATCGCATCTAACGGTATTAGTCTTGTCCCCCGTATTTCCTATAGAGTTATCTCTATACAGATATATAATTCTTGGCTCCGGTAGTCCGATCCGGCGCAGCATTCGAGCAGAAATGAATTAACCAACAGAGGATACGACTGATCGCTATTTGTTGGTTAAGTCTATCAGCGCCCGCCGAGGGGCGGAGGCGCAGTCCCGTCTCCACGAACTATGACCGACCGATATCTAACGACCGTTCTCGACGAGGCAGAGCGAGTCGCAGAGCACCACGAGCAGGTCGCCCAATCATCAGACCATCCGGAACACGAGTATCTCCGGTACGCCGTCCTTCGGCTGCTCGAAGACGAGGCTGACGACACATCGGTGGAGGTACCGCAGATTGACGGCGTGACTGTCGGCTACGGAGAGGACGACGCGATGTGCAACAGCTGGGACGACGACGTCGAGTGGTGGGAGACGGTTCCGCCGCAGGAGGCATGTACTCGCTTCCGGGTATTCTACCCCGACGAATACGACGCTGTTCCGCGAGTCATCGTCGACGTGATGGCAGCACTCGGGGCGTGGTGTGTCTGGACTGGGAGCGCTGCCGCCTGTGGCTCCTACGACCATCGCGATCGGCGGGAAGTCCACTATCTGTGGCCGGAGGGTCATCCGATTGAAGACCTGCTGCAGGATCAGCTCCAGACTCCTCCCGGCGCCGTGGCGTCGGACGGTGGACGAACTGGCGATGTTCGCGACCGGATGGTCGTCACGAAGCACTCGAACCAGTGTGCAGACCTCGAACCGCGAACTCGACGGGCCGTCGACGAAACAATGGCAGTCTCGCTGCTCAAAAAGGGTGGCCGGTACGAGGTGCAGTCAGCCTCGGGGAGGTGGTACGAGGTCGACGTAATTAGCGAATCCTGCACCTGTCCGGACTGGCAGCAACGAGAGCCCGAGGGCGGCTGCAAACACATCCGCCGGGTAGACCACGAAATCAAGCAAAGACGGGTTCCTCGCCCGGACGGTCGACTCCCGACTGAATCGAACCAGGCGTAATTAACCAACAGAGCTATGAATTGATGGCTTCTGTTGGTTAACACGAGGCGACAGCCAATGCCCTACGAGCCACCGACGCCACCGGCAGAACTCCCGACAGACATCGTCAATTCCCTCAACGGGTACGCTCCAGATCAGCTCCAGCAGGTCGCACGCTACGCCGAGGAGCTAGCAGAGCACAAAGCTCGCGAGGCCCGCCTCGAGGAGCAATCAGATGACGACGAAGTCGAGGATCGGCCGAATGACCTCCCGGACGACGTCCCGTCGAAAGCCACAATCACGATCAAGGAGATCAACGACAACCGGTACTACTACTGGCAGTGGCGGGAGGGAGAAAAAATCAAGTCAAAATATAAATCGCCAGTCAATCCCGACGAATAAGACGAACTCTGCCGACATCTCGTAGTAGATCGGTCACTCTGTGGATTCGCGGGTTCGAGAACCTGCTGACAAACTGCGTTGATGATGAGTGACTGCCCCGTCCCTAACGGGCTGTAGAAGCATATTTGGTGGACGATCCCCTTGGAGTGTAGGCCGTAGGTAGGTAATGGATTCTCGAGCGAGGTCCTGCCTCGAGAGGTGGGTGACACCCCCACCCCTTTTTCGAGTTGTAACAGAACAAGGGTGGGGTGGGGAGAGAAAGCCGAAGAAGGCTCAAACAACTCGAATAACCGGTTTTTAGAGGTATCACGCCTCCTTACCCCGAAATTCTACATAGGACTATAAGATGGGAACCTTTATGTCCCATGGTAGCAAACAACATCCGCACTAGGTGGTTCTCACGAACGATACGTAAGGAAGCTTACGTATCCGTGAGTAGTAGGATCGACATGGGTTTGTTCGAGGAACACCGTGAGAATCGCTGTTTGAAGCTCTCTACCGCAGTTTCGTGGTGTTTCGATCTCGTCTAACAGCTCATCTGTCCCTCCCGCTGTTGTGCGTTACAACTCGAAAAAGGGGTGGGGGTGTGAGGACTCTCCCGTGGAGTAGTGGTCAAGCTGGTCTTCGAGGATGGTTCGTGACTTCTCTTGGGTGGGTTCTCAACGGGTGGGCTGAACTACTTCCGACCAATACTATTGATATGACACGACCGGGCGTCAAGAATATCTCGAAACCGTGTTAGAGGCTCCCAATCCGTTACAACTCGAAAAAGGGGTGTGTGGCTAGATTCAATTTAATCTTTGACACGACTATACAACTCGAAATAGGGGTGCGTCTCTGTATCGAAACCGGTTCGACACTTAGAATGAGGAGACTGCCGACTCAGTAACTCCACCGGGTGAATCTTCGAGATTACAAATCGAAATAGGTTGCCTTTACCTATTTATAGTAGGCCCACAGAGGATTGGGTATGGGTGATGAATCGCCGGTTACAGATAACCAGACGGAACAGTCTGAATCTATAACGGAGGTTCCCGGAGAGCACGGAGAGAGTAACTCCGAGGAGTCTACCAGCAGTCAAACTACGCTCGACGATTCTGGTAGCGGGATCTCGATTATGGACGAGCTCCAATCTGAATCTGTTGAGACTGTCTTCGAAAACAAGGATTTGGTTCGTCCGGATACGATAATCGACGAAGATCGGATCGTTGGTCGCGATGAGCAGTTGAAGACCGTCATCACAAATCTCAAACCCGCTCTCCAGAACCACGGCATTCCGGAGATGTTGCTGACTGGGCCGTCTGGAACGGGGAAATCCCTGATTATCCATGCTGTCTGTAAGAAAATCGTCGAGCTGAGTGAGGCTCAGGGAATGCGGTTCGGTGTGTTTTCAATAAACTGCGAGGGCCCAGGTACGACCAGTCGTGCAGTCTATCGTCTCATTCAAGAAGCGACGGCAAATATCGATGAAGAACCGGGTGTTCCCGAGAGTGGGGTCTCGACAGATCAGAAACTCGAGCGCCTGTGGGAAATCATGCGCGAACACTATGACGGCGTAATTTTCGTCTTAGACGAGGTCGACATGCTCGACGGCCCATACTCGGAACCAGAATATAATTCACTCCTTTACCAACTCTCGCGGGCTCGAGACCTCGGCCGGTTTGATGGCCCCGTTTCCGTCACTGCGATAACCAACTACGTCGATTTCATGTCTGATCTCAATAGCCGCGCGAATAGCTCATTCAATCCAGACGAGATCTTCTTCGAGGATTACGACGCAACGCAGCTTCGACATATCCTCCGCAATCGTGAAGACGCCTTCAAGCCTGAGGCTCTCGCGGATGACGTCGTCCCACTCGTCGCCGCGTTCGGCTCTCAGACACACGGTGATGCACGGAAGGCTATCGATCTGCTTCGGTGGTCCGGGGAATTAGCCGATAAACAAGGAGACGAGCGTGTCGAAGAATCACACGTCCGGACTGCCCAGGACCGATATGACTCCGATCGGAAATTACGGCATATCGGTGGACTCTCGACGCAAAAGAAGCTCTGTATCTTCGCCGTTGCTGCGACAGACCACTACTCAAATGCCAGTGTGGACTGGATTCCCGCCGGACCCTCCTACAGCCTCTACCAGTTCGTCTGTGACACTCTCGGAGCTGATTCCTATGGCCGAGAAACCTTCGTGAACCATGTTACTGAACAGGCGACCTATGGCATCCTTGAGTTCGACCGTCGTGGTCGAGGACGGGGAAAAGGCATCCACATGCACTTCGACCTCGCTGAAGACCCTGAGTCGATTATGGAACGAATCCTGGAGGACGATCGTTTTGCTAACCTGGAACAAGAAGAAGAGATGATGCGCTCTATCGCGAAATCGAAAATGAACGGGTTTCTGAACTAGAGTCCCGACTGAGGCTTCCGATTTGACCCCCCCTTTCGTTTACAACTCGAAATAGGGGTGTGTCTCGGATATCGATCTTCGATACGGGAGCGGCCGTTCGCGTTACAACTCGAAATAGGGGGTGTGTTTTTGCGATGTACTCACAAGTGGATGCTCATCGCGATCCGCAGCTGCCTTCATTTCGAGTAGGCAACTGTGGACATCGTCCCTGAAGCTGGAATACCGGATAGATGGGCTGTAGAGGGCGTAGGCGGCATATTTACATCTCGAAATAGGGGTGTCTTACAACACGAAATAGGGGTGTCCACCGCACCCCTATCCCATTTACAACTCGAAAAACGGGGGCTGGTCAGGTCCAGACCGTGATACCACGTACCTGAGTTTCATCGAGTTCTCGTCGAATATCGGTTCGATCGGCCGTGTTGAATCGCCATACAGCAGCGAGGTAGGCCGCTAAACCAAAGGAGTTGAAGCGGGAGAGTGCGGTTGTCTATGACGCAAATCTCCCGCTTCATCGGGGAAGTTGTGCCGGTTGCTCAAAGAGTTACTGGCGATGGAGGCGAATCCGCCGCCCCGGACGGTGGCGGTGGATTCGCCGACTACGCACTCGTTTCCCTCCACTGTCTGCGGATTTACCTCGATACATCGTACCGCATGACGATCGACCTGCTCAAAGAGATGCCACAAATAACTGGGGAGATCGGCCTCGACGCGGCCGATCTCCCCGCGTCCTCCACGTTGTGTAAGGCGTTCGACCGGATCAGCATGAGCGTCTGTCGAGTGCTGCTGCGCCAGTCGGCGCAGCTGCACGGTCTCTCTGAACACGCTGCCATCGACGCTACGTTCTACGACCGCTCACCAGCCAGCCGCCACTACTGCCAGCGAATCAGCTACCGCGTTCAGAAGCTGAAAGTCACGAAGCTCGTCGATACAGCGTCTCAGGCTGTCCTTGACGTTCACTGCTCAACGAATCGGGAAGGAAGCGACGCAGACCTCGCTGAGCAGATCGCCCGCCGGAACGCGGGCGATCTGCGGTCTCTCGCGGCCGATAAAGGCTATGACAAGCAATCGCTTCGTGAAGGATTGCGCGACCTCGGGATCAGACCGCTGATCAAGCACCGCATCTTCGCTCCGTACGACCACGCACACAACGCCAGAATCGACGATAACCGCTACAATCAACGCTCTATGACCGAAACCGTGAACTCGGCTGTGAAGCGCTCGCTCGGCTTCGCCGTGCGAGCGCGGTCATGGTTCCGTGAATTCCGCGAAATCGCGCTGATGTGTGTCGTCTATAACATCAAACGCTTCGTCAAACAGTGAATCTCTCCGCCTTACAGCGATTCAACACAGCCCTTTCAAGCCTGCTCTTGACTCTGTGGCATCTCTGTCGCGTATTGTTCAGCTAAATCGACTACGTCGTAGACGTGAATTCCAGTTTTGAACCACAGCACTCGATCGGCGGCGCTCCCGAACTCCTCGCTTGCACAATCCAGCCGCTCTGAGACAGCCAGCACGAAATTGTCGGCCTCCACCTTTCGAATCTTCTCCAGCTTCGCGTCTAGATACTCGGGTGTCCAGAAGCCGACGATCTCGAGAATCGCACGCCTGCCATCGGGATGCTCGATCGCGAAGTCGGGAATCATCACCTCAGCACCCAGATCGAAGACGTCGTCTTCCCGCACCAACTCCCAGTCCGTATTCGCTCGCTCCCATTTATCGGCGAGCGTCCGCTCCACGTCGCTATCGAACCGCTTGCCAACACTGTAGTGCGAATCGAGGCCCTCTGTGTGATCGAGTGCGAACTGTCGCGTCGCGCCGGCCGTTTCGTCGACGAGAATCTTCGCCGTCATCCCCCACCGGTCACAGAGGGGCAGCGCCGGCAGGAAGTTCGCCATCCGGATCCCGTACTTCTGCGACTTCGAGAACAGCGACGCCGGGCCGTCCAGTACGGCCTCATATCCTACGGCCTGGTCCGTGCTCGCGACGCGCTCACCGTCGGCGTCGATCGGATAGATGCGATGCATCAACCCGAACAGCTTCACGTAGCTGAACACCGTCCCGAAGTGGTCCCACACCCGAATCCGCATTTCTGTGGCGTCGTAGAGCACCGCCTGAGCGAGCGCGAGGTTGTAGCGCGTCAACAGCCAGTCCACGGTGAGGTCCGTGTGTTCGTACGCCGCGTCGCTGCTGCCGGTCAGGTTGGTCGTCGACGTCGACGCATCTTCATCACTGGCGTACTGGTCGGCCGTCCGCGTGCCGATTCGGACGAGTCGCTTGTTGTCTTCGAGATCGGCGTACATCCCTCGATAGCACTCCTCGAGCGACACCCCAAGGTCGTCAGCGACCGCGCTGTACACCTCCAGTTTCTGAGTGTCCTCGCCGAGCGTCGGCTGCCGGACGATCGGATAGCGCTCGTTGGCTTTCTCGAACAACCGCCGGCGGATCTCACGCGGTTCGACGGAGGCGACGACCTCGAATTCACACTCAGTACCTCACAAAGCATCCTCGGCTAGCTGTTTCTGAAGCCTGAATTCTGTGGCGGAGCGGTTGCACCGGCGGTCTCGATGTGAGAATCTTGGACGAACCAATAGAGAGCTGTCGCTGTCGGCGGCGGTCAGCCGCCGACTCGACAGCGTTGCCACTCCGAGCGGGGGGCTAACTCCGTCACTGATTACCGGTGGAACCGATCATCAGGTGGCCGATTTGCGGGGACGGCCCGACGCACCGCGAGGGCCGTCCACGCTGCTCGGGTTACCATATCGATGAACTCCTCGAAAGGCCACCACCAGAGGCGACGCCCGCCTCGGCGGGGCGTCGCCACGTA
>NZ_JAJJZG010000011.1 GCF_021028995.1 Halobacterium sp. KA-4 | reverse complement strand
CCCCTCGTCGACGACGACGAGGCCGCCGACGCCCGGCAGCCGGTCGAGCTGTTCCTCGACGGACTCGGGAAACGCGTCCTCGGTGGCGTGCGGCGGCGGGTCGATTGGCTGGGGGTCCAGCATCAGGGGGTCGTCGGCGTATTCGGCGACTGCCTGCTCGCGGAGGCGGCGGGCACGCTCGCGGAGCCGCGCGGCGACCGTCTCGGGGTCCTCGCTCACAGTAGTATTTCGTGCGCGTCCCGCAAAAAGCCACGCCCGCCGGCGGGTTTTTTCCCGGGCGGACGCGTGCACTCGGCCATGACCATTCGCGCGGTCGCCGAGGACGCCTACCGCGAGGCGTTCGGCATCCTCGTGCTGTCCGCCGTCGCGAGCGTCTTCTCCGGGGTCGTGCTCGGCGGGATGGAACGCGAACTTACCGTCGTCCCCGGTCTGCTCACCATCGTTCCCGCACTCTTGGCGACCCGCGGGAGCGTCTACGGGTCGCTGGGCGCGCGACTCGCGACCGGGCTCCACCAGGGGCTCGTCGAACCCGACCTCGGCGTGCCGGGCGAGCGCGTGCGCTCGGCAGTCGCTGCCGCGATGCTCAACGGCGTCGTCATCTCCGCGGTCGCCGCCGCCGCCGGCTACGGTATCCGGGTCGCGCTCGACCTCCCCGTCGCGCCGCTGTCCGCGCTGCTCGTCGTCGCGCTCGTCGCCGGCGTGCTTTCGGGCGCGGGGCTCACGCTCGTCGTCATCGTCACGGTGTTCGTCGGCTTCCGCCGCGGCCTCAACCCGGACGCGCTCGCCGGCCCCGTCGTCACCACAACCGGCGACGTCATCGGCATCGCGACGATGCTCGCGGGTGCACGGCTCGCTATCGCCGCCGGGGTGGTCTGAGTGACCGAGGAGTGGAGCGTCCGTGGCATCGTCGCGGCGACGTTCCCGCTCCTGGCCGTGCTCACCGTCGTCGAACTCTGGGGCGGGCTCGTGCTGGACGGCAGCCGCGCCGTCCTCACGCAGTACCCGTCGCTGCTGACGCTCGTCCCCGGCATCATCGCGGTCGCGGGCAACCTCGGGAGCGTGCTCGCCAGCCGGCTGTCGACGGCGTTCCACCTCGGCACCCTCGCGTTCGACCCGACTGACGACGCGCTCGCGGGGAACGCCGCCGCGACGTTCGCGCTCGCCGTCACGCTGTTTCCCGCGGTCGGCGCGGGCGCGTGGCTCGCCCGGTACGCGCTCGGCGACGTCTCGCTCGCACTCGGGACGGTCGTCTTCATCGCGGCCGCGTCCGGCCTCCTGCTCGCCGTCGTCGCCGTCGCCATCGCGACCACCGCGACCTACGCCGCCTTCCAACTCCAACTCGACCCCGACGACGTCGTCGTCCCGGTCGTCACCACGACCTGCGACGTGCTCGGCGTCGTCGTCTTCCTGCTGGTCGTCGGCGCCGTCGTGTAGTGGGAGACCGACACCGGTAATTCGCCCGCGTGCGAATCCTCGGACGTGCAACTCGTGGCGCTCCTCGCGGACGTCCTCCCCCGCGTAGCGGCGGTCTCGGTCGCCATCGCGGTGGGCCTCACGCTCGCCAACCTCGCGGTCGCGTTCGGCGCGGTGCAGTACGTCGCCCGGTTCGCGAAGCCGCTTACCGGCCCCGCGAACCTCCCGGACGAGGTCGGGACGGCCATCCTCGCGACCACCGCGTCGCCGACCGCCGGCTACGGCATGCTCAAGGAGTACCGGGACGCCGGCGTGCTCGACGACCGCGCCACCCTGATTGCGGTGACGATAAACACATTCTTCGGATTCGTCCAGCACATCTTCACGTTCTACGCGCCCGTCCTGATTCCGATTCTCGGGCTAGAGGTCGGGCTCACGTACGTCGGCGCGCGTGCGGGCGTCAGCCTCGCCATCACGCTCGTCGGCGTGCTCGCGGGCGCGCTCTTCCTCACGGAGCGCAACGTCGCGCCCGCCACCGACGCGGACGTCGACCTCCCCGGCGACGACGACCAGACCCGCGGCGAGGCCGTCCGGGGCGCGCTCGCGAAGACCAGAGCGAAGCTGTTCAGCATCGTGCCACGGCTCGCAATCGTCTACACGGCCGTCGTCTACCTCACGATGGCCTACGACGTCACGGAGTACACAGCCGCCGCTGCGCCGCTGACCGACCTTATCGGACTGCCCTCCGCGAGCGTGCCCGCTATCGCTACGTTCGCCGTGGATACGACGACTGGCGCCATCTTCATCGCGCCACAAGTCCCCGGGACGTTCACCGCCCGGGAGGCCGTCGCGACGATGCTCGTCGGCGGCGTCGTCTCGTTCGCTGTCTCGACGTTCAAGCGCTCGATTCCGTTCCAGTACGGCATCTGGGGGGCGCGCTTCGGGTCGAAAGTCATCGCCGTCAACGTCGCCACAAAAGTCGTCTTCATCGCGGTCGCAATCGCCGTCCTGCTCGCGTAGGCTACTCGTCGGCTTCGACGGGTTTGCCGTCCTCGGTCCGCGGCGCGAGGTACGCGATGAACGATTCCACGTCGGGCTCGTTCACCGTGACCTCGACGTGGAGGTCGCCGAGTTCGTCCGGGCTGCCCACCGAGAAGTTCACCTTCCCGACGTACGCCGCCTGCTTCTTCAGGTCGAAACTGAAGCCGCTGTCCGTCTGATTTCGCAGAAACTCCTTGCGTGCGGTGTCGAGGATGCGCTGCTCGAACAACTGCTCGCGGAACGTCTCGACGTCGTGGCACTCCGCCGTGACGCGGTCGCCGTGCGTTTCGACGTCCGCCGTCGGAAACAGTCCGGTAATCGTCTCGACGACGCGGTCCGTGACCTCCGTCGGCTTGACCGGCGCGGACAGTTCCACGTCCACGCTGTAGAGGACGCCCTGGTCGTCGCTCACGACTCCTCCACCTCCGCTGCCGGCGGGTCGTCGACCTCCTCCGTGAGGAGTTCGGTGACGCGCTCGTGGAACTCCTCGAGGCTCCCCGTGTTCTCCACACGAACGTCGGCGGCTTCGATGGCTTCGTCCATCCCGAACCCGCGCTCGCGCTCCTCGCGCTCCGCGAGCGTCTCGCCCTCGACGTCACCGGGGCGGCCGCGCCCCTCGATGCGCTCGCGGCGCAGGTCGTAGGGCGCGTACACTTCCACGAGCGTGAACGCGCCGTCGAACGCCTCGCGGAACTGCTCGACCTCCACGCCCGACCGGATGCCGTCCACGAGCACCACGTCGTTGTCCTCGAGGTGGTCGCGGATGATGGGCAGCGAGCGCTCGGCGATAGCGCCCGGACCGCCCTCCTCACGGAGTTTCTGTGCGATGCGTCCGTGGTGTTCCGCCGGGTCGAGGCCGCGGTCCCGGCACTCCTGCCGGATGACGTCGCCCATGATGACGACGGGCACGCCGAGCTCCTCGGCGACGGCAGCGGCCTCGCTCTTGCCGCTGCCCGGCATCCCCACGGTACCGATAACTCTCATTACACCGACGTAGCAGCCGACCGTACCTGTGTGCTTCGACTCGGTACCCGCCGTCGACGCCAACCCGTCGGTTTTTACTCGCGTCGCCTGTACCTCCCGGCAGGGCACGTAGCTCAGTTCGGACAGAGCATTCGGCTTCTAACCGAAATGCCGGGGGTTCGAATCCCTCCGTGCCCGTGTAGTGACCGTCGAGAGCGAACCGGCTTGACGAAATTCGTAACCCTGCGAGACGAACGAAGTGAGTCTCGCATCGGTTCGAATCCCTCCGTGCTCGTCTACCGTTTTCCACTTCGGATGCGCTCTCACGGCTCCCGCTCACCCCGTTCGAGCAGTTCGAGGTTCCCGTCGGCCAGCCTCGTGCTTGCCAGGGCGCTACCGACGACAAGTGTTATTCGCTGCGTACACCTTCGAACGATTATGTATCAGACGTTTCTGAAGCGTGTCCGTCGGCATCCGGTGCTGACGTTCGGAGCTGCGGGTGGCGGATTCGCGCTGCTGTTCGTTCTACTCGAGCCGATTCGGAGCGTGCTTTCCGGACAGGGGCTCCCCTTGCCCTCCGGTTCCTTGTGGCTGCTCGTCGTCGGCGGGTTCCTCGGTGGGTCACTGCTCGCGTGGCTTCTCTGGGAGCGTCTCGGCGGGGAATGGTCGCCGATTCGTGGAACGGCAGTCGGAGCGCTCGTCGGGTTACTCGCGCTTCCAGTCCCGTTCTACGTCCTCGAGATTGCCCTCGTCGTGCTCGGCGAGAACGTGTTCGAACCACTACCGGGGGCATCGCCGGTCGTGCAACTACTGTCTGATTCCCTATTGTTTCTCCTGACGCCACTACTGCTCGGCGCGCTGGGACTAATTCCGACGTACGGCGGAACGGTCGTCGTCGGTGCGCTCGTCGGCTACCTCCTCGCCCACGATTGAGTGACGAGACGGATAGTTGGCGGTCGCTAGCGCGAGAATCGGAGTGGTCGTGCCCGTGGCTCGGCAGCGGCACGCGCGGCAGCCCACCAGCCGGCCACGCGGCTCGCCGAACGCACCGTCGAGGGTTACATCAGCTGCTTGACTTCCTCGAAGTCGGCGCGGCAGAACGGGCAGCGGTAGCTCGTCTCGAATCCCGTGGTCTGGGCGACGGTTCGCGTCTCGAGTTCGTGCATCGCGATGCCGCGACCACAGTCAGGGCAGTCGAGCTTTGGCACGTGACACGCATACACACGCCACTGTCTTAAAACGAGGGTTGATAGATGATAACATACCAGCGCTGGAGACGGCTCCTTCGCGCCGGTAGCGGGCGTTCCGTCGAGCGAGCGGCAACACGAACGTGGCATACGTCTTGTGGCGTACCTTTTGCGCGGTCGCCTCGCGACCGCGCAAAAACCTACACCGGGAGAGCACGCTCTCCCGAGCCCTGCCTCACTGCGTTCGGCAGGACGCTAGAAAGACCGCACCGCTCTGAGGAATTACCAGCTCACTGTTCGTACTGGCCGAAATACGAGGTCGCGCTCTCGCTACCCTTCGAATCCGTCTTCGAATTTGAACGTCCCGTTCCGCTGGACGACTTCGCCGTCGACCTCGATGTACGAGTCCTCGCTCATGTCCACAATCATGTCGACGTGCTTCGCGGAGTCGTTCTGCTCGACGCCCTCGCCGACCGTCGCGGGGTACGCGCGGCCGAGTGCCATGTGGACGGTGTCGCCCATTTTCTCGTCGAAGAGCATGTTGTAGGTGAACCGGTCGATGTCCCGGTTCATCCCGATGCCCAATTCCCCGAGGCGGCGCGCGCCCTCGTCCGTTTCGAGGATGGCCTCCAGGACCTCCTCGTTCTGGGCGGCGCTGTAGTCCACGACCTCGCCGTCCTCGAATTTCAGCCACGCGCCCTGAATTTCGCGGGCCTGGTGGTAGACTGGCTTGTCGAAGAGGACTTCGCCCTCCACGGAGTCGGGGACGGGCGCGGTGAACACCTCGCCCGCCGGAAGGTTGTTCGTCCCGCAGTCGTTGAGCGTCGTCATGTTCGCCACGCTCATCGTGACGTCGGTCGTGTCGCCAGAGACGATGTGGACCTCCTCGGCGGGGTCGAGAATCTCGACCATCTGCTCCTGGTGGGCTTCGACCTCGTCCCAGTCTTTGAGCATCGCGTCGTAGACGAAGTCCTCGTAGGCCTCCGTGGACATCTCCGCGAGCTGGGCGTCCGCGGACGCGGGGTAGTGCGTGAGACACCACTTCGTGTCGAGGCGGGCGTTCAGCACGTCGCGGTAGGCGGCGGCGAACGCGGAGCCGACCTTCGTGCTGACGTCGCTCTGTTCGCTGACGTTCTCGTGGGGGCGGCCGACGACGGCAGCGTCGGCGTGCTCGAACAACTGCAGGAGGTGTTCGGGCTGGGTGAGGTCGTCGGGGTCGACTTCGCGGAGGTACGCGCGGGCGGCGCGGTCCGTGCCGATGCCGCGGTCGCCGCGCGCGAGCATCACGGGATTGGCGCCGACCTTCCCGATTTCCTCGTAGAGGGCGACGGCGAGGTCCTCGGCGACCGGCGGCAGGCTTACCACGACGTTCTCGTCGGGCTGGAGGTCGATGGCGCGGTCGACGATGATTTCGGCGTGCCGGTGGATGCGGTCGTCCATACGGCACGTGTACGCGCGAACGCGCGGAAGGACTTTTCGAATCGAAGCGCACGCCAACGACCCTGGGACGCCTCATTTTTGCCGCTGCGACTCGAATCACCGGGCGTGATAGACCTCCGCAGCGACACCGTCACGACACCGAGCGAGGAGATGCGGGCGGCCGCGGCCGACGCCGAGGTCGGCGACGACGTCTACGGCGAGGACCCGACGGTCAACGAATTGGAGCGCCGCGCGGCCGACGCGGTCGGCAAGGACGCCGCGATGTACGTGCCGACGGGGACGATGGGCAACCAGATTGCCGCGCGCGTCCACACCGACCGCGGGCAGGAGGCCCTCGTCGAGCGCGAGAGTCACGTCTACAAGTACGAACTCGGTGGGTTCGCCCAGCACTCCCAGCTCCAGGTGCGGACGTACGACGGCGGCGCGAACGGCGCGCCGAACCCCGAGCAGGTCCGCGCGGGCTTCGTCGAAGAAGACCTCCACCGCGCGGGCACGGGGCTACTCTGCTTGGAGAACACGCACAACGTGAAGGGCGGCGTCCCGGTGCCCGCCGACGACGTCGCGGCGGCGGCGCGAGCGGCCCACGACCTCGGCGTCCCGGTCCACGTCGACGGCGCGCGCCTGTTCAACGCCGCGACCGCGCTCGACACCGACGCCGCGGACCTGCTAGCGCCCGTGGACTCCGTGATGTTCTGTCTCTCGAAGGGGCTCGGCGCGCCCGTCGGGTCGATGCTCGCGGGGAGCGAAGCATTCGTCGCGGAAGCGCGCCGCGTCCGCAAACTCATGGGCGGCGGGATGCGGCAAGCCGGCATCATCGCCGCGCCCGGGCTGCAAGCGCTGGAGAACCGCGACCGCCTCCACCGCGACCACGAGCGCGCGAAGGAACTCGCCGCCGGCCTCGACGCCCTCGACGGGCTCTCGGTCGCGGAACCCGCGACGAACATCGTGCTCGTGGACACGACAGAATCGGGCCTCATCGCGGCGACGCTGCTGGAGCGCTGCGAGCAGGAGGGCGTGCGCGGGTCCGAATTCGGCGAGTACACGATTCGATTCTGCACGCACCTCGACGTGGACGACGAGGACGTCGAGGCCGCTATCGCTGCGGTCGAACGCGCGCTCTAGCCGTCGCCGCGCTTCCCGCTCTGGAAGCCCTCCTTGAAGCCCGCGAGGGTCCGCCGGAGGAACATGAACAGGAAGAACACGAACAACAGAAACGCGGCAGCGAGGACGTAGAACGCGGTTCCGAGCTCCACCATACCCGGGGCTTCGAGCCGCGGGCATTAGTCGTTTCCCCCGCGTCGACGGGTCGCGGCGGTCGTGTCAGGAAAAACTGATTGCGTTCCAACTCGAAGCGGGGGTATGTCCGGCCTGCTGCCCTCCCGCTCGGAGGCCGACGACCCCGAGGGCGAGCCCCGCGTGGTCGGCGTCGACTCCGACGACGCAGACCGCTTCCTGTCCGCGCTCTCCTCGGGGACCGCCCGGGACCTGTATGGTGCCCTCCACGACACACCGGCGACCCCCTCCGAACTCGCCGAGGAGTGCGAGACGTCCCTCCAGAACGCCCAGTACCACCTCGAGAAGCTTGAGGACGCCGACCTCGTCGAGGAGTGCGACACGCGCTACTCCGCGAAGGGCCGCGAGATGAGCGTCTACGCGCCCGCCGACGCCCCCGTAGTGTTGTTCGCGGGCGACGAGGAGGAGAGCAAGTCCGTGCGCTCGGCGCTCACGAACCTGCTTGGCGCGGTCGGGCTGCTGGGCGTCACAAGCCTGCTCGTCCAGCGGTTCGTCGGCTCGGGGCTGCAGGCCCCGAGAACAGGCGCTGGGAGTGGTGCCGTGGAGACGACCAGCGAGTTCTCGGGGCTCGTCGTGGAGAGCGACCAGCCCGCAGCGGCCGCCGACGCCGCCGCGTCGCTGCCGGCTGGCGCGTTGTTCTTCCTCGGCGGCCTGCTCGTGCTGGCGCTCGTCGGCGTCGCGTGGTACGCGCGATAGCCGGAGGGTAAAATCGCGTTTTGAGTCTGCGTCGGCTATTTGCTACTTCCGGGTGTACGACGTGGTACAGGCTCCCCGGCCTGCCCCCGTTGACGCTACCGGCCCTCCACATGGAACTCCCGGAGGACGTTCCCGCTGCGGTCCCGAATCTCGCCGCGCACGCCCCCGTTCTCGGGGTACAACTCGGCGTGCGCCGCGGGGTTGCCACGCGGGTCGGCGTGACTCCCGGGATTCAACAACGTCACGTCTTCTGTCTCGGTCACCGTCGGCTGGTGGGTGTGTCCCGACACCACGAGGTCCGCGCCGCGCTCGCGCCCGAAGAACGCCAAGCCAGTGGTTCCGCCGCGTTGGCGGTGCGTGACCGCGATGCGGATGCCGCCCGCTTCGAGCGTCCGCGCTCCGGGCAGGCGGTCGCGGACCGCAGGTTCGTCGGCGTTCCCGTGGACTGCGAGCAGCTCGTCGCTGACGTCGTAGAAGGCGTCAAGGGCGGCTTCGGTGGTGAAGTCGCCGGCGTGCACCACGAGGTCCGCCTCTCGAACCGCGTCCAGCGCGCGGTCCTGTAAGTCGTGCCCGTCCGTGCTGTGTGTGTCGGACAGAACAGCTATCATGTCCGGGCGTAGCGGCTGCGCTGCCGTGACTGTTGGGTTACGAGAGGAGGCCGGCGCCGACGTAGAGCGCGAGCGCGCCGACGGTTGCCGCGACGAGCGCCTTCACCGAGAGGACGATAGCGCGCTTGCGGTCGGCGCGCTGGCCGGCCTCCGGCGCCGGCTGGCGGCGCTCGCCAGAGACCGTGACGTCGTAGACGCCCGCCATCGCGTAGCCGACACAAAAATTCGCCCGCGCCTGGAGGACGCCGAGGAAGCCGATGAACAGCGGTGCGACGGCGGCGAGCAGCCACGCGGGGTCGGCGTGGAGCGCCGCGACGGCGACGATGAGCAGCGCCGCGACGGCGAACCCGGCGACGCCGGTGAGGTAGCGTTTGCGTCGCTCCGCGTGGCCGATGTTGCACGCGCCCGGTTGGTACGATGGCACATCCGCGTCTTGGGTCCGGGCCAATACCTATGTGTCGGCGGGCTAAATCACGACGAAATGGCCGGAAGCAAGTCCGTCGTGCTCGCGGCGCTGTTCGCGAACGGCGCGATTGCGGTGCTGAAGTTCCTCGCCTTTCTCGTGACGCAGAGCCCGGCGATGCTCTCGGAGGTGTACCACTCCGTCTCCGACACCGGCAACCAGGTGTTCCTGCTCATCGGGCTACGGTACGGGGAGCGCGAACGCACGCGCTCGCACCCGTTCGGCTACGGGAAGGCGCAGTTCTTCTACTCGTTTCTCGTCAGCGTGATGCTGTTCGGCATCGCGGGCTGGGAGTCCGCGACCCACGGCTACGAAGCGCTGACCGGGCACGGCCGCGTACTCGGCCGGCAGGCGGACCTGTTCGGCTACGAGTTCCCGGGTGTGTGGGCGAGCTACGCGGTGTTGCTCGGCGCTATCGGCTTCGAGACGTACGCGTTCGTGAAGGCCTACCGGGAGATGCAGCGCCAAATCGAGCGCCACGGCTGGAGCGGGTTCCGGGAGGCGTTCCGCCGCACCAGCGACACGACGACGCTGACCGCGCTGACGGAGGACACGGTGGCGCTGCTCGGCCTGGGCCTGGCGCTGGTGGGCATCTTTCTCACCGAGCAGACCGGCAACCACGTCTACGACGCGGCGGCGGCGCTGCTCATCGGGCTGCTGTTGATGGGGTTCGCGGCGGCGCTGGCGTGGGAGAACAAGCGCCTGCTGCTCGGGGAGAGCCTCCCGGCGGCCGACGAGAACGACCTCCGGCGCATCGTCGAGGAGCGCCCCGAGGTCGAGTCCATCGTGGGCTTCCGGACGGTGTACTTCGGCCCGAACGAGGTGCTCGTGACGGCGGACGTGGCGTTCGACCCTGTACTGGACACCGAGGGGATGGATGACGCGATAACGAGCCTCGAAGACGCGCTCCGGGAGGCGAACCCGGCGGTGTCGAAGGTGTACATCGAGCCCGAGACTGAAAGATAGTCGCACGGGATTCGGGAAGTCTGTTTTCGCGTCTGCAAAATATATTTCTCCAGTTGGTAAACCTTTAAGTGAGATGCGGACGAACGTCGGAGTGTAATGAGCACCCAGAAGCACGTGCTGAAGCACGCTGGCGACGTCGAAGGCTCGGAAGGCCTCCGCATCGACGAGGAGAAAGCCGAACAGATAATCGACGCGCTCAACGCCGACCTCGCGGCGACGTACGTCCTCTACCACCAGCTCCGGAAGCACCACTGGAACGTCGAGGGCGCGGAGTTCCGCGATCTCCACCTCTTCCTCGGCGACGCCGCCGCGAACGCCGAAGCGTTCGCGGACGAACTCGCCGAGCGCGTGCAGGCGCTGGGCGGCGTCCCGCACGCCAGCCCCGCGACGCTCCAGGAAGAGTCGCCGGTCGAACCCGAGGACGAGGACGTCTACGACATCCGGACGTCCCTCCAGAACGACCTCGAGATGTACGGCGACATCATCGAGACGCTGCGCGAGCACGTCGACCTCGCGCAGAACCTCGGCGACCACACGAGCGCGGAGATCGTCCGCGAGAACCTCGTGCAGGTCGAAGAGGACGCTCACCACGTCGAGCACTACCTCGAAGGCGACACGCTCGTCGTCAACGAGTAACCTCGCGCGGCCCGAACTCCAGTTTTCTGCGCGCTACCGGTGAATAGTGACGCGTAGGCATCAGTAGGCGGAACGCGGAGGAGAGCGACTACCGTTCGACGGGGATGGTTTCGTCGGTGGAGATCCAGCCGTCGGGGTTGTCCGACTCGGTGAACACCGTCCGGGTGGGCGAGGACTGGAACGCCGCGACGCCCTCGCCGGCGGCCGGCGCGTCGTCCTCGCGGTCCTGCGTGACTGCCATCACTATCCCGTACGGACCCACCCACGAATATACGTTTTGGTGTGCCTAAACCTGTCCGGGGTGGCCGCCACACCGCCGCTACCTCCGCGACCACTTCCGCTGGGAGCCGGACGTTTATACGGCATCGAGCCGAATCAGCCCGTAACGTGGCCGCGAGCAACTCCCCGGACTACATGGAGTTCTTCCCGAAGGCGTCGCCGTACGACAACCAGCGGGAGGCGATGGACGGCATCCGCGACGCCCTCGATAGCGGCCGTGACGTGCTGTTCGAGGGGGCCTGTGGGACTGGGAAGACCCTCGCGGCGCTCGCGCCGGCGCTCTCGCACGCCCGCGAGACGAACAAGACGGTCGTCATCACGACGAACGTCCACCAGCAGATGCGCCAGTTCGTGCGCGAAGCCCGCGAGATTCACGACGCCGCACCGCTGCGCGCGGTCGTGTTCAAGGGGAAGGGGTCGATGTGCCACATCGACGTCGACTACGAGGAGTGCCAGGTGCTCCGCGACAACACCCACGAAGTCGTGGACGCCGAACGCGACAAACAGCAGTTAGAGGAACGCCAACAGGCCCTCCTCGAAGAGAGTCAGGACGGCGACAGCGAGGCCGCGGAGGCCCGCGAAGCGGTGCTGGACGAACTGGAGTCCGTCGAGGACGACCTCGAGGACCTCCGGGGGGGCAACGTCTGCGAGCGCTACTACGACAACCTCGTTGGGGACAACGACGAGTTCTACGACTGGCTCTACGACGGCGTCCGCACCCCGGAGGACATCTACGACTACGCCGACGAACGGGGGCTCTGCGGGTACGAGCTCCTCAAGGACGGCATCGAGGGCGTGGACCTCGCGGTCTGCAACTACCACCACCTGCTGGACCCGGGGATTCGCGCGCAGTTCTTCCGCTGGCTTGGCCGCGACCCCGAAGACGTGGTGGTGGTGTTCGACGAGGCGCACAACGTCGAGGACGCCGCCCGCGACCACGCCACGCGGACGCTCACGGAGAACAGCCTCGACAGCGCGCTCTCCGAGTTGGAGGAGGTAACCAACGACCGAGGGGAAGCCGCGGAGCGAGTTCTGTCGGCGTTCCGCGACGCGCTCGTGGCGACCTACGAGGGCGCGTTCGGTCCCGGCGGCGACGGCCCCGCGCTCGCGCGCTCGGAGGTCGACGGTAACTGGACGGACGTCCCCGTGGCGAACGAGGACAAGCGCGACGACCTCACACTGGAATTCCTCCAGCAGTACACCGGCCCCGGTATCCGAGAAGACGTCGACGACGCGCTCGCGCTCGGCGAGTACCTCGACGAGGAGTACGACGAGGCCTACCGGAACGGCGAGACGACCACGCGCCGGGAGTGTTTCGTGCTCGAGGCCGCGGAGTTCGTGGAGACGTACGTCGAGGACAGCGGCGAACTCGGCCAGTACCCGACCGCGGCGGTGCGCCGCGACGAAGGAACGAACGACGTCTACGGCCGTGCGGAACTGTACACATGCATCCCGCGAGACGTGACGACGGACCTCTTCGACGCCGTCCACGCCAGCGTCCTGATGAGCGCGACGCTGCGCCCGTTCGACGTCACCGCAGACGTGCTCGGGCTCGACGACCCGGAGACGATGGCGTTCGGCCTCCAGTTCCCCGAGGAGCGCCGCCGCACGTTCGCGGTGGACACGGAGCCGCTGTTCTCCTCGAACCGCGACGACCCCGACACCCAAGAGGAAGTTGCGGGCGCGCTCCGGGACGCCGTGAATTTCACGCCGGGGAACTGCCTGTTCTTCTTCCCGAGCTACAGCGAAGCCGAACGCTACCACGACTTACTCGGGGACGTGGACGCCGCGCGCTACCTCGACGAACCCGGCACCAGCGCCGAAGACCTCCGGCAGACGTTCACCGACGACCGCAACGGCGTCCTGTTCACGTCGCTGTGGGGGACGCTCGCGGAGGGCGTGAGTTTCGACGGCGACGACTCCCGCACGGTCGCGGTCGTCGGTGTCCCCTACCCCCACCTCGACGCGCGCGCCGAAGCCGTCCAGGAGGCCTACGGCCGCGTGTTCGGCGACCGCGACGACCGCCATAACGAGGACGCTGGCTGGCGCTACGCCGTTGAGATTCCCACCGTCCGCAAGACGCGGCAGGCGATGGGGCGGGTGATTCGCTCCCCGGACGACTTCGGCGTGCGCATGCTCGTCGACCGCCGCTACACCAAGGAGAGCCGCACCGCGATGCGAAAGTACAGCGTCAACCCGACGTTCCCCGCCGAAGAACGCCGCGAATTGGTCGACATCGACCCCGAGAAGCTCCGCGTGTCCATGCTGAACTTCTACACGGACCTCGACGCCTACGACGGTCAGCCGCCTCACCCCTGAATCGGCAGTGGAGTTCGGAGGCAGAGTAGGCCATCAAAGAGGACATCTCGAAACTGACCCCACGAACGCGAAACCCACAGACACACAAGCCAGTCGGGCGAACCCCAGCGCATGACCACACTGCGAATCGCGGGCGGGCGGGTGCTCCACCCGGACCTGTCCGTGTCGGAGGCGGACGTGCTCGTGGACCAGCACAGCGGCGAGGTTCTGGACGTCGGGGAGACGGAGCCGGGCGACGAGCGGTTGGACGCCGAGGAGAGCCTCGTGATGCCGGGGTTGGTCAACGCGCACTGCCACGCGGCGATGACGCTACTGCGGGGGTACGCCGACGACAAGCCGCTGGACGCGTGGCTACAGGAGGACATCTGGCCGGCCGAGGGCGAACTCACCGAGGGCGACGTGCGTGCAGGCGCGGAGTTGGCGCTCGTGGAGATGATTCGGACGGGGACGACGGCGTTCGCGGACATGTACTTCCACGTCCCCGAAATCGCCGAGGCCGTCGAGGAGGCTGGCGTGCGGGCCCGACTCGGACACGGCGTCGTCACTGTCGGGAAGGACGACGGCGACGCGTACCGGGACAACGACGAGAGCATCGAGGTCGCGCGCGAGTACGACGGCGTCGCCGGCGGGCGCGTGAAGACGGCGTACATGCCCCACAGCCTGACGACCGTCGGCGAGGAGTACCTCCGGGAGTTCGTCGGGAAGGCGCGCGAGTACGACGTGCCCGTGCACTTCCACGCGAACGAGACGCGCGACGAGGTCGACCCAATCGTCGACGAGCGCGGCGAGCGCCCCATCGAGTACGCCGACGACCTCGGGATGGTCACCGACGAGGATTTCCTCGCGCACGGCGTGCACACCGACGAAACCGAGCACGAGCTGCTCGCGGCGCGCGGCGCGAGCGTCGTCCACTGTCCGGCGTCGAACATGAAGCTCGCGTCCGGGATGGCGCCCGTCCAAGCCATGCGCGACGCGGGCGTGAACGTCGCGCTCGGGACGGACGGCGCGGCGTCGAACAACGACCTCGACCTCTTCGACGAGCTCCGGGACGCGGCGATGCTCGGGAAACTCGCGGCCGACGACGCCGCCGCAGTCCCCGCCGAGGCCGCCGTCGAGATGGCGACCGCGGGCGGCGCAGAAGCCCTCGGGTTCGACAGCGGGCGCATCGAGGAAGGCGTGAACGCCGACCTCGCGGTCGTGGACTTCTCCGCGCCCCACCTGACGCCCGTCCACGACTACGTCTCCCACCTCGCGTACGCCGCGACCGGCGGCGACGTGCGGCACACGGTCTGCGACGGCGAGGTGCTGATGCGGGACCGCGAAGTCCAGACGCTCGACGAAGCCGCGATTCGGGAGCACGCCGAGTCGCGGGCGGCCGCCGTCGCCGAACGCGCCGAGTAGCGAACCCGTCGAATCGGGTAGTTGCGGCCCACGAATGTCGTTTCTCGTTGACGTGTGCCACTACGCTTATTCGGCTCGTGGCCGAACGCGGGGAGTGCATGCGGCACCAGAGGCACACACTACTGGTCGCCGCGCTCGTCGTTGCGGTCATCGCTGCGGTTCCGGGTGGAGCGGTGGCTGCCGACGGCTTGAGCGTGAGCGGCGACCAAGCGGAGGATGGCACCGTCACGGTGACGGTCGCCGAGAACAACACCACGGTGGCGAACGCGTCCGTCACCGTCGAAGCACTGAACAACTCCTCGTACGTCGGCGAGGGCAACTACACGACCGACGAGAACGGCACGATAACACTGTCGGCGCCCGACCAGAACGTCTCCGTCTCGGTGACGGCGACAGCCGACAACACCACCGCAGAGACGACGCTGGACCTCGTCGCACCGACCGACGACACCAGCGACATCTCCGTGAACGTCACGCAGGCCGACGACGGTAACGCGACGGTCAGCGTGACGAACGCTAGTGGCGCCGGCGTCGCCAACGCGTCCGTGTCCGTGAGCGAAGCGGGCAACGTGACGTACGCCGGCGCGGACAACTACACGACTGGCGAGAACGGCACCGTCAGTCTGCCCGCGCCCGAACAGAACGTCACCGTCGACGTCGTCGCGGAAGCCGACAACGCCACGGCAGCGACGACGGTCGACCTCGTCGCACCGACTGACGACGCGGCCGAGCTGTCCGTCGGCGTCTCGCAGAGCGAGGACGCCTCAGCGACCGTCTCCGTGACGAACGCCAGCGGCGACGGCGTCGCCAACGCGTCGGTCTCCGTCGACGCGCTGGACAACGTTTCGTACGCTGGCGAAGGCGACTACACGACCGACGAGAGCGGCACCGTCGGCCTGCCGGCGCCCGAGCAGAACGTCACCGTCAGCGTGGTCGCGGAAGCAAACAACGTGACCGCCGAGACGACGGCGACCCTCACCGTGAGCGAGGACGGCAACGCCACGGAGTCGTTCGGCGAGCGCGTCTCCGCGTTCGTCGCAGCCCTCCAGGCCGAGGGCAACATGAGCGGGCAGGCGGTCGCAGCGTTCGTGGTCGACAACAATCCGGGCGCGGACAACCGCCCGGACCACGTCGACCCCGGACCGAAGGAAGACGAGGGCGATGAGTCCGAGGCAGACGAGAGTGATGATTCCGAGGCAGACGAGAGTGATGATTCCGAGGCAGACGAGAGTGATGATTCCGAGGCAGACGAGAGTGATGATTCCGAGGCAGACGAGAGCGATGATTCCGAGGCAGACGAGAGCGATGATTCCGAGGCAGACGAGAGCGACGAGGCCAACGGTAACGGCCACGGCGCCGACGGCAACAACGGCAACGGGAACGGCGCCGGCGCCGCGAACGACGGTAACGGCAACAACGGGAACGGAAATGAAAACGGCCACGGGAACGGCCCGGGGCCGGACGACGATAGCGGCGGTCCCGGGAACGGCAACGCTGGCGGTAACGGGCCGGGCAACGGGAACGGCAACGGCAATCCCGGAAACGGTAACTGAGCGCCGGAACGGCTTCGAATCCGAACAAGTCAATTCCCGGCCAACGAACTTTTTCAGTACCCGTCCGAGGCATCCAACGCAGGCCAGACGGCCTGCGGCACCCACTGTCGACGGCGTCAGCACCCCCTCGCTGGGCGGCCACGGAATGTGAGTCGAGCACGTGGCGTCCCGGCCGCCCACGAGGATTTCCGTTCGGGCGACGGACGGCGGCAACCACCGCCACCATCGGACACGCGCCCGCCGTCCCGCCCGCTTTCTCCGCGGCTTCGGTAGGGTTTTGAATCCACTCTTCGTCCACACCCGTATGACAACTGCGTCGCCGATTAGCGAGCAACTCGACGAGGTCGGGTCCGCTCGCGACGCCGGCCGGAAGAAGATCGACTGGGCGTTCGAACACATGCCGATTCTCTCCTCGCTGCGCGCGGACTTTCAGGAGAACGAGCCGCTCGCGGGCGAGACCGTTGGGATGGCGCTACACGTCGAAGCGAAGACCGCCGCGCTCGTCGAGACGATGGCCGACGCCGGCGCGGAAGTCGAAATCACGGGCTGCAACCCGCTGTCGACCCACGACGACGTCTCCGCGGCGCTCGACGCCCACCCCTCGATTACGAGCTACGCCAAGCACGGCGTCGGCGACACCGAGTACTACGAGGCCATCGACGCCGTCCTCAACCACGAGCCAACCGTCACGGTCGACGACGGCGGCGACCTCGTCTTCCGCGTACACGAGCACCACCCCGAGCTCATCGACACCATCGTCGGCGGCACCGAGGAGACCACGACCGGCGTCCACCGTCTCCGCGCGATGGACGACGACGACGCGCTCGAGTACCCCGTCATCGCCGTCAACGACACACCGATGAAGCGCCTCTTCGACAACGTCCACGGCACCGGCGAGTCCTCGCTGGCCTCGATTGCGATGACCACGAACCTCTCATGGGCGGGCAAGGACGTCGTCGTCGCGGGCTACGGCCAGTGCGGCCGCGGCGTCGCCAAGAAGGCCAGCGGCCAGAACGCGAACGTCATCGTCACCGAAATCGACCCGCGGCGCGCGCTCGAAGCCCACATGGAGGGCTACGACGTCATGTCGATGAGCGAGGCCGCCGAAGTCGGCGACGTCTTCATCACGACCACGGGCAACCGCGACGTCATCGTCGAGGACCACTTCGAGCAGATGCAGGACGGCGTCGTCCTCGCCAACGCCGGCCACTTCGACATCGAAATCGACCTCGAAGCGCTCCGCGAGATGGCCGAGAGCGAACAGGAAGTCCGGGACGGCGTCCGCGAGTACGAACTCCCCTCCGGCAAGCGCATCAACGTGCTCGCCGAAGGCCGCCTCGTCAACCTCGCGACCCCCGTCAGCCTCGGCCACCCGGTCGAAGTCATGGACCAGTCCTTCGGCGTGCAGGCCGTCTCCATCCGCGAACTCGTCGAAAACGCCGACGACTACGACGCCGGCGTCCACGAAGTCCCCGACCACCTCGACCGCAAACTCGCGGAAATCAAACTCAACGCCGAAGGCGTCGAACTCGACACCCTCAGCGAAGAACAGGAGGAGTACATGACCTCCTGGCAGCACGGGACGTAACGCACGCACTTTTTTGCGCTGCGGGGGTGCGCCTCCGGCGTCCTCCCTGGCAAAAATTGCGGAAAAAGCACTCCTCGCTCCAGCGCGCCTTCGGCGCTTAGTCGCTCGTCGGCCTCGCGGCTTCGCCGCGAGTGAACCGCTCGCCTCGGGTCTTTCAGACCACTCGGCTCGCGGATGCTGTCCCGTCGGCTGGTCGGTTATCGATCCATCAGTGTCGAGACGCGCGCGTTCTCCTTGAGTTCGACGCCGCCCTCCGGGACGGTCAGCGGCATCGGACCGAGTTCTGTGGTGACGATAGAGGGGTGGTAGGCACCGTTCTCGCGGAGTTCGCGGCGGGTCTGGACGCGCAGCGGCGCGCCCTCGCGCAGCGACTCGTTGAACTCGACGAGGTACGTGCCAGCTTTCAGCGTCCACCACTCGTACTCGTCGTCAGGGTCACGGAGCGCGGACGCCAGCGGGCGGAAGTCCGCGTCGGCGAACTCGTCGCCGCCGAAGTCGAGGTGGCCGCGCTCGGCGACCTCGTAGACGGCCGCGACGGTCAAGTCGACGCCGTACTCGTGGACCTGGGTCTCCTCGTGGACGATGCCGTCGACGCGGTCGACGATGTATTCACCGGGCATACGAGGGGTGTGAAGCGCAGTCGTGAAACGATTGATGGCAGGCGCGTGGCGCAAGCCTCCTATCCCCCGACTGCGTAGCGGCGGGTATGACAGCGGGCACGGGGTCGGAGTATGTCTAACTCGAACGCGAAGGGGAACAGGCGGGAGCGCGAGCTCGTGAACGCGTTCGACGAGCGCGGGTTCGCCGTGATGCGGGCACCCGCCAGCGGCGCGGCGACGGAGCGCGAACTCCCGGACGTGCTCGCGGGCGACGGCAGCGTCTTCTACGCCGTCGAAGCCAAGTCCAGCGCAGGCGACCCCATCTACCTCACGGGCGAGGAGGTCGAAGCGCTCGTCTACTTCAGTCAGAACTTCGGGGCGAAGCCCAAGATCGGCGTGCGCTTCGACCGCGAGGATTGGTACTTCTTCCACCCCGCGGACGTCTACCAGACCGACGGCGGGAACTACCGCGTGAAGAAGGAGACCGCCATCGAGGACGGCGAGACGTTCGACGACCTCCAGGGGAGCGACGAGGACGACGCCGAGGGCAACGACATCAAGGACGTGCTGCACGCCGTCGAGCAGGGCGTGCTCACGCCCGAGGAAGCGGCGTCGATGCTCGACTAGTCGCGGCGTTCGAGGCGGCCGCGTGGGAACGAGTACCGGCGGAGGTCCTGCGGCGAGATGTCCTCCGGGGAGACGCTGCGTTCCAGCGGGTAGAGCACGTCGACGACGCGGTCGTCGGCGTCGTAGTCGCGGTTCGAGTGGTGGTCGGCGACCGACCAGCCGCACTCCGGGATGCGGACGTCGCTCGCGCGGTCGTCCGTGGATTCGACGACGACTACGAGCTTGTCGGTCTCGCGGTCGACAACGGTCTCACCGGGTTCGAGCGTGCAGTCCTCGCAGTAGACCGGGTCGGCGGCCTCGCGGTCGACGAATAGGTCGTCGCCGCAGGCTGCACACGTCGCGTCGCGCTCGCCGGGCGCGGGAACTTCGCCGAGCGTAATGTCGATGGCGACGCGGCGCAGGTGCTTGCAGCGGACGCCCCGGAACTGGTGATCGGGACACGTGCACTCGCCGGCGTCGAGGTCGGCGTCGTAGACGTTGCCGGACGGAGATTCGACTGCATAGGTACCGTCGCCGAGCGCGGTCACGCGCAGTTCCTCGCGGCGGGCGCGGCGGCTCCGGTCGTTGGGCGGCTGTCGGGACTTCGTGGCGGGAGCCATACCACAGTGTAGGCGCTGGAGACGCCTAAACCCCGCAAAATCGGGGTTGGTATACGACTCCGAGCCCTATTAGTTCGGACGACGAATCACCGGCCGTCGACAGGGCTGTCCGCCACGAGTCGCGGCCGGCGTGACGGCTTCGAAGCGCTTTTGCCCGGGCCGACGAAATCTCGCAGTATGTCTGAAGGGCCCGACGCCCGCCTCGAAGCGGGTATCGCCATCCTGTCTACTCTCGTCTTCATCGCCATCCTCGTGGCCGCCGGCACGATGAGCGAGGGGTTCGGGGAGACGGGCGCCTACGGCGTCGTCACTGCCGTGGTCGTCTTCATTCTCGTGATGGCCGGCGTCGGCTACTGGCTCTCCGGCAAGCAGGAGTAGTCAGGCTTCGGCGTCCGCATCCGCTTCCGCGTCCTCGTTCTCGCGCTCGCGCCAGTCCTCTAGGTCGTCGTCGTCCTCGTCGTCGAGTTTCGCCTCGTAGTACGACAGTGGGTGATTGATGGCGTCACAGAGGTCGTCTGGGTTCGTGCAGTCTCCGTACGCCTTCATCGTCGCGCACGACGGCGCCGTGTACTCGGTGGGGCTGGACTCCCCGCGGATGTGATCGGTCTGATAGCGGGTCATCTCCTCGCCGAACCCCGGGTTCACTTTGTAGATGTCGACGATTTCGTCGGTCGTTAGTCCGATGTTGGCGAGGAACGTGGTGATGGCGAAGCGGCTGTGGTGCGGGAGGTGTTCGCCGCGCTGCACCTGGTCGAGGAGGTGCTGCATGCACGGCGGGAACAGTTCCGGGACGACGGTGTCGATTTCGCGCGTGAGGTCCATCTCCGAGAGCACGTCCCGGACGGCGGCCTCCGGGCCTTCGAGTGCGTCGGCGACCTCGTCAGGGACGTTCAGCGGCAGGCCCTCGGCGACCCGGTCCCGGACGGCTTCGCGGAGGAGTGTGTCCAATTCGGGCTCGCTGACGGGGACGCGGCCGTCGTCGAGCGCGCGGTTGACGAGCCGCCACTTGTCCGGGCGCAGCGACGACGACAGCAGGAGGTACGTCGGCACGTCCACATCGTAGCCGTCCTGCGTGGCGTGGACATGGTTCGTCAGGTCGAACTCCCGGAGGAGGTCCTTCCGGGAGAGACTGGCGTCGTCGCCGACGCTCTTGAATTCGGAGTCGTCGGTCTCGTCAGCGGTAAAGCGCTCGTAGGCGGCGTTGGCTTCGGCGTCAGCGTACTTCCGCACGAGCACGTGTTCGTCCACGACGGAGACGAGCACGCGCGCCACGGGGTAGGAGAGCAGCTCCACGCGGTCCGAGCGCGCGCGCTCGCCGACCTCGCCGTTCGTGAGCGAGCCGACGACGCGTTCGCGGGCGCGCTCGACGACCGCATCGTCCTCGGCGACGACCGCCGCGAGGTCCACCCCGGCCTCCTGGACCGCCTGCCGGGATTCGCCGAGGAACGGGTAGCGAGCGTGGCGCGCGTTCATCGAGTCCTTTCTTGCGAGCGGACGCCGATAAACACCCCGGCTCGGACCTGCCCCAGCAGCGACCGAAGGGCTATCGGTGGCGGACGGCCAAGGACGGGTATGTTCGCGCGTGGCCCGTGGAAGTGGACGTACGCCCTGCCGGCGGCGGCCGTCGGCGCGGCGCTGTTGTTCGTGTCGTCGCTGTGGGGCGTCGCAGCGCTCGCGCTCTCGGGGTTCGTCGCGTGGTTCCACCGCGACCCCGAACGCACGCCCGACGGCCAGGGCGCTGTCACGCCGGCGGACGGTAAGGTGTCGGTGATTCGCGAGACCGAGGACGGCCGCCTCCGCGTGGGCGTGTTCATGAACGTCCACGACGTGCACGTGAACCGCGCGCCGCTTTCCGGCACGGTCGACGCCGTCGACCACCGCGCGGGCGGCCACCGCCCCGCCTTCGACAAGGAATCGGAACACAACGAGCGCGTCCGCGTCACGTGCGACGACTACGAAGTAATCCTCATCGCGGGCGCGTTCGCCCGCCGCATCCACACCTACGTCGAAGTCGGCGACGAACTCACGCGCGGCGACCGCATCAGCCACATCTCCTTCGGCAGCCGCGCGGACGTGATTCTCCCGCAGGAGTACGACCGCGACGACCTCCTCGTCGAGAAGGGCGAGAAGGTCAGCGCAGGCGAAACGGTGGTGGCGCGCCGGTCGCCGGACCGCGAGTAGGGCAGAGCGGACGCCACCACTATTTTGACGGCTACGCGACAACTCTGCGGTATGTCCATGAGCAAGTCGTCCATGGGCGGCGGAACGGGGCTAACGACACTCATCGGCTACCTGCTGTTCCTCGCGGCGCTCGGCGTCGCACTCGTCGCGACCTACCTGACGCTGACGCCGTGACCCGCTGCTGAGCGTGCCGCCGAGTGGGAGAATCGAGCTAGCATCCGCGAGCCGAGTGGTCTGAAAGACCCGAGGCGAGCGGTTCACCGCGCGAACGAAGTGAGCGCGGGCCGACGACTGAGGGACGGAACGGACCGAAGGAGGAGTGCTTTTTCCGCAAGTTTTGCCAGGGAGGACGCCGGAGGCGCACCCCCGCAGCGCAAAAAAGTGCCTGCTAGAGCTGCTCTTTCACGGCTTCGGGGTCGTGCGTGAGCCGGAGCGTCCGCGAGCGGCCGCGGCCGTCGAGTTGCTCGTACTCCGCGTCGATGAGTCCGAGCTTGTCGAGCTTGTTCACGATTTCCGTGTACCGCGTGTAGCCGAGGTCGGTGCGGTCGTTGAAGGCGTCGTAGACGTCGCCGGCTTGTTCGCCGTCGCAGTCCGCGACCGTCTCCACGAGCGCGCGCTCGGTGTCGGAGAGCGCGCGCAGGCTCCGCGAGAGGTGGATGTTCTTCGCTTCCTCGGAGACCGCGTCCACGTCCTCCGGCTCGACGGTGGTGCTCGCACGGGACTCGGCGTGGAGGCCCGCGCGCCGCAGCAAGTCGATGCCGACGCGGAGGTCGCCGGCCTCGTCCGTGAGTTCGGCGACGCGGTCCAGAACCGTCGTCGGCACCGCGTCGTCGCGGAAGCCGACGTCGACGCGGTCGCGGAGGATGTCCGTGATTTCGTTGCGGTCGTACGACGGGAAGTACGCCTCCTCCGGCCGGAACACCGACTGTACGCGGCCGTCGAGGTTCTCGATGACGTCCAGGTCGAGGTCTGAGGACACCAAGATGACGCCGACTTTCGCGCCGGAGTGCGTCTCGTGGGCGCGCAGCAGCGAGTACAGCGTGTCGGAGGCCTCGTCCTCGTAGAAGAGGTAATTCACGTCGTCGAGCGCCGCCACCAGCACCTCCTCGTCGTCGGCGATACGCTCGGCGACCTGGCCGAACAGTTTCTTGAACGAAATCCCGGAGGAGGGCGGCTCGTAGTCGAAAATCTCCTCGAAAATACGGGAGAACACCGCGTACCGCGTGGAGTCGACCTGGCAATTCACGCGCACCGTGCGGACGCCGTGCTGACCGCCGAGTTCGCCGAACAACTTCTGGACCGCCGTCGTCTTCCCCGTGCCGGGCGGTCCTCGAACCATCACGTTCAGCGGGCGGTTACCCCGGACGGCGGGGCGGAGCGCGTACTGCAGCGTCTGGAGTTGGGACTCGCGGTGCTGGAAGACCTCCGGGACGTAGTCGATTTCGAAGACGTGCTCGTCCCGGAACACGGACTCGTCCCAGCCCAGCATCCCCTCTTCGGGGTCGTCGCTCATCACTTTCACCACGCTCGCGAACCCACTTAACCCTTCGCCACAGAATCGGCATTCGGCGCCGAGAGCCGGCGACTCAGTGGATTCGGGTCAGAACTTCCCGAGCAGCCGGTCGTAGAACGACCCCGCGGACGCGCCGTCGCCGCCTGCTGTTCCGTCGCCCTGCGTGGCCAACTTCTCCACGATGAGTTCGGGCGTCGAGCGCGCGAGGTGGTCCTTGACCGGAGAGCGCTCGACGACCAGTTCGCCGTCCTCCAGTCCCCGGGCGCGGATGCCGTCGACGGTCACGTCGAATCCACACTGGTCGCGAATCTCGCCTGCGAGGTGGGAGACGAACACGCCCGAGGCACCCGCCTCGTGGAGTTCTTCGAGGATGCCCGCCACGATTTTTGCGGAGGCGCCCGGCTCGGTGATGGACTCGAGTTCGTCCACGAGCACGAGTTTCCGCGCCGCGCCCTCGGTGAGTCTCGCGAAGTCCCGGAGCGTCGCCTCGAACGCGCCCGCGTCCAGCGTCCCCTGGGACTTCGCGTAGTAGTGCAGTTCCTCGACTTCGGGCACTCTGGCGGACTCCGCGGGCACCGGGAGCCCCATGTGCGCGAGCACGACCACGACAGCCACCAGGTCGAGTGTGCTCGTCTTCCCGCCGGAGTTCACGCCGGAGAGCAGCGCCACGCCGTCGACGCCGTAGTCCACGGGCTCGACGGCATCGAAGACGACGTCCAGAATCGGCGAGCGCCCGCCCTCGATGTCGAACCCGCGGCCGCCGCGCTCGGCGAGCACGCAGTCGAAGTCGTCGGCGAATCGCGCGACCGCCAACTCCACGTCCAATTCCAGTGCGCGTTCCACGAGTCCACGCGTCGGCTCCCGGAGGTCCGCCAGCGTCGCCGCGAGTTCGCGCTTGCGCTCCGCGCTCCGGCGGTCCCGGGCCGCGGTCAGTTCCTCGCGCAATCGGGAGACTGCTTCCGGGTCGTGGTCGACGGGGAACGTCGGCGAGTCTCCGAACGCCTGCCGGGCGACGCTGGCCTCCCCGTCGCGCAACGCCAGCGCGTCCACGAGGTGGGCGCGCGCGGCGTCGACGGCGTCGGCGTACTCGTCGGCGAGTTCCCGCGAGAGCAGGCTGTCCACGCCCGCGCCGCGCTCCACGAGGCTCAGGAGGTCCGAGCCCTCGATGGTGACGTCCTGCTCCTGGATGACTTCCCGGAGTTGGTCGTTCGCCACGGACTCTGCGGTCGACACCGCCGCGTCGAGGTCGTCAACCGCCGTCGAGAGCCGGTCGAGTTCGTCGTCGCCCGCGACCGCCCCCTCCGAGTCGAGTTGGGCGAGCGCCGCGTCCAGTTCGTCGAGGTCGACGTCGGTCTCCAGCCCTGCGGCTTCGTGGACGGCGACCGCGGCGCGGATGCGGTCGCGGTTCGTTGCGAAGAAGGAGAGCACGCGCTCGGGGACGACTTCCTCCGGGCGCTCCAGCGCGTCGGGTTCGACGCGCACGTCGCCGTCGACCTCCACGCCCGCGAACGCCTCGTCGAGCGCCACGACCGTCGAGTAGCCGCGCGCGAGGTCCGCGAGCCCACGCGCGTCCTCGACGACTTCCACCGACAGCTCGGGGAACGCGTCCCGCGCTTCGCTGTACGTCTCCGCGTCCGTCGTCGCGAGACATCGGTCCCGAACTGCGAGCCCGTCAGCCCGCGACAACGGTTCGACGCCTTCCAGCGCGTCCAGCACCTCTGGGTCGGGGTCGCGCGCCATCGCGTCCGCCGCGAAGTCGTTGACCTCCGCGATGCGGGACTCGGTGGCGCTCGGGTAGAACGTGCGCAGCCGCTGGCTCGCGTAGTCGGTGACCGCGCGCTCCTGCAGCAGCGCGAGCACGCGCTCGTACACCTCGCTGGCGCGGTCCGTCGCCAGGAACCCGCCGGGGTCGTCGTGGCGCGTGCGAATCGCGCCGCGGACGATGCGCGCGGCCCGCCCGTCGGTGACGCCGGGCGCGCGAGCGACCGCCGCTACGTCCCCACGCTGTAGTGCGTCTTCAGGGTCGTCGAGGGACCGCAGCGACTCCGCGGTCTTCGCCCCCACGCCGGGAATCGCCTCTAACTCCATCGCCGTGGGGTACGTGATTCACACGTAATAAGGTCTTACGCGGAGCGGCGGTCGCTGTCTGAACAGTCACTATAGACTAGCATCCGCGAGGTCGACGAGCGACCAACGGGAGCGAGGAGTGCTTTTAGCGTAGCTTTTGCCAGCGAGCGGCCGAAGGCCGCGAGCGTAGCAAAAGGTACTATTCCGGCTTGATGCCGCCGTCCTGGACGCGCATGACGGCTTCGCCGTCGGCGAGGTTGGGCGCGTCGACGAGCTTGACGATGCGCTTGTCGTTCTTGGACTTGCGGAGGTACATCCGGAACGTGGACTTGTGGCCGAGGATGTTTCCACCGATGGGCTTCGTGGGGTCACCGAAGAAGGAGTCCGGGTTGGACTGCACTTGGTTGGTGACGACGACGGCGGCGTTGTAGAGGTTGCCGACCTTGTCGAGGTCGTGGAGGTGTTTGTTGAGTTTCTGCTGGCGGTCCGCGAGTTCGCCACGGCCGACGTACTCCGCGCGGAAGTGCGCGGTCAGGGAGTCCACGCAGAGCAGGCGGACGGGGTACTCGTCGTCCTCGTACTCGGAGGCGATCTCCTGAGCCTTCTCCGCGAGCAGCATCTGGTGGTTGGAGTTGAACCCTTTCGCGACGTGGATTTTGTCGAGGATTTCCTCGACGAGCGCCTCCATCGCTTCCTCGTCATCGGGGGTGCCGTCGATGTCACGGTCGTCCATCGCGGCCTGAATCTTCTCGTCGCTGAGCCCGCGCACCATGTCGTCGATGCGTTCGGGGCGGAACGTGTCCTCGGAGTCGATGAAGATGGCACGGCCGCGCAGCCCGCCCTGCTCCTGGGGGAGTTGGACGTTCACCGAGAGCTGGTGGGTGACCTGGGACTTGCCGGCACCGAACTCGCCGTACACTTCCGAGATGGACTGCGTCTCGATGCCGCCGCCGAGCATCTCGTCGATTTCGGGGACGTTCCAGGTGAGCTTGCCAATCTGTTCGCGGCGTTCGAGCACGGTCGCACCGGTCTCGAACCCGCCGACGTCGGCGGCCTCGCGGGCGCCCTGAATGACGTCTGCGGCGGTGCTGTCGCCGATGTCTGCGGTGTTGGAGAGCTCGCCGGCGGACGCGACGGCGATGCTCTGGAACGACTCGAATCCGTTCTCTCGGAGTTTCTCCGCGGTCGCGGGGCCGACACCGGGGAGTTCCTCGAGGTCTGCTTCGGGCATGTACACAGTCGTTGCCCCCACCGCATCATAAAGCCTCGTATACACCGGATTGAAAGTGAAACTGGCGCGTGCGAGTGCCCGCCCGCTGTCCGGTGAGCCTGCGACGGGCAACTTAACAGGCAGCGCGGCCTACCTCGGTGTATGACTGACGCAGGCACGTTCTGCCCCCGCTGCGGCGACGCCATCGACGCCGACGGCGACGGCGTCACCCGCCGCGAGCGCTCGCTGTGTGACGCCTGCTACTTTGAGGACTTCGAATTCGTGGACGCGCCCGAGCGCATCGAAGTGATGGTGTGCGCGCGCTGCGGCGCGGTCCACCGCGGGAACCGCTGGGTCGACGTCGACGCCGACGACTACACCGACGTCGCCATCGAGGAGACCAGCGAGGCGCTGGCGGTCCACGTCGAGGCCGAGGACGTCGACTGGGAGGTCCGCCCCGAGCAGGTCGACCAGAACACGATTCGGATGCACTGCCTGTTCACGGGCGTCGTCCGGGACGAGGTCCAGACCGAGGAGGTCGTCGTCCCGGTGAAGGTCAGCCGCCAGACGTGCAAGCGGTGTGGCCGCATCGCGGGCGACTCGTTCGCGTCCATCGTGCAGGTGCGGGCCGTCGGCCGCGACCCGACCACCGAGGAGACCGACCGCGCGACCGAACTCGCCAACCAAATCGTCGCCGACATGGAGGCCACCGGCGACCGGAACGCCTTCGTCACGGAGGTCTCGGAGGCCGAATCCGGCATCGACCTCAAACTCTCGACGAACAAAATCGGGCTGAAACTCGCGCGTAAGGTCATCGAGGAGTTCGGCGGGAGCTTCGAGGACCACGAGAAACTCGTCACGGAGGACGAGGACGGCAACGAGGTCTACCGCGTGACCTACGCCATCCGGCTCCCCGAATTCACGCCCGGCGACGTCATCAGCCTCGCGGACGACGACGGCGGCCCAGTGCTCGTGCGCTCGGTCCACGGAAACCTCAAGGGCGTCCGCGTCACCACGGGCGAGCCCTACGAGGCGAGTTACGAGGACGGTGACGCGCCCGACGCTCGGAAACTCGGCTCGATAGACGACGCCACGGACGCCACCGTCGTCACCGTCGAGGACGACAACGCCGTCCAGATTCTCGACCCCGAGACCTACGAGTCCAAGACCGTCCCGCGCCCGGACTACGTGGACGACGACGCCAGCACCGTCCCGGCGTTCAAGTCCCGCGCTGGCCTCCACGTCCTCCCCGAGGCCTGATGGACCTCGCCGTCGTCGTCCCGAAACCTGATTCTGAAGCCCGAATCGCCGACCTCGAAGCCGAGGGGGTCTACGACGACGCGCGGAAAGTCCGCGAGCACGACGCCGAGCACGTCGAACTCCCGGTCACCGAACGCCCCATCGAGACCGGTTTCGAGCGCGTCGTCGAACAGGAGAACCCCGAGTTACGCGCACCAGGCCTCGACGACTTGCTCCGCGAGCGCGGCTGGCGCGAGGCCGAGCGCGACCGCGCGCCGTCGTCGTGGGCGGTCGTCGGCACCGTGATTCTCGCCGACTTCACCGACTGCCCGCGCCCCGGGAAGGTCGGCGACGCGCTGCTGGACCTCCACAGCGAGGCCGACACCGTGCTCGCGCGCGGCGGCATCGACGGCGAACACCGCGAACCCGACGTCTCCGTCGTCGCGGGCGAAGGGGACACCGAGACCGTCCACACCGAGCACGGCACGAAGTACGCCCTCGACCTCTCGCGCGTGATGTTCGCGCCGGGGAACAAGGCCGAGCGCGCTCACATGGGCCAAATCACGAGCGAGGGCGAGCGTGTCCTCGACATGTTCGCTGGCATCGGCTACTTCGCACTCCCGATGGCGCGCACCGGCGCCAGCGTCACCGCCGTCGAGAAGAACCCCGAGTCGTTCCGCTACCTCGCCGAGAACGCCCAACTCAACGGCGTCAGCGAGAACCTGGACTGCGTGCTCGGGGACTGCCGCGACGTCGACAGCGAAGCCGACCGCGTCGTCATGGGCTACTACGACGCGCTCGGCGGCGGCCCCGTCGACGAGGTCGAGACGAGCGAGGGTGGCCCGGGCTACCTCGACGCCGCGCTCGACAACCTCGTCTCCGGGGGCGTCCTCCACGTCCACAGCGCCGTCCCCGAGGCCGAACTGTGGGAACGGCCCGAGTCACGGCTCCGTGCAGGCTGCGAGCGCGCCGGCCGCTCGGTCGAAATCGAAGCGCGGCGGCGCGTGAAGTCCCACAGCGCGGGCGTCGAACACGTCGTGCTGGACGCCCGAATCGCGTAACCAGTACGGCTTTGGCAGGCGGCCTCCACGAGTCGGGTATGACGCGGGACCAGATACTCGCAATCTTCCTCGTGGCCCTGATGCTCGGCTCCTCGCTCGTCTACGGCCTCTCGTTCTTCTAGCTACTCGGCGTCCCAGACGTCCGCGAGTGGACTCCCGGAGCGCGAAGTCCGGTCGCCGCTGCTATCGCGGTCGTCGCTCGCGCTGCTCTGTGTGCTTGTAGTCGTGCTCGACGACGTGCTCGACCCGCTGCTGGACGTGTAGGTCGGCTCCACCTGGTCGACGTCGCCCGAAATATCGCCGAGCGCGGCGGCCGCGTCCGGCTCGGGGAGGTCGGGCGTCGTCATCGCGTCCACCTGGTCGCGGAACCACGGCGGCATGTCGGTGCGCGCGCGGTCGAAGAGGTCGAGGATGCTCGAGTCCACGACGTAGGTCGCGCCGTGGTCGTCGGGCGCGCGGACGACCCGCCCGCAGCCCTGAATCACGGTCTGGAGCGCCGTCCGGTAGTACCACGCCCACTGGCCGTCCGCGAGCCGTGCAGCCACCCGGGAGTCGTTCGTGTTCAGGAACGGGGCCTTGCAGAGCACCTGCCAGCGCCCGAGGTCGTACTTCAGGTCGAGGGCTTCCTCCATCTTCACCGCGACGAACACCTCAGGGTCGTCGCTGGCCTTCCAGCGCTCCAATTCGGCGTCCCGGGTGTCCGAGTCGTGCGTTCGCACGCGGTCACCGACCCCGAACTCCTCGAGGTGGCCCGCGAGTTTCTCCGCGATGTCGTAGGAGTGAGCGTGCACGATGCCCTTCTCGTCGGGGTGGTGGGCCATCACGCGAACGATTGTCTCGGCGACCTTCGGGAGCGTCTGCTCGCGGTCCTCGTAGGTCATCTTCCCCTGCGTGACGTCGTACAGCGGGCGATTCTCCAAGGGGAACGTGTGTTCGACGTCGACGAGCGCGACGTTCGACGGGTCGAGGCCGACGCTCCGGCAGAACGCCTCCTTGTTCAGAATCGTCGCCGACAGCAGCGCGAATTTGTTCGCGCGGTCCCAGACAGTGTGCTTGAGGTAGCGCTCTGGGTCCATCGGCTTCACCGTCACCGCACTCTCGTCCGCATCGACGACCCACGTCGTGGCGGATTCGGGGTCCTTGTAGTCCTCCACGAACCAGTTCAACTCCGAGATGAGTTCCTGAAGGCGGTCGCGTTTCCCTGCCTCCTCGGGCGTGAGTTCGTCCTGCCCGAGCAGTTCGTCTTTCGCGCTCTCGCAGGTCCGCACGAGGTGTTCGGCGAAATTCACCGCGGCGTCCGGGTCGCCGTCCACGTCCGGCATGCGCACGTCCGCCCAGACGGGGACCGTGTGCTCGTTCAGGTCGATGGTCGCGTACATCTCCGCCCACTCCGCGAGCCCGTGCGCCTCGTCGATGACGCAGACGTCGCGCTTGCGGAACACCTCGCTGCCGGCGGTGCGCATGAAGTACGCCAGCGTCATCGCGGCGTACTCCCGGGAGGAGGCGATGGCGCGGTCCGAGAAGTACGGGCAACGGTGTTTGACCGCGCAGTCGTAGCCGCGCTCGCGGGCACAGGGCGCGCGGTCGACCGGCGTGTCCTCCTCGCCCGGCAGAATACAGGTGTAGTTGGACTTCCCGCGGATGAGTTTGAGGTCGTCGAGCAGGTCGTCCTCGGCGACGTCGTCCAGTTGAGAGACCTGCGGCGTCGTGTAGTACGCGCCCGTCGGGTCGACGGGGTCGGCGTCCTCGACGCGGCGCGCGCAGCCCATGATGGCGCGCGCGATGAGGCTCTTCCCGCTGCCGGTGGGCGCGCGCACCAGCACCACGTCGTTGCCCGCGTCGAACGCGTCGCGGACGTCCCGCAGCGCCTGCTGCTGGGCGCCGCGGAACTCAGGGGCGGGGAACTCCCCCACGATGCGCTCGGGATTCACTGTCGGAAGCAGGCGGGCCGCTCGGATAACCTCACTGCTCGCCGAGCGCGGCCACGTCGCCCGCACCCGGTTCGTCGGGGAGCGCGTCGATGCAGTCGAAACAGAGGAAGAATTCCGAATCGTCGGTAAATTCGAGGGTCATCCCACCAGTTCCAGTGGGGTCCATCGTCCAGATGTCGCCGATGCCGCCGGCGACCCGGACGCTGTCGCCACAGCCCGCGCAGCGCTCGCTCATACCCACCGTTCGGGCTCGGCGGGCAAACCCTTTCGGCTGGACCGTCCTCGACAGTTAAGCGGCCGCGGGCCCACGTGCCGGTATGCGCGTGCTCGTCACGGGTGCCACCGGCTTCGTCGGCGGGCACCTCGTCCCCGAACTCGTCGCCGCCGGTCACGACGTCCGGGCGCTCGTCCGCGACCCCGAGCGCTACGACGCCCCGGAGGGCGTCGACATCGTCGCCGGCGACCTGCTCGACGCCGACTCACTCGCGGGCGTCTTCGGCGGCGTCGACGCCGCCTACTACCTCGTGCACTCGATGGGGTCGGGCGGCGACTTCGCCGAGCGCGACCGTCGCGCCGCCCGGAACTTTGCGGCGGCCGCCGACGCCGCCGGCGTCTCACGGGTGGTCTATCTCGGCGGCCTCGGGGAGACCGGCGACGACCTCTCCCCGCACCTCGCCTCGCGGCGCGAAGTCGAGGCCGTGCTCGCGGCCGCCGCCTTCGACCTCACGACGCTGCGCGCCGCGGTCATCGTCGGCGCGGGGAGCGCGGGCTTCGACGTCGTCTACCAGCTCGTCGACAAACTCCCCGTGATGGTGACGCCGAAGTGGGTGCGCACGCCCTGCCAGCCCATCGCCGTCCGCGACGTCGTCGCCTACCTCGTGGGCGTCCTCGACCACCCCGAGACCGCGGGCGAGACGTACGAAGTTGGCGGGCCGCAGGTGTTGTCCTACGAGACGATGCTCGAACGCACCGCCGAACTCGCGGGCAAACGCCTCCTCGTCCTCCCGGTTCCCGTGCTCTCGCCGCGGCTCTCGACGTACTGGGTGGACCTCGTGACCGACGTCCCGAAGTCCGTCGCCCACCCGCTGATTCACGGCCTCAAGAACCCCGTAATCGTCACCGACCACGGCATCAGGGACGTGATTCCCGTCGAACTGACGCCGTTCGAGGACGCCGCCAAGCGCGCGCTCCGCGAGTACGGGGAGGCCGTCGATGAGTGACGCCGACCCCGAGCGAACGCAGGCGGTCTACGGCGAGGCGTGGGTGTACGAGAGCATCGTCGGCGCGATCCCCGGCGTCGACGTCTCGGACCGCACCGCCGTCCTCGTCCAGTTCGCGGGCTTCGAGGCGGTGTTGCTCACGCTCGCGTTCGCCTACGACCTCCCCGGCACCGTCGTCCCCGGGACCGCCGCCGTCGTCGTCGCCGCGGCGGGGAGCGCGTTCATGCTCGACATCGGCCGACGCGCTCGGAACCCCGGCGTGCCGGTCCGCTACCGGCGACTCCTGTTCGCGTCCAGCATCGAAGTCGTGCTCGGGGTCGTCGCGTACGTCGCCCTCCTCACCTACCTGTTCGTCTACGACCCACGGGACGGTGCGACGCTGTTCGCCGCGCTACTCGGCGAGCAGCCGCCCGTACTCCCCGCGGCGTTCGCGCTGCTCGTGCTCTGGGACGTCTGCTACCGCATCGGTACGGGCTGGTGGGCGGCGGTCGTCGCGCTCTGGCGGTCGCTCGCCTACGACTTCGACGCCGACACCGCCGCCGTGGTGCGCGCGGTCGACCGGCGGACGCTAGCGTTCGGCGCGCTCCAGACCGTGATGCTGCCGTTCGTCTGGACGCACCCACCGCTGGTGGTCGCCGTCGCCGGCCACGTCGCTGCGGTCGTACTCGTCGCTACCGGGTCGCTGCTCGCGATAAAACAGGGCGGCTAGTTCGACTGCAGCTGCTGGAACTGGTCGATGAGGTCCTCGGCGGAGTCGCCGTCCTCGAACTCCACGGAGCCTTCGTAGGTCGTCCGGGTATCGTCGTCGGCGACCTCGACGTTGTTGGTCTTCGCTTCGCGGCGCTCGTGTTCGGCTTCGTCATAGGCACCCATAGACATGGTAACCACTACCACCGTTGGAAGTTTGTTATTATGAATGTAACGGACGTTCAGGTCCGTCCGCCTAGAACGAAACCTGGCCGTGGCCGTCGGTCCCCATCGGCGTCGGGTCGCGGTCGCTGTACCCGATGCGGCCGACCGCGTCGGCGTCGAGCGCGCTGTACACCGCGAACGTCGCGTCCTGGGCGTCTTCGAAGCGCGTCTCGCCGGTGCGCTCGATGACGGATTCGAGGCTCTCGCTGCCGTCGGGGTGGGAGAGCTCGTGGTCCCCGATGGCGTCGGCCAGCTCGTCGGCGGTCAGCGGGTAGCTCTGCGACGCGAGGACGTCGGCGGTCTCTCGGAGTGTCATCAACATCACGAACTTTCACGATACACAAGTACGTTGCGCATGAACGATAATGAAGAATTTAATTTGTCTAAGGGCGATTGTATGTCAGAGCGAGTCACACCAGTCCGTTTAGGTGTCGGCGTCCCACCGTCCTAGTATGGTCTACGCGGACCTCCACGTCCACACGCAGCACTCCGACGGCACGCTCACGCTCGACGAGGTACCCGCGGCCGCCAGCGAGGCCGGCGTCAGCGCCGTCGCGGTCACCGACCACGACCGCATCCACCCCGGCTTCGACGCGCCCGTCGACAAGCGCGCCGGCGTCGAAGTCGTCGCCGGCATCGAACTCCGCGTCGCGGCCGGCGACCAGCGCCTCGACCTGCTCGGCTACGGCGTCACTCCCACGGACGCGCTCGTCGCCGAGACCGACCGCATCCAGCGCGACCGCGTCGCACGCGGCCGCGCCATCATCGAGAACGTCGAAGCCGAACTCGGCGTCTCCCTCGACGTCGAACCGCGCGAGGGACTGGGCCGCCCGCACATCGCCCGCAGCGTCGTCGCCCACCCCGACACCGCCTACGACACGCCCGACGCGGTCTTCGCGGACCTCATCGGCAACGACGGCCCGTGTTTCGTCGCCCGCGACGTCCCGGACTTCGAGACGGGCGTCGACCTCCTCACCGAAGCCTGTGGCGTCGTCGGCCTCGCCCACCCGCTCCGGTATCCCGACCCCGAGGCCGCGCTCGCGCGCTGCGACGCGCTCGACGCCGTCGAACTCCACTACCCCTACGACCGACCCGTCGGCGAGGCTCCCGAGGACGACGGCCGCGCGCTCGTGGAGGCCGCCATCGACGAGTACGACCTCCTCCCCGCGGGCGGCAGCGACGCCCACGGCCGCGAAGTCGGGAAGACGGGCCTCGACGAGGCCGCCTACGCCGACTTCCGCGCGCGACTCTGAGGACTGACAGAAGCGTGCCGGTGCCGTGAGGTTCAGGTAGTTGTGGGCCGAACGGAGACGTATGCAGTGTCACTACTGCGACCGGGACGCGGACCTCACCGTCGAGAAGGGCGGCCTGAAGGTCGGCGTCTGCGAGGAGCACTTTCAGGAGCGGCTCGACGAGCTGTCGGACAGCGAAGCCCTCCAGCAGCTCCGAGAGCAGCTCGAAATCGAACGGTCGTAGCGACCCCCGCACCGGTTCCGCCCGCTAACTGACGCCCTCCTTATCGGCTCGGGTCGACGTCGATTGCGTCGACCGGACAGACGTCCACGCAGAGCATGCAGTCGATGCACTGGGACTCGTTGGCGGGGTCGGCTTTCCGCTCGGACTCGGGATGGCCGGGCGTGTCCACCCACTCGAAGACGTCCACCGGGCAGTCCTCCAGACAGGCGCCGTCCGCCAGACAGATGTCGAAGTCGACGGCGACGTGCGTGCCGTGAATCCCGAGTTTCTCCGGTTCGTCGACCGGCCCCCAGACGTCGTGGCCCTTGTGCGTGTCCACCTGTTCGCGGTTCTCGTGGAACTGCGGGTCGATTGCCATACCCACGAGTCGGACGCCCGGCAGTATCAACCCCGCGGGTATCACGTTCGCGCGCGACGAGTCAGGCTTATCCGAATTCGCGGCGTCGCTGCGTACATGCGAAAAGTCCGCCTCGACGACCTCGACTCCCGGATGGGGCCCGCCGACCGGAACGTCCCGCTGACGGACGCGCTCGGCGCCGCCAATACCGCGCTCAACTACTACGAACTCGACGCGGGCGACAGCTTCGCGTACGGCCTCCACAGCCACGAGAACCAGGAGGAGATTTTCCACGTGCTCGCCGGCACGGTCACCTTCGAGACGCTCGACGTCCAGCAGTCCGCCACGCCCGACGAGGAGCCCGCCAGCACCGAGGAAGTGGAAGTCAGCGCGGGCGAACTCGTGCGCTTCGGCCCCGGCGAGTTCCAGCGCGGCGTCAACCGCGGCGACGAGCGCGTCCGCGCGCTCGCCATCGGCGCGCCACAGGAGGCCGGCGACACCGAGATTCTCCGCGAGTGCGAGGACTGCGGGGAGACCACCACCCAGACAATCGAACTCGCCGACGACCACTCCGAGATTCGTGCCGTCTGCGAGGCCTGCGGCGCGGTCACCGGGCGCTTCGACTGACGCGGCCGACGGTTTTCTTGTGTCCCCGTTCGTAGGTAGAGATATGTCCGAGCATCCGCCGCGGCTGGTCTTCGACGACGACTGCGGGTTCTGCACGTGGTGTGCGCACTTCGCCGAGCGCCACGGCGACGTCGAAATCGTGGGGTTCTCCGAGCTCTCCCCGGACCAACTCGCGCGGCTCCCCGCCGACTACGAGCGCTCCGCGCACCTGCTCACCGACGACGCCGTCTACTCCGGGGGTGCCGCCATCGAGCGCACGCTCGCTCACGACTTCCCGGTGCTCGAACCAATATTCGCGGTGCTGCGCGAGGTGCCGGGCTACGAGAACCTCCGCAAGCGACTCTACCGCTGGGGCGCGAACAACCGCGACCTCCTCGGGAAAATCGTCCGCGACGAGCCGCCCGCACGGCGTTAATCGAGGCCGGACAGCGCCTCGAACACGTGGTCCCGCAGCGCGTTCGCGTGGGACGCCGTGGCGTCGGGCCCGTGCTGATTCTGGACGTACAGCGACTCGAAGAAGTAGACGGTGTGCAGGACGGCGTACAGCGACTGCTGCCGGTCGAAGTCCTCGGGAAGCGGCCGTACCCGCTCGTAGCCGTCTCGGAACGCTCGCTGTGGTGTGTCACCATCGAATATCGAGAGGACGATCCGCCAGTAGTCGAATCCGGCGGGGGCGGCAATCGCGTGCTCGAAGTCGACGACACACGTCACGTCGCCGCCTTCGACCGCGACGTGCTCGGGTGACCACCAGCCGTGACAGCAGACTGGGTCGCCGGCGTTCCCGAACAGGCCCGAGTTAGTTCGGAGGGCATCGAGAACGGCGTCTGCGACGTCCGCGTGCCCGTGGTCCGCGAGAAGTGGTCGACGCCGACGAACGTACGCGAGCGCCGCCGCTCGCCAGTCCGACTTCACGGCGTGCGGGGTCTCGTCCTCGAACTGGAGGGGCCCGTAGCCGTCGAGGTGCGCTGCAGTCTCCTCGTGGAGGGTCGCGAGCCCGCTGCCCGCCGCTCGTGCCCACGGTTCGTCCGCCCGCTGGTCGCCGTCGGGTGCCGGCGCATCCGCGTGCCACGCGGCGACGAAGTAGTCGCCGCCTACCGACAGCACGTCCGGGACGGGGACGGTCGTGTACTCGCCGACGAACCGCGTGACCCGTCCCTCAGTGCTCGCGCCCCCGTCGGCCCGGTGTCGCCCTTATAGACGGCGTGCTGGCCGTCCACCCGTACCTCGCACACCTCGTGGGGCGGCACCGCGTGGAGTTGGCGGCCGATGCTGTGCTCGTCGAACGCTGCGTCGAGTCGGTCGTGGACGTGTTCAGTCATGAGAGTCCGCCGCGTGACGTGCGGCGGCCGGTCGCCCACAGCGCAGTGCTGCGGCTACGACCGTGAGAACGTACTCGGACGGATTCACCGGACTACCGTAACAGTTCGGGGCTGGTACCGGCACGCGAGGGCCATCGTGGCCTGCTCGCCGCGTGTCCCGCGAGAGCCGCGTCAGTCCGCGGCCTTCGGCTGGACCAGCGACTGCGTGAAGTTCTCGAACAGTCGTTTCGCCTCGCAGGCCGCCGCGTAGTTCTCGGGTGTGATGCCGTCCAGTACGTCCTGTTTGCGCTCGTCGCCGAGGTCGTCCTTCCGCGTGGTGACGTCCGCGGCGGTCTCGGTGTCGTACTCGGGGTGGAACTGGACGCCCACCGACTCGCCGAGGCGGAACGCGTGGACGCCGTAGTCGTTCTCCGCGAGCAACTGCGCGCCCGGCGGCAGTTCCACGACCGCGTCCGAGTGCGTGGTGAACGCGGTGAACGTCTCGTCAATGCCGTCGAACAGCGGGTCGTCGGCGACGCGCTCGACGCTCCGGTAGCCGATTTCGTACTCACCCATGCCGTCGACGCGACCGCCCAGCGCCGCCGCGACGACCTGGTGGCCGAAACAGACCCCGAGGACGGGGACGCCCGCGTCGTGGCAGTCCGCGACGTGCGCCACGAGCGAGTCGATCCAGTCCTCGTCCCAGTACACCGACGACCGCGACCCCGTCACGACCACGCCGTCGTAATCGTGGCTGTCAGGGAGGTCGCCGTCGGCGGCGTGGAACTCCACGAGCTCCGCGTCGAGTTCGCGGCGGAAGTTCCGCGTGGTGTCGGTCGGGTCGTGGGCCGCGTTCAGCAACGCGACGCGTGGCCGGCTCATGGCAGTTCGAAGTCGACCGCGGTCAAAAGGCGTTTCGGCACCCACACGTCCTGTCGCAGTGTCGGAGACGGGGATGACAAGCCGTCTCCGCCTCTCCCGTCGGTAGTCGGACTGTACGATGCGCTACGTGGTAACGACTAACGTATTAGAACATAACGCTACGGAACGACGCAAACGTTCGCGACGTCTCCGAACCACCTTTGGTGCGCTCGCCCCCTCCTCGGACGTAGGATGCGCGCCATCAAGGACAGCGTTCACGACTGGGTGGAGGTCGACGGCGTCGCCGAAGCCCTGCTGGACACGCCGCCCGTCCAGCGCCTGCGCCACATCAAGCAGCTCTCGACGATTCGATTGGTCTACCCCTCGGCGAACCACACGCGCTTCGAGCACTCCCTGGGCGTCTTCCACCTCGCCGACCGCGCGCTCGACCACCTCGACGTCACCGGCGCGCGCGCCGACACCGTCCGCGCCGCCGCCCTCCTCCACGACGTCGGCCACGGCCCCTACGGCCACCAGACGGAGGGCATCATCCAGCGCCACCTCGGCCGCCACCACGACGACGTCGCCCATCTCCTCGTGGACGGCGACATCGGCGACGTGCTGTGCGACCACGGCCTCGACCCGGACCGGGTCGCCGCGACCGTCCGTGGCGACGGCAAACTCGGCCAACTCGTCGCTGGTGAATTGGACGTCGACCGGATGGACTACCTCGTGCGAGACGCCCACCACACCGGCGTCCCCTACGGCACTATCGACTACGGCCGGCTGCTGCGCGCGCTCACCTTCCGCGGCGACGACCTCGTGCTCGCGGAGGGCAACGTCGCCACCGCCGAATCCCTGCTGGTGGGGCGCGCACTCATGAACGCCACCGTCTACCGCCACCACGTCTCCCGCATCGCAGGGTCAATGCTCGACCGCGCGGGCGAACGCCTCCTCGACACCGCCGCCGTCGACCCAGAGTCGTTCGCGCGCATGACCGACGCCGAATTACTGGGCGCGCTCCGCGAGCACGACGCCACCGCCGACGCCGCCCGCCGCATCACCGAACGCGACCTCTATAAGCGCGCCGTCTGGGCCGAACGCGGCGACGTCCCCGGCGACGTCGTGGACGCCGACTACGCGGCCGTCCGTGCGTTCGAGCGTGAGATTGCCGACACCGCCGGCGTCCCCGACAGCGAGGTCGTCGTGGACAACCCCGGCCACCCGTCGATGCCCGAGTCCTCCGTGCGCGTCGTCGTCGGTGACGAAATCCGGCCGCTCGACCAGCAGTCCCCGCTCGTGCAAGGGTTACAGGAGTCCCAGCGCGTGCAGTGGCGCTTCGGCGTCTACGCGCCCGACGAACACGTCCCCGAGGTCGCTGCCGCGGCGGAGCGCGTGCTCGGCCTCGACGGCGTCGGCGACACCTCAGAACAGTAGCGCGCGCCGTTACGCGCTCGCGACTTCCCGCAGAATCTCCGGTGCGGCTTCCAGCGCCTCGTCGAGTTTCTCCGTGTCGGGGCCGCCGCCCTGCGCGAAGTCCGGCGGGCCGCCGCCGCCGCCGCCCACCATGCTCGCGAGTTCGCCGACGACGTCACCCGCGTTCACGGGCACGCCCTCGGGCACCGCGACGACGAACTGCGCGCCGTCCTGCCCGGAGCCGACGACTGCTATCTTGCCCTCGGCGACGAGCGCGTTCGCCGTCGCCTGGAGTTCGTCCATGTCGCCGTCGAGGCGCTGGACGACTGCCGTCGTACCCGCGACCTCGACCTCCTCGCCGCCGGCGCCGCCGGAGGCGCGCGCCTCCGCGACCTGTTCTTTGAGGTCCTCGATGGTCTTCCCGCGCTCCTTCCACTCCGTGAAGAACCGCTCGGCCGTTTCGGGCACTTCCGAGGGTGCCACGTCGAACGTCTCCGCGGCCGCCAGCAGGTCGTCCTCTAACTCTTGGACGTGCTCGATGGCGGCGTCGCCCGCGGCGAACGTCAGCCGCTCGACGCCGTCCTGCACGCGCTCGGTGTTCAGCAGCTTGATAGCGCCGATTTCGCCGGTGCGGTTGACGTGCGTCCCGCCGCAGGCCTGGACGTCCTCGGCGACGTGAATCAGGCGGATGTTCTCGCCTGCCGGAATCCCGCCCTGGTAGAGGTCGAAGCCGTACTTCTCCTCGGCCTCGTGGCGGTGGGGCCACTCGCGCTGCACGCTCGTGTTCTCGCGGACGATGTCGTTGGCGACGCGCTCGATGCGCTTGGCCGTCTCGCGGTCGATGCGCTCGTAGTGCCGAACATCGATGCGGGAACTCTCCGTCCCCTTCTGCGCGCCCGCCTGCCGGACGTGCTCGCCGAGCACCTCGCGCGCAGCGTGGACGACCACGTGCGTCGCGGTGTGGTGAGCCATCAGGCGCTGGCGGCGCTCCATGTCGATTTGGCCGCGCACGAACTCGCCCTTCCCGGGGTCGTCCGTGGTGCGGTGGAGCACCACGCCGTCGCGCTTCTGGACGTCCACGACGTCGACGGACTGGTCGTCCGTCGCCAGCGTGCCGTGGTCGGCCGGCTGCCCGCCGCCTTCGGGGTAGAACATCGTCTGGTCGAGCACCACGTCGTACACCTCCTCGCCGTCCTCTTCGCGCTCGAAGACGTCGAGCACGACCGCCTCGAACTCCGAGCGGTAGGGGTCGTCGTAGTACAGCGCCTCCGTCTCCGGGAGGTCGTCGAGGCGTTCGTCCTCGCTCTCCTCGGTTTCGAGGGCTTCCGCGGAGTCGTGGCGCTCGGCGACCAGCGAGTAGAAGTCGTCGGGCGCGTCGACGCTCGCGCCGACCTCGCTGGCGATGTCTTCGACCATGTCCGGCTGGATGCCGTGGGAGTCGTACAACTCGATGAGCTCGCTGGTTGGGATGGGGTCGCCGCGCTCGGCGTGCTCCTCGGCGAGCTGGCGGACCTTCCGGCCGCCGCGTTCCAGCGTCTCGGCGTACTTCTCGACCTCGCTACGGACAATGCTGCGGATGGTGTCGCGGTTCTCGTAGTCAAGGCGCTCGGCCTGCATGTCCACGAGTTCGTCTAGCGGCACGTCCGCGCCGACGTTGTCCACGAGGCGCTTCGTGCGGCGCAGCACCATGCGCGCGAGGTAGCCCGTGCCGACGTTCGACGGCACGATACCGTCACCGAACATGTACGCCAGCGTCCGGGAGTGGTCCGCGATGGCGTAGATGTCCTCGAGCGGGCGCAGCAGGTCGAGGAGCCGCTCGGTCTCGACGCCAAGCTGGTCGGCGATGTTGTCCCGCGCCGCCTCGATGTCCTCGGCCTCGTCGATGTCGAGGTGGCCCGCGAGCTTCGCCGCACGGTGGACGAGCTGCTCTTCCTCCCCGGTGTGCTCGATGCCCGCCTGCTCTTTCAGGAACTCGATGGTCTCCGGGTAGATGGCCTCGTAGACGGTGGGTGTACCCTGGCTCACCCACGTCCAGCGCTCCAGCCCGTAGCCGGTGTCCACGATGTACGTGTCCATCGGGCTGTAGCGGTTCCCGTCCTTCATCTCGTAGTCACCCTCGGGGTCCTGTTCCATCGACATGAAGACCAGCGTCCCAAGCTCCGCCCCCTTGTAGATGACCTCGAAGGCGGGGCCGGCGTTGCCGCCGCCGACCCACGGGTCCTCGATGTACGTGATTTCCTCAGGGTCGGCGCCCATGTCGACGAAGAACTCGTCGCAGTACGCGACCGTCTCCTCCTTCCAGTACACTTCGCCCTCGTAGGCGTACTCCTCGTCGGTGTCCTCGCGGGCGTTAAACGCCGTGTGCGACATCATCTCGAACGCCATCGTGTGCCGGCCCGTCTTCCCGACGTTGTCGATGTCCTGCATCCGGATGCAGGGTTGGCTGATGGTGAGGGGGTTGGCGGGCGGCGGCGTCTGCCCAGAGGTCACCAGCGGCTGGAAGTCGTAAATCGAGGCCTGCGTTAACAGCACGTCGTCGCGCCACCGGTTCGCCGCGACCGGGTACGGGTCGATGCGCTCGTGGTCGTGGTCCTCAAAGAACGAGAGGAACCGCTCGCGCATCTCTTCGAGGGTGTACTCGTCGTCGAACCCAGGGTCGTCGATGAATTGGTAGTCCTCGCAAGGGGGTTCGCCGCACGTTTCACGGTCCGGGTCGCGCGTCCAGAAGTGCGCCCCGCACTCCGTGCACTCCCGTCGCTCGAAGTCCTCCTCCTCGAAGTAGTCGAGGCGGTACTCCGACTCGAGGTCGCTCATTACCAGTATGATGGCCGACCGACGAGTAAAACAGTTCCGGGGCTGACTCGTGGCACCGAAGTCGCCGTTCTCCGGGGATCGCCAGGTTTACGGCTGCTACGCCGTAATCGCGCTACCATGCCCAACCGCCGGTTCTGGCGGCGTGCCCTCCTCGGCGCACTCGGCGCAGCGGCGGCCACGACCGCCGGCTGCACCGCGCCCGCGGAGGCCCCGGGTCCTCCCAGCCAGTCCACCGAATCGGGGGGGCGAAATCTCTCTGTCCAGCGACGCCAGTTGGATGACGTGCGGCTACACGCCGGCCCACACCGGTCACAACTCGAACGCCAGCGGCGTCGTCGGCGACCCCACGAAGGTCTGGGAGGGGTTCGTTGACGGCATCTACACGCTCCGCGAGCCCGCAGTCGCGGACGGCCGGCTGTTCGTCCTCACCGTCGACGACATCGTGGCCTACGACGACACCGGCGACGAGGACTGGCGCGCCACCAGCGACTGCACTCAGTTGACGAGGATGGCGGTCGGCGGCGAGAGGCTGTACGTCGGCAGCGAACAGCTGTTCGCGCTCGACGCCGAAACGGGAGAGGTTCAGTTCGAGCTCACGGAGAACGTCTTCCACCTCACGTACGGCGCGCCAATCGTCGTCGACGACGTGCTGTACGCCGGCATCTGCATCAAGGACAGAGGCCGGCGCGATGTACGACAACTCCGTGCGCGCATTCGTGTAGCCGGCGAGACGGGCCGCGCCCTCAACGGCTAAACGGCCGGCGCGTCTGTCCCCGCGTATGGGACGCATGGTGGATGGTGAGTGGCGCACCGAGGAGGAGATGATAGAGCACGGCGAGAGCGGCGAGTTCGAGCGCGAGGAGACGACGTTCCGCAACTGGGTAGGCGAGGACTACCCCGCCGAGTCCGGGCGCTACCACCTCTATGTCTCCTACGCGTGCCCGTGGGCGCACCGGACGCTGCTCACGCGCGTGCTTAAGGGCCTCGAGGACGCCGTCTCCGTCAGCGTCGTCGACCCCGTGCGCTACGACCAGGGCTGGGAGTTCGACCCCGACAAGCCCGGCGCGACCCCCGACCACCTCTTCGGCTCGGAGTACCTCCGCGAGGTGTACGCGCAGGCCGACCCCGAATACACCGGCCGCGTCACCGTGCCCGTGCTCTACGACACGGAAGCCGACACCATCGTGAACAACGAGAGCGAGGAGATCATGCGGATGCTCGACGTCGCCTTCGACGATTTCGCGACCCGCGACGTCGACCTCTACCCCGAGGGCTATCAGGACGAGGTCGACCGCCTCATCGAGGACATCTACGACCCCATCAACAACGGCGTCTACCGCGCGGGGTTCGCGGACAGCCAGCGCGCGTACGACAACGCCGTCGACGACCTCTTCGAGGCGCTCGCGCACTACGACGACCTCCTCGCCGACCAGCGCTACCTCGCGGGCGACGTGCTCACCGAAGCCGATATTGCGATGTTCACGACCCTGTACCGCTTCGACGAGGTCTACCACACGCACTTCAAGTGCAACCGCAACCGCATCGTCGACTACGACAACCTCTGGCCGTACCTCCGCGAACTCTGTCAACTACCGGGCGTCGCGGACACGCTCGACATGAACCACGTCAAGCAGCACTACTACCGCAGCCACGGCCACCTCAACCCGAAGCGTCTCGTCCCCACGGGCCCGAATCCGGACTTCTTCGCGCCCCACGGCCGGGACGACCTGCCGGGCGGCCCGCCCGCGGACCTCCAGCAGTAGTTACTCCTCGCCGTCGAAGTTCGGGCCGCCGCGCACCTCGGCGATGATGGCGACGTCCTCCACGGCCCACTTGTGAATCGTCTCGTCGACCGCGTGCAGAATCTCGCTGGTGTCGCTGCCGCTGTCTTTCGCGACCTGGATGGTGTACGCCGCCAGCAGGCCGACGTGCGGGGAGACGTCGCGCGGTCCCGGTAGTCGTTCTGGAGGACCATCTCGAGGCCGTTGGGCGCGTAGTACAGTAGCGCCATCGGCACGTCGTCAAGCGTCGAAATTGTCTCGATGACCTGCTCCTGGTACTCGGTGAGGTCTGCCATTACACGCTCGTGCGGACGCGACAGGAGGGGTCCTGTCGTTCGCGCCCGCAGAAACACCCGCTCGCCGCGCACGCAGTCCTACTCGCGAGCGTTCAGCGCGACTGACGCGAGCAGTGCTTCGAGTTGGACGCGCTCGTTGGCACCCTCCGCGATGCGGTAGTCGGCTTCTCCGAGGCGGTCGAGAAGCCGGACTGCGGCCGCTTCCTCGACGTCGAATTCCCAGACTGAGCGGTGGACCTGGTCGATGATGTCGCCGCCGGCGAGCCCGCGGTTCGAGATGAGGTCGTCAAGCGTCGAGCGCGCGGCCGTGAAGTCGCCCGCGATGGCCTCCGTGACCATGTCCTCGATTTCCTCGGGGCGGGCGGTCGCCGTGATGGCGAAGACAGTCTCCTCGTCCACGACGTCGCCAGTCGCGGAGGCCGCCTGCAGGGCGTTGATGGCGCGGCGCATGTCGCCGTCCGCGGCGTAGACGAGCGCGTCGATGCCGTCGTCGGTGTACTCGAGGTCCTCGCGGTCCGCGAGGTCGCGGAGGTGGGCGGCGACCGCGTCGTCGTTAATTGGCGAGAACCGGAACACCGCACAGCGGGACTGAATCGGGTCGATAATCTTCGAGGAGTAGTTACAGGATAGGATGAAGCGAGTGTTCTCGGAGAACTGCTCCATCGTGCGGCGCAGCGCGGACTGAGCGTCGTCGGTGAGTGCGTCCGCCTCGTCGAGGAAGATGATGCGGTGGTCGTAGCCGCCGAACGACGTGCGCGCGAAGTCCTTGATGCGGTCCCGAACCACGTCGATGCCGCGCTCGTCGCTGGCGTTCAGTTCGAGGAAGTTGTCCTGCCAGTCGTCGCCGTAGATTTCCTTCGCGATGGCGATGCTGGCGGTGGTCTTCCCGGTGCCTGCAGGCCCCGCGAACAAGAGGTGCGGGAGGTCGTCGCGGTCGACGTAGCTCTGGAGGCGCTCGGTAATCGAGGGGTGCCCGACGACGTCTTCGAGCCTCTGTGGTCGGTACTTCTCCACCCAGATTTCCTGCCGACCGCCGGCGGCGTCTGCCATACGCACACTCAGGCCCTACCCGGCCTTAAAGGCCGCGAGACGGCGAGCAGTCGCCTCGGCACCTGCGCACTGTAACCCTCGACACGCCCGCAAAACGGACGTGTTACGGCTTCGACCCACACCTAAAGTTAAGTCCGTGAGGGGTGACAGGTCGACCATGCGTCCCTCCACTCCCCGCCGTGCGCTCGCGGTCGCCCTCGTCGCGGTCCTCGCAATCTCGACGTTCGCCGGTGTCGTCGCCGCCGACGACCAGGCCGGTGGCACCATCGTCGTCGAGGAAGGACAGACAGTTACCGACGGTCTGCAGGCGACCGCCGGCACGGTCGTCGTCCGCGGCACCGTCCAGGGTGACCTCGAAGCGTTCGCCGGGACCGTCGAAATCACCGAATCCGGCACCGTCACCGGCAACCTCGGGGGAGCCGCCGGCTCGATTCGCATCGCCGGGACCGTCGAGGGCAGCGTCGACGCCGCCGGCGGCAGCATCGACATCACCGAAACCGGCGTCGTCCGCGGTGACGTGAAAGCCGGCGCGGGCTCGTTCACCCACGCCGGCACGGTCAACGGGAGCGTGCGGGTCGGCGCTGGGAGCGTCACGCTGACCTCGACCGCCTCGGTCGGCGGCGACTTCGTCTACGACGGCGAATTCACGGAGGCCGACGGCGCCACCGTCGGCGGCGAGGTCCGTCACGACCCCGACCTCGGCTCAATGCAGGTCTCCGTGCTTCCCAATATCGCGGGATGGCTCGTGACGCTGTACTTCCTCGCGCTCACGCTGTTCGTCGGCGCGCTCCTGCTGGTCGCGCTCCCCGGCGCCTCCGCGACCGTCGCCGACGCCACCGCAAACTCGCCGCTACGCACGCTCGGCGCGGGTTTCCTCACGCTCGTCGGCGCGCCGTTCGTCTTCGTCCTGCTGTTGTTCACCATCGTCGGCATCCCGATAGCCGTCGTTGGGATGTTCCTCTACGCGCTCGTCCTCGCGCTCTCGTACGTCTGGGGCGCGTACGCCGTCGGCGAGTGGATACTCGGACTCGCCAACCGCGAGAGCCGCTGGCTCGCACTCCTGGCCGGCGTGCTCGCAATCCACGTCGTCAGCTACGCGCCGTTCCTCGGCGGCCTCATCGAGTTCGTCGTGCTGCTGTTCGGGCTCGGTGGCCTCACCGTCGCGGGCTACCAGCACGTCCGCCGTCGCCGCGCCGACGACGCTGAATCGACGGCCTGACCGCCACAATCGCGGCGCCTAAGGCCGCCCGCCGGCTACCAGCACTCATGCGCGTGACCGTCGAGGTGGTCGGCGACGACACCCACGAGTTCGACGTGACCGACGAGACGTACGCCGACCTCCTCGAAGCAGTCGACCTCAGCCCGCATGAGGTCTCGGTGATGGTCGACGGGACGCCGGTCCCCGAGGACCAGCCCGTCGACGCCGAGCACGTGCGCGTGCTGCGGCTCATCCGGGGTGGGTAGCGTGCCGACGGCGGGACCGCGCGGTATCGTGGTTCGCCGAGCGTCGACCCGCGACCACCTCGGCGTGATGCGCGTGCTCGACGGCGCGAATCTCGAACTCCCCAGCGAGACCGCACAGCGACGCATCGACGCCGGTACGGTCGTCGTCGCGGACGACGACAACCGCATCGTCGGTGCGCTCGTCGCCGTCGGTAGGGAGCAGGGAGTCCACATCGAGGCAATCGCAGTACGCCGGCGCCGACGCGCGGACGGCATCGGCACCGCGCTCGTCGAGCACGCCGCCGGCAAGTGGACGCCGCTGACGGCGGACTTCGACCGGAGCGTGAAGCCGTTCTACGATTCATTAGGTTTCGACTGCGAGAAACGAGGCGACCGGTATCGTGGAATTCTAGACTAGCGGCTCGACGAGGTCGCGGCCCGCCGCGAGGAGGTCGTCGACGCGCTCTGGGCTGTCGCCCTCCGCGTACACCCGCATCTTCGGCTCCGTGCCGGAGGGCCGGACGAGCAGCCAGGAGCCGTCTTCTAAGAGAATTTTGAAGCCGTCCGTGTCGTTGACGCGCTCGACCAGGACGCCGGCGATCTCGTCGGGGAGCCGGTCTTCGAGTTCGTCGAGGACCGCGGCCTTGCGGTCGTCCGGGCAGTCGACGCTTACCTTGTCCTGGTGGATGTCGCCGAACTCGTCGGCGATGGCGTCGAGGCGGTCGTCGAGCGGGCGCTCGCTGGCTGCCGCGCCCGCGAGCAGCGCCATCAAGACGCCGTCCTTCTCGCGGACGTGCCCGCGCATCGTGTACCCGCCGGACTCCTCGCCGCCGAAGAGGGCGTCGTGGGCGCCCATCGCGTCGGCGACCCACTTGAAGCCGACCGGCGTCTCCACGACCTCGCAGTCGTGGACGTCGGCGAGGCGGTCCACGAGGAACGTCGTCGACACTGTCCTGACTGCGGGCCCAGTATCGCTTTCGAGGAGGTAGTCGTACGCGAGCGCGTAGAAGCGATTCCCGTCGAGGACGCCGCGCTCGGGCGTGACGACGGCGACGCGGTCGGCGTCACCGTCGTTGGCGACGCCGAAGTCCGCGTCGTGCTGGTCAACCGCGAGCGCGAGCCCCTGCAAGTTGGCTTCGTCGGGCTCCGGGGGCGTGCCGCCGAACTCGGGGTCGCGGTCGCAGCGCTCCCGAATCACCTCCGCGCCGGCAGCTTTCAGGAGGGCGTCGGTGACGCCGCGCCCGCTCCCGTGCATCGCGTCGTAGACGACCGTCAGCCCGGAGAGGTCCGCGTCCACGAGGTCGCGGCAGTGCTCGGCGTGCGGCGTCACGAGGTCGACCTCGCGGACGTCGCCCTGCAACGGGCCCTCCACGGGCTCGCGGAGGTTCGCCTCGATGGCCTCCGTGACCTCGGGGAGCGCGGGCGCGCCGTCCTCGGGAATGAACTTCACGCCGTTGTACTCGGGTGGATTGTGCGAGGCCGTGACGACGAGCGCGCCCGCGAGGTCGCGCTCCACGATGGCGTGCGCGACCAGCGGCGTCGGGCAGTCGCGCTCGGGCAACAGCACGTCGAAGCCGTTCGCCGCGAGCACGCCCGCGATGTCCTCGGCGAACCCTTCCGACGTCTCGCGGGCGTCGTAGCCGACCGCGACAGTCTCGCCGGCGTGACCCTCGTTGGCGAGGTAGTCCGCGGTAGCCTGTGCGACCGAGCGGACGCGCCCGCTCGTGAACACGTCCAGTGTCGCCCGCCAGCCGTCCGTCCCGAAGGAGATGCCGTCCATGTCCGGGGCGTCGCTGCGTCGCGTCAAAATCCCTGCGGTCCCCGCGGTGAGCCCGGACGACCACGTCGAGTTTTATCCGTCCGCCACCGAACGCGGGCACATGGACTTCACACCGCTGGTCGTCGGCGTCACCGGCAGCCAACGCGCCACCAGCTACACGCGCCAGGCCGTCGAGCACGCACTCGACGGCGCCGAGCGCGCGGGCGCCGACACCGACCACGTCGACCTCGGCGCAGCCGACCTGCCGCTGTACGACCCCGACCGCGATATTGCGGACGCCGGCGACGCCGAAGCGCTGCTTGAACGCGTGCGGGCCGCCGACGCCGTCGTCGTCGGGTCGCCGAACTACCACAGTAGCTACTCTTCGACGTTCCGGAACTTCCACGACTACTGCGGGTTCGACGAGTACGAGGACACGCCCGTCGGCCTCGTCGTCGTGGCTGGCGGCGGCACCATCGCGTCGCCGCTGGACCACATGCGCATCACGATGCGGGGCGTCCACGCCGACGTCGTTCCCGAGCAGGTCGGCATCCGGAACGCCTCGCGGTACTTCGAGGACGGCGTCCTCACCGACGACGACCTCGCTGCCCGGCTCGACGAAGTTGCTGACGCTGTTATCGACGCCGCTTACCGGTGGGAACTCGCCGAGCGCTGACTACGGCCACGGATCGTCCTGCTCGGCGACGAGCCGCTCTTTCTGCCGGCGCGAGCGCTGCTTGAGTTCGTACTCGCGGCTCATCGCCGCCGATTTTGTCTCGAAGGATTCGACGTACTGGAGGGTGACGGGGGTGCGGCCGCGCGTGTACTTCGCGCCGTCGCCGGCGTCGTGTTCGGCAACGCGGCGCTCGACGTCCGTCGTGTAGCCCGTGTAGTAAGTGCCGTCGCTGCACTCTACCACGTAGACGTAGTGCACGCCCGAAGCGAGGGCGTTCGGACAGGACTGCGTTTCGGTCAGGCCCGGCGGGCGCGGTCTTTCGACACTTCGGCGATGCCGACGTTCGCCGCACAGTTCGGGCACGCGTGGAGGCGACCGTCCTCGTCGGCGAACACGCGCGCGAAGTTCTCGGAGACGTGGGCGTCGCAGTGGTCACAGCGGGGCATTATCGTGGTCCCTGGCGCGGGTGGCCAGTGTGTGAAGGTACACCACACTCGAATAAGTGGGTTTTCCCAATTTCGAACAAAATTTGGCCAAATTCGAATCTGAGTTCTCCTTCCCGGCTTCGTGCGAGCGAACGCCGCGGCTCGCCGACAGGATTCACCGCGCGTGCGCCTGTAGGAAGGCGTGAGTAGCCGCTACGGCCGCGTCTTATGGGAAGCCTTATAAGGAGGCGAGGAAAAAACCAGGTCGTATGGCAGACCTCATCGTCAAGGCCGCTGTGAAGGAAGAACTCGACGACAAGAACGTTGCCTCCGACTTCTACGAGGCGCTCGACGAAGAAGTGTCGGAGCTCCTCGAAGACGCCGCGGCTCGCGCCGAGTCCAACGGTCGCAAGACCGTCCAGCCGCGCGACCTGTAACTAGGTTCGACCCTTTCGTTTTTTGCGACGCCACACCCCGTAGCTACGCGTCTGTGACCCGTACGCCGTCCTCGGTCCCCACGTAGACAGCGTCGGCCAGCCCGACGAACAGGCCGTGCTCGACGACGCCCGGGAGTTCCGACAGCGCCGCCGCCACTTCGCCGGGGTCGTCGAGCGCGCCGAACTCGCAGTCCAGCACGAGATTGCCGTTGTCCGTCACCACCGGGCCATCCTTGCGCTCGGCGGCGCGGAGTTCGGGCTCCCCGTTGAGCGCGCGCACGCGCTCCGCGACGACCGGCTGCGCGTCCGGCAGTACTTCGACTGGCACGGGGTAGTCCAGCGCGTCCACTTCCTTCGAGGGATCCGCGACGACGACGAACCGGTCCGCGCTGGCGTCCACGTACTTCTCGCGGGCGTGCGCCGCGCCGCCGCCCTTCACGAGGTCCGTGCCCGCGACCTGATCGGCGCCGTCGATAGCGAGGTCGACGGACGCCTCCTCCAGCGTCGTCAACGGAATCCCCGCGTCGATGGCGAGCTGGCGGGACTGGTACGACGTCGGTACGCCCTCAACGTCGAGGTCGCGCTCGCCGATGGCGCGAATCGCGTGCGCCGCCGTGCTCCCCGTCCCGAGCCCGACGACCATCCCGTCCTCGACGTCGTCGGCTGCCGCTTCGCCCGCGCGTCGCTTCGCCGCGTCGCTGCCGCCCGTGTTCTTCATACCCGTAGCGTGGTCGACCACCGACCAAAAACCCACGCGCTCGGCGAGAGAAGGGGGTGGGGAGCGGCATCCGCGTAGCGTCTCGTTTCTGCGAACGGGGAGCGGAGCGACCCGTGAGCAGTTCACTCGCGGCGAAGCCGCGAGGCCAACGACTGAGGGACGCGAAGCGGACCGAAGGAGGAGTGCTTTTTCCGCAAATTTTTGCAAGGGAGGGAGCGCCAGTGACCGAGCGCTGGAAAAAGTGGGCTTTTAGTTGCCCGTCCACCGCAGCAGCGCGAGCGTTCCCTCGAACAGCGCAATCATGGTGAGCGCGACGATGATGGGGACCACACCCGTCGGGTCAATGGCGCCAAAGGTGAACGAGATGCCGGCGAACGCGGCCCAGAACAGCAGGCGGCGGTCTTCGAGCCACTGGCGGGTGGTGACGCCGAGCATGATGGCGAGCATTATGAACAGCGGGATCTGGAACACTACCGCCAGGTAGCCCATCACCATGAGAATGAGGTTGAACGTGGAGCCGAGGGCGAACGCGACGTCCGCGGTGTTCTCGGTGTAGCCCTGGAAGTAGTCCATCGTGTACGGGAGCACGAGGAGGTACGCGAAGAGGACGCCGAGCACGGCGAGCACGAGGCTCGTCGGGACGGCGGCGAGGTAGTAGCGGCGCTCGTGGCGGTAGAGGCCGGGGCGCATGAACGCGTACGACTGGTAGACGAACACGGGGAGCGCGATGACCAGGCCCGCGAGGCTCGCGACTTTCACTTGCGTGATGACGAGCTCGAGGGGCTGGTAGACGCGGGGGTCGACGGCTTCGCCGCCGGGGAGGACGTAGTTCCAGATGGTGGTGATGAGGCCCTCCGTGAGAGGGAAGACGGCGACGCTGACGAGCGCGGCGATGGCGATGACGATGGCGAGCCGCTTGACCATCTCCTCGACGTGGACGGCCAGCGGCTCTTCGACGTCGGACTCGGGCGCGTCCAGACCGATGCCGTCGTCCGGGGGTGCCGGGTTCTCCTCGGCGTCGACGACGGAGTTCTCGCGCGGGTCGAGCGAGGCGTCCTCGTCGGGTTCGTCGGCCTGGTGGTCGTCGTCGGCGAGCAGTTCGGGTTCGCCGCCCGACGCGGGGTCGGCGCTCTTGTCGCCCGCGGCCGCGATGGCGTCGTCGTCCCAGTCCCACTCGTCGCCGTCGTCCGGCTCGACGCGCTCGACGGCTGGCGTGAGGTCGCGCCACTCGTCGTCGCGGGCGACTCGCGGGCCTGCGTAGCCGTCAGCGGCGTCGACGCGGCGAACCGCGGGCGAGAGGTCCTCCCACTCGCTGTGCCCGCTGTCCGCGCTGTCGACGGGACGGACGGCTGGCGCGAGCCCCTCCCAGTCGTGGTTGCGGTCGCGCCCGCCGTCCGGTTCCTCGGCCATTCGTGTCCGTGCTTTGGCGACGGGGGCGTTATAGGCTTTCTTTTGGGCGCGGACGGGAAGATTGATAATTCCGAGTGGGTTAGCCCGACTCAATGAGTAGCTCCGGCTCGGGCCCGATAGACCCCAGTACGGCCCGCACCATCGAGTCCGGCCGGCAGACGCTCGGTGTGATGCTCCGGACCGCCCAGTCGAAGCTCCAGCACGTCTTCATCGCGTTCGTCGTCGGGCTAATCGGCGGCATCATGGCGATGCGGCTGTACGTCTGGCCGAAACTCGAGGAAGACCTCCTCGTGGAGACCGCGAACGTCATCGCGCAAACGCCGTTCGACGTCATCCTGATGCAGGTGAAAATCGGCCTGTTCACGGGGGCCGCGCTCGCCATCCCCGTCCTCCTCTACCACGCCCGCGAGCCGCTCGTGGAGCGCGAAATCATCCCCGACGTCTCCGTCTCCCGGCTCAACGTCGCGCTCGTCGCGCTGGTCTGTGCGGGACTGGCGTCCGCCGGCGTCGCGTACGCGTACTTCCTGTTCTTCCCGCTGATGTTCGAATTCCTCGCGAGCAACGCCGTGGGCGCGGGGCTCGCGCCGAAGTACTCCATCGTGAAGTGGACCGAGTTCATCCTCTTCCTCGCGCTCTCGTTCGCGCTCGCGGCCCAACTCCCGCTGGCCGTGTCGGCGTTCTCGTACTCCGGTATCATCCCCTACGAGACGTTCCGCGATAAGTGGAAGTACGCGGTCGTCGGCATCTTCGCGTTCGGCGCGTTCTTCTCGCCGCCGGACCCGTTCACCCAGATTCTGTGGGCGTCCCCGCTCATCCTGCTGTACGGCCTCTCGCTGTACTGCGCGAAGGTCGTGGTGACGATGAAGCGCGGCCGCGAGCACGTCGACGTCCGCGGCGTGTTCCGCGAGCGCTGGAACCGCGTGCTCGGCGTCGGCGTGCTCGGGTTCGCCGCGGGTTACGCGACCGGCCAGTACGGCGGCATCGAAGCGTTCAACGCCGGCCTCGAATTCATCGGGTCGTCGGTCCGCGTCCCGACCGTCAGTGACGTGCTCGGCGTCGACCCGGCGACCGGCTATCTCGTGCTCGGCGGAGCGTTCGCGGTCGTCGCGCTCACCGCGGCGGCGCTATACTACACGTACGTCGCCATCGACCGCGCCGCCCAGCAGGTCGCACAGTCCCGGCTCGGGCAGCCCGAGAACCCCGGTGACATCGACCTCAACGAACTCCACGCCGCGGGTGTGCGGGCCGCGCCCCCGGAAGCGTTCGCGTCGCTGACCGAGGACGAGGCGCTCGCGACGGCCAACCGCGCGCTCGAAGCCGACGACGACGAGAAGGCGCAGGCGGTCCTCAACCGCTTCGACGAGGTCCACGCCGACCTCGACGAGGAAGCCGTCGAAGCAGAGCAGGCCGCCGCGGACGAAGAGTCGAACACGGTCCAGAGCACGGCCGCGGGGATGATGGACGCGTTCACCGAGGAGGAGACCACCGAGGACGACATCGGCGGCTACTACTACGACATCCGGTTCGTGTTCTCCAGCCTGCGCTCGCGGGCGTTCCGCATCGTCGGGACGTTCATGGCGCTGATGGTCGGCATCTTCGGGTGGCTCTACTACGGCGGGTTCCGGGAGGTCCGGGACAACTTCATCGCGCGCATCCCGGCGGACGTCCGGCCGCTGGCGACCGGCGGCGAGTGGCCCATCACGCTCCACCCCGTCGAGGCGCTCGTCTTCCAGGTGAAGATTTCCGTTGTGTTGGCCGCCATTGGCACGCTTCCCGTCATCATCTACTACATCTGGCCCGCGCTCTCCGACCGTGGCTGGGTGACCGGCGACCGCCGCGTCATCGCCGTCTGGGGCGGCGGGCTTGTCGGCGGCCTCGCGCTCGGGAGCTACCTCGGGTACTCGTTCGTCGCGCCCGAGGTCATCTCGTTCCTCGTCTACGACGCGCTCGACGCCGGCATGGTAATCAGTTTCACCGTCAGCACGTTCGCGTGGATGGTGTTCCTGCTGACCGTGGGTATCGGCATCCTCGTCGACATCCCGGTGACGATGGTGCTGTTTCACGCCGGCGGCATCGTCTCCTACCAGACGATGCGGCGGCGCTGGCGCGTGCCGGTCATCAGCGCGTTCGCGTTCAGCGCGCTCGTCACCCCCGACAGCCTCTACACGATGCTGCTCATCGCGTTGCCCATCGCCATCATGTACCTCGTCGGGCTCGCCATCCTCGCCGTCGTGACACTCGGCGGCCGCCGCGGCGGCTCCGCCTCGACACGAACGGCTTAAGATATTCCCACGGTATTCTCGGGGTATGCCCAAGATAAGCGTCGAGATTCCCGAGGAGCTCCTGGAGGACCTCGACGGCCACGTCGGCGACGACGGCAAGTACGTGAACCGCAGCGACGCCATCCGTGCGTCCATCCGGAAGAACCTCGACATCCTCGACGAAATCGACGAACGCCATGGGAGGCTCGACGACAATGCGGAGTGAGGACCGCCTCGTCGCCGGGCAGGTCGCACTCGTCGGGCTGTTCGTCACCGCGCTCGTCACTGCCCAGCTCACGGCGTCGAAACTCCTCCTATTTCAGATTCCGTTCTCGCTGCCGTTCACCGGGTCGTCGCTGGTGATGCCAGGCGCGGCGCTGGCGTACGCGCTGACGTTCTTCGCGTCGGACTGCTACTCCGAGCTGTACGGCCGCCGTGCCGCCCAGGTGCTCGTGAACGTCGGGTTCGCGATGACGCTCGTAATGCTCGCGCTCGTCTACACCACCATCGTCGCGCCCATCGCGCCGTTCTCCGGCGTCGGCCAGTCGGAGTTCGCCGGCGTGCTCTGGTCGTCAGCGAACATCGTCACCGGCAGCCTGCTGGCGTACGTCGTCAGCCAGAACTGGGACGTGCTCGCGTTCCACGCCATCCGCCGCCGCACCGACGGCGCGTACCTCTGGCTGCGCAACGTCGGCTCCACGGCCACCAGCCAGGTCATCGACACCGTCATCTTCGTCACCGTCGCGTTCTGGGCGGCACCGCTGGTGCTTGGCGTCGGGCCGGTCTACGGACAGAACCAGATTCTCTCGCTCATCGTCGGACAGTACGTCCTCAAACTCGGCATCGCAGTCGCCGACACGCCGTTCGTCTACGGCGTCCGGCGGCTGCTCGCGGACCGCTAGTCGCGGCGCTCAGCGAACCCGAAGTTCGGCTTCACGTCCGTCACTTCCACCTCGATAGTCTCGCCCTCGTCGGCATCCGCGACGAACAGCGTGTAGCCGTCGACCTTCGCGACGCCGTCGCCCTCGTCGCCCTCGTCGACGATGTCGACCTCGATAGTCTCGCCCTTCTCGATGGGCGCGTTCACGCGGTTCTTCGCGACTACGTACAGCTCCGAAGAGGAATCACGCGACGCGTCCGGCGTGTACGTCCGCGTGAACGCGAACTCCTCCTCGACGTCCGCGAGGTAGTCCTGGTAGTCCTGGCCGTCGAAGACCTTCGCGACGAAGTGCCCGCCGTCGTTCAGTAACTCGCGGGCCGTATCCAGCGCCATCCGCGCGAGGTGCACGGAGCGAGCGTGGTCGAGGTTGTACTCGCCGGTCATGTTCGGGGCCATGTCCGAGATGACGACGTCGACGCCGCCCGGCGCGGCGCGCTCGATGTCCTCGCGCGTGTCCTCCTCGGTCATGTCGCCCTTGATGGTCTGGACGCCCGCCTCGGCATCCTCGATTTCGTCGATGCGCTGGAAGTCCACGCCGACGACCTTCCCGCGTGCGCCGGTCTCCTCGGCGGCGACCTGCAGCCAGCCACCGGGTGCCGCGCCGAGGTCGACGACCGTCGCGCCGCCGAAGAGGACGTCGAACTCGTCGTCGATCTGCTGGAGCTTGTACGCCGCCCGCGTCCGATAGCCCTCCTGCTTGGACTTGTTGTAGTAGTGGTCTTTCCCGTTCCCCATGGTTAGTTACGAGAAGTACGGCGGCCGGACTGAAAACCACGTCGCTCCGGGTGCTACGGCATGTCGGCGCGAAAAACCGCAGAAGAGTCGCCCGCAGTCAGCAGCGGTAGGCCGTCAGTTCGCGGCCGCTGCCGTCGTCGAATCCAGCGTGATTGTCTCGCCGTCCGACGTCACCGTCACCTCGGTGTCGAGGCTCACGTCGTCGGGCACCACGAACGTCAATTCACCGTCCTCGTTCGTCTCGCCGACGACTTCGCCGTCCACGGCGACCGTGGCGTCCTCGACGGCGTCGCCCTCACCGTCGGTCACGACGACGGTGGCGTTCTCGCCGGGCGCAAGACTGCCCTCGAGGACCGCGCCGAGTTCGACCTCGCTGTCGGTCTCGTTCTCGGCGTCACTGTCGTCACTATCGCCGTCGTCACTCTCGGACTCGCCGAGTTCGAACTCAAGTTCGGCTTCGGCTTCGCCGTACGCGCTGTCCTCGCTCGTTGAGGCTTCGAGTTCGAACTCCTCGGCGTCCGCGGGCACGCTCACCGAGGCCGTCCCGTTCGCGTCGGTCGTCACGACGACGTCCTCGTTCACGGTGACCGTCGCGTTCTCGACGGGGTCGCCGTTCTGGGTGACGCGCACCGTGGCGTTCTCGCCGGCGGACACGTTCCCGACGAAGTTGGCTTCGAGTTCGGCCTCCTCTTCGTCGGCTTCGACGTCCACCCGCTCGATGGGGACGTCGGTCCCGGACTCGCTGGCGACCGGCTTCAGGATGTACTTCCCGCTGTTACCGGCTTCGAACACCGTGATGTCGAAGACGAAGTCGACGTCGCTGCTCTGGTTCACGGTGAAGTCCTCGTTCAGGTGGAGCTTCTGACTCGGGAGCTTCACGTTCACCTGTTCGCCGGTCTTCAGCGTCCCTTCGACCTCACCGACGTGGACGAACACCTTCTCGTACTCGCCCGCGGGGACGCTCATGTTCCCCAGGAACGTCGCGTTCGCGCCCTGCAGTTCGGTCAGGTCGACGGTGCGGTTGTCGACCTCGTGCTCGATCCACTCGGCGTCGCCCTCGTCGTCACTCTCGGACTCGCTCTCGTACGCGAATTCCAGCGAGGCTGCGCTCTCGCCGTACTCGCTGTCCGAGTCCGTCTCGGCCTCGACCATGAACTCCTCGGCGTCAGCGGGCACTTGCACCGTCGCGGTGCCGTCGGCATCCGTCGTCACCGTCGTCTCCGTGTCGTCAGCCGAGACCACGATGGTGCTGTTCGCGACGGCCGCCCCGTCGTGCGTGAGCGTCACGGTGGCGTTCTCGCCGGCCGTGACGTTTCCGTCGACGGCGAGTTCGAGTCCGTTCTCGCTCTCGGATTCGACCTCCCACTCGCCGGACGCGGACGCGTTCGCGTCCGCCGCCGAGGTCTGCGCGAACCCGACGCTCGTCACGGTCACGTTCAGGTGCTCGAATTGACTGATTGCGTTCTGTTCGTCGCTCACGTAGAACTGGACGGTCCCGCTCTCGCCGTCCGCTGTCTGTGCCCCGTTCGGGCCCGCGATGCCGCCGGCACAACCGGCGAGCATCACGAGCGCGGCCACGAGGAGACTGGCTGCGGTGCGTTTCATGTGCGTTCGACCCCACGGGCCACACACACGTAAAGGGACCAAGCCGTAAAGGCGGTCAACGGCCGGATTAACCCGGATTAACCCGGGTTAACGGTACGCTGCCCCGTTCGGCTGGCTCGTCGGTGGTACGTTTACGACCACGAGCGACCACGGCACCGGTAGCGCCCGCCGGCTTCCGGCGACCTCGCTACCGTCTCGCGATTTACGCGCGCACGCGGAACGTGGGGCTTTTTAGTCCCTGATTGCGTAGCAATTCGCATATGTTCAAGGCGATTGTGAGCGCCGACACGCTCCGGGAAACGCTCGACTCCGTGAGCGTGCTGGTGGACGAATGCAAGATCCACCTCGACGAAGACGGCCTCTCCATCCGCGCTGTCGACCCCGCGAACGTCGGCATGGTCGACCTCGACCTCGGGGCGGCCGCGTTCGAATCCTACGAAGCCGACGGCGGCATCATCGGCGTCAACCTCTCCCGACTGGAGGACATCGCCGGCATGGCCGACACCGACCAGCTCGTCCAACTCGAACTCGACGAGGAGACCCGCAAGCTCCACATCCAAATCGACGGCCTCGAGTACACGCTCGCGCTCATCGACCCCGACTCCATCCGTCAGGAACCCGACATTCCGGACCTCGACCTCTCCGCAAACGTCGTCATCGAAGGCGCGGACATCGACCGCTCCGTCCGCGCCGCCGACATGGTCTCGGACCACATCGCGCTCGGCGTCGACGCCGCCGACGAACTGTTCTACGTCGACGCGGAAGGCGACACCGACGACGTCCACCTCGAACTCACCCGCGACGACCTCATCGACCTGGAAGCGGGCGACGCCCACAGCCTGTTCAGTCTCGACTACCTCAAGGACATGAACAAGGCCATCCCGAAGGACGCGGAGGTCGAACTCGAACTCGGCGACGAGTACCCCGTCAAGATTCACTTCGACATCGCCGAAGCGCAGGGCCACGTCACCTACATGCTCGCGCCGCGCATCCAGAGCGACTAACCCGCACTTTTCCTGCGCTCGCGGCTGCTTGCTGATACCGACTGATTAGCGTTCGCGATTTCTGGACGTTCGTCTGCCGACCCTCGTGCTACCCTTCCTCTCGGAATGGTTATACGTGTATCCCGCCTATATTTGGTTGTAATGGCAGAAGGCAAGGTTGATTTCTTCAACCAGACTGGCGGCTACGGTTTCATCACGACTGACAGCGACGACGTTGACGACGACGAGGACGTGTTCTTCCACATGGAGGACGTCGGCGGCGAGGACCTCACCGAGGGGACGAGCATCGAATTCGACATCGAGCAGGCTCCCAAGGGTCCCCGCGCGACGAACGTCGTCCGCGCGTAACTCCGGATTTCTGAACTAACGGCGGTTCTTTTCCGCTCTCTCGTCGCGTAGCGACGCGGCCGAGCGGTGAATTCTTCACACTCCGAGTGGCATCAGCGACGCCCCCGTTCGAGAGGGCGTCACCGGCGAGTCAGCACGCCCGGCGCGTGGATGTCGAACGCGAGCGCGTCGTCCCCGCCGTCACTCGGGTAGAAGTGCACGTGGTCCTCGTCGGTCGGGTTCCGGTTGTTCTCGTACACCTCGTACTGGACGACGTACTGCCGAGCGACTGCGACGTCCTCGCGCCGTGTTTCACCCTGCGGCTCGACGTCGATTGACTCCGAGTAGGCTCTCGCGTCACTCCGCGACAGGTCGCTCCCCACGTGGAACAGGCTCAGTTCGACCGTGAACGGACTATCCGTATGGTTGAACAGCGTCACGTCGAGCGTCGCAGACCGCGACGAGAGCGCGCTACAACCCGCGACTGACGCCAGCGATGCCACGCCGGCCGCGAGGACCGCACGCCGCGACACGAGCTGGGAGGGCTCGGACATAGCACAGTGCTGCACGCGACGACACGTATTGGTTTGGGCGCGGTAGCCCGAGGCTGCCTACCGGTCCACACTCACGCCGCGTTCGTCGAGCAACTCGAAGAACTCGTCGGGCGAGAGTTCGGGGACGTCGTGTCGGTCGGCGTCCTCGCGCTTGCGCTCGCCGGGGTTGTCGCCGACGACGAGATAGTTGGTGTTCCCGGACACCGAGGAGGGCGCGTCGCCGCCGTGGCGCACCACGAGGTCCTGGAGGTCGTCGCGCGTCCAGCCCTCGACGCTCCCCGTGAAGACGACGGTGAGGTCCTCGACTTCGTCGCCCCGGACCTCCGAAGGGGATTCGGGTTCGCCGAGGCGGTCCTCGTCGCGGAGGCGCTCGATGACACGGCGGTTGCGTTCGTTGTCGAGGAACTCCCGAACGTGGCCGGCGACCACCTCACCGATGCCCTCCACCTCGCGGAGGTCGCTCTCGTCGGCGGAAAGCAGTGCGTCCAGCGTCTCGAAGTGCTCGGCGAGGTCGTGCGCGACCGTCGGCCCGACCTCGGGGATACCGATGGCCGCGAGGAACTCGCCCAGCGGCGGGTGGCGCGCGGCGTCCAACTCCGCGAGCAGGTTCTGCGCGCTCTTCTCGCCCCACCCCTCGAGTTCCGCGAGGTCCTCTTCCGTGAGTTCGTAGAGGTCCGCGACGTCCTCCTCGACGAGTCCTTCCTCGACGAACTGCTTGGCGGCCTCCTCACCGATGCCCTCGATGTCGAGCACGTCCGCGAAGTAGCCGACCGCGCGCACGAGCTGCGCGGGGCACGCCAGCCCCCCAGTGCAGTACGCGATTGGGCCGTCGTACTCCACGTCGCTCCCGCAGCGCGGGCACTCGTCGGGCATCTCGAAATAGCCCGCGGTGTGCGATTCGACCACTTCGTCGACGTACGGAATCACGTCGCCGGCGCGTTCGACGCGCACCTCGTCGCCGACGTCGACGCCCAGTTCCGCGATTTCCTCCTGGTTGTGGAGGCTCGCGCGGGACACCGTGACACCGCCGACTTCGACGGGTTCGAGCAGCGCGACCGGCGTCAGGCGCCCCGTCCGGCCGACCTGCACGACGACGTCCGTGACTTTCGTGACTTCCGCGCGTGGTGGGAATTTGTACGCGTACGCCCACCGGTAGTGGCGGGACGTGACGCCCAGGTTGACGCAGGTCTGGCGGTTGTCGACTTTGAGGACGACGCCGTCGATTTCGTAGTTCAGGTCCTCGCGCACGTCAGCGAGGTCGTGTCGGAACTCGATTGCTGCCTGGACGTCGTCGGCGAGTTCGGTGCGCTCGTTGACCTTCAGCCCCCAGTCGGGGAGCGCCTCGTGTTCCGCCCAGTGCGTGTCGAGGCCGGCGTCGAGGCCGCCGCGGGACGGCCCCGTCTCGATTGCGTCCCTCGATTCGCCGGCCGCCAAAATGTCGTAGAAGAAGCAGTCGAGGGGGCGTTCGGCGGTGACGCTCGGGTCGAGTTGGCGCAGCGTCCCGGCGGCGGCGTTGCGCGGGTTCGCGAACGGCTCCTCGCCGCGCTCGACGCGTTCGGCGTTGTACTCCTGGAACGCGTCCCGCGGGATGTACACCTCGCCACGCACTGCGAGGAAGTCCGGCGGGTCCCCGCGGAGGCGCTGGGGGACGCTCTCGATGGTGCGGACGTTCTCCGTGACGTCCTCGCCGGTTTCGCCGTCGCCGCGCGTGGCGGCGCGTAGGTACCGGCCCTCCTCGTAGACGACTTCCACGGAGAGGCCGTCGAACTTCGGCTCGCAGACGAAGTCCGTCTCACCCACCTCGCGTTCGACGCGGTCGGCAAACTCTCTGACGTCGGCCTCCTCGCCGCTGGAGTCGATGGAGAGCATCGGCGCGACGTGGTCCACGGTCCCGAGTTCCTCGACGGGTTCGCCACCGACGCGCTGCGTGGGGCTGTCCTCCGTCTGGAGGCCGAAGGCGTCCTCTAACTGTTGGAGGCGCTCGAACAGCTGGTCGTAGGCGTAGTCGGAGATGACGGGGTCGTTCTCGACGTAGTAGCGGTAGTCGTGGTAGCGGACGGCCTCCCGGAGCAGTTCCACCTGTTCCTCGGCGTCGTCTTCGTCGATGTCGTCGACGGGCGCGAAGTCAGTGTCGGGGTCTCGGATGTAGGGGTTGTCCTCGGGCGCGTCTTCGAGCACGTCCGCGTCGGCCATACGGCGGCGTACGAACCCCCGGGTGGTAAGCAGTTGGGGCGTTACGCCTCGTCCAGTCGCAGCAGCGCGGGGAGCGCGAGCGCTGCGAGCAGGAGTTCGGCCCCGCCCGCGAGCACGAACGCGGTGGTGAAGTCGTACTGTTCGGCAACCCAGCCGCCGCCCACAATCCCGGTGAGGAAGCCCAGCGAGCCCGCGACGTTGAACCCGCCCATGCTGACGCCGCGCTCGTCCTCGCCCGCGATGTCGGTGACGAGCGCCATCGTCGCGGGGGACATGAGCGCGCCGAGGACGCCGACGACGACCATCCCGCCCTGCGCGAGGCGGACGTGGGGCGCGAGCCCGATAGCGAGCACGGCGATGCCGTAGGTCGCGGAACCGGCGGCGATGGGAATCGTGCGGCCGATGCGGTCGGAGAGCCGGCCGAAGGGGTACTGGAGGAGCGCGAACGGCGCGAAGAAGAGTGCGAGCGTGAGGCCGACCGCGCCGGCGTCAAGGCCGAACACCTGCCGGAAGTACAGCGAGCCGACGAGCGCGAAGAAGCCGGCGGTGAACCGGTCGATGAACCCGAACGCGAACGGGACGCTCAGCGTCGGCCGGTTGCGGAGCACGCGGAGGCCCGCGCGCAGGGACTCGCCGTGGCCGCTAGGCGCGCGGTCGGGGACACGGAGCGCGGCGACGCCAGCGACCGCGAGCACGGCGCAGCCGGCGACAAGCGGGAGTTTCGGGTCGAGTTCGGTGAGGCGGCCGCCGACGGGCGCGCCGAGCGCGGTGCCGGAGCCGATGGCGATGCCGGCAGCACCCATGTCTTTCCCGTGGTCGCCCGAGAGGTCCATCAGCATCGTCATCGCCAGCGAGAACGCGCCGATGGTGGCCGCGCCCTGCGCCGCGCGGAGCACGAGCACGGTGCCGAAGTCGACGTCGAGGAGGGCGAGCGCGGCGTAGCCGAGGCTCCCGCCGAGCGCGCCCGCGGCGATGAACGGGACGCGGCGGCCGGCGCGGTCGCTGGCGACGCCCCAAACGCCCGCGAACGCGACGAACGCCGCGAACTCCGCGGCGAGGAACCAGCGACTCCCGGTGTCCGGGTCGTCGGCACCGAACGCCGCGACGAGGTCGGCCGCACCCGGGTAGAGGAGGACTTGGGCGAACAGCACCGCGAACACGACGCCCGCGAGCGCTGCGCGTTCGCGTCGAACCATACTTGTGCTTGCGTGCGCGCCGTCAAGAACGCGCCGGAATCGGCTACACCGCTCGGTGTCGGCCCGTTGGCCGGATGAGCCGCCGTCCCGTCTCGTCTGGGCAAGCGTTGCCGTAACTGCCATGCATATTCTTTTCGGGCTATATTACTTCAGTACATGACTGATGCGAGCGGCGGGCGACACACCCGCAGCGTCCACGCGGGCCAGGAGCCCGACGAGACAGGGGCGCGCGCCCCGCCCATCTACCAGACCACGTCGTACGTCTTCCCGGACGCCGACGACGCCGCCGACAGGTACGCCCTGGAGTCCGAGGCAGACGTCTACTCGCGCATCTCCAACCCCACGGTGTCGACGCTGGAGGACCGCCTCGCGAGCCTCGAAGGCGGCGTCGACGCCGTCGCCACGAACGCCGGCATGGGGGCCATCGACGGCATCACCACCGTGCTCGCCGAAGCCGGCCGGAACATCGTCGCCAGCGAGGACATGTACGGCGGTACCGGCACGTACTTCTCGCACATCGCCGGCAAGCGCGGCGTCGACACCCGGACCGTGGACGCCCTCGACCCCGCGGCTGTCGAGGCGGCCATCGACGAGGACACCGCGTTCGTCCACGTCGAGACCATCGCGAACCCGTCGCTCGTCACGCCCGACTTCGAGGCCATCGCGGACGTCGCCCACGACCACGCCGTCCCGCTCGTCGTGGACAACACGTTCGCCACCCCGCACCTCTGCCGGCCAATCGAGCACGGCGCGGACATCGTTTGGGAGTCCACAACCAAGTGGCTCCACGGCGCGGGCACGACTCTGGGTGGCGTCGTCGTGGACGGCGGCACTTTCCCGTGGGACCACCCCGACGCCGACTTCCCCGAACTCTCCGGCGAGAACCCTGCGTACGGCTTCGACTTCACGGAGCGCTTCGGCGACCGCGCGCTCGCCGCGGCCGTCCGCCAGCGCGCCGTCCGCGCCACCGGCACCGGCCAGACGCCCTTCGACGCCTGGCAGACGATGCAGGGCGTCGAGACGCTCCCGCTGCGGATGGACCGCCACTGCGAGAACGCCGCCGCGCTCGCTGACTTCCTCGCGGACCACGAGGACGTCGCGTGGGTCTCCTACCCCGGTCACGACGACCACCCTACACACGACGCCGCCAGCGAGTACTTGGATGATGGTTACGGTGGGATGCTCACGTTCGGCCCCGAGGGCGGCTTCGACGCCGCGAAGGCCGTCTGCGAGGGCGTCGAGTTGGCGTCGTTCGCGGCGAACGTCGGTGACGCGAAGACGCTCGTCATCCACCCCGCGAGCACCACGCACGCACAGCTCTCCGAGGACGAGCAGCGCGCCGCGGGCGTCCGCCCCGACATGATTCGCGTCTCCGTCGGCATCGAGGACACCGCGGACGTGCTCGCGGATTTCGACCGAGCGCTGGAGGACGCCCACTGATGCCCACGACTACCTTCGACGAGTTCGAGTTCGAGAGCGGGCAGACAATCGAGGATTTCACCGTCGCCTACGAGACGTACGGCGAATTCACGGGCGACAACGCGGTCCTCGTCTGCCACGCACTCACGGGCAGCCAGCACGTCCGCGGCCGCGGCGACGGCCAGGGCCGCGGCTGGTGGCACGACGTCGTCGGGCCCGGGAAGGCCATCGACACGAACGAGTACTACGTCGTCTGCGCGAACGTCCCCGGGTCGTGCTACGGCACGGACGGCCCCGCCAGCGAGGGGCCGGACGGCGAACCGTGGGGCACGGACTTCCCGCCGGTCACGGTGGGCGACTGGACGCGCAGCCAGCGCCGCCTGCTCGACGACCTCGGCGTCGGCCGCCTCCACGCCGTCCTCGGCGGCAGCGTCGGCGGCATGAACGCCCTCGACTGGGCGCGTCGCTTCCCCGACGACGCCCGCCGCGTCGCCGCCATCGCCGCCGCGCCTCGGCTCGACGCGCAGTGTCTCGGCCTGAACGCGGTCGCACGCCGCGCCATCCGCGGCGACGCGAATTGGAACGGCGGCGACTACTACGACGGCGAGTTCCCCGAGCAGGGCCTCGCGCTCGCCCGCCAACTCGGCCATTTGATGTACCTCTCGAAGGACTCCATGGAGCGGAAGTTCGGCCGCCGCACCGCGGGCCGCGAAGCCGGCAGCGACGCGTTCCCCGTGGACGACGCGGGCGCGTTCTTCCCGTACCGGGACGTCGAATCCTATCTCGACTACCAGGCCGAGAAATTCACCGACCGCTTCGACGCAAACAGCTACCTCTACCTGACGCGCGCGATGGACGACTACGACCTCGCGGAGGGCTACGATTCGGACGCCAGCGCCGTCGGCGCGTTCGCCGGCGAAGCCCTGCTGGTGTCGTTCACGGGCGACTGGCACTTCACGGTCGACCAGAGCGAGGGCGTCACGCAGGCGTTCCGCGAGCAGGAAGTCCCAGTCTCGCACCACGTCGTCGAATCCGACCACGGCCACGACGCGTTCCTCGTCGAACCCGAGTCCGTCGGCCCGCCAGTCCGGGACTTCCTCGCGAACGGCGTCGCCGGCCGCGCCGTCACCGACACCGTCGACCACGACGACGACCGTCGGACGCTGTACGCCCCCGTCCACAACAGCCTCTTCTCGGGGTAGCAGTCCTCTCTCGTCGAATTTACGTCCGAGCGAGCGTCACCGTACCCGGCAGGAACTGCGGGCGACCCCCCGGCTTAACGACCCCGGGGCACGCAGTACCACGCATGGGAGACGGAGACGACTACGGTTTCGACACGAACAGCGTCCACGCGGGCCAAGAAGTCGACCCGGCGACCGGGTCGCGCGCGCCGCCAATCTACCAGACGACGTCGTACGTCTTCGAGGACAGCGACGACGCGGCCGCGCAGTTCGCCCTAGAGAAGCCGGGGTACATCTACTCGCGGCTGATGAACCCGACCGTCGAGACGCTCCAGGAGCGCCTCGCGGCGCTGGAGGGCGGCATCGGCGCCATCGCGACGTCTTCGGGGATGGCGAGCCTGGACCTCGCGACGTTCGTGCTCGCGAGCGCGGGCGACAACATCGTCGCGTCCAGCGACCTCTACGGCGGGACGTACACGTACCTCACGCACAGCGTCGAACGACGCGGCGTTGAGACGGAGTTCGTGGATGCCCTCGACTACGACGCCTACGAGGAGGCCATCGACGAGGACACCGCCTACGTGCTCGTCGAGACCATCGGCAACCCGAGTCTGACGACGCCGGACTTCGAGCGCCTCGGCGAGATTACGGACGAAGCGGGCGTCCCGCTCATCGTGGACAACACGTTCGCGACGCCGTACCTCTGCAACCCGCTCGAGCACGGCGCGGACATCGTCTGGCACTCCACTACGAAGTGGATTCACGGCGCCGGCACTACCGTCGGCGGCGCGCTCGTCGACGGCGGCGAGTTCCCGTGGGAGGAGTACGCGGACAAATTCCCGGAAGTCGCGAAGGACAACCCCGCCTACCACGGCGTAAATTTCGCGGAGCGCTTCGGGGACGCGGCGTTCACGTACACCGCCATCGCGCGCGGCCTCCGCGACCTCGGCAACCAGCAGTCGCCGTTCGACGCGTGGCAGACCCTCGAGAAGCTGGAGTCGCTACCGCTGCGCATGGAGAAACACTGCGAGAACGCCCAGAAGGTCGCCGAGTACCTCGTCGACCACGAGGACGTCGCGTGGGTCACGTATCCCGGGCTGGAGGACCACCCGACCCACGACAACGCCACGGAGTACCTGGACGGCGGCTACGGCGGGATGATTACCTTCGGATTGGAAGCCGGCTACGAGGCCGCCAAGGAGACCACAGAGAACACCGACCTCGCGAGCCTGCTGGCGAACGTCGGTGACGCGAAGACGCTCATCATCCACCCCGCCAGCACCACCCACCAGCAGCTCACCGACGAGGAGAAGGAGGCCGCGGGCGTCCGCGACGACCTCGTGCGGCTGAGCGTCGGCATCGAGGACCCCGCGGACGTGGTCGCGGACCTCGAAGCCGCCATCGAGGAGGCCTCGCGGTAGTCAGTCCCGCAGTCGGTGGACGAGCGTGCTCCGCTGGCTGTACGTCTGGTACGCCGCGGACGCCACGAGCACGGCGAAGACGGCGACTGCCCAGACGCTCGCGCCCACCGCGCTCACGCCCGGGACGCCGACTTCGGCCGCAGTCACGAGGAGCGCGCCGAGCACGCCCAGCGCGGCGTAGTACTCGGCGTACGAGAGGCCGTACTTCGGGACGACCTCCATGTAGACGCCGACCGCGGGCGCGTTCTCCGCGGGCCGCACTTCCTTGGTCTGTTCGTCGTACTCCACGATGCCGAGCTCCGCGAGCTTCGGCAGGTGGGTCTGTTGGAGCGAGATGTAGACGCTCTGTCGGACGTTGCGGGGCGGTGGCTCCTCGCCGGTCTCCCGCGCCGCGATGACTTCCGAGAGCTCCCGCGCGGTCACCGGCTCTTCGGCGTCGCCGAGCAGTTCGATGACCATGCGCCGCCGGTCGTTGCGGAGGACGTCGTGGATGTCGGTCTCGGGGAGTTCGTCCGTGTCCGGTTTGTCGGCCGCCACTACCCCTCGATTTGTCGTTTCAGCCAATCAACCTTCCGTTGCCGACGCGCCGCCAATCACGTGAGGAAAGCGACCTTAACGACCAATTAAGCAAGAGTGAGAGGGGTGTAGCGGAAGTCGCCCGGGTCGGTATCGCTCAGTGTGCCCTGGCCGTCCGGCCCGGGAAACCCCGCGACTCCACCCGTCGCGGGTTTCTCGTCACACGCTTCAACGAGGTACGCGGAATCCCTTCGCCCGCAGCACCTGCGGGCGGTTCTATCCCTTACAGAACCTTCCGCTCGCGCAGCAGCGCCTCTAATTCCGCCATCGACGCGACGACCGTGTCGCAGTGCTCCTCCACGCCGGGTTTCGGCTGGAAGCCGACGCCGCAGCCGGCCTCGTCGAGCATCGGCGCGTCGTTGGCACCGTCACCGACGGCCACGGAGTCCGCCACGTCCACACCGAACTCGGCACAGATGTCCACGAGCGCGTCGTCTTTCGTCCCCTCGATGAGCGGGCCCTCCACGTCGCCCGTGAGTTCGCCGTCGGCCTCCGGCAGACTGTTGGCGACGACGCGGTCGACGGTCACACCCGCGGCGTCGAGCGCGGCCTCCACGCCGGGCCCGAACCCGCCCGTGAGCACGACGACGCGGACGCCGTCGTCCGAGAGTTTCCCGAGCAGTTCGCCCGCGCCGTCCCGCAGGCGGACGTCGCTGTACACGTCGGCGGCGTCCGTCGAGGAGAGGCCACCGACGAGGCTGGCGCGCTCGCGGAGGCTCTCGGCATAGGAGAGCTCCCCGCGCATCGCGCGCTCGGTGATACTGGACACTTCGTCACCGACGCCGTGGTGGGCGGCGAGGCGGTCCATCATCTCCGAGTCCGCGAGCGTGCCGTCGAAGTCGAACGCGACGAGCGTCATTAGCGCGGCCTAGGCGACGGGCAGGGAAAAGCGTCGCTCCTCTGGCAGACGTTACTCGCGCGTGCCGAACTCGTCGAGCCAGCCCGAGACGACCTCCTTAATGGCACCAGTGGTGCTGCCGAGGTTCAGCATCTGGTAGCCGTTCTCGGCTTTCGCCGCGGCGTCGTCCATCCCGAACGCGAGCCCGCCGACCGGGACGCCGGCGTCGACGGCCGCCGCGCGGACCTCCTCGACGGCCTCCTGCACGTCCGGGTGGTCGACTTCCCCGGGGTGGCCGTACGCGACCGAGAGGTCCAGCGGCCCGAGGAAGACGAAGCCGAGTTCGGGGACGGCGAGAATCTCGTCGATGTTCTCGACGGCTTCCCGGGTCTCGATGGTGGTGCCGACCATCGTCTCGCGGTCCTCGTGGGCGACGTAGTCCTCGCCGAGCCCCCAGCGGCGCGCCCGCGGCGACCCCAGTCCCCGGTTCCCGGGGTCGCCGTCGTGCTCGAAGCGTGCGGACTTCACGGCGGCCTCGACCTCCGCGGCGGTCTCGACGCGCGGCAGGAAGACGTTCCGGACGCCGAGGTCGAGGGCCTTCCGCACGAGCGTCGGCTCCGTGTCGGGCAGCCGCACGAGCAGTTCGACGCCCGTGCGTTCGGCCGCTCGCAGGAGGTTCTCGACGCTCGGGCCGTCCCACGGGTCGGGGCCGCCGTGCTCGAAGTCCAGCCACACGAAGTCCACGCCGAGTTCGCCGTAGAACTCCACGAGCGTCGGGCTGTACGTCGAGTCGAGCACGCCGACGGCGACACCGCCGTCTTGGACGCGCTCGCGCAACTGGTTCGTCGGTTGTGACTCGGGCATGTGTCTGCCGTCGCGCGCTCGCCGTATAGCCTCCGGGGGCCGGCAACTGAATCCCCCGAGTCCGGCAAGCCCCGCCGGATTCGGACGCGGGCGTGGGCAAACGTCCACTTCCCGCGGCGTGATATTACACGTACTTGCTCATTCTGGTGGTGCGTGAACCACCGACAATTCGTGCACGTGCGGAAACGCTTATCCGCGAGTGAACCGACCGACTTCGCATGAAGGTACTCGTCACGGACCCCATCGCGGACGCCGGCCTCGACCGACTCCGCGAGGCGGGCCACGACGTCGAAACCGCCTACGACGTAGAGGGCGACGCGCTCCTCGACGCCGTCAGCGACGCCCACGGCCTCATCGTCCGCTCCGGCACCGAAGTCACCGAAGAAGTGTTCGACGCCGCCGACGACCTCGTCATCGTCGGGCGCGCCGGCATCGGCGTGGACAACATCGACATCGACGCCGCCACCGAGCACGGCGTCATCGTCGCGAACGCCCCCGAGGGCAACGTCCGCGCGGCCGCCGAGCACAGCGTCGCGATGGCGTTCGCCGCCGCGCGCTCCATCCCCCAGGCTCACGGCCGCCTCAAGGACGGCGAGTGGGCGAAAGGCGAGTTCCTCGGCACGGAACTCAACGGGAAGACCCTCGGCGTCGTCGGCCTCGGGCGCGTCGGCCAGGAGGTCGCCAAGCGCCTCGGCGGCCTCGGCATGGACCTCGTCGCCTACGACCCGTACATCGGCGAGGAGCGCGCCGAACAGCTCGGCGCCGACCTCGTCGAATTCGACGAGTGCATCGAGCGCGCGGACTTCGTCACCGTCCACGTCCCGCTCACCGACGAGACGGAGGGACTGCTCGGCGAGGACGAGTTCGCCCAGCTCGAAGACGGCTACGTCGTCAACGTCGCACGCGGCGGCGTCGTCGACGAGGACGCGCTCGCCGACGCCGTCGAGGACGGCGTGCTCGCGGGCGCCGCGCTCGACGTGTTCGCCGAGGAGCCGCTCCCCGAGGACTCGCCGCTGCTGGACGTCGAGGACATCGTCGTGACGCCGCACCTCGGCGCGTCCACGCAGGCTGCCCAAGAGCACGTCGCCACCTCGACCGCCGACCAGGTCGTCGCCGCGCTGAACGACGAACCCGTGCTGAACGCCCTGAACGCGCCGAGCGTCGACGAGAGCTCGTTCGGCCGCATCGAGCCGTACATCGGCCTCGCCGAAACTGCGGGCAAAGTCGCCGCCCAGCTGTTCGACGGCCGCATCGAGCGCGTCGAAGTCAGCTACGAGGGCGACATCGCCGAGGAGGACCTCGAACTCGTCACCGCGAGCGCGCAGAAGGGTGTCTTCGACCCGCTAGAGTGGCAGGTCAACGCCGTCAACGCGCCCCGAGTCGCCGAGGAGCGCGGCATCGACGTCACCGAGTCCAAGACCCGACAGAGCGAGGACTTCCAGAGTCTCGTCTCGGTCACGGTCGGGAACAGCGACGAGGACCTCACCGTCTCCGGCACGCTGTTCGCAGGCGACGACCCCCGCCTCGTGAAAATCGACGGCTATCGCGTCGACGCCGTCCCGCACGGCCACATGCTCGCCGCGCGTAACAAGGACGAGCCCGGCGTCATCGGCTTCATCGGCACCGTGCTCGGCGACGCCGACGTCAACATCGCGGGGATGTTCAACGCCCGTGAGACCATCGGCGGCGAGGCGCTCACCGTCTACAACCTCGACTCCACGGTCCCCGAGGAAGCGCTCGACGAACTGCTCGCGGACGAGCGCATCATCGACGTCCACAACATCGAGCTGAACAGCGAGTAACCCTTTTCTCCCGTCGGCCCGCCCGTTCGTTCGTGCCGACAGTTTCGGAGACGTACATCGAGAACCGCGTGCGCGTCCAGCCCGACGACACGAACAACTACGCGTCAGCGCACGGCGGGAACGTCGTGAAGTGGATGGACGAGGTGGGTGCGATGTCCGCGATGCGGCTCGCGGGGTCGACGTGCGTCACCGCGCGCATCAACGGCCTCGACTTCGAGCGCCCGATTCCGCAGGGCGACATCTGCGCCATCGAGTCCTACGCCTACGACGCCGGGACGAGCAGCGTGCGCGTCCGCTTGCGGGCGTTCCGCGAGGACCCAAGAACTGGGGAGACCGAGCAGACGACGAGTTCGCACTTCGTGTTCGTCGCCGTCGACGAGGCGATGAAACCGACGACAGTGCCCGAATTAACCGTCGAGACGGACCGGGACCGTCGGCTCGAACAGGAAGCGCTCGCCAGCGAAGGAACCGACTGAGAACAGTTATAGCGCGTCCAGCACGCCGTCCGCGTCCGCGGGGACGGGCGTCGTGTTGCCGCCGGCTTCGGCGGCCGCCTCGGGGTCCTTCAGGAGGTGGCCCGTGGTGAGGCAGACGACGCGCTCGTCGGCGTCGATGTCACCGCGCTCGCGGAGTTTCAGGAGGCCGGCGACGCTCGCGGCTGACGCCGGCTCCACGCCGACGCCGTCCTCGGCGAGCATGCGCTGGGCCTCGGTAATCTTCTCGTCGGAGACGGCGACGGCCGTGCCGCCCGTGTCGTAGATGCCAGGAAGCGCCTTCGGCGCGTTCACGGGGTTGCCGATGCGAATGGCGGTCGCCCGCGTCTCCACGTCGTCCCAGCGCTCGACGTAGTCGCGCCCCTTCTCGACGGCCTCGACCATCGGCGCCGCGCCCTCGGCCTGCACGCCCGTGAGCTTCGGCATCTCGGACTCCTCGAGTTCGCCCGCTTCGACGAGTTCGCGGAAGCACTTGTACAGCGCCGCCGTGTTCCCCGCGTTCCCGACCGGGAGCACGATGCGGTCCGGGAGGTGGCCATGGGCGTCACGGGACTGCTCCAGGATTTCGAGGCCGATGGTCTTCTGGCCCTCCAGACGGAACGGGTTCAGGCTGTTGAGGAGGTACGCCTCCCCGCGGTCGGCGAGTTCCGCGACGACGTCGAGGCAGTCGTCGAAGTTGCCGTCCACCTCGCAGATGCGCGCGCCGTGCAGCGCCGCCTGCGCGACCTTCCCCGCGGCGACCTTGCCGGCGGGGAGGAGGACGAGCACGGGCGTGTTCGCGCGAGCGCCGTACGCCGCCAGCGCCGCGGACGTGTTCCCCGTGGACGCGCAGGCGAGTCGGTCGACGCCGAGCCGGTCGGCGACCTTCACGCCGACGGTCATCCCGCGGTCCTTGAAACTGCCAGTCGGGTTCGCGCCCTCGTGTTTCACGCGGAGGTCCGCGACGTCCGCCTCGGCCTCGATTTCGGGGACGTCGTACAGCGGCGTGTTCCCCTCGCGAATCGAGACGCCCTCCGGGAACGGGAGTGCTGCTGAGTATCGCCAGACGCCGTCGCCGGCGAACTCGTCGAACGTCGGGTACTCGGCGTAGCGGGCTTCCAGCAGGCCGCCGCAGTCCGGGCACTCGTACACCACGTCGTCGAACGGCGCGATGGTGTCGCCGCACTCGACGCACGCCAGCCAGACGCCGTCGTCGGCGACGTCGGGCGTCGGGCCGCCCAGCGAGAGGTCAGTCATGGTCACGTCTCGGTGACGGAGACACAAATACGGGGCGGGTGTTGCGGCTTTTGCCAGCGCTCAGTCCGACCGGAGCATGCCGTAGCCGACGAGCCCCGTGAGCACGGCGACGCCGACTGCGGCGCCGGGGACGAATTCGAGCGCGAGCGCGAACAACAACAGGAAGTTGGCGCCGAGGAGGACGAGCGCGACGTCGACGTGCTGCTGGAGGGCGCTGTCGGGCATCACGCTCACGCTCGCGGGCGGCGACGGAAAAGGTGGCGGTAGGTGTCAGTCCACGAGTTCGACGAGCAGCGCCTTCTGGGCGTGCAGGCGGTTCTCGGCCTGCTGCCAGACGACGGACTGCGGGCCGTCGATGACGTCGGCGGTGACCTCCTCGCCGCGGTTCGCCGGCAGGCAGTGCATGAACGCGGCGTCGCCGAGCAGGTCGTCGTCGACCTGGAACCCCTCGAAGGCGTCGAGGCGCTGTTCGCGCTCGCTCTCCTGGCCCATGCTCACCCAGACGTCCGTGTAGACGACTTCGGCGTCCGCGGTGGCTGCCTCGGGGTCCGTGGTCACGGTCACGTCGCCGTGTTCCTCGGCGCGTTCGATTACGGAGTCGTCGAGCGCGTACTCCTCGGGCGTCGCCACTTGCACGTCGTAGCCCATCATCGCCGCGCCGACGGTGAACGACGCCGCGACGTTGTTGCCGTCGCCGACCCACGCCACGGTCCCGGAGTCGCCGACGACCTCCCGGAGCGTCAGGAGGTCCGCGAGCGCCTGACACGGGTGGGCGTCGTCGGTGAGGCCGTTCACGACCGGCGCGTCGGCGTGCGCGGCAATCTCCTCGAGGTCGTCGTGGTCGAAGACGCGCGCCATCACCGCGTCGACGTACCGGCCGAGCGCGCGGGCGGTGTCCGCGACGGGTTCGCCGCGGCCTAGTTGGATGTCGTCGTCGCCGAGGAAGACGCCGTGGCCGCCGAGCTGGGTCATCCCCACCTCGAAGCTCACGCGGGTTCGCGTCGACGGTTTCTCGAACAGCATCGCCAGCGAGCGCCCGGGGAGGGCTTCGTGGGGCATGCCGTCGGCTTGCGCGCGCTTCAACGCGGCCGCGTCGTCTACGACGCCGGCCAGTTCGTCGGTCGTGAGGTCGTCGATTGTCAGGAAGTGCATAGCCTGTCTGCTGCGGTGGTGAGTACGTCGACGCCACGGTCGAAGGCGGCGAGGTCGATGCGTTCGTCGGGCGCGTGGTCCAGGTTGGAGTCCCCGGGGCCGTAGGTGGCGACGGGGCAGTCCCACGCGCCTGCGTAGATGTTCGCGTCGCTCGTACCGGTCTTCCGGAGGTGCGTGGGGTCGCTGCCCGCGTCCCGGATGCCCGCACGGAGCGCGCCCGCGACGGGCGTCCGCGGGCTCGCCATGACGGGCGGAATCGACTCCGTCCACGTCACCGAGCCAGCCTCCGTGCAGTCCGCGACCGTCTCGCGGACGTCGTCGGCGGTGGTGCCGGGCGGCAGGCGGAACTGCATCTCCACGGTCGCCTCGACGGCCGTCCCGTCCTCGGCGAGCCCGCCGTCAAAGGAGACGGGCTTGACGGTCACCGACTCGAAGACGGTGTCGTCGTCGGGGAACGCCGCGCGCACGCGCTCGGTCCACGCGGTCGCAATCTGGACCGCGTTGGGCTCGGGCCGCGAGGAGTGGCCGCTCTCGGTGGCGACCTCGTAGGTGCCCGCGACGAGCCCGCGGTAGCCCAGCGTCAGCGCGTCCCAGCCCGACGGCTCGCCGTTCACGACGGCGTCGGGCTCCGCGCGGTCCTCGACGAGGTGGCGCGCGCCCGCCGAGGTCGTCTCTTCCTCGACGACGCCCGCGAACGACGCGCCGGTCTCGACGCTCGCCGCCGCCATCGCGGCCAGCGGCCCGGTCGCGTCAACGCTGCCCCGGCCCCAGAGTTCCCCATCTTCGACGCGAACGTCGATGTAGCCGGGGACGGTGTCGACGTGGCTCGTGAGGAGCACGCTGTCGTCGCCGGGCGCGCGGACGTTGCCGGCGTCGTCGGTCCACGCCTCGCGGCCGTGGCTCTCGAAGTAGTCCACGAGCACGCCGGCAGCCTCGGATTCCGCACCCGAAACGGAGGGGGTCGAGACGAGGTCGCGGAGCAGGTCCCGTGGGGTCATAGCTCCTCGGCGAGCGCGTCGACCACGCGGTCGGCGTGGGACTCGGTGACAGTTAGCGGCGGTAAGAGGCGCACCACGGTCCGTCCCGCGGGGAGCGCGAGAATCCCGTGGTTCATCGCGAGCGCGCGCAGCGCCCGGTTCGCCCCCCGTTTCACCTCGACGCCAATCATCAGGCCGTCGCCGCGAACGTCCCGCACTGGAAGTTCTGCGAGTTGTTCTTGGAGGTAGTCGCCGACGCTCGCCGCGTTCGCCGCGAGGTCGTCCTCCAGAACGTCGAGCGTCGCGAGCGCTGCCGCGCACGGTACGGGGCCGCCGGAGAACGTCGAGCCGTGGTCGCCACTGTCCTCGGCGAGCCAGTCCGCGACCAGCGTCGCGCCGATGGGGAGGCCGCTGCCCAGCCCCTTCGCGACGGTGAGCGCGTCCGGCACGACGCCGGCCTGCTCGCACGCCCACAGCGAGCCCGTGCGCCCGAGCCCGGTCTGAATCTCGTCGAAGACGAGCGCCGCGCCCGTCTCGTCGCACGCGTCGCGGGCGGCCTGCAGGTAGCCCTCGGGCGCGGGGTGGACGCCACCCTCGCCCTGAATCGGTTCGAGGATGACCGCCGCCGTCTCGTCGTCGACGGCCTCGGCGAGCGCGTCGCTGTCACCGTAGTCCACGAACTCCACGTGCTCGGGGACTGCGAACCCCTCGCGGTACTTCTGCTTCCACGTCGCCGCCAGCGCACCGAGCGTGCGGCCGTGGAACGCGCGCTTCGCCGCGACGACCTTCTCGCGGCCGGTCGCGTGGCGCGCGAACTTCAGCGCCGCCTCGTTCGCCTCGGTCCCCGAATTGCAGAGCCAGACGTTGTCCAGCTCGCCGGGCGCGAGGTCGCCGAGGCGGTCGTAGAGCGCTGTCCGCGTCTCGGTGGGGTACGAGCCCTGTACGAACAGCAGGTCGCTGGCCTGAGATTCGACGGCTTCGACCACGTCGGGGTGGCAGTGGCCGACCGGCGCGCACGCGTACGACGCGCCCATGTCGAGGTACTCGTTTTCGTCGTCGTCGTAGACGTACGGTCCCTCCCCGGACTCGATCTGGATGGGCTTCTCCCCGAAGACGAAGCCGCTCATGAGAGAGCCTCCGGGCTGAAGCGCGTCCCAGCCCCTTCGAGCGCGGCGACGATGGGGTCGCGGCGGTTCGCGTCCGACACCACAACCGACTCCGCGCCGCCTTCGAGTGCTTCGGTCGCCGCCAGCACCTTCTTCGTCATGAACCCCTCAGCGGCCTCCTTCGCGCCGTCGAGGTCCGTCGGAGTCAGTACTTCCTCGATGAGCGAAGTCGGGTCGTCGGGGTCCGCGTAGACGCCCTCGACGTCGGTCAGCACGACCAGCGTCGCGTCGAGCGCGCCCGCGACGGCTGCCGCCGCGCGGTCCGCGTCCGCGTTCACGGGCGTCCACTCCTCCTCGTCGTCGCTCTCCTTCGCGAACATCGGCACCGACACCACGGGCACGTAGCCCGCGTCGAGTTGGGCCTCCAGCAGGTCGGTGTTGACGTCCTCGATGGTGCCGGAGTGCTCGCCGCGGCGAATCTTCCGCTTGCCGTCCTCAACGACGCGCACCGCGGACTTCCGCGGCCCCGTCAGCAGTTTCCCGTCGACGCCGTTGAGGCCGACCGCGGGCACGCCCGCGTTCTCGAACGCCGCGACGAGGTCGGTGTTGACCTTCCCCATCGCCATCTCGAAGACGTCCATCGTCTCCGCGTCCGTGAACCGGCCGGTGACGCCCGACGGCGACTCGACATAGTCGGGCTCCTTGCCCATCTGGTCGAGCGCGTCGTCGACCGCCGTCGACCCGCCGTGGACGACCACGACGTCCTCGTCGTTCACCGAGAGGTGCGCGACGTCGGTCACCGCGCCAGCCGGGTCGACGGCGCGCGCGCCGCCGATTTTCACAACCACCGTCATGGACTCCCCACCGGGTGCAACCCGAGCTGGTCGAGGCCCGCGGACTCCTCGAAGCCGAGCGCGACGTTCGCGGCGTGGACGGCCTGACCCGCGGAGCCTTTCATCATGTTGTCGATGGCCGAGAACGCCACGATGCGGTCGTTGTCCTCGTCCAGTTCGAAGCCGACTTCCGCGCCGTTCGTGCCGGCGACGGCCTTCGGCTCGGGGTAGCGGTAGACGCCGCTGCCGCCCGCGACGATGTCCACGAATGGCTCGTCCTCGTACGTCCCGCGGTACGCGCTCCAGAGGTCGCCGGTAGAAGGCGTCTCCTCGGGGAACACGTGGCAGGTCGCGCTCGCGCCGCGGACCATGTCCACGGCGTGCGCGGTGAATGAGACGGAGAGGCCGAGTTCCTGCTCGATTTCGGCCTCGTGGCGGTGACCCGTGGGCGCGTACGGGCGCACGACGCCAGAGCGCTCGGGGTGCGAGGACGCGGGCCCGCCGCCCGCGCCGCCCTCCGAGGAGCCGACTTTCACGTCCACGACGACGTGGGCGTCGTCGAGGAGGCCGGCTTCCTGCAGCGGGAGCAGGCCGAGAATCGTCGCGGTGGCGTTGCAGCCGCCGCCCGCAATCAGGTCCGCGCCCGGCAGGTCGCCCCGACTCAATTCGGGGAGCGCGTACACCCCGTCGTCGAGGTACTCGGGCGCGCTGTGGCCGTCGTACCACTCGTCGTACTGTGATTCCGTTTCGAGGCGGAAGTCAGCACTCAGGTCGACGACGGTGTCCGCGGCGTCCTGCCACTCGTCGAGGTGGTCCATCGCGACGCCGTGGGGCGCCGCCGCGAACAGCACGTCGACGGATTCGAGGTCCGTCGGCGGCGTGAACCGCAGGTCGAGGTCGCGGAGGTTCGGGTGGACGCTCCCGACGGTCTTGTTCGCGTACTCGCGGCTGGTCGCCTGCGCCACCTCGAAGTCGGGGTGGCCGGCGAGCAGGCGGAGGAGTTCGCCGCCCGCGAACCCGCTCCCGCCGACGACCGTGGCGGTCGTGCCCTCGGCCATCAGGGCGTCACCTCCACTTCCGCGGCGGCGCGGTTCTCCAGCCAGTCGACGACCACGGCCGGGACGTCCACGTCGCTGGCGTCGTTCAGCGCCTTGAATTCGACGGTGTGGTTGACCTCGTGGACGGTGTAGCCGTCGCCGGTCTCCATCAGGTCCACACCCAGCAGGCCGCCGCCGACCGCGTCGCTCGCGGTCTCGACGAGTTCGGCGACCTCCTCGTCGACCTCGAAGGAGTTCGTCTCCGCGCCCTTCGCGGCGTTGGTCAACCAGTGGTCGCCCGAGCGCGTCATCGCGGCGACGGGCTCGCCGTCGGTCGCCAGCACGCGGATGTCCCGGCCCGGCTTCTCGACGAAGTCCTGAATATAGAACACCTTGTGCTCGTAGTGCCCCAGCGTCGCCTTGTGTTCGAGGACCGCCTCGGCGGCGTTCCGCGAGTCGAGTTTCGCCATCAGGCGCCCCCACGAGCCCACGACGGGCTTCAGCACGCAGGGGTAGCCGTACGACTCGACGGCCTCCAGCGCGCTCTCGGTGGTGAACGCGACCGTGGTGTCGGGCGTGGGGAGTCCCGCGTCGTCCAGCGCGAGGCTCGTCCGCACTTTGTCCGCGCAGACGGCCGCGGTGTCGGGGCTGTTCACGACGGGGACGTCGTAGTGCTTGCAGAACTCCGTGGCGTACTTGCTGCGGCTGGTCGCCAGGCAGCGGTCCACCACGAGGTCGCAGTCCTCGAGGGCGGCGTCGGTGCCGTCGAGGCCGAACCCGTGCTTGCGGACGTCGACTTTCTCGACGTCGTGACCGCGCTCGCGGAGTTCGGCCAGCAGCAGTTTCTCGTCCTTCCGAATCCGGGAGTACAGGATGCCGACGCGCAACTTACTCCCCCCAGTCCTCGGAGAGCTCGGGCGCTCGATCGAGGACCGGCGGGGCGGTGTCGACGACTTCCAGTTCGGTGCCACAGGTGTCGCAGTCGACGATTTCGCCGACTTCGAGGTCGTCGTGCAGGGCCACGTCGGACCCGCATTCGGGACATGTGCTCATAGCACTCCCACGTTCTCACTGATAGCACTTAAACTAATCGGACCTGTCAAACTTCTTTTACGACCGAGAGAAGCATCTAACGGCGCGAAAACGCCCGAAAAGAGCGACCAACCGAAACCAGATACATAGTAAGTATGTTGACTATTTGCCCACGGAGGGGCGGTCGGTCTCGTCGCAGGCCGGCTGGCGTGCTCGCTGGCTGGTCGTCACCGGCTGTGGCAGCGGCCGCCTCACTCATACGTCGCCACCTCCGCAGCGAGGTCGTCGGCCGCCGCGGCCAGCGCCTCCTCGTGGTCCGCGACCGCTGCCTCGTCCGCCGCGAGCGCGACCTGCACGTCGTCGAGCGCCTCGCGAACGGCGTCGGGCGCGGGGCCGCCCGTGGAGTCGCGCTGTGCGACGTTCGTCACGGGGTCCAGCGCCGCGGCCACGAGCTCCGGGTCTGCGAGTTCCGACAGCGGCTTCCCGGTCACTTCGCGGGCCGCCGCGTCCACCGCGACGAGGTCCGCGCCGTGCTCGCCCGCGACGCCGCTGATGCCGTCGCTGGCGTGGCTCTCCGGGACCGAGTTGGTCGCGTCCGCGGCCTCGCCGTGTTCGGCCGCGAGCGCGACGATTTCGTGGGCGGTGCGGAACGGCATCCCCGCCGCCGCGAGCGCGTCCGCCACGCCGGTCGCCGTCGAGAACCCCTCGCCTGCTGCGGCCTCGAGTTCCTCGGCGGGCCACTCCGCGGTCGCGACCGCGCCAGCGGCTACCTCCGCGGCGTCCGTCACGTCGTCGACGGCCTCCCACGCGTGCGGTGTCGCACGCTGGAGATCGCGGTTGTACGCCCGCGGCAGCCCCTTCAGCGTCGTCGCGAGACTCGTGTACGCGCCCACCGCGTCGCCCGCGGTCGCGCGCACGAGTTCCAGCGTGTCCGGGTTCTTCTTCTGGGGCATAATCGAGGACGTCGAGGAGTAGTCGTCGCTGAGTTCCACGAACCCGCGGTTCGCGAACAGGACGACGTCCTCCGCGAGCCCCGAGCACGTCACCGCGACCGAGGACAGCGCCGCCACCGTCTCGAGGAGGAAGTCGCGGCTCGCCGACGCGTCCATCGAATTCGTCACGACGCCGTCGAAGCCGAGGAGGTCGGCGGTACGCTCGCGGTCCACGTCGAACGTGGTGCCCGCGAACGCCGCCGCGCCCAGCGGCGATTCGTTCGTGCGGTCGAACGCGTCCAGCAGCCGGCCGGTGTCGCGCGCGAGCGTCCCCTCGTAGGAGAGCGCCCAGTGCGCGACCGTCGTCGGCTGCGCGGGCTGGAGGTGCGTGTACCCCGGCATCACGGTCTCCGCTTCGGCCTCGGCGACCTCCGCGAGCGCCGCGCGGAGCGCGAGTACCGCCTCGAGGGCGCCCAGTACGTCCTCGCGGAGGCGACACCGGATGCAGGTAGCGACCTCGTCGTTGCGCGAGCGCGCCGTGTGCATCTTCCCGCCGACCGGGCCGACGCGTTCGACGACCGCAGTCTCGATCGCTTCGTGGACGTCCTCGCCGTCGGGGAGCGCGTCGAAGCCGGCGTCCTCGACGCTGTCGAGCGCGTCGAGAATCGTCGCCGCCTCGTCGCTGTCGATAATACCCTGTTCGGCGAGCATCACGACGTGCGCGCGGTCGACCGCGAGGTCCGCGGCGAAGATGCGGTGGTCGGCATCCATCGAGGAGAGGAACGACCGCGCGGGGCCGCCGCTGAAGCGGTCGCGGCGCACCACCGTGCCGTCGTTCTCCCCGCTCATTCGTCGGACGCCTCGTCGCCGCCATCCGGCGCCAGTTCCGGCTTGCTCGCGTTCGCGAGGCGGGACTGGAAGCCGTGGTACTTCGCGACGCCGGTCGCGTCGCCCTGCTCGATGCCGTTGACGGTCTCCGTGTCGAAGCTCGCGGCGTCCGCGGAGTACACCGCGTACTCGCTCTCGCGGGCGACCGGACGGGCCTGCCCGCCCTCGAATTTGATGGTGACCGTGCCCGTGACCTTCTGCTGGGTACCCTCGAAGAAACCGTTCAACGCGTCCATCAGCGGGTGGTCGACGAGGCCCTCGTAGGCCTTCTGGGACCACTGCTGGCTGACCTGCTGGCTGAAGTCGCGCTCGTCTTTCGTCAGGACGAGCTGTTCGAGCGCCTCGTGGGCCGTGAGCAGCGTCGTCGCCGCCGGGTGCTCGTAGTTCTCGCGGACCTTCAGACCGAGCATGCGGTCCTCCATCATGTCCGTGCGGCCGACGCCGTAGCTCCCGGCGAGGTCGTTGAGGTACTCGATGAGCGGCACCGGCTCCATCTCGTCGCCGTCGACGGCGACCGGCACGCCCTGCTCGAACTCGATGTCGATGGTCTCGGTCTCGTCGCTCGGGGCGTCCGTCCAGTCGTAGATGTCCTCCGGCGGCTCGTAGCCGGGGTCTTCGAGCTGGCCGCCCTCGACGGAGCGACTCCAGAGGTTCGTGTCGATGCTCCACTCGCCTTCGTTGCCCGCCTCGACTGGCAGGCCCTTCTCGTCGGCGTAGTCGATTTCCCACTCGCGCGTGAGCCCGAGCTCGCGGACCGGGGCGATGACGTCGAGGTCGCTGGCGCGCCAGACGGCCTCGAAGCGCAGTTGGTCGTTGCCCTTCCCGGTGCAGCCGTGCGCCAGCGCCGTGCAGCCCTGTTCCTCGGCGACCCCCAGAATCGCTTCCGCGATGACCGGGCGCGCGAGCGCCGTGCCGAGCGGGTAGCCCTGGTAACTCGCGTTCGCCTGGACCGCCTCGAAGCAGAGGTCGGCGAAGTCGGCTTTCGCGTCCACGACGTAGTGGTCGACGCCGAGCGCGTCGGCCGTCTCGTGGGCTTCGGCGAATTCGGACTCGGGCTGGCCGACGTCGACTGTCACGCCGATGACGTCGTCGTAGCCGTACTCTTCTTTCAGCAGCGGTACGCAGACCGTCGTGTCGAGCCCGCCGGAGAAGGCGAGCGCGACCGTTCCTCCTGTCATTCTGTGTTCCGTGTGTGTTGTGTGCCGCGGTAGTCGGGAAGTGATGCGAGACCGAAAACGAGGAATGTAGCTATAGTGGGGTCAGAAGGACCCCGGTCGTCGCGGCACGCGACGGGAGGACGCCGAACAGCCGGCGGCCCCGCGGCTCACAGCGGGCGAGCGACGGGCGTGAGCCGGCGACTGTGTCATTACCTGCTCCGAACAGTCCCGAGTGCTTAAACGTTGCTCCCGTCCCGTGGTCTTGCCATCTGCGGTAACACACCACACGTCTGCCTGAATCCTTATCCGCGTGCTCCGCTAGCATAACTATATGACATCAGCCCGTGGCGGCATCGACGTCGAAGACCTGCTGAAAATCGTGCTCGTGCTGGTCGTCGTCTGGCTCGCGCTGGAAATCCTCGGGGAGATTGTCGGCGCGCTCGCCGGCCTGCTCGGCATCGCCCAACCGCTCATCGCTGTGGTCGTGCTCATCCTGCTCGTGCTGTGGCTGCTCGACCGCATCTAACGTCAGCGCTTTCCCGCTCCAACCCCCACTAGAGCGTGTGTACAGCGTGAACGCTCCGGTTCCGGACGCGGTCAAGGAGGTCGCAGCGGACCTCCGCCCGGCGCTGTCGGGGTTCGCTCGCGTCCGCGAGCGCCGCGAACAGACCCTCCTCGTCAAACGCGTCCCCGCCGACGACCGCAAGCAGCTCCGCACCGCGTGGCAGACCGCGCAGGACGCCCTCGCCGGCGCGCCCGTCGTCGAAGCCCGCGTCGCCGAAGTCGACACGTTCGAGAACCCACCGAACGGCTCCAGCCCCGTCGTCTACCTCGCCGTCGAGAGCCCCGGGCTCCACGACCTCCACCAGCGCCTCTGCGAGGTGTTCGACCCCGTGCCCGTGATGGAAGGCGGCGACGACTACGACCCCCACGTTACGCTCGCCCGCGACGCCGACGGCTTCCGCGGCCGCCGCGCCGTCGAGAACGTCGACGGCCGCCGCGTCGGCCCCGTCACGTGGAACATCGAGGAACTCTACCTCTACGACGCCGAATACGGCGAACGCGTCGACACGCTCTCTCTTCCCGCGTAACGCCCGAGAGTTCTCTTCCGCTCCTCGTACCAGAGTGGATACCTCGAAAGCCCCGGCAGGCTCGCGGTCGTTCGCTCGCTGTGCTCCTCGCTACGCTGCGGTGCTTACGTCGCGAGACGACCACGCAAGCGCGAGCCTGCCGGGGCTTTCAATCCACCCGTAGCCGGTTGGTTAGCCGGTAATTGGGTGGACTGAAAGGGGCGGGCCGGTCGGCTGCTCCCGGACGAAGTAAGCACCGCAGGCCGGAGGCCGAGGAGCACAACGAGTCCCGGAGCACCGAGCGGCCCGGGGCTTTCGAGGTGTCGTAGTGCGTATCGCTGTCTCTCGGCACAGAATCGAACGTGGTTCTCGCACTGCCACAAGGAAAACCTAGTTCCCCGAGGTCGACGTAGACGACTCACATGCGAATTGCCGTGCCCAACAAGGGCCGTATCCACGACCCGACGCTGGACCTCCTCGACAGAGCCGGTATCGGCGTGGAGAGCGGCGCGGAACGCCAGTTGTACGCCGACACCGTCGACCCCGAGATTACCGTGTTGTACGCGCGGGCGGCGGACATCCCGGAGTACGTCGCGGACGGTGCGGCGGACCTCGGCATCACGGGACTCGACCAGGTGCGGGAGTCCGGCGCGGACAACGTCGAAGACCTGCTGGACCTCGAGTACGGGACGTGCCGGTTGGTGCTCGCAGCGCCCGAGGACGGCAGCATCGACGCCGCCGAGGACTTGGCGGGGAAGACCGTGGCGACCGAGTTCCCGCGCATCACACGAGAGTACTTCGACGGGAAGGCCGTCGACCCGGACATCGTGGAGGTGTCGGGGGCGACTGAATTGACGCCGCACGTGGAGATGGCCGATGCCATCGTGGACATCACGTCGACGGGGACGACGCTGCGCGTGAACCGCCTGAAAATCCTCGACGAGGTGCTCCAGAGCTCCGTGCGGCTGTTCGCCCGCGAGGACGTCACCGACGACCCGAAAGTCGAGCAGGTCGAGACCGCGCTGCAGTCAGTGCTCTCCGCGGCGGGCAAGCGCTACCTGATGTTGAACGCGCCCGAGGAGAACCTCGACGCCATCGAGGGCGTGATTCCGGGGCTCGGCGGGCCGACCGTGCTGGACGTCGACGAACCCGGCATCGTGGCGGTGCACGCGGTCGTCGAGGAGCGCGACGTCTTCGAGGCGGTCAACGACCTCAAGCGCGAGGGCGCGACGGGCATCCTCGTCACGGAAATCGAGCGTCTCGTCGAATAGTTATCGGAGGAAGTCGCCGCCCTCGACGGCTCGCGCTGCGGAGGCTGTGAGCGGGTAGACGACGAAGCCGAGCACGCTCAGGCCCGCGAGCGCGAGCGCCGCCAGTCGGAGGTCCGAGGAGGCGTCCGCGACGACCGAGAGGACCGCGGCTCCGGTCGGGGAGAGCCACGCACCAGCGGCGGCGTCGGGGTCGCCGAGCGCGTGGTACGCGCCGAGCAGGACGGCGGCGATGCCGAAGACGGCGGCGACGTCGGGGCCGGGTTCGTGGACGTAGGACGCGGCGTACGCGAGCGCAGCGGCGGCGAGCGTGAGGGCGCTCGCGTGGAGGGCGCGCCGCTCGTAGCCGTTCATAGCTGTGAGTACTGGGGACGGACCAAAAAGCGAGACGGCCGTTCTCTGCGCGTGCAACTCAGGCCGGCGCGGTGCTCAACAGCGCCAGCAGGTTCGCGGCGAGCAACACCAGCGCCACCGAGACGACGTAGTGCATCACCACGACGAGCGCGGCGGTCCGGTACTTCACGCGGTAGACCGCGTGGACGGCCGCGAAGTCGGCGGCGAGGCTGACGGCGATGATGATGGCCGGGTTGTACCGGACGAGCGCGACCGTGACGACCGCGGGTGCGACGCCGACGAGCAGCGCGCGCTTCCACGGGACGTCGCCGAGAATGTACGTCGCGGCGACGTGCGCGGTGAACGCGAACAGCAGCCAGCCGCCGACGAGCGTGCCGACGTACTGGCCGAGCGTGCCGGGCGCGGGCTGAACCTGGAGGACGACCACGTCGCCTTATTCGAGGAGGCCGAGCTCTTCGAGTCGGGAGACGATCTTGTCGACGGCGTGTTCGGCGTCCTCGGGCTTCTTCCCGCCGGTGATGACGAGCTTCCCGGAGCCGAACAGCAGCGCGACGACTTCCGGTTCGTCGAGGCGGTAGACGAGGCCGGGGAACTGCTCGGGCTCGTACTCGATGTTCTCGAGGCCGAGGCCGATGGCGATGGCGTTGAGGTTGAGCTGGCGGCCGAGGTCCGCGGAGGTGACGATGTTCTGGACGACGATTTCGGGCTCCTCCTCGACTTCGATGGAGAGTTCGCGGAGCTTGTCGAAGACGATGCGGAGGCTCTCGTGGACGTCGTCGGTCGATTTCGCGCCGGTGCAGACGATCTTACCGGACCGGAAGATGAGCGCGGCGCTCTTGGGGTCCTGCGTGCGGTAGACGAGGCCGGGGAACTGCTCGGGGTCGTAGTCGGCCCCCTCCAAGTCCATCGCGACGCTCTGGAGGTCGAGCTCCTGGCCGATGCCGGTGGAGGCGACCACGTTTTCAATATTGATGGTTTCCTTGGGGTCGGTCATCGTACGGTTTAAATCACGTATTTAAGGTTTATAAAGGTTGGTAGTCCGGGGAACAACGCCTCAAGTACCCCGCGATGCCGGCAGGCTGATTGCCCGCGGGCGTCCAGTTGCCCACGTGTTCGTCCTCGAACTCGGCGGTGCCGACGACGACTTCGCCGCCGCCGAAGCCCGCGCCGCCGCGACCGACGTCCGCGTCGCGGCTCCCGGTATCGGTCTCGCCAGCGACGTCGACCGCGAGCGCTTCCGCGGCCTCGCGTACACACACCGTGCTGGCGACCACGTCGCCACGACCGACGCCAGCGTCGACGCCGCCGTCGACGCGCTCCAGGGGACCAACATCGCCCGCGAGGGCTCCGTCGCGGTCCGCGCGCGCAACGTCCGCAACACGACCGACGTGGACACCCAGCAGGCCGAGCGCGACCTCGGCGGCGTGCTCGTCGACGCCGGCTTCGACGTGGACTTGGACGACCCAGACCACGAGCTCCGGGCACTCTTCGCTGACGACTCCTGCTTCCTCGCGTGGCTCGCTGCCGAGTCCGTCCGCGACTTCGGCGAGCGCAAGCCCACCGACCGCCCGTTCTTCCAGCCGGGCAGCATGGACCCGCTGTTGGCGCGCGCGCTCTGCAACCTCGCACGCGTCCAGCCGGGCGACGTCGTCCTCGACCCGATGTGTGGCACCGGCGGCGTGCTCATCGAAGCCGGCCTGCTCGGTGCGCATCCGGTCGGCACCGACGCTCAGCAGAAGATGGTTGCGGGAGCCCGGCAGAACCTCGCCGCGTACGCCCCAGACTTCGACGTCGCGCGTGCCGACGCCACCCGGCTCCCACTCCGGGACGACACCGCCGACGCGGTCATCTTCGACGCGCCGTACGGCCGCCAGTCGAAAGTCGAGACGCACGACCTCGCGGACCTCGTCGCCGGCGCGCTCGCGGAAGCCCATCGCGTCACCGACCGCTGCGTGCTCGTCGCCGACCGCGACTGGCGCGAGGAGGCCACAGCCGCCGGCTGGACGGTCGCCGAACGCTTCGAGCGCCACGTCCATCGCTCCCTGACACGCTACGTTCTCGTACTCGACTGACACGACAGACGTGACAGCGAAGGGTAACAATCAGGGTCGGTATATAGGCTCCGTACCGCAATATTTCGGCAGGTACGCGCTCTGGTGGTGCCTAGCACGACAACGGTTATCGGATAACCTTTTTGGCCACGTATTGGAAACCCTATGGTATCAACGCCGAAACTGCCGTGCGTCTCTGTGCCGTCGCTGCCGTCGTCTGCCTGCTCGTGGGTGCCGGCGTCCAATCTGTCGCCGCGGGCGGCGAATCGACAGTCGCGACGGAAGACCCCGCACTCGTCACGTTCGCCGGCGGCTCCGACAGCGACCAGAACGACGACTCACCGCTCGCGCTCAGCATCAGCCCGCAACGCGCGCTCGTCTCGCTGGCGTTCCTCGGGGCCGTCGCTGCGCGAAAACGACGAAATCCCACGTAACGGCCGACTACCGGTAACTGTCGGCGACGACGGCGACCGCGAACGACGCCGTGAGCACGACCAGCACGCTCGTCGTGTGCTCGTGGACGGGCACCAATTCGAGCAGGCGTATCGTCGCGACCGAGAGCAGGTAGCCGACGAAGCAGACGAACCAGACGCTCCCGTACGCCACCGGGAGGTCGTCGGCGGCCGCCGCCCATCCGACGACGAATCCGGGGCCGAGCACGACGAGTAGCTGCCACCACGGCGTTTCCGGGCCGACGAGTGCGTCCACGGCGAGTGACAGCGGCAGCGCCACCAACAGGACGGCACCGACGACGATTCCGACGCGCTCGAACTGGTCGGCGAGAGACACAGTGGCTCTCGGTGGCCGCGCGTAGAAAAACTACTCCTTCAGAGTGCCCGCGGCCACGGCGCGCTCGCGCCTCCAGAACCGACACAGAGTACTTACCGGCTCGCTTCGAACAGTCGTTCGTGCAGGACGGTGACGACCTGGGTATCGGGCTGGGTTCGCCCCCGAACGACCCCTCGACCGACGAGACGAGCCTGGCGGACGTGTTCTGGACGCTCCTCCCAGTCGTTCTCGTCTTCGGCCTCCTCGTCGCGCTGTTCGTGGTCTTCTGACGGCGGCTGCGAGCCGAACACACGCACCCGGCGGGCGGTGACTACGCTTCTCGACCCATTTCCGCGAGCAGCCGTCCGACCTGAATCCGGTCGCTGTTCCCCTTGTGCAGGTCGAACTCCACGTCGCCCGCGAGCCGGTGGAGTGCTGCGAGTTCCTCGCCGTCGTAGCGCGAGCGCCCGACGCGAAGAATCTCTTCGAGCACTTCCTCGCCGCTCAATCCGTCGTCGACGAGCAGGTCGTCGAGTGTCGAGCGCGCGTCTGTGAATTCGCCGGCCTCCGCGTCGTCCAGCATCGACGTAATCTGATCGTCGGGACCGACGTCCTGGAGCGTCTCGTAGGCCGTGTTCATCGTAATCTCGCCCTCCTGCTCGGCGGTCGTCTGCGCGCCCAGGATGGCCTTCCGGAGGTCGCCGTCGGCGTACCCCGCGACGAATTCGATGCCGTCCTCGTCGTACTCGACGTCCTCGGCGTCCACGATGTCGCGGAGCACGGCGGTGATTTCGTCGGGCGTCGGCGCGCGCACGGAGACCGGGAAGCAGCGCGAGCGAATCGGCGGGATGAGCTTCGACGGCTGGCGGGTCGCGATGATGAATTGCGTGGCCTCGTGGTGGCGCTCCATCACGCGCCGCAGCGCCTGCTGGAAGTCCTCCCGAATCGCTTCGGCGTTGTCCAACAGAATCGTGTTGTACTCCCCGGAGACCGGCGGGTAGCTCGCGGACTCCTTGAGCACGTGGTTGATGAGGTCCGCCTTCGAGGAGTTCCGCCGGCGTTTCGAGGAGATGAACTGCGAGAACCGCGGGTCCTCGCTGACCTCCTTCTTCGTCATCCCGAAGAAGTCCTGCACGTTCAGCTCCACGAGGTCGTTCTCGGGGGCCTCGTGGGCGTGCTCGGCGAGCGCGCGCACCGCCGCCGTCTTCCCCGCGCCCTCGGGGCCGTAGACGACCAGGTTCACGGGCTCGTCGGTGGCGTCCCGCAGGCGGTCCCGCAGTTCCTCCTGTGGGAGGTCGGCCAGCGACGGCGCGTGCGCGTCTATCCACAGCGGCTCGTCCATTACCAGTAAGTAGCCGCCACGGGGCTAAGAAAGAGTCGGTCCGTCCGGCTACGCCGCCGTGGTCGCGGTTCCGCTGCCGCTCGTGGTGCCACCATCGTTCATCCCGCCGCCACCCATGCCACCGCTACCGTTGTGCTGGCCGCGCCGATGCTGCTGCCGGACGTGGTTGATGGGCTGATTCGGCCCGGATTCGCCGGCGTTCGGACGGAGGATGTACCGGCCGCTACCGGTCTCGTGGACGCGGATGTCGTAGACGAACGACACCGTCTCGTTGGCTTCGACGGTGAATTCGCTGTTCAGGTGGAGGCGCTCGGAGGGGAGTTTCACGTCCGCGGACTCCCCGGAGGTCAGCGTCGCGTCGATGCCGTCGATTCGCACGAACACCATCTCGTAGGTGTCCGCCGGCACGCTCAGGTTCCCGACGAGGCTCGCGTTCTCGCCCTCGAGGCGCGTGAGGTCGACGGTCCGGTTGTCCACGTCCCGGGTCACCCACGACTCGTTCTCGGTGGCGTTCGCGGGGTGGACGGCGACCTCCGTGATGGTGACGTTGAGGTGCTGGAAGTCCTCGATGGCGCCGGGCTGGTCGCTGACGTACATCTCGACGGTGCCCTCGCCACCGTCGCCGCCGAAGAAGCCCGTGCAGCCCGCCGTGACGAGCAGCGCCGCCACCGCGAGCGTCGCGACTGTGCGTGACATGTGCGGAGCCACGTCGCCAGTCCGGGAAAGCGCTCTGGCCGCTGGCCCGCCTGCGCCCGCATCGGTGGGGTTTTGCGCGCGGCGCGCCCACGTTCGGGCATGACTCTGCAGGCTACATTCCTCGGGACGAGTGGCGCCGTCCCCACGACCGAACGCAACCCCAGCTCGGTGTTCGTGCGCCGGGAGGGTGACGCGTTCCTCTTCGACGCCGGCGAGGCGACCCAGCGCCAGATGATGCGGTACGGCACCGGCTTCGACGTCTCCGACGTGTTCGTCACGCACGCCCACGGCGACCACGTCTTCGGGCTGCCGGGGCTCGTCCAGACCTGGGACTTCAACGACCGCGAGGACCCCCTGACGATTCACGTCCCCCGAGGCCTCCGCGACCAGATAGAGGCGCTCGTGTTCGCCGTCGGCGGGGACGTCGGCTTCCCCGTCCGTATCAGCGAGGTGAGCGCGGGCGAGACCGTCCTCGACCGCCCCGAGTACGAGGTCCGCGCGTTCGACACCGCCCACCGCACGACCTCCGTGGGGTACGCGCTCGTCGAGGACGACCGCAAGGGCCGCTTCGACCGCGAGAAGGCCGAGGAACTCGGCGTCCCGGTCGGCCCGAAGTTCTCGAAGCTCCACGAGGGCAACGCCGTCGAATTGGACGACGGCACGGTCGTCCGCCCCGAGCAGGTCGTCGGCGACCCCCGCCCCGGCCGCAAACTCGTCTACACGGGCGACACGCGCCCCCACGACCCCGTCGTCGCCGCCGCGGACGACGCCGACCTCCTGATTCACGACGCGACGTTCACCGACGACGCCGCCGAGCGCGCCGCCGAGACCGGCCACTCGACCGCCGGCGAAGCCGCTGGCGTCGCCGCCCGCGCCGACGCCCGAACGCTGGCGCTCACGCACATCTCCTCGCGGTACGCCGGCGACGCCCGCGAAGTCCGCGAAGACGCCGAAGCCGCCGACTTCGACGGCGAGGTGTTCGTCGCCCACGACGGCATGACCTACGACGTCCCGTTCCCGGACGCCGAGTAGCCTCCTTCGACGCCGACACCCCGGTCCCGCCGTGCACTTATTAGTCGTCACGACCTAATTTTGGCAACGTGAGTACCCGCACGAGCGCCCTCGACGCCCGCGTGTTCGGCGTCGACGTGCAGAGCGGTGACGTGCGCGGGGACGCCCCATCCTACGCGCTCGTCGTCTTCGACGGAGAGACAGTCGAGCGCGACGTCGTCAGCCGGCGGAAACTGCTGCGTCGCGTGGACAGCGAGGAGCCCGCGATTCTCGCGACCGACAACATGTACGAACTGGCCGCGGACAAGGACCAGCTCGTGCACTTCCTGCGCGGGCTTCCCGAGGAGACGAAGCTCGTGCAGGTCACCGGGGACGAGCGCCCCGAGCCGCTCTCCCGAGTGGCGAAACGCCACGGCGTCCCGTACGGCAAGCCCGCGATGGAGGAAGCCGAGGCAGCGGCCCGACTGGCCGCGCGCAACGTCGGCTACGAGGTGTCGGCGTTCACCGACGAGACCACCGTGAAGGTCGCCCGCGGTCGCTCGACCGGTGGCGGTGGCGGGTGGAGCGAGGACCGCTTCACGCGCCGCATCCACGGCTCCGTGAAGCGCGTCGCCCGCGACGTGGAGTCCGACCTCGACGACGCCGGCCTCGACTACGAGCGCGACGTCACCGAGAAGTACGGCGGGTTCTCGAACGCCGTGTTCACCGTGCAGGCTCGCCCCGAGGACATCCCCGTGAGCAGCCGGCGCTCCGGCGACACGCGCGTCGAGGTCGAGCCCGTGCGCCGGGACGGCATCGAATTCAAGCCGCTCGCGCGGCGCCGCGACCGCGTGTTCGTCGGCATCGACCCCGGGACGACCACGGCAGTCGCGCTGGTCGCGCTCGACGGCCGCGTGCTCGACGTCACGAGCACGCGCACCGCCGACACCGCCGAAGTCATCGAGTGGATTATCGAGCGCGGCCGCCCCGTCGTGGTCGCCGCCGACGTGACCCCGATGCCGGCGACCGTCGAGAAGATTCGCGCGAGCTTCGACGCCGCCGGCTGGGCGCCCGACACGGACCTCCCCGTGGACGAGAAGCAACACCGCACCCGCGAGGAGGGCTACGACGACGACCACCAGCGCGACGCGATGGCGGCGGCGCTGTTCGCCCGCGACGCCCACGCCGACCAGATTCGGCGCGCCACCGAGGAGACGCCGCCCGAACTCGACCGCGGCGAGGTCGTCTCCCGCGTCGTCGGCGACGACGAACCGCTCGCGGCGGTCATCGACGACCTCACGGAGACCGACGAACCCGAGGAGGAGGAAGTCGAGCACGAGCCTCGCGAACTCACCGACGAGGAACGGCGGATGCGGGACCTCGAAGCGCAGGTCGCGCGGCTCCAGGACCACGTCGCGGACCTCGAAGGCGAACTCGACGAGAAGGACGAGACAATCGCGGAGTACGAGGAGGAACTCTCGGAGGCGCGCCGCGAGGAGCGCCAGGAGGCCCGCGAGCGCCGCGAGGTCACGCAGCTCCAGTGGGAGAACGACCGCCTCGAGACCGAACTCGAGGAGGAGCGCGAGCGCGCCGACGAACTCGCGGCGAAACTCGAACGCCTCAAAGACCTCTGGAAGCTCGACCACTCGAACCTCGGCGACGTGAACCACAGCGGCGACCTCGTCGCCGTCAAACCCGTCGACCAATTCACCGTCGACGCCATCGAGGCCGCCAACGACGAGTACGGCATCGCGTCCGGCGACGTCGTCTACCTCCGGGACGCGTCCGGCGCGGGCCGCTCGACGGCGGAGCTGCTCGCAGAGTTCGACCCCCGGGTCGTGCTCCGGTCGGGCGGCCTCTCGGACGCCGCCGACGAGGTGCTGTTCGAGAACGAGATTCCGGTCGGCCCCGCCGACGACGTCACCATCCGCGAGGTGGACGAACTCGCCATCGCCAGCGAACCCGAGGTCGAGGCCGTGATTGCGGACTGGCGCGAGCGGAAGGCCGAACGCGAGCGCGAACGCAAGGAGAGTATGGTCGACTCCATCATCAGCGAGCACCGCGCCGACCGCGACTGACGCTTTCGAGCCCTCGCGCTGGACTGCCTATTCTTCGACGCCTTTGCGGGCCTGCCGGTAACTCCGTACGAGTGCGTACAGGAGTCCGACGACTGCGCCGACGCCGAGCACGCCCGGGCCGACGCTCATCGAGATTTCGGTCGGCGACGACGAGAACGCGAACAGGAAGGTGAACGTGTCCGGTGTGCCGACGGTCAGAGAGTCAACGCCAAGCGCGTCGAGGGCGAGCGGGCCGACGACGGCCAACACGAGGAACACGCCGACCGTGGCGACGGCCGCGCCGGAGAGCGCGTCCCAGACGACTGCCGTCACCGACAGCGCGCGCGGCCGGTCGCTCTCGTCGCCGAGGATGCGGACGCCGTCGGGGTGGTCTTCGAGGCGGACGTCCTCGGGGAAGCCCAGCAGCGTCATCGTCATCCAGACGTCCGCGACCGCGCCGGCGGCGTTCGCGGCCAGCGGGACGACGAGCCACTCCCACTCGAAGGCCAACATCAGCGGCACGCCGACGGCCGTCATCACGACCAGCGGCGTCAACAGCACGACGACGAACTGGTTGCGGGTGAACTCGTGGTCGGTCGTGGCGTACGCGTACGGGAGGATGAAGTGCGCGATGCCGACGCCGTACTTCGCTCGGCCGCCGTAGTACCGGATGGCGAGCCCGTGTAACAGTTCGTGGGGGACCACGAAGACGGTCGCCAGCACCAGGATGACCAGAACGTCCAGCGCGTTCGTCCACCAGCCGACGCCGGCCGGCGCGAAGTCGAGCGACGCCGGGTGGCCGGTGACGGCCTGGAACAGCGCGCTGAGCGCGGTGGCCGCGACGATTACCCCGAGGGTGCTGAGCGCGGTCATCTGGACGGTGAGCCCGCGGGTCAATTCGAGGTCGGCGAGCACCGTCTCGCCGCCGGTATCCGGAGCCATACCGCCACGTCGCCGGCTCTAGACTTAACTGATTCGACAGGTCACCGGAGCTACGTCGTTGGTGGCCTCGTTCAGAACTCCCGGAGTCGTGGCGGGCGCTACGCGTCGGGCTGGTAGTCGCTGCCGACGACCTCGCGGATGCGCTCGGCGGTGACCTGACCGACGCCGTCGGCCTCCGTGAGGTCGTCCTCGCGGGCAGTCATCACGGCTTCCACGGTGCCGAACTCCTCGAGGAGCGAGCGCGCGGTCACCGGACCGATGTCCGCAATCGAGGAGACGACGTACTCCTGCTGTTCGCCCAGCGTCTTCGCGGCCTTCTCGCCGTGCGCGCTCACCTCGCGGTCGTTGTCGGTCTGCTCGCGCTCGGCGATGGTCTGAATCATCTCCGCGGTGTCGTCCTCGCCGCGCGTCTGCACGACGCTGATGCCCCAGTCCACGGCCAGCGACGACAGCGTCGCGCGAATCGCGTTCGGGTGGACGTTGCGCTCCGCGTAGAGGTCGCCGTCCCCCTCCAAGAGGAGGACGGGCCGCGTGTAGTGCCGAGTGAGGTCCTTGGCCTGCTCGAAGATGGAGCGGTCGCCGCCCAGCAACGTATCGAGAAAGTCCGCGTGGGATTTCCGCTCGACGGCGACGCGGTCCGAGAGCACGTAGTCGCCCACCGACAGCGTCTCTAGGCGGGTCTCGACCTCGTCGCGCTTCGAGAGGTCCCGCGCGATGTTCGAGTCGAGTTCGCGCTGGTCGACGACCACCTCGACTGACTCCTCGTCGCCGCTGTCAGCGCGCGCCGCCACGCCCTCGTCGTCCTCGCTCTCCGCGACATCGTCAGGGTCGGGCGCGTCGAAGTCCGTGAGTCCTGCCTGCCCGTCGCCGGCCCCGGCCGCACTGCCGCCGTCCGCTTCCGCGGGCTGCGTGTCGTCAGACGTGGCTGCCGTCGCCGTCTCGCTCGCGTCGTCCGCCTCCTCGTCGCCGTAGTCGTCGAGCGCGCGCTGGCTCTCGCCGAGGTCGCCCTCTATGTCGTCGGCCACGCCTTTGAGTTCGCGGAGTTCGTCCTCCATCTCCTGCTCTCGGCGCTGGCTGATCCAGAAGTACGCCTCGTCGCGGGTGTCCTCGGCCATCAACACGACGACCTTCCCCTCCGTCTGCCGGCCCGTCCGGCCCTTCCGCTGGACGGAGCGAATCGCCGTCGGCACCGGCTCGAAGAACAACACGAGGTCGACCTCTGGCACGTCCAGCCCTTCCTCGGCGACGCTCGTGGAGACCAGCACCTCGAACTCGCCGCTCCGGAACCGGTCGAGCGTCTCGCGTTGTTCTTTCTGTGTCATCCCGTCGCTGCCGTCCGCGTCACCCTGCCCGACGAAGCGCTGCGTGTCGAAGTGCTCGCCCAGGAAGTCGGTGAGGGCTTCCGCGGTGTCCCGCGACTCCGTGAACACGATGACACGCTCGCCCTCCTCGATGCCGAGGGTCTCCGCGAGCAGCATCCGCGCGCGCCGGAACTTCGGGTGGAGGCCGTCGAAGTCGTCGGCCTTCCGCATCGCCTCCTTGACCTTGGGCTCGGAGACGAGCCGCTGGCTCGCCTTCGACGCGCCCGACGAGCGCGCGGCGTTGCGCTGGCGCTCGAAGTATCTGCGGACTGATTCGACGCTCTGCGTCTCGACGAGTTCGACCGCGCGCCGGAGTTTCATCACCTCCGCGTGCACGCTCATCCCCTGGTAGCCCTCGCTCTGGTCGTTGTCGATGAGTTCCTGGAGTTTCGCGCGAATCTTGTTCAGGTCCTTCTGGGAGACGTCCGGGCTGGAGACGCGCGTGACGCCCAACTCCCGGAGTTTCTCCAGGCGGTCTTCGATGACCTCGTTGATTGCGTCACGGACCTCGATAACCTGCTCGGGGAGTTCGATGCGCTCCCACTGCACGTCCGTGTCGTACGTGTGCTCGCCGACGTCCGCGTCGTCCTCGGTCATCACCTCGACGTTCCGCACGCCGAGGTTCTCGCAGACCGTCTGGATGTCCTCCTCGTTGCCGCCCGGAGAGGCGGACATCGCCGTCACGAGGGGGTTCAGCGCGTCGGCGTGGTAGCGCTCCGCGATGTACGTGTACGCGTAGTCGCCGGTCGCGCGGTGGCACTCGTCGAACGTGCAGTGCACGACCTCTTCGAGCCCGATGCGCCCGCCCACGAGGTCGTTCTCCACGACCTGGGGCGTCGCCACGACCACGCGCGCGTCGTTCCACATCTCCGCGCGGTCGTCGGGCCGCGTCTCCCCGGTGAACACGACGATTTCCTCGTCCGGAATCTGGAGGGCTTCCCGGTAGAACGCCGCGTGCTGTTCGACCAGCGGCTTCGTCGGCGCGAGCAGGAGGGACTTCCCGCCCGCGTCGTCGGCCAGCCGGTAGGCCGTCACCAGCAGGCTCACCGTCGTCTTCCCGAGCCCGGTGGGGAGGCAGACGAGCGTGTGGTCCTCCCGGGCGGCCGCCGCGAGCTGCAGCTGGTACTGGCGCGCCTCGATGACGCCCTCGGCCAGCATCGGATGGTCGACGTACGCGGACTCCGACATTCGGGCGGTCGTACGTCGTTCACGTGGTTAAGGGTTCGCGTACCGGGGTGAAAGTGGCCAGGTCGGCTCGCACGTTTCGCTATCTACGCGTGAGGTTGTGGAGTCACCACCGTCTCCGACGCCTCGAGACCGTGCCCGAGTCTCCGGTCGTGACTACGCCACCTAGCCCGGCAACGATATAGGCGGGGCGCCTCCACGTTCTCGTATGCGAGTCGAGTTCGACCGCGACGTCTGCATCGGGATGTTCCAGTGTGTCGCGGAGTGGGACGCCTTCGAGGAGGACACGGACGCGGGCAAAGCCGTCCTGCAGGACAGCGAAGAGGTCGAGGACGGCGTCTTCGCACGCGAGATTCCCGAAGACGAGGAGTTCGACGCGAAGTTCGCGGCGCGCTCGTGCCCCGTCGACGCGATTGCAGTCTACGACGACGACGGCGAACAGGTCGTCTGAGGCCCGAGCGCACTCTCCGCCGCCCCGCCAAGTTTTATGCTAACGCGCACCACACTAGCGACTGTAATGTGCCACCACTGGGAGGAAGTGCCGATACGGGAACTCGAACCGGACGCCGAACGCGAATCCACGGACGGCGACGAACCGGACGAGGTCACGAAAGAGGTCGCGCCGGCCTGACGCGGCCGGCGAGCGCGGGCGCGACGACTACGCGATTTCGTCGTACTGCTCGGAGAGCTTCTCCGCGGCCTCGCCGAGCTGGTCGCGCTCGTACTCCGTGAGGTCCCACTCCACGACTTCCTCGACGCCGTTCGAGCCGAGTTTTACGGGAACGCCGAGACCGACGTCGTCGAGGCCGTACTCGCCGTCGAGCACGACGGAACCGGGGAGCACTTCGCCCGTGTCGCGGAGGATGGCCTCGACCATGTGGGCGACGCCCGTCGCGGGCCCCCACTGGGTCGCGCCCTTGCGCTCGATGACGTCCATCGCGGACTGCTGTAGTTCCTCGAGGATGTCCTCGCGCTCGTCGTCCGAGAAGTCGGGGTCCGCGCCGTTCACGCGCACCTTCGAGAACACGGGCACCTGCGCGTCGCCGTGCTCGCCGAGGATGGTGGCTTCGACGTTCTGCACGGGGGCGTCGAAGCGCTGGCTGAGCACGTAGCGGAAGCGCGCGCTGTCGAGGCGGCCGCCGAACCCGACGACCTTGTGGCGGTCGCGGTCGCCGCTCTCGTAGAGGTGGCGGTTCAGGAGGTCGACGGGGTTCGACGTCGTGACGGTGACGAAGTCGTCGTTGTGCTCGGCCAGCGAGGAGCCGATGTCCTCCATGATGGGCGCGTTGTCGCCCGCGAGGTCGATGCGCGTCTGGCCGGGCTGGCGGGGAATCCCCGCGGTGATGACGACGACGTCGGAGCCAGCGGTGTCCTCGTACGTCCCCTGCGTGACCTCCGTGTTGGAGTCGTAGGCGACGCCGTGGTTCGCGTCCGCGGCCTGCCCGATGGTCTCGTCTTCCTTGTCCGGGATGTCCACGAACACGACTTCGTCGGCCACGTCGCGGAGCGCGAGGTTGTAGCCTGCGGCGGCGCCGACCGTGCCGGCGGCCCCCACGATGCTGACTTTCGTCATATCACGTATACCCACCGCCGGCGAATCCGTTAAGCGCTTCGGTGAGTTCGAGCACCCGGGAAAACCACCCGCACGGACGCCGACGACGGACGAACGCCACTTCGACTTTCGTCGAACATCTCGGGTAGGTCCGTGCTCCGCAGGCTTTTCGAGGCGTCGCGCCCTGTACACACCCATGAGCGACACGGACGACGGCTTCGACGAGGAGGCCGTACGCGAGGAACTCCGCGAGAAGTACGCCGACGACGACCGCGGGGAGACCGAGCGCATGAGCGAACTCCTCCTGCAGGGCGCGACGATGACCAACCAGCACTGCGACCGCTGCGGCAACCCCATCTTCCGCTACGAGGGCCAGTCGTTCTGCCCGAACTGCCAGCAGGCCGCCGAACAACAGCAAGCGGCGCAGGAGCAGGCCGCACAGCAGCAAGTCGACGCCCAAGGGCAGGCGGCTCAGCAGTCCCAACAGCCCGCAGGCGACGACGCGGACGCAGCCGAAGGTGCCCGCGCCAGCCAGCCGACCGGGAACGCCGCGGAACGACAGCAGCCCGCTGAAGGCCGGCAGTCCGTTGACCGACGACAGCAGTCCGAGCAGCAGCCCGCTCAGCCCGCACGCGAGCAGCGCCGCGAACAGCCCGCGACGCCCGAGCAGCCGGCAGTCGACGGCGAGGGCGCGAACGCTGCGCCGTCCGGCGAAGCCGCGGACGCGCTGGAGTCCTCGATTGCCGCGCTCGCGCGCCGCGCCGCCGGCGCCGACGATCCGCGGCGCGCCCGCGAATTCCTCGAAGCCGCCCGCGAGGCCGCCGAAGCGCTCGACGCGCTCCACCGCAACGCGTAACTCGGCGGCACGGTACTACCGCACATGGACATCCTCGTCCCCGTCGACGGCTCGGACTGCAGTTTCCGCGCGCTCGGGTTCGCCGCGGAGATGGCGCGCCGCTACGAGGGACGCCTCGACGCCGTCCACTTCGCGGAAGCCGAATCCGAGAGTACGGACGCCGTCCTCGACCGCGCCGAACGCGTCCTCGACGCCCAGGACGTCGACACCGAACCCGAGGTCAACACGGACGTCGACGTGGAGTTCCGCCCGAGCGACAGCGTCGGCGACGACATCCTCTCGCTCGTCGAGGAGCGCGGCTACGACCACGTCGTGATGGGGCACCACGGCGCCGGCACGCTCGAACGCGCGCTCCTCGGGAGTGCCGCCGAGACGGTGCTGCACGCCGACCGCGTGCCCGTGACGGTCATCCCCTGAGTCTCCTGTGGACGCGTTCGCACGCATCCAAACCGCTTAACCCCGAGCGCTGACTCCGCAGTCGTATGGACACCTACGAACTCCTCACGCGGAACGCGGCGGAAGTCGTGACCGAGGAGGAAGTCGAAGCGCTCGCCGAGGACCCCGACGGGAAGCGAGCGTACGTCGGCTACGAGCCCTCGGGCGTGCTCCACCTCGGCCACCTGCTCACCGCGAACAAACTCATCGACCTGCAGGACGCCGGACTGGACGTCGTCGTCCTCCTGGCAGATGTCCACGCGTACCTCAACGGGAAGGGCTCCTTCGAGGAGATTCGGGACACCGCCGACCAGATGAAAGAGCAGTTCCTCGCGTACGGCCTCGACGAGGAGTCCACGGACTTCGTGCTCGGCAGCGACTACCAGCTCGACGACGACTACGAACTGGACCTCCACGAACTGGAGCTGGCGACGTCGCTGAACCGCGCGCAGCGCGCGATGGCCGAGATTCAGGGCGGCGAGACCGCGAAGGTCAGCCACGTCGTCTACCCGCTGATGCAGGCACTCGACATCGAGTACCTCGACGTCGACGTCGCGGTCGGCGGCATGGACCAGCGGAAGGTCCACATGCTCGCCCGCGAGGAGCTCCCGAGCCTCGGCTACGAGAAGCGCCCCGCCGTCCACACGCCGATTCTCGGCGACCTCGAGACCGGCGAGGGGAAGATGTCCTCCAGCGAGGGCATCACCATCTCCATGGAGGACTCCACCGAGGACCTCCAGGAGAAGGTGAACTCGGCGTTCTGCCCGCGGACCCGCGACCCCGAGGGCGACCTCGTCAACCCCGTGCTCGAACTGTTCCAGTACCACGTCTTCCCGCGCTTCGAGGAAGTCGTCGTCGAGCGCCCCGACGAGTACGGCGGCAACCTCGAGTACGACGACTACGAGGCGCTCGCCGCGGACCTCGAATCCGGCGAACTCCACCCCGCGGACGCGAAGGGCGCGCTCGCGGACTACCTCGACGACCTCATCGCGCCCGGCCGCGAGCGCCTCCGCGAGATTCGCGGCGAGTAACCCCACACCCTACTTCTAAGCCGCAGGTCGCCGTAGACCCGCCGTGACCGCCGACGCCCCCGATTCCCTGACAGACCCCGCGACGCTCCGCGACCGCGAAGCCGTCGCCGTTCGCGAAGAGACCCAAGTGGTCGACGCGGCCGAGTTCGCGGACACGACCGAGTTGGAAAGCCACGTCGTCGTCGGCGTCGCGAGCGAGGCCGGTGTCCTCCTCCAGAACGATGGGCACCACGGCTGGACGCTCCCCGCGTTCCCCGTCGAAGCGGGCGACGACTGGCTGGCGGTCGCGCGCCGCGAGTTCGAGAGGCTGACCGGTGTATCGGTCACTATCGACGCCGTCGAACGCCTCCGCGCCCACGAGTACCGCGTCCCCGACACTGGCGACAGCACGACGGTCTACAACGTGGTCGTCCGCACGACGCCGACCGCTCGAATTCCGGAGGGCCCGCAGAGTCGCGTGGACGGCACCGAAATCCAGTGGTTCGTGGACGTTCCCGAACACGCTCCTGGACCCGTCGCAGCGGACGTCGAGCTATTCGTGGACTGACAACCGCAGAACGAGCATCCGCGAGCGCCGACGGCGCTCGCGGTTCACTCGCGGCTTCGCCGCGAAGCCGACGAACCCCCGAAGGTGGGTGACGGCGCTTTTTCCGCAAGTTTTTGCCAGGGAGGGCGGCGTAGCCGCCCTCCCACAGCAAAAAGTGCGTTAACAGACCGGCTTCGGGTTGACGCCCATGGATTCGAGTTGTTCGGTGTACTCGTCGTAGGCGGCCTGGATGGCGGCGTCGGCGGCGTCTTTGGCAGTCTGCCAGTCCTCGTCGTCCTCGCAGATGTCGTCGAGGAGTTCGAGCGCGCGCTCGCGCTGGTCGTCGAGGTCGCCTTTGAGGTCGCGGAAGACGCTCGCGGTCTGGGGGTCGGCTTGGCCGACGAAGAAGCCCGTGAGTTGTTCTTTGGACTTCTCGGTGGCGAGGATGCGACCGAGGAGCGCGCCGGCGCGCTCGACCGTGTCGTCGAGGCCGCGGAGGTACGCCTGCATGCCAGTGGCGTCGTCGTCGGGCTGGTAGTCGTCGAGTTTCGCGAGGACGGCGTCGGCGTGCTCGTCCTCCTCGGCGGCGGTAGTCTCGAAGACGACGGTCGCTTCGTCGTCGGCTTCGTCGGCGGCCCACGCGTGGAACGTCTGCGCGGCGACGTGTTCGGCGTCGGCGGCGGCTTCGAGGACCGGGGCGGCGTCCATCTCGCCGCCGGTGGCGGCGTACAGTGACTTCGAGGAGCCGAGTCGCGAGAGCGCGGTCTCGTTGTCGTCGCGGACCGCGTCGAGGAATTCGCTCGGTGTCATGGCGTGGCGTAGTGGCTACTGGGGCTTGTATGCTGTCGTCGCGGCGAACGGGAGAGGTGGACTGGTGGGGAGCCGACAGTCCAACGAGGGGGAACATGGGGCGAGAACCTCGCCCGAGCGTCTTGTCGCCCGGTCCGATAAAGTGGCTTGTGGCCGCAGAGCGGACAGCCGACGCTATCGGGCCGTAGCGCGCGAAAAAACGAGTGTGTGGTGTCGAGTTACTCGCCAGTCTCGATGGGGGCGTCGACGAGGTTGCCCCACTCCGTCCACGAGCCATCGTAGTTGGTGACGTCGTCGTAGCCGAGCAGCTCGGAGAGCGCGAACCACGCGATAGAGGAGCGCTCGCCGATGCGGCAGTAGGCGACGACTTCCTGGTCGTTCGTGATGCCCTCGGACTCGTAGAGCTCCGCGAGCTCGTCCTCGGACTTGAACGTGCCGTCGTCGTTGACCGTCGCGGCCCACGAGATGTTCTCCGCGCCGGGGACGTGGCCGCCACGCTGGGCGGTCTCGTTGAGTCCTGGCGGTGCGAGGACCTCGCCGCTGAACTCCTCGGGGGAGCGAACGTCGACGAGCGGGATGCCGCGGTCGATCGCGGTCTCGACGTCGTCGCGGTACGCGCGGATGCCGTCGAAGGGGCCGCGGGCCTCGTAGTCGACTGCGGAGAAGTCCGGCTCCTCGTCGGTGGTCGGGTAATCGTTCTCCACCCAGTAGTCGCGGCCGCCGTCGAGGAGCTTGACGTCCTCGTGGCCGTAGTACTTGAATTGCCAGTAGGTGTAGGCGGCGAACCAGTTGGAGTTGTCGCCGTAGAGGACGACCGTGGAGTCCTCGCTGATGCCGTGACTACCGAGGAGGTCCGCGAAGTCCTCCTTGTCGAGGATGTCTCGCTGGGTCTGGTCCTGGAGCTGGGTCTCCCAGTTGAAACCGATGGCACCGGGGGCGTGTTCGTCGTCGTACGCTTCGGTGTCGACGTCTACTTCGACGAGTCGATACTCGGGGTCGTCACTCTGGAACTGGTCGAGGTGGTCCTCGACCCAGTCCGCGGTGACGAGTACGTCTTTGGCGTATTCTGCCATACACGCCCGTACGACACCCACCCCCATAACTATCGGCTACGCCGGCAGGTTCCCCCGGGCATCGAGTTTACCGGCGAGGTTCGCCGCGATAGGTGGCGGTTCCCGACGGGCTCGCCGGATGTTAGCCAGTTTATAGGCAACAAAATCCGCTATCTCGGAGTGACGGCGACAGCCGGGAGGCTAAGGCGCGCGAACCCCTCGCCTCGAGCATGAGCGAGGATTGGGTCGCGTCCGCGGACTGGCTCGCCGAACACCTCGACGACGTCGTCGTCGTGGACGTCCGCGACGCGTGGGAGTACGACGGCATCGGCCACGTTCCGGGGGCGGTCAGCGTTCCGTTCGACGAATTCAGAGCCGAGGGCGGGCCGGAAGGAATGATGCCCGAGCGCGACCACTGGGCCGAGTTGCTCGGCGACACGGGCATCGAGCGCGACGACACCATCGTCGCGTACGACGACACGCACGGCGTGTTCGCGGCGCGCTTCCTCGTCACCGCGCTGTACTACGGCCACGACGACCTTCGGCTCCTCGACGGCGACTACAGCGCGTGGATGCGCGACCACGAGACCAGCAGCGAAGCGCCCGACGTGACGCCGACCGACTACGAACCCGGCGAGCCCCATGAGAGTGTGTTCGTCGACGCCGACGACGTACTCGCGGCGACCGACGACCCGGACGCGGTGGTCGTAGACACACGCGAACCCGACGAGTACGCCGCGGGCCACATCCCGGGTGCGGTGAACCTCGACTGGAAGGAAGTTGTCGACGACGAGACGCGCGGCCTGAAGCCCCGTGAAGAAATCGAGGCGTTGCTCGCCGAGCGTGGCGTCACGCCCGACGAGCGAGTGGTCTTGTACTGCAACACTGCGCGCCGCATCAGCCACACGTTCGTCGTGCTGCGCTGGCTGGGGTTCCCGGACGTCGCGTTCTACGAGGGGAGCCTCACGGACTGGACCGAGCGCGGCCACGCGCTCGAATAGTCACGGCTCCGCCGCGTCGTCACGACCATTCTGCGGTAATCACGGCCATTCCTCCGGCAGCAGCGACACCTGCGTCCCGCGGTGTTCGTCCGCGAGCAGGCTCGCGGCCTCGACAACGAGCGCGACGATGAGTGGCCCGGCGATGATGCCGATGGGGCCGACCGTGAGTAGGCCGCCGGTGAACCCGACGAAGTAGAGGCTCCCCGGGAGGTCCGCAGTCCGCCGGGAGAGCCGTGGGCGAACGACGACGTCGGGCAGCCACGCTACTAACACGCCCGCAACGACCACGACGAGGATGGCGCCGGTCACGTCGCCGATGCTCGCCCAGTAGAGCGCGACCGCGCCGACGACCAGCGATGGCCCGACGATGGGGATGAATTGGAGGAGGCCCGCGAGCGCGGCGAGCGTGACGGGGTAGGGAACGCCGAGTGCGAAGAACACTGGGAGCGCGATAACCGCCGTCGCGAGCGCCGTCACGGCCTGCAGGACGTAAATCGCGTACAGCGTCGCGCCCGCGCGGTCCGACAGCGAGCGCGCGATGTCGTGGTACGTCGCGGGAATCGTCGCGAGGAGCGCGCGCTCGGCGTCCTCGTGGGCGAGCAACAGCCCGAAGACGAGCATCCCGAACAGCGTGAGCTTCAACGCGAGTTCCGGGAGCGCGACCGCGACTTCGACGGCGAACGCCGTGAGATACGAGAGCGCGGCGTCCGTGACGATTCCGACCTCGATTGTGTACGTATACTCGTAGAACGCCAGCGTCAGGCTCTCCGGGAGCCCTTCGAGCGCGTCGAGGAGTCGGTCGGCGCGCTCGGTGAGCACGTAGATGCCGGTCGCGACGGGCACGAAGACGGCCAGCGACGCGAGCGCGGCCGTCGTCGCGCTCGACCACCACGGCGGCAGGCCGAGTCGCTGGACGCGACGGTGAATCGGCACGAGGAGGTACGCGACGGTGACGGCGAAGAACACCGTCCCGAACACGGCCCCGAGGAGCAACGCGGCGGCGACGAGGAGTACGGCGAGTACGACGGCCAGCGTGGTGGTTCGTGACGGGGGCACGACGGGAACTACCGCAGGAACTGTCAAAAGCGTTCGGCGCGGGGACCGACCGCCCCACGCTTCGTGTTCGGCTGACAAATCGATCACCTCTTTTAGGCTTGTTGGCCGTTAGCGGCCGCGTTACCAGAAGTTTGGCAATAATCCCTTTCCGCGTCAATCGCCGTCTTATTATACATGACTGACAGTGGGGCCAGCAGCACGTGGGGGCGGCAGCGGGCGCTCGTGCTCGCGGTGGTCGTCCTGTTCGCGGCGAGCGCGGTGGCAGCGGGTGTCGGTACGGTAGCGGCGGATGGCACGACAGAGACGACGGCGGACGCATCCGAAGAGAACCCAATCAAGTTCGTGTACGTCGACGGCGACACTGACAACGTCACGTTCGTACGCGCGAACGGAACGCGAGTCGGGACAAACGCGACCGCAGACATCATCGGGCCAATGGCCGACCTTGACAGCGACGGGTTGCTTGAAGTGCCATACGTAACCGAGAGTAACGATATCTATGCAGTTGACAAGGACAACGAGACGCAGTTTATTGCAAGTGGGGCGTTCGCTTCGAAATCGAAGGTCGGCGTCAGCGACTGGACTGGCGACGGAAATCCAGAAGTTCTGTACGCGAACAAATCGGACGAAAAGGACATTTATTACGCGAACATCTCCGGAACGCCAACAGAGCTCACCAGTAAGAAGGCTATAGTAGACACTAGAAGTAATTGCTCACTTTAGGGACGGAGAGTTTGTCGAGAGCGGTGTCGATCGCTGTTGTTAGCTCGTCGAGTGAGTCAAAGAAGCGGTTGCTCAGTGCCTTTTGCAGCTGTCTCCAGCATTCTTCGACCGGATTCAACTCCGGTGAATACGAGGGTAACGTCACGAAGGCGAGGTCGTCACGGGCCGCCAGGTCCGTGACGGCCGACGCCTGAAAATACGGCGCTCCGTCTAGCACGACGATCAAGTCATCTTCGAATTCTTCGCATACTGCTAAAATGAAATGTTTCGCGTGTTCGGCCGTGACGTACTCGGTGAATCGCGAGAAGAAGCGATCACCGTCCTCGGTGATCGCGCCCAGCAGACACGTCCACTCGCGTTGGCCAGACAGTTCGACTGAGGGCCGCGTGCCCTGTGGAAACCACGCGGCACGCGGCTCAACTTGCACGGATTTCTTGGTTTGGTCGATACAGACTACGGTGGCGTCCATTTCCCGCCGCTTTTTTTGAGCTCATCGTGGAACGCTTCTCGCTCGTCTTCGTCGGCTTCGGCGGCTGAACGGCGTGGTTTTTGATAGCTCAATCCCGCTTCTTTCAGCAACCGCCGACAACTCGGGATTGAATACTGGACGCCGTACGTTTCTTCGAGATACTGTTGGGCAAGCGCCGGCGTCCACGCCGGCGCGTCGATCCCGACCTCTTCAGGTGGATCGTGAACGGTTTCTTCGAATTCTTTCTGCTGTGATTCTGAGAGTTTCCGCTTTCTCCCAGTTCGTTTATCGTCAGAAACGGCTTGCTCAAGCGACTCGTCGGTGTCGAGTCGCGTGAGCCAGCTGTAGATGGTCCGTCGCTGAACGTCGTACCACTCGGCTAGCTCGGTTTGCGTGACACCATTTTTGTACGCGATTGCCGCTAAGAGCCGTTGTGTCGGCTTCTTTCCGTCCACGTTGTCGAGAGCGTCTTGCAATTCCTCGACGGAGATCTCGTCGAGATGATTCACTAGCTACTGCAACTATCTCTGAGTAAAAAGTTCTACCGGTTACTATAGTGCAGTTCTTGGCGCTGTGGATTTCGACGGCGATGAGTCGAAGGAGGTTATTTACGCAGGGACATCACAGACAGTCAAGTACTACGACGTGAAGGCGGATGACGTTCATAGTCTCAAGACTGCTGGAAGCAATAATGGCGGTCTTGGTGTCGGTTCTCCTGCAATCTTTCGAAATAACGAGGAATACCGGGTGCCCATGATGGTTGGGAACCCGATTATCGTGAACGCGAGTAATGACGTTATTTCACTCTCAAACAGCGGGATGGCGAAAGCCCCAGCAGCCGGCGTCAACTGGGTAGGCGATTCGAGACTTGAAGTTGTTCACCTAAACAAGAATGGAGAGGTTGCATATACGCACTTCAACGAAACGACGAAAACTGTTCAGGATGCTGACGGTGACAAAATCAACGCACTTCATACTGCGGGCGTCGCACGCGTTGAAAACTATCCCTCCTCCCTCTCAGTGAGCAACTTCGAGGCGAACGCGACTGGCGACCAGAACGTGACGGTGAACGTCACGACGAACCACGACCTCTCGGAACTCAACGTTACGCTCAGCGGGCCCGAGAACGAGACGCTCACGCTCGGCGACTTCGAGGAGACGGAGACGAACCCGTACTCGTACACCGCGACCTACGACGGCAGCACGGACGGCGAGTACACGGCCACGGTCGAACGCGCGGCGTCGGCCGGCGACAACGTCTCGTCGACGGGCTCCGACACCGCGAGTGTCGACGAGGTCAAGCCCGTTCTGAATTCGGTGAACCTCACCGACGCGACGAACGACGACGGGAGCGTCGCGCCCGGCGACACTATCGAAGTGACGGCGAACGCGACCGGCGACGTCGGCACGGTGACGGCGAACCTCTCGGCGTTCGACGCGGGCAGCAACGTCAGCCTCTCGCACGAGAGCAGCGACGTGTACAACTGGACCGGCGAGGTCGGGGAGAACGCGACCGACGGCAACCACGCCGCGAACGTGACCGTCAGCGACGGACAGGGGAACACCGTCAGTAACGAGACTAGCACGCTCACCGTCGACACCGGCGAGCTATCGGTCGAACTCCGCGACAACCGAACGGTCGCCGTCGACGAGCAGGTCGAATTCTCGCCGCAGTCCGTGGAGAACGCCAGTGGCAACGTCACCTACGAGTGGGCGTTCGGCGACGGCACTAACGCGTCCGGCGAGACGGTCAATCACACGTACGACGCCACGGGCGAGTACGTGGTGAACCTGACCGTCACAGACGGGACAGGCGACACCGCGAACGCGTCGATGAACGTGACGGTGAAGGAGCCGCCCGCCATCGAATCCGTGAATCTCACCGACGAGGTCGACGGGAACGGCATCGTCGTCCCCGGCGACACTATCGAGGTGGCGGCGAACGTGAGCGGCGACGTCGATACGGTGGTCGCTAACCTGTCGGCGTTCGACGCGGGGACAGTCAATCTCACCGAGAGTGGCGGCGTGTACAGTACGACTGTTCAGGTTGGGGAGAACGCGGCCGACGGGAATTGGTCGGCGAACGTGACGGCGACCGGCGAGGTGGGGGACAACGCCTCGGCGGATACGAACGCGCTCGAAGTCGACACCGACGAACTCGCTGTATCCCTCAACGACAGTCGCACGGTCCAAGTCGGCGTGGAGTACGAGTACTCGCCGCAGTCTGTGGACAACGAAGTGGGCAACGTCACCTACAACTGGACGTTCGCTGGGACCAGCGAATCCGGGAAGTACGTCAACTACACGTTCGACTCGACGGGCACGTACACGGTCGAACTGACCGCGAGCGACGGGTCCCGCGACACCGCGAACGACTCGATGACGGTCACTGTCGAGGACGACAGTCCGGTCGTGGAGGCAGCGAGTATCTCCGACGAGACGGACGGGAACGGCGTCGTCGTCCCCAACGACACGGTCTACGTGCGCGCGAACGTGACGGGTGCCGTCGACACGGTGACCGCGGACCTCTCGGCGTTCGGCGCGAACGAAAGCGTCGAACTCACACTCGCCAGCGGGAGTATCTACGACCGAACCATCGCGGTCAACGACAGCGCGACCGATGGCAACCACTCGGTGACCGTGACGGCGACGGGGGAGTGGGGAACCACGAACTCCAGCGAGACGGGAACGCTCACCGTGGATACCGAGGAACTGACGGTGACGGTGAGTGATAGTCGAACGGTGCAACTGGGGAAGACGTACGAGTACGCGCCGCAGTCCGTCAGCAACACGACCGGCGACGTCATCTACAACTGGACGTTCGGGAACGGCGACAACGCCACCGGCAGGACCGTCAGCCACGCGTACGAGTCGACAGGAACGTACACGGTCGAACTGAACGCCAGCGACGACTCCCGCGACACCGCGAACGCCTCGATGGTGGTCGAGGTGGTCGACGCGCCGATCGTCGAGGCGGTGAACGTCTCCGACGAGACGAACGAGAACGGCATCGTCGCACCTGGCGACACCGTGGAGGTGACGGCGACCGTGAGCGGCGACGCCACCTCGGTGACGGCGAACCTCTCGGCGTTCGGCGCGAACGAAAGCGTCGACCTCACACTCGCCAGCGACAACACGTACAACCGAACTGTCGCGGTGGACTCGAACGCGACCGACGGCGAGCAGTCGGTGACGGTGACTGCCACGGGGAGCAACTCCACTGACTCCGCGGAAACCGGCTCGCTCACCGTCGACACCGAAACGCTCGACGTCTCCCTGAACGACAGCCGGACCGTGGACGTGGGCGAGGAGGTCGAGTACTCGCCGGCGGCCGTGAACGCCGCGGTCGGTGACGTCGACTACGAGTGGGAGTTCGCGTCGAGCGCCGTGAAAAGCGGGAAGACCGTCACGTACGCCTTCGATTCGGCGGCCACGTACGAGGTGGTGCTGACCGCGAGTGACGGCTCGAACGACACCGCGAGCGCGTCGATGAAGGTGGACGTCGTGTCGGACAGCACTGTCGCGGACACCACGACGACGAGCGATTCGACGGACGGTGGTTCGACTGGCGGCGGGAGTGGCGGGTCTGGAGGGTCGGGTGGGAGTGGCGACTCGACGACGGAGACGACGACTGCGCTCACGACCAACGAGAGTACACAGACGCCGACGAGTACGCGGACGGTCACCGAGAACACGCAGACTGCGACCGAGGAGGCGACTGCGACGAGTGAGACGAGCGACCAGACGCTGGCAGGCGGCGAGACGCGGGACGACCCCGGAAATCCGGGTGATGGGCAGACGCCCGGTGAAGCACCGGGGTTCGGCGCTGTGGCGGCGCTGCTCGCGCTCGCTGCGGCGGCGGGGCTCGCACTCCGGGAGTGAACGCTCGCACCTGCCGAAGCGACGACCTTTTCTACCACAGAGAGAAACAACCCGGTGATGAGACGGCGTGCCTACCTCAAGACGGCTGGCGTCGGCGTCGCGGGCCTGCTGACCGCCGGCTGCTTGCAGGTCGAGGAGGGGGAGCAGACGAGCACTACTGCAGAGACCACCACGACCACCAAGGGGACGACGACTGGCACGACCAGCGAGTCGACCGAGCCGCTGAAAATCGCGACCTACGACTCGTTCTTCGGCGACGAGGGGACCGCCGGCCGCTGGCTGAAAGACCAGTGGGAGGCAGACCACGACACCGAAATCGAATACACCGCGCCGAGCAACGGCATCAACGAGTTCATCCAGCGCAAACAGCAGGGCGCGGGCATCGACGCCGACCTCTTCGTCGGCCTGAACACGCCCGACCTCGTGCGCGTCGACGAGTCGCTGCCCGACAGCGACCTCTTCGACGACCTGCGCGGCGACCTCGACAACGACGACAACGTCAAGGAGAGTCTGGAGGTCGACCCCGAGAACCGCGTCGTCGCCTACGACACGGGCTACATCACGCCCGTCTACGACAGCACCGAAATCGACAATCCGGAGACGTTCGACGCGCTCCTGGAACCCGAGTACGAGGGGACGTTGCTCGCGCAGAACGCCCAGTCCAGCGACCCCGGGCTGGCGTTCCTCCTCTGGACGATTCACGAGAAGGGCGCGGACGGCTACCTCGACTACTGGGAGGAACTGCTCGCCAACGACGTGCGCGTGCTCGACGACTGGCAGCCCGCCTACAACGCGTTCCTCGAGGGCGAGCGCCCGATGGTCGTCTCCTACTCCACCGACCAGGTGTACTACAACAGCGAGGAGGAACTCCCGCACCACCAGGTGAGCTTCCTGAACGACCAGGGCTACGCCAACCCCGAAACCGTGGGACGGTTCGCCGGTACCGACCAGCCCGAGACCGCCGCCGACTTCGTTGACTTCGTGCTCACCGACGAGGCGCAGGCGAACGTCGCCGTGAACAACGTCCAGATTCCCGCGACGACCACCGCGTCGCTCCCGGAGGGGTACGCCGAGTACGCCAAGGAGCCGCCCGAGCCGGTCACGTTTACCTACGAGGAGCTCGCAGGGAACCTCGACGAATGGACCGAGTCCTGGGCCCAGCTGGTCGCGAGCAACTGACGCGAGTGACCGACTGGCTGTCCGGCGCGGCGGGCCGACTCGCCGATGACGCGGACCGGCTGGTCTTCCCAGTGGTCGGTGCCGGGACACTGCTCGTGCTCGCCGTCGTCTTCTACTACCCGGTGTGGACGGTGTTCGTGGAGGCGTTCGGGGACGCCGCCGAACCGATTCGGGACGTGCTCGAGAGCGAGTTCTACGTGGGCGCCGCGCACGGCCTGTTCGCGCACCCCACGCAGGTGCCCGGCGACGTGCTCGCGTGGCTGGCGAGCGTGCGCGTGCACGCCGCGTGGACTGGATTTTTGCCAGACATCTGGTTCTCGTACCCCGCGGTTCGGAAGGGGTTGTTCGGATTCACGGCGTGGCAGGCGTTCCTGTCGACGGTGGCGAGCGTTGCGCTCGGGCTGCCGGGCGCGTACGTGCTCGCGCGCTTCGAGTTCCCTGGCCGGCGCACGCTAAAGGCGCTGACCATCCTGCCGTTCGTGCTCCCCTCCATCATGGTGGTCGCGGGATTCGTCGCGACGTTCGGGACGAACGGCACTCTCAATGGCGTGCTGACGGCGCTCGGCCTCGGGAAGGTCGAACTGCTGTACACCCTGAAAATCGTGGTGCTGGCGCACGCGTTCTACAACGCGCCCCTCGTCACCCGGATGGTGACGTCGGCGTGGGAGAACGTCGACGCCAGCGCCGTCGAGACCGCGCGATCGCTCGGCGCCAGCCCGTTGCGGGCGTTCCGTGACGTCGTCGCGCCTCAGTTGCTGCCGGCGCTTGCGGCGAGCGCGGTGCTGACGTTCGTGTTCACGTTCATGACGTTCCCCATCGTACTGGGGCTGGGCGGCCTCCAGTTGGCGACCGTCGAGGTGTGGCTGTACGCGCGCGTCCAGCAGCTCGACTACGAGACCGCGGCCGCGCTCGCCACGCTCGAGACCGTCGTCTCGCTCGGCTTGACGTACGTCTACCTGCGCTACGAGGCACGGCGCGCGGGCGGTGGTGCCGGTAAGCCGCTGCCTCGCGACCGGCTGTTCTCCCTCGACGTCGACGACCTCCGGAGCGCGCTCGTGCGCGCCGGCATCGGCGTCTACGGCGTCGTCGTCGTGCTCGTCTTCCT
>NZ_JAJJZG010000010.1 GCF_021028995.1 Halobacterium sp. KA-4 | reverse complement strand
GCGGAGCTCACGCATTCGATACTCGTTTTCCCACCGGCAGAACGAGCTGTAGTGTGGTGCTTCGTCAAGTCCAAACACGGCAAGAACACCGGGCATCTCGTTGAGGTAGTCCTCGGATTCACGGAGGGTCTTTTCCAGTTCGACACGGTACAGAATCAACGCGATCTGCACCCACTCGGCGTACCCGCCCGCGCCGGACGGCGCGGCGGGTACGTCCGGATCGTCAACGTGCTGTTTGGCAAGGTTTCGACACATCCAAGCAAGCCGTCTGAGCGATGCCATATCGCCAGACGGCGTCCAATTCCTGGTTAGCTTGACGGAATCTTCCCGGGGGAGAGTCTGAAACTTCCCTCAATCGGTGGCAAAACAAGGCAACTCAACAGCTACTACGACCGTCACGGGACGTATCCAGACACGTATTTCGAGATGCAGGACTGTCCCGAGTACGATACCGGCGTCTTGCCGTTCTCTGCGGACGATGGGCCAACCAGTGGACAAGCGGTCAAATACCAGTACGACAGCGATAGCGAGACGCTAACCATCCGACTCAAAACGCCAGACGCACATTCACCAAAGACACGAGGTGACTGGTCGTGGACGGAGTACGAGCGCGGCGGCTACGAAGCGTTTCACGACCTCCTCGCTCACGGCAATCTCTCGGCTCCCGAGTTCCAGCCCTCTCGTCGCAAAACCGGTAACACCTACTACGAACTCTCTTTCCCTGTCGAAGTCGAACAGACTGGGGCAAGCGACGACATTGACTGCGTGCTGGCGCTCGACGCCGGGATGCGGAAAGACATGACTGCCGTGGTGGTCACTGACGACGGCGAGCAACTGTCCACGCCACAGTTCATCCAGTTCACCGACCGCGAGAAGATGCGGCGACTCCACCGGGAACGAACGCGCCTGAACGACCGCCTTGCCTCATTGCGTCGTGACGGTCGCTCGCATACTGACGAGTTCACTCATATTCATAGTGAGTACGAGCGGGTGAACAGCAAACTCCAGCACAAGCGCGAGCAACTGACACACGACGTAGCCAACCAAGTCCTCGCACTTGCACTCGCCTACGATGTGGACGCCATTGTTCACGAGGACTTGCGGTCGCTCTCACCACCGAGTGACGAAGGCACGTTATCGTGGGAGTTGTCGTCGTGGGCACGACGGGACATCATCGAGAACATCGAATACCGGGCAGAGAGTGTTGGTATCGCTGTCGAGCGAGTCTACCCGGAGGGGACGAGTCGGTCGTGTCCCCGGTGTGGTTCGACCGGCCACACCTGCAAGTCGCCCGACCATCACGAGGAACTGTGGTGGGGCGGGCACTTCCGGTGTGACAACTCGCGGTGTGGGTTCGAGGGCGACCGCGACTACATCGGGGCACTGAACGTGGCTCGCGTGTTCTTCAGCGACGGCGATACGCTAGACCACGGTTTCACGTCCTCCTACACGGGGGACTCCGAAATCGTGCTAGCTCGCCGTTCCGCTGGCACGCGGCTCATGTTCGGGTCTAGCATCGTCGCCTACGAACCCGAACAGGCACGGGCGACCGCTGGTGGTGGGTCGGCTGCCATAGCGCCCGCCGTCGCCCTGCACGAGCCGAACGCAGACGGTAGCGATGGGCGTGGCCCAGCCGTCCAACAGTGTACCCGCTTCCTACGGTGTACTACTGAAAGCTACTGAAAATTGGAACGGTCTGGCAGCCCAAATGAGTGGGAGGTGGTCGGCGGCCAACAGTTGTCGCCGGTCATGGGTCGCCGTCAACCGGCCCCCAAGGTCAGGGATGCCGACCCGTGAACGCCGAGAAGTTCTTCGGGTATGACGCGGTGAGTCCACTGGCAAGCCACGGGCCACCGCGCCCGTAGTAGTTGACTTCCTACCGTCGTACTGCGAGACAGACTCGAACAGCACCCGTGGATGTTCGACGGGTGTGCGGTCAAGATGCGCGACGTGACGCTCTCAACCGGGGACTACGCCATCCCGGCTGACTGTACTCACGACCCGGAGCCGAATACTTACCACCCACGGTTCGCGGTCGAACGCAAGATCGGCCACGATTTCCTCACGTCGCTCACCTGGGAACGCGACCGATTCACTTCCGAACTGCAGCAGGCCGCCGAGTGGCCACGGCCCATTACGGTCGTCGTAGAGACCTCTTGGCAAACCGTTCCAGGCTGCGAAGCACAGGCGAACGCTTTTCTGGTAGGTACTCTACAGACCGATGGAAGGAATCTGTCACAGCGGTACCAGCGCGGAAGCCCACCCCTTCAGGGGTGAGAGGAAGCGCGTCAGCTTGAAGTGACTTCAAGACACAGTGAGAAGCACGTCCCACAGACCCAGAAGTGGTCGATGGGACGGGCTGTCTGTCAGCCAGCCCTCGAAGTCGGGGATGCTGAACGAGTCTCTCCGACTCCCGTGTTGAAAGCACCTGAGAAAGCCCCTGTTAGAAAGCAGGGGGCGTGGGGCTTTCCACTGGGAAGCGCGAAACTCGGGAGTTCACCGACAAGCCCACCGCTTTAGCGGTGGGTCGCTGACACGCTCCCTTCCTTCCGTTCAATTTGTCTTAATAGTATCAACTACGGACTATGAGAGTGGGCTTCAACCGACGGAATTATTTATTTGAACAGTTACGTTAGGCTTGCAGGCACCTTGGACCGGTGCTGCACATCCCGAGGGTGTTGAAACACCCTCGCTGTCCTTACGCTGTGGAGTGGCAACGATACCAGCGGGTAGGAAACCGGGGAATGGTTGTGCTATGGCCTCGACAAACGATGCTTAGTGGCAACTCAAGCTCGCGTCTGTAGGGTGAGCAATTTCTCCGTCAGGGCGGGCGTGAGTCCGGCATTGTCTGCCCAATCGACCACTGTTGGCTGACCGAATATTCGGTGTTAACCCGTCTCGAAAGGTTGATGGCCACGATATCACTTTACGTAGTATATGCCCGAACACAGCCAGAAGCCGTTGTATGACCAGATCTACCAGTATCTGGAGACAGAGCTTGCAGACGGGCGGGCGTTTATCAAAAGCCGGCATATTGCAGCAGAACTTGACGTATCGGCCAAACGGGTTGGGGTTGCAATGAGTGATATTGAGACCAACTCTACCAAGTATGAGTTCCAGCGCTGGGGTGGTGGCTCGGATGGAGTGACGTGGTTGATCAAGCAGGCCGCTGATACCTGAGGTAACGTCGACTGGTGGTGCTGTTCGCTGCCGGCTTCGAGTGGATGCTTGTTTGGTTGGGGTGGTTTCTTAGGTGTGGCGGGTGGCTGCGATGAGGGCGGCGATGGCGGCGGCGAGTAGTGTGGTGATGGGGGAGAGTGGGGCGAAGCCGGGTGAGGCGTCGTTTTCGACTGGTGGGAGTGGGTCGGACTCTTGGACGGGGAGTGTTGGCGCTGTCGTCGTTGGTGGCGGTGCTGTGGTGGTTGTGTTGGGTTCTGTTGGAGGTTGGATGAGTGCTGTGTCGTCGACGGGTGAGCCGCTTGCTGTATAGACGGTGTCATTCCCGTCGAGGGTTTCGTTGCCGTTGGCGTCTTTGATGGCGATGGCACGCACCTCTGTCGGTTGGTCAATCGCAGTGTCTAATGAGACGTTGACGGAGTCGTAGACGCCACTGGGGAGGTGTCGGGAGGTCCCGATGGTTGTGCCATTCGCTGTGAGTTGGAGGATGCTATCGGCGGGGAGTGTGATGTCGGTGACGGTGACGGTGTCGTTTGTGGCTGTCTGATCGGGGAATTGGAGGGCGGCGTTCGTTTGTGGGAGCTGGATTGAGTAGTCAGTCCAGTTTTTATAGCCTTGCACCCAGAGCGGGAGTTCGCCGGGGCGGTGCGCGCCCGGGAACTCGCCGTCTCGGTGGTCACCGGGGAATTCACTGGACCGGGGGGCGGCCGGATAGTCACCGGGTGGCGGGGTGCCTGATGACTCGCTGGCCTGGTGGATGCGCGGGAATTCGAAGGTAACCGAGAATGACCCGTCATCGTCGGCGGAGACAGTTTGTTCCCAGAGGTGGGGATGGGGAGATTCTTGGAGGGCGGCTACCGAGAGGTCTGTTCTCGGCGCGAAGTTTGTTTGCCCGGCTACCGTGATTGTGGAGTCGTTCCACGGTGGCAGTGTGAATCCGGGTTCAGCCTGCATTTGAATCATCGGCTGTTTGAGGTTGATGCGTTGTGAGGCGACGGTCTCGTTGGACGCGACAAGTGGGTTTTCGTCGCCATCGAGGACGATTTGGACCTCATAGGTGTATTTTCGAAATCCGGACATATCGAGGTCGCTAGTGTCCCAGATGGCAAGAAACCGGTTATGGCGTCCGTTCGGGGCGACGTTCGACCCGCCTTTCACCCGCATCTGCTCTCGAATCATCACGTCCTCGACGGTGGCAACGTTTGTCTCCGTGTTCGGTTCGGGGCTGAGTTCCTTCACGCGCAGATAAATACCCTCATTCGACAGTGAGGTCGGCGTGGAGTCACCACTGATGGCGCCGCCTAGCCCGCTGTTTTGAACCATGAGCGCGGCGTATTCACCCTGAACCACGTCGTTCCCCGTCGTAAGATAGTCGTAAACCGTGGGTGTCGCTACCTCTTGCTCGTCTTCGACAGCAAGGGTGCTCGGCAGGCGCGCCATCTTGCTGGTTGTCTGATAGCGAGGCAGCACCTCAAGCTCACCAACATCTTTGACATCCCCTCCAACCGTGACGGTGAGCGTGTACTGGCCCGGGGAGAGGGCTGTATCAAGCGAGCCACTGGAGGGCGCAGTAAGGGTTGCGCCATCTACGGAAATGAATGCATTCGGGTTCGACGACGTGGTTCGGTACGTGTTAAATTCGACTGTCGTGGTTCCGCTCCCACCGAGTGGAACCTCGACTTCGAATCCGCGGCTTGCCTTCCCGATCGTGAGTGTTGCCTCGGCGGAGTGGCTCACTGGGATTGCAATTGAGTTCCCGCGAATCACCTTGTGGTCGCCAACGGACGCGGATGCTTGTTGAGTAGCTGTAGCGACGCCCATTGCACTCGTCAGTGGTGCTGCTATCAGCAGTACTAGAACGATAATGGTGGCTGTGAGACGGGTGGAGGTCATGGGGTCGCCGGTTGTGACCGAGTTTGCCGCCGAACCATATTAATCCTCGTGGGCGATTATCGGCCATGAAATTTCCACGCAAGTCAATATACGGATCATGGGTCTTTGATTCGTTTGAAGGATAACAGAGTACACCGCCACGATTCGAGTTTTCCCGATTACTCGTTGGAAGCGCATATGAGAGGTGGACTTTCGATTTGCCAGAGGTTCCCGACCGAACGTTCGTTCGAAAGCTACTTGATTGCTCACTCAGTACTATGCCAGCAGATGGGCCAGTTACGTTCACCACTCCAAACGGGTTTGAAACAGACCCTCCAGAACTACAAGCCGACGCGTATGGAGGCCTGAATAAATGGTTAACTTACCCACACGGACGTCACTAGCTCTCCTCATTCCGATTTTGCTGGTGACCTCGCTGGTGGTTCCAGTGATGCCGGTTGCAGCCCAGTCCGAGCAAGTCCTGGGGAGTCCAGGGATTTCGGCGTCAGTTCAAGACAACCACATTCAGGCGAGCGACCAGACGTCCGTTGCTGTGACGCTGTCGAATACGGGACAGGTCCGGCGATCTGGTCCCGCGCAGTTCGTCGAGCGCGTGAGTACCGCGCGCAACGTTCAAGTCTCGATTGACGACGCCCAAATTAACGCCCCGATTAACGTCAAAACGGGGACGGTAACAGTTGGCGCGCTCCAAGATGGCGGCGTCCAACAGGCGGCCTTTGACATCGAGACCGGGAAAGACCTTGAGCCGGGCACGTATTCGGTTCCGGTCACCGTGGAGTACGCCTACACCCAGACTGTGAACTATGACCAGACTCAATCCGGGTACTCGAACATCGAATACGTCGACGCCACGCGCACGAAAACCTTCGACGTTGAACTCGTTGTCGAGGAGCAGCCACGGTTCTCGCTGTCACCGACAGCAACGGACCAGCTAACCGCTGGGGGCAGCGACTACTTCAACTTCTCCGTAACGAACACGGGGAGTGAACGCGCCCATGATCTTTCCGTGCAACTCACCTCACAGAATCCTAGCGTGCAGTTCAGTGGCACAGCGCAGCCCCAGTCCCAGGCGAGCGTGTTCATCCCCGCGCTCGCACCCGGTGAAACGCATTCTGGGTCCGTCCGGGTTACGGCAACGGATAGTGCAACGGCCGGCCAGTATCCGATTCAGGCCACAGTCGAATACGAAACCCCGACTGGCGTCTCGGGCAGCTCGGACCAGATCACTGTCGGGGGAGAGGTAAAAGCAGAACAACGGTTCGAGCTCGGTGATATTTCGAGTGATCTCCGTGTCGGGACGGAGGGCAATGTCACCGCGACGCTCACGAACAACGGGCCAAACCCGGCCAACGATGCTGTGATTAACTTACAGGCACCAGCAACGGGGATTGAGCCACAGCGCACAGAGTTCGCACTTGGCGACCTCGGAGCCGGAGCCCAAGAGACGATTCGCTTCCCGGTGACGGTCAGTGATAACGCCGACGGCGGCCCCTACCAGTTTTCGTACACCGTCTCGTATGAAGACCGCAGTGGCAACGACCAGCAAAGTAACACGCTGAACTCGCGGGTGCAGATTGCCGGCCAACGCGATATCTTCGACATCTCGGGCGTCGACACGTCGCTGCAGGTTGGCTCAAGTGGCACGCTCGAATTGCAACTCACCAATAATGATGATGCGACATTACGGAACATCAACGCGAAGGCGTTCGTTGATGATCCGCTCTCGGTGAGTTCGGATGAAGCCTTCGTGCCCGTGCTTGAGCCAGGCGAGTCCACAACGATCGTCTTTGAGGTTAGTGCCGCCGGTGGCGCTGTCGCCCAACCACGGCCGCTTGAGCTTGATTTCCAGTACGAGCAACCGGACGGTGATACGGTGCTCTCGGACACCTATCAAGTTCCAGTGACTCTCACCCCAGCAGCTGAAGGTGGCCTCCCTACGACGCTCATCGGTGGCGTCGTCGTTGTTGTCGTGTTGATTGGGGCGGCACTCCTCTACCGGCGGCGATAACCCGCTATGGTCACTGTAGATTCGCTGCTTGAGACGGCCGACGATTGGATCGTCGACCGGCCGAAAACGGTCGTCGTGGCGTTCCTCGTCTTGACACTGGTGTTTGCCGGGGGGCTTGGCAGCATCAGCAGTGACGCCGGCACCAGCCAGTTCGTCGAAGGCAACCCAGCCCAGGAAGCCTACGAGGACGTCAACGCCGAGTTCGGCGGAAGCCCCTTTGCCGCAGACGTCGGCAGCACGCAGATCATTCATCGCGGCAACAACGTCCTCTCGAAACCAGCACTCCTCCGATCCCTAACATTACAGGAACGCGTCCAAGAACGCGAATCACTCCGTATTAGCAGTACGTCAACCGCCGCAACAATCGTCGCCCAGCAGCTTGAACCGTCAGCGACGACAGTTTCAGCGCAACAGCGCGCCATTCGGGACGCGACGCCCGCTCAAATTGATGCCGCGGTCAAGCAGGCAGCCCAAACACCAGGGTTCACGTCGCTGCTGAGCACGGATTTTAATCCGCAAGCAGCGAGTGCGTCAGCGACAATCGGCACTATCCAACATCGTGTGCCGGCTGGCTTGTCGTCAACAGCAGGCGCTGGTGGCACAAGTCCGCTGACGCCGATGCAACTCACGGTCGAGCAGATTGCTGACCGGACGCAGGGCGATTTCACCGTGTTCGGGAGTGGCATTCTCTCGAACGAACTCAACTCCGTGATTGGTGACTCAATGGCGATTGTCGTGCCGGCCGCCGCCCTCCTCATCATCGTCTTCTTGGTGTTCGCCTATCGTGATCCCGTCGACCTGCTCTTGGGGATTATCGCGCTCGTCATGACCATCATCTGGACGTTCGGCTTCATGGGACTTGCGGGCATCCCGTTCAGCCAGATGCTCATCGCGGTGCCAGTGTTACTCCTCGCGGTTGGCATTGACTTCGGGATTCACACCGTCAACAGATACCGTGAGGAACGCGCCACAGGCGCCGGCATCCACGAGGCGATGCGACCCACAACCGACCAACTCTTGGTCGCGTTCTTCATTGTCACCGGGACGACTGTCATCGGCTTCAGCGCAAACCTGATCAGCGATCTCGGCCCAATCCGCGACCTGGGACTGGTTGCGGGCATCGGGATCGTGTTCACGTTCCTGATCTTTGGGGTGTTCCTGCCGTCGATGAAAGTCCTGTTAGACGAAGCCCGCATCCGGCTTGGCATCCCCGAATTCGGCAGTACCGCGATCGGGAGCGGGAACTCAGTGCTTGCACGGTCGCTGACGGCTGGGAACTGGTGTGCAAAGCGCGGGCCAAAGGTCTTCCTCGCGCTGATGTTGCTCTCCGGCGCGGTTGCTGGTGCGTACGGCACTGGGGTCGATACCTCCTTCTCGAACGAGGATTTCCTCCCACCCGAAGAGAACCCCGATTATATTGAGGCGCTCCCGGAACCGTTCGCCCCCGGCGACTACTCCGTCACGGGCACCCTCAACTTCCTCGAGGATAACTTCGAGTCCGCACAAAGTAGCAGTGTCACAATCTATATTGACGCGCCATTACGGCAAGACGACGCCCTCCAGCAGATCAATCGCGTCAACGACGAGCCACCAGACGCGCTCATTTCGGAGGATCGTCGAGCGAATCCGGAGAGTATCGTCTCCGTCATCGAAAGCCGGACGGACCAAGATCCAGAATTCGCGCAACTCGTCGCCCGCAACGATCAGAATGGGGACGGCATCCCGGATGACAACCTCGAAGTAGTGTATGACTACTTGCTCTCCTCATCGTCACGGGGACAAACGCTGAATTACCTCTCCGATGACTACCGATCGACGCGCGTTGTGTACTCCGCGGAAAGCGACGCCTCCCAGGATGAGGTCGCTGCCGCCGGTCGTGAGATGGCGTCCCGGTATCGAATGCACGCTATTGCGACCGGTCAAACAGTCGTCTTTGCAGCCATCACTGACGTGATCTTCAACTCAGCGATTGAGAGTCTTGTGCTCGCGCTGATCGCAACCGCGATCTTCCTCGTGTTCATCTACTGGGTGCTCGAACGCCGGCCATCCCTTGGGATTGTGAATCTCATCCCAATTGTCTGGACGATCGCCGTCCTCGCCGGCACAATGCGGTACTTCGGCATCCCACTGAACGTCCTCACGGCAACCATCCTCTCAATCGCCATCGGGCTCGGGATTGACTACTCCGCGCACATCGTGCACCGGTTTGCCGAGGAATACGATCCAACACGAGATATCCATGACGCACTCGACAAAACAGTCCGTGGGACCGGTGGCGCGCTCGCTGGCAGCATGCTCACAACGTCGTCTGGCACCGGTGTGTTGGCGCTCGCAATCACGCCCATCCTCGGGCAGTTCGGCTTGGTGATCGCGCTCTCCGTGTTCCTGTCGTTCGTCGCATCGATCCTGATCACGCCCTCGGCAGCCGTGCTCTGGGAACGTGTCGTCATTACGCAGCCAGCAGACCAACCAGCATAACCAATGTCTGATTCCAACCCGTTCGACTCTGAATCCACGGATACGAAATCCGCGATCATGCGAGCAACATTCGAAACGCTCGATGAATACGGCTACACCGGGCTGTCGATGTCACGGATCGCCGACCGAGCTGACATCAGCAAATCCTCCCTATACCATCACTACAGCGATAAAGACGCACTCCTGTATGAATTCCTAGAACGCATCATCGCACAATTAACCGAGGAATTCTCACTCCTCCAGTTTGATGACCCCGTGACAGCCTTAGAAACCCTGCTCATGCAGGGCGTTCGAGGCCGCTTCCCCGACCAACGCGAATCCGGCCAAATCATCGATAACGTCACCCCACCACACACAACCCCCGAACAGTCCCACGAGACGTTCATCGAACTGCGAGCGCAAGGCGTTCATGATGAGGTCTACCGCGAGAAAATAACCGAACTCGACCAAACCATCGAAACCCACATCGAGACAATTATTCGCTCCGGCATTGAACAAGGAGTCTTCCGTGACGTCGACCCCGAACCAGTCGCACAAACCCTCCTAACACTCGTATTAGGCGGAATCGTCCGACGTACATCATCGGAAACAACGGACCTGCCAGAGGTCTACAACACAGTCCACGACTGCATAGACCAACATCTATTATCGGAAAACGAGTCTCTCAACAACACTGATCTGTGACACCCGCCTCGCGGTCATTCATGAGTACGCCCACAGTACCGCACCGCTAAGTTAACTCACCATCACGAATCGTCGGCGTTCAGTAGTTGAGGTCATCGGTCGTCGCGTCCAGCACGAGTACGACCGCCGCACCGACAAGGGCTGCAACCAGAACACCGCCCGCACTCGCCACGCTCCACTCAGGGTTCGCCGCACTAATCTGGATCGCCGGCGCACGGAGCGCGCCCGCCATCAATGCAACGAGGAACGTCAGCGTCGCCGCCCGATAGTGATCAAGCGCCCACTCGACGACACGCGCAAACGACAGCAAGCCAACAACGGCGCCCGCCGAGAACACCACGAGCGTCGTCACCGGGTCGACGGTCGCGCCAAGGTCGCCACCGAGTGCGGCGTCGGTCGCTTCGCTGACGGCTGAAGTCATCGTATCGTACAACCCCAGTGTCAACAACAAAAGCGATCCCGAGACACCTGGGAGCACCATCGCGCAGATGGCGACCGCACCCGCGAGGAAGACAACGGGGAGCACTTCGGGGAGTGCGCCGGCTTGGGCTTGCGCGCTCAGAACGAACGCGAGCACGAACCCAACGATGGCCGCCGCAATTCGACCAGGCGTCTCAATGGACACCTCCCCGAGCAACACGACGACGGAGGCCGCGATGAGCCCAAAGAAGAACGCGAACGTTACCCCCGGGAAGTCATGGATAGCGACGTGGACGACGTTCGCAACAGTGACGACCGCGGTCACCACGCCCGTGCCGAGCAACGCAAGGAACGGCACGTCCATCCGGACGAGCGTCTCCACGAACTCCGCGCGAGCGTCGGCACTACCGAGTCGTGGCACGAGCGCGAGCAACCCCAGCGCGTCGATGGGGTCCAGTGCCGCGATAGCGCCGACAAGGCGCTCATAGACACCCGTAATGAGCGCGATCGTCCCCCCAGAGACGCCAGGAACGGCGTCGGCAGCACCCATTGCGGCGCCCTTCAGATAGACCGCGATCCAGGCGCGACCATCCATTATGCGTAGCGCCGACCAAGCGCACCAGCAACCGCGGGCACGGCAACCGCTGCGGCCGCGCCGAACGGCGACTGCAGGTCAACCGGCCCACTCCCGGCTGCTTCCGTGGCGCCGGCCGTCTCATCGGCCGTCTCCAGCGTCGATGGTGCAGCCACTGCTGCCGTCTCGTTGCTGGTAGTCGAGTTATTCACTTCGCCGAGCGTCGCCCTAAGATTGCGTTCAAGGTCAACCGTGGACGCGGAGTCGTTCTGGCCGATGACTTGGCCTTCCGTGACGTGAGTGGTGGCGTTCCAGTTCACGATCTCGCGATCGTCCGTGATCGTGTTCCCGCTCGTAATCTCATACGGGCCGGTAGCGCGAACCGACGTGTTCGTATACCCGTTCTCCGGGCCGTACTCGTCGTAGCCAGTCGTCGAGTACGGAACGGTCAGCTCGAAGTTCCCATCGGGCCCAGTTTCGACGCGCTGGGCGTACGGGAACGTCGGTGCACTCCCATTCTCATTCCGCATCTCCGTAATCTCGAAGTTGGTAGACACCTCGAGCGTCGTGTTTGCAGGGCCAGTCCCCTCGATAGTTGCGCCGTTGACGCGTTCGAACAGTTTCACCGATGTCGGGTAGTACTGGCTGCTCAGCTCGTTGCCCGTGAGCCAGAGATTCGCCGGCGCCGCAGACTCATCGCTTACCCCGACCATGCGGTAGTGATCAAGCGCTTCAACGTACTCACGGGGTGAGGACCCAACCCCACCGATTTGTGCGGTGGTATCATTCGCGGCGTACTGCTCGGCTGCCTGCATGCTGTCGAACGACCGCGTCCAGTTCTGCTGATTCGAAATATCGAACCACGGCAGGCCACCTCGGTTCTGCCGCCAATCGACTACCACGGGATCAACCGACTTCGCGCTTCCGTGGTACCGGTAGAGCTTGACCATCATCGACTCATAGTACTCCTGGGAGCGAATCGCCTGCGTCCCGTACCGGGAGTCAGTCATAATCTGTGCCGCTGCCGGCTCACCATCCTGATACCGAGCAATGACAGACCGAGTGTAGAAGTCCGACTGCGAGAAGTTGTTTGGCCCGTCGTAGAACACCGTCGGCGCACTAAACTTCTCCAGCGGCAGAATCATCTGGGAGTCCACCGCGACATACCGAGTCTTCGCGTCGTCCTCTTCAACAGCCGCGAGTGCGTCTGCGGCCTCGTCCTCATTCTGCGAGAGGAGGAAGTTCGCAGCTTGCGTGGCGTGCTGCTGGAATGGGTTCGCAACCGGAATCGTCTCGCCTTCGACGGTCATCCAGTGGCCGTAGTCCCACCACGACATCACGCCGTACGCGCCCTCGGGATAGTCATAGTCGTCGGTCTGGCTGTACGTCCCGTAGTAGTCCAATTGGTCGGCATTACCTGCACCGCCGAAGTCGCCCTGCTCGGGTGTGTTCGCATTCATCCACTCCATCGCGTCGTCCCAGCTCGTCACCGCACCAGGGTTGTTCGCCGCGCCAACAGTTGTCGCCGACTGCAGGGGGACCTGTTGGTTCTGGTTGTTCGTCAACTGAATCGGACTAGCGCCGTCACCGGTCGCCGACGCGGCCACCGGCGCTGCAATAGGCACAAGCACAACCAACACCACGGCGACGACCGTCCCAACCTGATACCAGTCGACATCCTCGATCTGGGACGCCGGCTTGTCGAGACTCACGAGCCCGAGCACGACCTTGAGTACGTACGCGTTCAGCACGACAACCGGCACAACGAGATAGTAATTGAACCGCATCTGCGTGAACGCCGCCGAGGTGATGAACGCACCCCAAACGACAACAAGCAGCTGCTCCGCGTCGTACTCGCCGGTCACCGTGACTGCCGTCAGCGTCACACCGACAATCGCGAGCGCACCAAGCTGGCCGTCGAGACCGAACAGCGTGCCGACCGCATCGCCAATACCTGGCGCTGCAAAGACTGCGCCGACCACGACAACGGCGACCGCCGCACCACCCATACGCCGAGGGTTGCCGCTGCGAATGTGTGGCCGCAGCAGAATCCACGCCGCGCCAAGGAGCGCAGTAAAGAACGCCAACCCGTATTCGAGGAAGATGACGCCAAACATCCCAAGGCCATAGCTGCTCGTCCGGGAGAGGAACGGCTGCGCCTCGCCGATGGTGCGGGCGGACGCGCCAGCGCTGAAGCCGACGAAACGGACGAGGTTCGTCTGAATCATCGAGAACAGGTCCGGAAGGACGACTGCAGTAATACCAAGACCGACGAGTAAAATGCCGATTACGGCGACAGGATACGACGTCGCGTCGAGTTCGCGGTCGTCCCACTGGCGGGCGAGCCACGCAAGGAATACAACTCCAATTGCCACGGCGAACGAGAACAGCGGCTGCAGGAGTGTATAGCCCGTCGCGGAGAAATTCATATATGAGAGTGGAACAAGCATCAACAACCCGGTTGTCATCATGCTGATTGCGCCGACGACGGCGACATGGTCCGGGCTCGTTCCGCTGTAGTAGTCGCTCGTCAGCTTCACAAGGTAGAACACGCCGAAGATCCCGACAAGCAGGACACCCGGTGGCCACATCCACATGTAGGCCGCGGTTGCGACGCCTGCAAGCACACTCCATCCGACGACCCTTCTTAGACCAGCGACGTCACGATCGAGGAACTGCTCATAGACCGGCTTCTCGCGCTGTGCAACGCCGAGCGCGACGAGTGTTGCGAGGACCGCGAGCGACTGGAACAACGGTTCGGCGCCGTTGTGGTCGGCTGCACCTGCGAGGGTTCGCGAGAGGAAGTAGCCGGGAAGCAGTGCGAGAATGACGGCTGCGAAGACGCCGCCGAGCCGGCCACCCAATCGCTTCCCAACGAAGTAAGTCGGAATTGCGAGGAGGGCGCCGAACACGACCGGCGCGAACAACAGCGTCATCGCCGTCGTCTGCTGTGACGGATCACCGAGCCCGACAACGAGAGCGGCCGTTGCGACGATTTGGTCGAACAGCGTCCCAAACTGGCCGGAATTAGTCCCAGTTGGGAAGCCAGTCCAGACGTCGTACGGCATCGTCTGGGGCCAATTCTGGACGGTGTACATCACCTGCCGGAAGTGGTAGTACGCGTCGTTCCCGGAGAAGTACACTTCGCCGTTTTGCGTGAAATTCTCCCACGCCTGCACGCGCACCCAGAACATGAACGCGAGGACAGCGCCCAGCACGGGTACGTGGTACCAATTTTCGAGAGCGTCGAGGGCTGATCCGCCGGATATGGAGGGGGCCATCGACTCCTCGTTCTTCTCGCTCATTACCCGTAGGGTCCGCCAGAACGCGAATAAGCCTTGTCATCTACCCGCGGGATTTACCCTCGGGTTTGAGCGGGGCCTGGTCGACAACCCCCGAGAAATTATCGGGACTAAGGATGTAAATTTCTGTCTCAGGGCCTACGTGCAACACCTTTCTTCACACCTCAAAAGAAACGTCTTTACGCCCGTCTCGGCTACTTCCTCGTGATGCGCGTTTCCGTCGTCCTGTGCACGTATTCGCCGGACATGTACGAGCACTTCCGTGAAGCGGCCGAGAGCGTGCTCGGACAGACCTACGACGACGTAGAATTAGTGGTCGTCGTCGACGGGAACGACAACTTGTACGACCGCGTGCGCGAAGAGTACAGCGAACGTGAAAACGTCGTACTGCACTGTAACGACGAGAACGTCGGCCTGTTAGAGAGCCGGAACACGGGCGCTGAGCTGGCGAGTGGAGACGTCGTCGCGTTCATCGACGACGACGCGATTGCGGACGAACAGTGGGTCGAGGAGCTAGTCGAGAGCTACGAGGAACAGGACGCGCTAGCTGCCGGCGGAAAGATGACGCCGAAGTGGGTCGCCGGGAAGCCCGACTTCCTGCCCGAGGAGTTCTACTGGCTGGTCGGTGTGACGCACAAAGGGTTCGCTGACGGCCCCGGCTGGGTTCGGAACACGTTCGGGTCGAATATCTCTTTCCGGCGAGATGTGTTTCTGGAACTGGACGGCTTCGACACGGATATCGGCGGCCGGAAGGGAGATAAGAATCTCCAGGGCGGCGAGACGGAACTCTGTGCGCGTATGCGCCAGGAGTACGACGAGCAGGTCTGGTACAATCCAGACGCAGAAGTTGCGCACAAGGTGTTCGACTATCGGACTGCCCTACAGTGGCTCTGCGACCGGGCGTTCTGGCAGGGATACTCGAAGCGAGTCATGGAGACGATTCTGCCCGGTTCGGGTGGCGAAGAGGGAGATTTTCTCCGATTGCTTCTCATCGAATCTACACCAGAACACCTCAGTGAAATTGTCCGTAACCCCTCTTTTGCGAGCGTCTCGCGCCTCGTGATGCTCTACATTTTCACGGTGCTTGTCGGGTTTGGATACTTGTACGGGGCGTGGAAACGATAGGCTGAAACGTCCGCTCCGAGATAGGGCAAGTATGTCAGAACGGGGCGTCTGTGTCGTCACACACCCCTTGAGCTCATCTGGCGAGAACGCTACGCGAACCCTCCTTAACATCCTCTCCGCGCTCGGCCCCGTTTCACTCGTTACCGCCGACCTACCGAATAACTCGACAATCCGAGATGACCACGAGGTTGTTGAGGTGACGCAGGCTGGTGTTGGTGGCTCAATTCCAGTCGCGGCAGCCCGTTTCCTCCTCAACCAGCTCCGAATGAGTCGCGTCCTCGTCTCACGAGATGAAGACGTTGTTCTCTTCTTCGGTGCGACCGCCTACCTCCTTCCCGTACTCGTTGCTCAACTCGCTGGAAAGACCGTTGCGGTCGAACCACGGGGAGACGTTCCGCTCACCCTGAAACTCGCGTGGCGGCAGCGCATTCCTACACCCCTTGCGGACGCACTCGCCACGCTCGTTCGACTGCTTGAACGGGTGAACTTCATAGCCGCGGACGGCGTCGTCACGTACACGCCTAATATGGCGCGACAACTTGACCTTAATCCGAACGCTCCAAATGTCTATCCTCACGGCGCACGCTACGTTGACACCGAGAAATTCCGGCCGCGTACGTCGTTCACCGAACGTCCGAAGACCATCGGCTTCCTCGGTCGCATCGATGAGGAGAAAGGTATTCGAACGCTGGCAGAAGTAGCACGCCGAATTCCCAACGAGTATACGTTTCGCTTTATTGGAACCGGTAACTTGGAAGGTTGGCTCCGCGAGGAACTTGCAGACGAGATCGCTGCAGGCGACGTCGAAGTTACAGGATGGGTAGACCACAACAACGTCCCCGCGGAACTCAACCGCTTGCGCCTCCTCGTGATGCCTTCCGAACCCACGGAGGGGCTCCCAACGACCATTCTCGAATCACTCGCTTCTGGGACACCGGTCTACGCGACGCCGGTTGCGGGCGTTCCAGATGTTGTTCACGAAGGCGAGACCGGCTTCCTGATGGAAGAAACCGACCCCGAAGGAATAGCGACAACCCTCGAACGAATCCTCACGCGTAACGACCTTGATAACGTAGCGGCGAACGGGCGTACTCTCATCGAGTCTAGATATAGCTTCGATGCAGCGGTTGAGCGCTATCGCGACATCCTCGCCGCGTTACGTGCCTAGACCGAGAACCACCTGCCAGCACCTCGTACCTCGCCAGTAGTGTACAGGAGGGGAATATATCAACGCCGGTCGTTCAGGCCATGCTCACGGTTGAACCGCCCTGCACGTCGAGTGAGTCGACAACACTCTCTCAAGAGGGAATCGAATCCGTGCTTGAGCCACCACATCGTGTATATTTCTGAATTAGTAGCGTGGGTTATGTCACGCATGGCATAGTTGTCTCTTAACTCGAATAGACACTACAAACGCTACAAGTAGGAGAATAACATGGAGACGGAGTGGTTTCTCTCGGTTTGTTTTCACCGTTTTCAGTGGTTCTCAATAGCGGCTCTATAAGCCTTGAGGTGTTGGTCTACGGTGTCGGCGATAGTTAGACCCATCTCCTCGACTGCTTCGTGTCCACGCTCGGCTTGTGTACGGTGTTCATCCGGATTATTGAGCAGGTCGCAGACCGCATTAAGCAGACCATCTACTGACCTCTCTGCCCACCGATAGGCCTGGCGCTCTCGAAAGAGGCGAATCATCGTTCCTTCCTGTGTTGTTGTAATTACGGGAGTCCCACAGGCCGCAGATTCGACGCTGACAATAGAGAAACTCTCACTCTTGCTCGGCACCAGTGTCACGTCAGCAACGTTGTACAGCGGCGGAAGGTTCTCGTTGTCCACGAAGCCCTCATAGATGATGTTCGGCCGTCCTTCAAAGCGTTCACGTAGCGAGCCTTCACCGGCGACAATAACGGTCACGTCATCGTTCTCAAGACGACGTGCGAGTCGTGAGATCAGGTGAGCGCCTTTGAATTCAGTAAGACTTCCTACAAAGAGCACGACATCATTCTCCGATGGGATACCAAGACGGTCCCGGACGGCTTCACGTTCGTCCGTCTCGTACTCGTAAAAGTTCTCCGCGTTCACGGCCGGGTAGATGTAATCACTCTTGAAGCCACTTCGCTCCCAGAGATACGCCACATACTCGTGAGTCTCAATAACTTGGTCGATACCGAGATACTTCGCGAGCGTTCGGTAGGGGAAGGTGTGCTGGACGCCAGCACCAGAGACGAGGGGACCGTGGTAGATCGCTCGGACGTACGCGATCTGGTAGATATTTACAGGGACATGGACGACGTCCACGTCCGTGAACGCCCGGCGGACTGTCGGGGCGCCGGTGAGGAGACCGATCGGGACTGCATTAATGCGATGGCGTTCGACGCGAGGGTGATCATAGTCTTCACTCGGACCGGTGACGACTACGAGGTCGTGGTCCGTCCGGTTTGCCAACGCCTCAATAAGCGTCCGTGCCCGGGTCCGCGGACCGGTTCCTGAGAGAGAATATGCAAAGAATCCTATCTTCATGAAACGGAGTTTCGTCCAGCACGAAGTAAACGATTTCGGAAGGAAGAACGACCTTTCAACAACGACCGGATGAGAAAGACATAGGTAACGCGCGAGGGGATACAACAGCGTGTCTCGAGACACGGAGCGCGAATCGACGCACGACTGCGTCGAGTCAGACAGACCCCACGACACGGACGACATCGTCCGCACACTCGGGAAGAGCGGGCTTGTCGTCTTCCTCGGGACGTTTCTCGAACTAGGAATCTCTCTCGTCGCGAAGCTCATGGTTGCTCAGCAGCTAGTCCCTGCTAGCTACGGAGAGGTTACTGTCGGCCTGACCGTCCTACTCGTGACATCCATCGTCTCCCAGCTCGGATTCGACACGGGCATCCCGCGGAACGTCCCGCGCTACGAGGGTGCTGACCGACGGGGAGTCCTCGTTTCTGCGTTCCAACTCAATCTCTTCGTCTCCCTGGCTCTTGCCGGTCTCATCTTTGTTTCCGCTAGTCTCGTCGCCGACCTCCTCGGAAATCCAGCGCTCGTTCCCGTGCTCCGTGTCGTCGCCTTTGGTGTCCCTGCGATGCCGTTGATGCGACTCGCGATCAGCAGCACGCAGTCCGTTGGACGTTCCGTACCGAAGGTCATCGTCCAGAACCTCCTCCATCCGCTCACTCGAATCGCTTTCGTGAGTGCCGTCGTCCTACTCGGCGCCACGCCCGTAACCGTCGCGGCCGCATACGTCGCGACCAACTGGATTGGCGCGATCGCTGCCCTCTACTTCCTCGTCCGCTACACGACCGTCCTCAATACGGACCTGGGTTGGACGCCGAAGCATCGCGAGATGCTCGTCTTCAGCCTCCCGTTGATGGCGACCACCGGACTCGTGTTCATTCTCGGAAATACGGACACCCTAATGATTCAGTACCTCCGCGGGTCAGCGGATGTCGGCGTCTACGACATCGGCTACACGATTGCGCAGACCCTTTCGTTCGGGCTAGCGTCGCTGGGCTATCTCTTTCTCCCGAACATCTCTGACCTCCACGCAGCTGACGAGTGGGAGCAGATTACCCATCTCTACAAGCTCGTTACCAAGTGGGTGGTATTCGTCACCATTCCACCATTCCTCCTGCTTTCCTACTTTCCGACGCCTCTCATCACGCACACATTCGGCGCTGAGTACGCCGGTGGGGCGCCCTATCTTGTCATACTCGCGACTAGTTACTTCACGATGGCGGTGACCGGACCAAACCAGCGTACGCTCTCCGCGTTCGGAGACACGCGTGTCATCCTCTACGTGAACACGTTCGCGGCTGCTCTGAACATCACCCTGAACTACTTCCTGCTTACCACGATCGGTACCGTCGGCGCCGCTATTGCCAGCGCCATCTCGCTCGTCGTCGTCCACCTCCTCTACTGCTATCAACTCTACACGAGCTATGACATCAGCCCATTCTCGTGGGCGGTCGCGAAGCCCGTAGGCGCCTTCCTCTTCATCGCGACCTGCATATATGCTGTCGTCCGCATGACGGTCGGACAACCCTCTATTCTTGGTCGTATGGTACTCGTGGCGCTTGCGGGCGTGGTCTACGTTGTCGCGATTCTCGCACTCGGCGGTCTAGAGGAGGACGACGTAATGCTTGTCCAAAGCGCTGAGCAGAGCCTCGGCGTCGACCTTGAACCATTCAAGCGCGTCGCACGCTGGTTCATGTGACGACTCCAAGTACAGGCAGAAAGCATTAACGGCACTGCCTGCCATATATATATACATGACCCTCGTCGTTCTCGGAATCGACGCCCTTGACCCGGAACTCGTCGATTCAGATGTACACTCAAACCTTACCCTTGGCGCGTACAAATCTATCGAGACCATCGTAAGTGTTGCTGGCGAACCAAGCACACACGAACTCTGGCCAACAATCATCACAGGGTTACCTCCTTCTGAGCATGGCCTGCAACTTGATGACGGCGTCGCCTGGGAGAACCCACTTCTCCGCGCTGGGAGTCGTGCGGCAGATCACCTCCTCCCTAAAGAGATTCAGTCCCGCATCGGCGCGTGGCTTCTCACGAACACGAGCGAGGACGCCTTCCGTGAGCACGCGACATACTACGAGGAACATGACCTCTCGACGGTGTTTGACGGTCGAAAGGCGAAGGCAATCGGTGTGCCAAACTACGTCGTGAACCCGGACGATGAGGACCGCGAACATCTCTTGAGACAGCGCATGGGCGATCTTTTTGAGCGCGATTCCGATGCGACGGGTGGACATACGTCCGCCGACCCGGTCGAGTTCTACGAGCAGTGTATGGAGATGGGGATGGTCCGGATTGCACGGACGCGGCGCGCACTCCGAAGTCGCCAGTACGAGCTCGTCTTCGGTTACACGAGTGCGCTTGACCTAATCGGGCACGTCTCCTACGATGATCCTGGCCTCCAGCGCGACGCCTATAATGAGATGGACGACTTCGTTGGTGAACTTGTCGGCGACCTCAACTCCGAAGATGACCTCTTGCTAGTCAGTGACCACGGACTACAGGGCGGCCTCCATACTGAAGAAGCGATTGTGGCCGCTACTAACTCTGAAATTATCGAGGGCATTAAGTCTGTGACGGACATTCATGCCGCGGTTGAGGAAACACTTGATCGTGATGACTATACTCCAAGTGCGCGTGAGCGACCAGAGCGATCTCACGAAAGTGGTGAGGCAGTCCGTGAACAGCTTGAAGACCTAGGATATATGTGAAATAAATAAACCAGAAACAAAACACGATATAACCAATATACTCCGAGTAGAGAATCTCTCAAAACTCATGTTTGATATCCTGCCAATTCCTGTATCTTAAATCAAAGCAGTAGCGCTGAGACCTATGAAAAATACGGTGTCATTAAAATTATATTTCAGGGGAGGATCCATTTTGAGGTGATTGAGAAACTACGCACAGAAGCAGTCGTGGAGTAACACAACGAAGGGAACACTACGACACGGGCGTCGTCCTCATACTCTCCAGTAAGGTCAAAAGCGCCCAGTATAATTAATCATGACTTAATATTCTCTTTTGGTTAAACACACAATATATCACGCGTAGTCAATAATACCATTACTGGTCCTCCTAATTTGTGGAACTACATAACGAATCCGGGAAAACCAAAAACCTATATCGGGCCAAATATATGTAGGAACTAAATGTATAATCTCTCAAATGCGCTTACTCTGCTTCGAAACCCACAGGCACTACCCGGCGTCTACCACCAGTTCGGCATGACGTTGAACCAGCGCTATTATAAGTGGCGAGGGCACTCCGACCACGGCTCCATCATGGATGAGTCATGGGATAATCTTTTTTTGCTGGATGGGTGCCGTTATGACCTCTTCAAATCTACTATTGATCTTGACGGCACTCTTGAACCGCGGATTTCAGTCGGTAGTAGTAGCAACGACTTCCTCACATCGACATTTACTGGCGAGCAGTACCACGACACAGTGTATGTTACGGCAAATCCGTATTTCACGGAGATACCGGATGAAACGTTTTATACTACCATCAATCTCCTTGACGATGGCTGGGATGTTGAGTTGGAGACCGTACCCCCAGACGTGATGGCTGATGCTATCCGTGACGCGCATAAGGAATATCCCCAAAAGCGGATACTTGCACATTTCATGCAGCCTCACTATCCATTTATCGGCGAATTTGGACAGCAACTTCCCCAGGGTGGTATTAGTCCGCCCAGTGAGAAGGGCGGAGAAGGGGAATCGAACGGCGATATTTGGGTGAAATTGCAGTTTCGGCTAGACGGAGTGACGAAATCAGATGTTTGGCGCGGGTACCGTGAAAATCTTGAGCGGGTGGTTAATGAGGTTGAACAGCTTATTTTAGATCTTGATGGTCAGACGGTATTAAGTAGTGACCATGGCAATCTCATCGGTGACTGGATCGGGCCAGTACCCTGCCGAGGCTACGGTCATCCGCCGCAAATCTATGCCGACAGTCTAGTTCGTGTTCCGTGGTTCGTGATTCCTGGCCAGCGGCGTGAAGTAGTGGCTGAAACACCTGTGTCAACGACAGACCTTGACGAGGATATCGTGTCTGACCGTCTGAATCAACTCGGGTACATCGCGTAGCGGACGATGCATCCACCAGAATAGTTCACAATAACTTGCTCTGATCCATACTCAGATAGCGGTATCCAGATGCGTTGATTCCATACCCGTAGTCACATAGATGTCGTCAATCTTGACCCGGACAACGAGACCGATGGCCGGACATCAAGGATTCTGTCGAACTGCTTGATGTGCCGCCGAAGTGACCGATACGTTGAGTTCAACGTCTATCCGTGGATAATCATTTAAGTCGGGGCAGCACATAGAACCCAAACAAGAGCTTGTTGATTCACTTCGCACGAGCGTCTGTAAGAGCCTATTTGGTTAGAACTTCTTCGAACAGGTGATCGTTATTTATATACCAGTTTACAGTTTCTTCGATCCCTTCTTCGAACGAGAACGAGGGCTGATAACCGAGCACTTTCTGTGCTTTGCTAATGTCAGCTACGTACCGTGCAATCTCACCTGTTCGGCTTGGCTCGACGTGAATAGCACTATCGGCGCCTACCTTGTCCACCACTATCTCCGCAAGATCAACTAGAGATGCCCCCTCACCAGAAGCAATATTAAACGTCATTCCCTGTGATTTGGAGAAATTATCTAACACCTTATATATTCCATCTACACAATCTTCAATATACGTGAAGTCAAGAACCTTTTCGTTTCCGTAGATAGTCAAATCTTGTCCATTCGATGCTTGTGCAATAAATAATGGAACAACCCGGTCTGACGCGTCAAACTTTCCATAAACGTTCGAGAAACGGAGGATACTGCTATTTATTCCATAGCAGTTCTGGTATGACTTAACTAGTGCTTCCCCACTTATTTTACTTGCTGTATATGGACTTTCACACTCATCAGCGAATGTATCTGACTCCGACGAAATTATATCATCACCGTTACCATATACTTCGCGGCTGCTGCTGAAGATGACGTTCGAGACGCCCGTTTGACGAGCATACTCTAATACGTTGAACGTCATATCTACGTTCTCTTGCGCACGGCGTGGGTCTTCAACTAATTGATGCACCCGAGCATGGGCGGCCAAGTGAATGACAGTATCAACATCTTCAGGAAGTTTGTCGAGACTTGTGGGGTCGCAGAGGTCGATAGTCCTCGTGACATCGTCAACGCGTTCCGACCATGGATTTGGGTTTATGTCGACTCCATGGACGATATAATCCTGTTTAAGCAGTCGTTGTACTAATCTGGTTCCGACAGTTCCACTACTACCAGTAACTAGGACGCTATGATTAGCCATAGTATTCCATCGGAAATACTGATTAAACAATTTTCGGTTTTCCGAATCATATATCAACCCCTATCAAATATTAGTACTATGGGAGATGATACTATTCGTGTCTGTCACGTGGTAAATGCAGTCTCAACAACAAGTGTCCCTGCAGACATCGCTACAGGGCTTGTAAAGCATACAGATATACAAGCAGATATTCTGGCTTGGTTTAATGTTGAGCCATTTAACGGTATGGACCTGATTCAAGTTCACGATATTGGTGCTCCAAATAATTCGGTGGGAGCTGATGTTACGTCAATTCAAACGGCACGCCAGATATTATCCCAATATGATATCATTCAGACACATCACAACCATTCGGGAACGTTTGCGAAGCCTATCGCTTATCTTCAAGGGACACCCATTATATCCACCGAACAGAATAATCACGACGGATTCACTACTAAGGGCCTTGTCGCAAATGCGATTACAAACAGCCTTGTAAACGAGATAACTTGTGTCTCGGAAACAGTTGTCAATTCTATTTATTCCTGGGAACGATTCTTTTGTGATAATATCCGCGTCATTCATAACGGCGTAAACTTGAATAGAGTAGAAGAGAGCCGAAACCAAGAGTGGAGCGTTCACGACTGTGTGGATATTGACACAGATGCGTACTTGATCTCGAATGCAGGAAGATTGGCCAAACAAAAGGGACTAGACACACTTATCAGGGCTATTTCGCAACTTCAGCCCAGTATCTCCGTGGAGGCAGCAATCGCTGGCGACGGCCCACTACAGTCTGATTTGAAGTCTCTCGCGAAGAATCTTGGCGTTAATGATTCGATACACTTCCTCGGAAAAATAGATCGGAGTAATGTCTATAGTATGATGGCCGAATCCGATGCATATGTGATGCCCTCCCGATGGGAGGGATTTAGTGCGGCCGCACTTGAGGCACTTAGTATTGGAGTCCCGTGTATATTCTCTGACATCGACGAATTTACAACTCCGTTCGAAGGGGCTGCCCGATTTCACCGGGTTGACGATCCTCAGTCACTATCAAAAGTGCTTAGCGATGTCCTCACAGATGCAGATCAACGTGCATCATTAGTGGAACGGGGCAGGAAAAGGGCGGATCGGTACTCTATCGAGAACGTCGTAAAACGATATCGGGATCTCTATCGCGAATTAGTCTGACTAATCCTCTCTACGATAGACTTCGACATCATCAATACTTGTTATTTGTCTGAATCGCAGCTCATTAAGTTTCTTTCTAGCCGCAGTTGGACTGTCGATGTCCGGGTGGAACTCTACAATTATCCCCCGGCATCTTTCTCTAAGTAACTCAGCTTCCTGTTCAATCAGTTCAATTTCTGCACCTTCAATATCGGCAACCAAGAAGAACGACTCTATCCCCTCAGTTTGGCATATCTCGTCAAGGCTGATTCCTGCTACCTCCGTTACTTCTACACCTCGGCTATGGGTGTTCCCGGTCAAGAAATGGTCCCCAGAAGCGAACGTTGTTGTGTCTTCATTCGGAACATACGCGGCATTTTGAATGTCGAATGTCGCGTTATTCAAACTCCGGTGTCTTTCAATTAAGGGGATTAAATCCGGGTTTGCTTCTATCGTCACGTGCTTTGTGTTGGGATCTAACTTCTGGTTGATATAACAACTAGTATATCCAATTCCCGAACCTAATTCGATAACAGAAATATCTCCCGGTAAATAGCGCTTGATGAGGGTGATTTCTTGCTCTTCATAATTTCCGAGGTACAGTGAGTCTATTTGTCTGACGAAGGGGTTGCTCGTATCGACTTTGATCCCGTCCTGATTCTGGTAGTCTGTGGATGACAGCCGGTCTTTCAACTTCCGATATCGGAGCAGTATTGGTTTAAGGATGAACCGGGGGATAGCTGCTGCAACTGCCCGGATTCCACCATGATGGTAGCGGCGTTTAATCAGATATGGTATCTGCAACTTACTGATGATTTCGCCTCACGAAGGGTAAGACTGTTTCGCTAGGTAGGGCGGTGTTCAGATAAGGATTGAAAGGTGAGGCGTAGCGTTTTCTGCGTGTCCATGGCGGAGAACGCTAGCCTCAACGGTTGTATCGACCAGATCGAGTTAGACTTTGTGGAACGAGAAGCGACACCGCAGCTGCTGATGAAGCTCAGTATTCAACTGCATCTTGCTGGACTATCGCTTTCAAATACTGTCTCTATTCTTGAGATATTTGGTGTCGAGCGTGCTCGGTCCACCGTTCATAATTGGGTTCACAAGGCCGATCTACAGCCTGACTCTGGTCGGTCTCCGGATCATGTCGCGGTCGACGAGACTGTGATCCAACTCAACGACGAGCAGTACTGGCTGTACGCCGCTGTCGATCCTGAAACAAACGAATTACTCCATACAAAGCTTGAAACAACGACTACGAAGGTTCTCGCTCATTCGTTTCTCGCTGAACTCTCCGAGAAACACGACGTCGAAGACGCTGTGTTTCTCGTCAATGGCTCGCACTCGTTGCAAGATGCGTGTCACCGCCACGGCTACGATTTCAGATACGAGAAACATGGAAATCGGAACGCTGTCGAACGTGTTTTTCGAGAGATAAAACGACGGACACTCTGTTTCTCAAACTGTTTCAGCAACGCCGAAGCAGAAACCGCCGACGACTGGCTCGGATCGTTCAGCTTCGCATGGAATCAGCTTATCTGAACACTACCCTAGGTAGATAGCAAGGTTTTATATTGTTCCTATTTATGATTTCAACAAATGAAAGGCGTCGTCCTCGCCGCGGGCAAAGGAACCCGACTCCAGCCCCTTACCGACGACAAACCGAAGGTCCTCGTCGAAGTAAACGACAAAACTCTCATCGAGGATGTCTTCGATAACCTCATCGATGTCGGTGTCGACGAGTTCGTAGTCGTAGTCGGCTATATGAAGGAGAAAATCATCGAGCGCTACGGCGACGAGTACCGCGGACGCCCCATCACGTACGCCCATCAGCGCGAGCAGCTTGGACTCGCACACGCTTTGCTCCAGGCCGAACCACACGTCGACGACGACTTCGTCCTCATGCTCGGGGACAACATCTTCCGAGGAAACCTGGGCGACGTAGTGAACCGGCAGGAAGAGACCCGGACAGACGCAGCATTCCTCGTCGAGGAGGTCCCGATGGAGGAGGCGTCCCGGTACGGCGTGTGTGACACGAACGAATACGGCGAAATCGTTCGCGTTGTCGAAAAACCTGAAGATCCGCCATCGAATCTAGTGATGACTGGGTTCTACACGTTCAGTCCCGCCATCTTCCACGCGTGCCACCTAGTCCAACCCTCCGACCGCGGCGAGTACGAGCTTCCAGATGCCATCGACTTGCTGATTCAATCCGGCCGCACCATCGACGCGATCCGACTGGACGGCTGGCGTATCGACGTCGGATACCCCGAGGACCGTGAGCGTGCTGAGGAACGGCTCTCAAACGAAAATCTAGAGTCGTCGGAGTCGGAATCAGAAACGACAAAAGAAGCCTAAACGAACCCACGGCCATGCAAGTCCTGGTCACGGGCGGTGCGGGCTTCATCGGCTCGAATATCGCCGAACGCCTCCTCGAAGAGGGGCATAGCGTCATAACCCTGGACAACCTCGACCCGTACTATGACCTCGGCATCAAAGAACACAATCTTGAGGTCTGCCGCGGTGTCGGCGGGGACCGCTTCGAATTCGTCGAGGGTTCGACATCGAACGAAGAAGTTGTCGAGGAAATTATCGCTGGTCGTGATGTCGACATAGTATATCACGAGGCGTCGAAGGCTGGCGTCCGACCGAGCGTCGAACAGCCTAAGGCGTACAACGAGAACAACGTCGACGGCCTCCTGACGGTACTCGAAGCAGCTGCTGACCACGGCGTAGAGCGCGTCGTGAATGCCTCGTCCTCGTCTGTCTACGGCGTCCCTGAGTACTTGCCCTATGACGAAGACCATCCGAACCACCCGAAAAGCCCCTATGCGGTGACGAAACTCTCGGCCGAACACTACTGCAACGTCTACGACCACATTCGAGATGTTTCGACCGTCAACCTCCGATACTTCACAGTGTACGGGCCGCGAATGCGACCGAACATGGCCATCTCGAATTTCGTGTCGCGGTGCCTAAACGGGAAGCCACCAGTAATCTACGGGGACGGAAAACAGACTCGGGACTTCACCTTCATCGAAGATATCGTCGACGCGAACCTCGCCCTGCTCGATACCGACGCCGCGGACGGTGAAACGATGAACATCGGTTCGAACGACCGTATCTCCATCCGGGAACTCGCCGAGTACGTCGTCGAGGAGACAGGTGCGGACGTCGACATCGTCCACGAGGACGCGAAGGACGCCGACGCTCGCCACACGCATGCCGATGTCTCGAAAGCCGGCGAACTCATCGATTACGAACCGAGCAGAGACATTAGGGAAGGAGTGTCCACCTTTATCGACTGGTATAAATCGAACCGCGATTGGTACGAACCACTCGTCCGGAATTCCTGAACCTGCCGTTCGACAGTAAACCGCAGAACTCTCACTCCACGGTAACGCTCTTCGCCAAGTTCCGCGGCTTGTCAATCGCCCGCCCCATCCCATCGGCTACATAATACGCGAACAACTGCATCCCGGCGTTCGCGACTAACGGCTCCAGCAACCCGAGCTCCGGAACGCCGACGACCGTATCGAGGTACTTCTCGCCGCGCTCGTACGACGAGAACCCGACGACTGGCGCGCCGCGCGATTCGACTTCCTTCACGTTGTTCAGCGTCTCGTCTGGACGCGCGCCCTCGGTCAACACCGCTAGCACGGGCGTCTCCGGCGTCACCAACGCCAGCGGCCCGTGTTTCAGTTCTCCGGCAGCGAATCCCTCCGCGTGCACGTACGCAATCTCCTTCAGCTTCAGTGCACCCTCCAACGCGACAGGAGTGCCGAGATACCGCCCGACGAAGAAGAACGCGTCACCGTCAGCGTACTCACCGGCAATCTCGCGGATGGCGTTTTCCTGGTCGAGGAGCTGCTGGATGGCGCCCGGGAGCCCACGAATGTGCTCCAAGAGCGTCTGCGCGCGGTCGACTGACAGCGAACCACGCTGGCGGCCGAAGTACACCGAAAGCATCGACAGCGTCGCAACCTGCGAGGAGAACGTCTTCGTCGCTGCGACACCGATTTCGGGGCCGGCCCGAATGTACAACGCGTGGTCGGCTTCACGTGCAGCAGTCGACCCGACCGTGTTCGTCACCGCAAGCGTCCGCGCGCCGGCACGAGAAGCCGCCCGCATCGCGGAGAGCGTGTCCGCGGTTTCGCCGCTCTGCGTGACCGCGAAAACGAGCGTCCGCCACGGATCTCGACCACCGGTGAACTCGTACTCGCTGGCGACTTCGACGTTGACGCGAACGTCCGCGAACTCCTCCAAGAGGCGCTTCGCGTACAGGCCCGCGTGGTACGACGTTCCGCACGCGACGATTTGAATCTCTTCGACCGAGGCGACGTACTCCTCGGGGAGGTCGATGTCGAGGTCGACGTCGCCCGCCATCTCGTCGAGCCGCCCCGAAATCGTCTGGCGAAGCGCCTGCGGCTGCTCGTGAATCTCCTTGAGCATGTAGTGGTCGTAGCCCCCCTTCTCGGCAGCTTCGGCCTCCCACTCGACCTCGTCGACGGGCCGTTCGACGACCTCGCCGTCGTGGCGGAAACTGACCTCGTCCGCCGTGACGGTGACGACGTCACCGTCCTCGGGGTAACACACATTCCGAGTGTGCTCGATGAACGCCGTGACGTCGCTAGCGATGAAGTTTGCCTCGTCGCCGATACCGACGACCAGCGGGCTGTCCTGCCGAATCGCGACCAGACCGTCGAAGTCCGTGCTTACGACGCCGAGTGCGAAACTCCCTTCGAGGCGGTCCGCGACGCGCTCGACCGCGTCGGGGAGGTCGTACCCGTCGTCGAGTTCTTCTTCGACGAGGTGTGGGACGACTTCGGTGTCCGTCTCGCTCAGGAACTGGTGGCCGCGCTCCTCGAGTTCCGACTTCAGTTCGTCGTAGTTCTCGATGATGCCGTTGTGGACGACGGCCACCTCGCCAGATTCGTCGGCGTGGGGGTGTGCGTTCGCGTCCGTCGGCTCGCCGTGCGTCGACCACCGGGTGTGCCCGACGCCCGTCGTTGAGCCCGAACTCTCGGGGAGATGCTCTCGGAGGGCGTCGATTTCGCCGGCGCGCTTGTACACGTCGAGGCTGTCTCCCTCACCATCACGCAAAGCGATGCCCGCGGAGTCGTACCCGCGGTACTCCAGGTTCTTCAGGCCGTCCGTCAGAATTGGCAGTGCGTCTGATTCGCCGACGTAGCCGATGATTCCACACATGTTATCCCCTCCGAACGACCGCGCCGTCCTCAACGTACCCGTCGACGACAGCGCCGGATTCGACGTCCGCTTCGTTTCCGAGAACACTTCCGGGCGCCACAGCGACCGCGCCGCCGAGTGAGGTGTTGTCGCCGAGAACGCCACCGAGGCGGACGTCCTCATGAACCTCGCCGTCGACGACGACGTCCGCGTTTCCGCCCTCGATGGTCGTATTGGGTCCGACCGAGGCGTTCGCCCCGACGATACAGTCTTTGACGACTGCCCCATCCTTGATTGTCGCATCCGGGAGAACGACGGCGTTCGAGACAGTAGCGTTCGCGCCAATTTCGACGTTGTCACCGAGCGCTGTCCCTGGAAGGACGACCGCACTCGGACGCACTCGAACGTCCCCGCCGAGCGCGACTGCGTCGGCGACCGTGCTCTCGTCGTGAGCGGAGGCCGAGTCGCCACGCGGTGCGCCGAACTGGTCGATGACCTGTGCGTTCACCGTCACGAGGTCCCACAGGTAGGAGACGTCGAGCCAGAGTCCGTCGAACCGAACCGCCGTCAGGTCGCCGCGGGCGGCGTACTCGCGCAGCGTCGTCGTGATTGCGAGTTCCCCGTCTGTTTCGGAAGACCGGAGGTCGTCGAAGATAGACTCCTCAAGCGCGTATACTCCGGCATTAATAGTATCCGCCGAAACCGCGTGCGTCGGCGGTTTCTCCTCGATCGAGGTGACTTGTCGCCCGTCGAATTCGACGACGCCGTAGTTGGTCGGTTCTTCGACGCGGGTTACGGCCATCACCGAATGGCTGCGGTCCCGGTGCGCATCGACAACCTTCGAGACTGCCGACGGGTCCAGAATTCGGTCCCCGTTCAGCGCGACGAACTCTCCGTCGACGTACGGCTCGGCCTGCAGGAGTGCGTGTCCGGTTCCGAGCTGTTTCTCTTGTACAGCGTACTCGATGTCGATTCCCCAGTCGTCCCCGTCGCCGAAGTAACTCTGGATGCGCTCGCGCTCGTAACCGACGACGAACACGACCTCGTTGATGCCGGCCTCTCGGACGGCGTCGACGACGTGTTCGAGCAACGGCTGGTTGGCGACCGGGAGCATCGGTTTCGGGCGGGCGAGCGTCAGCGGCCGAAGCCGTGTCCCCTCGCCCGCCGCTAGTATGACTGCCTTCATGGTTCGGTGTTTCGTGTAACGTCCTTAATACTCTGTGTCCCTGTCCCGCGTGACAACTTCTCCGGGCGCTGTCTTCGCTTCTGCACCGAGCTTGACACCAGCATTCAGACTGGTGTCGATTCCCGTCTTCGCGCCGTCGCCGGCGACGACGCCGAACTTCCGACGCCCAGTGTCGACAGCCTCACCCTTCACACGAACGCGGACGTTCTCGTCGTCGTGGCGGAGGTTTGCGACCGTCGTCCCCGCGCCGAAATTGACGTCCCGACCGAGCACCGAGTCCCCGACGTAAGAGAGGTGAGGGACCGACGCATCCGCCATCAGAACCGAGTTCTTGACTTCCACGGATGCGCCGATCTTCGCATCCAGTCCTACGGCGGTGTGGCCACGAACGTACGCGTTCGGTCCGACAGTCGCTCCCTCGCGAACGAGAACCGGTCCTTCGATGACGACGCCGGCATCGATAGTCGCTCCCTCCTCGACGACGACCGGGCCACGGAGATCCGCGTCCGCGTGCACGTCACCGTCAATACGCTGAGTAAGATCGCCGAGAGCCCACTCGTTGGCTTCGAGGAGTTCCCAGGGGCGACCGACGCCCATCCAGAACGAGACGTCGACGGCCGACACTTCGTATTCGTCGATGACGTGAGCCAAGACGTCAGTCAGTTCGTATTCACCGCGCTCGCTCTCCGTAACGTCGAGCCAGCGTTGGGCAGCGGCGGGGAACGCGTACGCTCCCACGTTCACCATGTTCGACGGCGGGTCGTCGGGCTTCTCGACGATGTCCGTTACGACACCGTCAACGACATCGAAGACACCGTACGGGCGTGGATCCTCGACTTCGTACGTTCCGACTGCGGGCGCGGCCTCGTAGAGGTCACTGAGTGATTCCGCATCGTAGAGGTCGTCGCCGTTCAACACGACGAACGGCGCGTCGTCGAGCTGGTCGCGGGCAGCACGCACGGCATCCGCCGTCCCCTCCTGGCGTTCCTGAACAGCGTACTCGACTGGAACACCGCCGTACTCGTCACCGAAGTGCTTCCTGACGGCGTCCGCCTCGTAGCCGACGACGAGCACGATTCTCGACGCGCCTGCCTCCACCGCGGCGTCGACGGTGTGTGCGACGAGTGGCTTGTCCCCGACGGGAAGCATGGGTTTCGGACGCCGCGCAGTAAGTGGCCGCATCCGCGTCCCTTCACCTGCAGCGAGAACAACCGACTGCATCAGCACCCCCTCCAGAACGTCGCGGACATCTCACTCCGCCTCCGAGAGCAGGTCCCGAACGGTCTCCTCGACGCTGTGCTCGGCCTCGAACCCGATTGCGTCTCGTGCTTCGTCGGTGTCGACGCTGAAGTCCGACCCAGCGGCTTCCTCACCGCGCGGGTTCTCGATGAGTTCGATTTCCGGCTCGTAGCCGCGTTCTTTCCGCGTGACCCGCTGTACGAGATTCGCGAGGTCGAGGACACTCATGTCCTCACCGCTCGCAAGTGGGAGCGTCCGAGCGCCGTCATCGTTCTCTCCGAGGAGGAAGTCCATCGATTGTTCGTAGGCGCGTGCGACGTCTTTCACGTGAACGAAGTCCCGAGCCTGTGTCCCGGGCTCGTGCACGGTCAACGTCTCGTCGTTGAGTGCTTTCTCGACGAAGATGTTGATGACCGTCCGCTTGCCGACCGTTTGCCCACCGACTTCGTGGTGGCCGTAGAGGTTCGACTTCATGTACACGTGTGCCGGGAAGGAGTGTTTCGCCAGCACGTGGATGTCGTCCTCGCTCAGGCGCTTGGTCAGGCCGTATGTGTTGACGGGGTCACGTGGGTGGTCCGATGAGATGGGGAGGTCTACTGGCTCCCCGAGAATAGCCATGCTACACGGGAACACGAGTGGTGTCCCGGAGCTGCGACAGAACCGAGCGACGTTCTCGGTCCCACGGACGTTCACTTCGAACGCCTCGTCGACGTGTTCGTCGCACTCTTCGACGCCGGTCAGCGCGGCCAAATGGAAGAGGATGTCGACGTCACCGAACTGCTCGGCGATGGTGTCTCGGTCGCGTACGTCCCCGTCTAATACTTCTGTCCCGTCGATGGCCTCGACTTTCGCAGCGTGGAAGTTGTCCACGGGGACGACCTCGTGGCCGGATTCGAGGAGGTTCTTCGTGACGCGGGACCCGATGTAGCCCGCGGCACCCGTGATACCGACAGTGTGAGTTTCAGTCATGGTTGGTGAAGTGAGACGCGAGGGATTTGACACCCTCGGTCAGCGTGTGCGTCGGTTCGAAGCCCTGTTCGCGTGCCTTCTCGAAGTTCACGTGGTACGAGGGCCCGGGGTCTTGCTCGTGCTGGTAGGTGATGTCGACCGATTCGCCGACGGTCGATTCGACGAGCTCGGCGATTTCTTCGATACGGAAATTGTCGAGGCCAACGTTGTACGTGCCGGGCTCCCAGTCGAGCGCGTCTGCGTACGCTCGTGCGGCGTCAAGTACGTGAATGAACGGCCGCCAGTTGCTGCCGTCTCCGTACACGGTCAACGGTTCGCCGACGAGCGCGCGGAAGGTGAACGTATTCACGACGAGGTTGAACCGGACGCCAGGGCTCCATCCGAAGTTCGTGGCGAGCCGCATCGAGACCGTCTCCACGTCGGCGTTTCGACAGTACTGCTCGGCCGCGACTTTCGACTCCGCGTACGGGTTCGGCGGAGCTACCGCGTCGTCCTCCACGATGTCACGGTCGTACGCGCTTCCGTAGACGTTACACGAGCTCGCGAGCACGACGCGTTCGACACCGGCGTCCACAGCAGCATCCACGACAGCTTTCGTCCCTTCGACATTCACGTCGTTGACCTCCTCGCGAATCTCGTGGGACGTCGCCGCGCCCGTGATTGCGGCGAGGTGTATTATGGTGTCTACGTCCTCGACTGCACGTTCGACTGCATCGCTGTCCCTCACGTCGCCACGGACGAACTCGTAGTCGTCCGTCGAGACCGCAGTGAGGTTCCGCGGGCTCGACAGCGAGAAGTCGTCGAGGATGCGCACGTCGTGGCCACGAGCGACGAGTTCGGGGAGCAACGCGCTGCCGATATACCCCGCGCCGCCAGTAACGAGGACGTTAATCCGTCAGCACCCCCGGTAGGAAGCGGTCCTCGTGGGCGGTGATGCGGTCTCTCTGTTCGACGAGGGTTCCGAGGATGTCGCGGACACCTTCCTCGAGCGTCTGCTGTTGGCTGCCGACGAGCTCCTCGAAGCGGTCGTTCTCCATCTCCATCTTGTGTTCCTCGTCCTCTTCACGGGGGTTTTCGAAGTGCTCGACCTCCGCGTCGAGGTCGAACTCCTCGCCGACTTCGGCGATAGTTTCTGCGAGTTCGACGATTGCGACCGGGCGGGTGGTCTGGTTGTACACGTCGATGCCGCCGCCGGAGTGCCCGCGCTCGACGAGGTTCACGAGGCTTTCGACGGCGTCCTGGAGACTGACCATCGGCTTCCGCTGTTCGCCCTTCCCGTAGACCGTAATGGGGTACCCGGCGACGGCTTGCGCGCAGAACCGGTTGACGACTGTCCCGAAGTAGTAGTCGAAGTCGAACCGGGTCGGGCGGCCGGTGTTTCGTGTTTCCTCCGTCTCGGTGCCGTAGACGATTGCGGTTCGAACGTCGCTGATGTCGAGGTCGAACTCCGTCTCGGCGAGCCGCATATTCGCGGCGTCGAATGATTTCGTCTGGTGGTACCAACTGCCGCCCATCGCAGGGAAGGGGACTTCGTCGCGTTCTCCCTGATTCTCCATCTTGGCGCCTCCTTCCGGAATGGGGAACTCGGGGGCGCCGTAGATGCCCGTCGTCGTCGTCTCGATGAAGTGCGTATCCTCTAGGCCGGCCTCGTGGAGGCCGTGGAGGAGGTTGAGCGTCATCGAGATGTTGTTCTGCTGTGTGTAGAGCGCGCGCTCGCCGTTGATACTGGAGTACGGCGCACTCGGCTGCGCCGCCGCGTGGAGCACGGTGTCGGGTTCGTGGACTTCGAGGAGCTGGTTGACGAAGTCACGATTTGAGAGGTCTCCTTCGACGAAACTCACACCCTCGAGCTCGCCGAAGCGGTCGTCAGCGTCGTCGATGGGAATTGCGGAGACGCTACCGGATTCCGAAACCCATTCTCGTCGGGCAAAGTTGTCGACAGCGACGATGCGCTCGTCGAGGCGGTTCGCGAGGCGAAGCGTGGTCGGCCAACCGAGGTAGCCGTCTGCACCGGTCAGTAGCACGGTCATGGTTACTCAGAAAGTGAGTAACCACATCCATAAACCTTCTGTTCAGCTCACCGGTCAAGAACCTCGTGCTTCCAGACGAGGTCGAAATACCGACTCAAACCAGCAACGAACGAACCGTTCTCCGTGACCGCAGCCTGTCGCATGCTCAATGGAACGTCGTTTTCCTCGACCAACAGAATGGCCTTCCCAGTTTCGTAGTCCATACTCGGGTCGACGAACGTGCCGCGCCACGGGAGCGGACTCTCGCTGAACCGCAACTCGACACTCGGGTACTCGTCTCGAAGGGTGTCGACAATCCCGGTTTGGATTCTCCGGTTCTCGTCGTCGAGGTGATCGGGATTCAGAAAGAGCATTCGAACCGTAACCCCACGGTCGAGCGCGTCTGCGAGTGCCGGTTCGATGCTGTCGAGGTACTCGAGACTCTTCGTGATGACGTACACCGCTTCGTTCGCTTCGTGGTACAACGACCGTGTTTCACGCTCGCTCGGCTCGCCGACGTCGACGACGTGGAACAACTCCTCGGTCGGCGTGATTTCCTCGCTGGCTTGCTCGAACAGCGGCCCGAACTGGTCGAGGAAATCCTCCCGAACCTCCTCGATGTCGTGGCGGTACTCCTCGAACTCCTGTCGCTGGTTCTCGACCGCACGGTCGAGAATCTCCTCGGGTGGCTTCGGTTGGTACTTCTTCGGCCGACCCGGAATCACTTTCACGAACCCCTGCTCGGCTAACCGATCGAGGACACCGTACATGCGGTTTTTCGGTATCCCGGTTGCTTCTGCGAGGTCCGGTGCCGTCGTTCGTCCGAGTATCAACAATTCTTCGAGCGCGGTACGCTCGTACTCGGTGAGGTCGAGCGGTTCGAGTAGTTCCTCGGCGTCGGACGTGCTCATGGCGTGGCGTTACCCGTTGGCGACCAATAGCGTGGCGGTCCCTCCGGAAGGCTTATGCCACCTCCTCCAAAATGAGTTACTCAGAAGATGAGTAACCGAACTGATGGGGAGCGGACACGGCCGTCCGACGAAGACCACCTCGACGACGTCGCCGACGGTGCGGGCTGCACAGAGATTTGGGAGACGCTCAGTCAGCGCCGGAACGAAGAGTAAATACAAGTTTTTTAGCGGCGGGAGGCAGACGGACAGTTAATGACCGACTACGAGGACGTGTGTGCGCTCGTTCCGACGCGGAACGAGGCGAAGACCATCGGCGACGTCGTGGACGGGCTCTACGACGTCGGCATCGGCCACGTTCTCGTCGTCGACGGCCACTCCGAGGACGACACCCAAGAGATCGCGCGCGAGCACGACGCGGAAGTCATCGAACAATCGGGCTCCGGAAAAGGCCAAGCGGTCCGCGAGGGCGTCGAACACATCGACGAGACGTACGTTCTCTTGCTCGACGGCGACGCCACCAATCCACCAGAGCAAGCTCCGCGACTCCTCGACCCACTCGTCGCTGGTGATGCCGAGCACGTCGTCGGCGACCGCACGGCAGACATGCAGCCGGGCGCGATGACGAAACTCAACCAAATTGGGAACCGCCTCATCAACCGGGCATTCCACCGTATCCACGGCGAGGACTACGGCGACATCCTCTCGGGCTACCGCGCGTTCACCCGCGAGTCGTTCAAGCAGATGTTCCTCTCCGCGGAGGGCTTCGGCATCGAGACGGAGATGGCCGTCGAGTGCGCACGCCACAACATCCCCGTCGAAGTCGTCCCAACCACCTATCGTGCGCGACCGGAGGGCTCGGAGACGAACCTCCACCCGATTTCGGACGGCGCACGCATCATCTTCACGCTGTACAGCCTCGCGAAGACGTCCAACCCCCTCTTCTACTTCGGAAGCGTCGGCGCCGTCTTCGGGACCGCAGGCGTCGCGCTCGCTGGCTACGTCGGCTACGACTGGTTCGTGAAAAACATCTCTCACGAAGCACTGACGATGGTCGCCGGCGTCCTCCTCCTGCTGGGCGTCCAGTTGGTGATGTTCGGCGTGGTCTCCGATATTATGGTCTCACTCCACCGCGAGCAGCGCCAGCGCATCGACCGGCTGCGCGAGGACTGAGCGGGCGCCTGCGCCGTCACTCGCGTAACGGGTCGGCCAGCGCCGCCTCGACTGGTTCGTCCCCGGAGAGCACCTCGAACGTCTCCCCGTACGTCGCCTCGGTGGTGAGCGTCGCTGCGAGGGTGTGCGCGACATCGGCGCGCGGCACGTCACCGTCCTTCTGCGAGAGGTCGGCAGCCGTGCGAATCCGGCCCGTCGCCGGTTCGTTCGTGAGCTCGCCGGGGCGAACCACGGTGTACGTAAGGTCGCTCTCGCGGAGGTACCGGTCGGCCTCACCCTTCGCGCGCAGGTAGTCGCGGAGCGGCTCCGGCGCGGCTGCGGGCTGGTCGGCGAACATCGAACTCAACATGACGAAGCGCTCGACGCCCGCGTCCTCGGCGGCGTCGACGAGCCGAATCGCGCCGTCCCGGTCGACCGCTTCGACCGCCTCGCCGCCCGATCCGGCGGCGAACACGACGGCGTCGCAGCCTTCGACGGCGTGCGCGACTGACTCCGTCAGGTCCGCAACCACTGGCTCGGCACCGAGCGCCGCGACGTCGTCGGTCTGGGCTTCGTCCCGGACCATCCCGTAGACGCGGTGCTCACCGTCCGCGAGTAGCTCTGTGACGTGCTGTCCGACCTGGCCGTGCGCACCGGCAACGAGTACGTCCATAGCCACGTTTGGTCGTCACGCATCGAATAGGTGGCGACCGCGGCCTCACACCATCGACCGACTCCGCGACGAGCCGTCGCTCTCGGTCGTCGAGAACGTGCGGGAGTTGCAGGTCGTCGCTTCGCGTTCCTCACAGGACTGCGGAACTACAGCGGACGAATCGTCCGCAAGAAGCGGGTTTGTCGCTGTTCGTAGCGACCGACGCGATACTCGCGGCCACCAACGAGGACGAGCAGTCAGCACGAGCGCACCAATCCTGGTTGGCAGCCACTGCAACGGGCGATGAGAACCGCCCGTCTGAGAACGTATCAGCCAGCATAGAACGGGTCGCTCACTCCCCAATCCGCCAGATAGAACGGGTGTGTAGTTCTTCGAACGGGAGCACTGACGACGAACGTATTGGAAATGTTCACGACTAATTCCGGCCGTCGAATCGACCACGAACACGAAAGGCGCTACGAATCACCCGATAGCGGCCAGCTACCGAAATTACACACCGACGCGCGGGCGACGACTATCCTGGAATCACGACTGTCAGAAACCGCGTGACGGCACGGGTCTGTAGTACGAGGATTAAGTCTCTCTCGGTGTGACGGGTGACGACAGTTGCTGGCTGCCCTCCTCACGCGCCTGAACGACGTGCGACGGTCGTGCTTCTACGGCTACTTCTCCATCGGATATCTGCGACCGGGCTACAGACGCTTCGAATTGGGGTTGTTACGGACTGAGCCCCTCTGTAGCTACACTGCTCGATTCCGGCGAGTAGCTTTTTCGGCGGCCCACCCGATTCTCGGTGCATGGTATCGGTCGGGACCTGCGGGTACAGCCGCTACGACGCGTCCGAGGGATGGAAGGACGAGTACGAGAGCAAGCTCGCGGCGTTCGCCGACGAGTACGAGAGCGTGGAGCTGCAGTCGACGTTCTACGAGCTCCCGCAGGTCTCGACGGCCGAGCGGTGGCGCCGAGAGGCGGGCGAGGAGTTCACCTTCGCGCTGAAGGCGTGGCAGGCAGTCACGCATCCGTCGTCGAGCCCGACGTGGAACAACCACCGGGACGCACTCCCCAAGGGCGACGTCGGCTACTTCAAGGACTCCGAAGCAGTCCGCGACGCGTGGAACGCGACGCTCGACCGCGCGGACGCCCTCGACGCCGACGTCGTGGTCCTCCAGACGTCGCCGAGCTTCGGGCCGACCGAGGAGTACGAGTCGAACCTCCGAGAGTTCTTCGCGGACGTGGACCGCCGCGACTACACGATCGCGTGGGAGCCCCGCGGCGAGTGGAACGATGCCCCAGACCGGGTCGCCGACGTCTGCCGCGACCTCGATCTCGTCCACGTCGTCAATCCACTCCACCGCGACCCCGTCGACGACGTGGCCGTTGCGTACTGCCGCATGCACGGCGAGACTGGCGACGTCCACGACTACGACTACCGCTACGAGGACGACGAACTCGACGAACTCGCCGACCGACTCCAGGGATTAGACGCCAGCGACGTCTACGTCCTGTTCAACAACACCCACATGTTCGAGGACGCCGACCGACTCCGCGAGCGGCTCGCGGACTGAACGCTGTTCTCCCCAGACTACACCATCGACCGCACGGCCTCAAGCCACGCCTTCGGCGCACGCCGCCGAGCGCCGTCGAGCGCGTACTCCAGCGCGCTCGATGCATCGTCCATTACGCCCTCGCCGTGCCCGACGAGGATACGTTCAGGTTCGAACTGTTCGAGCGCGTTCGGCGGCTTCACGCGCAGCATGGGGTGGACGCCGACGCGCTCGTCGCCGGTCGTGAAGTACTGCGCCGTCCCGAGTGCGTCTCCGACGACGAGCGTCTCGCCGTCGTAGAGTGCGGCTTCGTCCCAGCCCGGCCAGTCGACGGTCCGCACGACCTCGAAGTCAGTGCCCGGCAGCTCGCCGGTTACGGGCTGCGTGCGCGCGTCGATACCGGGGTCGACGAACGACGGCACGTGAATCGGCACGTCGTGCCGTTCCGCGACCGCCGCGGCGTCCCGCCCGTGGCGGTCCATCAACACGACGACGCCCTGGACCTCGCCGAATTCCGCGAACAGGTCATCGACGCCGTCGGCATCCACGGGGTCGACCACCCAGACGTCGCCATCCGCGGCGCTCGCGGCCCCGCCGCTCGCTTCGTCGGTGCCCGGATCGTCAGCGGGCACACGCAACGCGTGACTCGCCCGTTGCATCGCCTCGTCGGGGTGTGCAATCCATCCGACGCCGTCGTCGAAGCGGTCGATTTCCGCGAAGTCGGTCGCGCGCCCGGTGGCTTTCATCGGCATACGAGTACGTACGGCGACCAGCACCAAAAAACGGGGTAGGCCTTTGCACGTGGCCGGCGAACGTCGCGGTGTGCTCTCTGCGCTGGACTCGCTTGCGCTGGAAGTGCGCTCGCTCGACCGCGCGGCCGCGTTCTACGAGCAACATCTTGATCTCAGCGGCGAGCGCCGCGACCACGAAGCGGTCTACGAGGTGGGCGACACGACGCTCGTGCTCCGCGAGCCGTCGACGGTGCCGCGCGGCGGCGTCCACGTCCACTACGCGTTTTCGACGACACGCAGCGAGTACAACGTGTGGCGCGACCGTCTCGCCGACGACTTCGACCTCGTGGAGTTTGACTTCGGGAGCGCGCAGTCGCTGTACTTCGACGATCCGGACGGCCACTGCGTGGAGATCGGGACTGGCGGTTCGGACGGCGACGGTGCGCTCACGGGTGTCTTCGAAGCCGTCCTCGAAGTTGAGGATCTGGAGCGCGCGGCGGCGTTCTACCGCGACCTTGGGTTCGCGGTGACGGACCGCGGCGGCGACCGCGAGCGCGTCCGCCTCGGCGACCCCGTCGACCTCGAACTCTGGGAGCCACAGCTCGGCATCGCGGACGCCCGCGGCGCCGTCCACGCCGACCTCGGATTCGTCGCGAAGTCGCCCACAGACGCCGCGAACGCTGTCGCAGACCGCGCGTGTCGCGTCTCAAACGTAGATAGCGGCGTACGCGTCCGCGACCCCGACGGCCACTACCTGACGTTCACCGAGCGATGACGCTGCGAATCCGGGAGTCGGTGGTTTGTAGGCGGTCCGCTGCGAGGCGGCGACCATGAACAATCCGGTAGTCTTCGGTGGTGCCGCTGGCGTCCTGCTGGTGCTGGTCGCACTGGTGCTGTGGCGGCGACGGTCTTCGGAGGCGGCGGCGTCGAAGCGCGCGCACAACGAAGCTCAACAGCGGGACGCGCCCGTCGAGATGGGCGAAACCTACGAGTTCGGTATCACGGAGTTCACCGACCATCACTCAGGCGAGCGCGTCGCCGTCGGCAAAGTCGAGGGGTTCGTGCTGTTCACCGAGGACATCCCCGAGACGCTCTCGGAGGGCGACGTGATTCGCGCGACGGTGACGTCGTTCAACCGCGAGCGGACGTCCGCGGACGCGATTTTCGAGGGGACAGCCTGAATCGAGGACGGCGCTGTCCGTGACGAACGACCTTAATACGGCCCTCGCGTAAGGCCGAGCAAGGTGGATTTAACGTGAACGTCAGTATCGTCGGCAGCGGCTACGTCGGCACAACCGTCGCGGCGTGTTTCGCGGACCTCGGTCACTCCGTCGTGAACGTCGACATCGACCAGGACACCGTTGACACCATCAACGGCGGCCGCGCGCCGATTCACGAGCCCGGACTCGAGGAACGCATTGCCGAGCACGCGGGTGACCGGCTGCGAGCGACGACCGACTACGACGCGGTACGAGAGACGGACGTGACGTTCCTCGCGCTGCCGACGCCCTCTGAAGCGGACGGCCGCATCGACACCTCGATTATGCAGGCGGGCGCGGAGTCGCTCGGCGAAGCGCTCGCGGGCAAGGACGACCACGTCGTCGTTGTGAAGAGCACAGTCGTCCCGGGGACAACCGAGGACGTAGTCGCGCCCGCACTCGAACGCGGTGGGTTCGACGGCGCGACGCTCGCGATGAATCCCGAGTTCCTCCGCATGGGGACGGCCGTCGAGGACTTCCTGCATCCGGACAAGGTTGTCTACGGCGCGACCGACGAGGCGGCCTACGATGTGCTCCACGACGTTTACGAGCCGCTCGTTGACGCTGCCAACGGCGACCCCGCGGTTGTCGAGACGGGACTGCGTGAGGCCGAGATGATCAAGTACGCGAACAACGGCTTCCTCGCGGCGAAAGTCAGCCTCATTAACGACATCGGGAACATCTGCAAGGAGTTCGGAGTCGACGCCTACGAGGTTGCCGACGCCATCGCCGAAGATGACCGTATCAGCGGTCAGTTCCTCCGTTCTGGGGTAGGGTGGGGCGGTAGTTGTTTTCCCAAAGATACGGCTGCAATTATCTCTGCGGCGAAAGACGCCGGCTACGACCCTGCGGTCCTCGAAGCCGCCGTCGAGGTCAACGACCGTCAGCCCGAGCGCCTGCTCTCGCTGCTCGACGACCATGTCGACATCGAGGGCGAGCGCGTCGCCGTGCTCGGCCTCTCGTTCAAGCCCGGTACCGACGACATTCGGGGAACGCGCGCGATTCCGGTCATCGACGGCCTCCAAGACCGGGACGCCGACGTCGTCGCCTACGACCCGGTCGCGACCGAGAAGATGGCGGAGAAGCGCCCTGACGTCGAATACACGGACAGCGCGCAGGCGGCGCTCGATGGCGCGTCTGGGGCCGTGTTCGTCACGGACTGGGACGAGTTCGCCGCGCTCGACGAGGAGTTCGACGCGATGGCCGAGCCCGTGGTCGTTGATGGGCGGCGCATCGTTGAGCGCCGCGAAGGCATCACGTACGAAGGGTTGACTTGGTGACCACGATGGGTGAGGGCGAACACTGCGAATCGAGTGCCGCGCCAAACGAGCGGCTGGCCTCGTAGCGGAACTGGCTGGTGTCTTTATAGAAGCCAACGACTTGTTCGGCGAGGATCCAGAGTGGAACAGCAACAGGAGATGACCTCGACGGCGAAGCTAATCATTACAGTCGGTCGGCGTCGACGCCGACGCCGGGCGGCGCAACGACGAGAAACTCCCGGAAGTGCATGAGCGTACCGCCGGCGTCCTTAACGTCGCTGGCGAACCCACTGGCAAGGTCGTTGAGGTCGCCGTCGACGGCGAGCAGGAGGACGTTGCCGTCGTGGACTTCACCGAGCCAGTCGCCGTCTGGCGTGGTGCCGTCGAGGACGCCGAGGACGACGCTCCCATCGAAGGACTCGGGGACGTCGATTTCCTCCTCGGCGTTCCGTAGGTCGAGGTTGAACCCGTCAGACATGGTCGTAGCGTGGGCGCGACGGGGCAAAAACCTTCCCGACAGTGGATTTATGCTGGCGGCGGCCGTTGCTCCGCGCATGCCCGACGTCCACCTCAGCGAGGAAACCGTCGAGCGACTGGACGCACTCCGGGAGGATGAGGAATCCTATGACGAACTCGTTGAGGAACTCCTCAACATCTATGAGGCCGAAGAGCTCACACTGTTCCACTCCGGGGACGGCTAGTCGCCGGCTGCAGCGCGCCGAACTTTCTCCCACTTCCCCTCGTCTTCGAGGTGGGATTGGAACGCTTCGGCGTACTCCTCGGCGAGCTGCGTTGCTTCCGCTTCGAGTTCCTCGTCGCCGTCGTCGGCACTGCCGAGACCGAGTGCGTCCTTGATACCGCCAACGACGCCGCTGCTGCGATTCATTGATTGGCTGCCACCACCGCCCATCGCCATCTGTTTGTCGACGTTCTGCATTTCCGGGAGGACGTGTTCAAGCTTCGAGGTGTCGGCGACGACGCGCGCATTATCAGGGTCGTCAGCGTCCTCAATCTCGAACTCAACCGCGGTCATCACGAGCCCCCACTGGGAATTTGACAGCGACGACGCTCGTACCCGGTCGTCGAACTCGTTGTCGACAGACATACGAGCACCGACCACCATATCTTGCCAGTCATTAGCCATGACTGCCGCTACGCGGTGGGCGTGCTTGTATGCTACGACGAAAAGAACGTGGTAGTCGTGGCGTCCGCCGTATGCTCGCCGTTTAGAACGCGCCGGTCTCGCCGGTAATCTCGGCGTGAAGCCCCTCGCGGAGCGCGCTGTGGACGTGACAGATGTCTTCGGCACGAGCGACGATGGCATCGAAATCATCATCCTCGAGGTCCTCTTCAACGAGGAGGTGGAAGCGGATCGCCTCAAGGTCGTCATCGTCATCGAGGTCGCCCTCAACGTCGACGTCGATTCGGCCGAGGTCGTCGAAGCCTTCCTTGTTGCCGCCGACGCGGAACGCCGGGATGAAACACGACGCGTAATCCGCGAGGAGAACGCCGTTGGGCTCCGGCCCTTCTTCCTCGGTCGCGTCGACGGTCAGTTCATAGTCGCCGACGCGCGAACGCGTGACGTACCCTTCCTCGGACGTACTGGTGACTTCGATTGTCATTACGTGCGAGGCAACTCACGCCCGCGCCGTAAGCGTTGTTCTTTCGGAAGCCGCCGCGGGGACGGTGGACCGCGCGACGGCGGCGCCGTCAGTAGAAGTGTTCGGAGAGGTCGAACGTCTCGTCGCCGTCAAGCACCTGGACGTCGGCGGGGCTGCCGGTGGCGTCGACCTCGCGCACGAAGTCGTCGGTGTCGATCTCGATGGGCGGGAACGTGTCGTAGTGCATCGGGAATGCGACGTCGGCGTCGAGCCAGTCGACGGCGACGGCGGCCTGCCACGGCCCCATCGTGAAGTGATCCCCCACAGGCACGGCGACGGCGTCGGGTTCGAGGAACGGCGCGATGACGTCCCGCATCTCCGTGTGGAGGCTGGTGTCGCCGGCGTGGTAGAACGTCTCGCTGTCCTCGTCGGCAACCTGCGTGGGCTTGGTGTCCGAAATCACATAGCCCGCGGGCATCCCGGCGGAGGTGCCGTAGCCGGTGTCGATGCCGTTGGAGTGGTCCGCGCGCACCATCGTCACGTAGGCGTCGCCGAGTTCAACGGTACCACCAAGATTCATTCCGGTGGCGTCGTCGATGTCGTACTGGTCGCCGAGATAGCCCGCGAGCTCGGGCGTCGCGACGAAGTGCGCGCCCCGGTAGCGGTCCACGTCGGCGATGTGGTCGGCGTGGCCGTGCGTGAGCAGCACGTGGTCGGGGTCGACTTCCTCGGGGTCGGTGTCGGTCTTGGGGTTGTCGAAGAACGGGTCGATGAGCAGCGTCGTCTCGCCGACTTCCACGCGCCACGTCGAGTGGCCGAACCAGGTCAGTTCCATAGCACCTCCAACTACTCGCGAAGCATACATAAAAGCTGACGGCCCAGTAGATACTTCCGCGAGTGTGACACGAACGCCGGTATGGACATCGCCCGCGAGTCCACTCGTGATACCGCCGGCGCGAGCAACCGCGACGGACTGCTCGGGCTCCTGCTCGCCCAACTAACGCTATTGACCGTCGTTGTCGCCGTCAGTTTCGACGCACCCGGTGTCTTCGTTCTGCTGGCGTACGCGTCCGCGCTACTGATCGGCCTCCCCGCGTTCGGCGCGGGGCTTGCGCTGCTCGCGCCGGCCGGCGACTAACCGGCCACCTTTACACCATTCCCACAGCGTTAGGTGGGTCCGGGTTCGTCGTCCGGTATGAAGCAGCGACGACTCGGCTCAACTGGGTTCGACGTCAGCGAAGTTAGCCTCGGCACATGGGAAATCGGCGCCGACTGGGGCGACGTCGCCGAAGAAGAGGGCAAGGACGCCGTACGCGCCGCGCTAGACGCGGGCGTGAACTTCCTCGACACCGCGGACGTCTACGGCGACGGGCGCAGCGAACGCCTCATTCGCGAGGTCCTCGACGAACGCGACGAGGACCCCGTCGTCGCAACGAAGGCAGGCCGCCGCCTCGACCCCCACGAGGCCGACCGCTACATACACGAAAACCTCGAACAGTTCGTCGACCGCTCCCGCAAGAACCTCGGCGTCGACTCCCTAGACCTCCTCCAACTGCACTGTCCACCCACAGAGACGTACTACCAGTCCGAAACATTTGATGCGCTCGCGGACCTCCAGAGCGCGGGGAAACTCGACCACTACGGTGTCAGCGTCGAGAAGGTCGAGGAGGGCCTGAAGGCCATCGAGTATCCGGGCGTCGAGACCGTCCAGATCATCTTCAACCCCTTCCGCCAGCGGCCCGCCGAGCGCTTCCTCGAGGCCGCCGCGCGCGAGAACGTCGGCGTCATCGTGCGCGTGCCGCTCGCGTCGGGGCTGCTCACGGGCGCAATCGACGAGGACACAGAGTTCCCGGAGAACGACCACCGAAACTTCAACCGCGAGGGCGACGCCTTCGACGTCGGCGAGACGTTCGCTGGCGTCCCCCTTGAACCGGGCGTCGCGGCCGTCGACGAACTCCGCGAACACGTCCCGGACATGCTCACGTTGCCTCAGTTCGCGCTCCGCTGGATTCTTGACTTTGACGCTGTCTCCACTGTCATTCCGGGCTCTACCTCACCCGAGCACATCCGGAGTAACGTCGCCGCGTCGAACGCCCGCCCGCTCACGCACGAGGCCCATGGCGCGACCCGTGACGTCTACGAGAAGTACATCGAGGAGCACGTCCACCACCGCTGGTAGTTACGAGAATTTCGATTTTACGCGGTCGTAGAGTTTCACGCGACGCTTGGCGGCGTCATCTTCTGCGTTTAAGCCGGCTTCCTCAATCAGGTCTTCAAGCGGGATCTCGTACACTGGACCGTCGCCGTCATCAACTGGTTTCGCTGGGTCTTCAGTCTCTCCGGTATCAGGGTCAACCCACTCAAACCCAGTTGGCTCAGGTGTGGCGGGCTCAATACCGATGCTATCTGCGAGTTTCGCGGCGAGTCGCTTGTACGCACGGGCCGCTGGACTCTCCGGTTTCAGCGAGACGACCGGCCGGCCCTTTCGTACTGCGAGTTTCACGGCGTCGTCGTGGGGCACACTGACGGTTACAGCGTCTGTTGTTCCTAGCGCAGTCGCAATCCCTTCAACGTCGTCGAAGCTGCCGTCGCCGGTGCGTGTGAATACCGCCCCCACGACTGGTTTGTCGAGCTTCCCGACGAGCTTCCCGGTCTTCGTGGCATCCGTCAGTGATGCTAATTCAGCAGTGGTCACGAGGAGAACGCCGTCTGCGACGTTCATCGCCATCGCAATATCATAGCTCAGCCCCGCCCCCGCGTCGAGCAACACCACGTCATGACGTTCACGGAGGTATTCGACGACTCGATGGAGGGATTTGGCGTCGGCTCGTGCGAACTGCTCTAAGTCAGTTGAGCCCGGGACGAGTGTGAGTCCGTTCGTCTCATAGGTGGCATCGGCGGGCGACGCCTCTCCACCGAGCACATCATGCAGGGTTACATTCGGATCTACGCCAAGGAGGCCGGCAAGATTCGCCATGCCGAGGTCAACATCCATCACGGCGACGTCGAACCCGTCGTCGGCGAGCGCCACGCCGAGATTTGCTGTGGTCGTCGACTTCCCGACGCCACCCTTCCCGCTAGCGACGGCGAATACGTATCCGTCGCCTCCGGCCTTGTTCATCGTGGGAAAGGTAGCGGATACCGATACATAAGTGTGGCTCCCCCGGGTCACACCGTAAGCAGTGATTCCACGAGTGAGAGTGTGAGCGACCCGATGATCGCTGAAATCCACGTCAACACTACGAAGTGGAGGTAGGCGTTGACTTTATGCCCGCCATCGATGACCCGAATCATGAGCGACGACAATACCGCGTTGATGAGAATCGTCACGACTAGCAGATACTCGATGAGTTGGATGTCGTACACAGCTGTGTTGATGATGCTGCCGATATCTAGCGCGGAGTTTGAGAAGCTCAATCCCAGCCCGGAGATCACGTCGACAATGCCCAGTCCGATGAAGAATGCGAACGTTGCTGCTGCGGTGATGCCGTACAGCACACCAATCATCGTTGAGGCGGCCTGATTGCGGCGCTGGCGGAGTTGCTGGACTTCACTCATATTCCCGGAAATGAGGTTACCGAGGTGTTTCGGGTCGCCACCCATTTGGCGGCCGATTAGGTACATTTCACTGAATTTCTGAATCAGGTACGAATGTGCGTCTGCGCTAAAGTGACGCCACGCCTTTGACGCGTCAATACGAAGGTTCAGTCGCTTATAGAGATCATCGACGAGACCCGTAAGCGCGCCGAACTCCTTGGTTCGAAGCGTCTCCAGGACTCGCGTTGTTGTTGTCTGGCGAGCGGTTTCGCTGGCGCCAAGCGCGCGAATGAAATTTGTGAACGCGTCGTCGCGGTCTTTCACACGTTCTTCCTCAGCACGCGCTACGAGACCCGGAATGACCAACGGCGTTGTCGGGATGGCGGCGTACAGCGGGAGTGGGATGCTCCGGGGCGCGATGCTCGTCCAACCGAGAAAGACAACTAATTCACCAGCAACGAGGACCAGCGAGAGCCCAATCCCAACCGTAGTGGCGATCCGCAGCCGCCATTCCGTGGATGTCGTCCGGTTCTCTGGGAAATACCACAGTGGATCACTGGGTGATACCGTGTAGATGGCGTACACGAACCCGATTTGGATGAACGTGTAAAGCACGACAACGGAGGACACCGTTAATGTTGGATTTGTCCCCGAGAGGATAGGCAGGACAGTCGCGAAGACGAGCGCAAACGTCACCGACAGCACCATCGAAAGATAGAGATCTTTCATCACCTGAAGATTTTCCAGTTGTCCCTGATAGACCGTTACGTAGTTCCGGATGATTGAGTCCTGCTCGGAGGTTAGATACGACTCCAAACTCTCCCCAGAGTTGATGGTGTACGCCAGCCGATCCAGAAAGTCTGCGACAAGATTGCTTGGTACTTTGTTCGCTCGCATCCGACAGGCGTCGTCAAGGCTCTGATTCCACGCGTCGATTAACTGGACGATACGCCGTGATTCCTCCGCAAGCGGACCATATTCATGTTCGTTCCCAATGCGTCGAAATACCTCCACACGGTCGATGTTCGTCGTCGATAGGATCGTCATATGCGTGACGAACAGGTGGAACTGGTTTTCCATCTGCGTCTTCCGCTGATCGCGCTTAATCTTCGGGTATAGAATTGCGGCGACAAGCACGAGCGCACCAAGCATCGGGACCGGAACAGCGACGAACAGCGGCAAGTCCAGAAACAAGAATGTAGCGACAGACGCGAACAGGAACACGATCGACGGCACTACAACAAGGAGGGCGTACGTGTACGCCGGCATCGGCATCTGCCGGTACGACTCAACGACGGACGCGATGAGGTCACCGAGTTCGATGTTTTCCAGCGTGCCAGTTGGCTCGGCGTCGACGTCCTCAGCCACCATACTAGAACCCGCGCGAGATGGTGAATGGCAAGCCTTCGATCCCGTCGCGCTGGAACGCCTCAATCGTCTCGTTGAACTCGTGATACCCCGTCAAGTCCTCCTGAATGATGCGTTCCATAATGTCTGCGCGGAAGTCCAACTCCTCGTAGATCTCGCGCGTGTCAGAATACCCTAGCAGGGTCGCAATCTGTTCTTCGAGCACGTAGGAGTTGTTCCGCCCCTGAAAGACAATCTCGTCTTCGACAGGATCCCAGTAGAACGCCTGCCGGGTGACAACCCCACCCATCTCCTTGGAGTACCCCTCAATCTCCTGGACCGACGTAACCCGACGCAGGACGTCATCACCCTGCTTGACGCGATTCTGGAATAGGGCGACGTCAGCGTTATCCATGAACGTCTCCGGAACGTTGATGGGATCACCCGTGAAGCGTTGAATCATCGACACGATGTCGCTTGCGTGGAACGTCAACATCACGGGATGGCCGGTCTGGGCCGCCTGGAACGCCATCCGACCCTCCTCGCCGCGCACCTCACCGACGATGATGTAGTCGGGACGCGAACGCAATGCGGCCGCGACCAAATCGAACATGTCCACGTCCGCGGAATTCTCGCCCTGGCCCTCCCGAGTGAGAAGTTGCTGCCACGTGTCGTGGGGCGGCAGCACCTCGGCAGTGTCCTCCGCAGTATAAATCTTGGAATCCCGTGGAATGAACGACATGATGGCGTTCAGGGTCGTAGTCTTCCCGGACGCCGTCTCCCCGACGACGAACACCGTCTGCTCGTTCTCGAGACACAGCCAGAGATACGCCGCCAGCTCCGGCGAGAGCGTCCCCCAGTCCGTAATCTGGCCGACCGACAGCGGAACCTCATCACCTTGACGAATCGTCAACGACGGCCCCTTCAGGGAGACATCATCGCTATAAATTATATTCACACGGGACCCGTCCGGGAGCGTCGAGTCCACAATCGGATCGGCGTCCGACACCGGGTCACCGATGCGTTCACCCATATTCCGCAGCCAGCTGTCGAACTGCTCTGACGACCCGAAGTCAACTGTGGTCTCCAGCATCCCGAACGTGCCGTGGTCGACGTAGCAGTGACTCGGCCCGATCACGTGAATGTCCTCGTTGTATGGATCACGCATCACGGGTTCCAGCGGGCCGAATCCGACGATGTCGCGGTTCAGCTGATAGCGAATATTCTCGTAGGTTGATTGCGTCACGGGGATGCGGCCCAAGCCAAACGCTTCCCCCAGTGCGTCTCGGACGAGTGGCACCGCCGCCCGGAACTGCCGGGCAGCTTGTTTGGGCGCGGTTGCGACCCGGCGCGCTCCTGCTTTCACTTGCTTGCCGGACAGATCCCCGGAGTCCATCGACATTTGGCCGCGCTCATCACTGACCATCTGATTGGCAACATCCGACGCACCGAAGTTCCGGACCAGCGCTCCAAGGTTGTTCGGGAGCGACCGCACTCGCTGGAACACACCACCGTCCTCATCGTCGTTGATGCGAACCGTCTCGTCCAAGAGTTCCTCAATACGGTCGTCGTATTCGGCCTCCTGTTCGGGCGCGGGCTTGTTCACGGACTTCTCAAGGATGCGCTCCCGGACCTGACTGAACACGGCTGATTCGGGGCCGGAGAGCTCCGGCTCAACGGTATAGTACTTCGTGTCCTTCCCGAGATCACCGTACACATGGCAGTAAATCGGGCCGCCGACAGGATAGAGGACATTCGGCTTGTCCGCCTCCCACTCGTCGTCGGGTTCATCGATGAATTTCGGGAACTCTCCCGTGAACTGTTTGAACCGCTGAAGGTATTCACGCAGATGGGCGTTTTGACTCGCTGTCTCCCGAAGTTCCTGCCCGATCTGTCGACTCCCGTGGTCTGCCATAGTGGATAGTTCTGCTTACGCTACGCTCCGACTCTCAATGACGATGCCGGTTCCTGACCGGACCGAATAGCCGATCGTGTCACCGACCTGTTCGCCCATGCCGGCGAACCGCCGTACCGCGATCGAACGGCGGACGTCGTTGCCCACTTCCGCCATCTGTAATTCGAAATACACGTCAGCGATGGAGCGGAACGGGCCGATCGCTTCCTCATCTACCGTACTGGGGTCCACAGTCAAAACAATGACCTTTCCTTTCGAGATGAGGTCCCTGAAAAACGAAATGATTTCGAGAGCCGCCTGTCGCTCGTCGTTTTGCCGGATGAGCGCCTCAAACTTCGGATCGTTCCGAAGGATAGCATCGAACGTATCGATAACGACAACATCGGCTTCCCACATCTTATTGGCTTCCATCAGGCGTTTCAACAACTGCCTCCGGTCGCCTTCATCCTCGGAGCCACCACGGAGTGAGCTCCCCCCAGAGTCAACATCCGCGTGGAAGAACAACAAATTCTCATTCAAGAGGTGATCCTCAATATCGTAGCTCAGCGAATGCATCTGATCAATAAACCCCCGAACCGACAACTCCGTGGAAACCAGCGTTACCGAGTGATCCTCCTCACAGAGCCCGTACGTGATCCGCTGGCTCATCACCGACTTCCCAGCGCCATAGTCACCCTCAATGAGGACGATACTCCCACCAGGAATCCCCCCACCGAGCTCGTTATTCAACCGGTCGTGCTCGTCCAACCCAAGCGAGTAGAGGCTTCGCGTACTCATGATATATGGAACTCCAAGACCTCCTCATCGCCGCCAACCGTCACCACGATCCGGTGGTCGCCATCAGGCAAGTCTCTCTGTAGTGTCACACGCGTCACGTCCCCCTTGTGCCACTGGCCGCCATCAATGACAGTGACATTTGACGGCACCTCGTACTGCCCGTCAACGAGGACGTCGAACGTCTTCGGGCTTGCCGCTAACGTCTGCGACCCCGTGTTCTTCACAAGTAACGTAATGGTCCCGTTGGCATAAATCGATGATGGCGACCCAGGATCGCTGATAATTTCGACATCAGTTCGGATTTCATGACTTACGTCGACGCTTCGGTCGGCGAGCGCGCCGCTTAACTGCTGTACACCGTTTGTCATCGTCCCCGCAACTGATGCTGCAACGAGTATGCTCGCGATGAAGATAATGAGCGTCGACGAGGAAACACTCGCCATTTAGCTCCCCTCCATAGTCGCGGTCTCCGTAACGCCGGGAGCTGTGACGATTTTCACGCGCTTGGGCTGGCCGGCGTCAACCGTAATGTTGTATGTCTCACCGGGCAGCCACAGCGACGTGTCCGTCTCTCCGTCAATATTCCAGTCGACGTAGTTGTCCCGCGATTCGAATTCGCCGTCGATCAACAAGTCGGTCTCGTTCACGGACAGCGTCGTCGACCCTTCATTTGTCACGTTCACGGTCACCGTCTCGTTTCCGCTGGCGTTGTACGTCGCATTGGTGATGTTCACGGCAGTATTGCGCTGGTCGAGTATTCGGTCATCGTAGTTATTTTCAGCATCTTGAACACGCTCATATCCGTTGTACGCGGCCGAGTAGAGAAGGCCGACACTCACGAACGCGGCAATAAACAAGATTGCCGCGGAGCCACTAACGCTGAATCCCATTCCTGTGGAGGTCCTCGAAGCGGTCGACGATGGCGCGCTCGATGTTTTCGCTGGCCAGTTCGTCGATATAATCGAGGCTCTCAAGGTGGTCGTCCATCGTTAATTCAGTCGTCCCGTACTCCTCGCGATAGAGATAATCTGAATCCGTCAGTCCTTCGAGATAGTCAAACAAGTGGTCGCGCACCGGCTCGCCAATCCAGCCGATGCGCTCGTAGTAGTTCAGCGTGCGAACCGTGTTCTTCGGCCCAAACTCCGAGAGCAGGTAATCCAGCCATTCCAGAGCGACGACATCCGCGAGGTATCCGGTTGGGGGTTCCGCAAGATGGGGCTCATCCCCGCCGGATGCAAAACCAAGGCCTGGCGCCGTCGACGACCCCGTCGTCTCATCGACATTCGTAGACTCGTCGCCGTCCTCAAACTCGAAGCCAGCCTCAGCCGCCTCTGTATCCGCGGCTGCATCGTCGGCCTCGGCTTCGAGATCGGACTCGTCGAATCCAAGGTTAGTATCGTCGCCATCTCCTGTCTCTACATCCTCGGCGTTCTCTTCAAGGGATACGTCATCCTCGTCGGCCCAACCGGCGTCGCCGGAGTCGTACTCTGATTTGAGATCCTCGAAGGACGTCCCATCGTCGTTCGCGTCCTCGTCTTCCTCGGCCAGCTCGCCAAACGCCTCGTCTTCGGCGCCGTCTTCATCGTCAAACCCGAAGCCGTCCGTCTCGTCGTCCTCGTCGAAGTCGTCAAGATCGTCGGTTTCCCCGCCTTCGTCGAGGGTATTGTCTTCAAAGAAGTCGTCTGCGTCTGCATCTGCGATATCGGGATCAAGATCGTCATCGGTAGCGTCGTCGTCGCCATCTTCGTCGTCGAACAGCCCGAAGCTCTCGTCGCCTCCACCACCGACCGCGTCAGCATTCACGTCGTCAACAAATGGGTTGACGCCACGAGTCACCATCTCATAGATCTCCAGGAGCTTCCGGACGTTCTCCTCGACGTCTTCGACGCTCTCGCTAATCTGTTCGTTCTCGCTACGGACGGTGTTGGCCTTCGACGCAACGTTCGACACCTCGGTTTCAAGCTCCTCAATACGATGCTCGAGTTCGTTGACGGACGTGTCTTGGGCACCTGCACTACCGTCCTCGCCGTCCATGTCATCGAATGATCCGAAGTCGTCGTCGAAGTCGTCGTCAAATTCCCCGTCGTTGACGTCGAACTCATCGTCACCACCGGAGTCCCCCGACTCCTCCTCATCGTCGTCGAGCCAACTGGCCATCCCGACGGCCAGTGCCCCGAGCTGCACGAAGACGATTGCAGTCGGGGTGAGGTGGATAAACTTCATTCGGAGTGATACAGGTGCTCCGCACGTAATTAATGTTCTCCCCAATTCTCAAACAGATGAATTGGGAATGGACTCCAATTTTCGGCGATGCGCCGAGATCAGAGGGTACAGGCGTGTACAGACGATCATTACAGAATATTTGTTACCTGGCCAATAAAATGTTATTCCATTGACGCTAAGCGCGCGATGAACACGAGACTTAGCACGTGGTCAGTCATTTCAAAGTCCGAGTGTGCGTCTTCGTCGGCTGGACCCGCGAACCCGCGGACATGATCACGAAGCTCCTCAGCCGCATCATCACCGACCCACCCGATAGATGCATAGTAGTCGATCGCGTCCAACGACCGCTTCACGCCACCTCGCTCCAGGAGGAACTCTAACCACTCGAATAACGTAATCTCGGCAGCATACTTCCCCGGCATTGTTTCCAGATACGGCCGCTGGAGATTCTGCTCGCTTGCACTCGAGTGCATGAACAACAGCTGTTTGAGCTGGCTCGATCGGATCGATTCGTCAGCTGCTTGCTCGTGCTCGGTGAGGCGCTCTTTCAGCTCGCGGATGTTTTGACCGTCACTCTGTCTGGCGGCAGTACGCAATTCCTCGGGATCGTAGTCGCGTGGGTTCAAAGTCATCGTTCAATCTCTTTTGGTGAATCAATCGCCGCTAGACTGCTCGCTGCCATCCAGTTCGCGATCCGTCCGGGATTGCTCGCTGATTGTATTCCGATATGCTGGGCCGCATTAGGTATTGGCTGTTGGCCCTCATCGATCGTAACAGTGGTGGCTTCGATGGGCATCATTTGCGCGTCGTCCATAATCTCCTCTGTCCCACCTAGGTGTCATTCCGGCCACGGTTTCTTTGCGCTGGTAGTGCGTTATCACTCAAACAGCAACGGTGGTCACGCGCTTCGCCTATGGGGAGTGAGTTGATACGGGCACTTTCGAACTGGTAGCTATTCCAGACGGGCGCTGAGTGTCTGTGTTGGTTGCCGGAAACAAACTGGGCGGTATCCTCTGTCGAAAGCAGCGCTTTCGTCCGGCTGAGTTGTCCCTGGAGCGTTCCCGGCATTCGTGCCTAAAGACGGACTAAGTAGCTATAAAAGATTTCCCCGTAGTTACCATTTCTTAGAATTGCGCTCGCTACGTGTGCGTGAAGACAATAGTACGCTTGTACTCTCGGACGAGACAGAGTTCAACTGATGGAGATGGGGAGAGCTGGCAGGTGCGCTCGATTGTCACTAGGGCTTCCGTGAATGCTTGCCCGCAGACTGGACACTCGACACTATCACGGTTCTCGAATACCTGCTCGTTACCCGTATCCTGCAGTAGCTTTACGCGATGTCGGATCGATTCGAAGTCAATCTGGTTGGTCATCTGTGTCAGTCTATTCGGCTGCCATTAACCTTTTATCGCCCGGTTATGGGGATTTCATAGTTGATAACCGGGGGCATACCTTTTAGTAAGGTTCGGGATTCGTTGTGGATGCGCCCCAGCAACCCGGCGCGGGTTGGGGCAAAGAACCAAACAATCATGTTCGAATTCATCACAGACGAAGAAGAGCGCGGGCAGGTTGGTATCGGGACGCTCATCGTGTTCATCGCGATGGTACTCGTCGCCGCGATCGCCGCCGGCGTTCTGATCAACACCGCAAGCCTCCTCCAAGCCCAAGGCGAAGCGACTGGGGAGGATGCCAGTGCACAGGTCTCGAACCAAATTAACGTCGTTTCAGCTATTGGAAACGTGTCAAGCTCTGGTGACTCGGTTGAATATGTGAATCTAACGGTGCGGCAAGCGGCCGGTGCAGATAATATTAACCTCACGAAAAGCACAATCGAATGGATCGGTCCGAACGCAGCGGCAACCCTCTCGCACGAAAACGCCGATAGCACCACCGATACCACTTTCAGCACAGAATCGATAATTTATGGAGATCCGGTACTAGTGAATCAGTCCGACCGTAGTCGAATCGTTCTGGATGCCAGCGAAATTGGCGAGAATCTTGATCCAGGTGCGTCGGTTGAACTGACGATCACGACCCAGTACGGGTCACAGACTACGTACGTGGCGAACGTCCCTGAATCGTTGGCTAACAAAAACGACGTTTCGCTGTAACGCCCTCTGGTCTTTCGCCGCGGTATTTTTTGAGCGCCATGATTTTGTAGTCGCCCACCGTTCGGTGAATTGTGACATCGCTGTACGGGCTTGAGCGGACCGGAGATGTCGGGAAGCTCGTCGAACTCCTCCGGAATAGCAAGAAGGACACGGTGCGGCGTCGTGCAGCGGAGATTCTCGGCAATCTTGATGACCTTGACTCGGAGGGGATTGACGCGCTTGTTGAGGCGATGGACGACGAGGAGGCGACGGTTCGTGCAGCAGCGATTGACGCGCTCACCCAACACGAGGCGATTGAAGCGTTGATGCGTGGATTAGGAGAATCTGTGCCGGAGACGGGGGCGACGTGGGCGCAAGCGGAGGCGTTTGTAGCGAATCTTGATGCGGACACTGCTGAACTTCGGATGGCCGCAGCGAACGTCCTGGGGCTACTTGGTGTCGAGGATACGGCGGAGCCACTGGCGCATCGTCTCCAGAATGAACCGCATCCGAAGGTGCGTGCGCGGATTGTGCGTGCCATCGGTCGTGTTGAGGAGCCTTCTGTTGCGGGTGTGCTTGTGGAGTGTTTGTCGCCAGAGGAACCGCTACAAGTTCGGCAGGAGGCAGCGGAGGCGCTTGGGTGGTTAAACGGTTCGACGGCGCTACGGGGATTACTGCAGGTTGTCGACGACGGCCACGAGCAGATCCGGCGCACTGCAGTGAGTTCGCTCGGCCAATTTGAGAATGAAAAACCCGTGGACGCCCTAGTCGAGCGCCTCAATGATGAGAGTGACCTCGTACGGCGGACGGCGGTGTTTTCGTTGATTGAGATTCTGTCGAATGTGTCGCCGGATCGCAGCCATGAACTCCGTGAGATGATTGTGGATCGGATGGCGGCGCGTAGCGACCCCGCATTGGTGGAGTCGCTTGTGGCGATCATCGAGGAGGGCTCCCAGATCCACCAGCGCCGCAACGCAGTCTGGATGCTCGGCCGCGTGGTGGACGGGCACGCCTCAAAGCGGAAGGCCGTCGAAGCGCTGCGGGACGTGCTTGGCGAAGACGATGAGTTGCTGTCGCAGTTTGCAGCGACAGGATTGGCGGAAATCGATGATCGATTGGTTGAGAACTACCTGCTTGAGGTGATCGACAAGGACGAATACAGTGAGGATGCGGTTGCAATGGCGGCGTTCACGCTTGGGAAAGTTGGTGGTCGCCGTTCACGGAAGCGCTTGGAGAAACTCGTTGATGAGACGGACAACGAGGATGTTCGGCGGCGAGCGTTTTCGGCGATCTCGAAGCTCGGCGGCCACACCTGACAACCCCGTAACGGGATAGCGCAGTCGGGGTCTGTGCTTCGGGTTTCAATTGCGAGAATTGCACGCAAAGCGTTATATGCGCCAGCAGAATAACTATCGCAAGCAATGAGCACGGATCCGTCGGGCCAGGCACACAACCGACGTGGTTGGGACGCACGACATCCGGTCACCGGAGAGGAATGAGCGAGTCTGAGTACAAGATCGTTGATGGGGCGGGCAAGTTCTTGCAGGCGGTCAAAGAAGGCCGCCAATTGAAGGATGCGTCGTGGACGAACGGCCGCATCCTGCTGTCGAACAAGCGCATCATCCTCGCCGGTAACGACGGCAAGCGATCGCTCCCACTGTCGAATGTGTCGAGTCTGAGCGGCCGGTATGATGTCAACCAGACGGTCGCGAAGGTCAGCGACTACGTCACCCTCCAGTTGACCAACGAGAGCGTCGTCTTAATCTCGATGAATGAGAACACCGAGGACTTCGAAACAAAACTCTACGGCGCGCTACTCGACAAAACGGAACTCCATGTGAAACACCCCGCAGTACAGGGTGGAGTCGTCCAAGAGGAAGCGTTTGAACGTGCACGCATCAAAGTTGATGACGACCAGTTGAACGTCGCCATGCAGAACGGCTCGTTCATCTCGATCGACCTGGATGACGTTGGGTCCGCGGAAGGCACATCACTGGAAGTCAAAGGCGAAAAACGCCCCGTGCTGAAAGTTGAGCATACCATCGAGGGCACAAGCGTGCAGACGTACCTCTCCAGTGACCCGCGTACGTGTTCGGTGCTGGAGTCGCTGCTCACGAAGGAAGCCCAGAAAAGCCAGGGGTCAGTGGAGCTATCCGAGACAGAAAAACGCGTACTGATGGCGCTGTACTCGGGTGTCTCATCGTTTGAAATCCCAGACTTCCTCGGGATGGACGTTGACGAAGTCGAGGCCATTTTCGAGCGCCTCATCGAAGCCGACGTGCTTGAGGAAGTCCGCAAACGCCGCGAAGTCACGATGAAGACTCGTGGTCGAAACATCGCCAGCGAAGCTATCAACGAAGAGTAGCCGGCCTCCACCTACCGCACGCGCTCTACAGCAATATCACCGATATGCTTTGACCACGGGAGCCACGCCTAACAAGCACTAAACTCACGAATCGAGAACGGCGACATCCAGCATTGGGTCGACATCGCCGTCCGTGGGGAGTGCCACGCCCGAGAAGACAGAGTCGTTTGAAACCTCCTTCTCGAAGGGCTTGAGGAGGACTTCTTGTTGGCGTCGAATGTCATCGCAGTGGACCGCAATCTGGTGGTCCCCGGAATGAATGTAGACGAGCATGCCATTATCTTCCCGCGTCCCATTAGTGACGTTCAGTGCGTCGTCAAGCCAGACGAGAGAATAGTCCGTCTTGCCGTCCGAAAGTACGTTCTCGCTGTCAATCGTCTCAACTGAACGCAGCTGCGACACCTCAACGACATCCTCGCTGGGAATCCCGTATTCCCGGCCGCCGCACTCGAGGAATACGACATCTTGGATAGCGACAGCGCCGGGGAACGTCATCGTTACTGTTGTTCCCGCTCCAGGCTCGCTGGAGACTGAGACAGACCCATCCAGGTCTGAAATTGTCTCTTGGACGGCATCCAAGCCGACGCCACGCCCTGAGAGGTCTGTCACCGAATCAGTTGTCGAGAACCCGGGCTCGAAGATGAGCTCTGCCACTTCAGCATCGGAGAGTTCCTCGATGTCTGCTTGGGTTTTGATTCCCTTGTTGATGGCTGTTTCTCGGAGTTGTTCGTGGTCAAGACCGCAGCCATCGTCCCGAACCTCAATGGTGACGTGGTCGCGGTCGCGCTTCGCTGCGAGGACCACCGTCCCTGCAGGAGCTTTCCCATTCGCTTGCCGTTCCTCTGGGGACTCGATGCCGTGGTCGATGGCGTTCCGCAGCAAATGCAGTAGTGGCCCGCGAAGCGCCGCAAGGCGCGTGTAATCAAGGACAACATCCTCGCCCGTAACCACGAACTCAATATCTTTCCCCTGATCTTCTGCGAGACCGTTGGCCAGCCGTGAGAACTCCGCAGTAATCGTCTCTACCGGACGCAACCGCATATCCAACACCGTCTCCTGCAACCGCCCAGCAATCACTCCAAGATCACCAACCGAGCCACCCTGCTGGCCGCTATACTCGTTCTCTCGTTGGCGTTGCGTGAGGAAGAGTCGGTCGACGAGTTCGGAGAGCTCCTCGAGGGAGTCGGCGTCCACAGTAACTGACTGCACCGCGGTATCCGACGCTGCCATCACGGCTTCACCCACCGCGTCGGCTACGCCATTGGCGTCGCCAGTCTCGGCGCCCTCACGGCTGATTGCCTCCAGTGGTGAATCCTTCAAATCAGTTGGCGTCTCGGTGTCGGTTGTGTCTGCTGGGTCAAGTTCGGTAATCGTCGCATCAGCGAGCTTCGGGAATGCCTGAACGGTCGCTTCGATATCGGCGTTCTTGCTGGCAACAACCAAATCAAACTCAGTCTCGTACTCGCCAGCGGTAATCGCGTCCTGACTGGGCCGGGTTCCCAGTACGTCAAACGCATCAGTGGCGGCCTCAAGCACCAACATCCCATCCACTCCACGAAACGGCGACTCACCAATCTCAACGCGAATATGGAAAACATGCCCGTCAACACGCTCAACAACCCCACGATCCACAATACCGAACGGATCCCCCGAAACCCCCGCAGAACCATCTGATACAGCCGCCTCCACGCCAGCGTCGCTTGCATCGAGGTCGGCACGCAGTGCGGTAATCGTCGCGGAGACGTCTCGCTGGATGATGCCGCTCGCTTCGATTTCCACAAGACACTCGGCAAGTTCAGCAACGCCCTCGGCAAGACGACTTCTTCGATCCTGGGTCACTGCGAGGTCATCCTGTTGGATCTCGGCTACCAGATCCTCAATCGCATGCGCGAGGTCACTAGCAGCGTCGAAGCCCATCGCACTGAACATCCCCTTCAGCGTGTGAATACGCCGGAAGAACTCCGCAACCGCTTCCTCACTATCAGGATCCTCCCCAAGCTCAACCAACACTTCATTGAGGGCCGTAAGATGATGGTTGCCTTCACGAACAAACGCATCCAAATGATCGTCCATTCAAACACCCCACCACGACCCATTCAGACGAGGTATTCCAGCACCCATGCTGGCCGGTCTCCCGTCTATGCTAGTATCCACACCAGTACCGCCGTGTTCTCCACGTCCACGAACTATGGAGTGATCTCGCTGGCTGTGGATACTCGCCAGAGGTTGTGAGTGGTTAGTTGTTTGAGGCATTGTTGACGGCGAGGACGTCGGAGATGGCGTCCATGACGCTGGGTTTCTGGAATGGCTTGGTGATGTAGCCGTCTGCACCCGCTTTCACAGCCTGCTTCATTTTGTCCTCTTGGCTGACGCTCGTACACATGATGATGTGTGCATTGGGGTCGTAGGATTTGATGTCCGCTGTTGCCTCAATCCCGTTCCGAATCGGCAACAGGATATCCATGATCACTACATCAGGGTCGTACTCTTTGTACATCTCCACGGCTTCAACCCCGTTTTCAGCCCCGCCAACAATCTCGAATTCTCGTTCGAGGATCTCACGAAGCAAGTTCCGCATAAATTCGGAATCATCCACCAACAGAACCTGCTTCGCCATACACCCCACTCTAACCGAGTCCGTCTAATAAATTCTCCTCCCCAGCTATCACTCGTGGAAATTGGGATTGCTAGCGGCGCCGCGGGAAGACAAGGCCGTCATCCTCGGAGACGGTGTCAACAAGATCCCGAATCGAATCATCGGGGCCAAGATCGTTTTCCTCAAGGTACGCGATCAGCCGGGATGTCGGATACCGTGCCTGCACGCTGGATTCCGAGAGAAGGATGCCAAGCGCCTCATCAACGGGTGTGCCTGAGGAAATCTGTTGGGCGTACCAGACAAGGAGGCCATCGAAGGCCGCGCCAATATCATCGGTTGCAAGCTGCTGGTGATTGATTGACCCCCCGGATTTTGCAGCGATCCGATACGCATACTCGCTGTTGTGCTCGCTAAGTTCGTTGCCGAGCCACCGCTTCACATCTCGGCCTGTCACGCGCCGCGACCCAGACGATCGCGTCGCATTCGCTTCTGAGTCGTCAGATGATTCGTCTGGGTTGCGTTCCTCACGGGCGTCCGTACGCTCGTCGTCGTCATCGTTGTCCTCCGTGGGTTCTGATGTGCTTGGCGGGCCGTCAGGACCGATGACGTATCGGTCGTCCCCGATTGAGGCGACCTCTTCGCGGGCCTCAATATCGAGTTCATCCGCAGAGAGAACGGATTCGTCGGAATCCGCGTCGCCGGCTGGGGCCATACTCCGAGCGTAGCCGTGCACACTCCAAAAACCTATCGCGGCCCCCCGTGACGCGACAACCTATCGAACGGCCACCCATCTTTTTCGCGTGCCGCAGCATACAGCCGCGTATGTCGTGGTACGCGGTCGATTCGCTCGACGACGCCCTCGCCGAAACCCAGTCGTTGCTGCTGCCAGTTGACGCCTGGACGTGGGTCCGGCTCGCCATCATCGCGATGTTCGCGGGCCTCTCCCCACCCCAGACACCTACCGTCTCCGTGGACGTCCCACCGCAGATAGTCGCCGAATACGGCCGCCTGCTCACCGACCCACAATTCATCGCGGCCGCCCTCTCACTGCTCACCATCGCCCTCGTCGTCACACTCCTGTTCGCAATCATCGGCTCCGTCATGGAGTTCGTCCTCGTCGACGTTCTTCGTTCCCGGACGGTTCGCCTCCGTGGCCCATTCCGCACCCGACTCGGCGCAGGGCTGCGACTGTTCGGCTTCCGACTCGCCATCACCATCGCCGTCCTGCTCGCAGTCGCCGCCGTCGTTGCCCCCATCATCTTTGCGGCGTCAACGGACGTCGTCATCTCGCTGCTCGCACTCGTTGTGACAATCCCGCTGTTAGCCGTCGTTAGCGCGACTACAGCGCTGGTTGCGGAATTCACCACCGCGTTCGTCGTGCCGCTGATGGCCGAACACGGCGGCGGCGTCCTCGCTAACTGGCGGCGCTTCTGGCCAACACTACGCGCTGAATGGCGGGAGTTCGCCGTGTACGTCCTCGTGAAAATCGTCCTGCTAGTCGGCGCCGGCATCATCTTCAGCCTCGCCAGTGCGATCGTTGCAGTCCCCCTCGGGCTCGCAGTCTTTGGCGCCGCACTCACGCCAATCGCACTCATCGCCGTCGCCGTCGCAGCACTCGTCGGTGTCATCGTTCTCGCCACCATCAGCGTCCCCATCGTCACAGCGATACCAGCGCGGAAGCCCACGACTTCAGTCGTGGGAGCAAGCGCGTAAGTTTGATGTGACTTCGAGCCCCAATTAGAAGCATGTCCCAGCGGTCCAGACGTGATCGGTGGGACGGGCTGTCTGTCAGCCAGCCCCCGAAGTCGGGGACGCTGAACGAGTCGCTCCGACTCCCAGCCGGGAAGCCACCTGAGAAAGCCTCCTGTTAGAAAGCAGGGGGCGTGGGGCTTTCGACTGTGGAGCGCGAAACTCGGGAGTCCACCGACAAGCCCACCAGTTTACTCGTGGGTAGCTGACGGCCTCAAACGCAGCATTCACGCTTCATTGACACCCTCCCCGTCATAGAGGGCGAGGTTTTAGCCTTCCAACTTCCATACTCTCGGTTTCGAAGCCCCGGGAGCGGCCAGTGTTGCTGAGCACGCAACTCCTCGCAAGCGTTTTCTTGGACAACGAGACAGCCATTACTGTGCACCGCCGAACATTCCTCGCCGGGACAACAGCCCTCCTTACCGTTCCACTTGCCGGCTGTGCGCATCCCGCGAACGTGCTCGATATGCGGGAAGCGACACCGCAAGCGCTGAGCGATGAGATGTCTCGAACACTCTCGCCCACTTCCCAAGGGTATGAGACGATCACGGACGCCGTCGCAAACGGATCTGCAACCGTCGCTGGAACCGCCCCACCGATTCGCCTCGATGAGCCCATTCGATTGGACGATCACTACTACGAAGTCTCAATGACCGCAGGTGCCAGCCGGGAGCGAACGGGCTACACCATTCAGGTGGATTACGACCCCGCGACGTCGGACGCGAACGCGACAATCGGATACGTCGACCTGCCGGCTGTTGATCAAACTGCGCTGGCTGGCGTTATCCCACCCGCGGGTGAGCCACAGGATGGCGATGGGTTCGACATCGGGACACGGCATCTGTATCCGGATGGCACAGCCGACGCCTCGGTGCTGGTTCCACGACAGCAGTACGAGTTCATTCGCGATGGCGACTCGGTGTACCGCGTCCAGGTACGTGCTGAGACGGTGACTGAAACTGAATATCGGTATGCAGTCACACAGATTGCGACGAGCTCTGCAGCGTTCGCGGAACAACTACGGTCAACCTACCAGTTCGCGCTCACTGGGCTTTCGACGGCTGAACAGGATGTCATCGAAGAGGCAATCGACAGCGGCTACTTCAGTGAGGCGACGGATGCGTTCCGGTCAGTGATTGCTCGATTCCGTGCCCATCAAGGCCTAGAGACAAGTAATTCCTACGGCACGTGGCTGGTCGCGTATCAAGGAACGCCATATATCGCGTATGCTGAGTTTCCTTCTGAGGTGACCGCCGCTCCATCCGGAGACAAGTAGGCGGCGTCGAAGAAGTCAAGTTGGGTATCTCGTCTGGTGGGATTCGGGCAAAGATTTTTGCTTTATACCATATTTGCAGTCTATGAATGACACGAAATGAGTCGAGTGTACGCCTCCCTGACAGTATAGTCGGATACATCGCAAACGACCTCGCAGTCATCACCGGCATCATCCACCTATTACTGGCACCACAATTCATCAACTTCAGCCAGACTCTCGGCACGCTATTCTTCCTCAACGGACTCGGATTCCTAGGTGGAATCACACTCTATCTAACGAACTACTGGCGGCGCGAACTCTACCTCGTCGCCGCCGCATACGCCCTCATTACGTTCACCGCATTCTTCGTATACGGCGGCTTCGAAGGCTTCCTATCCGCATTCTACATGCGTGGCTCACTCAACTGGAACGCCGTCGCCGCGAAAACCGCAGAAGTCCTCCTCATCATCTGCTCGCTCTACCTATACACAAACTCAAAGTGAGACATCCACACAGAGTGGAGTATTCGAACGACGCGTTACGTACTCAATTTTAGGAAATACGGAAGGAAGACTGCTTCGAACGCAGCAAACGCGAATACGATAAGCTGCATTGTACCCTCAAGAAAGAAGAACGCAACCGCGGCGAGAATCGCTGCACTACTCAGTCCCATCCCATACCGAACGAGCGGTGTCTCAAATGGAGAGCTCATGCTATCGAAATCACAGCGAACTCGATAAAAACCATTCGGACGGGTTTCTACCACAGATACTAGGGTCGAGGCGGGCCAACAATCCCCCAGCAGCCTTTGACATCCTCCTCCGCCTGAAGGCGGAGGAATCCCGAGCGGTGAGAGTTTCAGGTTTGCAACCACGGACGCCGCCACTTTACGGGAGTTCACATCTACCCCAGTCGTCGTGGTCGGTGGCTGTTTAGCCGTGCCAAGCGGCTGGTACTCCTCTCCTCCGTGTCAGTGACTCCCAGCTGTTGTTTTTGCCAGCCGGGAGTCGCTGACAGTTCAACGGACTCGGAGGTATCGTCGGGCTTGCTCAGGCCGACGGGCACACGGCGAACCCTTCGAGGATTCGTGTTCACCGCGTCGGCGTTTCGGATACTGTCTCATTGAGTGGCGGATAGACCGCCTCCGAAGGACGATTCGGAATCCGCTCCGTTCCGACCTGACCTTACTGCTGTCTAGCAGTTTTTGGCACTTCAACGTATGGATTGGAAACTCAGCTATGCAATTGGCGGTGGAACGTATCACCGAGTGACGGCGCGTATCCACGGCCTGAACGCCGTGGGATTGCGCCTGTTCAGCGTATAATGTAGCCGGCCGCTTCGAACCAGAATTTGGAGGGTTCAGAACCGTCCTTTGAGCGTCGAGTGCACTGCACCGACAACGAGCAGCAACCCAAAGCCAATTACGAGAAATGGTTTGTTACTACGTTCGTGCTTGAGATACGCGTCTCCAGGCTCGTCAGCTGGCACGTACGCAGACACCATATCACCGGATTCGACGCCGGCTAATTGTGCTCGTGCGTCTTCTCGGCTATTGAATTCGCGTGGCAGTTCACCCGGATACACGTTCGAGCTCGTGTACTGGTCGCCCGCGTACGTGTAGGTGTACGTCGCGTGCAGAGTGTACGTATTACCCTTGCCGCTATTCGTCTCCACCGAAATGTCCGTGACTGTGGCCTCAACCGTTGCCGTAGAATCCAACGCGGACGTCTGCTCCATGTAGCTGTAGCCGCCGTACGCGATAGCGGCGACACCAAAAATTAAGGCAAGGGCAATTCGCCCCCATCCAGTCGGCCCATTCAGTTCCATAACTGAGAGGCTCGCTCGTCAAATATTGAAAACATGGTGGTCGATTGCTCAGAGAGAAATCCAGCCACGGCGAGCGATACAAGTCGGCGAAACGCCACCCTGGTCAACGCGAAGCGCACAGCGGTCGTCCTCCGCCGATGGCGTTCGCCCTAGGCGGGTCAACTGGATGTTGAGTTCGGCCACAGTGTGACTGTCACGGTCGTGCCGGTGGGCTCCCGTTGGTCGAACGCCAGTTTGCCACCGAGTGATTCAGTAATCCAGTTGGCGAGCCAGAGCCCGACGCCGCTGCCGTGTTCAAGTGGCGTCTCCGTTTCGTCATGCATCGCGGTCTGTTCGTGCGCTGGGATGCCCGGCCCATTATCGGCGATTTTGATCGTGACCGGGCCGTCGTGTCGGTTGGCGCATTCGACGTCCACGTTGATGCGTGGGGTTGGCTGTTCGGTGTGCGTGATTCCGTTCTGGATTAACTCCGTGAGGAGTCGCGAGAGCAGCCACCGATGGGAGACAATCCGTAGTTCCTCGGGCGCCCGCACCTCGATCTCACAGTCATATTCGCTCGCTAACTGCTCCGTGACCGACTGGACGATGCTGACGATATCAACGTCTTCCCGTGGCTCGTGTGCCTTCGAAACTACCTCATCAATATCCCGGGCTTTGGTGCCGAGCTCCGCGAGCGAGTGCAGCTTCGAGCGGATTGTCGTCCGCACATCGGGGTCCGTGATTTCATTCGTGTGCGCTAGTGCGGTATCGATGTCGTTCCGAAGGTTGTGCCGGAGGACGCGTGTGAGCACCGCAAGCTGTTGTTCACGCGTTGTTTTCGCAGTGATATCCCGAGCCAGTAGGGTTGTTCCGAGCTGGGCGTTATCACCATCTTGGAGGGCTGAAGCACTAATTTCGAACTGTCGGGGGCCGGTGGGTGTCTGGAGCGTCGTGCGTTGCACGCCATCCGTGGGAATGTGTGAGAGGTCGTTGAACACGGCGTCAATCGGCTGCCCGATCGTGTCCTTAGCCGGTTGTTGGCAGAGGTCCGTCGCCGCCGCATTCATATCGACAATCTGGTTGCTTGGGTCGAGGATGAACAGGGCTTCAGTGAGATCTTCGAGGACTTCGTCGCGGGCGACGTACTCGGCCTCGGGAAAGGTGGTGAACAGCGAATACGTTCGAATCGCGTACACGAACGCGAGCGCACTGAGGAGAAAGCCGAGACTGGATATATCTACGGGAAGCATGCTGACGGTTGTACCGTCCTCGACGGGCCGGGTAAGCGTACTAACGAGCACCGCAAGAACTGGCGCGGCGATCACCACCCCGAGCACGGCAACCTGCATGGTCGGGACCTGTCTGTATCGTTGGGCGAGCCGGAACAGGAGATAGATACCCAGCACGAACAGGGCAGCGAGATACAGATACAGCGTCGTATACACGACGGCTAGCACACCGCTGACGGGCGCCACCTGGCTGGTCAGAGGTGTTACCATCAACACGCGGATCGCGAGGTCAACACCCACCGGCGAGAGCATCACCAGCACGCGTCGGGTCGTAGCGTACTGGCGGTGGCCGGTGTAGCGACGAATATACACGAACCAGAACACCACCGCACATCCTCCGGCAGCAGCCGCTCCCAGCGAAACGACGGTCTGACTAAAACCTGTCACAAACGATGGGCCGAAGAAATTGGGTAGCATCGTAAGCCACCCCCAGGCGGTCAGTGAGACAACCGTCCAGATGAATGCGGCTGCCACGTGCTCGTTTCGATGCTGGATTGCGTAGCCGCAGGCAGCCACCAACAGCCCGGCTGCGAGCAAACGGAGTCCCTGCAAGACCATCACGATATCCACCGTCATCGTCAGTAACCCCTGGCTCCGGTGGTGTGCTTGTCCGCGGCCTCTCGTTGTGCCGGCACGCACGGGACGAACCCCTCAGCCGCGTGCACAGTCATCACCCCCACGTTCAGGGTGTACTGCCGGAACATCCTCCACGTCATTTGTATCACGCCACTATCTATTCCGTCTTAATACTTTCACGACACAGCAGTCAACAACGCCGGTCTCAGCGGGTGTGTTTCCGTTCACTCCGAGGTGGTCGCGCTTTCAGGCTAGTTTCGTGCTTCCGATGGGCAACTTACGCTTTTCCGTCGCTGGACGCTTCGCCCTTCAGTAGCGATACGGCAATTCTAGCATTCGCTTTCGCGAACGCGTTCAGGATGTGCAGCGACCCAAAGACGAGTACAGCCCCGATTGGAACGGCGACAATTCGTTGCGTGGTCGTCTCGAAGCTCTGGGCAACCCTCCAACCGACAATCTGGACGTGGAATGCGCCCTCGGGAACGAGTGGTAACAAGAGCAGTTCCAGTGCTGTTCCGAGAAAAGAAACGAGCAAAATGAACGAGAGGATTCCGAGGAAGAATTTGAGCAGGATGAAGCCGAGTCCCCGCCAGGTCGACGGCGCACGCAGATACGCTTTAACCGTCGTAATAACCCCGTCGCCAGCATCCTCAACATCACTAGGTGTCGGAATTTTGGTGCCGAGCAGTCGATTTGCGAGCCAGCGTTCGAACGCTGCGATGTACCGCACGCCGATGACGGTCGCTGCAAGAATACCTAACCCAACCACGAGAATTGAGAGTGCGATTCCAAGCGTGAACCCAACACTCAGCAGAACGTAGTAGCCGACTGCGAGTGGAAATGCAACCACCAAATATAGCAGGTTCTTGTATGTTTGGCGTTCCGCGATCACGCTCAGGAACCCCGAAATACGGGATTCACGAATCGGTTTGCTCATACAATTGCTACAGGCATTAACTCCCTAAACCCAGTCGCAGTATTTCCCGGTGAGAAACCCACAGCCCGGTCTCCACAATCGAACTGCTCGAGCCAAGCGCTGGCAGACGGTGGCTTCTCCTACGACATTCGGTGTGGGCCCGCTCCTTGCTTCGGTGTACGACCTCAGTTTGTGTTCTCGGTTGTTGTCGGCGCGGATTCGACGGTGACAGCGACGTCTGACTGTCCGGTTGGCGTCCGGATACCGTACGTCAGCTCCATTCCTGGGTCCGCGTTGGTACTACTCGCGGTAACCGTCGCTTCACCGGCTGCTCCGGCGTCAAGTGGGATGTCGAATCCCTTCGGTCGGTATAGAGGGTACGAGAAGTTGACCGCGCCACGGAACGTTCCGGGGCCATCACCGACATTTTCGGCAGCGACCGTAATTGTGAACGTCTCGTCGGGATAGACTGCCTCGGGGGCGCTGGCACGCCACTCCCACGCGGGGGGTGGCGATGTCGCCTTCGCAATACTGAGGGGCCACTCCCACGAGCCAGTCTCGCCGTCCAGCCGAAGCGATGGCGAGCTGTCGAGTTGCGCTGGAACATCGAACACGAGCCACCCACGTGGCTCGGTTTGCTCTCGTTCGGGTTTGTACACCTCCCCGGGCACGTCGACGTCAACCGGCATGGTGTCCGCGATCTCTATTGTAGTGTGGCGTTCGTCGTCGGTGAGAAGCGTGAACGCGTCCCGGCCTGGGACTGCCGCTGCGTCGGTAGCGTCTACGGTGACAAAGACGAACTGGCCGTCTGCTGGTTGAATCGCGTTCCAGTCCACGCTCTCGATGTGCCGGTAGGCGTACTGGACGGCCGCCGCCTCAACTGTTACCGCGGGGCGTGACGACGTGCTCGTGGCGGTCGTCGTTTCGGTCGTCGATTCAGTTGTTGCGTCTGGGGTGGTGCTAACACAGCCAGCGAGACTGACGGCCGCGAGCGTGCTGAGATAGGTGCGCCTGGAGGGCATCACAGGAAGCTTCGTCGGTACCTGTAAATGTTTTCTCCCCAGAACGGCCGTACTAGCCCCCATTACCAGCCGGTATCGGCTGAATTGTGGGTGGTGGCTCGCGCCACTCGCGACAGTGGTTCTCGCTAACTAGTGGTCCGGGTTGTTGGTCATCGGTGGCGTTCGAACAGTAACTATAACTTGGCTAGTTGAAGTATGGCGAATAATGCCGGTGTTTGAGGCGACCGCTGCAGTTCTGCTAGACGGCGTTGCGGTCCTCCTCTTGGCCTGGACGACGTGGACTGTGCTGCAGGCCCGAGAGCACGCCAGTGCATGGACGTTCGCGGTCGCTGTTGGGACGATGGCATGCTGGGCGCTCTTTTCGCTGCTCGCGGAGTCCTCGAGCGCGCTCGGCGTCTCCGTGATCGGTGATATTGCGACGTTCGGCCAACTCGGGTGTGCCCTCCTCTTACCCGGCATCTGGACGGTTTACGCGCTCGGCTACACTGGCCGTGGAACCGGACTGACGCGGTGGCGAGTTATCATGTTCGCGGGGATCGCCGCGCCGGTCGTCCTGAGCGGGGCAGTTATCGCCGCTGGGCTGCCAACCACCACGATCGAACGGCTCGTCGCGTCACTCGCAGGGACCGCGATTCTGACGCTACTCATCCTCATCGTGTATGCAACGTATCTGTTAGTCGATCTCGGCTGGAATCACGCCCGCGTCTCGAAACATCAAGTGCTCGTGCTGTCGCTTGCCGTTACCGCACCATATCTCGCCGGCATGCTCGGTAACGGCCACCCTGCCGCGAACGGGGTCACAGTCGGATTCCTCACCGCAGGTGGCCTGTTCGCCATCGCAGTCCGTCGCTATCCCGTTCTGACAGTGTTCCCAAAAGCAGAGCATATCGCGCGGACACGCGTCGTCGAAACACTCCAAGAAGCCGTCCTCGTCCTTGACTGGGACGACCACGTCCTTGACGCAAACGAGACCGTCGGGCAGGTCTTCGACCAGCCGCCCGCATCACTAATTGGCCAGCCAGTCCAAGCTGTCGCAGACGAGTTTGCGCAACTGGATCTCACAGTCGGCACCACCGGGGCCAGCACACTGCAAACCACGAAGGGACGGCGACGGTTCCAATACAGCGTCTCCGCCGTCGAAGACGACGCCACGCCGGTCGCGAAAACAGTGCTCCTTCGGGACGTCACCGACCAACAGACACGAGAGCAACGCCTCGCCGTCCTCAATCGCATCCTACGACATAATCTCCGCAACAAACTGGATATCGTCCTCGCTCACGCCGAACAAATCGACGACGACACACTTCGATCAGGCGTCCAAGAGAACGCCGAGGACCTCGTCGTGTTGAGCGAGAAAGCGCGAAAAGCCGAAGACATCATGCAGGACAGTCTTGGGCCGCCGGAACGGACTAATATCACGGCACTCGTGACAACGGTCGCAGCCGAATTTCGCGCGGAGTACCCGGCGAGCGAGATTGACGTTACGTGTCCCGAGGAATGCCTCATCGAATCGTATCCGGCGCTCCTTCGTGAGGTGCTGGCAGAACTGATCGAGAACGCACTGACACACACGGACCGGTCGACGCCACGCATCGAAATCACGGTCAATACCGATGCCCCAGCAGTAGAACTCACGGTCACGGATAATGGCCCCGGCATCCCAGAACGCGAGCGACAAATTCTGACTGAAGGAGCTGAATCACAACTCAAACACAGCCAAGGTATTGGCCTCTGGTTCGTGAACTGGGCTGTCACCCAACTCGGTGGAACCCTCTCTTTCGGAGACCGCGACTCTCAAGGAAGCACCGTTACCGTTCGACTCCACGAGGTTTCACTCGAAGTTGATCGCTGAAATGGGAGCGGGAAATATCGGCCCCTCCGAGTTCCCGATCTGAACGCTAAGGCCGTCGTATCCCGTGGGCCATAACACATACTTGTTGGCTCTGCAATTCTTCGAGTGTCGCCGGCCATTCCCACTGTCAGTAACGCGACTACACGCCCCTGTACTCGCGTATCGGCCGGCGACGACTTACGAATGCGGTGCCGGGCTACTACCGTTCTCTCGGTAGTTCCCTGAACGCATTCCGGCTAGCTCGCGAGCCTGAAACCACCTAGTGTCGATATCCCGCGGGCAACCGTCGTCAAACGCGTGAGGGAACCCCGGTTTTAGTGAATACAGGCGGTAAGCTCCCTTCCTCAAGGGGTCACCGAAGGCGGCGAGTGGCAGGGGCAGTTCACAGTTCAGTAGTTCCGGTTTGGTTGCGGAGTTGGGTGTATGCTTCTGCAAGGATGCCGAGCGTGAGTAGTGAGACAGGGAGTGCGATAATGCCTGAAACGAGCGTACCCAGTGATTGGCCGGCGATGGCGGTTATCGCGATTCTTGTGCCGACGGACAGGAGGCTGGCGAAAATCCCAACGGCGACGAAGAGGACCAGTAGCAGGCCGAAGAGGCGCAGCCAGTTGCCCCGCGTTAACGTCCAACTATCGCGGAGTGCGGCGATGAAGTTCTGGTCTTCGACGGTGATGTAGACGATCATGAAGAGGAATGCGGTGTAGGCGATGATTCCTGGGATAACGAGGAGGATGGTTCCAAGGGTGACGAGGAGGCCGAATGCGACACTGCCGAGGATTGAGTTAATGAGGACGTAGACGATATTTCGTGTGAAGTATTCCCGAGGGATGGACTGGGTGTGGCCGTTGACGAACGTTCGGAGCGCGACGATTGTAAGGTATTGAAGCGCCAGCAGCGAGAGGACTGCACCTACAACAAGGAGTGCGAACGGTGCGCCTACTGTCGGCAAACCAAGCTCGTCAGTGGGAATGTCGGTTGTACCGATCCAAGTGACGAACGCACTGTAGAACGTGACCTGCCAGATTAGGCCGAGGACGACGTATCCGAGGATCAGTTTCAAGCCGTTTCGATTGGCGACGCGACGAACCCCATCAGTGAGCGAGGAGCCGATACTCAGGGACATCAGTTCAGACTCTCGCTGCCACCTCAAAATACATGGTGCACCATTTCAGCATTAGAAACCCCTCACAATTCTAACGAGACCGTGCCCTTCGCGTCAATAGCGGGAACCGTACCAAGATTGGGCCGTCTCGCGTTGAGATTGTCTCACAAGAATGTCGCCGGCGAGGATGAGCTGCTGGTCCTCACGGGGGAGCTGTGACGAGGCTCGCAAAGTCGTGTCCGATGGTAGGTGATCGCTCTGAAGGGCCGGCGACACCGCTGGCTTGTGCCTGAGACGAAATAACGGTAATGCAGCATTTCCCATTCAGAAACGCGCAAAGATCACAGCCACTTCGATGCATGCTTCGCTCAGACGACCGCTCAGCTGTTCGTCGTCCGGAGTTCGTCGATCCGGGGTGCGTCACGGATGCCAGCGAAGAGAACGAGGATTGCGAGGGTATCGCCGTTCGGGATTGGACTGTCACCGGTACGCAATTGTACTGAACCGATTTCTTCTGACAGCCACGTCTGGCCGTCAGAGATTGCCGACTGGTGGAGCCAGGCTGGCGGCCCGGACACGACTAGCAGGCCGCTTGTTGCTGCGTCGAGCGGACAGTTGAACGTCAATCGCCCGCGGGTTGCACGGCGAAGCGTGGTTTCGACCGCCTTGATCGCTGCGACTTCATCGACCGTCGCGTCGCGTGCCCCGATGAGTCCGCGAACGCGGCCGAGCAGCGACGCTGAGTCCGCCTGGCTGTCGAGTGTTTGTTCTGCGTAGCCGATTGTTGCCAGGCCACCTTCGTCGAGCGTCGCGATAATTTCGCTGGCGTCGACGACCCGTTGCCCAACTGAATCCGCGCCCGCGGCTTCACCAGCACTAAACAGCGCGCCAAGACGCTCAGCGAGAGTCTGGTTCAGTTCATCGGCCACATCAAGAATATCTTGCTCGGAGTTGAGCCACACGTCATTATCGAAGACGATCTGCGCATCTACCACGCTATCCAACGACTGCAAGGCGTGTGCTGGATTCTCCGCGGGGACGTCCTCGTGGGTAGCCGGCAACACTGAAACCGAGTACACAGGTCGATCATACATCGCCTGCAGCTCGTCGGCGAGTTTTGGGGTTGCGACAGATCCGGTACCGCCGCCGAGCCCAGAGAGTAGGAGTATCGCGGCCGCGTCCGAGGTGACTGCTGAATCGACCGCTCGCTGCATCTCCACGAAATCCTCCTCAAGCGCTGCAGCAGCCACTTCGCGATCCCCACCAGTACCGTTCCCGTTTGTTTCCGCTTGACCAAACAGCTGGCGTGCATCCTCTGGAACTGCCGTTAACGCCGCGAGATCGACGCCATCAGTATCCAGTACACAGCCACCGGCGAGATACGATGCTGGCCGAGTGGTATCATCTTGGTAGAGGGAATCGACGATGCGGCCGCCAGCACCGCCAACGCCGATAGCTACAACGCGCATACTAGGCATGCTGGTAGCCGGCTTGAACTATCTTTCTACAGGCGAAACAAAACGGATGCCTTGCGGAGTAATCTCTTGGTAGTTCATTCCTCAAAGCGAGTGGTGTTTGGTTACCGCAGAAGGAGGGTTCTGGTGGAATAACGTGCGTTAATTGGTGGTTTGGACGGAGACATCCATGCTGCCGTCGTCGTTGAACGAGACGCGGAGTTCGTCGACGACTGCCTTGTACTGCTTGTGATGGCGGCCTTTTTTCGCGAGTACCGTCTCGGTTGTCACAAGTCCCGCGTCCTGGAGTTTATTGAGTCGTCGATATGCAGTTGGACGGGAGACGTCGATTGTTTCGGCGACGTCACGGCCGCTTTGCGGTGTGTCCGCGATGGCTTCGAACACGCGTCGCGTGTATTCGTCACCGAAGATATCGAGGAGTTCTGTCGGGGTGAGATCGACTTCGTCCGTATGCGTTCGTGAGCGAGTTGTACTGGAGGGCTGCCGGTGAACAGGCATACGTCAGGAACGAACCCCCCGCCACGTGGATTGACATGCTAGGTATGCAGACCCAGTCCTCGTGGAGGGGCGAAGTATGCAGACTGGTGTGGTATCGCGAAAGCAACCTGTTAATAGGATTCAGGGACGAGCACAGTGTACGCCGGGAGCTATGTCAGATGACGCCCTGGATGCCCTCACGGTTCTCGTTGTGGACGACGAAAAAGAGGTCGCGGACGCGTACGCCCTCCGACTTCGCGGCTTCTGCAGCGTCGAAACCGCCTACGGGGGCGCAGACGCACTCTCCGTCATCGAAGACACGACGGTCGATATTGTCCTATTAGACCGGCATATGCCGGGGATGTCTGGTGATGACGTGCTCTTGGAGCTCAACGACCGAGAGTTCCGTGGGCGCGTGATCATGGTCACCGCGGTTGATCCTGATTTCGACGTGCTGGATATGCCGTTCGACGCATACCTCTGTAAGCCGGTTGACCGCGAGACGCTCCACACCGTCATCGAGCAGCACCGAACCGTCTTGGCCTACGAGCTGCTTGGCGAGTATTTCAGCGCTGCATCCAAGCAAGCCGTCGTGGAGACTGCGACAACCGCCACTGAGCGCGCCGACCACGAGGGGTATACCCATGTCGCCGAACGAACCGCGGATCTCGAACAGCGAGTGCGTCGCCTCCTGCCTGAGGAAGACGTCCTTGATGTGTTCGACTAGCCCTCGGTGACTGCGGGCCAACTACTCGGCACACCAGACGGGTCAATAGCGAGTCGAAGGAGTGGCACACCACATGGCGAACTCGTCATTCTAGCGGCCCAGCACTGTGTTGTGGCGAGTTGACTGTTAGTCGTAGTCGTCAAAGACTGCGTCGAGAAGCTTGCGTTGGCTCGCACGGAGATGATGCAGGAGTGTCGACCCCGTAATATCGAGTGAGGCGGCGACTTCCTCCGCGGTACTGCCCCGCGGGGATTCGAAGTAATCCGCTAGATACGCGGTTCGAAGGACGGTTTCTTGGCGGTCGGTGAGCCGTTCGGTGAGCTCTTCTCGGACGTCGCGAGCGCGTACCCCGGGCGTGGTGTCCCGCTGTCGTTTTGCGGCGACGTCAGCATCCACTTCCCGGCTCGCAACCCGCGCGAATCGGCGAAGCTCCCCGTCTTGGGGTAGGTCAACGACGACACGCCCGGTTCCATCCTCGAAGACTGCCTGCTGGACGGTTGCGCCGAACGAGGCCGCAATCAGTAGCAGCGTCGACTCGGTGATGGTCACTTCGATCGTCCCCCCGGAGTCAGCGGCGCGCACAACCCTGGGGTTGTTCAGGCCATCTAGCTCCCTGGTTGCCGCCGCAACGGTGTCGGGGGCTGCCCCAGCAATTGAGAGGTAGCCATGGATGGCCTCCTCGTGGGGAACGATGCCGTTCACCGTTATCGTCGTCTTCGTCGCCGCGCTCAGCGCGGCGAGCACTGAGTCGTCTACCTCGAAGGTCACCTCAGTCACGGAGTCGGCATGCAGTAAGTTCCGGTTCCGGGTAGCCGTCACGGCGAACCCGGCGATTTCCCCGAGGGCTTCGAAGGTGGTCCGTTCGCGCTCGGAGAACGCGGTGGCGTGACTCGCGTACACGCCGACGACACCGTGGCTGTCCGCCCCATGCACGAGTGGAATCGCGACTAATGACTGGATGCCATCCGCGAATCCAGCCCGGCGGATCCGCTCGGGGACGTGCGTGGCTTCGGCGAGCGGGTGCACGACCTCCACTTGGGTGCGCTCGATCGCCCGCTCTTCAGGCGTCTGCTCCCCGGACCCGATCGTATCACGCACCGCCGCAAACGTCTGCCCGGTATCGCCGGCAACCGCTTGAACCGCCAGCGTATCGTGTCCAGGGTCCCGGTCACCGACCCACGCGAACTCGTACAAGTCGGTCTCGCCGAACGCCTCACAAATCGCCTCCAAGATCGCGTCACGCGACTGGGCGTTAACGAGCTTCGTGACGACGTCCGCGATGAGCTCGTCAACAATCGTTGCTCGAGTTCGTTCAGCGCGGAGCTGTTCCGCGGTCTGTGCGTGTGATTGCCGCGCGGTCACATCCTGCACGTACACCGTTGCCTCGGTCTCGACGGGGACAATTGAGACGGCGAGCCAGCCATCGATGGCTGGATAATACTCTTCGAACTCCGCGGCCGTGATCTCGTCCGCATCGAGCAGGCGGGGTAGCGTATCTTCGACCGACTGTGGGTACACGTCCGCGAGTGGCTCACCCGCCACTGAGCCGTTAACGTCGAGTAGGTCGCGTGCAGCCGCGTTTATCTCGCGGAGGGTTCCATCAGCCTCGATTTCGAGCACGCCAATCGGTGCCTGCTGGAGTCGGTCATCCATGGCGCAGTCACTCCACTGTCCGCAAGATGTGGCAGTCGTTGACGGTCATGAGTGGACTCGTATCTCGAAGCGTGCGCCACCCTCTGCAGAGGCGGTTAGCGTCAGTTCCCAGCCGTGGGCGCCAACGATCCGGTCAACGATGGCAAGCCCGAGTCCAGCGCCACTCGTTGCCGTCGTATAGCCAGGCGTCAAGACGGCGTCGCGTTCATCACGCGGGATGCCAGCGCCGTTATCAGCGACATAGAACCCACCCTCGAGTGACCCGACGGTAACCGTAATCTGGGACTGGCTAGTGGCTGACTGCTCGTCGTTGGTCCCTGGCTGCTCACTCGTCTGGCCGTGTTCGACGGCGTTTCGAAAGAGGTTCTCGAACAGTCGGCGAACACGATCCGGATCAGCGTCCACTGTGGGCAGCGCAGTCGGCGTCACGAGGTCAGCCCCCTGCGTTTCGACGGCAGCCCACGCCTCCGTCGCGACACCCTGGATGGATACCGACTCAGTCGCCGTAATTGCCTCCTCACCTCGGGCAAGCGTCAACACGTCCTGAATGAGTTGCGAAATTCGGTCATGGGCGTCGCTAACCGCGTCAAAATGGGCTGGTTCGCCGGTTTCGCGCGCGGCCTGGAGATGTGCTTTCGCCACGTCAAGCGGGTTTCGGAGTTCATGGCTCAGCACGCTCGCCACATCGTCGACGGCAGCTGGTGTCCCGGGCCTATCAAGCGCGGTGAAGACGAGAAAACCGCCCGTCTCGCTTGTAGCAGCATGCTGCACTAAATACCGTTGAGTCGATTCGGTGCCGGTCACAAACCGCTCGATGTCGTCGCCGTCTGCGAGCTGTGTTGCAAGCGCCGGCTCGTCAGCTGCGCCGAGCCCACCAAACCCATCGAAGACGTCGGCCACCGGCATCCCTGTGCCAGCACCACCGAACGCTTGCTCGAAGGCACTATTCGTGGTTGTAACCTGTGGATTCCCATCCGAGAGGGTATATTCGAGCACCGGACAAGGATGTGACTCAATCGGAATCGCGGGTGGACTGCGCCCACTCATAGCTGGCGTCCATGAGCCGACCGTCTCGAGGCCGGTCGAAACCCCCGAGCTGCTGTATTGGTGCAAGGGAGCGTCTGTAGCCCCCATGATCGCTGCTCACCGGCATCGAGAACGTCTGTCACACCCACAGAACCTGTCTCTGTCATCGTGCCCGGCACCCTAGTTATCAACTCAGTTTACATCCCACACCATTTAGTTTTCCTCTCGGCTTCCCGCACAGAAACAGCCATACCAGCAGGAGGGGCCCCATCACAAGATTGGGTTCCCGGGCAGTTTTCGGCGAGCCCGGGATTTCGCCAATAACGCTCGGTGGCGTGGAGCAACCGAAGCGAATCCACTACGGTGTGGACACATCGCTACCGAGGCATCGCGGCGAAAAAACGGATGGTAGTCGCGTTAGGCCGAGAACTGAATTTCGTCGAGGGTTTCGATACCGCCGCCCTCCTGGAAGCCGAAGTACTCGTAGGTTGCGGCCTTCAGATCGCCGTTCTCGTCGAAGTCAACGGCGCTGGACGCGCCCGAGTACTGGATTTCGGTGCCCTCAGCGGCCATTTCGAGGCCCTCCGCGAGCGTGCTCGGCGTGACCTCCTCGCCGCCCGGGTTCGCGACGTTCTGCATCTCCTGGGCGATGGCGGCGCCATCATTCTCGCCGGCAGCCGCGTTCGCAAGCAGGCAGACCGCGGTGGCGTCGAACGCCTGCGAGGTGAACACGCCGGGCTCCTCGTCGTACGCGGCCTGGTACTGCTCGTCGAAGTAGTCCCGCCCCGGACCGGCTGCCAGCGGCGCGGTGCCAGTGACGTTGTTCAGCGGGTTGCCGACGTCCGCGGGGAGGCTCGCCGACCGCATCCCGTCCGTGACGAGAATCGGAACGTCCGTGTCGAAGTCCGAGTAGAAGTCACGGAACAGCTGGATGCCGCTCTCGGGATAGCCGATGACGACGACGACATCCGGGTTGTCGTTGAGCGCCTGCGAGATGCGCGAGGTATACGACGACTGCCCCTTCTGGAAGGAGACCTCCTGGGCGACCTGCCCGTCCTGGTCCTGGAACGCCGAGTTGAAACTCTCCGCGAGCAACTGGCCGTAGGAGTTGTTCACGTACATCGTCGCCGCGGTCGACGCCTGGTGCTGTTCGACGGCGACCTGCGCGAGCACTTCGCCCTGCAGGGCGTCCGTCGGCGGCGTGCGGAAGATGAGGCCGTTGTCTTCAAGATCGGTGATCGCCGGCGACGTGCTCGCGGGGGAGCAGCCGACCATCCCCGAGGGGATGAAGACGTTCTCTGAGACGGCGATGGTAACCTCCGAGGAGGCCGCGCCCGTAACCGCGGGATAGCCACCGTTGCGCAGCGTCTGCGCCGCGGACTGGCCGGCGTTGGGGTCGGTCTGAGTGTCCTGCACGGAGAAGTCCAGCTCGAAGTCCGTCTCGCCTTCGAGGAGCGACTGCGGGAGGATTGCGCCGTCGCGGATGGGCGCACCGAGGTCCGCGAGGTCGCCGGTTGTCGGCAGGAGGACGCCCTGCTTGAGCGTCCGGCTGGTGCTGCCGCCGCTGCTGCTGGTGGTCGTGGTCGTGTCGCCACCGCTCCCGCTGGTTGTCCCGTCACTGCCGTCACCGTCGCCGCCGGTACAGCCGGCGAGCCCGGCGATACCTGCAGCTCCGAGACCGCGAATGACATCGCGCCGATTGACTCTTGATGGCATACCACTCAATAACAGTCAACTTGTATAAATGGATTCCGGATATGGCACCTTTCACCATGCATTCAGCGAGATCACCCAAGTTTGAGCCACGATCTCCGAGTTGACCTATGCCGTAACTGAGACGTTCCAGGTGGACAGCATCCTTTTGGTCGCACCGCGCGACTGACCGATATGGAACCGACGAAGTTTCTGTTCGTCTCCGCGGACGCCGCCCTCATCGGGGACGTGGCATGGCAGGTCCACGAGGAGGGCCACGACGTCAAATACTACATCGAAGCCGACAGCAACCAAGAGATTGCGGACGGCTTCGTCCCGAAGACAAACGACTGGAAGGGGGAAGTCGACTGGGCGGACGTCATCATCTTCGACGACATCTGGGTCGGCAACGATGTCGGCACCGGCGCGCTCGCCGAGGAACTACGTGCAGAAGGCCACGCCGTCGTCGGCGGCACGCCCAACACCGACCGCCTAGAAGAGGACCGCGGGTACGCGATGGAAGTCCTAGAGGAGAACGGCGTGAACACCATCGAACACGAAGAATTCACGGACTTCCAGGCGGGCATCCAGCACGTCCACGAGAACCCCGGACCGTACGTCGTCAAGCCACTCGGCGAAGTCCAGAACGTCAAACGCCTGCTGTACGTCGGCAACGACGACGACGGCAGCGACGTCATCGACGTCCTGCGCGCGTACGAGAAAGCTTGGGGCCACCGCATGAAGGGGTTCCAGCTCCAGCGCAAAGTCGAGGGCGTCGAAGTCGCTGTCTGTGGCTTCTTCAACGGAAACGAGTTCGTGGAGCCGGTGAACTTCAACTTCGAGCACAAGCGCCTGTTCCCCGGCAACATCGGCCCATCGACGGGCGAGATGGGGACGAGCATGTTCTGGTCGCGGCGCAACGACCTCTTCGAGCGAACGCTCGGCCGCATAGAGGGGTGGCTCGCTGACGAGGGCTACGTCGGCAGCATCGACCTCAACTGCATCGTCAACGACACCGGCATCTACCCGCTGGAGTTCACACCACGGTTCGGCTACCCAACTATCACCCTCCAAGAGGAAGCCATCGAGTCCTCGACCGGGGAGTTCTTCGCCGCCCTCGCGAACGGCCGCGACCCCAAGTTCGACGTCCACGACGGCTATCAAATCGGCGTCCGCGTGGTGCTGCCGCCGTTCCCATTCGACGACGAAGCGACCTACGACGAGAACTCCCGGAACGCCGCCATCGTGTTCGCCTCCGACGAGGACGGCGGCACCACAACCCCGCCTGCGGGTGTCCACATCGAGGACGCCAAGCGTGTAGACGGCCAGTGGCGCGTCGCCGGCGAATCCGGAATGCCCCTGGTCGTAACTGGGAAGGGCGAGACAATGCAGGAAGCCCAGGAACAAGCCTACGAACGCGTGGAGGACGTGCTCATCCCGAACCTCTACTACCGCGACGACATCGGCGACCGCTGGGTGGAGGGCGACGGCGACCGCCTGCAGGCGTGGGACTACCTCGGGCCGGCCAACGAGTAGTCGGTTACTGTTCTTCGACCGGCGCGTCGTACGCGCCGCCCTTCACGGTCTCGACGGCGTCGCGCGCCCCACTCTTCGAGGCGTACCCTTCACCGGAGTCGGCGACGATGTCGCCGCCGGCGCGGAGCCGCCACCGCCACTCGCCGCTGCTGTCCTCGTACAACTCGAAGGTCTGACTCATGGTCCGAGTGCGCTATCGGTGCGCGCCCCTATAAGTTTCGCCTCGGATACAGGTTCACTCACCCGGCCATACGGGTAACAGCCCGTCCGGGAACTGTGCGAGCGTCGGCGCCGCGTTGTCCCCGAACGCGGTGTGGACGAACGCCTGCCAGAGCACGCGCTCGGCGTACGGCCGCGAATCGAGGTCGACACCAAGTGCCGCGGCGACCGCCTCTTCGTCGACGTTCGGCCCCGGCTCCACGTCCAGCACGCGGGGCGCGTTGGCGAGGTCGAGCCCGAACGACGGGAACAGTCGGTAGGACGCGTCGACCGCGGGATGGTAGAACGTCCGCTTGCCCGGATACCGGACGGTCAGCACGGGTGTCGTCGTCGCGTGCTCGCCGTCGGGGAGTTCGACCCGTTGCTCGCCGAGCGGGAGTTCGCGGCGTTCCCCGCACGCCACGCGGTAGCGGTCGCCGGCCGCCGCGACGACTACCTCGTCCCCGTCCACCCGTTCGATAGACACGTCGGGGGCCATGCCCGCTGCGAGTTCGGCTTCCGTCGAGTCGCCACTGACCGTCCCCTCCACGACGACTGTTCGCCCGTCGTCGGCCGTCAGCGTCGGTGTAACGCTCTCGTCCTCGCTCGCCGGCTGGACGCCGTACGGCGTCGCGCAGACGTGGTCCCACGCACTTGCCGGGGGCGCGGCGGCGTCGAGGACCGAGCGCCAGTAGAAGACCCGCGCCTCCTTGCCGCAGGTGTAGGGGACGGCGTCGGGGAAGAACCCGCCGCCGAACCGCGTGGCCTCCAGCCCCCGGTACTCGAGGACGACTTCGAGGTAGCGAATCGTCCGCTGGACCGGCGTGCAGCGCTCGTGCGCGCTCGCCAGCGTCCACTCCACGCCGGCCTCGGCGTCGCGCGTCGAAGAGTTCATCACCTCGACGTAGGCCGCAAGCGCGCAAAGGCCTGCGTCCGGAGATGTTCGGCTCGACGAACCCATGCTCACGGGTCGTAGAACATGTTCGACAGAGGTGTCTCGACGGACTGGGACGTCACTCCGCTCGTGGCAGCCACAGGCTCCGGCGTCGGGCGGTGGACGCGGCTGTTCACGGCAACGGGCGTCGCCTTCCTCGTGCTCTGGCGGGTCGGGCTACTCGTCGGCCTCCCGGCGCGCAGCGGCGTCGACTTCGCCGTCCTCGGGTTCGTGCTCCACGTCGTCTTCGGGCACGCGTACCTGCTCGTGCCCGCGTACTTTGGGCGCGTCCATCCGCCGAGCCGACTCCCCGGCGTCCACCTCGCGTTCGCCGCGTCCGGGACGGTGCTGCTTACGGCGAGCGGCGCCGCAGCCGTCTCCGAAACTGTCGGCGTCGCCGGCGCGTTGCTGTGGTGTAGCGGTGTCGCTGTCTTCCTCGGTTCGCTGGCGTGGTCGGTGCGCGGCGCTGTCCGCGACCCGTTCGCAGACGTGTCGAACCGCGCCGAACGCGCCGCGGTGCTCGCGGTGCCGGTGCCGTTCGCCTACCTCGTCGTCGGGTCGTACGACCTGCTCGCCACGCAGACCACCGTCCCGCGCCTGCTCGCCGCGTCGCCAGCCGGCGTCTCGCACCTCTTCGCCACCGGTGTCGCCGCACTACTCGTGTTCGTGCTTGGTGTGCGTCTGCTCCCGCGGTTCCTCGGCGTCGACCCGTTCGCGGTGCCCGCAATCGTCGTGCTCGTCGCGGGTGGTGTCGGCCCTGGGCTGCTCGCCGTCTCGCTGTGGGACGGCTGGCTGTTCCGCGCTGCCGCGGCCGTCGAAGGCACGGCCGTCGTCGTATTCTTCGCGCACGCGGTGGTGCTGTTCGGTCGGTCGGACCGTCGGCGTGTCGGCCTCTCCGGCATCCTCGCTGGACTCGCGGCGGGCGCGGTTGCGGTCGTCGTGGCGGGAGGCGTCGCCGCCGGCTGGCTCTCGGCCGCCCGAATCGAGGGTCACGTGGCGCTCGTGCTCGGGGGATTCCTTACGGTGACCGTCGCGGGGTTCCTCGTCCAGTTCTACCCGCCGAGCGTCGCCGAGTCCCCAGACACCGGTGACGCGACGACGCGGGCCGCGCTCGCCGCGCTGCTCGCTGGTGCGGCCGTCGAAGCGAGTGGCCTCGCGTTCGGCATCCCTGCGCTGACGAGCGCGGGTCGTGTGCTCGCCGCAGCAGGGGCAGTCGCCTTCGCGTACGTCCTCCTTGCGGTCGTCGTCGCGCTGGAGGTGCGCTAACTGCTGGCCGAACATGTCCGCACACAGCCCTTAGTTTAGGTATGCCTAATCACTTGACGAGGTGTTCCAGTCGCGATGGCAGACGTAACCCACGAGCCGGCCGGCACAGTCGCCGACGAACTCTTCGACAAGTACCTCCTCCCAAAGGCCGCGCTCGCGGTCATCCTCGCAGCGTCGCTGGTCGGCACCGCGCTGACACTCGACCTCACGGGACAGTGGTCACCGGTGCTGGCGCTCGCCAAGTGGGGGTACTTCGTCGCGCTCGGCGTGCTCCTTGGCGGCCTGCTATGGAAACACGGCTTCGTCCGCCCCGGCGACGTCGACGCCGCCGCCGACTACTGCGCGGAGATGTACCGCCGCTTCGACCGCCTCGCAGTCGGCGCGCTCGCCGTGCTCGCCGTAACCGGCGTCGCACTGCTCACGGTCGTCTACGCCGACGCACCCCTCACACTCCGCGCAGCACTCGCCATCGCGCTCGGCGCTACCGTCTCCACAGGAGCCATCGACACCTTCGACGACGCCCCCGTGCCCGAACGCTTCCGGACGCTCGCCGGCGTCCTCGCGCTCGTGGGCGCCGTCCTCACCGTCGCGCTGTCTGCCACCGCCGACGTCGCACTCGCTGGTGGCGGGGCCGTCCCCGCGGCCTCCCGTGCAATCCACCTGCTCGCATTCGCGGCGTGGGTCGGCGGGGCCGTCTGGAACATCTTCGTCGCCGTGCCAACCGGCCAACTCCGCCCGACGCCGCCCGTCGTCCAAGCCGCCGGCGAACAACTCGAACGCTTCCGGTGGACAGTACGATTCGTCATCCCGACACTCGTCGCGACCGGCATCTACCAGGCCGTCGACGCGCTCGGCACCAGCATCGGCACGTACGTCGGCACGACTGTCGGGCTCGCGGTGCTCGCGAAACTCGGGTTCATCGCCGTCCTGTTCACCATCTTCCTCGCGTGCCCGATGTGGCGCGCGTGCTCACCAATCGACGGCGTCTGCGACCTCGCCGAGATGGACAGGGAGGTGGGCGACTGATGCCCGACCTCGACGTCCCCGACACCGAACCCGGCGTCGACCCCGACCGCACCGTCGACAACCGGGGTCGCGGCTGCGCGAACGGCATCGTGCGCGTGCAGCGCGCGCTCGAAGACCTCCCGGAAGGAGCGGTACTCGAAATCCAGAGCACCGACCGCCGCGCGAAGACCGAGTATCCGAAACTCGCCGCCGAAACCCCGCACGAACTGCTCGCCGTCGTCGAGAGCCGGCGGCGCGTCCTCCGCAAACAGTACACCACCTACCTCGAAATACATGAGTGACCTTGTCGACCCCGTGACCGACCCGACACCGAGACGCGGTACCGAGCGAACGAACTGGCAGCACCTCGCGGACGCCGACCCCATCGCTGTCCGGGATCCGCTCGCGGAACTGCTCGGCGTCGTCCCCGAGGGCGACCCGCTGGTCGTCGGTTTCCCCGAGGTCGTGCTCGCTGCAGGCCACGCTTGCCCCGCCGTCGCGGGCGCGTTCCGCGCGACCCAACTCGCGCTCGACGACCTCTACCCCGACGACCTCCCCGTCCGCAGCGACGTCGCCGTCGAGGTTGGCGGCGAACCCGACGACCACGGCCTCGGCCCGATGGCGAACGTCGTCAGCCACGTCACCGGCGCGGATCGCGAGACCGGCTTCACGGGGTTCGGCGGCTACGGTGGTCGCGAGAACCTGTTATCGTTCACGGACCTCAACGGCCCCGGCCGTACGTTCGCGTTCCACCGCCTCGACACCGACGACAGCGTCCGCGTCTCGTTCGCGCCGGCTGCGGTCGGCATGTCGCCGCCGGGCGCAGACGGCGGCCGCGTGACAGACTTAATTCCGAAACTGGTCGCAGGCGAGGCATCCGACGCCGAACGCCGCCAATTCCACGACAGATGGCACAACCGCGTCCAGCGCGTCCTGCGCGCGACACCCGGCGAAGACAGCCCGTTCACGCTCCAACACCCCGAGAGCTGACGACTCCGCCCTTCGCGTCGTTCACCCGTTCCGTGACTACAAACAACTAAGTTAGCGTCTCCGGTCGCTACCAGCATGGGCAGTTTGCGACGCCACCTGCCGGTCGCCGTCCTCAGCGCGCTCGCCGTCGGCCTGCTTGCGACCTCCGCGGCACACCACATCACGGAAGTCGCGCGACTCAACTACGCGAGCGGGCCGCTATCCGCGTTCCTCGTCGACGCCGTTCCCGCGGTGATACTGCTGTTCGCCAGCTATTGGCTACACGTCGCAGACTTCGACCCGGAGCACCGCTGGTACGTCGCCGCGTGGTCGACGACCAGCGCCGCGCTGTTCGCGGTCATCACGTTCCTCACCATCGCCGTCCGCGAATTCGAAGGCCGGACCGTCGCCGAACCCGTCTTCCCCATACTCGTGGACACCGGCATCGGTGCGGTCGCCGGCTTCGTCGCGGGCGTCTTCTACGTCAGCGCGCACCGCGACGCCGAACGCGCCTCCCGCGCCCGGCGCGCGTTCGCGTTCGTCAACGACGTGCTCCGCCACGACATCCGCAACAGCCTCGGGGTCATCCGCGGGCAGGCCGCGCTGGTCGCGGACACCACGAACGACGACGCGGTTGCCGACCGCGTCGGCACCATCCGCGAGCAGACCAACGAGGCGCTCGACCGCATCGAGAACGCCAACACCATCGCGAACACCATCACCGACGACGCGACCCTCGAACCCGTCGACCTCACGGCGTTCGCCGAGACCGCCGCCGACCGCGTCGCCGACGCCTACCGCGTCACCGTCAGAACCGACCTTCCCGAGGAAGCACACGTACGGGCAAACGACGCCCTCCAGACGGTCGTGGACAACCTCGTGGAGAACGCCGCCGAACACAACGACGCCGACGACCCCTGGGTCGAAGTCGCGGTCGAACCAACGGTCGACACGGTGCGACTCGAAGTCCGCGACAACGGCCCCGGCGTCGAACCGGACGTTCTCGCCGACGCCGAAGGCGGCCTCGACCTCGTGCGCACGCTCGTCACCCACTACAACGGCGACGTCCGCTTCACCGACAACGAACCCCGCGGGACCGTGTTCGTCGTCGACCTGCCGCGCGCGAACGCAGCGTAATCCTCGCTCCACGCGTTCGTTCGGCGAGTACGCTTAACTGCGCGCTGACCACACGTTCGACAAATGGCCGACTCCCCGACACCGGACAGCCGCCGCCGGCGGCTCGCCGGTCACGCCATCGCCCTCCTCGGTGCCGCGCTGTTCGCCATCCCCCTGTACGACGTCTGGGACGACACCACCGACCTCGGCTGGGGTATCCTCCCCTCGCTCGTCGAGAACGTCACGCTGTTCGCGCTCGCCGCCCTCCTCGTCGCGGGCGGCGTCTGGCTCGCACGCTCGGAATCGGACAGCGACCACGCCACCACGGTCATGTCGACGACGTTCGGCGGGACCGTCGCGACGGCCGCGCTGTTCGCGTGGATTGTCGCCGTCCAGACGTGGACGATGAACGACCTCAAGCCGTACGTCATCGCGCTCGACGCGGTCGTCGTCGGCGCGCTCGGGTCGTTCGGCATCGGCGTCTACCGCGCGCGCTCGGACAGCCGCCGCCGCGACCTACAGGTCGAACGGAACCGCCTCGCCGGCCTCTTCGAGAACACCAGCGACGCCGTCGCCACCGTCGAACTCGCGGACGGCTCACCCACCGTCTCGTCGGCAAACGAGCACTTCCGGGAGACATTCGACGACCCAGAAGCCGCCATTCAGGAAGCCGCCCAGCTCGCGGGAACGTCGCTGTCGTCGCTGTTCGACGGCGACCACCGCGGCGAGCCGACAACCCAGGAAATCGCGTACAGCGAAGCGAACGGCGTCCACGAAGTCGCGTACGGCGACCGCGACGACAGCGATGCCCGTGAGTTCATCGTCCAGTTCGTCCCCTACGACACCGACCGCGGGCGAACATACGTCTACGTCGTCGCGACCGACGTCACCGAGCAGAAGCAGCTCGCACGCGAGCGGGAAGCCAACGAACGCCTCGACCTCCTCCACGAGTACGCGTCCAAACTCGTGAACGCGCAGAACCGCGACCGCGCCGCCGCGCTCGCCCGAGAAGCCGTCGAGGAACTGTACGCGCCTTCGGACGTCCGCGTCGTGCTCGACGGCGAGGTCGTCGCTGGCCCGGACAACTCCAACAGTACGTTCAACACGGTCGCCAAGGTCGGTGACCGCGGCCGCATCGAACTCGCGGCCCACCTCGCCACCCGCGAACTCAACGCGGTCAACGTGCTCGCAACCCACCTCGACGACGTGCTCGACCGCCTCGACTACGAGCGCGAACTCGCCATCGAGCGCGAGGAACTGGACTTCATCAACCGCACGCTCCGCCACAACCTCCTCAACGACATCCAGGTCGTGAAGGCGCGGCTCCAGACGCTCGACGACGGCGACGACCTCCTGAACCACCGCGACGTCCTCCTCGACCACCTCGACCGCATGGCCGAGTTCGTCCAGACGATGCGCACCTACACCAAGTCCCTCGTCGAGGACGACGAACACGTCCTCCATCCTGTGGACCTCCGACCGGCGCTCGAGGACGTCGCCGACGGCACGCGCAACGCCTACGAGGACGCAGTCGTCTCGCTCGGCGACATCCCGCACGTCGCCGTGAGCGCCGACGAACTCCTCGAACCAGTGCTGGAGAACGTCCTCACGAACGCCGTCGAACACAACGACAAGGCGACGCCCCGCATCCACGTCGACGCCGAACGCCACGGCGACTGGGTGACCGTCCGCGTCGCGGACAACGGCCCCGGCATCTCCGACGACCGCAAGGAAGCGGTGTTCGAGCGCGGCGAACTCGGCGAGCACAGCTCCGGCAGCGGCTTCGGACTGTTCCTCGTGCGCAAAACCGTCGAATCATACGGCGGCGGCGTCGAAATCAAAGACAACGAACCCACGGGCACCGTCGTCCGCATCACGCTCCCCGTGGCGTCGACGTGACGACTACCGGTCGGCGTCCTCGACGACCTGCAGGAGTTCGGCCATCGTCCCGTCGTCGGTGCCGTCGAGCTGCGAGGCGGCCTGCTCGCGCACGCGCTCTAACTCCGTCTGCAGCCGCTGGAAGCGCTCGTCGTCAGCTAACTCCGCCTCGTCGTAGCGCGCCTGCAACTCCGCGATTTTCGAACTGAGCGCGTACAGCGCCCGGAGTTCTCGCGTGTAGTTCGCGCGCTCCAACAGCTCCCGGGTGGCGTCCACGACCTCCTCGCGGTCCACTGGCTTCTCCAGGTACATGTCGTAGTCCAACTCGACGACGTCGAGGTCGGGCTCCAGCGCCGTCAACATCGCGACGCGGGCGTCCCCGTCGCGCTCGCGGATTCGCCGGAGGGTCTCGTCGCCGGAGAGCTTCGGCATCCGCCGATCGAGCAACACGGCGTCGACATGGGGGCCGTACTTCTCGAGGGCTTCCTCGCCGTCGGTCGCGACGACCGCGTTCCAGCGCTGGTCTATCCAGTTGCCGACCGCCTCCGCGAACTCCGCCTCGTCGTCGACGACGAGAACTGTGTGGTCACCGTCGAGCGCGTCGCTGCCCTCTGCAGACCCGCTCCCGTCGGTCTGCACGGGCGGACCCGAAGCCGCGGAACTGTCGGCCGTCATACTCGTCTAGTCGGTTCGGTCCCGTAAAACTGGATTGGCCGTCAGGTTACACGAGATAGGTCACTCCCCGACGAGCTCGAACTCCTCGCGGAGTAAGTCGACCGCGTCCCGGATGCCGCCGGCGGACGCAAGGTAGCTCGCGCCCACGCCGGACTTCACGGCGTTCGCCGCAGCGCCGCGGAACACGCTCGGGCCGACCTGTGCGACCGCGCCGTCACCGACGCTCACCAGCCAGCCTGGCGAGTCGAACGTGTACTGTTCGAGTCGCGGCCGGAAGCCGTCGTCGTGCTCGCGCAGGTCTGCGACCAGTTTCTCAACGTTCCGCGCCGCGACCTTCGCCTCGCGGACGGCCGCCTGCGCGGACGCCGGTACTGCCGTCCCTTCGGCGTCGACCACCCGCGCAGCGTCCCCGAGTACGAGCGTGTGGGCGTCCACAGCGAAGTCCGCGCGGACATCCACGCGCTCGCCGTCTAGTGCATTCGGACCGCGGATGCCGCCCGTCCACACGAACACGTCGTAGGCCACGTCGCCGTCGTCGGTCTCGATTGCTTCGTCCGTCGCGCGCGAGACGGTGACGCCGGTGCGCACGTCGACGCCCTCGCGGTCGAGTTCGTCGCGGACCGCGTTCCGGAACTGCTCGGGGAACGACGGCGCGATTGTTTCGCGCTGTTCGAGCAACACGACGTCGACGTCGGCGTCCTCCTCGCGCGCGAACGCCGCGAGTTCGCCCGCCGTCTGCACGCCGGAGAGACCAGCGCCGCCGACGACGGCCGTGCCGCCGTTCGAATCGACGAGGTCCTCGAACTCGCTGCGGATGCGCACGGCGTCCGGCAGTCGCTTCAACGGGCTGGCGTGCGCCTCGACACCAGGAAGGCCGTAGTACGCGGTCTCCGCGCCGAGACAGACCGCAGCCACGTCATAGTTGAGGCTGGTGCCGTCCGCGAGTTCGACCTGCCGGGTATCTCGGTCGACGTCCTCGACGGTCGCGACCTCGACGCGCGCTCGGTCGAAGATGTCGTCGAGCGGGACGACGATGTCGTCGGCGAACTCCGGGTGGCGTATCGCGCGGTGGAGTTCGTGCTGGACGAGGTGGTCGCCGGTGTCGTCGACTACCAGAAGGTCGACATCGGCCGGGAGCCGGTCTTCCAGTCGGTCGGTCAGGACGACGCCCGCGTAACCACCGCCGAGTACGACGACACGCATACTACTGGCTACACGAACCAGGGACAAAACCGTACCCGCCTACGCGGGTTAAAACAGCGCGTCGCTCTCGTCAAGCACGTGCGCGGGGCCGCCCACCTCCCAGACGTCGGTTTCGACGCCGCAGTCCGCGATGGCTTCCTCGACTTTATCTGCGTGCTCAGCGCGCGTATTCACGTAGACCGTGGCGCCAGTATCCGTCGAGAAGTAGACGGGGACGTCGTCCTCGCTGCGGAGTTCACGGACGGCGTCGAACACCTCGACGGTGTCCGGCTTCCAGTACACCCACCCCGACGGGCCGGTCATCGTCGTCGCGGCCAGCGACAGCGAGTCGTGCTCGGCGGTCTCGAACACGCGCTCGAAGTCACCCTCGCGGAGGGCGTCGCGTGCCTCCGCCAGTTGCGCGTGGATGTGCGCGAGGCGCGCCTGAAACATGTGGCTGTCCGCGGCCTCAGAGTGCGCGTGCCCGGTCTCCTTGTACGACGGGACTTTCGCGATGACGATGCGGAGGTCGTCAACGAAGTCGTCGGGGACATCGAGGCGCTCGCTCCGGCAGTCCTCGTCGTTCAAGCCCGTGTGGAGGTCGGAGAACCCGCCCGTGACGGCGCGCGCGGCGGACGCGGACCCGAGCCGCGCGATGGTCGAAATCTCGGGCAGTGAGAGGTCGAGACCGGCGGCCTCGGCTGCCGCCCGGGCGAGCGCCGCGAACCCCGAGGCCGACGACCCGAGGCCGATGTTCGACTGGAAGTTGTTCACACTCTCGACCTGCACGCGGTGGTCAACGCCCGCGCGCTCGCGCACCTCGTCGACGACCTTCTGGATGCGGTCGGCGCCGGAGCCGTCCACGACCTCGCCGTCAACAACGTAGCTGTCCTCGCTGCGGTCGGGTTCGAACGCCACCGTCGTCGTCGTGTTGCTCGGCGCGGTGCAGACGCTGATGGAGTCGTGGTAGGGGAGCCGGCGCTGTTCGTCCCGCATCCCGTGGTACTTCACGATGCCCTGAATCGGGTGGGCTCGCGCGGTCGCTTTCATACCCCGATGGGTGTCTGTCGCGCGCATAAACGTCCCGGAAGCCGGCCGGCAAGCCATGGAATCGGATGGCGCGTGGGGCTGACAGCCAGCACGCGCGTCGGCGGGTCAGCAGAGTGGCGTACCGCGCTCCCGCGAGCACTCTGCCGCCGTCGTCAGGTCACGCGTGGACGCAGTCCCGTCCTCGCATTTGAACGTTCGCCGCGCCGGTTCCGTTACAGGGAAGGGCTGGACGGCCGATTTCCTGGTATGGGAACACCGCTGGACACGCGCGAGGCGCAGGTAGAGGAGGTCATCGACCGACTCGAAGAGGAGTACCCCGAGCCCGAGATCTCACTGAACTTCTCGAACCGCCTCGAACTACTGGTCGCCGTGATCCTCTCCGCGCAGTGTACCGACGAGCGTGTGAACAAGGAGACCGCCCACCTCTTCGAGAAGTACCAGTCCCCGGAGGACTACGCGAACGCCGACGAGGACGAGCTCGCCGAGGACCTCAGTTCGATTACGTACTACAACAGCAAGGCCGGCTACCTCAAGAACGCCTGCCAGCAAATCGTCGAGGAACACGACGGCGAGGTCCCGGACACGATGAGCGAACTCACGGACCTGCCCGGCGTCGGCCGGAAGACCGCGAACGTCGTGCTCCAACACGGCCACGACATCACCGAGGGTATCGTCGTGGACACGCACGTCCAGCGCATCTCGCGGCGGCTCGGTATCACCGAGGAGGAACGCCCGGAGGCCATCGAGGAGGACCTGATGGACGTCGTTCCGCCTAAGCACTGGCAGAACTTCACGCACTGGCTCATCAGCCACGGTCGGGACACGTGCACCGCGCGCAACCCGGACTGCTCGGACTGCCTGCTCGAAGACGTCTGTCCGTCCTCGAAGCTCCAGCACGACGTCGACCTCGCAGACGGCAGCGAGTGGTAGGCGGCCGGTAAGCGCGTGTTTTGCCCTTGCGCGGACAGACTCAAATCGGGGCTTTAGCTTTAGGAGATACTTTGAAGGGGCGACGTGTAGCCCCGCGTAGATGGCAGGGAATCGCTTACTCCCGTCGCGGTCGACCGTCGAGCGCGGCGACGGCTCGCGCGTGGTCGGCATCCGCGAGGACGCCGCCGACGAGGTGTTCGAAGCACTGTCTTCGAGCACCGCCCGCGAGATTCTCGCCGCACTGTACGAGGAGCCCGATACCGCGTCGAGCGTCGCGGACGACGTCGGAACGTCGCTCCAGAACGCCACCTACCACCTGGAGAAGCTCGTGGAGGCGGACCTCGTGGAAGTCGCGGACACGTGGTACTCCGAGCAGGGCCGCGAGATGAACGTCTACGCCCCCGCGTCGGAGTCGCTGGTCGTGTTCGCGGCCGACGAGGCGTCGAAACCGTCACTGAAAGAACGGCTGCTGCGCGTGCTCGGCGCGGTCGGCGTGCTCGGCGTCGCGAGCCTCGTCGTCCAGCGGCTGTTCGGCGGACAGGGCGCGCCGACGGACTACCAGACCACTGGTGGGGACGCGGGCGACGCGCCGGCCGCGACGACCGACGGCGGCGGTATCAGCATCATGAACGAGCAGGCCACGGAGACGGCACAGGCGACGACGACCGCTGCGACCACCGCGTCGCAGTCGGCGGCACAGGGACTCCCGCCAGGCGTGCTGTTCTTCGCCGGTGGGCTGCTCGTGCTTACCGTCGTCCTCGGCTACGTCTGGTACCGCGGACGGTAGGGGCCTCAAAACTGCGTCTCGTACTTCGTCACGAACTGCGCGACGCCAAGCACCCACGCTACCAGCCAGCACAGCACGTATCCAATAACGCCTGCGCGCAGACGGAGCCGCCACGCGCTCATGTTTTCGTGAATTTCGTCTAAGTCGACGTCCTGGTCGGGGTCGTGGTAGAGGTTGTACTCGCGTTTCGCGCGCAGAATCGGGACGATGCCGGTGAGCGCGAACGCCAGCAGCGCGTATGCCTGCACGCCGAAGAACGCGTGAACAACCGCAAATCCGCCGAGCTGGTCGAACAGCGTGGGAATCATCCAGACGACGACGGGAACGGTGTTGAGCGTAAGCCCGAGGAAGATGTACGCGAGGTGGTGTCTGAGCGTCCCCCACGTGACGGTCTCGGCGTCGACGATGATCCACGCGCCGTAGAGGTAGCACGGGAAGCTCGCGGTGACCAGCACCGCGGCCACGCTCGCCACCGTCACGTCTGCGACCATAGCGGGAGGTTCGCGCGACGCGACTAAACGGGTTCGCTTCGTTCCCTCGACGCGGAAACCACGAGAGCGACTGACACAAGACGTTTACCAGTCTCGGCCGCAGGTTCGGCCATGTCCCCGACGCGAATCGCGGCAGTCGCCCTCCTCGTCGCCGTCGCGGGCTGCGCGGGCCTCGCACCGACCAGTAGCGAGACGACGGCTCCCACGTCTGCACCGACGGCGACACCGACCGAGACGACCAGCGACACGACCGAACCCCACACCGCCGTCGGCACCTCGCACGCCCCGGCACACCTCACGGTGCGCGCAAGCGCGGGCGTGGAGAACGTCTCCGTGACGCTGGCACCAGCCGGCGACGCCGAAACCTACGACGTGCCCGCCGGTAACGAGGTCTCTCTTACGCGGGAGATACACGACCGCGGGCACGACGTGCGCGTGGTCATCGAGCGCGGTAACGAGACGGTCTTCGACAAGCGCGTCCTCGAGTACGAGTACTTCGACGTGACCGTCCACGAGAACGACACGAGCGTCGACTCCATCGTCGTGTAGGTCGGAAGCGTTTACCCGCTTCACGCGCAACTTCGAGGTGATGACTGACTCCAACGCCGGCGAGGGCGGCCAGCCTGCGCCGGACGAGGAGCCCGACGACGAGACACCGGCGGACCTCCGAGAACAGGCCGACTTCGAGGAGTTCGGCCCGAAGGAGATGGCCGAGCTGTCCGCCGAGGAGTGGGACGCCGCCTTCGACCCCGACACGTGGATTACGGGCGAACGGCTGCTCGACCGCGTGGAGGCCGACCTCCGGCACCGCGTCGCCACCCGCGACGTCTTCGCGGTGGTCGAACGCGACACCATCGACGGCGAGCCCGTGGTGCTCGCGTACTCCGACGAAGGGTACGCGGTCGTCTACGCCGACGGCGCCGTCGAGGGCCGCGGCACCGTCCTCCGGGACGTGAAACCCACCGTGGCGCTCTGCTCGATGGACGACTACGACGTCCCCGATGCACCCGAAAACGCCGGCCTCCCGAACCCACAGGAGGTCCCCGAAGGGAGCGGCGGCCTCGGGACGACGCTGCTCCAGTACATCGGCCTCGCGCAGGTCGTCGTCGGCGTCCTCCTCGTGCTCTCGCCGCTCCTCTACGACCCGCTCGTGCGTGGGTGCCCACCGGTCACCGGGTCGACGGCGCGCGCCTGCACGGTCGCCGGGACAACTCTCGAACTCCACCCGCTCGGGAACTCCGCCATCATCGCCGTCATCGCGGGCGTCGGCTTCGTGCTGTTCGGCGCGCTGATGCTGGTCGTCGTCGCCAACGCCCGGCTGTCGGACCGTTTCCGCTCCGAGGAGTTCCGCAACCGGCTGCGTTCGGCGGGGCTCGGCGACGGCGAACGACCGTCGTTCGTCCCCGAAACGGACAGCCAGCGGGACCACTCCGACGCCCCCTGAACGCCGGTAGAACCGGTGTACGGCGCGTCTCGTCCCGCGCGGCCATCGGTGGGTTTATGCGGGAGCCATCCTGACTCACGACTGTATGAAGAGGCGGGACTTTCTGAAGATTGCGACCGGTTCGGCCGGCGGCGCTGCAGCCATCGGCGCAGCCGGCGCTCGGTCGTCCTCCACGTCCGCCGCCGTCCAGGAGGGCGAAGGAAACAACACGACCTCTGGGAACGGCACGTCCGGGAACGCCACGACGGACGGTGGCGGCTCCGGCGAGGACGAAGGACTCCCGGGCGCCGGGACGACGAAGACGGTGACGGTCGCCCCCAACGGGCAGCTCGTCTTCGACCCCGAGACTGTCTACATCCAACCCGGTGCGACAGTCGAGTGGGAGTGGGCGGCGGGCGGCCACAACGTCGTCCCGGAGAGCATCCCCGAGGAGGCATCGTGGGAAGGCCACGAACCCCTCGAGGACTCCGGTTTCACGTACTCGCACACGTTCGACGGCCCGACCGGGGAGTACCAGTACGTCTGTACGCCCCACGCCGGTGCCGGCATGGTCGGCACCGTGGTCGTCAACGAGAGTGGACAGGAACCCGGCGGAGGCGGCGAAGCCGAGCTCGACCCCCACCACATGGGCGTGCCGTTCCAGGCACACTTCGTGGGCATCGCGACCATCCTCATGATGATCGTGTCGCTCGTCTACGCCTTCTTCGTCCTCAAGTACGGCGAATCACAGAACGCGAGCGCACCCAACAAAGAATAAATGTCCTCGAAAGGATCCAACTACGGCGACATCCACCGGTACGAGCCCGCCCGCGAGAGCACGGCGGCGACCATCGCCATCGTGTTGCTGACGCTCGTCGAAATCGCGTTCGTGGCCGTGTTCGCGTACGGCCTCATCACGGGCTGGGGCGTCGACCCAGTCGGGAACATGTATCTCGGGTTCCTCCTCGCGGCCATCTTCATCGACCTCTCGTTCGTCCTGCTCCTCTACCGCAAGGAGTTCCTGCCGGACGTGATGATCGTGAAGAAGCGCCGGCGCAAGTGGGAAGACCTCTACGTCCGCGAGGACCAGGTCGACGGCGAATCCGCGTTCGGTGACGTCGGCGAACAGTTCAAGAAGGCAATCTACCCCTACTACGAGAAATAACTATGTCTGACAAGTACCCAGAGAGTTCGGGACGTCGCCGCTTCGTAAAGGGCGTCGTCGGGAGCGCTGGCGTGGCCGGCATCGGTACCGCCGGCGTGGCCAGCCTCGACGCCGTCACCAACCAGACGGGGACCGGCGGCGGCCAGACGACGTACTTCGGCGTCCAGAACACCGGCGGGCCGGCCCCGCGTGCGATGCCGATGGTCCCCATCGAAATCGACGACGAGGGGTACCTCCGCGGCGTCTACCCCGAAATTCAGGAAGTCGAACAGCAGGGCGAAACCGTCCAGGTCGCCCGCCAGGACCTCGGCGGCATCACGTACGAAGTCGACTGGTTCCAGTACTGCGGCATCCAGGACTACCAGGGCCTCCAGCCGAGCTACGAGGGCGACAACTACTTCCGGTACTCGGGCGGCTCCAGTTCCTACGACTGGCAGCCCGGCTCCGGACAGGTCCACGTCGACGACTTCGAGGACTACGAGACGTGGGACAACCAGTACGGCGAGGCGGGCATCGGGAAGCCGGCCTCGGTGACGTGGCGCTCCCAGGAGACGGACAACTCGATTCCGGTGCAGGTCATCCGGAGCACGCTCCTCGAAGACGCCGTCGAGGAAGCCAGCGGCGAAGTCGGCGAGTGGCTCGAGGCCGCCACCCAGGACGGCTTCATGGCGTTCCTCAACAAGTGCACGCACTACTGCTGTGTGCCCGGCTACCGGTCCTCGAACTACGAGGGCGCCGGGGACAAGATTTACTGTGCGTGCCACCAGTCCATCTACGACCCGTACAGCATCGTCAAGCGCAGTTTCACGGCGTACCCGCGCCCGGAGGACGGATAGATGAGCGTCGAACGCAAGGACGACCACGACCACGACGCCTGGCTCGAAGAGAAAGACCTCACGCCCATCGAGCACACGTTCCTCGCGACGCTCGTCTGGCTCGACAAGCGGCTGCGGCTGGTCGACTACCTCGAACTGCTGGAGACGCTGTACTACCGCGTCAACCTCCAGATGCCGAAGAGCCACACCGAGCAGTACAACCTCGACAACAAGTTCTGGTACTGGTACCCCCTGTACTCGCTGGGGTTCTTCTCCACGCTGGCGTACGTCGTCGCGGCGATATCCGGCGCGTTGCTCGGGTTCTACTACTCGCCGTCCGCGGCCGCCGGCTCCGTCGACATCGAGGGTGCGACCGTCGCGTACAGCACGGTCGCCGCCATCATGACGGACCTGAACTTCGGGTTCTTCCTCCGGTCGCTGCACCGGTGGGCCGCACAGGTGATGACCGCCGCGGTATTCCTCCACATGCTGCGCGTCTACTTCACGGGCGCGTACAAGGAACCCCGCGAAGTCAACTGGATCATCGGCATCGTCCTGCTCAGCCTCACGATGGTCTTCGGGTACACGGGCTACCTGCTCCCGTGGGACCAGCTCGCGTTCTGGGCCGGACAGATCGGCGTCGAGATGAGCCTCTCGATACCGCTCATCGGCGAATGGGTCGCACAGCTCGTGTTCGGCGGCTTCTCGCCGGGGCAGCCGACACTCCAGCGAATGTACATCCTCCACGTGTTCCTGCTCCCGTTCGTGGTGACGACGGTCATCGCCATCCACCTCGGACTCGTCTGGATGCAGGGCATCGCGGAACCCCACTAAAACAATGGCAGACGACGAACACACCGACGACGCGGCTCGCACCGACGGTACGGGCATTGTTCCGCCGGACGACGAGACGCCGACGTGGCGCGAACGCAAGGAGCGCACGACCGGCCTCTCCCGGCTGACCTACGAGTACTTCGAGCGTTCCCGCCGCGAGGACCAGGACCTACGCGAGGAGTCCGACTACGTCGAACGCGACGTGCTCGCGTTCCCGGTCTGGCCCCACGAACTCATCCGGAACCTGGCGCTCACGAGCTTCTTCGTCGGGATGATTTTCTTCCTGGCGTCGACGCTCCCGCCGCACCTCGGCGCGCCCGCGAATCCGAGTCAGACGCCGAGCATCATCCTGCCGGACTGGTACCTCTACTGGTCGTTCGGCCTGCTCAAGCTCGGTCCGCTGAACCCCGACCTCGCCATCCTCGGCGGGGAGAAACTGATGGCCGACCGGACGTACGGCGTGGTCGCGAACCTCGTCGTCGTCGGGTTCATCGCCATCGTCCCGTTCCTCAACAAGGGGAGCGCGCGCCGGCCCGTCGAGCAGCCGTTCTGGGCGTCCGTCGGCGTGATGGGCGTCGTCTTTGCATTCACCATCAGCGTATATTCCATGAAGACCCACGTTCCCCTCGACTCGCATCTCCTACTCGACTTGACATTCCTTGTGCCGCCAATCGCGGGTGCTATCGCGTATGCGGTCCTGAAGACGATGCGCGAGGGGTACATGTACGACCTCAACCGGCGCTACTACAAACTCCGGCCGCCGAAGTAACCGATTCCGACCCGCAGCCGACGTTCTCCACTTCTCCCGCCTCACACTCTCGTTCTCGGTGCGCTCTCGCCGACCGCGACAGTGAAGTATCGGCCGGCCGTTCGTCCAGCTGATGGGTGACGACGAACGCGGCCGCGACGTGGTCGTGCCCGACCGGCTCTACAAGTCCGTGACAGTCTTCTCCACGCTGTTCGCCGTCGTGTCGGTTGTGCTCGGGTTCGTCGCGCTGGACACCGCGACGAACGCGGGACGGGCGGCGCCCGAGGACGTGAACGTCGCGTTCGCGGCGCTCGGCGTCGGTCTCATCGCGGCGGGCGGTCTCGTGTACGCGTTCTCCTCGCGGTTCCGCGCCAGCGGAATGGCAAAGGATAAAGACAGCGGCGACGAACCTTCGGATAATGGCTGACGAGTTCGCGAAAGGGCTCGGCCTGTTGACGGGTGCGGGCCTCATCTGGATGGTGCTGGCTGGCTGGTACAAGACCCCGAGCTTCGCGGGTTCCCAGCTCACTGGCGCGCCGCCGAGCGACCTCTCGATGCTCGGCGAAGCCGCGCTGATACTACTGGAGTCGATGTTCTGGCTGGCCATCTTCGGCGCACTCCTCTTCTGGGTGGGCGTGCCGCTCGGCCGCGAGCTGTACGCGAAGGTCAACAGCGAGTAACCGCGCTCCTCCTCGCCGACGTTTCTCCGCCCGCGTAGCGTCGCCGCCGTTCGTCCTCGCTCGTGCCGCTGCTGCCGTCCACTGCACTCCTCGTGTTCTCTTCGACGCTGTACAGAGCAGACCGTAGTGGAGCGTGCTCGTCGCTGGCGCGCGTCGGCGGGTCGCGTCGCTGGAGGGACTGACGAGGCGACCGCGTCGCTGGACAGTTCGTTCGAGACAGCGAGAAATTCGAGTCGGGTCGCTTCAGACGACCTGCATCCAGTACGGCTTGACGAGGAAGAAGACGCTGATGTAGGCCGCGTACATGAGCGTAATCGTCGCCGCGACGATGGCGCCCTTCGGGGCTTCCAGTTCGAGGCCTTCGCGGGCTTCGACCTTGCGCGCCTCGAATTCGAAGAAGTCGGCGAGGAGCGTGCCAACGGCGAGCGCGGACAACACGATTCCGCTGTGGTGGTGCAGCGTGAGGTAGTAGAAGCTCAACAGCACGACGCCCCACGTCGTGAAGGCGTGGAACGGGTGCCACGAGAGCGCGTCCGCGCCGTCCTCGGCCTGCCGCTCGTGGGCGGCGTGCGCGACGCGCCGGCTGACGAAGTTCAACACGACCATGAGCAACACGGCATACTCGGCGTAGGGCGCCAGCACCGTGTCGAGTGGCCCGAAGAGCGTGACCGATGGAACTGCCATGCGCGAACGTCGGTCTGTCGCGGTATTATGTCTTTTCCAATACGCTCACTCGAAGCCGACGCCCCGCGACGCCGCGACGACCGCTACGGGGAACGGCTCCCCCCAGTCGAGTTCGACGGACCCGTGCGGGGCCGCGAACCCGTGGTCGCGGCCGTCGACGAACAACGCGACGTCGGCTTCTTCTCGGACAACGGTGACGGAGGCGGGCGCGTTGAGCACCCACTCGACGCGTTCGACGCGGAACGGTGCGACGGGGACGACCGCGAGCGCGTCGGCGTCCGCGGACAGCAACGGTCCACCCGCGTCGGCGGCGTAGCCGTGGCTGCCGGCGGGCGTCGCGACGACGACGCCGTCCGCGCGCACCTCGTCGACGTCGCGACCCTGCGTGGTGACCGCGTACTCGGAGATGCGCGCGGGCTCGTCCGTCACGAGCATTACGTCCGCGAGCGCGCGTACCCTCGTCTCGCCGACGCCGACCGCCAGCGTCGGTCGGTCGTCGACTTCGTAGTCGTCGGTGGCGAGCGCGGCGAGCGCGTCCGGCAGGTCGTCGCGAGTGACGCCGCCGTACTCGCTGCCCGCGCTCACCGGGAGGACGGGCGCGCCGGCCCCCGTGGCGAGCACGTCGAGGAGCGCGTCCTCACCGAGCGCCGCGACCACGTCCGCGTCGCTGTCGAGCGCTTCGTCGCCAACGACGGCTTCCCCGCCGGCGTCCCGCACAACGTCGGCGGCAGCCGTCGCTCCGTCACCGAGAACGCCGACGCGCGTCACCGCCACACCCCACGCAGCATCGTCTCGCTCATCGTCGGAACGCGGGGCCGGCAGTCGCAAAAAGGCTACGGGCTCCCGGCGTCAGTATGGCCAGTCGCCGGTAATCTTCATCCCCTTGGCGAGGTCCTCGTCTTCGAGCGCTGCGGCGATGTCGGCTTCGCTGGCGTGCGCGACGGCGAAGCCCTCGCTGGCGAGTTCGACCGCGAGTTCCGTGAGCAGGATGGCTTGCTCACGGAACGTCCGTACTTCCAGTTTGTCGAGCGTGTCCGCGTGCGTGTGCCCCCAGCCGCGGCCCTCGCCGTCGGTCTGGCTGGTGACGTGGTAGCCGGGGACGCCGAACTTCACGTACTCCCAGTGGTCGGAGTGTGGCCCCATCTCGGGCGTCACCGAAATCGGGTGGTCGAAGCGGTCGGCAACCTCGCGGGCGGCATCCTCGAGCGCGTCGAAGTGGTGCGTGTAGAACTCCAGCGTGCGACCGGCGACGACGCCGTCGAGATTCAACACGGCGCGGACGTGCTCGCGGTGCCGGTTCGCGGCGTCGTAGGCCGACCCGACGAGCCCGACCTCCTCCGCGCCGAAGCAAACGAAGCGGACCTTCGTGTCGAGATCAGCCTCGCGGTCGGAGAGCACGTGCGCGAGTTCGACCACCATCGCGGTACCGGCCCCGTTATCCATCGCGCCCTCGGCGATGTCGTGGGCGTCGACGTGGCTCGTCACGAGCAGTTCCTCGTCGGTGTCCGGGCCGAGCGTCGCGTGGACGTTCTGACTCGTCGCGTCGTCGACCTCGGCGCTCACGGAGACGCCCACACGCTCGCCGTCGTACTTCCGGGCGAGGCGCGCGCCGACCTCCTTGGAGACGCCGACCGCGGGAATCTCGCCGAGCGGCTGCTCCTCGGTGCCGACGCTCCCGGTCGGCGGCAGGCAGCCCTCCACGTGGTTCTTGTAGACGAACGCCGCGGCGCCCGCTTCGACGGCGTGGTAGTACTTCTCGCGGCGGTGGAGGTAGCGGTCGTACCAGCCGGGCACGTCGGAGGCCACCATCACGACCTTCCCGGTGAGGTCCACCTCCTCGAAGTCGCTCGGGAGGCCGTATCCGAGGTCCACGAATTCCCCAGAGACGTCGCCGTTCCGGCTTCGCGGGAGCGCGATACACTCCTCGTCACCGGCGGGCGTCTCGACGGCGCTGTCGCCGCGCGTCCAGCCCTGAATCTCGAATTCGTTCAGAGAAGCGTCACCGCAGGCGGCCGAGAGCGCATCACGCGTCGCTTCGGCGGCCTCGCGCTCGCCCGGGGACCCAGCCATCCGGCCGCGCACGTCGACGAGCGCCTCGAGGTGCGTCCAGCCCGTGTCGCTGGTGAACACGTCACCAATCCAGTCGGTCATGGCCGTACCGACGCCGACCACGCCGTAAGTCGTTTCGGAAGAAGAAATCGCACTGCGGCGCGTCGTCGCGCTATCGATTCGCGTTCAGAGGTCGCCTTCTTCCTTGAGCCCCTCAATGACGTCGTCGACGAGGGATTCGGCGTCGTCGTAGGGAAACTCGGCGCGGCTGGAGAGCTTCGTCGCCAGTTCCATCGCGGTGAAGGACTTGCCGCCGGCCTCGAATTTCGTCGAGGGGCCGTTCGGGAGCGCGGGCACGAGACCCATCTGGTTCTTCACCGGGTAGTCGGCACCCGAGAACGCATCTAAGAGTTCCTTGCGGAGTTCGGTTTCGACGTCTGCCATGTTCGCACGTGGACAGCGACCCGGCAAAAGGGTTCTGGAACCCTCGACTCGGCACGCGGAGTTTCCGTGCGCGCGTCGCGCTCGCTGCGGGTCGCGTGCCGCTCCACACCCCGTTATACACCCCCACAGTTTCGGCTCCGCCTTGAAGGCAGTTCACACCCTACTAGCGAGTATGCCCGTGGACGGCAGTGACCAGCGGCCCGCGTGCGACGCGTGGGACAACTCGCGCTGCGAGGGGACGGTGCACTGCCAGCCGCGGTGCCCGCGCGCGTTTGACGACGACGGCCAGCCGTACGTCGTGCGACCGTTCACGGACGACGACCGCGCGCCCCTCGTCGAGATGTACGACGCGATGAGTCTGAAGACGACGACGCTCGGCCTGCCACCTAGAACCCGCGAGCGCACCGAACGGTGGCTGGACGACCTCGCGGACGAGGGCCTGAACCTGCTCGCGGTAGGCGATGACGGTGTCTGGGGGCACGTCGCCGCGGCGCCCGCCGACGCCAGCGACCCCGAACTCGTGGTGTTCGTCCACCCCGATCACCGGGGCTGCGGGGTCGGCACGGAACTCCTCAAACAACTGGTCGCGTACGCCGACGCGGACGGCTGCGAGTCGCTCGTGTTGACCGTCGACGAGGACAACGAGCGCGCCGTCCACGTTTACGACAACCTCGGCTTCGACGTCACCGAGCGGCTCCGCGCGGAAGTGACGATGTAGTTGGACCTCGACGATCCGCTGGCAGCCCGAGTCAAGCGGCCGCCCGCGGACCGACGCGAGGACTGACGGTCGCGGTTCCGTCAGTGAATCGTGGTACGGCCGGGAGGAGCCACAAACCAAAGTATTCAGTACCCGGTGTCACATAGCCCCGGGCATGAACTCCGATGCAGACGAGCGGGTGACACGCCGCAGCTTCCTCCGGGCGGGTGCCGGTGCCGCCGCTGCGGGGGTCGCCGCCACCGGGACCGCCGCCGCGCAGGAAGGCGAGGGCGGCCCGACGGTCGTCACGGTCGCACCTGGTGGGAGCCTCACGTTCGACCCCGAAACCGCGTACGTCCAGCCCGGCGGCACCGTGCGCTGGGAGTGGGCGGCGGGCGGTCACAACGTCGTCCCGACGTCGATTCCCGAGGAAGCCTCCTGGGAGGGCCACGAGTCCCTCGAAGACTCCGGGTTCACCTACGAGCACACGTTCGAGGTCGAAGGCACCTACGAGTACGTCTGCACACCCCACGCCGGCGCGGGGATGGAAGGCGTCATCGAGGTCACGGAGAACCCGCCCGAACAGACCGGCTACCAGTCCATCCTCCCGGACAGCGCGAAGACCCTCGGCGTCGCCGCGACCGGGTCGATGGTCTCCGTGCTCGGCCTAACCTACCTCTTCATGCGGTACGGCGGCGACTACGAAGGCGACTTCGAAGAGTAACTTCTCAGACCGTCACCCACTCGCGGCGGTCGTCACTGTGCTCCACGGCGTCCAGAAGCCGCTGCACCGCCAAGCCGTCCTCGAAGTCCGGCGCGAACTCGCCGTCGTCGGCGGCCGCGCCGAGGAACTCGCTGTTCTCGTGGACGAACGTGTGCTCCCACCCGAGCACGTGGCCCGCGGGCCACCAGTGCTCGCCGTAGGGATCATCCTCGTCGGTGACGAGCACCGTCTCGAAGCCGCGGCCGTCCCCGCGGCGGACCTCCAATTCATTGAGCCGTTCGAGGTCGAACCGGACCGCGCCCTCGGAGCCGTCGATTTCGAACGTGTGGCCGTTCTTCCGGCCGGTCGCGTACCGCGTCGCCTCGAAGGTCCCCATCGCGCCGTTCGCGAACTCCGCGTGCGCGGCGAACGCGTCGTCGACGGTGACGGGTCGCGCCTCGCTCTCACCCTCGGGGACGCGCTCCTCGACGAACGTCTCGCGGTGCCCGCTGACGGCGTCGATGTCGCCGACGAGGTAGCGCGCGAGGTCGAAGCTGTGCGCGCCGAGGTCGCCGAGCGCACCCGACCCCGCTGTGTCGGCGTCCATTCGCCACGACCATGGCGCGTCCGCGTCGACCAGCCAGTCCTGGAGGTACCGGAAGCGCGCGTGCCGAATCTCCCCGAGCGCGCCATCCTCGATTAGTCGCTTGGCGTACTGGACGGCGGGCACGAACCGGTAGTTGAACCCGACGCCCGCGGTCGCAGCACTCTCTCTCGCAGCCTCCGCCATCCGCTCGGCGTCCGCAACGGTCGGCGCGAGCGGCTTCTCGCAGAGCACGTGGACATTGTTCTCCAGCGCTGCGATGGAGGGTTCGACGTGGACGTCGTTCGGGCCGAGGTTGTAGAAGACGTCGACGTCGTCGATGGCGTCCCGCCAGTCGGTCTCCACGCGGTCGAAGCCGAGGCGGTCGGCGGCCTCGCGGGCTGCACTCTCGTCGCGCCCCACGAGCACGTCAAGCGATACTTCTGGTGCGTCCGGGAAGAACTGCGGGAGCGTGCGGAGCGCGTTCGTGTGCGCGTCGCCCATGAACCCGTAGCCGAGCATGCCGACCGAGAGCGGTTCGTCGGTCACTGTGCTGCCCTCCGGCGAGCGCCGAACCTAGCGCTCGTATCGTGTACTGTCACGTCCGGAGCGTTCACTCGATACCGGATAAGCGTTGCCGTGGGTCAGTACGTCTCGACGGCGAGTTCGACTGGGCGGCGCTCGCCTTCGAGGTCCGCGACGACGCGCTCGACGACGCGCTCGCCCTCCTCGACGACCTTGTCCACGACCTTGTCGACCACCCAATCGAGGGACACCAGCCGCGGCAGGTCGAGCGACCCACGGGCGCTGTCCGTGTCGTACGTGACGACGAACGTCACCCGCGACCCGTCGGGGGTCTCGGTGACCTCCCAGCGGCCGTGCGCGTCGATGCCGTCCACGAGTTTCCAGTCGATTTGTTCGGGTTCGTCCGTGCCGGTGACCCGCGAGTGCACCGCGTGCGTGAGTTTCCACCACGCGAACGTCAGTTCGTACTCGGTGCCCGCGCCGCCGCTCCCGTGCTGGGTGACCGACTGCAAGTACTCCGAATACTTGGCGTATCGCGGGAAGTCGGCGACGAACGCGTACGCTTCCTCGACGGGGACGCGAACGTCCGTGCTCACCTCGACCGTGTTCACACACTCCCTACGCCGTGCGGCGTCAAAGGTCTACTGCGAATCTGCCTCGACCGCGGTGCTTGTATCCGTCCGGTGCCAACCCACAGCCATGACCGAACACGTCGCCGTGGTCGGTGGCGGGCCCGCGGGCCTGACCGCTGCCATCTACACCGCACGTGCCGGCCTCGATACGACCGTCTACGACGCCGGCGAGCCGATTCTCGCGCGCAACGCCCACCTGGAGAACGTCCCCGGGTTCCCGGCGGGCGTGAACGCGCGCACCTTCCTCGACGCCACCCGACAGCAGGCCGAGAACGCCGGCGTTGAGTTCGTCGAAGCGCACGTCGAACGTGTCACCGGCACCGACGACGGCTTCGTCGTCGAGACGGACGCAGCCGCCACTGACACCGCGGACTTCGTGGTCGCGTCATCGTGGCCGGACATCTCCTACCTCGACGACTTCGAGCTGTCCCGCATCGACCGCGGCTCGAAGACGATGCTGGACGTCGATGAGTTCGGCCGCACCGACCTTGACGGCGTCTACGCCGCGGGCCGCATCGCGCGCCAGTACCACCAGACCGTCGTCGCGGCCGGCCACGGCGCTACTGTTGGGCTCACCGTCATCGACGACAGCGACGTCCCTCACTACCACGACTGGGTCGCGCCGGAGGGCTACTTCACGGGCCGCGACCGCGACGTGCCGCCGGGCTGCGAGGAAATCGACGAGGCCGAACGCCGCGAGCGCGAGCAGGAGAGTCTGGACGCCCTCGCCGCGCTCTCGCCAGCGGACCCGCCGACGATGCACCCGAGCGTCGAAGACGACGACTGACCAGCCTATTTATAGCCGGGAGTGCGAACCCCCTGTGAATGCTCTCCGGAGTGAACGTCGCCCTCGGGATCACGGGCAGCATCGCGGCGGTGAAGGTCGTGGAACTCGCCCACGAACTCCGCCGCCGCGGCGCGAGCGTACGGGCCGTGATGACCGGGAGCGCACAGGGAATCATCAACCCGTGGGCCGTCGAGTTCGCCACGGACGAACCCGTCGTCACCGAGATAACGGGGAGCGTCGAGCACGTCGACCTCTGCGGGCGCGACGGCTGGGCGGACGTCTTCCTCGTCGCGCCGGCGACCGCGAACACGGTCGGGAAAATCGCGGGGGCAATCGACGACACGCCCGTGACGACGTGCGCGACCACCGCACTCGGGGCCGATGTCCCGGTCGTAATCGCGCCCGCGATGCACGAGCCGATGTACGACCACCCTGGCGTGCTGGATGCCATTGACCGCGTGGAGTCGTGGGGTGTCGACTTCGTCGACCCGCGCGTCGAGGAAGGCAAAGCCAAAATCGCCACCGAGGAAGCCATCGCCGTCGAGACGGCGCGCGCCGCCAGCGAGGACCCCCTGGCGGGCGAGCACGTCGTCGTCACCAGCGGCGCGACCAGCGAACCAATCGATCCCGTGCGCGTGCTCACGAACCGCGCGTCCGGCCGGACGGGTCGCGCCGTCGCCGCGGGCTGTTACGTCGCCGGGGCCGACGTCATGCTCGTTCACCAGGGCGATGACGTCCCGTACGCTGACACGGTGCAGGTCGAGACCGCCGCGGAGATGCTGGCGGCGACCCGCGAGGCCTGCGCGGACGCCGACGCGCTCGTCTCCGCGGCCGCGGTCAGCGACTACACCGTCGAAGCCAGCGAGGAGAAAATTCGCTCCGGCCAGGACATCACACTCGACCTGGAGCCGACGCCGAAGCTCATCGACGAGATTCGCGAAGCCCATCCCGACCTCACTATCGTCGGGTTCAAGGCCGAGACGTCCGGCGACGACGATGCGATGGTCGTCGCCGCGCGGAAGACGCTCGAACGCGTGGACCTCTCCTTCGTCGTCGCCAACGACGCCAGCGTGATGGGTGACGAGGACACCCGCGTGCTGTTCGTGACCCGCGATGACGTCACCGAGTTCATTGGCAGCAAGACCGCGCTCGGCCGCCGCGTCGCGGACGAACTCGCCACCCGCGCCTGACGTTCACCGGCCGTACTCGCCGCCGACTAGCGTGGGAAACCGAAGGTATCATCATACGGCGCACCCACTCGCCGAACACGACAAATGACGCTAGCTACGCGGCCGCAGTCGGCGCTGTGGCCCGAACCACGGGGGGTGACCTGATGGCTGGCGACGACCTGCTCGTCCCGGTCGACGACTCGGTGACACTCCGGAAGACGGTGGCGTACGTCGCCGAACGTGCCGCCGACGCCGACGGCCGGCCGACCCTCCACTTCGTCTACCCAGTGTCGGAACGCATCGACACCAGCGAGGAGGGCGCGGAAGCGACGGCCGCAGTGGAACTCCTCGACCGCATCGAAGTGTGGGTCGAGGAGGATCTCGGCGAGGACGCTGACTCGGTCGGCGTCGAGACCGCCGTCGTCGGGCAGACGGAGTACCTCTTCAACCCCGGCGACTACGCCGACGTGCTCGCCGACTACGCGCGCCGCCACGGCGTCGAGACGGTCGTCCTCGACCCCGAGTACAACCCGCTCGGGATGGCCCCGCTACTCCCGCCGCTGGAGGGCGAACTCGAAGCCGCCGGCCTGACCGTCGAACTCGCGCCTGTCGAGCGGCCAACCCGCCGCAGCCCGCTCACGCGGACCGCCGGCCTCGGCCAGTTCGTCGTGCTGTTCTGCTCGACGTACGCGTTCTACTTGCTCGTCTCGGGCACGCTCTCGACGTTCGACCTCGCGACCGGCGCCATCACCGCAGGCGTCGTCTCCGCGCTGCTGTGGCGCATCACCACGCGCGGCGAGGTCGAGTTGAGCAAACTCGGCGGGCGGCTCGCGCGCTTCGCACTGTACGTTCCCTTCCTGCTGTGGGAAATCGTGAAGGCGAACCTCGACATCGCGTACGTCGTCCTCCACCCGCGGCTCCCCATCGACCCGCGCGTCGTGGAGTTCGACGCCGCGGTGTGGTCGGCGCTCCCGGCGACGACGCTCGCGAACAGCATCACGCTCACGCCCGGGACGCTCACTGTCGACGTCACGCAACGCCACTTCACGGTGCACAGCCTCACGGCGGGCGCTCGCGACGACCTGCTGGACGGCGCGCTCGAACGCGCAGTCCGGTTCGTGTTCTACGGCCGGCGCGCCGCTCGCATCGCCAGTCCCGCCGAGCGCGGCGCACGCACCGACGACGAAACGGAAGGTGAGAACGAGTGACGCTGCTCACTGACATCCTGCTCGGGGGCGCGGCGGCGTTCATCGTCATCTCGCTGTCCGTCCTCTACCGCGTCGTGCGCGGCCCGACGATGCAGGACCGCGTCATCGCGGTCAACGCCATCGGGACGAACATCGTCGTCATCATCGCGCTCGTCGCGGCGGCCACCGGCAACCCCTCGGCGCTCGACATCGCCATCGTCTACGCGCTGTTGAACTTCCTGATGAGCATCGCCATCTCGAAATTCACCGTCGAACGGGGTGGTGTGCTGTGACGCCCCGCGAGATTGCGGTGCTCGCGCTCGTCGCGGGTGGCGCGTTCTTCGCGTTCGTCGCGGCCGTCGGGCTGCTGCGGCTGCCCGACGTCTACACGCGCACCCACGGCGCCTCGAAGAGCGACACGCTCGGCGCTGGCCTCGCGCTCGCTGCGGTCGCGATCACGTTCGGCTTCGACCTCTCCAGCGTGAAGGCCGCGCTGCTCGTCCTGTTCATGTTCATCACGAACCCGACCGCGGCCCACGCCATCGCGCGCGCCGCCGAAGACCAGGGCATCGAACCGTGGACGACCGACGAGGGTGATAGCGAATGAACCTCGAACTCCCGCTCATCGCGTTCATACTCGCGACCGCGCTGGCGACGGCCGTCCTCCGGGACGTGCTCGCCGCTATCATCGCGTTCGCGACGTACAGCCTCGGCATCGCGGTCGTCTGGGTGGTGCTGCAGGCACCCGACGTCGGCCTCACCGAAGCCGCGGTCGGCGCCGGCGTCACCACCGTGTTGTTCCTGCTAACCATCGCAAAGACGGTGCGGCCGTCGGGCGACCGCGTGCTCGAACGCCTCGACGTGCCGGCGCTCGGCGTCACCGTGCTGATCGTCGCCGTACTGGCGACCACGCTCGGCGCGCTCCCCGAAATCGGGGCCGCCGACACGACCGTCATCACGTCCGACGTCACGCAGTACTACCTCGAACACGCGTACAAGGAGGCGGGCGTGAAGAACGCCGTCACTGCCGTGCTCGCGGCCTACCGTGGGTTCGACACCCTCGGTGAGGCGGTCGTCGTCTACTCCGCGGGCGTCGGCCTGCTCGTCGTGCTCGGCAAGGAGGTGTTCGCATGAGCGAATCTACCTCGGAAGCCGACCTGGAGGCCGCCGAGACGGCCGACGACCTGCAATCATATGTCGAGAGCCCCATCATTATGGCGACGGTACGCGTCGTTTCGCCGTTCGTGTTCACGTACGGCCTCTACCTGATGTTCCACGGCGCGGACTCCTCGGGCGGCGGGTTCCAGGGCGGCGTCGTCGTCGCCACCGTGATGTTGATGCTCGGTATTGCGTTCGGCATCGATCCGCTTCGCGAGTGGGTTGGCGAAGCCACGCTCGTGCTCGTCGTCGCCGGCGGCGTCGCGGCGTTCGTCGCTATCGGCGTCGGCACGGTCGTCGCGGGCGGCGGCTTCCTCGACTACTCGGCGTATGGCATCCACCACGCCAGCAAGTACGGCATCGAAGTGGTGGAACTGTTCATCGGCGTCATCGTCGCGGGCACCATCACGGGCCTGTTCTTCGCCATCGACGCCGGCAAGGACGGAGGTGACAACGAATGATAGACCTACTCGTCACCCGGGACTACTACGTCGCGTCGTTCCTGCTGCTCGGCATCGGGACGTACGTGATGATAGCCGCCGGGAACTTCGTGAAGAAAGTCATCGGCATGAACATCTTCCAGACCGGCATCTTCCTGTTCTTCATCGCGTCGGCGTACCTCGACGGCGGCAGCCCACCCGTGCTGACGGACAGCGCACCGTACGTCAGCCCGCTGCCGCACGTGCTCATCCTCACCGCTATCGTCGTCGGCGTCGCGCTGACGGCGGTCGCGCTCGGGATGATCGTCCGCATCTACGCGGAGTACGGCACGCTCACCGAGGACACCCTCAAGGAGGTGCGTGAGAGTGAGTGACCTCGTCGCGCTCGCGGTCGCCGCACCCATCGTCGGGTCGCTCGTCGCGCTGGTCGCCGGCATCGCGCGCTCGGAGAGCGGCTGGCCGGTCGCCGTCGTCGCGTGCGCCGTCCAGCTCGTCGTCGCCGCACAGCTCGCCGCGACGGCGTTCGCCGACGGCACCATCACGTACGTCGTCGGCGGCTTCGAAGCGCCATACGGCATCGAACTCGTCGTCGACGGCCTAACCGCGACGATGATCGTCCTGATTGCGGTCGTCTCGCTGGGCGTGCTCGCGTACGCCCGCCGCGCGGGACCGCGGTCGAACCCGTTCTACGCGGTGTACATGCTACTGGTCACCGGCCTGACCGGGATGAGCGTCACCGCCGACCTGTTCAACATGTACGTCTTCCTCGAAATCACGGGGTTGGCGGCGTACGCGCTCGTCGCCAGCGGCGACCGCGGCCGGTCGGCGGTCGCGGCGCTGAAGTACCTGCTCGTCGGCACCGTGGGCGCGTCGTTGTTCCTGCTCGGCGTCGGGTACGCGTACATCGACACCGGGACGCTGAACATGGCGGACCTCGCCGTGAAACTCGCTGAGAACGGCTACGGCGCGACGCTCACGCAGGCGGCGTTCGCGTTCATCGTCGTCGGCCTGTTCATCAAGGTCGCGGTGTTCCCGCTGCACACGTGGCAGCCCGACGCCTACGCGGGCGCTCCCGACACCGTCAGCGCGCTCATCTCCGCGCTCGTCTCCACGATTGCGGCGTACGCGCTGCTGCGCGTCGTCTACACGGTGTTCGGCGCTGCGTTCCTCGCCGAAAACGAGTTGGCGCACGCCATCCTCGTCGGCGGGGCCGTCGTCAGCATCGTCGCTGGCAGCCTGCTGGCGATTTCTCAGTCGGAAGTCAAGCGGATGCTGGCGTACTCGTCGGTCTCGCAGTTCGGCCTCGTGGTCGCCGCCATCTCCATCGGGAACGTCACCGCGCTCATGGGTGCGGCCATCCACCTCGTCGGCCACGCCATCATGAAGGGCGGGCTGTTCCTCACCGCCGGGCTGGTCGCCACGGAGACCGGCGCGCGCCGCGTCGAGGAATTCGACGGCCTCGTCCAGCGCTCGCCGGTCGGCGCGGGCGTCTTCGGCGTGCTCGCGGTCGCGATGGTCGGCATCCCGCCGACAATCGGCTTCGCGGGCAAGTGGTACATCGCCGTGGGCGCCGCCGAAGCCGGCTCGTGGGCGCTGCTCGCGGTCATCGTC